>CAKQQS010000001.1 GCA_934271255.1 uncultured Clostridia bacterium
TAAGGGTTGCGCTCGTTGCGGGACTTAACCCAACATCTCACGACACGAGCTGACGACAACCATGCACCACCTGTCTGCCTGCCCCGAAGGGAAATTCAATCTCTTGAACTGTCAGACGATGTCAAACCCTGGTAAGGTTTTCCGCGTTGCGTCGAATTAAACCACATGCTCCGCTGCTTGTGCGGGTCCCCGTCAATTTCTTTGAGTTTCAACCTTGCGGCCGTACTCCCCAGGCGGAATACTTATTGCGTTAACTGCGGCACGGAAGGAGTCGATACCTCCCATACCTAGTATTCATCGTTTACGGCGTGGACTACCAGGGTATCTAATCCTGTTTGCTCCCCACGCTTTCGTGCCTCAGTGTCAGTTACAGTCCAGTAAGTCGCCTTCGCCACCGGTGTTCTTCCTAATATCTACGCATTCCACCGCTACACTAGGAATTCCACTTACCCCTCCTGCACTCAAGCAACACAGTCTTAGCAGTAGCGCCGGAGTTAAGCCCCGGAATTTCGCTGCTAACTTGCATCGCCACCTACGCACCCTTTACGCCCAGTCATTCCGGACAACGCTTGCCACCTACGTATTACCGCGGCTGCTGGCACGTAGTTAGCCGTGGCTTGCTCTTGGGGTACCGTCACTTTCTTCGTTCCCCATCACAGAACTTTACAATCCGAAGACCTTCATCATTCACGCGGCGTTGCTGGGTCAGAGTTGCCTCCATTGCCCAATATTCCCCACTGCTGCCTCCCGTAGGAGTCTGGACCGTTTCTCAGTTCCAATGTGGCCGATCACCCTCTCAGGTCGGCTACCCATCGTCGGCTTGGTGGGCCGTTACCTCACCAACTACCTAATGGGACGCGAGCTCATCCTTGTCCGATAATTCTTTGGTTACAAAGTGATGCCACTTCGTAACGTCATGCGGTATTAGCACACATTTCTATGTGTTATTCCCCTGACAAGGGCAGATTGCTCACGCGTTACTCACCCGTCCGCCACTAAGGGTATTTCTACCCTTCGTTCGACTTGCATGTGTTAAGCACGCCGCCAGCGTTCGTCCTGAGCCAGAATCAAACTCTTAAGTTTAATTTCTTAAAGCTAAGTTATTTCTCATAACTCAACTGCTCTAACGTTTTATAATTTTTTTTGTCTTTTATATGACTGTTTTTTGGTACTATTTTTTAATGCACTCAAAAATCTTGACAGAAACTTTTTGATTTCGTAATTCTTTGTATTATTTCATCATTATATTTCCAACTATTCAATTTTTAATCTTCTTGCCTCGGCAATCCCAGCCGAGTACCACCGACGCTTTCGTCGACAGCCTACTTATATTATCACATTTCAATACGTCTTGTCAAACAATTTTATTCAAAAATAATAAAGTTTTTCAAGTATTTTTAAGAAATATGCAATATTCCCAAATAAACCGCCGATGCAGTGATAGTGCATATATTATAAACATAATAAAACGCGCTTGTCAACAGTTTTTGAATAATTTTTTAATATTTTCACCATTTTTTTACATTTTTCTTTTTTTACGCATTATAAAATAAAAAAGGGCTCGTTTAAGCCCTGATTTATTTGCCGTTATCTTCTTTTTTCAGCACGTTTATCAAAATATAAATACCAACGAGCAATACAACCGTCCCTATCATCACGCCGTACATCGCCCCTACGCTTACCTTATTTCCGAAAAAATACAAATTACAGTCGACGCTGTCTTTTATCCTTTCGACGACGTCGGGCGGAAATCCCGATTTCGAACATTCACGCAGAGCGCCCGCAAGCGCGTGGTTTCTGACGAGAGAAGTTCCGTACGTTCCCGGCAACAACCCCAAAACGTATTGAAGTCCTTTTCCGAATTGAGATATAGGCATATACGCTCCGCATATAAATCCGTATCCCGACGACACAATCGTTCCAACCGCGCTTGCCTGACCGTTGGTCGACAAGAACACGTTTACGCAAGACGAGAGAGCCGTTCCAAACATAGTCAATAAAAATATATCAAGCAATAAAAGCATTACGTCGCCGAAAGACATATACCAACCCGAACACGCGATATATATCAGGCAAGCGGTCATTGCCGTCAAGGTTACGATAAGAGTAGTCATCAACGTCGACGCGTAATACGAAAACGCGAAAACGTACTTTTTAGTCGGGGATACCGCCATGTCTTTTTTCGCGCCGCTCATTTTGTCGTTGACCATCAACAAGTTTGAACAAAAGGCTACCGTTACGCACGATACGGCGAGAATAGACGAAACGAGTTGTCCGCCAACCATTCCGTTTATGAGTTTTTTCGGTACGGTAACGCCCGCTTCCGCTATCGATTTGTCAAAACCGTCCTTATAAACGTCCGCAAGGAAAGTCATATACAACACGAGCAAAATTACGGGCGTTATCAACGATGTAAAAAACATTACTTTATCTTTAAAGAAAATCTTGACGTTTCTTTTAGTAACGGATAAAAAAGTTTTCATCAATATCCCCCTTCCGGCTTTTTGCCCGTAACGGCGATAAACACGTCGTCCATTTTGCCTTTCACTATTTCAAAGTCGCTAAACGTTTCGGGACGTTCTAATATAAGCCGTTTCGCAACGTCGGTACTTTCTACTTCTATTCTGTACGCTTCGCCTATACTCGTATAAGGTTTGCCCAGCGCCTTAACGGCGTTTTCCGATACATTATATAATGTAATATAGTCGCCCGTGTATTTATTCTTCAACTCTACGGGAGTACCTTCCGCTACGATTTTGCCGGAATCGATTATCACGACGTAATCGGCGTCGGCTGATTCTTCCATATAATGAGTCGTCAGGAACACCGTCATTCCTTGCGTTTTTCTCAAATCGTCTATAACGCGCCACATGGTTTTTCGTGTTTGCGGATCCAGCCCCGTAGTCGGCTCGTCTAAAATTAAAATCTTCGGGTTGTGCAGAAGCGCTCTCGCGACGTCTATCTTTCTGCGTTGACCGCCCGAAAGTTTACCGAGAGTACGGTTTAACAGATTTTCAAAATCAAGCGTTTTTGCAAGTTCGGTTATACGTTCTTTCGCCGCTTTGCCGTAGATACCGTAAAGACTCGCTCTCGACGTCAAATTATCTTTAACGGTAAGTTGTTTGTCCAACACGGAGTTTTGAAAAACAACGCCTAAGTCTTTGGTTATTTCCGCGATACCGTCGTCAATATCTTTGCCGTTGATAAAGACCTTCCCTCCGTCTTTCCGAAGCGTTCCGCACATAATCGATATAGTCGTGGATTTACCCGCGCCGTTTACGCCGAGAAAAGCAAACAACTCTCCTTTTTTAACCTTGAAAGACAAGTCGTTTACCGCGTGAACTTCGCCGAAACTTTTATCGAGATTATTTATTTCAATAATGTTTTCCATATAATTCTCCGAACGTTTCTTTATGATAAATTATACACCCGTTTGTTTTTCAAGTCAATATTTTATCAATAAAAAAATCTGAACCGAATACCGTTACGGCATCCGATTCAGACTTACGTTGGTGCAGGTGAAGGGGGTCGAACCCATACAAGATTGCTCTTATAAGAACCTGAATCTTACGCGTCTGCCAGTTCCGCCACACCTGCGTGTTATGTAATTGCTCGTTTTTGTTTAAGCCGTTTATAAAAACCGACTTTTTTACGAACGCCCTTCCGTTTCGATTTTTACCGAGCAAAAGCCCGCCGAACGGGTTCATCGCCCCGTATCGAAACGTCCGTTGCTTATTATAATACACTAATTCCGAACAAATGTCAATGCGTTTCAATAACTTAAATAAATATTTAGCGGTAAATATTGCACGCCGTTTATTCTTTTTAACTCTTCCGCGCTTCTGCCCGTCGTTTCGTAAATCTTTTGCGGGGAGTCTTCCGCCGTTAATTTAATCAAGTTTCCGCTTTCGATAATCAACAGTTCGCCGCCGAAAAGCCCTTTTACAAGTCCGTTGTCTTTTATCAGTTTATATACGGATACGTTAAACTTTTTCGCAACGCCGAACACCCCTTCTCCCGATTTGCACCTGTACCAGAACTTATTTTTTTCGCATTCTATTATTTCCATATCATATTTTATGAAAAGTCTGCCGTAATAATTCATAGGACAACTTAATAATATAAAATATGAAAAAATTTGTTAAAACGGTTTTGATAGTTACGCTCTTTTCGGGTTTTGAACGACTTTTGGGGTTTATGTATCGCATTTACCTTTCGAGAACGCTTGGCGGAGTCGGAGTAGGTATATATCAGGTCGCGCTTACGATGTTCGCGACGTTTATTACTTTTTCGTCTTCGGGCATACCCGTTACCGTTTCGAGGTTAATGACGAAATATCGGGCGCAAAACAAACCCGACGACTTATCTTCCGTAATGAGCGCGGGGATTCTTCTTTCACTGATAACTTCCGCCATCGTGCTGGCCGTGTTTTTCATCTTTAAAAATCTTTTCATAAAATACTTGTTCACAGACGAAAGGTGTATGACCGTTTTAACAATTATACTGCCCACCCTTTTCTTGACCGGCGTATACAACGTGCTTCGCGGTATACTTTGGGGCAATCACAACTTTTTGCCTTATTCGGCGGTCGACCTTTTAGAAGAAGTCGTAATGATTTTCGCGGGAATAATCCTTATAAACAAGTCAACCGATTTGCTTTCGGGCGTCAAATCGGCCGGATTCGCGGTTGCCCTTTCATACGTTTGCTCGTTCACTCTTATGTCGTTATATTTCGTCGTGAAAAAAGAAAAGTTTACCAACCCGCTCCGTACTTTAAAACCATTGTTCTCGGCGTCGTCGCCCATTACGTTGATGCGTAGCGTAGGTTCCGTCATAAACACTTTGGTTGCGATAATATTCCCGTTGATGCTCGTAAAATACGGGTACTCGAAACAAAAAGCGATGGCGGATTTCGGCTCGGCGTTCGGAATGGCTATGCCCCTGCTGTCGATTCCCGCGACCTTAATAGGCGGATTCACCGTAGTGTTGATACCCGAAGTTTCGGAAAACTTTTACACGAAAAACTTTACCGCGTTGCGCAAAGACGTTTCAACCGCCGTTACTTTTTCCACTTTGGTAACGGCAATCTTTCTCCCCCTGTTCGCCGTACTTGGGGACGAAATAGGCTTGTTCGTTTACGGCGACTACACTTGCGGGAAGTTTTTGTCCATGTCGTCGCCCATAATGATTACGATGAGTCTTTCAATGATTACGACGACAATTCTCAACTCTATCGGCGAAGAAAGAAAAACTCTTTTGTATTTTCTTATATCTTCGTCCGTCTTATTGCTGTCGGCGTGTCTTTTGCCTAAATATCTGGGCGTTTATTCATTGATAGTCGGCTACGCGCTGAACTACTTGTTAAGTTCCGTTTTAAACGTTATTCTCATAAACAAAAAAAGTAAGCAAAGCCCTAAATATCTTTTGACTTCGCTTACCATTCTCGCTTGCGTTTTACCCACCGTCGCATTCGGCTATTTTTTGAAAAAACTGTTGCTGAGAATCGTCGGTTCGCTTATTGCGACCATAATCGATTCGCTGGCGATAGTTCTGTTTATAACTTTGATTATCGCCGCAACCAAACCCGTCGGCGTAAAAGCGATTCTCAAATCAATCAAGCATAAATAGGTTTTTGACGTACCGTATTTTTGTTAACGCCGCCGTCAATATGACGGACAACGTTGCGTTTATAGCGGCGACCGCCGTTTGCATAGGAAATCTTACTATAAGATACGCCCAGTAAGTTCTGCCGTTGCCGTACAGCAAATACAGCGCGTAAGTATTCAAAAACGCGGTGCACATAAATATACATATTATATACGACAAAATCGTTTTTAAAACGTAATACGCGTATCCGTTTTTACCAAGACGCATCAAGCACCCCGGAATAAATCCCCACAACCCCGAAGCTAGTCCTATAAGCGGCATATACGCTCCGAAAGGGTTGATGAGCGCGCCTAACAAGTCGCCTATAAACCCTACGGCAAAACCTTCTACGGGACCGAGCAAAAAACCCGCCAGAAAACAAGGTATCGCCGTAAAAGAAATTACGAAATATTTAACGCCCGTCTGTATTGTGAAAATATTAAACAACACCGCAAGAGCGGTAAACACCGCCGAAAAGGTAAGTCGTTTCGTAAAGGAAACTTTGCTTTTCTTGCCGAAAATAACGTAGAGAACGAAAAGCCCCGAAGATACCGCTACTGTAAGACAAGAAAACACAATCACAAGATACGTTGGCATAAAAAAATCCCTCCTTAATAGAGAGATCCATTGAAAGATTCGTAATTTATGAGAACGACGCGCGCCCGCGCTTGTTTCGGCGTTGCCGTTTTACGATTGAAACGACGCGGTTTTCTCGTATTTTACTTATACAATGGATGCGTAAAAGCACCGCGGGGGCTACCCTTCGTTTGCAATCAACATCCCGTTTTGCAACACTTAACGCGCTTTCACTACTCTGTATTGTTTTAAAGTATAATCCCTGCGAAAGCGTTTGTCAAGCGTTAGAATATATTTTCGAGTTTAAACGTAAAAGTTTTCGGGATTTCCCGTACCAGAACCCTTAAAACTTCGAGTTTGCTTATCGCTTCTTTATAATTTTTCTGTTCGACGAAAGACATCGTTTCGCCTATCCATAACTCCACTTCTTTTATATCGTTGTGCGGTATGAAAATATGGAGTTTTCTTTTTTTGGCGAGCCACGCTTCCTTAAACGCGATAACGTCTTGCTTTTCACATTCCCGCTTATCGACTTTATCGTAAAGACATTCAAGGCAAACGCCAAACTCGGCAAACTCTTTGCGGACGTACGTTTGTTCAGTAAACGCAAACCCCGCGAACACGAGCGCGGCTGCGAGTATCGTCGTTATCGATTTTACCATGAAACGCCTTCTTTCAGCGGCATGTTCAAAATCTTATATTTGTCGCCGTACGTTTGAAAATACACCCTGCCCGAATTATCCAAAGTCATCAATCCAACGTTTTTTACGGACTTTACTTTTTGCTTTTTCACAAACTCCGAAATCTCCTTTTCGTCAGTCTTTATAAGCGAAAGATTTTTACGGTTTAATTTTCCGTTGTTCACGACGACTACGGGCAATAAACTCGCAACGTCAGTCTTTGCGGCGTTCTTTACAGCGGAAAGTTTGCCGTTCGATTCAAAAATAGCGTAAGACACGTCGTCTATCGAAAAATACCCGAGCGTTCTTAACGACGCTATCAAATCGTCGACGTCGATATTGTTGCGTTTAAGTTCCGTAAAGTCTATTCCGTTTGAGTTTATCACCAAAGACGGTTTCCCCGAAATGGCGCGTTTCATAAAGACGCCGCTTTCTTCTAGCGCGGAGAGTATCTGGTGCAATATAAACAGCGCGAGTATTGCGGATATTCCGTAAAGGAGCGGAATCGATACTTCGGACATAGGAATACAGGCAAGATCTGCGATGATAAGCGTTATAACGAACTCGAAAGGTTGCATTTCTCCTATCTGACGTTTGCCCATAAGTCGCATTATTATCAACAGCGTTACGAATATAACCGTTGTCCTTACAAAAACGATAAGCATATATCTTGTATGTGTAAAATTACAAAATATATGCCTATAACTCAGTTTAATTATTCAATATGTTTTTTAAAAACTTGCCCGTAAAACTGTTTTCGTTAGTTGCGATTTCTTCGGGAGTACCCGTTGCGACTACCGTGCCGCCGCCGTCTCCGCCTTCGGGACCTAAATCGATAACGTAATCGGCAATCTTGATTATATCGAGGTTGTGTTCTATAACCAAAACGGTGTTGCCCGTCGAACGCAACCTTAAAAGTATATTAGCAAGTTTATCGACGTCGTAATTGTGCAATCCCGTAGTCGGCTCGTCTAAAATATACATCGTTTTGCCCGTCGAACGTTTTGCAAGTTCAGTCGCAAGTTTTACTCTCTGCGCTTCGCCGCCCGAAAGAGTCGTCGAACTTTGTCCGAGCCTTATATACCCCAGCCCGACTTCTTGAAGCGTTTTTATTTTACCGTAAATGCTCGGTATGTTTTCAAAAAACGCTACCGCTTCGTCGACGGTCATATTCAAAACGTCCGAAATGTTTTTGCCCTTGTATTTTACTTGTAGCGTTTCGCTGTTGTATCTCGTGCCGTGGCAAACTTCGCACGGAACGTAAACGTCCGGTAAAAAGTGCATTTCTATCTGAATTATGCCGTCGCCCGAACAGTTTTCACACCTGCCGCCCGCTACGTTAAAACTGAATCTTCCCGATTTGTATCCGCGCGCTTTCGCGTCGGGCGTTGCCGCGAACAAATCTCTTATCGCCGAGAAAACCCCCGTATACGTCGCGGGATTCGACCTTGGCGTTCTGCCGATAGGCGACTGGTCTATCGCTATTACTTTGTCGAAATTGTCTATTCCTTCAAACGACGAATACTCCCCTTCTCTTACTTTCGCTTTGTTTAAAACGTTTGCGAGTTTAGGGTATATGACTTCGTTTACCAAAGAACTCTTTCCGCTTCCCGAAACGCCCGTTACGGCGGTTATAAGCCCTACGGGTACGTTTACGTCGATGTTTTTAAGATTGTTTTGACTAGCCCCTTTAATCGTTAAGAACTTACCGTTTACGGGAGTTCTTGCTTTGGGGACTTCGATTTTTCTTCTGCCCGCCAGATAGTCGCCCGTGATACTGTCTTTACAATCCATTATGTCTTGTTGAGTACCCGTCGCCACGACCGTGCCGCCGTTTACCCCCGCAAATCTTCCTATGTCGACTATAAAGTCAGCCGAGCGTATCGTGTCTTCGTCGTGTTCGACGACTATCAGAGTATTTCCCAAATCTCTCAAATGTTTTAAGGTCGCCAAAAGTTTTTCGTTGTCCCTTTGGTGAAGCCCTATGCTAGGCTCGTCCAAAATATACAAAACGCCCGTAAGTCCGCTGCCTATTTGAGTGGCAAGTCGTATTCTTTGCGCTTCGCCGCCCGACAAAGTACCAGCCGAACGGTCGAGCGTCAGATAGGAAAGCCCCACGTCTTTTAAAAATCCGAGTCTTGCTTTTATCTCTTTTATTATATCTTTCGCGATGATTTTTTGCGTTTCGGTCAACTTTAACCCGTCGAAAAACGCCAACGCTTTTTCTACCGACAGTTCGGTAAGTTCGGCGATGTTTTTGCCGCCTACCGTTACGGCAAGACTTTCTTTTTTAAGCCGTTTTCCGCGACAAGCGTCGCAAGGCAAGGTCATCATATACCGTTCGATTTCGGATTTAGTATAATCGGACGTCGTTTCGACGTATCTTCGTTCAAGATTCGGAATTATGCCTTCCCACGCGCTCATATAATCGCTTGTAAAAGTACGGGTGGCGTAGTGCATTTTAATTTTTTCTCCGCCGTTGCCGTAAAGAATTACGTTAAGTACGTCTTTCGGCAAATCCTTAATAGGAACGTCCAACGAAAAATGGTAATGCTCGGCAAGACTTTTAAATCTCATTTTCGCCAGTTCCGCCGAGTCAAGATTCCAACCCGTTATCGCAAGCGCGCCTTCGTTGATGGATTTGTCCTGATTGCCGAGTATTTTGTTTACGTCGATTTTGTTTTTAAAACCTAACCCGTGACATTCGGGACACGCGCCGAACGGATTGTTGAAACTGAACATTCTCGGTTCGAGTTCTTCGATACTGATTCCGCAATCGGGACACGCGTATTTCGTCGAATATAGTTCCGTTTTGCCGTCGCATTCGACGGATACCAACCCGTCCGCAAGTTTTATCGCCGTTTCTATGCTGTCGTTAAGCCTTTGGCGTATTCCGTCTTTGATAACGAGCCTGTCGACGACGACGTTTATGTTATGTTTGACGTTTTTATCGATGACGATCTCTTCGCCCAAATCGTAAACAACGCCGTCTATCTCGATTCTCGAATAACCGCTTTTTTTATACCCGTCTATCTGTTTGGAATATTCTCCCTTTCTCCCCCTGACGACGGGAGCAAGAATTAAAATACGACTTCCCTGCGTCATTGCGGTAACTTTATCGCATATTTCGTCTATCGTTTGTCTGCGTATTTCTTTACCGCACCTGGGACAATGAGGAATACCAGTTCTGGCGTACAGCAACCTTAAATAATCGTAAATCTCGGTAACCGTGCCGACGGTAGATCTGGGATTGTTCGAAGTGGTTTTTTGGTCAATCGATATTGCGGGCGACAACCCGTCGATGCTTTCGACGTTGGGTTTTTGCATTTGTCCCAAAAACATTCTTGCGTAACTCGACAAACTTTCCATATATCTTCTTTGCCCTTCGGCAAAAATCGTGTCGAACGCAAGCGTCGATTTTCCGCTGCCCGAAAGCCCCGTAAACACTACTAATTTGTTACGGGGTATTTTTACGTCGATATTCTTTAAATTGTTTTCTTTCGCGCCTTTTACCACTATAAAATCTTGCATATTATTTCCTTAACTTGTTTTTTAATTTCGCTATCGTGTCCCTTATTTCTATACACCGTTCAAAATCAAGGTTGGCGGACGCTACTTTCATAAGCGCCTTTAACTTTTCTATCTCGTCGGGTATATCTTTAAACTTTATATCTTTCGTTCTGTCCGCTTTCTTTGTTATCTCTATCGTGTTTACGATAGGTTTGACTATCGTTTTCGGTACTATGCCGTGTTTTTCGTTATATTCCCGTTGCGCTTTTCTTCTACGGTTCGTTTCGTCGATCGCGCGTTTCATGCTGTCCGTCATAACGTCGGCGTACATAACGACTTTCGCGTCGGCGTTTCTCGCCGCTCTTCCTATCGTCTGAATAAGCGCGCGGTCGCTTCTTAAAAAGCCTTCCTTGTCCGCGTCCAGAATCGATACGAGCCTTACTTCGGGTATGTCAAGCCCTTCTCTTAAAAGATTTATGCCGACCAACACGTCGAATTCGCCTTTTCGTAGCCCCTGTATTATTTCTATACGCTCCATAGTATCTATGTCGCTGTGCATATATCTCGTTTTTATGCCGTTCTCTTTAAGATAGTCGGTAAGGCTTTCCGCCATTTTTTTGGTGAGCGTAGTTATAAGAACTCTGCCTTTCTCGTTTATAACGTCTTTACAGTCTTTGATGATTTCGTCTATTTGCCCTTTTGTACCGCGAATCTCTATTTCGGGATCCAACAAGCCCGTCGGACGAACGAGTTGTTCTACTACCTGTCCCGCTTTTTTGAGTTCAAAATCCCCCGGCGTTGCCGAAACGAAAATAACTTGCGGTATTCTTTCGTAAAACTCCTCGAATCTGAGCGGTCGGTTGTCGAAAGCCGAACGCAGCCTGAATCCGTAATCTACAAGGTTTGTTTTTCGCGAAAAATCCCCTTCGTACATAGCGTGGAACTGCGGAAGCGTCATGTGGCTTTCGTCTATGAACATAATAAAATCTTTTGGAAAATAATCCAAAAGGGTGAACGGCGGCTCGCCCGCTTTCCTTCCGTCGAAATATCTGCTGTAATTTTCTATACCGCTGCAATACCCTATCTCGCGCATCATTTCCATATCGTAATTAGTGCGTTGTCTGAGCCTTTGCGCTTCGATAAGTTTGCCTTTTTCTTCAAACGCCTTGACTTCGTCGTTCATATCGACGGTTATAGCCGACATCGCGTTGAACAGTTTTTCCTGTTCGACGGCATAGTGCGTAGCGGGAAAAATTACCGCGTGGTTCAACTCGGAAATTATCTTTCCGCTGACGTATTCAAACTCGCAAATCCTGTCGATTTCGTCCCCGAAAAACTCTACTTTGATCGCAATCTCCGAAC
Organism: uncultured Clostridia bacterium; assembly: GCA_934271255.1. GTDB lineage: Bacteria > Bacillota > Clostridia > Christensenellales > Borkfalkiaceae > CAKQSC01. Next base: position 11,775 of record CAKQQS010000001.1, read on the forward strand.
TTGACGACGGGAAAATATCCACCGTGTCGCCGCGCACCCTGAACGTCGAACGGCCGAACTCCATATCGTGTCTGGAATACTGAATGGCAACAAGTCGGCGCAACAGTTCGTCCCGTTCCATTTGCATGTTCGGTCTAAGGGACAACGCAAGTCTGTAATATTCTTCGGGCGCTCCGAGTCCGTATATGCACGAAACGGAAGATACCACGACGCAATCTCTTCTTTCGCCGAGCGAACACGTCGCGCTGTGGCGCAGTTTGTCTATTTCGTCGTTTATCGCCAAATCTTTTTCTATATAAGTGTCCGTTTGCGGAATGTACGATTCGGGTTGATAATAGTCGTAATACGAAACGAAAAACTCTACGCGGTTTTCGGGGAAAAACTCCCTGAATTCGTTGCAGAGTTGCGCGGCGAGCGTTTTATTGTGCGCTATGACAAGCGCCGGTCTGTTTAAGTTTTTTATTACGTTAGCCATAGTGAACGTTTTACCGCTACCCGTAACGCCTAAAAGAACTTGTTCTTTCAGTCCGTCCAAAACTCCTTCCGTGAGTTTTGCTATCGCTTGCGGCTGGTCGCCCGTCGGCTTGTATTCTGAATGTAACTTATATTCCATAATCAACAACGTTTAATCATGTTCAACAACAGCGTTATTACAAAAGCGATTACCGCACCCGTTATCGCCAACGCTATTTTTACCTTTAAATCGAAAACTACTTTTCTTTTAACCTGTTCTTCTTCCCTTGGCAAATGCCTTGCTTTACCGCGTAAGGTTATGCAATAAACCTGCTCGTTTTTTCGATAAGAATCGATTACGTCGAAATACCCGTCAAGTTCGAGTTCCCTTATCTTTTCGTCAAGCGAAGACTCGTCGAGTTTCGTCTTGTCGCGAGCGCGCGCGTTAACGCCGTCGAGCAATTCGGCACGCGTTATCAAAACGGTCTCTTTTTCACCGCTGAAATCTAAAATTGTCTTGACTATAAGTCGTTCCGTTTTATTTAACATTTATCACCCGATAACGCCCGTCGTTATATAATCGTAAACAACAGATAAACGATCATACCGCCGACTACCGCCCCTATAAGCGACGCGCAAAAACAGACGAATCCCATTTTACGTATCGCCTTTTTAGCGTCGTAATTCGGCTCGTCTTTGCTAGGTTGGTCGCATCTCATTTTTCCGTCGGGCAACGGCGCCAAACAAAACTCGTGTTCGTCGCTGTACTTTATGCTTATGAGTTTCTTTTCCGCCAACTCTTCTATTAAAGCGCGCAAGTCTTTGTCTTTCGTTTTAAATCTTTTGGGTAACGCTTCCGAAATATCTTCGGTCGTCAATATCTCGTACACCCCGTTCGGGCATAAATCGTTTATTGTTTGTAAAAGCGTTAAACTTCTTTTATCAAGCATAGTACTCCTTACAGTCCCGCGCCTACGTCGGGTTTAAAAATCACGTCGCCGCATACCACGAAAGTAAACACCGCCGCAAGGACGGCAAGCGCAATCCCCGCGACGCTTAGTCCTATCGTCCATTTTCTCATTTGCGATTCTTTGTTGTTCTGCATGCAAGCCATACACAAACTTATTATCGAGAGTAGTCCGCCGAACCCCATAAAAGGACTGAACATCAATCCCAAACACGCTATCGCTATCATATTAACTCCTTCTGATATATTCGTCTATCGCATGCGCGGCAATCTTGCCGCTGCCCATAGCGGATATTACCGTCGCGCTGCCCGTTACGGCATCTCCGCCGGCAAACACTCCTTCTTGTGTAGTTTGTCCGCTTGCGTCCGCAATTATTCCGCCGAACGACGAAACTTGTAACGCGGGCGTGGTGTTTTTTATAAGCGGGTTGGGCGACGTGCCCAGCGCCGTTATAACGACGTCGCAATCAAAGTCGTATTCGCTGCCCGATATCTCGACGGGTTTACGTCTTCCGCGTTCGTCCGGCTCGCCGAGTTCCGTCCTTATCAGCCTTACGCTTTTTACCCTGAAATTATCGTCGCCGATAATCTCTTTGGGGTTGACGAGCGTTATAAACTCAACGCCTTCTTCTATCGCGTGGTCGATTTCTTCTTTTCTCGCGGGCAATTCGTTCATCGACCTGCGATAAAGTATAACCGCCTTTTCCGCGCCTAATCTCAAAGCCGACCTTACGCTGTCCATAGCGACGTTTCCGCCGCCGATAACCGCAACCTTTTTGCCTTTTAAAACGGGCGTGGCCGCGCGCTCGTCGTACGCGCCCATAAGATTTATTCTCGTTAAAAACTCGTTTGCCGAGTACACGCCGTTAAGGTTTTCGCCTTTTATTCCCATAAACTTGGGAAGTCCCGCTCCGCTTGCGATATACACCGCCTTAAAGCCTTGTTCAAACAGTTCGTCGACGGTAAACGTTTTACCGATAACGCAGTCCGTTCTGAACGCGACGCCGTTCTTTTCGAGTTTGTCCGTTTCCGCTTTCACGATACTTTTAGGCAGTCTGAACTCCGGTATTCCGTAAACCAACACGCCGCCTACTTTGTGCAACGCTTCGAACACGGTTACTTCGTAGCCGAGCGCGTTAAGTTCGCCCGCGCACGAAAGTCCCGAAGGTCCGCTGCCCACTACGGCGACTTTGACGCCGTTGCTTTTCCTTTCGGCGTTTTCTTCTATACCCTTTTCCCTGACGTAATCGGCGACGAATCTTTCCAACCTGCCGATACCTACGGGTTCGCCTTTAACGCCCCGCGCGCAAACGCTTTCGCATTGAGTTTCCTGAGGACACACCCTACCGCACACCGCGCTGAGGCAACTTTTTTCACGAATTACGTTATACGCCCCCAAAATATCGCCGTCGGCTACTTTTTTTATAAACGAAGGTATATCTATTCCGACGGGACATTTGTTCACGCACCTGGCGTTTTTACAATTCAGACACCGTTGCGCTTCGTTTTGCGCTTCCTGAAAAGTATAGCCGAGCGTTACTTCTTTAAAGTCTTTCGACCTTACTTCGGGTTCTCGCATCGTAATCGGGGTTTTTTCTTTTTGCATATTTATCATACTACTTTACCCCTTTGAAAAGATTGCAATATTCTTCTTTCTTTCGCTGCTCGAAATCTCTGTACACGCCGTTGCGTTTTATCACTTCGTCAAAGTCTACTTTGTGCGCGTCGAAATCGGGACCGTCTACGCACGCAAACTTCATTTTGCCGTCTACGGTAAGCCGACAACCGCCGCACATTCCCGTGCCGTCTATCATTACGGGGTTCATGCTGGCAACTGTTTTTATACCGTATTTTTCGGTGAGTTTCGCAACGAATTTCATCATTACGAGCGGTCCTATCGTAATTACTTCGTCGTAATTTTCTCCGTTTTCGATAAGAGTTTTAAGCGCGTCCGTTACCAACCCTTTTTCGCCGTAACTTCCGTCGTCCGTACATACGACGAGTTTGTCGCTTACCTTTTTGAATTCGGATTCCAGAATGATTATATCTTTGTTTCTGAATCCTATAATCGAATGGACTTCCGCGCCTTGATTTTTCAACGTTTTAGCGATAGGATAGGCTATCGCCGTACCTACGCCGCCGCCTACGACCGCGACTTTTTTAAGCCCGTCGAGTTCCGTCGCCTTGCCCAAAGGTCCGACGAACGTGGGAATATAATCCCCTGCGTTTTTGTCGTTTAACGCCATAGTCGTCGCGCCGACTGCTTGGAAAATTATCGTTACAGTACCGTTCTTTTCGTCTGAGTCCGCAACGGTCAAAGGTATTCTTTCGCCGTCGTCGGTAACACGCAATATAACAAACTGCCCCGCTTTGGCTTTTCTGGATACGTCGGGCGCGCAAATCTTCATCAGCGTTACCGAATCATTGAGTTTTTCCTTATACTCTATCTTGTACAATTTATCACCTTATTTTATTTTTTCGGGCTCTTCGTAATCCGCGCCGAAAGTATCGACGGTAACCTTTTTCATTACCTGGTTGTTTATCGGTCTGTCGTTATAATCCGTTTTGACGTTCGCTATTTCGTCGACGACGTCTAACCCTTCGATGACTTTACCGAAAGCGGCGTACTGCCCGTCAAGGAAAAATCCGTCGTTGTGCATAATAAAAAACTGACTTCCCGCGCTGTTCGGATCCATCGCTCTCGCCATGCTTATAACTCCGCGTTCGTGCTTTAAAGGGTTTTTGAACCCGTTTTTACCGAACTCGCCTTTAATGGAATAATCGGGACCGCCCATTCCCGTACCTTCGGGATCTCCGCCTTGTATCATAAAACCGCTTATAACTCTATGAAAGATAAGTCCGTCGTAAAAACCTTTTTTAACCAGACTGATAAAGTTGTTTACCGTGTTGGGCGCAACTTCGGGATAAAGTTCGATTTTTATTTTTTTGCCGTTTTCCGTTTCTATCGTAACTATCGGGTTTGCCATAATATATCTTCTCCTTATAACCTTGTATATAGAATATATTGTAGCACATTATTTAAAATCAAGCAAGTACTTACGGGTTTTCGGCAAAGAAAAACCTTGCCGAAAAAACGACAAGGTTTACGATTTTAATAATTATCTTTTCTTATTTCAAAATAACTTTGCGGATGAGCGCAAACGGGACACGTTTCGGGCGCGGTTACGCTCGTAACGATATGTCCGCAATTGCGACATACCCACGCGACGGGCTCGCCCTTTTCAAACACTTTTTGCGTTTCGATATTGTTGAGAAGCGCGTTGTATCTTTCTTCGTGCGATTTTTCTATCGCCGCGACGCCCCTGAACTTTGCCGCTATGTCGGCAAAGCCTTCTTCTTCGGCGACTTTCGCAAACTCTTCGTACATATTCGTCCATTCGTAGTTCTCGCCGCTTGCCGCCGCCTTTAAGTTTTCCGCCGTAGTTCCGATTCCGTTAAGTTCTTTAAACCAAAGTTTCGCGTGTTCTTTTTCGTTATCCGCCGTTTCGGTGAAAATAGCGGCGATTTGTTCGTAACCTTCTTTCTTCGCCTTGCTCGCAAAATAAGTATATTTGTTTCTTGCCTGCGACTCGCCTGCAAACGCTTCCAAAAGGTTCTTTTCCGTTCTGCTGCCTTTCAAATCCATACCGTTACTCCTTTTTTTGTTTATTCGCCCAAAATCTTCAAGTATTCTTGATATTTTGCAACCCATTTATCGTGTTCGCGCGGTTGAGCGTACCATATATCTTTGCCTTTCGCTATCAAATCTCTTGCTTCGTGAAGGTCTTTGATTTCCCCGTGCGCTATCATTTGTACGGCAACGTTGCCCGTCGCGGTCGCTTCTACCGGCCCCGCGCTGACTTCTATTCCGCACGCGTCCGCCGTCATCTGTATCAAAAGTTTCGCTTGCGTACCGCCGCCTACTACGTATAATCTGTCGTATTTTTTACCGCTTACTTTTTGCAAACAGTTTAACGTATAGAAATATTTAAGCACAAGGCTTTCGTGTATGATTCTAAGGCACTCGCCGTCCGTTTCGGGCACCGCTTGCCCCGTCCGTTTACAAAACTCTTTAACTCTCGGAATCATGTCGCCGGGTCCCTCGAACAACGCGTCGTCTACGTCAATGTAACTGTGCGTTTCGCCCGCTTCGACAGCCATTCTTTCCATGTCGGGGAATCCTATCTTCAATCCCCTTTCGATATATGCGTTACGGGTTTGTTGCAACAGCCATGTACCCATAATGTTCTTTAAAAACCTTATCGAACCGTTGTAGCCGATTTCGTTGGTAAGATTGAGTTCTCTTGCCGTCGGAGTTAAAATAGGCGTGTCGTTTTCTATACCCATAAGCGACCACGTGCCGCTACTTATATACACGTTGTCTTTGTCGTTGGACGGCATGCTCGCTACCGCCGAAGCCGTATCGTGCGTGCAAACGGCGATTACGGGAACTCTTTTACAACCGAGTTCTTCCGCCAGATCTTCTTTTATCAACCCGTACGTTTCGCCGCTTTTAATAGGCTCTGCGAAAATCGATTTTTTAATACCCAGAACGTCAAGCAGTTTGTCGTCTACTTTTTGCGTTTTCGCGTTTAAAAGGTTGGTCGTGGACGCGTCGGTGAGTTCAAATCTCTTCGCCCCCGTAAGCAAATACGCGAACAAGTCGGGTATAAGCAAAATCTTGTCCGTTTTGTCGTAAAGATTTTTTCTGTATTCTTTTACGTAGTATAATTGATAAAGCGTGTTTATTCTCAAAAACTGTATTCCGCAAATATCGTAAATATCGTTTTGCGATATTTTTTTGAAAACTTCTTCGGGTATGCCTTCCGTTCTTAAATCTCTGTAATGAACGGGACTTTCGATAAGGTTGCCGCAAGCGTCGATACAACCGAAATCTACCCCCCACGTGTCTATGCCTATCGAATCGAAACCGCCCGCTTCGACGCCTTTTTTTATGCCCGTTTTTACTTCGTTCCAAAGCGCGTCGAAATCCCACGTAAACGTGCCGTTTATCATTTTGGGGCAGTTGGGGAATCTGTGTATTTCTTTAAGCGTTACGCCGTCTTTCGATATTTGCCCGAGCATTGCTCTTCCGCTGCTTGCGCCGAAGTCGAACGCTAAAACCGTTTTACTCATGTTATCACCTCGTTGTTTAATACGCTTTGCGTATTTTTACTATTTATATTATACAATCTTTTTTAACTTTTGTCTATACCTGACCTATAAAAATTGACAAAATTATTTCGCTGTGTTAAAATATTTTTATAAATCTCAATCGCTTCGGCGCGTTTTTCGCAGACCGTTTATAAAAGACGGAAAAAAGTACGGTTTTCCCGCCGTCTGCGGCAAAACGGCCGCATAGGAGTATTATGAATATTTGGCACGATATCGACGAAAAAAGAATCTCGAAAAACGATTTCATCGCTGTTGTCGAGATACCGAAAGGCTCTAAACAAAAATACGAAATGGACAAGGAAACGGGACTTCTTATCCTTGACAGAATACTCTACACGGCAACCCACTACCCCGCTAACTACGGGTTTATTCCGAGAACTTACGCCGAAGACGGCGACCCGTTGGACGTACTCGTACTTTGCTCGGAAAGTCTTGCCCCCATGAGTTTGGTACGTTGCTACCCCATAGGCGTTATAACGATGACGGACGGCGGTATCAGGGACGAAAAAATTATAGCGATACCCTTTAAAGACCCTATGTACAACTGTTATCGCGATATATCGGCGTTACCTAAACATATCGCCGAAGAAATGGAACATTTTTTCCAGGTCTATAAACAGTTGGAACACAACAAAATTACTGACATCAACGAGACGGGCGACAGCGAAACGGCCGCAAGAATAATCGAAAAGTCAATCGACCGTTACAACCGCCACAAAGACGAACTTTTACATAAATAACTAATACGATATTTTTAATCTATACCACGATAATAACGTACCGCCCGACGGAAATCTTTCCGTCGGGCGGTTTTATATTATTGTTACTTTTTCGTTATTTTTTTATAACGGTCATGCCGTCAAGGTAGGGACGAAGTACTTCGGGAATCGTTACCGAGCCGTCTGCGTTTTGCATTTGCTCGACCAACGCGGGAATAATTCTGCTCGTTGCAAGTCCGCTGCCGTTGAGCGTATGAACGAAGCCCGTTTTACCCGTTTTGACGTCGCGGTATCTCGTGTTGTTTCTTCTCGCCTGATAATCGTTTGCGTTGGAAACGGAACTTACTTCTTTATATATACCCATAGACGGTATCCATATTTCGATGTCGTACGTTCTCGCCATAGAAGCCGAGCAGTCGCCTGCCGCAAGTTTGCTGATTCTGTAATGAAGCCCTAACTTCTCGACTAAACTCGCCGCTTTGCCGACAAGTTCTTCAAACGCTTCCATACTGTGTTCGGGGTGCGCGTATTGTACCATTTCTACTTTATTGAACTGGTGTCCTCTGATCATGCCCCTTTCTTCCGCTCTGTACGAACCCGCTTCTTTACGATAACACGGCGTGTACGCGAAAAACTTTTTGGGAAGTTCCGCTTCGTCTAAAATCTCGCCCGAATACATATTTACGAGCGCGGTTTCGGCTGTCGGTAACATAAAGCGGTTTTTCGTTCTGTCTTCGTCTACGTCAAGCCAGTAAACCTCGTCGCTGAACTTGGGGAACTGACCTGCGCCGAATCCGCAGTTGTACCCTAACTGATGAGGCGGTAAAATAAACTCGTAACCGTCTTTTATATGTTCGGAAATAAAGAAATTGAGCAAAGCCCATTCGAGCCTTGCGCCCATACCCCTGTAAAGCCAGAAGCCTTGTCCCGAAAGTTTAACGCCGCGCGTATAGTCTATAAGCCCCAAATCCGTGCAAATGTCGACGTGGTTCTTCGGCATAAAGTCGAAAACGGGTTTTTCGCCGAAAACTTTAATTACCTTATTGTTTTCCTTTTCGCCCGCAAGCAGGTCGTCGTCGGGCATATTAGGAAGTTTTGCAAGGAAATCAAACACCTTTTTAGAAAGTTCGTCGATTTTTTTGTCCCCTTCCGCAATCTCCGCGCCGAGCGTTCTCATTTCGGCAAAAATGCCGTCGACCGCTTTGCCTTCTTTTTTAAGTTGCGGTATGCTAGCCGATACTCTGTTTCTTTCCGCTTTGAGTTTTTCTATTTCGGACATTACCGCTTTTCTTTCCTTTTCCCAAGCAAGCATTTCGGTAAAGTCTACTATGCAACCTTTTTTAGCAAGTCTGTCGGATACCGCCTTCGGGTTTTCCGTAATCAATTTAACGTCTAACATTTTATCTTTTCTCCATATCGATTTCTAATATTTTATCACTTGTAACGTTTTTTTACAAGTGTTTGACTCTAATTCGTGATTTTATTTTTAATTACTTGCTTTTTTAACTTGCTAGTGGTATTATTATTAAGTTAAAAACCATATCGTCGACAACAATTTCAATTTAAGGTGTTTATGAAGATTTATAATACTTTATCAAGGACAAAAGAAGAGTTCGTTCCGATAAACGGCAATAAAGTGAACATGTACGCTTGCGGTATCACCGTGTCGGGCGAAGCGCATATAGGACACGCTTACCAAGCGCTTATTTACGACATAATCCGCAAATATCTGGTTAAAAAAGGTTACGACGTAACGTATGCGAGAAATTATACGGACGTCGACGATAAAATTATAGCCAAATCCAACGAAACGGGTATCCCCGCCGATATATACGCGGCGGATATGATTAAAAAAATCGACGCCGAAATGCGCAGGTTTCAGGTGGACGACCCCGACCTTTGGCTTAAAGCGACGGACAATATACAAAACATTATCGATTTCGTCGAACAACTTATACGAAAAGGACACGCTTACCCGACTCGAAGCGGGGACGTTTATTTCGACGTGGAAAGTTTCCCCGCGTACGGCAGACTCTCCAACCGCAATCTTAAAGACGAACTCGAAAGCGTAAGAATAGAAAACAACGACAACAAGAAAAATCCGCTTGACTTCGCGCTATGGAAGTCGGCTAAACCTAACGAAATATGTTGGGATTCGCCGTGGGGCAAAGGTCGCCCCGGTTGGCATATAGAATGCTCGGCGATGAACAAATGCGCGTTCGGGGATTGCATAGATATTCACGGCGGCGGCAGGGATTTGATATTCCCCCACCACGAAAACGAAATAGCGCAGTCGGAAGCGTTGACGGGTAAAAGATTCGTCAAATACTGGATTCACAACGGACTTATAAAAGTCAACGGACAGAAAATGAGCAAGTCGCTCGGCAATTCGTTGCTTTTGTCCGATTTACTCGACGAGTATTCGCCCGAAACGATTAAGTTTGCTTTACTCCAAACGAATTATCGCGGGGACATAAACGTAACGGACAACCTTTTCCCCGAAGCGGACAAGCATTTGTACGATTTTTACAAAGTCGTTGCGGAAGTAGAAAATCTCGGCGTTGCGGAACAGTCGGAAAATCCCGAAATAGGCAAAATCTTCGATAACGCGATGGACGACGATTTCAATACAGCCCTTGCCTTATCCGAGTTGTTTGCGATATTCAAAAAAATCAAAGCCGAAATGTCGACGAATAAAGTTCAGGCGGTTAAAGACGTAAACGGCGTAAGAAACGCTTATTCGTTGCTCGGACTTTTCAAGTCAGACGCAAAGTCCTTTTTAGATTATTACGAAAAGAAAAACGCAACCGCCGTTCCCGACGAAGTCGTGGCTCTTGCGGAACAAAGAAAAGTCGCAAGACAAAACAAAGACTGGGCTAAGTCGGACGAGTTGAGAGATAAAATCGCCGCTTTGGGATTCATAGTTAAAGACGGCAAAGACGGATATACCATAGAGAAAAAATAAAACACGGAGTTATTATGAACAAACTTACTTCAAACGAATTGAGAGACAGTTATATTAAGTTTTACGAAGACAGAGATCACCTTAACATAGGCGCGGTATCTCTGATAGGCGACGGCACGACGGGCGTTATGTTTAACGTTGCGGGTATGCAACCCCTTATGCCCTATTTGCTCGGCAAACCGCACCCGTCCGGAAGAAAAAGACTTTGCAACGTTCAAGGGTGCGTAAGAACGGTTGATATAGATTCCGTAGGCGACGCTACGCATTTCACTTTTTTTGAAATGATGGGCAACTGGTCGCTCGGCGATTATTTCAAAAAAGAAAAAACCGCCTGGACGTTTGAATTGCTGACGAACGTATTCGGTTTTGACAAAGATTTGATTTGTTCTACCGTTTTTGAAGGCAACGAAAACATTAAACGGGACGAAGAAACAGCCGATTTATTAAAAGGTTTGGGCATAAAACCCGAAAACATTTTTTATCTGCCCAAGTCGGACAACTGGTGGGAGCTCGAAGGCACGGTCGGTACCCCTTGCGGCCCCGACAACGAATGGTTTTACCCCCGTTCCGAAGGGAAAGATTCAAGCGATTTCTTAACGAGCAAACGCTACGTCGAAATAGGTAACGACGTTTATATGCAATACAAAAAATTACCCGACGGAAAGTACGAAGAACTCGAAAAGAAAAACGTCGATACGGGATTCGGTCTCGACAGACTTCTCGTGTTTTTAAACGGGCTTGACGACGGTTACAAAACGGATTTGTTTATCGATTCGATACACGCGCTCGAAAAACTTTCAAACAAATCTTACGAAAACGACGAAACGGCAAGAAAGGCGATGAGAATAGTTGCCGACCATACGAGAACTTCCGTTATGCTTATAGGCGACGTGAACGGTATTCTTCCGTCCAACACGGGCGCGGGATATATTTTGAGAAGACTTCTCCGCCGCGCCGTAAGGTACTGCAAAAATCTCGAAGTGGACGCTTCGACGGCGATGCAGACTATCGCTAAGATTTTTATCGAAAAGGTTTACTACAAGGCGTACCCCGATCTTGTAACGAAAGAAAACTATATTCTCGACGAAATCGCGAAAGAAATACGCAAGTTCGAATCGGCGTTGTCGGGCGGACTTAAAGAGTTTGAAAAGTGCGTTACGGGAATTATCCGCAAAAACGAGTTTATGGCTAAATCCAACCCCGACTACGTACCCGAAACGACGATTAACGGCAAACAAGCGTTCAGACTTTACGATACTTACGGATTCCCGCTCGAACTCACCGTCGAACTTGCCAAAGAAAAAGGACTCGGCGTTGACGTAAACGGGTTTGACGAAGCGTTTAAAATCCACCAGGAAATAAGCAAAGCGCAAGCGACTTCCGCAAAAGGCGGCCTTACCGAAAGAAGCGAAATCACAACGAAATACCACACCGCGACGCACGTTATGCTTGCGGGACTCAGAAAAATGTTCGGCGAATCGGTTATGCAAAAAGGTTCCAACATCAACGAAGAACGTATGCGTTTCGACTTTAATCTCGACCATAAAATGACGGATGACGAACTTAAAACGCTTGAAGATTTCGTAAACGACGTTATTAAAAAAGCGATACCCGTAGTAAGAAAAGAACTCCCCTATAACCAAGCGATTGCAAGCGGGGCGTACGGCGTATTCCACGCCGACAGCGACGACCAAATCGTTTCTGTTTACGTTATCGACGGCGTTGACAACCAAATCTGCGGCGGACCGCACGCGGAAAACACCAAAGATTTAGGGCATTTCAAAATACAAAAAGAAGAAAGTTGCGCTTCGGGTATCCGTAGAATCAAAGCGATTTTAGAATAATTTTTAACAATTTTTAAGGGTTATGCAAAACTGCATAACCCCTTTTTGTTTTTTGTAACCTCGGTTTCGGTCGACCTTTACAACCCGCGCCGTAAAACGCCGACCTTTTTAACTCGGTGAGCAATCGACTTACTTTCCGCGAATTATCTTGGCGACTTTTTCGTAGTCGTACAACGCCGTAGAGTCTTGTTCCGTACCGTCCAGCAAAGCGTTTTTAAACTCCGCTTTATGGTTGTAAAATACGTCGTCGAATTGTTCGGGCAAGGTCGTTTCTTCGCTCAGTAAATCGTATTTTTGTTCACCCGATATTTTGTAACGCGGAAGTCTTAAACATTTTTTACCGTTCTCGGTCAGGACTTGCAATCTTTTGCCGTTCATCGCGTGAACGCCGAAACCCAGATTAGGAAAACACCCGTAAGACAAATCTTCATACGATTTCGGGAACGCTTCTATCATTTCGCCTACATAGTCGAACATGTTTTTCAGAGCCGTCTGGTTGTTCGATTCCCGCGTTTCAAAGGTATAGAAAGTCGGCGCGGTGTTAACGTCGTTAAAAATCAGTTCGTATCTGTTAAAGAAATACACGTTTTTGTTAACTCTATCGCCCGTCGTAAGGTTTTGTTTTATTACCGCTTTTTTCATTTCGGCGCACAAAACCAACCTGTACCCGTCTTTTTCGTATTTGACGTCTTCGAGTTTGGTTACGGTATCGTACATTATCACGTCGGCGTTATCATTCGCAAGTTTTTGATAACAATAATAATATTTGCCGTCGATTACGTTTGTTTTATCGTACGCCGTGAAATGATAATTCATATCGTCGCTTGCATGCGTATTTTCGTAATCTTTCAGCCAACTTTCGTATTCGGCTATACTTTCGGTTTTCAAGTACGCAAGATAGTATTTGCCGTCGCTTTCCTTATAATCGGTAAGATAAGCGTAATATTCCCTTTCGGTCGGCGCGTCTTGTCCGTACTTCGGTTCGGTTTTATAACCGTCCCAAATATGAGTATAAAGCAAAAAGTTTCCCGGAACGTTAAGATTATAATCTAAACATATAAACTTTAAATCCTTAGCCGTTGCAGGTTCGGTCAAATCTCCTTCGTTCGCGATTAAATCGCAACCCGCGAATAAGCCGCATAAAATCACCGAACTCAATAACAATAAAAATAATTTTTTCATACTTTTCCCCTTATCTAATACAAAAAGACTCCTTTAAGTGTTCGCCTAAAAGAGTCTTGACGCTACGCTATAACGCATTCTTAGGTAAATCTCAATCGGGTATTTATCAAGAACGTTTTTTTCGTTTAATTAAAAGGGTAAGTAAGATTTGAGCGAGAATATCGCGCAGGTAAGGAGCATTACGACAACAACCGCCAAAACGATTGCGCTTGCTATGGTGAGCCATCTGCCCGTACGTTTTTCTTTGTAGTCCCGAGCCATTGCCGTCGCTTCTTCAACGCTGCTTTCTTTGGGTATTACCGCTTTGGGATCGTTTTGCGCTTGCTGTTCGTATTTTTTTGCGTCTTTTATCATTTTTTTGCCGATGTTTCTTCCCGACAAACACATTGACGAAGATATTATCGATATTGCGCCGAGCGTCCAACCGATAGGATATACTATATACACGAACAAAACGTTTTTAACGATTGCCATCAAATATTTGAATAAAAGCGATTCGTTCCCCGCGGGATTCGTTATCTTAAACAAATACAGCGACGTTATCACAAGACATATTACGCCCGTAACTAACGACAAAATAAAAGATTCAAGGCGCGTTACCTTTCTCGTAGCCGCCTTTTGCGCTACGGTATACTGCTTTTTTGCCATACTATTTCCCCACTGTTTTTTATTATTATACAACGAAATTATGTTTTTTGCAATACTTTTTTATAATTTTATAAGGTTATTGTTTAACATTTCTTGCAAAGATTTCATAATTCCGAGTTTTGCGTGGTACCATGTAAGCCCGCCTTGAAAGAAAACCGCGTACGGTTCTCTTATCGGTCCGTCGCATGAAAGTTCTATCGACGAGCCTTGAACGAACGCTCCCGCAGCCATTATTACTTCGTCGCTATACCCCGGCATCGCCCACGGAACGGGCGTTACGTAACTGTCGACGGGCGCAGCCGCTTGTATGCCTTTGCAAAAGGCAAGCATTCCTTCTTTGCTTTTAAGTTCTACCGCCTGAATTATGTCGTACCGTTCTTCTTTGCCGTCGGGGACGCATTTAAACCCTAATTTTTCGTACGCGTTCGCGGCGAATATCGCCCCTTTAATCGCGCCAGAAACTACCGTCGGGGCTAAAAACAAGCCTTGATACATGCTTTGCAACGTTCCCAAACTCGCGCCGACTTCCGTGCCTAACCCCGGCGCGGTCAATCTGTAAGCGCACCTTTCGACCAAATCTTTTCTGCCGACGATATATCCGCCCGTCGGGGCAAGTCCGCCGCCCGGATTCTTTATAAGAGATCCTACCGTCAAATCCGCGCCCACGTCGCTCGGTTCTGTTTTTTCGACGAATTCGCCGTAACAGTTGTCTACCATGACGATGACGTTCGGTTTGATTTTTTTGACGAACGCTATGAGTTCGCCTATCTGCTCGACTGAATACGTCGGTCTGGTCTGGTACCCTTTCGAGCGTTGAATCGTTACCATTTTGGTTTTGTCGGTTATCGCTTTTTCGATTTTTTCGTAATCGAACGTATTGTCTTCTTTCAAATCCACCTGTTTATAAACAACGCCGTATTCTTTCAACGAACAAGGCGACGGCGATATACCGATAACCTTTTCGAGAGTGTCGTAAGGCTTTCCCGCAGGACTTAAAAGTTCGTCGCCGGGAAGAAGGTTCGCCGCAAGAGCGACCGTCAAAGCGTGCGTTCCGCAAGTGATTTGTTGACGAACGAGCGCGGATTCCGTATGGAAAATATCCGCGTAAACGGATTCCAACTTTTCTCTGCCGACGTCGTTATACCCGTACCCGTCAGACGGATTGAAACACATTGCGTCAACTCTGTTGTTTTGCATTGCCGAAATAACCTTGTACTGATTATATTCCGCTATTTCGCCAATCTTGACGAAGCTGCCTTTCAAATCGTTTAAAATCCTGTCGGAATAGTCAAGCACTTTGTCCGTTATTCCGAGTTTATTCAACATTTCTTTCATTCTCTTCACCGCTGTCTTTGTTTATTTTAGTTAATTCGCGACCTGTTTTTACCGTTTTTACGGTCATAAGTCCTATATAATACAACGCGCCGCAATACACGACGACGAGCGTTATGTTTTTCGCGTTCCCGACGAACGTGGCAAACTTGCCCATAGCCGTCGATTTCTTTACCATTACGCCGATAAAGTTGTCTTTCGTTACCTTGTACGTGTCGGGCGTCGTTATTCTAGGGTTTACCCCTTGCGTGGTTATTTCGATTTTTCCGTCAACCGTTCGCACGCCTACGCACGCGTGAATAATGGGCTGACCTAAAATAGATTTGCCCGTAGACGGATCTTTTATCGACGGGTTTATACATTTGAAGATAACGTAATCGCCGACTTCGACGTTTTCGATTTTCGTCCGTTTGCAGATAACAAGGTCGCCGACCATAATTTCAGGTTCCATCGAGTCGGTTACGACCACGTTGAACGTATACCCGAACAAATCGAACGTTTTCTTGTTTTTTCTGCAAATTAAAATCTTGCCGAAAATATAACAAACGGAAACAAGAAGGATTATCAAAACACCCCAAATAATTCCGTTTGCGATTTTTTTTGTTTTATTTTTGTCCATTTATCATAACATCCAAACAGGAATGTCGCGCATAATTCTTTCAACTTTCGCAGGTCTGTCGTTTTCTACTACCATTTTTAACGGAAGTTGAGATTCCGTCTTGACGTCTTTTACCTTTTTAACCGCCGAAGTTTCGGTCAATTGCTTTTTGAGTTCGGTTGCGTTGCCCGTAACGATTACCGTTTTAGCCGTTTTTACGCACAAAACCTTTAACGCCGATATTCTTTTCGAGCCGTCTACCACTTTGAGTTTATCGCCCGATTTTACGGCTACGACGGGACAAATAAGTCCGTACGTTTCTACCGATTTTAAAAGTTTCGCATCCGCTTTGACGTCGCCGTATATAAAGTCGTTTATGTCGACGTCGCATATCGCGTTGTCGAGCACTACCTTTTTATCTATCGTTTTTTGAACGTTTACCCCTTTGTTTGCTCTTACAAGACTTGATTTTCCAACAGCCATAATATTCGCTCCTTATATTTTTTTAAGTATTTCGTCGGTTAACGCCTGATATTCTTTCGCCGCTCTCGTGCTTTTTTTATACGCCCCCAGCGGTTTGCTGTTTTCCTGCGACCACTCTACCGCGCTGTCCAAATGTATGGGCGTTTGAAAAAGCGGTACGTTGTCGAGTTCGGCAAGCGTTTCCATCGTTTGTTTAAAATAACTTTTCCGCCCGTCAACTTTGGTTACGGCGACGCCTAAAAGTTTTAAGTCGCCGGCAATGGGTTTTACTTCGTTTAAAAACGAGAACATGTTCGACAACCCGAAAAGTCCCCACGGGCTTGCTTCTACGGGTATCACACAGTAGTCGCTTGCGCACATTATATTCATTACCCAACCGCCGAGCGTCGGGGGAGCGTCTATTAAAATTACGTCGTACGTACCCTTGTCTTTTATTTCGCCGAGCGATTTTTTAAGAATGTATTCGCGTTGCCATTTTGTGAACAGTTCGTATTCTATTCCGCTCATAAGAGTTGACGACGGCAATATATCTATGTTTTCGTAATCGGTTTTATATATACAATCGGACGCGGGTTTACCGTCCTTTATTATTCCGTAAAGGTTGTTTCCGCTCTCGGCAATTTCAAGCACCTTGTCTTCGTCGAAATACGCAAGCGTCAAATTGAGTTGCATATCGCCGTCGATAACCAAAACTTTTTTGCCCGACGCCGCCATATAGTACGCTACGTTCGAGCAAGTCGTCGATTTTCCGCTTCCGCCTTTATTGTTTGCAAAACATATCGTAGTCGTCATTATTCTTTCTCCTTAGTTACGACAAGTTCTACGTTTAACTTGTCTAACGCGTGTTTCCATTCTTCGCCCGGATCTTTTTCGGTTACAATCATATCGATTCCGTTGAGTTCGCTTATCTTGGCAAAAGCGACTTTATTGAACTTGGTGGAATCTGCCGCGACTATCCGTGTGTTTACGCAACTAAGCATATTGCTTTTCGTCATCGCGTGCATTTCGTTAGAGTCGGTAAGTCCGCCGTTTATATCTATACCTTTGCAACTGATTATCGCCTTGTCGGCGTGATAATTGACCAACATTTTGTCAGCCGCAGGTCCGAACAGCGCGAGCGACCCTTCCTGCATGTGTCCGCCCGTCGAATATATGTGCCAACCGCTTACTTCGCTGCATTCCACGAGTATTTCTACCGAGTTGGTTATAATCGTAAGATTTTTTCTTTCTTTGATTTTTCTCAGCACGAACAACGCCGTCGAACTTGCGTCTAATATAAGTCTGTCGCCGTCGTGTATCCATTCGCCTATTACGTCGGCAATGCGTTGTTTCGCGTCGACGTTCGCTTTTTTTCTTACGATAAACGGCAGTTCGAGCAACTGGTTGTCGTTCAGCACCGCCCCGCCGTACGCTTTCGTTAAATAGCCTTCTTTTTCGAGTTTGTCCAAATCGCGTCTGATGGTTTCTTCCGAAACGTCGAAGCGTTTACTCAAATCCGTTACGACGACTTTCTTTTCTTCTTGAAGTATAGCAAGTATTTGATTTTTTCTCTCTATCGCTAACACAACTTTTCCCCTGTGATTTTTTACGTTTTAACTTTATAAAAATAAAAGGATTGCAATTTTTTGCAATCCCCGTTCGTTACAATATGCTGTCGCAGATCTTTTTGTCAGGTCTTGCAATTACGGAACTGTCAAGGAACATTCCGTCTTCGGATACCGCGTCCCTTGCCCTTTCTATCGCTGCGGTTACTGCGGCAACTTCGCCCGTTATCATCATATACGATTTACCGCACATGCCCCTTGCGACTCTTATTTCGATAAGTCTTACGTCGGCGGTTTTTGCCGCGACGTCCGCCGCGACGATTATCTTTGCCGCGTCGTACGTTTCCAAAACGCCGAGCGAAATTATATTATCCGCTTCGCTCGTCCCCGTGATTGCGGGGAATATCGCTTCGTGCGGGTTGCCTAATACGAAACTGTCGATAAATTGCAACGGGTACGTCGTTTTTGCGTTTTCTACCGCCGCTTTTACCGCAGACAGTTCGCCCGATATTATCGCGATGTATTTGCCCGGACATACCGTTTGCGCTTCGATGACGTCGACTTCCGCAGTCTTTACCATCAAATCGGCTGCCTGTATACCCGACGATACCGTTTTATATTCTATCATTCCTATCGATTTGCCCATAATTACTTAACCTTTCTTATTTCTATATATCTGTTCGTTACGTTCGTTACAACGCCTTCGATAGAAGCGTGTAAGTTGACGGAAAGTCCGTTGCCCGCTTTTGCGATAAGTTGACCTAACGATACTTTATCGCCCTTGTTTACTACGGGAACGGAAGGCGCGCCTATATGCTGCGAAAGATTTTCCCTTACCACGTCGCAACCGATATACTCTTCGTGAATCGGCGCGCTGTGGTTATACTTTTCCAAATCCAGCCTTTTGCGAAGTCTGGAAATCGGCGCTTTTTTATATTCTCTCGACGGTACCACCGCGCCCGCCTGAACGGTCGGGGACGGTTTTACACCCGCAACTCTCAACGCTCCTTTCATTTCGGCAAGCAACGTTCTCGGACTCAATTCCTGCATACACGAATACATTTCGCACAGTCCGCAAGAACTGCAATACAACGCGTTTACGAAAACGCTTTGATCCTGAACGTCTTTACACGTCGCCGCGCGCATAAATCTGGCGGGATCTATCGGGTGTCCGAGTAAATGTCGCGGGCATAAGTCCGTACACATATTACACTGACAGCAACTTGCCGCCGCGCGTTTTAAGTTGACTTTGTTGTTGCTTCTTTTTCTGTTTATTATATAATGGTCGCTCGGCAGTACCAAAATCGCGTTAGTCGTTTTGGTTACGGTAGCCGTTCTCGGCTGAATGTTCCCCATCATGGGACCGCCGACGACGTAAACGGGATCTTCGACCGTTTCGCCACCCGCCAACGCTACGACTTCGTCGAGTTGCATTCCCAAAGGCACGCGTATCGTTTTGGGTTCTTTTACTTCACATGCAAGGGTGATGAGTTTGCTGTAAACGGGTTCGCCCTTTAACGCTCTCGATAAATTATACATCGTTTCGACGTTGAATACCGCGACTCCGCTTTCTATCGGTAGTCCGCCCGGACGAACGACTTTGCCCGTCGTTTCGTAAATGAGTATTACTTCGTCGCCCATAGGGTATACGTCGTCAAGCGTTTTTATCTTTAAGTCGGGGTAGTCCGCTATAACGCCGTTCAGCGATTCTATCGTCTTTTTATAAACTTTTTTCAAGCCTATATACCCGACCTTTGCGCCGACCGTTTCCCTTACTAAATCAAAAGCGTCTAATATATCTCTCGCGTTGCGTTCGAGAAGTTGTCTGTGAAGTCTTAAAAGTGGCTCACATTCGCAACAGTTAAGAATAATCGTTTCGGCTCTTTCGTCTATTTTCGCGTAAGTGGGAAAGCCCGCTCCGCCTGCGCCGACTATGCCGTTATCCTTTAACAAATTGCCTAAGGTCTTTACGTCCATCAAAGGTTACTCCAAGTTCTGACCGTCGTCTATGATGCCTACTATCGCGGCGTCAACAGGCGATTTTTCCATGTCGCAACCGATTCTTGCGGCGCTTCCTTGCGCAACGAGTACGTATTCCCCGATGCCCGCGCCTATCTTGTCTATCGCGACGATTCTATTCTCCACTTTAAGGCTGGGAATCGGCTCGACGATCATAAATTTACTGCCTATTAAGTTGTCGTTCTTTCTCGTAGAAACTACGCTTCCTACTACTTTGCCTATTATCATAATTCCTTACCTTTCGTTATTTTCTCGTTTATTTTCTTATTTTATTATCGTACAGGTGTTTCCGCACGAAATCTTCGCTGCGTTCGCTTCGTCCGTGTCGATGTGCATCTCCAAAGTAAAACTCGGATCTACTCTTATCTTAACGTGATTGTAAATCGTACCCCTTTCGTTATCGACCTTGACGGATACTTCCTGTCCGTTCACAACGCCCGCGAGTCTTGCGTCTTCGGGGGACATGTGTATGTGGCGCATAGCGATTATGCAACCTTCTTTTAAGTATAAAACTCCTTTCGGTCCGACCAACGCTATCGGCGCGGAACCTTTTATATCGCCCGATTCTCTGATAGGCGCCTTAACCCCGAGTTTTATTGCGTCCGTTGCGGAAATCTCTACCTGAGAAGCCTTTCTTACCGGCCCTAATATTCTTACGTTTTCTATCGCGCGAAGTTTTAAGCCGACTATGGTTACGCATTCGTTACACGCGTATTGCCCGCCCATCAAATCCTTTTTCTTGGTAAGTTGATACCCTTCGCCGAAAAGCGTTTCCACGTCGCTTTGAGTTAAGTGTATATGTCTTGCCGATACGCCTACGGGTACGACAAAACCGTTGGATTGCGATTTGCTTTTATCCAACTCTTCGATTATCAATTTGGTAAGTAACTCGATATCGTTTCTTTCCATGTTTTTCTTTACCTTATTGTTATTTTTACGTTACGGTACTATGCCGACATATCTCCCCGCGCCGCGCGTCGTCGCGCCGCGCGGGGCGTATATGTTCTCATGCTAACGGAAGTTTCTTACTGTTACAAACTTATTTAATAACGGGAAGAATCTTCTCAACGTCGCTGTGCGGTCTGGGAATTACGTGCGTCGCTATGAGTTCGCCGAGTTTGGATGCGTTTGCCGCGCCCGCTTCTACCGCCGATTTAACCGCGCCTACGTCGCCCCTGACCATTACGGTTACGAGTCCGCTACCGATCTTTTCGGTGCCGATAAGTACTACTTGCGCAGCCTTTACCATTGCGTCCGCCGCTTCGATCGCTGCTACCAAACCTCTGGTTTCTACCATTCCTAATGCTTCCATTGACATAATTATGTCCTCCTAAAATATTTTTTATTTTAATTATTTTTCCTGAACGTCCGACTGTGTCAGACCGTTAGAACCCGATTGTTTTTTACCGAAATGAACTTTTCTGCTCTTTTCGATGATTTTAAGTATCTCTTCATGCGGATTTGCTATTACCGCATGACATACAGGCTTTTTTATTGCGTTTGCCGTCGCGGCTTCTACCGCTTCTTTAACCGCGGAAACTTGTCCCTGAACGATAATGGTTACTAACCTGCCGCCCATTTTACGTTCCCACGTAAGAAACTTGACTTCCGACGTTTTACACATTATGTCGAGCGCGTCTACCGCCGCAACGACTCCGGAAATCTCTACAAATCCGAGCGCCTCTCCCATACTGAACTCCTAATTATTTGCTTTGGGGAAAGGAAGGAAGAATCTTTTCTACGTCGCTATGCGGTCTGGGGATTACGTGAGTCGCTACGAGTTCGCCAAGCGCGCTCGCTCTTTCTCCGCCTACTTCCGTTGCCGCTTTAACCGCGCCTACGTCGCCTCTTACCATTACGGTTACGAGTCCGCTACCGATCTTTTCGGTACCGATAAGGGTTACTTGCGCTGCTTTTACCATTGCGTCCGCCGCTTCGATTGCTGCGGTAAGACCTCTTGTTTCTACCATTCCTAATGCTTCCATTGACATAATTTTATCCTCCGATATTATTCATAATATAATTTTTATTTTTTAGTTTTTATCGAAACCACTCAGATTCAACATTTTTTGAGTGTCCGGCGCGGGATTAGGTATTATATGTTTAGCGACGATTCCCGTCATGTTTTCGGCAACGATGCTAGCCGCGTCCAACGCGGACGATACTGCCGAAACGTCTCCCCTTACTTTTATCGTTACGAGCAAAGGTACGGGTAACTTGTCTGCGTTTGCCGGTTTGTTCTTGTCGAATATTTCAAGCGTTACGTCCGCCGCCTTACAAGCCGCGTCCGCCGCGCAAAACGCCGTCGTTAAACCGAATACTTCTAATATTCCTACTGCTTTTGCCATAATAATTTACCTTGATTATTTGTTTACTATCGCTATTTTAAGTCCCGTCATGCTGCAAGCCTTTTTAAACGCTTCGTCGGCATTTTCGAGCGTGTATTTGTCCGTAATAAGTTCTTTTACGGGAAGCCCTATCGCTTTCGCTCTCTTCAAGAACGCAAACGTGGTAACGTAATCTCTCAACGTGTATACCCACGAACCTACCGTGGTTATTTCTTTTGAACAAATGTCGAAGTGCGGGTTTATCGTAGCGTCGCCGCCGTTGATAAAGAATCCGAGTTCGCAAAGTCCGCCGCCGTTTCTTATGAACTTATAAATGTTCGAGTGTCCCGCGGGCGATCCCGTGCACTGGAACGCAAAGTCTGCAAGGTATCCGCCGAACGCCGCTTTAACGCCGTCCGTCAACCCTTCTATTCCTTTAAAGTCTTTAAAGTTTACCGTACCCGTCGCGCCCATCTTCTTTGCGAATTCAAGACGTTGAGCGTTGCCGTCTACCGCGACTATTTCTTCGACGCCCATCGTACGAAGCACCGCTATACATATAAGCCCGATAGGTCCGCAGCCCTGAACGACTACTCTCGAATTAAATCTTAAAATACCCGTCGTTTTCGCTCTTTCGACTGCGTGAATCAAAACCGCGCAAGGTTCGATGAGTATTCTCGAATCAAGATCCAAATCGGATACGTTAAAGAACGTCGACCCGCCCTTTATTACGATATAATCGGCAAACCAACCTTTAAAATGGTTGTCGGGATCGTTGTCGGGAAGAAGTCCGTAAACGTCCGCTCCGCCGACGTTTTGTTTGTTCAAATCGAACATAGTGATGTCGGGGTTATCCTTGAATATCATACAGGTAACGATTTTGTCGCCTATTTTAACGTCTTTGCCCGCGCTGTCTTTTTTTACGTTTTTGCCGAGTTTGACGATTTCGCCCGTGCCTTCGTGTCCGAGCGCAACGGGAATCAAGCCGAACGGATCTCTTTTATATTCGTGTTGGTCCGTTCCGCAAATGCCGCAACCTTCGACTTTAACGAGCATATCGTCGTCCCCGATTTCGGGAATGGGATATTCTTTAACTTCGATTTTTTCGAGTTGGGTGAGCATTGCTATTTTGCCCGTTTTGGGAACGGTTCCCGTACGAGCGGTCGTTCCGCCGTTGCCCGAACCCATGTTTTGTAAAACTTGTCTTACTATTTCTTCGATATTGATATCAGCCATAATAATACTCCTTATCTGATGCAAAGACTGTCCGTCATTACGCAACGTCTGCGTTTGGTAAACGTACTTGCCGAAGTCAACCCTTCGCCCGTTCTGGACGCTATCGTAAACGTGCAGTACCCTTCGCCGCCGAATCCCAACGCAGCGTACGACGGTCCGTTCTTAACCAGAATCGCCGTGTCTATCGCTCTTGCGTATTTGGTTATCCTGTCGACGTTTTTGCTGTGAATGTGCGCCGAGTGGCGGTTGCCGTGTTCGAGCCATACCGCTTGTTCTACCGCGTCGTCGAAATCTTTCGCTCTTACGATACCGAGTATAGGCATCATAAGTTCGGTTGCAATCAACGGGTGTTCTTTCGGCCCTTCAAAGATTATGCAACGAATATTGTCGGGCACTTCGACTCCGACCATCGAAAGCAAAACTTTCGCGCTTCTTCCGACGCATTTTCTGTTGAGCGCGCCTTTCGGCGTTATTACGGTTGCGGTAAGTTTGTCCTGGACTTCCTTGGAAGCAAGATAGCAGCCTTGTTCTTCTATCATATACTTCATAAGTTCGTCGACTACTCCGTCGACCGCAACGACTTCTTTTTCCGCTATACACGGAAGGTTGTTGTCGAACGTGCAACCGTTTACTATGTCTTCCGCAGCCTTTCTTATATCGGCGGTTTCGTCGACCAACGCCGGCGGGTTACCTGCGCCCGCGCCGATCGCTCTCTTTCCGCTCGAAAGTACTGCCGTAACTACTCCCGGTCCGCCCGTCGCTACGAGCAAGGGAATATCTTTGTGTTTCATCATTATCGCGCTCGTGTCCAAAGTGGGTTTGGAAGACGATACGCAGATGTTGTTAGGTCCGCCGACTTCCATACTCGCTTCGTTTATCATATTGATAGCGTAAAGAGAAGTCTTTATTGCGGCGGGATGCGGATTGAACACTACCGTGTTGCCGCCCGCAAGCATTCCTATCGTGTTGCAAATTATCGTTTCGCTCGGGTTGGTCGTCGGCGTTATCGCGCCTATTACCCCGAACGGTCCCATTTCTATAAGTGTAAGCCCCCTGTCGCCAGACCACGCTACCGTCGTTAAGTCTTCGGTACCCGGCGTTTTTTCGGCGACGAGTTGGTGTTTTAATATCTTGTGTCCGACATTACCCATGCCCGTTTCTTCAACGCCCATACGCGCCAAAGTTTCGGCATTTTCCATAGTCTTTTTACGAATGTTGGAAATAATCTTCTCACGCATATCGAGCGGCATGATTTTTACGATCTTCTGCGCTTTTTTAGCCGCTTCGATCGCTTCGTTCATATCGTCGAATATACCGTTCGCGCCAACCGGGCCGCCGAGTTGTACTCTGGCTATTACCTGACTGACGATTTCCTGTATTACTTTCTCGTCAACTGCCACGATGTTATCTCCTTGAATGTTTTTTTAGCAAACTCGCCCAAACTCGAATCCTGTTCGGCAGTACCGCCGCTTACCGCAACGCCGCCGATTATCTTACCGTTATATTCAAGCGGTTCTCCGCCCCCGAAAATAACTATTCTCGGGTTGGCGTTTTGTATACCGTAAAGGCTTCCGCCGTTTGGGTTTGCGAGTTTTGCAAGTTCTTTGGTGGGCATTTTTAACGCCACCGTCGTATACGCTTTGTTAAGCGCGATTTCGTAACTTGCTATATAACTGTCGTCCATACAGTGTATCGCGACGGGATTGCCCCCCGCGTTCACTACCGCAACGACGACTTTCATACCCCTTCTCTCCGCCTCTTTTTCGACTTCACGAATAAGTTTAGTCGCAACTTCAAGAGTTACCGAGTCGGTATCGTAAGCCACTTTACCGCTACTTGCGAGATTCAATTCCCTTATCGCTTTTTCTATCGCTTTGGAAACGTTCTCTATATCCATTTTATTTCAATTATTTATTTAAACCGAGTTCGGCAAGAACTTTTTTGGTTACTTCCGCAACAACGTCGCTCGACGCGTTGTCGCAATGACAATCGCTGTCGCAACTGGGTTGACCGCAACAGCCGCAGTTATGGCAACTTGCTTTGCCGTCTTTGTTGTTAAGACAAATGTCTGCGGGGTGTTTGCCTTTCAAGCCCATCTGACGACGGATTTCGTACAATCTTTGTACTTGCGCTTGCGTCAATTCCTTGGGACCGCCGAGAAGTTTTGCGTTGAACAAAAGTTTTGCGTAGAACTCAACGGATTCCATTTTGTGGTAAGCGTTCAACAAAGAGTCGCTGTAAGTAAGCGCGCCGTGATTAGCGAGAAGTACCGCGTCGAAGTATTGAAGATATTTGCTTACCGCGTCGGGTATTTCGTGCGTGGAAGGCGTGCCGTATTCCGCAATGGGTACGCAACCCAAAGCGATAACCGCTTCCGGCATTATGGGTTGAGTTAAAGGAATGCCCGCGATAGCGAAACTCGTAGCGTAAATCGGGTGAGCGTGTACTACCGATTTAACGTCCGGTCTTTCCTTATAAACTCTCATGTGCATTTTGATTTCCGAAGAAGGTCTGAAACCCGGATTAGCCTGAATAACTTTGCCTTCCGCGTCTACCTTGCAGATATATTCCGGAGTCATAAATCCTTTGCTTACGCCCGTGGGGGTGCAAAGAAATTCGTTGTCGCTTATCTTTACGGAAATGTTACCGTCGTTAGCGGCAACCATGCCTTGGTTGTAAATCCTCTTGCCGATGTCGCAAATTTGTTTTTTAATTTCAAATTCGTTTACCATAATATTTCTCCTTAAAATATTTATATATTTTTTTACAATTTAATTTTACTATGTTTTGTTGTTTCTGTCAATCATTTTAATCAATTTTTGTGGTTTTTTGACTACTTTTTATCAAACAATTATCTAAAACCAACACAAAACAAGATTAAAACCCACCAAAACCCAAAAATCACCAACCGAAATACGCTATTAAGTCGTCTAGACCTTCTCTCGTTACCGAATCGATGAAAAAAATCTTTTTGCATCCCGCCAGCCTTAGCCACTGCGCCGACAGTTCGGGGTGTCCGCCCGGTTCGTTTATCTGAGTAACTATTCCGATACATTCCCTGTTAGACATCGAAGTGCAACAAGGCGAATAGAGTGAAAACTCTTCGGTCGCCGAACATAGCAAGCATACTATCTGTACTTCGTACGAGTAAAGCCCCAGAACGAAACCGAATTGTTTGTCTTCGATATACTCTCCCGGCGGATCGATTATATACTCGTGGTAGTTGATATATTGAGTTTTATGATATTCTATATCTTCGCCGTTTAAGGCTTGCGTCAAAGTCGTTTTGCCGACTCCCGTTCTGCCTATAAACATTACTTTCTTTTTTTTAGGCAATTCTTTCAGCATACGTCTTACCGTTCACCGTTTTATCGCCTCAGGTCTGAGTTAAATCGCAGGTTACGAAATGCAGCGTTTCTCTTGCGTATCGCAAAATCGCTTCGAGCGACGCTCTCACTTCCGAAACGGTGCCCGTCAGAATGAGCGTTCCGCTGAATCTGTCCACGAAACCCAAGTCCGCGTTACTCGCTTTTATCGCTATATCCCCCGCTATAATCGCCGTTTCGGCGGGACTCATACAAACGATGCCTATCGCCGAATGAGAATAGTCGATTGCGGGATTAAGCCCTAATTTAACGTACAGTATGTCGTCGGGATTCGCTATTACGTGCGCTATCGTTATTTGTTTGCCCGGTACGAGTTCTTGTACTATACGGAGTTTTTCGCCTTCGGGCAACTTATTTACGCGTTCTTCTAATAATGACTTTATATCCAAAGTTAGCCTCCTATTCTGCAATCGAGCCCCGAAACGCTTTCGGCAACGTCGAGCAGCGTTTCCATTACTTCTTTTTTAGGGGGAAGTATTTCTTTGAGCGAATAATCTCTGTTAAGCCCCGTATACTTGTCTTGCCCGAGTCTGTGATACGGCAAAAGATGTATTTGTTTTACGCCGTTCAGCATTTTTGCAAATCTCGCTATCTCGGCGATTTCTTCTTTCGTGTCGTTGAACGTAGGTATTACGGGGACTCTTATGATAAGATTAGTCGCGCCCGAATCAGCCACCCTTTTAGCGTTTGCCAAAATAAGTTCGTTGGGGAGTCCGCAATACTCTTTGTGTTTCGCCGAGTTCATATGTTTTATATCCATAAGATAATAATCCAGATACGGCAAAACCGCCTGAATATTTTCGTACGGAACGTTAGCCATGCTTTCTATCGCGGTGTTGACGCCTTCGTATTTAGCGGCTTTCAGAAGGTCTCTCGAAAACTCCGCCTGACAAAGACATTCCCCGCCCGAAAGAGTCAGACCGCCGCCGCTTCGTCTGTAATACTGGCGATCTTGCATAACCGTTTGCATGATTTCGCCGACGGTTACGTCCCGACCGATGGTTTTCGTCTTACCGTTTACGACCATCGTTTCTATTTTAAAGTTTTGAGATTCGGGGTTGCAACACCATTTACAGCGCATCACGCAACCTTTTAAAAAGACTATCGTCCTTATACCCGGTCCGTCGTGCACGGAAAACTTTTGTACGTCGAATATTCTCCCTTTCGTGTTTAAAAAATCTTCCATTTATTTTTTAAAATCCTTGTTCCGTTCTGCTTATAATATCGTCTTGGAGCGACTTGGAAAGCGTCGTGAACAGCGCGCTGTACCCCGCGACTCTTACTACGAGATGTTTGTATTGTTCGGGATGTCTTTGCGCGTCCAAAAGCGTTTCTTTATCGACTACGTTAAACTGTACGTGCATGCCTTTCTGGTCGAAATACGCGCGTATCATATCGACGAACTTGTTAAGTCCTTCCTGTCCCGCAAGCGCGGACGGGTGGAACTTTTGGTTGTACAACGTGCCGTTGCTCGCCATACCGTGATTGAGCCTTGCAACCGAGTTAGCCGCCGCCGTCGGACCGTGCGTGTCTTTGCCCGCCGAAGGCGAAACACCGTCCGCAACGGGTTTAAACGCAATTCTGCCGTCGGGCGTTGCGCCCGTCTGCGCCCCCAAAGGAACGTTTGCCGATACGGGGTACAAGCCCGCCTGAAACTTTCCGCCGCGCGGGTTGTTATATTTAAGCAACGGTTTAACGTACGTATACTCGACTTCTCTTGCGAAATAATCCAAATCTTCCACGTCGTTGCCGAACTTGGGCAGTTCGTCTATCATATCGAGCAGTTTTTGGTACTTTGCTTGTTTTTCTTTCGATACGGTTGGCGACAAAAGTCCTTTCAAAACGGCTTCCAAATCTTTTTCGCTTACCGATTTGCCTTGTTTTTTCAAACTCGTCAAAACGTTTTCGACAACCTTTTTCGCCATGTGTTCTTCCATGCCTTTACCGAAATTGTCGTCCAACGCTTCTTTATATTCTTTAAGCGTCAATTTCTTTTGGTCGTAAACCAAAGTTTTTATAGCGTAAAGCGAATCCGCCATATTCGCTATGCCGAAACCTTGCGGCCCCGTGAAATTGTAAATCGCGCCGCCTTCCTGCACCGTTTTACCGCTGCCGATA
Organism: uncultured Clostridia bacterium; assembly: GCA_934271255.1. Classification (GTDB taxonomy): domain Bacteria; phylum Bacillota; class Clostridia; order Christensenellales; family Borkfalkiaceae; genus CAKQSC01. The sequence goes on from CAKQQS010000001.1 coordinate 40,771, forward strand.
CAGTCTTCTATCATCGAAGAAAGGAAAGGAAGCGGGCATCTTTCCGCGTGAGCGACGTCGATGGCGTTGTCCGCGTTTACGAGCAATTGTATGCAATATTCCATTTGCGTCTTATACGCGTTATAGAAATCGTCGAACGTTTTAAAATCCGTTATTTCGCCCGTTTCGACGCCTACGAGTTCGCCCTTGTCCCTGCCGTTACGGAACACTAATTCCAACGGTCTGCACATATTAAAGAACGCCGCGTCGTGCCAACCTTCCGTCTTGCCCGCTTTCTGCGGTTCTACGCAGCCTATAATGTTGTACGTTCTTGCGTCTTCGAGAGTAAGTCCCCTTGACATCAGCGCAGGGATTATCACTTCGTCGTTATAGTACGCGGGGAGCCCTACGCCCGTTCTCGTACATTCCGCAGCCCTTACCAAAAGTTCTTGCGGCGAGCCGTTCCATACCCTTATCGAAAGGGACGGCTGGGGTAAATGAACGTGAATCGACGCGTCCAGACACATAAACGACAAGTCGTTGGTTACGTCCAACCCTTCTTCATTTTGTCCGCCGACGATAAGGTTCTGGAACAAACTGTATCCCGCAAACCCTTCCGCCGAAGCGACGTCTCTGCATTTGTTCAAGTCGTTGAGTTTTACCCACACGCAGTCGATGAGTTCCTGCGCGAAATCTCTCGTAATCGTCTTAGCGTCGATATCCGCTTTGAAGTACGGAAACATATATTGATCGAATCTGCCCGGCGAAATGGAATGCCCGCTCGATTCTATTTGCAAAAGTTGTTGAATAAACCAAAAACTCTGGCACGCTTCCCAAAACGTCTTCGCGCCGTTTTCGGGTACGTTCGCGCAGTTTTTCGCTATTTGACGAAGTTCTTCCCGACGTTTCGGATCTGAACATTTCGACGCCATTTTTTCGGCAAGGTCGCTATAACGTTTAGCGTATCCGACGACTGCGTCTATGCTTATAATCATCGCTTCGAGCAGACGCGATTTTTTCGCGTAATTCGCGTCGGATACCTTAACCGTTTTAAGTTCGTTTTGCACCCTTTCTCTCAGCCCTTTAAATCCGCTAGTCAATATCCAGTCGTAGTGAACGGTTACGTGCCCTACTCCGTTATAAAAATAGTTGCCCGGCGTGAATATATTGTGCGCCATTGCGGTAAGCGTTTCGGGAGCCATATAAGACGTCGCGAGTTCGCTCGTCGTTTTGCCTTTCCAGTATTTGTCCGCCTCTTTGAGTTCCGCCTTGGTTTTTTCGGAAATATAAAACGGATCCGCCGCGCGGTGTTCTACCGTGTCGAATTCGTTTTCCAGCCATTCGTAGGAAAACTCGGGATAAGTCTGACAGCCCCTTGGCGCAAGCGTAGTCGAACCGACGACCAACTCTTCGTCGCGAATCGTTATGGGAATATTTTTCAAAATATGCTCGAACGCCTTTGCCCTTCTTATAATAAGCGGCTCGTTTTCCGTTGCTTTATAACTTTCGGTCAAAAGTTTCGCTCTCGCCGATTCTATTACGGGAAGTTTTGCGTAAAGATTATCTATAAGTCTTGTTATTCTATCCGTTTTCGGCGAACGTTCGCTGTTGTACTTATACATAAAAATCTCCTTATTCCTATTAAAACTGTATCGAACGGGGAAAAACTCCCCCACATTTTCCAAGTTTGGTTTTATTATAAAACATTATTATTATATTGTCAAGAGTTCACACAAAAAAATGTTGTTTTTTTACAAAGTTTTGTGTATTTGTGTTGTTTTGACCTTGTTTCATCAACTTATTTGCAAAAATAGTTGCCAAAAACCAACAAATGTTGTAAAATGTTTACATATTCGGTTTTAAGGTGGTTTTATGAAAATTATTTGCGATTTACACACGCACACCATTGCCAGCGGACACTACACGACGGACACGTTGACGATGATTGCACGCGCGGCGAAAGACAAAGGACTAGAATATCTGGGCGTAACCGACCACACGAAAGGTATTCCCAACGCGGCGAAGGACGATTATTTTATCAATCTTAAAACTCTTTCGCCTAAAAAACTGTTCGGAGTAAATATGCTTTACGGGGCGGAAGTCAATATCGCCGACGAGTTAGGACACGTGGATTTGAGCGAAGATATATTAAAAAAATTAGATTACGCGATTGCAAGCCTTCACGAAGAAGTGTTTCTTCCGCACGGCGAAAGCGCGAACACTAACGCTATTTTAAACGCAATGGACAACAAATACGTCAACATAATCGGACATCCCGAAAACGGCGCGTACCCCGTGAACTTTTCGCTTATTTGCGAAAAAGCGAAAGATACGGACACTATTATCGAACTCAATACCGAGTCGATAAGAAAAGACAGTTACAGAGGCGACCAGAGTTTGCTTGCGAAAGCGCTTATGCGCGAATGTAAAAAGTACGACTGCTACGTTTCGTTGGGTTCGGACAGCCACGGACAAAAACGAATAGGCGACCTAAGCGACGGCGTTCTTCTGCTCGAAGAAATCGGCGTCAACCCGAACAAAGTCGTCAATACGAATATAGATTTGTTCAAACGGATTATCGACAAAAAAAGAATCAAATAAACTTCGACGCTTCGCCGATTTTCGGCGAAGCGTCATTTCTTTGTTTTATCGCGGTTTTGTCGCGGGCGGTTCGCGTAATCTCCCTTTCGTTTTGTCGGGTAAGTTTATCGACCGCCGTATTTATTGTTTTTATCACGGCGATTTATTAAACCGCCCCGTTCGTTTTATCGTACTCTCGCCTTGCGGCGGGAAAATCGTCTTAAAAAAGAAAAATCCCCTTAACCCTGACGGTTAAGAGTACCCATTCTTGTTTGTTTAAAATTAAAATCTGTTATTGTTGTTCATGAACATGAGCCATAACATAGGAACTTCTTCCATTTTTTCAAACAAACCTTTTTTCTTGTTCTTGTTGTCCTTCATAATAAATATCTCCTTTGCGTTTATTAAAAACGGAAACGAACAAGCAAATTCAGTTTTTAACCGAAAATGCTTTCGCTTTTCCGATTTCGCCTATATATTAGCACTAAAAAAAACCGATGTCAAACGTTTAACATCGGTTTTTTAATATTTTTTAAATATTTTCCAAATAGTATTTTATGCTTTCTTCTATCCAGTATCTGAACTCTACGTCGGGCAGTTTTTTCTCGAAAGGTTTTATTTTTTTATAAAAATACGCCCCGTCTACCTGACTTTCCCAAACGTCCGCGAAACAAAAATCGTACTCGCCCGCTTTAACCGTTTTCAAGTATTCGATTGCGTCCGCTTTGATTATTTTGATTTTTTGTTTGTTGATAAAATGCGGAAAAATCTCGGCGTTGAAAATGTCGATGACTTCTTGACTCAACTCGATTATCGTAATCTCGGAAACGTCTTTTTTCAGCGCGCACGTAAACGGATAATACCCTAACCCCAAACCTAAAACCAAAACTTTGCCGTGAGCCCGTTTTATGTCTTCCCGCATCGAAAAAATCTCCGACGGACAAATACTCATCCACGGCATATCGCCTTCGTAAATTGCGGGAAAAGTTACTTTCTTGGTGCAAAACCCCAACTTCGACACGCAAAGCCCGTTATAAAAATCGGGTTCGTCGTACTGAAAAATCTCGCCTTTGTCGTACGTTGCGTTCGTCAGAAAGAACTTGCCTATGCGTTTGTCTTTCACCTTGACGGCGTTTAAGTAGGCGTCCTTTTTAAACCAACTTTCGTCAAACTTTTTTGAAAGGTTAAACAATCGGTAAATATATTCCTTGTCCCCGCGTTCCCAAAGATTCAGCGAATCGCAAAAGGTATAAACGACGTAATACAGTTCCCAGTCGTTTTTGAAAACCCCGTTCTTTATTAAAAACTCCGTTTGTTCTTTGGTGTAAGCGTTTTTAATCTTTTCGATTTTCGCGGCGTCGTATTCCGCCACGGGCGCGTTTCCGTTGATATAAACGGAAATCTCGCTGCTCAATTCTACCGACTCGTTTTTATCCATAAATTATTCCGAAACGTCGTCCCCGCCGTCGTCGTCTTTTTCTTCATTCTTATCGACTAAGCCGTCGTTCGTTTCGTCGGCGTCAACTACCGCTTCCGTTTCTTCGGGGGTTTCTTTTTTAGTCCGGTGGTCTTCGTACGGCAACGTGTTAAACGCAATCAAAGCGTTCTTTATGATACCTTTTTTACAAAGAATATGTATCGTTAAAATTATTACGCCCGTAAGTTCAAACAAAATAGACGTAAACTGCGAACTCGTAAAGCCCTGTATTCCCATAAAGTTGCCGCGCGCGACGTCGTCTCTGAAATACTCTATGATAAATCTCCAAAGTCCGTACGAAATCAAGTACACGGGGAACATATATCTTTTGTCTTTAAAGTACAATACCGTGGTTATCGCGAAAAGCACGAACAAGAAAATCGCTTCAAACAGTTGCGTGGGTACTCTTTTTACGCCGTTCATGACGATGCCGTACCAAGCGTCCGTTTCTTTGCCGTGACAACAACCCGCGAAAAAACAGCCGATTCGACCGAATCCGTGCGCAAGGGTTATCGCCGCGGGCGCAAGGTTGAATATCTTTTTGAACTCTACGAGATGTATCATTCCTTTCTTTTTAAAATAAAAATGGCCGACTCCGAAGTAAACGGCAAGGTAAGTTACCGCGCCGCCGATAACTCCCGGCATTACGGTTATACCGTTTTTGAGCGAAAATCCGTTACCGTTGACTGCCGAAACTATGCCTTGCGCTAACGCGGCGATAAAAAATCCGCCCGCAATGGCGCATACGCCCGTCATCAGTCCGAAGTTCTGAACGTCGACGTCGATTTTCGTTTTGTCCGTGAATATTCTATATACCAAAAGCGCGGAAACAAGCGCGATTGCCATCATTATTCCGTAAAGGTATACTCCTTGTCCGAATATCGTAAATAAAGGATCGGGATACATTGTATTTTCTCCTATGTTAAATTAAACTTATTTTAAACCATTGACGGTAAAAAGTCAACTCTCGTTGCCGTTTTGGTTATATTTAGCGATAATTTTTTTCAAAATAAAGTTTGAAAAAATATAACACAAAATCGTCGAGCCCGTTCCCGCCAAAACGTCGCTTAAATAGTGAGCCCCCATCACGAGCCTTGAAAACATTACTATTGCCGTAAACAACACCGCGAACGAGTACAAAGCCCGCGTTTTCGTCTTATCGACGCTATCAAGACGTTTCGGAAGGGCAAACAACGTAATAAGAGTAGCGGCCGAACACGAATGCCCCGACGGGAAAGACGAAAAAGCGTCTTTACCGAGCCCGAGCGTTTTGTATTTTTCGATTAAGTTGCGTTTGCCTTGCGGAAGATACCACGCCGTGTACATATCGGCGTCGCCGCCCGCGTACGCAATCGCTCTGAATCTCGTTCTGCCCCAAAAAAACTTTATGCCGTGAACGATTATTTCCGTCATCGCGCAAGTAACGACGGCGACGAAAGCAAACTTCAACAAAGCCCTTTTCGTTTCGGGTTTCATTCTGTAAACGACGTACCATACCAAAAGAGTAACCGCCGCAGCAAGAAAAACTTCCGCCAAAATTATCGCGACGTGTCGTCTGTCGAAAGAGTTCGTCAGGTTTGAAATATTCTTAAACATTCTGTTAAACCCGAAAAACAACACGCCGAACGTTATCGCCAAACACAACGCTTTCAGAAAGATTTGCGTCTTTTTAGCGTACGTTTCGGGGACGTTTGCGTAAAACACGCTCACAGCGAAAGACGATACGGCGTATACGGGCATTTCCCCTATTACGGCGAAAACTCTTCCGAAAAGGTTGTCCGAATAATACTCGCCCGTCTTTACGTCGGCTATCGCTCGGGATATCCGAAAGTCGTACACGCTTGCAAGCGCGAACGCCACGACGTACGCAAGTGCGAAACAAATATAAAATATCGTCTTTTTGTCTTTAAAGTTAATCATTCCGATAAAATCTCAAATCCGTCTTCCGTAATTAAAACCATATTCTCGACCTGCGCGGAAAGTTTTCTGTCGGCGGTGTAAATAGTCCAACCGTTCGCGCTGTCGCAAAATACTTTTCTCGTGCCTTCGTTTATCATGGGTTCTATCGTAAATATCATGCCCGGAACAAGCACGAGCCCCGTGTTAAGTTCGCCGACGTGACAAACGTAAGGATCTTCGTGCATTTGAAGCCCTACGCCGTGCCCGCCTATTTCCCTTACGACGGAAAATCCGTTAGCCTTGGCGTGTCTGTTTATATAATAACCTATATCGCCTAATCTCGAATAAGGTTTCAGATGTTCTTCCGCAATCTTTACCGCTTCTTTCGTCGTCTGAATAAGTCTTCTCGCTTTGTCGCCTACAAATCCCAACGCAAACATTCTCGACGCGTCGCCGAAATATCCGTCGTAAATCGTCGTGCAGTCGACGTTGATTATGTCGCCGTCGCGTAAAATATCCTTCTCGCTCGGTATACCGTGGCATACCTGATCGTTTACCGACGTGCATACGCTTTTGGGAAAGCCTTCGTAGTTCAACGGCGCGGGGATTCCTTTATATTTCAACGTGGTGTTATAAACGACGTCGTCTATATCTTGCGTGGACATTCCTATTCTTATGCGTTTTTCCACTTCGTCAAGCACGAGAGAGTTTATTCTTCCCGCTTCTCTGATACCTTTGATTTGTTCTTTGTTCTTTATCATCGCTCTGGTAGGTATCTGCGCGCCTTTCTTTTTTAAAATCGCAAGTTTTTCGTCCATAGATTTGTGGCAAACTTCATAATCGAGTCCGCTTCCGCACCAACATTTTTCTTCCATATCTCACCTTTATATAAATATCTCTACGAGCGTTTTTATCGCTACGCCGTATAAAATAAGTATTCCTGCTATCGTCGCTTTGTTGCCCAGCACGTCGCCTAAAAACTTGCCGATCAACAAACCCGCCGCTATCATTATTGCCGTTATTCCCGTAATTATCGCTATCGCGACGAATATGTCGACGGGCGCGGCTACGAGAGTTATTCCTACGGCGAAAGCGTCTATGCTCGTCGCTATCGCCTGAATTGTCAAAATCTTATAAGTGAACGCGCTTTGCTCTTCTTTCGCTTCGGTATCCGCGTTGTCTTTGTCTTTCTTTTTCGATTGAACGATTACGTCTACGAGCATTTTCGTAGCGAGCGCGAAAAATATCGCGAAAGAAACGTAGCCCGAGTATTTCGTAACGAATTTGCCTGCGACAAGGCTGCCGAAATAGTAGCCGATGAGCGGCATAACCCCTTGAAACAGCGCGAAAAAGACTGGCATCGCTATAATTTTGTCTTTTTTTATATCTTTATAAGACGTCATGTTGGATATCGTTACCGCGAAAGCGTCAAGCGATAAAACGAGTCCTACGAGAATTATTTCGTATACTTTCAATTTTGCTCCCGAAACATCTTGATTTTACTTTTTATTATATGCTATACTTATAACATAAATCAAAGAAGGATTCTGTTATGATAGCGTTAAACGGCGGTTGGGACGACTTTTTAAAAGACGAATTTCAAAGCAAAAATTATCTTAACCTGCGCGAGTTTTTGAAAACCGAATATTTTTCGCGCGAAATATACCCGCCTATGAACGATATTTACAATTGTTTTAAACTAACGCCTTTAAACGAGTTGAAAGTCGTTATTTTGGGACAAGACCCTTATCACGAGCCTAACCAGGCGCACGGGCTGTGTTTTTCCGTACGGGACGGGGTTAAACTTCCGCCGTCGTTGCAAAACATATTCAAGGAATTACATTCCGATTTGGGGTTGCCCGTATACAAGACGGGCGATTTGACAAAATGGGCGAAAGAAGGCGTTCTTTTACTGAACACTACTTTAACCGTAAGACGCGGTCAAGCCGCTTCACACTACGGGCGCGGTTGGGAAACGTTTACCGACGGCGTTATCAAAAAAATCTCCGACGAATTGCAAAATATAGTGTTTATTTTGTGGGGTTCCAACGCGAGAAGCAAAAAAAAGTTCATAAACCCGAACAAGCATTTTATCATCGAAAGCGCGCACCCGAGTCCCCTTTCCGCTTACAACGGATTTTTCGGCAGTAAACCTTTTTCAAAAACAAACGAATACCTTAAAAGCAAAAACATCAAAGAAATCGACTGGTCGCTTTAATAAATCTTCAACGCGTTTTTTAACGCGTTTTTTTATGCCGCGTTCAAGCCGATTGCTCATTGCCGCGCGGCGGACGTCGTTCGTTTCGCTCGTCGCCCCTTTTCCGTTTAGTCGGCGAGAGTTATTTTTCGTCAAGATATTTTTGCAAATACGTCAAGTCGACTTTCCATTCGCTTATCTTGTTTCGTCGTTGCTGTTCTCTGTTCGCTTCTCCCCTGGCGGATACGAAATCGGCGTAACTGCAATCGTTTACTTTCATAAAATGGTCTTCCGCTTTTTTCAGGTCGCCTTTAAGCGCGGTGCGTTCTATATGTATGACGCTATGACAGTCTTTGCACACCGCTATAATATCGACGAGTTTTTGGATTCCGTTTTCTTCGTCGTACGCCCACTCTTCGTGCGCTTCGAGTCTGTCCGTTTTTCGCCCGCAAATCATACACCTTCCGTTCGCTCTCGCGTAGGCGTCTTTTCTCAAAAAGTCCCATACGGGTTTTTTGAACTGCGTTCTTAAATTATAATACCAACACCCGTCGGGTATCAGTTCTATTTTTAACGGAAAATCTTTCATTTTTATCGTCTTTTTATTCGCGAAAGCGTATATCGCCCTAATCGTCTTTTTTCTTGCGACGAATTCGGTTTTTATGCGTCGCGGTACTTCTTTGCCGCTGTTCCATGCCCTCGCTTAAAGTCGGCGACGCGTAGCAAAAGTTAAGCCTATTTTTTATTTTAATGCTTTATCGCGTCATTGTCAAGAAAATACGTTCGGTTTGTCATTTTCGCCAACCGTCGGCATTGAAAAACGCGCTCTTTTCGGCGCGTTTAAAATTATATTCTTAAATTGTCGGCGTTTTTGTCGAAAAGTTCTTTTCCGCTGAGAGAAAACTCTACGTCAAGGTCGAATATCTCGCTGTCGTCGTAAGCGGACAGTTTGGACACCGACACTTCGTACGCGGTCAGTTCGTACACGTTGTCTTCCGTTTTCTTTTGATATATTCTGCTTTGTATTCTTCCCGAAACAGCCACCTTGTCGCCTACTTGCAGGTTTTTGACGAATCTTGCGTTTCTTCCCCACGCTATGCACGGAATGTAGTCCGATTTGTTATACGAACGGTTTACCGCGATTAGTATATCCGCTATTTCTCTGTTAAACGGCGTCGTACGATATACGGGCGGTTTGCAGATGTATCCCGACAATACTATGTTGTTCGGGTTTTCGTAGTAGTTTGCGTCTAATAATTCGCGTACGAACACGGTAAGCATAAGTTTACTTTTGCCGTCCGACATTTTGTTGTAACTTCTGAACTGACCTATCGCCGAAATCGTCGAGCCGACTTGCAAACTCTTTTCGTTTATCAATCGCTCGGATATCGTTACGGGTAAAATATCGCATTGTCCCGAAAGTCTGGGCACCGACACTTTCATTTCGTAAAAACCTTCCCCGAATATCTCGTGTGAGAACTCTGCTTCCGTTACTACCGTACCGTTAAGGTACACTTTGTTGTTTGTGTTTTCCATTTTTTCCTCCTTTATTTCGTCAATTTAATTTGTTCCCCGTTACCGTTTATATAGTAGTCGTCTTTGTAAATTAAATCTCCTATCGTAACAAATTCATACCCTTGCCGTTTTAATTCTTTAATGATTCTCGGCAAGGCTTCCGCCGTGTGCAGCCCTTGGTTGTGAAAAAGCACTATGCTGCCTTTTTTTATTCTCGATACGACGCGTTTTTCTATCTCTGTCGCGCTCAAATCCTTCCAGTCAAGACTGTCGACGCTCCATTGTACGGTCGTCAGATTCAATCGCGTCGCCGCTTCGATTACTTTGTCGCTGTATTCTCCGAAAGGCGGTCTGAACAGCGTTACGTCCTTACCCGTAACGTTGCGAATTGCTTGTTTGGAAGTGGCTAGTTCTTTTTCTATCTCCGCCGTTCCCAGCCCGTTCATGTGCGGGTGAGTAGCCGAATGAGTACCTATCTCGTGTCCTTTTTCGTCTATCTTTTTGACGTATTCCGCATACTTCGTCGTCCAGAACTCTACCATAAAAAAAGTGCATTTGACGTTTTCTTTTTCCATAACGTCGAGAAGTTTGTCCGTGTAATCGACGCCCCACGCGCAATCGAATGAAATGGCTATCTTTTTTTCGTCCGTTTTAACGCTGTAAACGGGTATTTTTCTCGGACTTCCCTTTACGAGTATTGCCGAATCTTTGTATAACGTCAATACGCCCGACAAGGTTATTATCGCGGCGCATATCGAAAATGCGACGAGTATACGTTTCAGGTTGCGTACAAGTACCATTTTAACACCGTTTCTTTTAAAAGATTTATCTTTGATTGTTTTATTATGACGCATTTTGTCGTACCGCCTTCCTTTTTTTGATTATTTGCTTGTCCTACACCTATTCTATGCGCCGTAACGTTCTAAAATGCCAAAAGCGTTCGGCAAACTGCCGAACGCTTTCTTTCTTGGTAATTTAATTCTTAAAAAGTTTTTACTATACTCTCTTTCCGACTGTCGACACTCGCTTTTTTCAGGGGGCGGGTTTAGTGAGTAAAACGACGGTTTCGACGTGCTTGGTCATGGGGAACATGTCGTAACAATGTAAATAGGTTATCGCGTATCTTCCGTCTTTAATCGCTTTTTTGTACGTGGGAGTGTCGGTTGCGTCGTCGTATTTCTCGCCGATATACTCTTTTCCGTTATAAAACGGCAAAAGCGTTCCGTCAAGCAACCCTTCTTTCTCACATTCTTCAAAGTATTCGGCGTTTTTCTTTATTTCGCCGTTTTCGTCCGTTTTAAGAGTTCCCGTAAGCAATCCCACGTCTCTCGCAAGCGTTGCGGGGTTGCACGATACGTATACTATATTCTCTATTCCGCTTTTAAGTATCACGTCGATTACGCTCTTGTCAAGCCCCTTTCTCGGCGGATCGACAACAAGCGTTATTTTTTCGCCTTGCGATTTTAACTCGTTTATCAACTCCGGCAAAACGCGTTCGCAATCGGCGTTGACGTTTTCCATTACGCCGTCTAACGAATTCAACTCTTTAAGTCTGTCGGCGCAGTCGACCGCTTCTTTAACGCATTCTATTCCTATCGCTTTCTTGCTCTTTTTCGCAAGCATCGCGGTCATTATTCCCGCTCCGCTGTACGCGTCTATAACGACTCTTTCGCCGTCCGAATTAGCAAGTTCCGTAACTTTATCGTATAACTTTTTGCAAACCGCGTCGTTGACCTGAAAGAAACTTTCGGGACCGAACTCGAACTTCAAACCGCTATACGTTCCTTTCATTTTTTCGGGACCGTAAACGCAAATAAACTCTTTGCCGAACACTACGTTCGTGTTCGTGTCGTTGACGTTTATAAACAGCGACATATCCCTGCATACCTTTTTTAAACTTTCGACCAAATAATCTATATGCGGAATATTTTTGCTTGTAGCGACCAGCGTTATCACGAACTTCGCGTCGATTTCCCGTACGACCAAATGCCGTAAAAGACCGCTGCGCGTATATTCGCTGTACCCTTTGACGTTAAACTTTTCTATGTAGTCTTTAACCGTTCCTATTATCGCCCCCGCCCATTCTTTGTTTATGGGACAATCGTCTACGGGAACGATTTTATGCGAGTTTACCGCAAAAAAGCCTATTTTGGTGCCTTTTTGCGTTTCCGCGATAGGAATCTGCAATTTGTTTCTGTAATGATACTTATTTTCACCGCTCGATACGGCTATCGGTTTTATAGAAATAAACGCCGTTTTGCTAAAACAATCGCTTACCGTTTTCGCTTTTATTTTGAGTTGTTCTCTATAAATCAAGTGTTGCAACTGACAACCGCCGCATTTACCGAAAGCGTGGCATTTGGGACGCACGCGTTCTTCCGCAGGCGAACATACTTCAAAAACTTTTGCAAAAGCAAACTTTTTTTCAGTCTTCAAAACTTTATATTTAATTTTTTCCCCGACCAACGTTCCCGGTACGAAAATTACCTGACCTTCTTTTTTGACTATGCCTTCGCCGTTGGAGCCTATGCTCTCAACGACGCCCACATACTCTTCGTTTTTTTCTACCATACATTCCTCATTTGATAATACGCGTAAGATATTTGTCGATAAACGCCTGCATCATATTCACGCAATAATTGAATATAACGTAAAAAACAATCGCAAACGCTACGAGTATATACCAAATATTCGTTTTGTTTATTCCCCACAAATATCCCGGATCTATACCGAAAACGTAGACGCATATCCAGTACACGAAATAAAACGCGCCTATGCACCACAGACATTTTATTATTTCGCCTACCCAAACGTTTAATTTAATTTTTTTAAACAACGCGTTGACTACGGGGTACGCCCCCGCAAAAGTAAAATACGCCATGTAAATAAACTTTTGTATTACCATGCCGCTCAATAAAAAAGCCAACGCTCCGCCGACCAAATACGCAAGGAAACTTCCTAAATACGATTTTCTGTACAGCGGTAACATTAACACCACCGTCGATACCGCAAGCATAAACACGTCGATTGCTTCAAAATACGATCCTAACGTTAACGCGATTGCGACGAAAGCGGCGGATATAGCGGACAACGCTATATCTTTACTTTTCATTTATCTACAACCCCCGCACAAACAGTTAGTCAAACAATCCGCGCAGATAGCCGCCTGACAACAAGTACAAGCGTCGTTACAACCGTCGCTACCCATTTGCGGCCCGTCGTCCATGCCTTGAAACCCTTGATTGGCAGAATAATTATTCGAGTAATTATTCGCGTTATTGTTTGCATTGTTGTTTGCGTTATTCGCGCTGTTGCCCGTTTGTTGTTTGCCTTTATTAGCCATCAACTTTTCGTACGCGCTTGAATATTTAGGTTCGTCGGGATTCATGCTTTTCGCTATTTCCAACTGTTTCTGACATTCGTTCATCCAGTTTTTTCTATGATAAAGCATTGCCTGAACGTAGTGCCATTCGGCGTCTCTTTCGTCAAAATCGTCAAGAATAGCCTGCGCTTTCGTATAGTCGCCCGACTTTATCAGATTTTCTATTTCAGAATATAAGTTTGCTTTGTTTTCGTCCATACTGACCCCTTTATTGTTTTTCGTAACGACCGAATATTTCGTTCGTCGTTTTAGGTAATCCTAAAAGTAATATGTTCTTCACCAAATCGGCGTTAAACTTATAGTTTGTTTTTTCCGCGTTTTCCTTGATCCCGCCCAGCACGCAATCGAAGATAAACCGTATTTCTTCGCCGTTTTCCTTTACCAACTCTTTACCCGATTTACAGCCGTACTCGTAGTAAAACGGGTTATAATTTCCCTTTTTCACGTCTTTATCGTAATCGTCGAACGCGTCGATAAGATAAATCCATTTACCTATCAGATAATTGAGTTCGCCGAAACTTTCTGTATAAAAGTCTTCGACCAAAACTTTCGAGCATCGTTTTACAAGGTTTGAAAACGGATCAGCCGCCATATCCACGGAAGGCGTCTTTTTCTTTTCGATACAGTTTAAAGCCGCCAACTCTTCGCTTATTATCGCGTCGAGTTCGGGTTCTTGCTTTTTCGCTTTTTTATAAGCCTTTTTAAAGTACCACGCCGAAAACTTTGCTTTCCCTTCGTCGTTTACGCTGTCTTTCAATTTGTAATAAGCAAGCAACGTGTTAAAACTGCCTATTCGTATATCGAGCGGGGTTATTTCCGTCATAGGTCTTTTTCTGAACGGGTGAATTACGCAATGCTGTTTCGTTATTTTCACGTCCGTACCCGTTACGTTATGGTACAATGCGGAAAACAACACGACGTCGTACGAGAGCGCGAATCTCGCCCTTTTGCCCGAAGATTTTTTTATCGCTTTACACGTGCCGCAATACAAACTTTTGTAAAGGGCGTTGTCTTTCATGTAAAGATTTGGAATATCCGTTCTTATATACCCGAACATTATTTTCTCTCTAACGGTAACAAACCGACTTTCTTATAAACCTTTGAAAGCGTCTTTCTCGAAAGTTTAAACGCTTTTTCCGCGCCGTTAAGCAAAACTTCGTTCAAATACGCCTTGTCGCTCAAAAGTCTGTTTTTCTCGTTTCTTATCGGCTCGATGACGTCCGCAACCGCTTCGCCCACTCTCAACTTAAAGTCGCCGTAACCGAATCCTTCAAACTCTTTTTCGGCGTCTTTTACCGAGCAATCGGCAAACAGCGAATAAATAGTAAGCAAGTTTGTTATACCCGGTTTGTCTTCGCCGCAAACGATTTTGTTATCGCTGTCCGTTACCGCGCGTTTAAACTTTCTTATAATCGTATCTCTGTCGTCGTCCATAGAAACGAACGCGTTTAAGTTCTCGTCGGACTTGCTCATCTTTTTGGACGGATCCTGCAAACTCATTATTCTGAATCCCGTTTTGGGAATGTACCCTTCGGGAATATGGAACACGTCTCCGTATATGCCGTTGAAACGAATCGCCAAATCTCTGGTGAGTTCAAGGTGTTGTTTCTGGTCCGCTCCGATAGGAACGACGTCCGTACCGTAAAGCAAAATATCGCTCGCCATCAAAACGGGATAATCCATAAGCCCCATATTGACGTTGTCGGCGTGTTTTCTGCTCTTGTCTTTATACTGCGTCATGCGGGAAAGTTCGCCCGGGTAACAAAACGTGTTGAGTATCCACGTGAGTTCCGCGTGCGCGGGAACGTGCGATTGACAAAAAATCACAGATTTTTCGGGATCGAGCCCGCAAGCAAGATAAGTCGCCAAAAGTTCCAACGTATTCGCGCGAAGCGACGAGGGTTCCTGTCTTACGGTAAGCGTATGCAAATCCGCAAGAGAAAAAATACAATTATAGTCGTCTTGCAATAATTTAAAGTTCCTGAGCGCGCCTAAATAGTTGCCTATGGTGAGTTTTCCGCTCGGTTGTACCGCGCTGAACAGCGTCTTTTTATCTTCCATATTATTCTCCGCAATTAAATATTCGGTTATTATACCATATTTTTCAAAAAAAATCAATTGTTTTAGCGCACCCCGACCGAGATTTGCCGATGCGACTTAATTTCGTTACGTCGCGTCAAACAAATCGGGCGGCAACTCTTCCGTTTCTTCCGCGCTCAACTCTAATTTCTTTAACCCTTTTTGAATTATGCTGTTTCTCTTATCTATTTCTTCGAGCGTTCCCGAAATAGTTTCGCTGCTTTTTCGTATCTTTGCGATAAGGTCGAGAAGTTTTTCAAAATCTTTGCCGAATCCTTTCATCAACGCGACTATTTCGCTGCTCTTTTTTTGTATTTTAAGCGTCGTAAAACCTACCATTAAACTATTGAGCAAAGCGGAAACGGTAGTAGGCCCGCACGGAATGACTTTATATTCCCTGCGCAGTTTTTCGATAAACCCGACTTCTCTGGCAACTTCGGCGAAAAGCCCTTCCGTTGCCAAAAACATTACGGCAAAATCCGTAGTCAGCGGCGGATCGATATACTTGTCCCTTATGCTCTTCGCTTGCGTTTTAACGGCGGTTAAAAGCGCTTTTCTCGCGCTGTCGACTTGTTCTTTGTCCCTTGAATCGAACGCTTCGGTCAGCCTTTCGTAGTCCGCCAGCGGGAACTTGGCGTCAAGCGGAAGAAGTAGTTCCGTTCCGCCCCCGCCCGGCATTCTTACGGCGAAATCGACTATGTCTTTTTGTTTGATTTGCTTTTGTTTGTAGTATTCTTCCGGCGTAAGTATCTCGGTTATGATATTTTCCAGAGTTACTTCTCCGAACACGCCCCTTGTCTTGACGTTAGAGAAAACGCCGTTTAATTTTACGACTTCGTTAGAAAGTTTTTGTACTTCCACGAAGTTTTTCTGAACGCTGTCCAACCTGTCGTTAAGCGATCCGAAAGCGACTTGCAACCTGTCCTGCAAACTCTTGCTGAGGTTTTCGTCGACCGTCTTGTTGATTTCTTCGAGTTTTCTCGCGTTTTCCGTAGTCATTTCGTTAAGGCGTTTGTCAATGTCCCCTTTAAGCGATATCAAAAACTCTTTGACTATAAGATTTTGTTCGTCGCTCGCTCGTTTTGTCTGCGAAAGCGCGTCGGCGATTCTTTCAAGCGTATACCTTGCGGTTTGCTCGGCGTTGTATTCGCTTTTCTTGACGCCGTCTCCTATCTCTTTAAGCCGTTCGGCTATACCTAAAAGATACGTTTCGACGTCGTCGGAAACGCCCTTATTACCTTTTTTAAGTTTTACCGTTACGCACAAAACTATCACTCCGATAAGCAGCGAAAGAGCGGCAATTGCCAAAATTACGTATTCCATATAATTCCCCTTTAAAACGTCTACGGCCGATGCTAAAAACATCAGCCGTCAATTTAAGATTGTCGTATGTATAGTCTTATGTCCGCGCTGTCGAACTTGTCGGGTTTAGCAAAGTAATTAGTCATATATACAAGTTCGAGTTTTTCTTGTTTTTCAAGGTATCTTACGATACTCTCGTTAAACGTCAGCACTCTTTGTTTTACTTCTTCGCTCGCAGGTTCGCCCTTTGCAAGCGTTGCGGTGTTTTTACATTTATAAACGTTGGTTTTTGAATATATGTACGGTTCGCCGTCGACGTAAAACAAGTCGTCGTAAACCGTATAAACACCTTTCGTCAAATACCCGTTTTCTCTTGAAATAAACGCGGTTTCGGGTACGTCGTCGCCCGAAAAAATCGACGATCCGTGATAAAGCCTCGTATCGTACTCGAATCCGAGCAAATCCAAAAGAGTAGGCACCGTGTCGAACGTGCAGGCAAATCTTTCGACGTTGACGCTTGAAAGTTTAGAGTTCCCTTTCGGCGTATGCGTTGCCTTTTCGCCGTTCGGTTTTACGTACGTAAGTTCCGCGCTGCCGTCGTAAAGAGCGTAATATACGTTATACAAATCCGTGTACCACGTTTCGCCTACGTTGATGTTCTTTCTCGTTCCGTCCGCGTTCTTATGCGTTTTGAACGCGTATTGCTGGTCGTGATAATATGCGTTATGGTCGCCGTAAACGAGTATAGTCGTAGTATCGAGAAGTCCGTTATCGTCAAGATATTCGAGCAAATACCCTACGCCTTTATCCAAATCCATCGCTCCCGCCTGAAAACGTTTGTAGCGATAATACCATTCGAGCGCTTTTTCTTCGCCGTACCTTTCCGTTAAACTTTCAAACGAAATGCCGTAATCGTTTTTCATCGTGTCCGAAAAATCGTTAATCTTCAAGTAATATTCGCCCAGAGTTTTAACCATATAGTTGGATTGTCTTCTGTTTCTTTCCGCTTCGCTTATAGGCGTGCCGTCGCGTTCGTACTCGGCGTAATCTCCGTAAGTGATTAAATCTTCGTAGTCGCCGTGCATTATAAGCGTCGTTATAAAGGAATAGAACGGTTTGCCGTCCGACGTATTGCAAATCCTTTCCAAATTAGTCTGGAAAAGTTTACTGTCAAGGTCAAGATCGTAAAACCCGTTTTTTACTCCGTCGCGCAAATGCATATCTCCTCTGAAATACGCGTTCTCGAACCCGTAACCGCGAATAGAGTCCGCGCGTTGATAAAACTCGCCGTCGTTAGAATGCAGATACTGCGTGTTATACCCGCTTCGTTTAAGTACGGACGGTAAAGAGAACGGATAAAAGTCTTTATTCTCTTTAACGCCTTGTCTCAGATTTTCAAGCACGTTACAGTCGAGCGGATAACTGCCGAGCATTGCCAACGCTTCCGAGTGGTTTGTTTTGTCTTTGGAATAATAGTTAGACGCGAAACAACCCTGCTGTTTCAACGCCCAAAGATTCGGCGTGAGTTTTTCGTCGACAACGTAATTTTCGCCCGTTTCCGCCATTATCGTAATGACGTTGTTGCCTTTAATCGCCCCCGCGTAAGCGGTAGGTTTGGCAAAACGGTTTACCGTGTTGTCGCTGAAATATTGATTGACCTCGATAAGGTTTTTATTTTTGTTCATGTCGTTGTTCAAAACGTTTGCTATTTGTCTGAAATAAAAGACGTACGTTCCGAACTTTTTTAACGCTTTTTCTTTTTGAATGACGTTCTTATACAAATACTTTTCGTCTTTGAGTCTGTACGTTATGTCTTTGTTGTTTACCGTCTGCAATTTTTTTACCGACATGCTGTAACCGAAAGTCGAAACGAACGCGGTAAAAGCGAAAACGAGCAAAATAGTAAACACGGTCGCGCTCTTAAAATCTTGTTTTACTCTGTACCGTCTGAGCGAAAACAAAAATACCGCTTCGGCAAGCACGCAAACGACCATCGTCAAAATAAACGGAATGCTTATAAAATCGATTTCAAACGCCGCGCCCGCCGCGCCCGCGTAATAAAGCATTTCAAAGCCGAATATGGTTTTCCCCTGAAAGACGTATAAAGAGTGATTTACCGCCGTTATCAAAGATTGAAGAAGCAACACCGTCATTATCGCTATGCTCTGCGCTATAAAGGACGGTATTATAAATATTACCGAAGCAATCAATACTATGATGAAAATGTCCATCCAAAAATATTTCGGAAAGACCCCTAATCCCATAAAATTGAATCCTAAAAACTCTATAACGACAGCCATTACGATAAAACTTGCTACGTATATGAACTTTTTCTTTAATAAATCACCCATGTTTCATCCCGAAAAAAGAATCGTATATCTTTTTGACCGCCCGTTCGTAGTCTTTTTCTTTCGTCGCTATCGTCAAAACGTTTTTCGACGAATACGAACAAACGGGGCTGATTCTTTCTTGTTGCAGTATATCAAAAACTTTGCCGCTTTCGACCATTTCGTTCATAAAAGCGATATGCAAAAGTTTTATTTTCTTTTTTATCTTTACCGAGCCCGAAGAAAACGTTTCGGCAATCTCGCTATAAATCTCTTCGTCCGCGTTCCCGACGGTAAGTTGCACAAGGTACGGCATACAGTCGGCGTTCAGAGTTTCCGCGCCCCCGCTAAAAAGCACGGCGGTTGCCCGCGACAGAACGTCCTGCTCGTCGCCGTCGCAACTTATATCTATCTCTACGACGTTTTCCCCGCCCGTTATCAGCACGGATTTTTCACGCGTGTCCTTAACGACTCTCGTGTATTTTCCGTTCGGCTCGAAAGTGTTCCGTATTTCCAACTCTGCGTTTTTCAAATACTTGAAAACGTCCGTATGTATCGCGCAAACGCCGAGCCTTGCAAGCGTTTTTAACGCGTCGTAAGATATTTCTTTTATCGTTTCGGGACGGTTTACTATTTCTGGATTTGCCGAAAGTATCCCCGAAACGTCCGTATAATTCAAATATTTTTCGGCGTTCAACGCGTCCGCGATTACACCGCCCGTTACGTCGCCGCCGCCCCTTGAAAACAACCTTATTTTGCCTTGCTCGTCTATGCCGTAAAAACCGGGTACGACGACGTTTCGGGAAACGTTTTCAAGAGTTTTTATTCTTTTGTAAGTTTCTTTCTTTTTCAGGTCGCCGAAAGCATTGAAAAGGAACAACTCTTTCGAATCGACGAATAAACAGCCAAACTCTTCGGCAAGAATCCTTGCCGTTATATACTCGCCTTTGGACAAGACGTTGTCGTAGTAAAAGTTTTGGGCTAAATCTTTTTTTGTTTCTGTTAATAATCTTTTGGTAAAATCGTCGTCTTTCAGTTCGAAAAACTTCTTTTCGATTTTGTCGAACCCCGTTTTCGAGTTGTAAAAATCTACGAGTAAATCCGTAACTTTCGCGTCGTTTTTATGCGATTTGCCGACAGCGGAAACGACGATTATTTTTCTTTGCGCGTCTTTTTTGAGGATATCAACGACTTTTTTTAAAGTTTCTTTTGTAGAAACGGACGAACCGCCGAACTTATAAACTTTAAAAGCCGTCATATCATATACTTATCATCATAAAAGTCAAAAACGCCAAAGCAAACGCGATTAGTTTCAGCGGTATGTCGCTGATTAAAAATCTGCCGAGTTTCTTCCACCACGATTCGTTTTTATTATCGTTTCTTTTCATTTACCTACTCCCCCTAATACTTCTTCGTAATAAGTGTTGAGTTCTCTTCTTAACATCTCCGCGTCCGCGTATCTTAAAATCTTGCCGTCTTTGACGATTGAAATGATTCCCGTTTCTTCGGATACGACGAACACCGTAAGGTTAGTCGCTTCGCTTATTCCCAAAGCGGCTCTGTGTCTTGTGCCTAACTCTTTCGGAATGTTCTGGCTTTGCGTAAGCGGTAAAAAGCACCCCGCCCTTTCTATCTTTAACCCGTTGATTATAACCGCGCCGTCGTGCAGGGGCGATCCCGGGAAAAACAAACTTTCGATTAAAGCGGACGATATCGTCGCGTTTACGGGCGAACCGCTGTCCGTTACTTCGGCGGGAATGTTGCCGTTAGACAACACTATCAGCGCGCCCACGTCGTTTTTCGACATATCCTGCAAGGATTTGATTATTTCGTTGACGTAGCCTTTTATCGCGTCCCCGTTATAATAAGCGTTCTGCTTTGTCATTTTATGCTTTTTCGGCTGGAAAGTTTTCGTCCATACGAATCTTCTTATTTCCGCCGAGTACACGACGGATACGAAAAGTATAAAACCGACGGGTATGCTCAAAAAGTAGTACTGACTCTTGTCGATACCGTCGAACAATACCGCCGCCGCGCCCAACACCATAAGCGTAACGAATACGCCTATCAGCAGTTTCGCTTCGGCGGATTTTAAAATCTTCAATATGAAAAAGTACACCGCCGCTATAAAAAATATCAGTACCAACGAAGATATGATATTTACGGGCGACGCCGTTACGCTGTTTATCATCTTTACGAAATTATTTCCGAAATCTTTGAATACGTTCATATTAAACTCCACTTCCGTTCAGCACGGAATACACCGTGTTTATAAACGCGCCGTACGCGTTGGCGTATCCCGATTTAAACTTGTAATCGCTTTCCGCCATTTTTTCTAATATCTCTTTCAATTCCTTCTTTTTGTAAGCCCTTGCCGTTTCTCTCGTCTTTTTTACGGCGTACGGTTTTACGCCGAAATCTTTTGCAAGTTCTTCGTCGCTTTTTGGCGATATTGCGCAAAAGAACATTCTTCTGTACGCGTTGTATATCGATACGAAAAGTCTTTGCGGGCTTTCGTTTTTTGCAAGCAAATCTTCTATTATGCAAAGCGCGAGTTTCGTGTTGCGTTTCCCTAACGCCTGCGTCATCTCGTATATCGCGAACTCGTTGTCTACCGTTACCGCGTTATCGACGTCCGCTTCCGTAATTTCGTCTTTATCGTAACAATAATCGAGAAGTTTTTGTATTTCGAGCATTACTTTCGCCATGTCGTAAAGGGAATATACCGCTATTTTTTCCGCCGCGCCGAAGTTTATTTTTTTGCCCCGACTTTCTATTTCGCTCCGTATCCGTTCCCTTACCGAGTCTTTGTCTTTTGCCGTAAGGTCGATTACGCAAACGCCGTCTGCGGCAAGTTGGTCGCATTTATCTCCGTTTCTTATCAACAGTATCGTAGTGTCCTGCGGTTCTTTGAAATACTTCGACAATTTGTTTTCAAACTCGCCGGGCGACGGATAAAAGTCGTCTACGATAACGAGCCTGTATTTGCTCATCATCGGATAACTGTAAAGATTTGACAAAAAAGAGTTATAGTCGCCCCTTACGTTCGCTCCGTCGAGTTTTATCGAATCAAAGTCCGGACAGTCGACGAGTTGCGTCAAAACGCTTGCAATCTCGTCTTTAAAAAAAGCGTCCTGCCCGACGGTCAGATATATGGGCGATACGCCGTTTTTTAAACTTTGTTTAAACTCGCTGAACTTCATTTTATTCCGCCTTGTCTGATCTACGCGCGATTGCGATAATCGTTATTTGTATATTATATCACATTTACCCGCAGTTTTGCAACTTATAAACGTTGCGTACGGCTCCGTTTTTAAGAAAATATTTAAGTTCGCCGTTCCTTTTCGCCGACGAATACGCCGTATCGTTCCCGCAAGTAACCGTTAGTTGCGGTTCGTTCGCTTTATCGAAAAGATCCGCGTCGCGCGAACACACGAGTAAATCTATATCGTCGGTTTGTAAATTAAAGGTTGTAAACTCGGCTAAACTGCCGCAAACAGCCACGACGCTGCCATTCTTTTCGATTATGACGTTGTCCCCTTTTTCGCCCGCCGTTTTAACCGAAAATCCGAATATCGTCGTTTGTTTTTCGCCTATCGTATCGTCGTTTAGTTTATCGAAATTATCGTAAGTCAGCGTCGCGTAAACCTTTTTGCATTTGAGTTGCTTTTTTATTTCGGTTATCTCGCTTTTTGTCGGCGTATACCCGACGGCGATAAAGCAATCAACGTCTTTTGCGCCCGATTCGACAGCCCTTGCGGTTATCGCGGTTTTGTACGACTCGTTATACCTTGAAGTCATTACCGCAAGACAACCGTCTTCGCTGTTTACGACGGCAATGCAACCGTCGTCGTAATTCGCTCGTACCGTTACGGAAACGGAAACGTAGTTGGCGACGTTTAAGGTGGCGACACCTATCGTAAGGCATATAATCAAGGCGCCCGCTATTCGTCTGACCGTTCCTTCGGAAACGTTGACAAACCCCGAGTACAGCGTGAAAACCGCATAATACAGCGCGACGAACACGCCGAACTCTATCGCGTATACCATAAATCCCGAAAAATCCAACGCGCGCAAAAAACGAGTTACGCCGAGCAAAGCCAAATCGGGCAAATACAGACACACGTTACCGAGCGTTGTTATCCGAGAAAGCAAAGTCATTGCGAAAGTAAAGACGTAAACGGTTGACATTACGGGCAAAAATATCAGGTTGGTCAACACCGAAATAAGGGTTGCGCCTTTAAAGAAGTAAAGCATAACGGGAGTCGTTCCGACGAAAGCCGCAACGGACACCGCCAGCGCGTTCGCTTTCTTTTTCTTCATTTTCAATTTCTTATACAAGGCGTATTTCAGCGGACTGTAAATTACCGCGATAGCGTACACGCACGCAAACGACAGTACGAAACTCGCGCCGAACAGGTACACGGAATTTATCGACAGTATTATCAAAGCCGCAATCGTTACGTTGTTTAAAAAGTCCATTCTTTCCCCGAAAGCGTCCAGAACAAGCCCCGTCGCGCACATTACGAGGGCGCGTACCGAAGACGGAGAAAAACCGCAAACGCCCGCATAGAAAATCAACGCGGCGATTATTATCGGCGTTGAAATATACTCGTGCGCGCGAATCTTACGGAAAACAAACCCCAAAAACGACGCGACAAGTCCTATATGAAGTCCCGACACGGCGAATATATGCGCTATTCCCGAATATCTGAACGCCGAACTCGTAGACGCGTCGAGAAAGGCGTCGTCCCCGACTATCATCGCGTAAGCGACGGGAAACGTTTCTCCGTTCATATTGTTTTTAAGCGTGTCGTATATCGAATATCTTACCTTTTCAAACAGATTGAGTTTTTTGTTTTTGTCGACCGTAACGTCCGTGCTGTCTACGGTTACGCGATATTTTACGTTGTTTAAAATACGCCCCGCCGACAGTCTTCCGTACATATATTTTTCGTACTTTTCGAGTTTGCCGTCGAAAGACAATCTTTCGCCCGCGTCGTATTCGGGAAAAGCGGTTTTTACCGTCAGCCGAACTTTGCCGTCTATCTTGGAGCCGTTTACTCTAACGTTGTCCAGAACGTACACGCCGTATGTTTCGTACGGAATCACCGAGTTCACACGCCCCGATACCGAAACGGTTTCATTGTATTCTTTACCGGAAGAGTATCTTTTCACTTTACCGTCGTAATATTCGGCGAAAAGAAAAAACGCCGCGAAACACACCGCTAAAAGCGCAAGACACGCGAAAAGTTTTTCTTTCTTCTTCAAATTAAATAAAAAATAAGCGGTAAAGGCACTTATCCCTACCGCTGCGCTTATATATAAAACCGTTTTGCCGTACACCGACGCATATTGCGCCGACAATACCCCCGCAATTGCAAACAAAAATATTATTAACAAAGGTCTTACGTTTATCTTTCTCATAAGTAAAAAACTCTTTATTCCAAATCGTATTCCTTGCCTTCTTCGACGACGAGACAGTCGTCGTGATACGCCTTGGCTTCCTTAACCAAATCGTTTTCGTCGTAGTCGGCGTCAATATGAGTCATCAACAGTCTGACGTTCGATTTTTCGCACGCCCTAGCGCAAAGCATCGCGCTTAAATGCGGCTTTTGTTCTCCCCAGTCTTTATGCAAAAAACAAGCGTCCATAAGCGCGTAGTCGGCGTTTTTAAGCAAAACGGACAAATTGTCGCAAGTGTTCGTGTCGCCCGTGTAAACAAAAACTTTGCCGTTATACTCGACGCGTACGCCGTAATTCGTTACGGGGTGTCGCAACTTAACGAAAGTTATCTTCAACCCGCCTTTTCTTATCGTCGTGGTTTCGTCAATCCAGACGAATTCGCAGTTGCCGTACGATGCGAATCTCAACGCGTCCGCTTCCCTGTCGGGTTTCGGCATATAGACGGTCATTTTTACGTTCTTTCTTTGAAGGTAATACCCCATCACTCCCATATCGCTCGTATGGTCGCTGTGCGTATGCGTCAATATCATAAACGACAAGTCTTTCGGTTGAAGTCTGAGAGCAAGTTTGGAAAACGCCCCCGCGCCGAAATCCAGCGTAAACGCCGCGTCGTCCGTTTTTATCAAATACGAACTCGTTGCCGAGTTTCCTTTGGGATAAGGACCGTATTTTCCCAACACGTCTAAAATAAACATAATTCGATTTTAAAAGATTTTTACATTTTTGTCAATAGTTATATAAAAATTAGTTAATTTTCTTGCCAAACAATCGGAAATATGATAAAATAACTAGGCGAAACGCGAAAAAAGAATACACGGCCTCATGGTCAAGCGGTTAAGACGTCGCCCTCTCACGGCGAAATCCGGGGTTCGAGTCCCCGTGGGGCTACCACGATAAAACACGGCAGTATATTTTACTGTCGTGTTTTATTTGTTGCAAACTTCTTGCGGGGAGTCGAACTGTCGCGACGCCCGTCAAGGGCGGAAAAAGTTGCCTGTGGCAAGTTTTTAGCGGTGACCGAAGCATTTTACAAAGCCATGGTCGTGTTTTGTTTTACGCTTTGGAAAATGCAAGAACGAGTCCCCGTGGGGCTACCACAAAAAAGAGCAAACCAAAACGGTTTGTTCTTTTTTTGCGTTACAGTTTCTCGTTGCGGGGAGTCGAACTGTCGCGACGCCCGTCAGGGCGGAAAAAGTTGCCTGCGGCAAGTTTTTAGCGGTGACCGAAGCATTTTACAAAGCCACTGTCGTGTTTTGTTTTACGCTTTGGAAAATGCAAGAACGAGTCCCCGTCGCGCAAGATTTTTCGCGACGTTATCCCGAATAATGCTCATAAAAAACTCGTTTTTACGGTAAAAATCATTACTTTTTGGCTCAAATTGTACAAAAAAATCGGAATAAGTCTTGACTTATAGGCATATCTGTTATATAATTAACAAAAAATAAGGAGATTATTATGAAAAAATTAGATTTATCCAAAACGATATGGCTTTTAGTGGCGGTATACGGCGCGGTTGCGTTTTTGGTAGGACTTATTAACTTTATTTCTTACCTTTCCGTAGGTATGAAAAGCGTAGCGTTTATCATTTTCGGTTGTTTGCATTTGGCTTTATTCACCCCGTCTTTAATGCTTATGGGCTTTTTGATGCTTTTCGATAAAGGACCGAAAAAGTTGTTCGGTATAGCGACGCCTTGCGTTTTGCTCGCTATAATCGTTTTCTCTTCGATTTCATTGTTAGGCTTGTTCGATTTAGCAGTTGCTTTCTTACTGTATCCGGCATTCGTCGGGGCTGTGGTTAACCTGGTTATGTTAAAAGGCGAAAATGCGGAAGTTAAACAAGAACCTTCCGACCTCGACCCCGAATTCACGCTCGACACGTTAGACGACAATCGGGACGACGCCGTTCAGGAATAATAAAATCAAGGGCTTTACAGCCCTTGATTTTATTTGCCGTTTCGCCGGATTGCGGCTTATCAGACCTTAACGGTTAAAACCGCGAACCATAATCGAAATATTCGTTGTACGCAAAAAGGACTTCCGTAAAGAAGTCCTTTTTTTGTTTACGTATCATCTTACGTTTTTGTACATAGGTCCGTAAGCCGCGCAAGCGCGATAATCCTGTCCTTCCTTGTCCATGCCGAACAAATTGAAAGAGTTGGGACGGAAAATCTTGTCTTCGTCTACGTTGTGCATAGATACGGGTATTCTCAATATCGAACAAAGCGTTATCAAATCCGCGCCGACGTGTCCGTAGGAAATCGCGCCGTGATTCGCGCCCCAGTTATTCATTACGTCGTAAGCCGATTTGAACGCCCCTTTGCCGTTGCAACGCGGAGTAAACCACGTACAAGGCCACGTCGGGTTAGTTCTTTCCATAAGTTTGTCGCTTACGTCGTCGGGCAGTTTAACCGTCCAGCCTTCCGCAATTTGGAGTACGGGCCCCAGACCTTTAACCAAATTAAGTCTTATCATCGTAGCGGGCATTTCCGCTCTCGTAGTGAAATGGGAACTGAATCCGCCGCCGCGGAAATTATCGAATCCCGCTTCGCACCAAACGGTTGCGTCCGTCATCTTCTTTATATCTTCGTCCGTTACGTTCCACCATTCTTTCATGGTAGCGTTGCCGTTTTCGTCGGTACATTCCCCGCAAGCGTCAAGACAAGCCGCGCCCGAGTTGAGCAGGTGTATTATACCGCCGTTCTCTTTCGCCTTGCCTTCAAGGTCGTAGCCCGTAACTCTCTTCGTCGCTTCGTTAGACCAGTAAGTTCTTACGTCGGCGAATATTTGCGCTCTGTTCGTCAAGAGTTTCATAAACAGCATCGAAATGCCGTTCAACACGTCGTTTTCCGTTGCGAACACCATAGGTTCTTTCTTGCCCGTGAAATCGAACGACGAGTTCAAAATCGCTTCGGGATAATCGCAGTTCGGCCAGTGGTCCGTCCATTGACGTTGACCTTGGAATCCCGCCGCTATCGCGTTATGTCCCAGACTTTCTTCGTTGAACTCTTTGGGGAGTCTGTCGCTGCCCTGAATCAAATCTTTGATTATGCAGTACATCTTGATAGTGAACTCCCACTGTTTTTCCTTTTCTTCGTCCGTGAACCTGATTTTGGTTTTCTTGCCCATAAAATCAACGTACTCGGGGTTATCGTCTCTGCCTTCTTTACAATGTTCCTTAGTCCATCTAAGCGCGGTTTCGTAGTCTTCTTTATTATATATGCCTTCTTCCATACGACGAAGAATCTCTACTTCGTCAACGGATTCTACTCTCATACCCAAATATTCTTCTATAAACTCGTGAGAAATAATCGAGCCGCCTATACCCATACACATCGAGCCGATTTGCAGGTAACTTCTGCCGCGCATCTGAGCGACGGCAAGCGACGCTCTGCCGAATCTCAACAACTTTTCTTTTACGTCGTCGGGAATCTCGGTTACGTCGTCCCTGTCCTGCACTTCGTGTCCGTAGATACCGAATGCGGGCAATCCTTTTTGCGCGTGCGTGGCAAGTACCGACGCAAGATATACGGCGCCCGGTCTTTCCGTACCGTTAAATCCCCAAACCGCTTTTATCGTCATGGGATCCATATCCATCGTTTCCGCTCCGTAGCACCAGCAAGGCGTAACGGAAAGCGTTATCGCGACGTTTTCTTTTTTAAACTGATCCGCGCAAGCGCAGGATTCGGGAACTCTGCCTATACTGTGGTTTGCGATTACCACCTTGACGGGCGTGCCGTCGCTGTATCTCAAATTATCTTCAAAAAGTTTTTTCGCGGCGTTAGCCATTGCGGTAACTTGCAGTTCCAAACTTTCCCTTAATTGCATAGGTCCTTGTCTTCCGTCTACGATAGGTCTTATACCTATTACGGGCTTTTCAGCCATAAATCTTTCCATATTATCGCTCCTTATTTTTGTTATAAAATCATTATACCATTTCGCTACGACATTTTCCATCGTTTAACGAAATTATTTCAATAATTTTTGATAATAGTACACGGGCGACGCGCTCCAACCGTGGCACAGACTTCCCGCGTTGTCAAAGTCTTTGTAACCGAGTTCGGTTTCCCAAAAAGTCGTCGCGCCTTCGCTTAGCATTTTTGAATAAATCTTGTCTATTTCGCTTAATACGAACTCTTTGTCGTCTGAAAGTTTCAGTATCGCGTCGAATCTGAACAAGTTCATGCTTAAAGTCGTGCCGATCGTAGTCGCCGAGTCTTTGTTTTCCTTGATGAGTTTTAAAATCTCGTCGCCGTCGCTTCCTTTGACGTCGCATAAAACGGCAAGCGAATTGACTAATACGCTCGCTTTTGCGTTGAACTTGTCGTCGCCGAAAGTTTTGAAAACTTTCCTTTCGTCGTCGTAAAAGGTTTCGTATATTGCGGCGTTAAGGTTCTCTCTTATTTGTTCGTAGCGACGAGCGTCTTCCCCAAAATATTTAAGCGTGTCGATATAATACCCCAAAGCGTACGAGAAAAACAAGTTTAACGGGGACTCGAATCCCCTATCGGTTTTATCCGCTCCGTCAAGCGTTTCTTTCCACTCGTAAAAGTCCCAGAACTCTCCCCTGAAATCGGCAAGAAGTCCGCCGTCCGCTTTTTCTATAAACCTTTCCGCAAGTTCTCGTAAAAAAGGCAATTTGCCGCGAACGAACTCTTTGTCGCCCGAATATACCAAATATTCGTAAACCTGCTCGAAATAGGACAGACTGAACGACGGTATCGGCAAATCCACCCCCGCAGGGTAACATAAGGGCATAAACCCGTCTTCTCTTCTGCCGCGGCTCATCAATTCTATCGTCGCTCTCGCCATATCGTATTCTTTGAACGCGTAATACGAAAACAGCATTTGCAGTCTGCTGTCCGTGTTGTACGAGCATTGTTCACGCCACGGGCAATCTTCGTAAGATTCGTGTATACACAGTTCGAGCGTATGGCAAGCCGTGTCGTAAATCTTTTGTCTTAACTCGTTGCCCGCGTCGAACGGGACTTTTTGCATAGGATACCTTACGGGAATAATTCCGCACGTCTTTATATCCGCCGCCCCGTGAACGTTAAGTTGAATATATCTTACTCCCAGCCTTCTGAAATACCCGACGAAAGTTTGTTCTCCTTTTTTCGCCGTGTAATCGAAAGTAAAGTTTCTGCACCCGACGGCAGCGGGAACTCTGCCGTTATCCAGCCGTTCGCCGTAAGCAACGTCGATTTTAGTATTTTCGGCGCAGGACAAATCCAGATACAAGTACCCGCAATCTTCCGTTCCCAAGTCGTAAATATAATATCTGCCGTCGCAATCTTTTACGCTTTCGCCCGTTTCCGCGTTGCTCATCGTAACGGCAAGTCTGTCGTCTTTTTCGGCATATTTAAACTCTCCTTCGCCGACGAGTTTTCCTGATAACAACGGCAGCGTAATCAACTTCTTTACCGGCCTGTCGACGCAATCGGCGACGAAATCTACCTTGACCGCGTTTTCAAACCCGTTTAAAAGGTCGTCCGTCGTCCATTCGTCGTCTTTCGTCGCGTCGTAGTGATAGTTAAGACCGAGTTGGTAAGTTATAAACTCGCATACGTAACCGATATACCCTTTGTCTATTCTGCACAAAGTGGTTTCGTTGCTTGCCGACAAGACTTCTTGCCCTTCCGTTATTCTATACCAGAGTCCCGCGCTCAAATCCGCCGTAGCCGAACATTTTACGCCTATATGCCAACACAGTATTTTTACGCTGTTTTTACCGCGATTACAGTAAGCCGTTACGTCTACGGTGTCTTTTACTTTGTAACTCGCATAATCTCTGTATTGACCGAAAGATACTGTTTTGCCGTTGATATACAGAACGTAATCGCCGTTGACCGAAATCTCGACGGTTATTTTTCCTTTTTTGTCCGTATAAAAAAAGTCTGCGAAATCCACGTATTCGTCCGATTTGTTTTCATTGTTTTGCCATATCCAGAAGTTGTCCATAAACCACCCTTTTTAAGTTCGTATTCACATTGTAACACATTTAAAAAATTATTTCAATTCCCTTATCTAAAAAAATAACCCTTGCGAGTATTTTTCCGCCCTATTATTTGCGGTAGTCATTGACAAAACGAGCCTTATATGGTATCATTATTTATAAAGTTGAAAACAAAAGGTGTATTATGAAAACCATTTTAGATTATTTGGAAAAAACCGCGCTGAATTACCCCGAAAAAATTGCTTTTTCGGACGTTGCCGAGTCGGTAACTTTCGGCGAATTCGTTTTCGATTGTAAAAAAATCGCGTCGAAAATAAAACCCGCCGTTATGACGGGACTGAGAAAAAACTTACCCGTCGCCGTTTTCGATAACCGCGACGTAGAAACGCTTAAAGGTATGTTCGCCGTCTTGTACGGCGGGAATTATTACGTCGTGCTCGATTCCGACTCGCCTGCCAAAAGACTTCAAAAAATATTCGACGTTATAAAACCCGTGGCAGTGTTAGGCTCGGACAAGAACAGTGAAAAGTTTTCCGCTATTTCGACCGACGCGCCTTTCTTTAAAACGAAAGACTGTTCGGACTGCGAAGTCGATGAAAAGTATCTGACCGAGCAAAGGCAAAACGCCGTGTCGACGGACCCTATCTACTCCTTGTTTACTTCGGGTTCGACGGGGACGCCGAAAGGAGCCGTTTTAACGCACCTGAACGTAATTACGTACACGACTTGGTTTATCGAGAAGTTCGATATAACCCCGGAAACGAAGTTCGGAAGTCAGACGCCTTTCTATTTTTCGATGTCCGTTTCGGATATATTCGGTACGGTTATGACGGGCGCGACGTTCCATATTATTCCTAAATCGTATTTTTCTTTCCCCATTCAACTCGTAAGGTTTTTAAACGACAGAGAAATAAACACTCTTTACTGGGTGCCCAGCGCGATGTCTATCGTGGCGAACGTCAAACTGTTCGATTACGAAAAACCGAAGTTTTTGAAAAGAGTTATGTTTTGCGGGGAAGTAATGCATAACAAACAACTCAATTACTGGCGCAAGCATTTGCCCGACGTAAAATACGCTAATCTTTTCGGACCGACCGAAACGGCGGACGTTTGCGTGTTCTACGAAGTCGACCGTGAGTTTAGCAACGACGAGAGTTTGCCGATAGGAAAACATTGCGACAACTGCGATACGTTCATTATAGACGACGACGGTAAACTCGTTACCGAACAAGGCGTTATAGGCGAGTTGTACGCGCGCGGTCCGTTCGTCGGGTGCGGATATTACGACAACCCCGAAAAAACCGCGGCGGCGTTCGTGCAAAACCCGATAAACGACCATTATCCCGAAATAGTGTATAAGACGGGCGATCTCGTTAAGTTGAACGAGTACGGCGAATACGTTTTTCTGGGAAGAAAAGATTTTCAGATTAAGCATTTAGGCTACCGCATAGAACTCGGCGAAATAGAAACGGCGGCAAGTTGCGTCGATAACGTAACCACGGTCGTTTGCGTGTACGATTCGGGCAAAGACTCAATCGTTATGATTTACGTCGGAAAGGCTAAAACGCAAGACGTTACGGAATCGCTTAAAACCAAATTGCCATATTATATGGTGCCGAACGTCGTGATTAAAGCGAAAGAAATGCCGTATAACGCCAACGGTAAAATCGACCGTGCGTTTTTGAAGAACAATTATAAAACTTTAATACAAGGAGAACAATGATGGAAAAACTTTTAAAAATCTTAAACGAGTTAAAACCCGACGTAGATTTTGCAACGGAAACGGATTTGATAGGCAAGGGAATATTGACTTCTTTCGATATAGTAAGACTCGTAGTCGAATTGAACAACGAGTTCGATATTGAAATTACCCCTATACATATCCTTCCCGAAAACTTTTATTCCGCAAAAACGATTATGGATTTGATTGAGAAAATCGAAGACGAGGATTGATAAATGAACAAAATGCTCATAGTAATGTTTTTACTTTTTATGAGTGTGGTTTTCGGCGTTTATTTTATCTTTCCGAAAAATAAACGATATATCGTGCTTTTGGTCGCAAGTTTGCTGTTTTACGCAATATACAGCAAACTTTTGACTTTATTTATGCTATCTACCATCGTTTCGATATATTTTGCGGGAATCGGACTGAACAAACTTGACGATAAGTTCGAAACGCAAAAACAAACGCTTGAAAAACCGCAACGCAAAATCTTAAAAGCAAAGTTCAAGAAAAAGAAAACTTTAATAGTCGCTTCGGCAATCGTTCTGAATCTCGCGTTTATCGCCGTTCTTAAATACTCGGGAATGTTCGCGGATATTTTTGAAGGCATACTTTCGTGGTTTAAAGTAACCAAAAAGTTGCCCGTTCTTAAAATCGGGTTGCCGTTGGGAATATCTTACTACACCCTTTCCGCAATCGGGTATCTCGTCGACGTAAAACGCGGAAAGTACAGAGCCGAAACGAACGTTTTAAAAGTCGCTTTGTTCATATCTTATTTTCCGCAACTGCTGGAAGGACCTTTCGCCACGTACGACAAACAGGGCGTGAGTTTTTACGAAGGACACGATTACGATACCAGGCGTTGTTCGGAAGGGTTACTCACCGTGCTGTGGGGATTTTTTAAAAAAATCGTCATTGCCGACCGACTTGCGATTATAGCGAGCGAAGTGTTTAAAAATTACGCGGACTACAACGGGTTATTCGTGGCAATCGGCGTTTTGGCGTTTACGTTTCAACTTTACGCGGAGTTCTCGGGTCTTATCGACGTTGCGATAGGCATAAGCAAAATGTTCGGAATAGAACTCGCAAAAAACTTCGAGCAGCCTTTCTTTTCAAAAAACGTCAACGAGTTTTGGCGCAGGTGGCATATCTCTTTGGGAGCATGGTTCAGGGAATACCTTTTCTACCCCATATCCATGTCTAAACCTTTTATGAGTTTAACAAAAAAATTGCACGGGAAAGTAAACCCTTTCTTCGAAGCGTTTATTCCGTCAATGTTCGCGCTGTTTTTCGTTTGGTTTGCAAACGGGTTGTGGCACGGAGCAAGCCTTAAATACGTCGTATACGGGTTATACTACTACGTCATTATGATGATAGGAACGTGCCTTGACCCGTTGTCGAAAAAACTTTCGGTAAAACTCGGCGTTACCCCCGACTCCAAAAAAGAAAAAGTTTTTAACGCGTTGAGAATAGCGCGGACGTTTTTAATCGTAAATCTGGGCTTTATCATTTTCCGCGCAACCGACCTTGCGACTGCGGGCAAAATGTTCGCGGGGCTTTTCGGTTCCGGCAAACTAGGGTTTAACGCGGGCGTTATCGACGCGTACGATCTGGCGTTATGTATTTTAGGCGTTATAATTCTTATCGTTACGGACACGATAAAAGAATATAAAATCGACGTAAAAGAACTCATCGTTCAAAGAAACTCCGTTTTAAGATACGCCGTTTATCTTTCGGTGTTCTTTATTATCGTCATATTCGGCGCGTACGGGCAAGGCTATATCCCCGTCGACCCGATTTACGGAGGGTTCTGATGAAAAAAGCGTTGAAAATTATATGTTTTATCGCAGTGTTCGTTATGCTGTACCTATATCTGGGATTCGTATTGTTGCCGAAAGATATTCACGATTCGGGCGGAGAAAAATATTACAGCGCGATAGCGTACAGGGACGAGCCGAAAAACACTCTGGACGTTATGTTTTTCGGAAACTCCGACCTTTACAACGGCGTTTCGCCTATGGAAATATACCAAAACACGGGTATTCGCTCTTTCGGGTGCGGAGTCGCGCACCAAACGACGTCTTCCGCTTACGACCAGATTAAAGGCAGTATTCAAAGACAACGGTTGCAACTAGCAGTTATCGAAGCCGATTTCTTTTATCAACCCAACAAAAAGTTTCTCGGTTCGCGTATGTACGACTACGCGTTACTTATAGCCCCTTTCTTTTATCATTCAAGGTGGAAAGAACTTTCTTGGAAAGATTTCGTTTCCGCCCCCAACTTAAAAGGCAAAGACAATTATATGAAAGGCTATATTTATTCGGACGTCGTTAAAAAATACGAACTTAAACCGAATTATATGGCAGACAAGAACGCTCCGCCGAAAAATATTGAAAAGTCGATTTTACGCGATTTCGATAAAATCTACAATCTGTGTAAAAAGAACGACGTAAAACTTATGTTGGTAACCGTTCCGTCCCCTATTTCCTGGTCGAACGAAAAATCTAACGGAATCCAACGACTTTGCGACGAATACAACGAGAAAGACGGCGATTATTTTATCAACTATTACGATATGAATCTGGGCCTCGACGGGTTCGACTACGCCACTCATTTCAGGGACAACGGAGACCACTGTAATGTTCACGGGGCGAAAGTCGTTTCGAAGGCGTTGGGAAAATATTTGAAAGACAAATACGATTTGCCCGATTATTCAAATGACGCTAAATGGCAGACGTCTTTGCAAAAATACCATAAACGCATTCAAAAAAAGCCGAAAGATAACGCTCCTTTTGTCGCGTAAATCGGTTACGAGTTTATAAAAACAAATCACGCCCTGCAATCAAGCCTTTCGGCTGTTTTGCAGGGCGTTTTTTTCGCAATTTAAAACGGACGGCAGTCGCCGTCCGTTTTGGTCTTTAATTTATCAGTCCGCTTTTACGCCGTTTTTGTAATAAACGATCGTTTCGGTCGTGTTGTCGTAGCGGAATGGTTATATATTATATAAATCGATTGACAAAAAAGTTGGAACGTTATATAATATTTATAATATAGTCAGGCAATTATTTGTCGGGTTACACCGTAACAGTGGGTATACTAACACCGCAGGACAGTTAAAAACATATACTGTTCTATGGTGTTTTTTTAATAAACCCTATTCGGGAGATAGTTTTATGAAAAGGAAAAAAATCAGATGCGTCGGCGAAACGACGGAAAAAGCGTCTTTGCCCGTAAAATCTACCGCCGTTAAAGTTTCGCTCGTCAGTATAATCGGCAACGCGATTCTTTCGGCGTTTAAATTATTTGCGGGTATATTCGCGAAATCGGGGGCGATGATAAGCGACGCCGTACACTCCGCTTCGGACGTGTTCAGCAGCATTATAGTTATTATCGGCGTAAACATTTCGTCAAAAGCGCCCGACAAATCCCACCCGTACGGACACGACCGTTTCGAGTGCGTTTCGGCAATAGTGCTTGCCGTCGTTTTGTTCATCACGGGTTTGTTTATCGGTTACAAAGCAATCGATCAGATGGCTTCGGGCAATATTAAAGACATTACCGTTCCCGGACTTTTAGCCCTTATCGCGGCGGGCGTTTCAATCGCCGTTAAAGAAGCGATGTACTGGTACACCCGGTTCTACGCGAAAAAAATCAAGTCGGACGCGTTGATGGCGGACGCCTGGCACCACAGAAGCGACGCGCTGTCTTCGGTAGGCTCTCTTGCGGGTATTCTGGGCGCAAGACTCGGACTCCCCATCTTAGACCCGATTGCAAGTTTGGTTATTTGCTTGTTCATCGCAAAAGCGGCGTTCGATATATTTAAAGACGCTATCAATAAAATGGTAGACCACAGTTGCGACGAAGAAACGGAAAATAAAATCAAAAATCTCGTTTTGGCGCAAGACGGCGTTTTGGGTATAGATTTGTTTCAAACGAGAGAATTCGGCGCAAGAATATACGTCGATATAGAAATACGCGCGGACGGCAATCTGACTCTTAACGAAAGCCACAAGATAGCCGAAAAAGTCCATAACGCCATCGAACAAACCTTTGACGTGGTAAAACACATAACCGTTCACGTAAACCCCGACCATACGGCGGTTACGAAACAACCCGACGAAAACGGCGATATGCCTAGCGACGTGAACGACGGCGAATTAAAAGAGTTAGCCGACGAAAACGGCGATATGCCTAGCGACGTGAACTACGGCGAGTTAAAAGAGTTAACCGACGAAAACGGCGATATGCCTAGCGACGTGAACGACGAGCAATAAATAATAATTTACGACGTAAATGAAAAAACAACGGCGGTTGCAAGTTGCAACCGCCGTTGTTTATTATTAAGATAACGCCATACCGTTACGGTATAGTTTTTTATTAAATCTTTTTTTCTTGCCGAGCGCAATTTGAATGTCTACGTCGACGATTTTACCGTTACGGATACCTATTACTCTGTTCGTTTCGCCGCGCATAGCCGCGTTGACCGCTTCTATGCCGAATTCGGTGGCGAGCAATCTGTCTTTATACGTCGGCGCGCCGCCGCGTTGAATATGACCGAGCCTTGACTGGCGCGGGACTATCCCGGAATATTTAGTGAACTCCCGACAAAAATCTTCCATTTTGCCCGCGCCTTCGGCGATTACGATAAGGTTTGATTTTTTACCGAGCGCGCTGCTTTTCAGCACCCCGTCCGCTACTTCTTTTGCGCTGAACTTAACTTCGGGGACGAGTATGTATTCCGCGCCGCCCGTTACTCCCGAATGTAAAGCCAAGTCGCCGCAACGCCTTCCCATTACTTCTACGACGGTAACCTTGTTGTGCGACTGCATGGTATCTCTCAGTTTGTTTATCGCGTCTAATATGTTGTTTACGGCGGTATCGAATCCGAGCGTAAAATCGGTGTACGCCAAATCGTTGTCTATCGTGCCCGGTATACCTATAACGCTTACGCCCGTATCTTCGGCAAGAGCGGACGCGCCCCTGAACGAACCGTCGCCTCCGATGACGATAAGCGCGTTTACGCCGTGATTTTTAAGCGTTTCGCCCGCCTGCAATCTGCATTCGCGTTTCAAAAAGTCAAGGCATCTGTCAGTTTGCAAAAACGTTCCGCCGTGCTGAATCACGTTGGATACCGACCGTCTGTTCAACTCGACGTAATCGTCGTCGAGTATACCCTGATACCCGCGATAAAAGCCGCAAACCTCTATGCCGTTATGTATCGAGTATCTTACTATACTTCTTATGCACGCGTTCATTCCCGGCGCGTCGCCGCCGCTTGTAATTATCGCTATCTTCATAATTTCAGTCCTTAAACATAGTTTCGATAAGTTCTATCGCCGTATAGTAGTGCATTTCTCTTATAGGGTGGTTGAACTTGTTAGCCAAAAGTTCGGTTACGTTTACGCCGTGATTATACATCGTTCTCCATTTGGAGTACATATCGCATACTTGCACGCCGCGCGCTTTCGCGGTTTCAACAGCCTTTTGAAAATAATATTCCACCGTTCCGTTGTTCTCTAACTCGGAAATCCCTTTCGCTACGCCCTTATCTCTTTCGTCGGTAAGGTGCGGGCTTATTTTCGTACACATCATATTTTGCGCGACGAAAATACATTCCGCGCCTATCGATTTGGTTTTGTCGAATATTTCGCCGAGCGCGGTCGTATACTTTTCTACTTGTTCTTTACCGCCCGTAGAGTCGTTCAAGCCGAACGCGACGACTACCAAATCGGGGTTATACGGAAGAACGTCCCTTTCAAATCTCGCGTTTCCGTTAGGCGCGTTGTCCCCGCTTATGCCGCTGTTGATTATATTTATCTGCGCGCTCGGATACAAGACGTGCAAAATCTCGTTCACACGCGTAGGATACCCGCTCTTCGCGTCGAAAATCGTGTTGATTGCGCCGTTTTCTTCAAAATAACATTCAAAGCAACCGTGCGTTACGCTATCCCCGAAAAACACTATCGTCGCGGGTTTTTCGTGATAAAAATCCATGTTCTTTTTTGCAATTTTGTCTATAATTTTCATTTTGAAATCTCCTATAAAAACATTATAGCACACTAAGCGTCCGAATACAATAAAATATTAAAAATCGCAACCGATTTTCTCTATACAAAACTTGATTTTACGTCTAAAAAGTGATAAAATATTATATGAGTTAAAGGCAACTCGACAAAAAAATACGGAGTGGGCTATGAAAAAGTTTTTCGGAGAGTTTAAAAAGTTTATTTCTCGCGGTAACGTTATGGATCTCGCCGTCGGCGTAATCATCGGCAGCGCGTTTACCGCAATCGTTACGGCATTGACGTCTAAAATCATTCAACCCCTTATCAATTTCGTTATCTATCTGATAACGGGCGGAAAGGGCGGCATAGAAGGCGTATACACTATTCTGGTCGGTTCATCAAGCGATTTGGCGAACGCCATTTACATCGACTGGGGCGCGTTTATTTCGGCGATAATCAATTTCCTGCTCGTTGCGTGGGTGTTGTTTTTGATAGTCAAACTCGTAAACAAACTTAACGAACAAAGAGAAAATCTTAAACAGGATTTTCAGTCTTCCGTCTTAACGAAAGCAGAAAAGAAAGAAATGAAAAACCGCGGTTTGAATTACAAAAACCAGCAAGCAGTCAAGATGTTTAAAGAACAAAAACGGTTCCAGGCGGAAGCGGCTAAAAAGAAAGCCGAAGCGGAAGCGAAAGCAAAGGAAGAAGAAGCGAAAAAGCATACTACCGAGTATTTGCTCGAAGAAATCAAAAACCTTTTGCAAGAACAAAAAAATAAACAAGAATAACGATTTACCCCGTTTCGCTCTTTTGCGAAACGGGGATTTATTATAACTTTATACGATACTCCGTTTTATATTTTACGCCCGCCGACAACAGTCGGCGGGCGTAAACGTTTATTATTCTTTGTCAAACAAAATTATGTTTTTTCCGTTGCGTTTCGCCTGATACAAAAGCGAATCCGCTTTGCCGATATAGACGTCTATATCGCTTATCGAGTGTATGTTTTCCACTTTCGTACGGCACACGCCCGCGCTGAACTTGATTTTGATTGTTTCCGTTTCGGTTACGGGGAACTCCGTGTTTTTTATTTCTTCAAACGACTGCATCAACTCTTCGTCGGTAACGACGTCGTTGAAATACACGAACAAAAACTCATCGCCGCCAAACCTGCACGAAATCATATCGTGCCGATTGACGAAAGTATTAGCGAACTCTTTTATTACCATATCTCCTACGCTGTGCCCGTACCTGTCGTTGACCCCTTTAAAGTCGTCGATGTCGCATATACCGATAGAAATCTTTTCGTTCGTCGAATTGAACACTTCGTTTTCGAGTTGGCTGTAAAAACCTACTCTGTTGTACAAGCCCGTTACGTAGTCGTGCCGAGCGAGTTTTTTGTAGTCGTCCCGCCGTTCTCTCAATTTGCCGAACATTTCGTGTTGTAAATACGAATACAAAAACATAAAAATCGAAAACAAGCAATACAGCGTAAACAGTTTATCCGCAAACCCGTGTTGGTAATATAAAACGGCTTTCTCGGGCAAAAGCCCTTTTCCGACGGGCGTAAGCGTGAAAAACAGCAAAATAAAAATCAGCAATCCGTTTAAAAAGACGCCCGTTTTCAAATTGAAAAAGTAAAACACCATTACGGGAAACGCCAAACAAAACATAACCGAATATTCGTCGCGCGTGCCCATAAGAATGAGCATCAAAAACAGCGCGATTCCTGCGACAACCGAAAAAACGGACGAAATAGTTACGCCTTTTTTCGGGCAACCCAAGAGCGCCAGATTGATTAACGCGCCTACCGTAAAGGATAACGGTATGTAACTTATTTGCATTTTTCTAATCGAACACGCTATCAGTAAAGCAATCGAAAACACCAAAATAAGCGCATGTCCGAATATGTAAAAATTGCGTTTTTTATCGGCGTCTTCCGCCCACACCTTGTCCCGAAAGGTCTTAAACTTTAATTTAATATTTCCCACCAGTCTCTTAAAACTCATATTCCCTGAACCTATAATAAAATCGGCTTTTATCAAAATAATATATTCGTCGTTTATGCGCGGCATAACCCCGCATAAACGACTTTAAAAACAAAATCAAACGTTATGCTCTTTCGTTCTTTCGACGAAATTCAAGTAGTCGTTCAGCCCGAGCGGGTGCGAGTAATAATACCCTTGCAACACGTCGCAACCGAGTTCGCGTATCTTCGCCGC
Source organism: uncultured Clostridia bacterium (assembly GCA_934271255.1). Taxonomy (GTDB): domain Bacteria; phylum Bacillota; class Clostridia; order Christensenellales; family Borkfalkiaceae; genus CAKQSC01. Next base: position 80,877 of record CAKQQS010000001.1, read on the forward strand.
TTCTTCTTTCGTTTCGACGCCTTCCTGCGTTACTTTCATTCCCAACTGTTTAGCCAAATCGATAATGCTCTTGAAAATGCAGTCGTCTCTTTCGGCGGAAGCGCCTTGCTCCAAGAAAAACTTGTCGAGTTTTATCTCGTCCATAGGCAGCGTTTTCAAAATACGATAGGACGAATATCCGCAACCGAAGTCGTCGATAGAACATTGAAAGCCGTTATCGTGCAGTTTGTTGACTATCGAAAGCAACGTTTCGTAATTTTCGTAAGCGAAACTTTCGGTAAACTCTATCACAAGATACCCGTCGGGAATGTGATATTTTTTCTTGATGCCCGTATAGAACTCTACGAAATCCGACTGAATCGCCGTTACTCTCGAAATGTTTACGGATACGGGGAACACCGTCATACCTTTTGAAATAGCGTAACTTATATATTCGCACACTTTCGTGTACACGTACTTATCGAGTTTTACAACGAATCCGTTCGTTTCGAACAATTTCATAAACAAAGCGGGTTTGTTGTACTTGTCTTCCTTTTTATCGTACCAACGCACCAACGCTTCGCAACCGTCTTGTTTGTTTTTGTTAAGGTTGTATTTCGGCTGGTAGAATACCTGAAACTCGTCGCTTTTTAATGCGTCTTCCATTCTGAGTTCCATATTTTCGTTTTCCAAACGGAATTGCCTTAACTCGTCGCTGTAAAAGTTGAACGTCATTCCCGCGTTCTCGACGGTTGCGGAAGAAACGGTGCTGTTCGCTTCTTCGGCGCAGTCTATCATTTCCGCAACGGCGGTACTCGGCGCGTTTGAACATTCGCAAATGCCGTACCGTATCAACACGTCGTAGTCGGCGTTTGTTTTAAACTGTTTCGATAAAAAACTGTGTACTTTAAGTCTTTCGACGATATCCTTTTTGTCTTTGCCGTGCAGTAAAAACAAGAAAGCCCCTTCTTCGTCGTAGCCGTACTGCTCTTCGACTCTCAACGTTTTAACGCAAATCAACTTGATATATTTTAACAGGTTGTTTATTTCGTTTTCCGAGCAAATCTCTTTTATGTGCGAAAAGTAGCGTATCTGAACGACTACGACAGCAAAATACGAGTTCGGGTTTGCGTCTAAAATCTTTTTCGCTTCGACTTCAAACCCGTATCTGTTCAGACAATCGAGCGTCAAATCGTTCGTTTCCATGTTAAGTATGGTCTTTCTCATACTGTAACTGTTTTTGATAAGATATATTATCGCGCCGAGTACCATTATTACGAAAAGTATTATCGTGGCGATAATCGCTTGAATAAAGTTGTAACTCGACGAGAACAAAACGTCTTCTTTGTACATCTCGACGATTGCCATATCGACTAACTTGTCTTTGTTCGCTCCGACGGAAATCAAATAATCTTCGCCTTTGCTGCTTGCCGAAACGATTCCGGCTTCGCCGCTTTCTATGTACTTTCCTATCTTGTCTACGACGTCTTTTTTGCCGAACTTGTTGCGGAAATAGGAAAACAAGTCGTTGTCTACCTTTACGTCAAGCCCCGAAATGACTTTACCGTTAGTAGTGCAAATAACGGTAAACTCCGCCTTATCGCTTTTTACGTTGTTTTTGAAAATCTCTACGAGCGTTTGCCTTGTATAGTAATTGACTATACCCGAAACGGTACTCGAATTGTTTACGGGCGCGTAAAACCCTATAACGCTCATCGTACCTTCGTCGACGCAGATATCGTCGTCGAATATGCCGATAAAACCCGCCTTGTCCCCGCGCAGACGTCTGTACTCGACGGCAAGGTCTTTGTCGCTTGCGTAAACGTCGCCGTACTCGTCGTAAAAGACGCCGTCTTTATCGAAGTATCTGCTGAACTTGATTCCGTAGTCGTCTTTCGTGAACGCGTCAAGATACCGAACAACGTCGCTCACGTCGTCGTCGACGGTGGACGCGATTTCTATCGCTTTTATCGTGTAATCGTTAAGACTTTCCTGTAAGGCGTTGCCCGTCAGTAAAGTATAATACTTTGCGGCGGAAGACGACTTTTCGGTTATTTCTTTTTTGTATTTAACGAGCATTGTTATAGCGGAGACCATTAAAAACAGTCCCAACACGACGGTAACCGTTATTATTATGCTTTTGCTTCGTTTCGTTAAAAGTTTTTGCAAAATCTTACTCCTTGCCTTTATCTTGTTCGTTTTGTTTTTCCAACTTTTCGACTTCTTCTTGTACTCGCCGCGCTATTTCCTTTTGCTTTTCTTCGTCGTCGCCCGACTTCTTCGCGCCCTTTATCGTTATCGTCGTATAAACGACTATGAATATCATTATGCCGCTAGCGACCGTCAGAAAGCCCATATCGGAAGAAAATATTCTGCCGAAAAAGGTCATTATTTTAAGATTGCCCACGTATTCGTATACGATGTTTTCTTTTTTGACGTGTTCGGCGTCGGGAAGCGGGTTGTTGTCCCCTTTGGTAATAAACTCTTCGCCCGGCGTTACGACTTCGTGTATTCTATGGGTGTTCAGTTTTCCCCGAATAGCGCCGTCCGTAACGACGAAAGTTATTATATCGCCTTTTTTCAATTTAGCGACGTTCGCCTTTTTGACGAGAATATAACTTTTTTCGGGAATCGTTCTCTCCATGCTGTCCGTCAAAACCCAAACCATCGTATATTTAAAAGGACTTTTCCCCGAACGCTTAGCGACCACCGACAGTATCATTATTACGGCGACAATCGCGATAAACGTCCAAAAGACGACGTTCCCGATTATTCTCAATACTTTTTTAGTTTTCGCTTGCATACTTCCTTTCTCTATAATACCGTTTTCTTATTTGCGCTTTGTATCATGCCTTTATCGAGCATTTGTTTTATCGACATACTAGGCGTGTGATAATCTTTGCGTTTAAACGTTTCGTTTTTGCCAAGCCCTAACTCGCTCGCCACCGCCGCGATAAGCCGTTTTGCGCGCTTTACTCCCCTGTCGCTTTTAACTTTGAGCAAGTACATCTGCTTTTTGTTGACGACTACGGATTTCAAGCGGTATTTCGCTTTGTTTTCTTCGGCGGCGCACGGAACGTACACGCAAAGAGTTTTTCCCCGTACCGTTACGACGGCGACGGGTTCTCTTTTATAATTAAAAACTTCGTGTCTGAAACTTTCCCGTCCTTTTACGTCGGTATACGACAGCAACTCGTTTTTGAGTTCCGTGTAATAATCCTGGTTGGGGTTACCCGTCATGACGAGTTTTGCCGCGAAAGAGTATCTGTACGAATACATAATCGCGTTTTCGTCTTCCGCCGCCATGCTCGAAGCAAGTTGCTTGTTCTTGTATTTTATCAGCCCGAGTTTCAACATTTGTTTAGTCGTCTTATAGGGCTTGCGGAAATTGTAATAAACGTAATTTTCCGTCTTTTCGGCGTTCATGTCTTCCATAACGACCGCTATGAGTTCCCGCGCGTACTTTAAACTTCTGTCGCTTCTGACTTTCAAAAGTCCCAACTCTTTACCGCCGAGAGTAACGTCTTTCAGTCGATATTTCGCCTTGACTTCGTCCGACTTCAACGGCAAATACAAACACAGCGTTTTGCCTTTGACGGACGTCATAGCGATAAAGTTGCGTTTCAAGTTAAACGTTTCGTGTCGGAAACTCTCTTTCGATTTCACGCCGGCGTACGACAACAGTTCGTTTTTGATTTCGCTGTAATACAACTGGTTCGGGTTGCCCGTGGTTATTAGTCTTGACGCGAACGAGTAAAGATATATGCTGCCGAACTTCGATTCTTCGGCGGTGTCGTTCAAGTCGTCTTGTACGAGAAGTTCTCTGTCCGCCGCAATGGCGACGTTTATGGCGTATTCGATTTCGTCTTCCGTTTCGTAGTCAAAGTCTGCGCCGTATTTCGGCGTGGGTTTTTCGTAGTCGTATTCGGACGCGTCGAATTCGTCGAGTTCGTTTTTGATAATCGGCGATATTTGCGGATCGCTGCGTTTGTCGAGCGTGTTTTCGTCTATAAACTCGTTTAAAATATGGTTGTCGAAAATAACGTAATCCGCCGCTACCGTGTTATACAAATCGCGTATAGCCTGCTCCGGAACGTTTTCCAGACTCTCGCTTATAAGCGTTTCGTATCCCGCGTTTTCGTAAGAGTCCAAAAACTCCCACAACGTAAGGCATTTGTTAAAGTCTACGTTTTTCAAAAGTTTGTTCGTTCTCATAATCGGCGGGCGAACGTAGTTTTTGCCGAGCATTGCCACGAACGACGACGACATGTATTTGTCCGTAATGTTCTTTATTTGCAAAACCCTTTTCCATAACCCCGAATTGTAGATATAGTTTTTGACTTCTTCGTTTTCCTTAGGGGGTTCGGATACTTCTATGCTTAACTTGATTTTGCCCGTTTTTTCTTTTTCTTCAAACTCTTGCTCGACGGTTAAAGTCGTGTTTTTGACGTCTTCGCCCACTTCGACGGCAATGTCGTACCGTTTCAGAACGAACGAATACATTCTCAAAAGCAACGTGTTTATAAACTTGTTTTCGTAAGTCAGCGCCGTGTCGTCCTGAAAAACGTTTAAAATCTTGGACGGCATTACCGTGCCGTCGGGTCTTATTTCGTTTATCATATCCGTATGCTGAGAAAGATAAACCACCGACCTTTCGGTAACTTTTCTCGTAAGTTCTACGGGCAAAACTTCTTCGTCTTCGCGCAAGATACTTTCGGGGTTGCGAATAACGGCGTCGATTGACGGAATAGCGTCTTCTATCGCCCTTACCCACGCTTCGTCTATTTGTTTCAACATATACCGTTTGCGAAGTTCAACCTTACTTTCGCCGCCGATGAAAGCGGTTAAAAGTTCCGCGTATTCGGGGAAAGTTTCGCTTAAATATTTAAGTGACGACGAAGTCGCTTCGTACACCGTTTTTTTGTTTTTAACGTTTTCCATTATCTACCTATTGTTACGATTTACACATAAAAAGGGCGGAAACACCGCCCCTTTTGTAAATTACCGTTAATACGACTTTTGCAAACGACGGAGAAGAGCAATACTCTCTTTCATTGTGTCTTTGCCGAAAATCGCGTCTAGTTGCCCTATAAGTCCTTTTATTTCGTCGCGAATCAGCGCAAGGTTTAAACTTTCAAACTTTCTGAATACCTTCGTCGCCAAAATGTAATCTATGGCGTCTAATTCTTCGCCGCCGCACGCAACGTAAACGGGAACGAATATCTTAAATTGCTTGATTATACGGTTACCGAACGCTACTCTGAACCGTTCGATAACGTACTGATCGAGTTTTTCGACGTTGTTTAATATCTCGTCCGAAACGGGATGCTCTTCGACCGCTTTGTCGTAAAGTGCGGAAAGATGAGAATACGCAATGTGTTTTGCGGGGGTTTCGGGCGCGTCGAACGGTTTGCCTTTGGTGTCAAGATTGATGACGAACGCACGGTCGTAAACCTTGTCTGATACGGCGAAAGTCGTGTCGTCGTTGTTAGCCGTGCCGACGTAGAACACGTTTTGCGGAATTGCAAGTTTGCCGTCGACCAAATGGTCGGGATCGTTGTCCCAAACCGCCGAAACGAGTTGTATCTTCCATTCTTCGGGATCGGGCATTTCAAGTATCGAAAGCATTTCCGCGAAATAATACTCGACGCGCGCTATGTTCATTTCGTCAAGAACGATTATGTTTATGTCGTCGTTGTAAGACGCTTCGTAAATACGACGCAAAACTTCCGTTTCGTTAAACTTTTTCGTGAATTCGTTAAAGAATCCGAACAGTTCCGACCGATCTCTCCAAGACGGTTGAACGGACGCTATCGTCGCGTCGTTGTAGAAAAACTTGCCCATCATGTACGGTAACGACGTTTTACCCGTACCCGATATACCTTGCAACAATACCATTTTGGTTGCGGAAAGCCCCGCAATCATAAGCCGTATCGTTTTTATTTCGTAATAAAGTTTGTTCTGACTGCACGCAAAGTTCCTGAGTTCTTCGCATACTTGTTCGAGCGTTACGTCGTTGTCGTAAACGGGCGGTTGATAATAAGTGTATTTCTCGTCAACCATTGCAAGACGATAAAACCGTTTCGTTTCGTCTGCGCCGGCAGTCGAGTCTTCCGTAATTCCCGCTTCGTCAACCGCTTCGGGGTTTTCTTCTAACATTTTTTGATAATCGAACGTGGGCGAAACTTTCATTTCGATAATACGCTCTTTTTCGGCAATCGCTTTGTCAAGGTCTTTGTGAAGATTCGCTATCTCTTCGAGCAAATCTTCTTGTTTTGTTTTCGACCGACGTATTCTTATCGCCCTTTTTACAAGCAATACGATTAAGAATATAACAGCCGCCCAAAACACGTAAACTAATATAAACGCAAGGACCGCCAAAATCCAACCGCCTGCCCCGAAATTATTTTGGTACTTTGAAAACAGCCCGAAATATATATCGAAGCGGAATATTCCTATTATCCCTCTGACTAACGAAACGATTCCTTTCCAAAGATTTCCGAACATCGTCGTTATAAAGGCGAAAAACCAGTTTAAAAATGCGCTCATAATGTACCTTTCGTGTTAAAAACTCGCTTTTTAGTTTTTAACGGTTATATTTTTCATATTGTTATGAAGTTGCTTTTTGTACTTACAGTAACTTTTGTCGTATAAGGTTAAAATCGTACGTTGACAATTTCTCCCGTCCGACTTCGTCGCAGGCACGCCTACGCGGTGAAAAGTGTTGGTTTTTTAACAATCCCCCCGTCGGTTTCACCGACACCCCCCTTTACACAAGGCGGGCTTGATATGGGAATGGAAAAACTGTCTTTGCACAGGGCGGGCTTGATAAGGTTTAAGATTATTGGAACAGTCCCCCAGCCGACTTCGTCGCCAGCCCCCCTTACACAGGGTGGCCTTGATAAGGGAACAATTTTTATATGGGGCGGGCTTGATATGGGAAAATGCAGGGACGCTCGTTTATTCGGCGGGGGCGTCGCTGTCGGGAGCGGCGTTCTTTTCCGCTTGTTGTTTCGCTATGTATTCCTGAATGGCAAGTTCTTTGATACGCTCTTCGTCTTCGGCGGAGAGTTTTGTCTTTTTGCCTTTAACTTTGCTGACGGTCAATACGAGCATTACTATCTGATATATGAAGAAACACGCCAAGGGTATTACTACGCATACCAAAAAACCCGTGCTGCTACGCAAAAAGTCGATTACGCTACCGATACCGCTCAACCGCTTGCCCGTCCATTTCGCTTCAATCATACTTTTCGATACGGACGCGCCGTCGGGCAGTTCGTTGTGGTCGCCTTTCGTTTGGAAAGTGCCGTCGGCGTTTATCGCAATAATTCTGTGCGAATTGAGTTCCTTGTTGCCGTCCCCGTCTATATCCATATAAAACGTAATGACGTCGCCGACTTGCAAGTTGTCTTTTTCCGCGTTGGTCAATACCTTGCCGATGATAAGGTCGCCTTTATAAAAACCGCCCTTTTCCGCCATAGAGTTCGACTGAACGCATAACCAACACTTGCCGTTGATAACGGGGTACTCTTTGCCGCCCGCGTTGGACACGAACGCAAATACCGTCATAAGTAACGAAAACGCAAGAAATATCCATAAAAATATATCTACGATTAACTTTGCTACGCTTTTTTTAGTCTTCTTTTTTGTTTCTGTCATGTCTTTTCTCCCAAAATAGAGTTGTTGTTTCAGAGTTAAAGTAACTCTACGCATAGTCGTTTTATTATAATTTGTCTATTTCGTTTTAAAATAAACAAAAAACTTATCTCTTGCGCAAAAAGAGTTTCGCTACGATACAAGTCGCCGTCGCGTTGTTTTACCGCTTTTTCTTAACCTTTTTTGAAAAACCGCCTTAAAATAAAAAACAGCCGTTACAACAAAGAAAGTTGCAACTGGCTGACTTGCGGAATAAAGTCCCTATAGTTTTGCGTCGCCGTTTTACAACGGTTTTGCCCGTATTAGGTATAATTATACCTTTTTTTAAATTATAAACCAGCATTTCGCAAAATGTCAAGCATTTCGCGTTGTTTTTACAAATTATTTACACCGTATGCCGACTTTTGCCCCAAAACCCCGACAAATCGCGCCTTTTTACCGCTTTTTTCGCATAAATCGGGGGGTGTAAGGTTTGAAATTGATATAGACAATCCCCCCGTCGGTTTCACCGACACCCCCCTTTACACAAGGCGGGCTTGATAAGGGTTAAGATTATAGAAACAGTCCTTCCACCGCTAACGCGGTCCCCCTTCCCTTACACAGGGGAGGCTTGATAAGGTTTAAAATTATAGGAACAGTCCCCCAGCCGACTTCGTCGCCAGCCCCCCTTTACACAAAGCGAGCTTGATAAGGTTTAAGATTATAGGAACAGTCCTTCCACCGCTAACGCGGTCCCCCTTCCCTTACACAGGGAAGGCTTGATATGGGAATAATTTTTATACGGGGCGGGCTTGATAAGGGAATAATTTTTACACAACGGAGAGAATTATACCCACTTGCGAACAAGTGGGTATATGTATTTTTTTACTTATTGTTTTTTATGTATTGTTGTCAGTGATTAGGCATTATCGGCAGAAGTGAACGTCCAGTTAGCCGTGTTCTTGCTTAAATCAACAGCGTTGTTTGCATAGCAGTCGGAATCTTCACCTTCAAACCAAAGAAGTAACGCAACGCTATACGCCGTATTGTCTGCTAAACCCGTTACATCGCTAAAAGTAAAGGTAATTGCGGTATCGCCGGTGCTGTTCGCATCGTTCGACTCATACAATTTTCCGTTGATAATCAAACCCGCTCTCATTGCTTTGTTAAGATTAGACGCTTTGTCACAAGTAACTGTGCAGGAAGGCGTAATTTTATAAACTCCGTCCGTCTTAGTTTGTTTTCTTGCAATAGTAACGTAACCTACTGCAACGTAACCTTTAACTTTCTCATCAGAAACAGTCGTATTTGTAATAGTACCTATTTCTTTCCACGTTGCGCCGGAACCTGCGCTTCCAACGGTTGGGTCAGTAGTGTACGTTTCGGGATATTTTACCGTAACAGTACCGGTTGCATCAGTCAAATCGCAAGGAGTAACTGCCGTCGCGCTAACACCTAAATCCGTTACTGCGGTACCCGTGATGCCAGCAAGTTCAACGCTTGCGCCTTTTGCAATAACAAGGTTAGCGTCGGTCGTTGCCTTAATTTCCATACTGCCTGCGGTAACGGTTTTGTTCATCGAGAACCATGCGTACGTTGACGTACCGAGCAATGCCGCGGCAAGAGCCAAAGTACAAATTGAAACAATAATTTTCTTCATTTTTCTTTTTCTCCTTTTGAAAAATAATTTTTTATTCTATATAACCCTTGCGGGTTTATACCTGTTGAAATAAGGTTTGAGATTATAAGAACAGTCCTTCCACCGCTAACGCGGTCCCCCTTCCCTTACACAGGGAAGGCTTAATATGGTTTGAGATTATAGAAACAGCCCTTCCACCGCTAACGCGGTCCCCCTTCCCTTGCACAGGGAAGGCTTAATATGGTTTGAGATTATAAGAACAGTCCTTCCACCGCTATCGCGGTCCCCCTTCCCTTACACAGGGAAGGCTTGATATGGGAATAATTTTGACACAGGGAAGGCTTGATAAGGGTTGGAATTGTCGGGCGCGAGTCAGGTCGACGCGCCGCCGATTATGTTGAACTTCATATCGATTTTGAATTCGCCGCCGATGATGTCGTCCGTACATTCGGGATCGGGACCTTCGAGCCACATTACTACCGTATATTTCATTACGTCGTCTGGCGCAAAGTCTTCTTTCGTGTCCCACATTATCGTGTTCTTTTCTCTGAAAGGCGTTGTGTTCGGTTCGGGGACGAAGTTGCCTTTTTCGTCTTTCGTCGACGATATTCTGGCGTAGTCCGTTTTTGTCGTTTCGCCGTCGTTATATTTGGTTATCAGGCGTAATCTTACCGCTTTTTCTATGTCGAGCGTCATATTTACTATAACTATCGAGTATTCAAACGTTACGGTGCCTTCGCCTGCGTTCTTTAAGTAAAACGTGTAACATAAATAGTTGTCGCCGCTGTCGTTACCGTCTATCGCGCCCAAGTCCAGATTGTCGAGCGATTTGCCTTCTATGTTGGTTATGAGTTCGGACGCTTTGCAGTTAAGCGATGCCGTCGGGTTGGAAAAGTCTTTCGTATCGGACAGCGTTAAACCGTATTGCAAATAGTGGTATTTGTTGACGGATATGGTAAAATCGCCGAACTTTGCGTACATTACCGAAATAACGTAAACGAAAACGAGTAACGTTAACAGCAAGGAAATAACCGCCATTATTATTTTTTTGTATCTTTTTTCCCTTTTTAACTGAGCCGTTCTCTCTTTAAGGGAAAAGTCTACTCTGTTTTGAGCCATTATTCTCTCTCTTTAATTATTTCGTCTAAACTTTTCGGTTTTGCCGTCGTCGACAAAAATCCGTCGCAATCCGTGTTTCTCGTTAACTTTCTATACTTGTCTTCCCCTTCTATAATCACTTCCGACACTACGTTTTTTACAAACGCTACGAACGACACGAAAAATCTCGGTTTGTTTCTGTCGTCCGCCCATTCGGTCAAAGTTTTGTCGATATACGCTATATCGGGCGATACTTCGGCTAGTTTGGTTACGGTAAAGTCTTTTTCGCCGCAACCCCTTATCGCCGTTTTTACGCCCAACGCTTTAACGTCCGCTATCGCTATTCGCGTTTTTTCTTCGTTTTTGTCTAAAACGCTTGACGAAAACTCTATACATAGTTTGCTTTTATCGAAACCCGCGTTCTTTTTTAAAATCTCTTTCAGCGTTTCGTAAAAGTCGATTTTTTCGACTAAACTCGCGGGGCATTTTATCGATACGAACTTAACGTCTTTGCCGCCCCTTTTAAGCGTTTTTATTACGCGTATCGCGCGTTCCGTCGCGTGGCGGAAAAACGTTACGCCGCAATTTTTGTCTTCAACGGTGCGTTCGTAAAACTTTTCGTTCATATCCCCTATCAAAAGGGAACGTATCTCTATTTCCGTTCGGTACGCTATCTCGACGCCGTCTTCAAAGTCGACTATCGGGAAAAAACGAAACTCTATCGGGCGGACGCCCGAATCTATCGCCGAACGCACGTCGCGATTAAATTGTTCCGACACGTTTGGCATTTTTGCTCCTTTACCGAAAAAATTGCAATAAAATAAGGACAGCCTTTGCAATTCATTGCAACTGGCTGCCCTTTTAAGGACCCTTTAGCTTTGCGTCCTACGTTTTCACGTAGTTTGCCTAAACATGTTTTTAAACCCGACAAACCGTCAAGTTACGGTTTTATTATATACGTTTACCGCAACGTTGTCAACGGTTTTTTTCAATATTTTACGTTTTTTTTGATTTTTTGTCCGAAAATATCGAATATTCGCGCGGGTTTCGTCCGTTAATCCCTAGCGTTTTTACACTATCGAACTCTTTAATACGAGCGTGGGTTTGCCGTCTTTCATAACGATTTCAAACGTCATAATATCGACTCCCATCATTTTTACCGTTACTATATTGCCCTCTTCGTACCATAAAGTTTCGCCCGATACGACGCTTTGCGTTTCAACGCCGTCTTCACCTACCATAACGATTACACCGTACGCCTTGCCGTTATCGTTGAAATAAAGTATCTGTTTTCCTATTTCTTCTTCTCTCATCACGTAAGTATATACGGTGTTACCTTCCATAATTCTACGCATCTTGTCGCCGTCGTAAATCTCGTACTTGCCGTCTTCGACTATTCTTACGTGCTTGCCGTCGTCTTCAAACTCGGCAAGGTAGGTCTTTCCGTATCTCTTGGACGTTCCGTCGATTCTGTATGCGTCCGCGTAAGTTTTGCCGTTGGCGGTGTAGAACGCGTATTCGTACGTTTCCGAATCGAAATCATCGGCCATCGTCAGCGTTTTAAAGGGTTCTACGCCCAAATCGGACGCTTTGAACTCGGTCAGGATTTTGTTCGTTTTGTCAATAGAGCAAAGCTTGTAGCCGTCGCCGAACACTTCGAGAGATAATAACCCGACCACTCCGTTCGGTTCGTCTTTGATATACTCGCCGTACCGATTGTCGTTGATTATATAGTATCCGTTGTTATAAATAACGATTTTATTTACGTCGCTGCCGTCTACCGTATAATACGTTTCCGCTCCGCTCAACGCGGGATCGTCGATAAGACGTATTCTGTATTTAGTCGTTGCGTCTTTAAAGGTTACCGTAAGCGTAATCGTACCCGCTTTGCCGAAGTCCGTTCCGTCGGGAACGAGTATCGTCGCCGACGACAAAGTCGCTTCCGCATTTTCGACGCCTATTTTTTCGTCGCCGAAGTCTACGTACGCCGAATAATATATCTCCGTATCTTTAACGGCGTTAAGCACGCTGTCTTTGTCGCCTTTTATTACGTAGTTATTATCCACGCACAACAACATGCCGTTTACGTCTTCCGACGAATAGACGTACGCCTTTTCGTGCGATTCGTAGCCTTTATACGCTACAATTAAGTCGTAAACGCCTTTTTCCGCCCCAGCAAGGTCGAACGGGGTTGTTTTCGTCCATTTCTCTTCGCCGGCGCCGTCGTCGACTTTCGTTGCGTTATACAGCATATCCGCCGTCAATTTTTCAAACCGTACGACGTAATTTTTGTCTTTTGCTTCTACGTACGTTTCGCCGATTTGGTTGTCTTTAAAATACAGCGAGTCGACGTAGACGTATTGTATTTCAAACGTTTCTTCGTTTAAAGCGAACACGTTGATTTTGCAAGTCAAACCTAAATAGGTTATCGTCGCCGAGAATCCTTCGCCCGATTGAACGGCGGCTTTCGCTTCGTCTTTGTCGAAAGACAGCATATCTTTCGTTACTTTTTCTTTGACGGAGTCGCCGTTTTTCAGGTACACGCTCATCTCTAATCCATTAGCGTCTGCGATTACGTCGCCGTTTTCGTCGACTTTCCAAAAGACGCTGCTTTCGTCGGGGTAAATGCGTTCGGGCGAGCGATCCGTACTGTCTTTTACAACGACTCTCCAAACGTAACATTCTTTACCGCCGTAAGCAAACGTTATTTCGTCGTACAAGCCCGCTTTCGTCAAGTCGAGTTTACCCGATTTTACCATATCTTGCGTTAAGGGAACCACGCGAACGTGTCCGCCGTAATATTTTACGATAAGATACCCTTCTTTGCCGAGTTCGATTTCTCTGTTTGCAAAACTTATTTCCTTTACGTCGTTTTCGTCGCGTACCACGACCACGGACGACGCTATCAGTCCCCGATACACGAACGCGCCGCTCTGTATACCCGATTTGTTTGCGTCAAAGAAATACTCTTCGTCGGGGTATAAATTGTCGGCAAGCACGTTTTTCGTCGTATAGTCGTTATAAGTCAACGTCGCTATTCTCGGACGGTTGCCGCGCATTACTTCGTTTTCTACCCTGAATCCGACGACGTAGGCGGGCATATCAGCGTATAAAGTTATCGTAACGGAATACGTCGGGTCGGACTCTGCGCCCGTGTACGAGAACGTATAAGTGAACTCGCGTTCGCCGCCCGTTTTCGCCAACTCCGCCTTTACCGAAGCAAAGCGTTGCGCGTCTTCGTCGCTTATTACGCCTATGCCGTAATAATGCAGCGCGCCCGTCGCCCTGTAAGTTACGTAACTTATATCGTTCAACGAATCGATTGCGTTGACGTCGTATCTCGAATCGATCGCGTACGGTTTATCAAACTCGTAGCCGACTTTTATAAACCCGATTTCGAGCGTTTTCGTAAAGTCTTCGTAGACGACGGTGATTTCTTTTTCCGTCGTCTTTTTCGTCTTGTCCGCAATGAACGCGGATATAAACGCGTTTAGTTCTCTTTTCGTGTTCTCGTCGATTACGTCTGCGAGTTCTACTCTGCGACTCTCTTTTTTCCCCGCGAGCTCGACTATTACGTTATTGTTATCGTTCAAACCGACGATAACGGGCTGTACGACAGCGTCGGTCGGCGAGAAATACGTTGATTCGGGGGTAACGTATCCGCAATGCTCGCATTCGATTTTCTTTACTTTTTCGCCGTTTGCGTTGACGTAATATATCGCCGTTCCGCTATGCCCGAACAAGCCTTGTTCGTTGCCGCAAACCGTACATATTTTTTTGTGGTAACTTTCGTTTTCGTACACGTATTCGCAAACGTGGTCGCCCAAGCCGCCGAACAGGTCGATTCCCGCGATACGATTGCCGTTTTCGTCATAGAAGAGGTTACATACTTTACAGACGTAATAATCTTGCAGCGCCGCTTTGTTTTGGCAATCGCCGTCGTGCGCCGCTATAAGGTCGCCGAAAACGTGCGTTACGGGTATCGTCAATTCGTCCAAATCCGTTTCGTTACCGTTTATATCGAACAACTTATAACATCCGTCGTCCGTACATTCGTAGTGCCCTTTTCTGCCTTCGATACTCCCCGAACAGTTCATAGGCCTTTCTTCAACCCACTTTAACGTATGACCGAAAATCAAGTATACGTCGTTTAGTTTGTTGCCGTCGGCATCGAAGTTCAAGTCGCAGTCGTCGCAGTGGTAATGCGCTACCCAGCCTTTCTCCGTTTCGGTGGCAGGTTTTCCGAGCATAAACTTGCTTTCGTCGAGCGCGCCGTTCGTGTAAAAACTATGTCCTTTTTTAGGTATCGTAAGGTCGGTTAAAAGAGTCGTCCCCGCGGCGTCGGCGTAGTTTCTGCCGCAAACCGTACAATGACTGTATTCTTTCACGCCGTCCGTTTCGCAACCGCATTCGATTTTCGCGTGATAAACCATAGTGTGCGTTGCGGGTATCACAAGATTTTCGGGGGTAACGACGTTGCCTTTTAAGTCAAAGTCTTTATTACACGCGCCGCAGTGGAAATGCGCCTTTTCGCCGTTTGTTCCGTCGGCGCACGACGGAGCCGTTTCGTTGACGTAAGTCTTGTTGACGTGGTTGGTTTTGGGACGAACGAGATATTCCCATTTCGTTCCGTAATCGTCCGTTTCGCCGGCAAAATATTGATTACACGTCCTACATTCGTAATACTCGTCGTGCCCGTCCGCTTCGCACGTCGCTTCTACCGCTTCGTGCCGACCGTTCGTAAAGTCGTGAGGCAGTTTGGGGATTACGACGGTTTTGACTTCTTTTCCGTCGCTGCCTAAATATTTGTTACACGCCGAGCAGTACGAATATGCGTAGTTACCGTCCGAAAGACACGTTGCGGGCGTTTCCGCTTTCGTCGAAACGATTTCGTGTCCTTTTTTTATCGTAAGGTCGGTGAGTTCTATCGTCTTGGTTACGTCGTATTTCTTTCCGCACGTTTTACACTCGTAATAGGAAAGCGTTCCGTCCGTTTCGCACGTCTTCTCAATCCCGACGACTAACTCGCCGAAGTCGTGCACGTGTTCCTTGTTCTTGTTTTTGTCGCAACTTTTACAGCCTGCAAGAGCAACGAACAAAAGACTTGTCAGCGTTAAAATCGTAAAAATCAGTTTGCGCTTGTTCATCATGTTTTCTCCTTTATTTTTTTATATAACCCGACGCGGTTTTAAGTCGCGCAAGAATTATCGAAATTATATTATTCGTTTTGCCTTAAATCGGTTACGGCAAACGTTCCTTAACAAAAACTCGAGTAGCAATATTTACTACTCGGGTCTGTTTAAGCGGTTTTCTCGCTTTGTTCGTCGTTTTTCTCTTCTTTCGGAGCGTTGACGATTTTAGTTCTTTTATCCATAGCGTTTTTAAGTTCGTCGAACGATTGATACCGTTTGGTAGACATCGTCGGGAACGCTTTTACTATACGACGGTAAAACACGGACGTGTTTTTGGTGAGTTTTTCTTTCGCGGCAATAAGATTCAACGTGCCGACGGCAACCGTTTTGCCTATCTTGTCCGACGCGGCGTGAATCTTGGCGTTGATCGCGTCAATCGCTTTAAGACGGTTGTTGAACTTGATGATGGTCGCTATCGTGCCGATAAAGTCGATGAACATCAAAGAAGCAAGCACGATGATGACGACGAGCGTCGCCGTATGCGGTAAAACGGCGATAAACTTGTCGACTAACGGGAATATGATTTTAACCGCCGCTATACATACAAGCCCCCACAGTAACGAAAATCTTGCGCAGATATACCCGCCGAGATTCCAGCGTTCTTTTGAATAATCCCACCATTTATGGTGAAAGACCTTTTCAAGCACGAAGCCCGTAACGAGTTCCAACAAAGACGGCAACACGAAACTGACGGCGACAAGCACCGCGTCGTGCGCGATAAGTCCCGTGATGAAATGAACGCCCGCTACTCCGAATCCGTAAATAGGACAAACGGGACCGTTTAAAAATCCGCGGTTGACGAATTTGCCGTCTTTAAAAGCGGCAAAACATACTTCCGCGCACCAACCTAAAAACGAAAATATTAAAAAATAAATACAAAACCCGTACATATTCGTTCCTTGCCCGTTTTCGCCGAATTCGGCGTCTTTATAATATTATTTTATAGTCTTTGTTCGATTTTGTCAAGAATATGATTATTTTTGGCGGTTGCAAAACTCAATTTTTTCACAAACGACTTTCAACCATGCCCGTTTTACGCAACTTTAAACTTATATTTTACGTTGATAAAAGGATATTTTGCGTTAAAAAACAAGCCCCCGAGCGACGAGATAGTCGCTCGGGGGCATAACTTGTTTATCTTAAATTACAATAAGGGAATCGTTGCGAGATAGTTTACGTCCGCTCTGTCTTTCGCGGTTCCTTCCGCTAAAACGAACAGTTTTTTATATACGACGCCGCCCGCTTTTTCAACCAACGCTTCGAGTCCTTTAAGGCTTTCGCCCG
Source organism: uncultured Clostridia bacterium (assembly GCA_934271255.1). Classification (GTDB taxonomy): domain Bacteria; phylum Bacillota; class Clostridia; order Christensenellales; family Borkfalkiaceae; genus CAKQSC01. The sequence continues at coordinate 97,707 of CAKQQS010000001.1, forward strand.
TCGAAATAACGTCGTCGATAATAGCGACTTTTTTGCCTTTTATCAGGTCTACGTCGTGCTTGGACAAGTGGAGTTCCTGCGCTTTGCCCGTAGTTATGGACGAGCCGTATTCGACGTGAATACCGTCTTGCATATACAGTTTTTTGCTTTTTCTCGCAACCGCGTAATAACGCATGCCTTTTTCTCTTGCGACGACGTGCGTGAGTTGAAGCCCTTTTGATTCCGCCGTTATGAGAACTTCCGCATCGCCGACGAGTTTTGCGATTTCTTTACCGCAATGTTCCGTCAGCGCGCTGTCGCCGTGTAAGTTGAAAAAACAAATCCTGACGCCGCTCGGCAACGTTAATATAGGTAAATATGCTTTAAACCCTTTTATGTCTACTTCGTAACAATCGTTCATAAAAATACCTTCCTTATTCGGCTAAAATATCCGCGATGATTTTATTACATTCTTCGTACGAGTTGCGTATTTCGCTCGCAAGTTTGATTTGCGTTCTTGTCCTGACTAAATTATGCTCGGGGTATTTCGTCGCGAAATACACGTCGCCCGATAAGTAGTCCGTCAAGAATCTCATTCCGCATTCTATCGTCATCAAATACGCGCCGTACGGGAGAAGTTCCGCTTCTTTTTTCGTAATGCTGTTCTTTACCGCGCCGATATATCCTTCCGCGTACGTTTTGAAAAGATCGAGAGAAAAATGCACTTTGCTCAAATCCTGCTCGTCTTCTTTCGCCGTGCTTGCGCCGAATCTTATCGAGTCGCCGAAGTCAAAAAGCATACTGCCCGGCATTACGGTGTCAAGGTCGATAACCGCTCTCGCTTCGCTCGTTTCCGCGTCCATCAAAATGTTGTTGAGTTTGGTGTCGTTGTGCGTAACTCTGAGCGATAAACTGCCGTCCTTTAACGAATCCATAACTATTCCGTACGTATTCTCTCCTGAAAGTATGAAATCTATTTCCGGCTTACAGTCTTTCGCTCTGTTGAATTCGTCTTTTTCAAGCGCCGCTTTAAAGTCGTTGAATCTTTTCGGAGTGTCGTGAAAACGTTTTATCGTTTCGTTCAATCCGCTTGCGTCGAAATCGGCAAGGTAGTTCTGGAACTCGCCGAACGCTCTGCCCGATTTTTTGAAAACTTCCGCGTTTTCGGCAGTTTGATAGGTTTTCGTATTTTCGATAAACTTATATACACGCCAACATTTTTCGCCGTGAATAAAGGGTTTGCCGTCAAGCGTCGGGACTACTTCGAGCGTTTCCTGACCGTTCTTTTTCAAATGTTCGGTAACCGAACAAATATTGTTCATAAGTCCGACGGAATCGGGAAAAACAAGCGTGTTCATTTTTTGCATTATGTAACGTTTTTTATCGGTAACGACTAAATACGTAAGGTTGATGTGTCCTTCTCCGTAAGGTTCGACGGACAAAACGTCCCCTTCGAGCCTGAATAAGCCCGCTACTCTGAACAATTCTTCTTTCGGTATATCGTAATTCATTTTTCTCTTTGTTTATTTCAATTCTATTTTTTGTTCTTTTAACCAGTCGACGGACAAGTTTACCCATTCGTCGATATTTTTCGTAACTCCGTACTGTATCCACCGGTCGTCGCCGAATACCGTGCCGTCCGCGACGGAAAGCCCGTGCACGCCTTTGCCGAAAATATGCAACGAGAACGGTACGCCCGCTTTTTCGTACGCCGAGGCGACTATCAGCGAATTTCTTACGGGTACGACGTTGTCGTTGCACGTCGCCCAAATAAACGCCGGCGCGGAATGAGCGCCGACAAGGTTTTCTATGCTTAACTTATCGTGCTCGAACGCGTCCCCTATCAGGTTATCGAACGATTCGGCGTGAGTTCTGCCCGTTGCCGTAATGACGGGATACCCTAAAATTATCGCGTCGGGACGCACGTTTACGGTCGGCTTAAAAACGTCCGTAACCGCTTTATCGTCTTTGTAACTTCCGAGCATAGCGCAAAGATGTCCGCCCGCCGAAAACCCGACCGCCGCCGTCATATCCTTGTCAACGTGCAGTTCTTCGGCGTTCTCGCGAATATAATTCATTGCCATAACCGCTTCCGCAAGTTCGTAAGGATATCTTATCGGCGCGACCGAATAATCTATCCAGAACGCGTGAAAACCGCGCGAAAGATATTTCATGCAAACGGGTTCCGCTTCTCGTCTGCTGACGAAAGAATACCCGCCGCCCGCTATTACAAGCATCGCGGGGTTTTTTCTGTTTTCGTTTATCTCAACCGACTCGTCTAAAATATAAGCGTGCAAAATACCTTTGCCGCCTTGCGGTTTTTTAATCTTATAATACTCGTATAAATCTACGTCGAAAACTCTCATTTTTTTACTCCCTTAAAGTCGTCGGTTACATTGTACTACGCCGTTTCGTTCTTGTCAATCGATTAACCCTTTTAAACTCTTTTACTTCGACTTTTTGCTTAAAAACGTTCCGTTTGCGTCAAAAAATCCCGTTACCGCTTGACATATTCAACTTCATCATTAAAAAACGGCGTTGCTTTTCGACAACGCCGTTTCGTTACGACGGGTTTTGCCCGTCTTTTCTTTATTCAAACCGAAACGAGAACGTTAAGGTTTCGTATCGCTCCGTCGACTATTTTGTCGTTTACCGAATACGCGTGTTTTTCCAAATCTCCGCATACCGCTTTCGTAAGGTTTTGTTCCGTCAAAACCGTCGTTACGAACGAACATATTTCTTCGACTATATAATACTTTTCTTTGAGTTCGTCCGTCGTCTGCGCGCTTTTCGTCAATACCTTTGACAATTTGTCCGTAATTTCTTTGTCGTAAATCTTTTTAAGCGCGTGAAAACTCCATTTGTAATAAGGCGCGAATTCGCCTTTAAGCAAAAATAAAGTCTTTATCGCCGAGTTTACGAATTCGTAGACGGTAAGGCACGCCGCTTCGACATCGCCGCGTTTAATACATCTCGGTAAATTGTATTGCCCCGACTGCGCCATTATCAAAAGATTGCCCGCAAGTCTTTTTTTGCGTCCGTCTTCGGGAACGTTTTTTAAATTTTCTCTTATTTCGGTAACTTTGCCGAGTCCGTCGTAAAATATTTCGCCGTTCACACATTCTCTGAGCGCGTAATCGGGTAACGTAAGCCATTCTCTTATAGTAAGGTCGCCGCTTTCGTTGCCTAATTGTTTTTTATAAAACTCCGCGATTCTTACGGGGCCGTTTCTATTGCCGCCGACGGGGGACAAAGGTTGCCTTTTTACTCCCATATACTCTTTGGGAAGTTTTGAATACGCCCGTTCGAGCCTGAACTCTTGTCTTGCGTCGACAGACTCTTCGCTCGGCAAAAAAATCGTAAAACCGACTTCGTAATCGTGATCTTTGGATATTTCGTCGTCAAACCCGTACCGTTCCGATCCGCTGCCCGTAAACCCTACGGCAATCAAGGGCAACAGTTCGGGAAACTCGGCTTTCAGCATGGGCATTCCGTATTCTTCAAAAAAAGCCTTTGACAGTTCAAGCCCTTTCATAAAAACTCCTTGCCCTGCGTTCGAGTTCTTCGGCAAAATCCGTCATTCCGTAATACCTGAACGTATCGATACATTTTTCGGCGTAGAACGCGTATTCCCCGTCGTGTTTCAAAGACTCGTCGTTAAAACAGTCTTTTGCTTTTTGCATATACTCGGTTATTTTCGCGTTATCTTTTTTGCCGTTTTTCTGCTCTTGTAAATCGGCTAAATTAGTATACGTTACGCCTATTTCCAAACGGGAGCCGTTCGCTTTTTTCAAAACGTCGATCGCTTTATAGAAAAGCGTTTCCGCGCGATCGTATTCTTTAACCCCTAAAAGCGCAACCGCCTTGTTGTTATAAAGTCCCGCAAATCTTACGTCGTTTTCTTTCAGCGTGTTCTCGTACACGGTTTCCGCTTTGTCGTAGCAGTCAATCGCTTCTTGCGTTTTGCCGAACGCTTTGTTCATCGTGCCGAGATTCAGATACGTCGTAGCGACGGTAAGGCTGTCTTTCAAGCCGTTTTCTTCGATGAGTTTTAAACATTCGTCGCCGAAACGGAACGCATTTTCTTTTTCGCCGAGATTTCTGTAAAACCCGACGCATTCGTTAAGTACGGCAAGTTCGCCCATTACGTCGTCCGACATTTTCGCTTCGTCAACCCAGTAGGCTAAAAGTTTTTTCGCTTCGGCGTATTCTTTTTTGAACAAGTATCCATCGAACTTTTCAAAAATACGCGCGACGGGTATTCGTTTAGGTTCTTTGTTGTCGCATAACACGCATACAGGTTCCATGTAGTCTTCTTTATCGATGTAACTCATAAAGCGTCCCCCCTATTTTATTTTTCGTTTATTTTTCGCCGTTTCCGACATATCAAAAATCGGCGAGTTTTTCTCCGCCCAAAATATGAATATGCAAGTGGAAAACCGTTTGTCCCGCGTCGTCCCCTTGATTTATTATCAGTCTGTACCCGTTGTCAAGCCCCGCGTTCTTTGCGATTTCGGGTATTTTTTTGAAACATTTTGCAAGCGTTTCGCTTTGCTTTTCGTTCATTTCGGAAAGCAGTTTAAAATGCGATTTAGGCACGCAAAGCATGTGCGTTTTCGCCTTGGGTTCGATGTCGTTAAACACTATCATATCGTCGTCTTCGTAAACTTTGCTACAAGGTATTTCACCTTTAATAATCTTACAAAATATACAATTATCCATAATTATTTCTCAACCGTTGCGGTTGCTCCTTCTCCTTTTATTCCTGTTAATTTAACGTTTACCATTTGCCCGCTCAAATCCCCTTTGACGTAGCATTTGATATAGTTTTCCGTGTACCCGACGGTGTACTCGCCGTCGTATTCTTCGCCCAAAAACTCCAAAACTTTACCGAGATTGCTTTCGATATATTTCATCTTGTACTCGGTTGCGACTTTTATCAGTTCGTTCGTTCTTTCCTTTTTAAGTTCTTTCGGCAAATCTTTCATCTTATACACCGCGGTGCCCTTCCTTTTTGAAAAGGGGAAACAGTGCGCGTCGGCAAACCGCGCCTTTTTTATCGCGTTTACCGATTGCAGAAAGTCTTCTTCCGTTTCCGTCGGAAAACCCGCTATAATATCCGTCGTGATAGCCGCGTCGGGGTAGTATTTTCGTATAAGTTCTACCTTGCTCAGATACTCGTCGAACGTATAATGTCTGTTCATTTTTTTAAGCACGGCGTCCGCTCCGCTTTGCAACGACAAATGAAAATGCGGGGCGAAGTCGTACGTTTCCTTGCACGCTTCGAGCAGTTCGTCCGTTACGACGTTTACTTCGAGAGAACCTATTCGTATTCGTTTTTCGACGTCTTTCAACAAGCGTAATAATTCGGGTAGTTTTATTCCGTTGTAGTCGTAAGCCGTTACGTTTATACCCGTCAAAACCACTTCTTTACACGCCGTACTCCGTATTTCCGCCAAAATGCTTTGGGGATTTCTAGACCGTTCCCGTCCCCTTAAATAAGGTATCAGACAGTACGAACAAAAGTTGTTGCAACCGTCTTCGATTTTAACGAACGCTCTCGTTCTCGTCTTTTCGGGAAAAACCATTTCGTCGAACTCTTTTTCGTCTTGTTCTATTCTTACACCCTTTTCGTCAAGCATATCGGCAAGCCTTGATTTCAAAAAAGTACCCGTAACGAGTTTTACGCCCGTTTTTTCGATAAAGTCGGCGGGGGCGTTCTGAGAAGCGCACCCCGTGAAAATTATTTCGGCGTTCGGGTTGAGTTTGCGTATTCTCGACGCGGTTTGCCGCGATTTGTGTTCCGCTTCGCTCGTTACCGCGCAAGTGTTTACTATATACAAATCGGCGTAAACCAAATCGGCGGATACTTCGTAACCGAGATTTTCCAAAGATTTTATTATGCTGTCGCTTTCGCAAGCGTTGACTTTACAGCCCAAAGTAAAAACTACCGCTTTCATTCGCCGAGCCCCATACAAACAGCCGTCCACTCGCCTTTGCTTACCTTTTTCAGTAGTTTAAACCCGTTTTCGCGATAAGCCGTTATAACTGCGTCCGCTTTTTCGTTAAGTATTCCGCTCAAAATAATCCTGCCGTTTTCGTTCAGGTTGTTGCCTATGTCTTTTGCAAACGCTATCAGAACCTCGGCGACTATATTCGCCAAAATCAAGTCCCCTTTGACCGAAGTGTCGTCGAGCAGATTTTTTTCGATTATCGTAGCGGTAACGCCGTTCAGTCTTGCGTTGTGTTTGCTCGCCTCGACGGCGTTTGCGTCGATATCCGTCATCAGAACGTCTTTGCAACCCAGATTGCTCGCCGTTATTCCGAGTATACCGCTGCCGCAACCGACGTCTATTACCGACTTGTCCTTTTGCATAAACTCTTGCAAAAGTTCTATGCACATCGAAGTCGTTTCGTGTTCGCCCGTGCCGAACGCCATGTTCGCGTCTATTTTTACGACGGTTTCCCCGTCTTCGGCGTTATACTTTATCCATTCGGGGCATATAACCACTTTGCCTATATGGAGCGGTTTGAAATGCTCTTTCCATGTAACGAGCCACGCGTCGCCGTCGACGGTTCTCGTTATCGTTTCAAGACTGCCCACGTTGAATTCGCTGTTTCGTTTAAGTTCGGCAAGTTCGTTCAATACGTTTTTTATTCCGTCCTTGTCGCCGAGTTCAAAGTACCCTTTTACCAAAACGTCTTTACTTTCCAAAAGTCCGTCTTCTATGTAATCCCACATTTTGCGTTTCATTTTAGAAAGTTCTATGACGTCGTTCACGTCGCTTATGGCGACTCCGAGATTCGTGTAGTTCCACATTACGTCGGCTACGAGTTCGCTCGCGACGCTCGACGTATGTACCGTTAATTCTGAATATTCCATATATTAAATTATATCACACGAAATATTCGTTGTCAATTTCAGCGACAAAAAATAACGCCGACGGTTTTATTTACCGTCGGCGTTGCCTTTTTTAATATGGTTTTTTGCCGTATAAACTCTCTACGTTGTCCGAATAAGTACGCATTTTTTGAGTTTGTTTTATATCCGTACATTCTTCGAGATTTTCAAGGCACTTCTTTTGTTCTTTCGTAGGTTTTAGGGGAACGTCGATAACTACCGTCAAGTACAAATCGCCCGTACCGTTTCTGCCTTTAATTCCTTTGCCGCGCAACACGAATTGTTTGCCGTTAGGCGTTCCTTCGGGTATCGTATAGTCGACTAAATCGTCGATAGTCGGCACTTTCACTTTACCGCCAAGCACCGCCGTCTTGTACGAAACGGGCAGTTCTACGAACAAATCGAAGTTCTTTCTCTTGAATATCTTGTGCGGTTCTACGTTGAATATTACAATAAGGTTGCCTGCGGGGCCGCCCGTTCTGGACGCTTCGCCGTAGCCTTTGATTTGCATATAACTGTTGGTGTCCGCGCCTGCGGGTACGTTGATTTCAAATCTGGTCGTCTTTCTCGTATACCCTTTGCCGCCGCACGTAGGACATTTGTCCGTTATCTTTTTGCCTGTTCCGCCGCAATCGGGACACGCTTTTAGGCTGACCGACCTGAAAAAGCCCGAGTTGGAAACGTACTGTACCTGACCGGTACCGTGGCATTTTTCACACGTCGTGTACGCCGTTCCGCCTTTCGCTCCCGTGCCTTTACAGTCCGCGCAAGGCTCGTTTCTCATATAACTTACTTCTTTTCGGCAGCCCTTGGCAGCGTCCAAAAAACTTAAACTTACCTTTATCTGAATGTCGTCGCCCGCTTCTTTAACCGCTTTCTTCTGACTTCCGCCGAATCCGCCGAAAAAGTCGCCGAATATATCTTCAAACCCGCCGAATCCGCCGAAGCCTTGTCCGCCATCACCGCCGAATCCGCTAAAACCGCCCATGTTCGGGTGTTCCTGTTCGTAGTCGTACTGTTTCCGTTTGGTAGCGTCGCTAAGCGTTTCGTTCGCTTCGTTTATCTCCTTGAACTTCTCCGCAGCCGTCGGATCGTTAGGGTGCAAATCGGGATGATATTGCTTTACGAGTTTACGGTATGCCGCTTTTATTTCGTCTTCGCTCGCGTCCTTTTTGACGCCCAAAATATCGTAATAATTTTTTGCCATGCTATTCCTTTACACCCCAAAACCGAAAAGCGTTTCCGCTTTTCGGTTTGAGATTTTCGTTTAACTTTATTTTTACCGCGATTTTTCGGTAACGAAAAAACCGCTTTTTAACCACCCTTCGCCTTTCACCGAAACGTAGTTTCGTTCAGACTTTATCCGAACGTTTTTCTTTAAAGCGTATTTAACGCTTTAACTTAGTTCTGGTGGAACTCTGCGTCGGGACCGTTGCCGTTATCGGCGTCCGCGCCGCCCATGTCGTTCGGGTTGCCGCCGTTCGCCTGATAAACCTTAGCAAATATCGGTTGTACGACGTTGTTAAGATTTTCGTACGCTTTGGTCATACGGTCGTTGTCGTTGCTTTCGAGTTCCGTCTTCGCTTCTTTAACGGCGTTTTCGATAGTTTCTTTGTCGCCCGCTTCGAGTTTGTCGCCCAAATCTTTAACGGATTTTTCTACCGTAAAGATAAAGCTGTCCAACTTGTTGTGGTTGTCGACTACTTCCTTTCTCTTCTTGTCCGCTTCTTCGTATTCTTTCGCTTCGTTTACCGCTTTATTGATATCCGCTTCGGACAAGTTAGACGACGAAGTAATGGTAATGTTCTGTTCTTTGCCCGTGCCTAAATCCTTAGCCGATACCTTAACAATACCGTTCGCGTCTATATCGAACGTAACTTCGATTTGAGGTACTCCTCTGGGAGCGGGAGCGATGCCTACGAGTTGGAATCTGCCGAGCGTTTTGTTGTCCGCAGCAAACTCTCTTTCGCCTTGCAAAACGTGAATGTCTACTTGCGTCTGGTTATCCGCAGCCGTAGAGAATACTTGCGATTTCTTTACGGGAATAGTCGTGTTTCTTTCGATAAGTTTCGTCGTTACGCCGCCGAGCGTTTCGATACCCAAAGAAAGCGGAGTTACGTCGAGAAGAACTACGTCTTTGACTTCGCCCGAAAGTACGCCGCCCTGAATAGCCGCGCCGATCGCTACGCATTCATCGGGGTTAATGCCCTTAAACGGTTCCTTGCCCGTCATTTTTCTGACCATTTCTACTACTTGCGGCATACGAGTCGAGCCGCCGACCAAGATAACTTTATCAATCTTGTCATAGGTGAGTTTCGCGTCCGCCATAGCCTTTTTCATAGGTTCTATCGTCGCGTTTACGAGATCCGCCGTCAACGCTTCGAACTTTTGTCTTGTCAACGTTACGTCCATGTGTTTGGGACCCGTAGCGTCCGCCGTGATGTACGGAAGGTTAACGTTTGTGGAAGTCGTGCTGGAAAGTTCGATTTTCGCCTTTTCGCTCGCTTCTTTAAGTCTTTGCATAGCAAGTTTGTCTTTGGACAAATCGATGCCTTCTTTCGCCTTGAACTCGTCTACCAGATAGTCCATTATTCTCTTATCAAAGTCGTCGCCGCCGAGCATACAGTTACCGTTGGTCGCCAAAACTTCAAATACGCCGTCGTTGATTTCCATAACGGAAACGTCGAACGTACCGCCGCCCAAGTCGTAAATTATAACTTTTTGGTTGCTGTCTTTATCGAGTCCGTAAGCAAGCGCCGCCGCCGTAGGTTCGTTGATGATTCTCAAAACGTTAAGTCCCGCAATCTTGCCTGCGTCCTTAGTCGCTTGACGTTGGCTGTCCGTAAAATATGCGGGGCAAGTGATTACCGCGTTGGTAACGGGACCGCCAAGATAACTTTCCGCGTCTTTTTTAAGTTTGGAAAGTATCATTGCCGAAATCTCTTGCGGGGAATAACTCTTGCCGTCTATCGTTACTTTATAGTCGCTGCCCATGTGTCTTTTTATAGAAGAAACGGTTCTTTCGGCGTTTGCTACCGCTTGACGCTTAGCAACCTGACCTACGAGTCTTTCTCCGTCTTTTTGAAATCCTACTACGGACGGAGTCGTTCTGGACCCTTCCGCATTTGCTATTACGACGGGTTCGCCGCCTTCCATTACCGCTACGCAACTGTTAGTAGTACCTAAATCTATACCTATTGTTTTCATAATTTTATATCTCCTTTAATTATAATCTTATTTAATAACGCTTACCTTAGCGTATCTTATCACTCTGTCCCCGAGTTTGTATCCTTTCTCGAAAACCGTTTTGACGGTTCCCGACGTTTCGTTTTCTTCGGGTTCCGTCTGCATTACCGCTTCCGCGAAATTAGGATCGAATACTTCGCCCGCGGGATTTATCTCTTCTATACCGAAATCGTTCAAAACGTCTTTAAAACCTTTTAAAATCATTTCTATGCCCTGACGGTTTACGTCGTCTAACGGCATCGTCAAAGCGCGTTCTAAATTATCGCCTATCGGTAAAATCTTTTTTACGGCGTCCGCTCTGCCGTTTACGTACGAGTTTGCCGACTCCGTCGCCACTCTCTTTTTGTAGTTCGTAAACTCGGCGGATACTCTGTACCATTTGTCTTTGTAGTCTTCCGAAAGTTCCGTAAGTTCCTTGACTTTACCGTCGTATTCCTTTTTTGAAACGGTTTCGGTCTTTTGCTCGGTTTCTTTCGTTTCTTGCGTTTCCGCTACCGCTTCCGCCTGTTCCGTTTTTACTTTTTTGTCCTTTTCTTTTTCCATTACGCTACCTGTCTTTTATCATATTTTCTAATATCTTGCCGACGCCTTCCAAAACGGATACCACTTTTTGGTAATCCATTCTGACAGGACCTATAACTCCGTAAGTGCCTAACTTTTTACCGTCCGACGAGTACGTTGCCGTAACCACCGAACAGTCGTCGGGAACGCCTTCTCCGCATTCCTTGCCTATTCTTACGCTTATGTCGATGTTTTCGTCCCGTTTAAGTATGCCCGCAAGTTGGTCTTTGCTGTTTATTACCGACAAAAGATTTTTAACTTTTTCCTTGTCGTCGTCCGTGGGTATATCGACTATCTTTTCCTGTCCTTCGAGATAAACTCTTTTTTCTCTTTCGGTCAGATAATCGATTATCGCGTCCGTTATTTTGCCGAACAGTTCTTTGTACTCCAAAATATCTTTGCACAAATCTTTGCCCGACTCCAACACGTCTTTAAGATTTTTGCCGACGAACGTGTTTTCTATCATATTGTTGCAACGGTCGAATTGTTCGTTCGTCATTCCTTCCGGCAACTCAATCGTCTTATCGTTTATCAGCGTGTTTTCGGTCGCCACCAACAGCAACGCCCTGTCCGCTTTAAACCTGAACAATTTAACGCCCGTAATCTTTTCTTCGTTGTTGATTTCCGTAATAGAAACGGACGTGTAATCGGTAAGGTCGCTTATAACTTTGGTTACGTTTCTTACGACTCGTTCCATATTGTCGGAGCCTTCCGAAAACGCCGATTTGATAAAGTTGACTTCCTTGCTTGAAAGTTTGCCCTTATCCATAAGTTCGCTGACGTAAAGTTTATACGCTTCCACCGAAGGCACTCTGCCGCTGCTCGCGTGCCGCTGAGTTAAATATCCCAACTCTTCGAGCGTGGCAAGTTCGCTCCGTACCGTTGCCGAACTGATATCCGTCATGTGCTTTTCCGTTATGCTTTTACTGCTTACCGGCTGCGCGCTTTCGATATAGTCGTCAACGACGATTTGAAGTATTTTCTTTTTTCTGTCGGATAGTTTCATTTTCCTTTACCCTTGCTAGCAATATTTTATGCTAATTGTTAGCACTCTATGTACTTGTTTGCCAACTTTCTACTAAATAATACTATTATCGGTTTGCTTTGTCAAGCGTTTTTAACAACTTTTTCAAAAAAAATAAAAGGACTTTAAAAAAGCCCTTTTTATATTTCTTTATATATTTAATGTCTTTCGTCCGAATCGTAAGTTTCGCAAAATCTTGCGGAAAAACTAGGCGATATTCCTTGCTTGTACAAGTGGGACAAATCCCCGAATCTCAAACACCTGAAACTAGCGACGCCTTGTTCTCTTTCTTCGGTAACGAGTTCCGTTACGCCCGACGGAAGAGAAGCAAAATTGTGCAGAAGCACGAGCGGAGAAACGCCGACGATATGCGACAAAAGTATCGTTTCCAAGCCGAAATGACAGTAAAATACTATCGTTTTTCTGTTGGAGTCGATTGCTTTATACGCGTTTCCGTTACGTTCGTAGCCGTATTCTTTCAACAGTTTGTCGAACGCCGAGCAAACGTCGTCGTAATGCTTTTTTATGTTTCCCTTTCGCATTTCGGGGTAGTTATACCATTCGTCGACGTCGTAAAACTCTTTGACGTTCGTCCAAAAGGACGGTTTAAGATCCCAAATAAGATGATTCGGATTCTCCGGATCGAATCTGGTGGCGTCGATTCTGTAATCGAATTCGCGCAGCCAGTCTTTGATTTCGTACGTTTTGCCCGTACCGTCAAGCGAAATGTCGGCGGTTTCTTTCGCTCTGCCCAAAGGCGAGCAGTACACTTTGTCTATTTTTTCGTTTCTTACGTATTCGCCGAGCGCGGCCGCTTCGATTTTGCCTTTTTCGGTCAAACCGTCTTTAAAGTAGTCGGGATCGGCGTGTCTTATAAATATCAATCTCATTTTTATATTCTCTCGTGTATAGTTCTGCTTATTACGTCGTCTTGTTGTTCTTTGGTGAGTTTTATAAAGTTGACTGCGTAGCCGCTTACTCTTATGGTGAGTTGCGGGTATTTTTCGGGGTGAGCCTGCGCGTCGAGCAGCGTTTCTCTATTGAACACGTTTACGTTCAGATGATGTCCGCCGCCTTTGACGTAAGCGTCTAAAAGTTTGACGAGGTTTTGTTCTTTGACGTTTACCCCTTCCAGCCCCGGCGTGAAATAATAGTCGTCTTTACCCAGCGAATCGGGTGTTACGCTGAACGTGTTGGAAATGCCGTCCCTTGCGAATTCGTACGAGATTTTAGCAACCGATTCAAGGGACGCAAGCGCGCCGCTGTGATCTCTGCCGTGCATGGGGTTTGCGCCCGGGGCGAGCGGTTCGCCCGAACGTCTGCCGTCGGGAGTGTTGCCCGTCTTTTTGCCGTACACGACGTTGCTCGTTATCGTAAGAATACTCATCGTCGGTATACTTTTTCTGTAAGTGTATTTGCCGCCGACTTTTTTCATAAACGTTTTCGTAAGCCAAATCGCGATGTCGTCTACCCGTTCGTCGTTGTTGCCGTATTTCGGGAAATCGCCTTCGACGCGATAGTCGACGACAAGCCCTTCTTCGTCCCTTACGGGGTAGACTTTTGCGTACTTTATCGCCGACAAACTGTCCGCCGCGCACGAAAGCCCCGCCATGCCCGTGGCGAAAAATCTTCTGACCGCCGTGTCGTGGAGCGCCATTTCGAGCGCTTCGTAACTGTACTTGTCGTGCATGTAATGAATAAGGTTAAGCGTATTGACGTACAAGTCCGCAAGCCAGTCCATCATATTTTCGTACTTTTTTATAACGTCGTCGTAGTTTAACGCGCCGTCGCCGATTACGGGAGTAAACTCGGGCGATACCTGTAACGCGTGTCCGTTTTCGTCTTTCAACAGTTCGTCTTTACCGCCGTTGATTGCGTAAAGCAAACACTTGGCAAGGTTTGCTCTCGCGCCGAAAAACTGCATGTCTTTACCCACTCTCATACAACTTACGCAACACGCTATGCAGTAGTCGTCCCCCATTTCGGGACGCATCAAGTCGTCGCTTTCGTACTGAATCGCGGAAGTCTTTATCGTCATATGAGCGCAATAGTTTTTAAAGTTTTTCGGCAAATTAACCGACCATAAAACGGTAAGATTCGGTTCGGGAGCGGGACCTAAATTGTCGAGCGTATGAAGTATTCTGAAACTCGTTTTAGTAACGAGCGGTCTGCCGTCCATTCCCATACCCGCGACGGATTCCGTTACCCACGTCGGATCCCCGCTGAACAGTTCGTTGTATTCTTTGATACGCATAAACTTGACTAACCTGAGTTTCATTACGAAATGGTCGATAAGTTCCTGCGCTTCCTGTTCGGTAAGCGTGCCTTCTTTCAAATCGCGTTCGATGTAAATGTCCAAAAACGTCGAGTTTCTGCCGATACTCATCGCCGCGCCGTTCTGATCCTTGACAGCCGCAAGGTACCCGAAATACAACCACTGAACGGCTTCTTTCGCGTTCGTCGCGGGCTTGGATATGTCGTAACCGTACGACAACGCCATTTCTTTCAACGCTTTGAGCGCCTTTATCTGATCGGCTAACTCTTCTCTGTCCCGAATGACTTCGGGGTGCATTTCTCCGCCGATATGGTTTTTGTCTTCGCTTTTTTTCTTGATAAGATAATCGACGCCGTACAATGCGATTCTTCTGTAATCGCCTACGATTCTTCCGCGCCCGTAAGCGTCGGGAAGTCCCGTTAAAATGTGCGCGTGCCGCGCAAGTTTCATCTCGGGCGTGTACGCGTCGAACACCGCTTCGTTGTGCGTTTTTCTGTATTTTGTGAAAATATTTTTAAGGTTTTCGTCGAGTTCGTACCCGTACATTTCGAGCGCTTGTTCGCTCATTTTTATTCCGCCGAAAGGTTGAAACGCTCTCTTTAACGGCTTGTCCGTCTGTAACCCTACGACCTTTTCGTAATCCTTGTCGATATACCCCGCTTTATGGCTGGTAATCGTCGAAACGATGTCGGTGTCCGCATCTAAAACGCCGCCGTTTTCGCGTTCTTTTTTGTTCAACTCGGCGACTTCGCTCCACAATTTTCGGGTGTTGGCCGTCGGGGGCGCCAAAAATCTTTCGTCCCCTTCGTATACGGTATAATTTTTTTGGATAAAATCGCGAACGTTTATTTCTTCGTCCCATTTTCCGCGTACAAAACCGCGATAAGCATTCTGTTCCATCGTTTTACCTTCCTTATGTTTTTCCGAGTATCTTCAACGCTTTTTCGACGCTTTCTCTTGCGGGCGGTTTAACGCCTTTAAGCGAATAGTCGATTCCGAGTTTTTCGTACTTGCTTTCTCCGTACCCGTGATACGGCAAAACGTCCGTTCTCGTTACGCATTTTTTCGTTTTTAAATACCGCGCGAGTTTTTTCAAATCGGTTTCGTCGTCCGTTAGGTTCGGAACCAAAACGTACCTGATCCAGACTTCCGTTCCTTTCTCGTCCAGATATTCCAAAAAATCAAGCGTGTTTTTATTGCTTTTGCCCGTTAAAAGAATATGCTTTTCGTCGTCGATTTCCTTGACGTCTAGCAGTACCAAATCCGTTACTTTAATCAACCTGTCAAACTTTTTAACGAGTTCTTCGTCCCGTTTGTCGAAAGGATTGCCCGAAGTGTCTATGCACGTGTTTATGCCTTCGTCTTTGAGCCGCTCGAACAACTCGGTTATAAAATCGAGTTGCAACAACGGTTCGCCGCCGCTGACGGTTACTCCGCCGTCGGGACAGTAATAGTTTTTATACTTTTTTACTATTTCGACTATCTGTTCGGCGGTGTAAACTTCCCCGACTCCTTCCCGCCACGTATCGGGGTTGTGGCAATACTTGCAACGAAGTTTGCAACCCGACGTAAACAGTACGAATCTTATCGACGGCCCGTCCACCGCGCCGAACGTTTCAAACGAATGTATAAACCCTTTCAAGGCGTTCTCCTTTTTTCATATTATAATAACATATTTACTATACCCTTGTCAATACGAAATTAAAAAAACAAACGCGGAGTCGTCCCTTTTACGCTTTTGCGCGACTAACCGCGATTTACAAAAAAATTCGGTCGGCGAAAATATTCTCGCCGACCGATTAAGTCGTTACAAAAGATTTATTTTGACGGTATGTTTTTGCTTGGACAAAGACAAATCGTTTAAATGCGCCAACCCGTCGCCGACGCCCATAATCGCGAAAGACGAATTGCCGCGTAAAACGTTGCTTTCTTTTTCGACGTTGCCCGAAATTACCTCCGCCCCGACGGGCAAACTTTCTTCTTCGCCGTCGAAATGCTTAACGTATACGGGGAATTGCTCCCCTTCGCCGAACGCCGAAAAAACGACGTATTCAATCTTTTTCGGCAAGGTTGAAAAACGCAGTTCGTATTCGCCCGATACGTCGAACATCGTAAGGCACGGTTTCGTACTTCCGGAAAAAATAATCGTATCTTTTTTATCGCCTGCGTAACGGACGGAAATCTCGCTGCGAATACTCGAATAGGTGTCGGGCAACATCAGATACAAGTACAACACGCCCGACTTTTTACCGACCGCGTCGGCTACGTCCTTGCGCGCTTTTTTTATCACGTTTTTCAGCCCGTCTACCAGACCGCCCCACGCATTGCCGTAACTTACTATGCCGCGCCTGTATTTTTGCCACAGTCCGTTTCCGTTGTCTTCGATAAGCGCAACGAGTTTTTCGGCTTTGTCAAACTCCGCCGAGTACTTTTTTAAATCTCGTATACCGCCGACTTCGTAGTCGTTAAAGACTTCGTTGCTTAAAGCGGACAAGGACAAATAAACGTACTGAACAGCGACGTTTGAATACAAATCCGTGAAAACGTCGTTTCGGCGATACTTTTCGTCGACGGCGTTTTTCTCGAACAAATCCAAAAGGGTTTTGAGTTTTGCGCGGTACATCGCGATAACGTGGTTGTCCGACTCCGCAACGCTCGTTACGTCCGTCCTGCAAACTACGAAATCGGGCGCGTATAATTCGATTACGGCGCGCGAAAGTTCTTCGTTTCCGCTTAAAAACTCCGAAAAAACTCCGACGTCCGACTCGCCGTGTAAACCGCCGCTCCACTTACGCCCCGCATACGCCGTTACAGGTTCTAAACACGGGTAAAAACAGTCGGAACGCTCCCACGAAGTAAGTATTGCGCCGATCGGGTTAAACTTTGAAGAATACGCCGTGAACGTTTCGATATTGAACGTTTGCGAAAGGTTGCCCGCTTTACAGCAAAACAGGTATTTAAACCCTAGTCGGTCGTACCGATAAAACGGGTTTTCGATTTTCCGCCCCGTCCATTTGCCTTTGGGGTAGTTGCCGACGAAAATATAGTTCCAGTTGCAAAAAATTATATCGCGCGGAAGAGAGTCGATAACGTCGTAATACTCGAACATATCGTCCCAAATCATCATTTCTCGTCCCATGCCCGTTACGAGTTCGCGCGCGTGCAGAATGAAATCTGAAAAGAGTTTGCTTTTGCCCGTTTTTTCGACGATTTGCCGACAACGGTCGCAACAAGCGAACTGAAACATTTCGTCCATACCTAAATGAACGTATTTACTGTGAAATACGGAACAAACTTCTTTTACGTACGCGTCTGTAAACGTTTGAAGTTCGGGGTTGGTCGCGCAACCGTGACTGCCTTTTTTATATAACGGCGACGAAAAGCCGCGCCCTTCTTTTTGTTCGTCGTTAAACTCGGACAAACAAGCAAGTTCGTCGTAAACGAAAAACTTTTCCATGTGAGAAAGCGTTTCAAAGGCGGGAATAATATCGAGCCCCGCGCTTTCGCCGTAGTTTACCATTTCGGCAAGTTCCGATAAAGAATAAGAACTCTCTTCGTCGAAAAAAGGCGTAACGCTCGTTCTTACGGACGCTTCCAGATATAAAATTACGGTATTGTAACCGTTTTGCTTGCAAAAACGCATTTGTTCCTTTACGAACTCAACTCTTTCTTTCTGTCTTGCAAGGTCAATAAAAAACGCGATTATTTCAAGATTTTTCATAAATTATAAGTCTTTATCTTTTTTTCAAAAGGCGAGAGTTTTCTCTCGCCTTTTGATATGGTTTAAGTTAATTTCGTTACCTTGCGCGTAATTCGGTCGTCCAAACGAAATCGTCCGCTTCACCTATTGAGCCACCCATAAAATTCGCCCATTTACCTTTAACGATTGCTCCGATAGTAGTTCCCATAAGCCCCGTTTCGTTTTTAAAAGTTTTCGTATCGGAATAAATCTTCAACGTCCAGGTATCGCCCGTCTTTACAAATTGCCATTCTATCCATTCATTACAACTTATATCGCCGGAACCCCAACCGCCATCGAACAAATACCAGTTTTTGGTATACAGCGTTTTAAATCTGACTTCGCTATATACGGAAATATCCGTAGCGGTAAACGTATCGGCAGTGAAACTTTTACGTTTCATTACTTTCTCGTACAATTCGGGAGTTTCAACCGTTTCGTCTAACGAAGCGTCTGTAAAGACTTCGCCTACGTTATTACCGAAAGGCACTCTGTCGGCAGGATTTACTGCGGCTATATCTGCGCTTTCAAAACCGCTGATAACCAGCGATATTCCCATTGCGTCTTTCCTGTTAAGCGTTGTAATATGTCCTGCGTCAATACCGCCGTTAAAATCGAAAATCTTCAAAACGCCGGTGTTGGAATCGAACACTATCGTAAACCATTTGTTAAAGTTTACGGGATCTACCCATTGCGATAAACCAAGTATACCGTCAAACCACGTAGCGGCTTCCCAAACAGCGAAAGAAGCCCCTTCCGTGCCATGTATTCTTACTTTGAAAGTAAGGATTCCGTTTTCGTCGGGTTGAACGTATTTATTAACGCCCATTATCGTTTTATAACCGACATTGTGGTCGTACGTGGGAAGATTGTTCCAAACGAGAGATTCGGGTTTTACGGTTATATCGCCGTTAACGCATGATAAGTCTACGGATTCGCCGTTTGCGGCAATCCATTTACCCGTGTAAGTACGAGTATATCCGTTGCCGAGATCTACGTCTTCGGGCGCGTATTCGTAGTTTGCGGCTTTGCCTTCGATTACCTTTTGAGTATGAAGTTGCTCGCCTTTTTCGTTCAAATAAGTTACCGTATGCAAGGTCGGCATGGTCGGGTTGACCGCAGCGACCGTAATGTCTGCGTGCATTGCGATAGAAATGGTGTTTGCCGCGTACGCTTCAACGGTTTTTTCCGAAACGATTTTGCCTTCGGGGTTGTAAACCGTAATTTTCTTGTCGGCAGCGCTTGCCGTTACCGTGAACCATTTGTTAAGTTCGCTTTCCAGAACGCCTACGCCTACTTCGTTCGCCTGCGACCAGATCGCCGTGCCGTAAATAACGAAAGAAGTTTTGCCTTCGAGCGCGCTGGATCCGTCGGTTGCCAAAGATTTGACAAGAACTTTAAACGTAACGTCGCCGTTTTCGTCGCCGAGAACGTATTCGTTCATCTGGTTAGCGGTGTAATAGGTTATCGCTCCGCCCATAGGCGCGTAATACGCAAAGTCGTGGGCAACGAGAACATCGGATTTGAAGTATACTTCTACGTTCGCCGTTACGTTGTCAAGGCTCGGTACTATACCCGTTGCGGTTTCCCATCTTTCGTAGTGGCTGTAAGTATAACCGTCGAGAACTTCCTGAGTTTCGGTATTCGGCGTGATTGCGTTTTGAACAGCGTTTGCGCCATGATTTACAGTTTCGGTCGTGGTTGCGCCGTCTTTATGGTAAGTAATCGTATAAACGTTGATCGCTATGCCCGAAACGGTTACGGTAACGTCGCCCGTCGCTTTGTCGGACGGAATAACGAATCCGTAGTTTTCGTCAAGGTCTACCGGGATTTCTTCGCCGTCGCCCACTTTATAGGTTACGACAAGGTTTGCGTAAGATTGAGTGTATTTTTCGTCAAGAGTAATGTTTATGGATTGCTCTTTGCCGTGTTTGTAGGTAAATCCTTCGTTGGTAACCGCGCCTTCCACGTTGCCTGCGTACGTTACGTTGTATACGGGTAATACCAAGTTGATTTTAAGCGTATAGTTCGCCGTTGCGCCGTTTTCAGCCGTAACGATGATTTCAAATTCGTTGTTGCCTTCTTTAAGAGTACCGACTGCGGGTTCGATTTCGTAAGTCGATACGTCGCTCGTAAGAGTTACGTTTACCGTTACCGTTGCGGTGTCGACGGTTATAGCGTACGCGTCGTCTGCTTCGACGAAAGAAGCGGCTTTATCGTTTACGACGATCGATTGTATCGTGTTGACGTCGCTCTTTGCGCGGGTTACTATTACGGTGTACGTTTTGGTTTCCGTGTCGACCGCGACTTTAATTTCAAATCTGTTTTCGCCGACGACTAAGCCTTGTTTTAAGCCTGCGCCTTCAATAGTTGCAATCGGGTTGGTTGCCGAAACGTCGAGAGTGATTTCGGTTACGGTGTTAGCGATTTGAGTTTTATAAACGCCGTCGCCGTCCGCCGTCAAAACGGTTTCGCCGATTTTAACTTCTTTAATGCTGAGATCCGCCGCCGCGCGGGTTACCTTTACGGTATACGTTTTTTCGTTGCTACCCGCCGATACTTTTACGGTGAACGCGTTTTCGCCGATTGCAAGGTCTTTTTCGCCGACGCCTTCAACCGTCGCGTAGTCTTTAACCGCTTTTGCCGTAAGGTTAACCTTTTTAACGGTGTTTTCTACGCTGTAAGCGTACGTTCCGTCGCCGTCCGCCGTCAAAACGGTTTCGCCGATTTTGAGTTCGGCAAGGTCTAACACTGCGGGATTACGGGTGATTTCTACCGTATATTCGTTACTTTTGCCCCCCTTGGATACCTTGACGATAAACTCGTTTTTACCGACGGTAAGCGTTTTTTCGCCTAATCCTTCGACGGTTGCGGTTTCTTCTTTCGGGGTAGCCGAAATCGTCAAAGAGTCGGTTTCGTAATCGACCGTGTGAACGTATTTGCCGTCCGTTTCCGTAAGTACGACGTCGCCGGCTTTCAATTCGGCGAGTTTCAAACTTATAGGCGCAAGATTACACGACGCGAATATCGCCGTTATAAACGCCAACGTCAGCAAAACGATCAAACTTTTTGCTTTAAAATGTTTCATTTTTTTCCTCCTATTTATCCCTGTCCTTGACAGATTTTTTACCTTATTTCAGTTTCGGAAGTTCGCCCGGAGCGACCGTCCAGAAAACGGAATCGAATCTCGTACGGACGTTGTAGCACGCTTCCATTTTCGATCCGCAAACAAACAGCAATTCTTTACTTACGTCGCGCGACCCTTCGTGAACGATCCAGTCCGAGTTCACGCCGCCTTTCTCGGCAAGAACGACGACGTTCGTCATGTAGTTGTTGCCGTACCAGACGTAAAAGTCTTTCGTTATCGCGTAGTCGGTGAGCGGGTCCATATCGCTGCCGTCCGCCATTCGCATGTTCAAAAATACGTTTTCAAAACCGCCGCCGTAATATTTGCCGCATATTCCGTACGCGCCGTGAACTTCGTAAACGAAGTCGAGCGAAACGTTTCTTACGTTGTCGTACGCTACCAAACTTTTGCCGTCGGCGTTGTAATGCTGTACCATTCTTACCGCGATTCCGCACGGTTTCGAGGTGGTAAACCTGACGTTTTCAAACGCGATGTTTTCCATAGTAAACCCTACGATCGTGCCGAACAACGATTGTTCGGTAACGGATTTCGGCATCGTTACGTTTTTAACCGTATGCCCGTCGCCGTTAAGGTAACCCGTTACGCTTTCGGACAATACGACGTTTCCGCCGAGTTCTTGTTTGATTTCGTATTCTTTGTTCGTAAAGTCTATGTCGTTCGTCAATAAATAGCGAGCGTTAAGGTTGCCTTCGTCCGAGTTTATCATTGCATTCCATTCTTCGGGAGTGGAAATAAGCATCGAGTAAACCTCTACCGCAACGAGTTTTGTTTTTTTGCCGGACGTTACGAAAATTATCGCGCTGCCCAAAGATACGGGCGTTACCGTGCCGTCGGCGGATACCGTCGCCACAAGTTCGTTGTCCGAGCGGTACGTCGCGTTGGTTGCGCCGAGTTCGGCAGTTGAGCCGTTCGTCGTAACGGTTCCCGTGATTTTTTCGTTCCCCGTCGTCAGCGATAAATTAAGCGTGTTTTTCGACAATACGATTTTAGTGTTGTCGTCCGAGTTCTTTACGGTAACCTTACACTCTTTTTTCACGTCGCCGACGCGTGCGGTTATCGTCGTTTCGCCGACGGATTTAGCGATGACTTTGCCCTGAGCGGATACGGACGCTACCGCGCCGTTCGACGTCGTCCATTTAACGCTGTCGTTCGAGTCGGTAGTCGCTTTCAGCACGAAAGTTTCGTCTTCGTCGAGAGTCAGTTCCGTTTCGCTTAACGTAAGCGTGATTTTTACGTCGGGTTCTTTGTTCGACTTTTCCGAACATGAACATGCCGCCGACGTCAACGCAACCGCAACGGACATGACGAGTATAAGACAATATAAAATTACGTTCTTTATCTTCGTCATATTAACCTCCGATTTGTTTTTCCCACGTTTCTATCAAAACGTCTACGTCGTTGCCGCCTTCTCTCGTTTCGAGTATTTCGTATTTTTTGGTGTACGTTTTCATATCCGCAATATATTCGAGTTGTTGCGATTTGGTCAGTTCGTTCATGTGGTGCGTAAACATCAAGAATATCGGCGTAAGCCTTTCCCTTCTCAGTCTGTCGTTCAATAGTTGCCAGCGAGCGGGGTTCGTCGCCTTTAACGGTTCGATGTCTTTCAAGCACTTGTCGAGATAGCCGAAAAGCACTTCCAGAGTTTCCGTAGGCCAGTATTCTTCTTTGTTCATTTCTTGCCATATACTGCCCGTAATATGTTTCGTTTCGGCAAGATATTCGTAGTACGCGCGGAAGAAGTCGAAGTATTCTTTGAACGTGTCCGACGCTTCGCCGTAATAGTGCGATATAAAGTCGTAAGCCAGGTCGTTATAACTGTGCGACGTGTCGTACATCAGTTTTGACTGAATGTATATCTGCATCGCCTCGAAACAAGGAACGCCCGACGACGCGTATGCCTGATCGTCGATAAAGCGAACGCCGCATTCTTCGTAAAATCTGTAATGGTCGCTGTACGTTCCGAAGTTGTATAACGGAACGAAGTAGTTGTATACCGCCAGACTGTAACCCCAGACTATTATGTTGTTGTGAAGTCCCTGTTTAGAAAACAAATCTCCCCAACCGCGTAGTTGCGCGTACTGCGTGCCGTTGTTAGTTTCGGAGAATCCTTTGCTGAAATCCGAGTCGATCGGGCAGTACATTACCATTACGTTTTTGCGAATCTTCAAATCGTCGAAGTAGGTTACGTATCTGCCGTTTTCGTCTTTTATAGCGACTTCCTGACCGTTGACGATTTCTTTTTTGACGGGGGCTTCCTGAGAAGTCTGGTACGCGAAAAAGACGTAGAACACTTCTCTGTCGGGGTAGTTGTCCGCAAGCCACGCGTCGACTTCCTGAGCGACAAGGTTAGTAAAGTGAAGTTCTTGCCCGCCGTAGTTACCGTACTTTTTGCGTTCTTCTATACATTCATTGCAACCGCACATCTCGAAGTTGTCTTCGTGCCCTATCATCAAGTATTTGCCGTCGGGATTTTTGAGTATGCGCAATTTTATTTGCTCTACCATTTCGGCGCGCATTTCCGCGTTGCTGTAACATACTTGCGTATGCGTTTGGTCGTACCATTCGGGATGTTGTTTCCCGTAAACGCTGTAAGGCAAAAATCCGTAAAGGTCGTTGCCCGACGAGTGCGCCGAACTTGCGCCCGTAACGGTGTGCGCGAAGGTTATCCAGTAACCTAAGCCGTTGCCCGTGTAAAGACGCATGCGCTGACGGTACTGTTTGTTGAGCGAACGCATCATTATGTCGCGTATGTCTATGCTCGGGACGAACTCTAAATTAAAGTCCATCAGATACAAGTCTTTCGTTTTGTCCAAAGTGTATTCGTCGTAACTGTAAAACTCTAAACCGAGCGTATGTCCGAGCATGTCGTAAACCGCGCTTATAACGCCGTTGCCGTCTTTCGCGTTTATCAATAACGCGTTGCCGATACGTTTCATTACGTAACCCGTTTCGCCGAGTTTTTCAGCGATTTTCAGTCCGCTGCTTTTAAACTGCGTGGTAGCGCCCAGCGATATTATTTTCGCGTCGTCGGAAAACGAGTCGCCGTCAATACCGACGGTAAGTTCCGCCCCCGTGCTTTCTTTGACGAAATTGACGAGTTCCGCCGCGGCGACGGTTACTTGCGGATTAGCGTCCATGGGAACTATTATTTTATAGTCCGTTTTACCGTCGTCGACGATTTTTATATCCGTCTTCTTTATTTCGGGTTTCGGTTTTTCTACGTCCGGAGCGTTTCCTTGATTACAGCCCGTAAACAACGCCGCCGTAACAGAAATACATATCAGGAGTATCGTACATATAAATCTTTTCATATTCTATCTCCCGTCATTCCGCTTTCACAACGAATCTGTACATAACGACGTTGTCGTTAGGATCCGTTGCCAAGTAAATTATCGTATACGTTCCTTTTTGTCCGAATGTATACTTGCCGTCTTTTATCCATTCTTTCGTACCGTCCGGTCCGAGTACGTACACGTGGACGGATACTTCTTCTTTTTGGTTGTCGTTTACCGTATAGTTCGGCAACTTCAAAGTCTTACCGACCGTTACTTTTTCCGCAATCGGCTTATCGAACGTCAATTCGGGTTTTACGGGATCGTATACGGAAAAATCAATTTCGTCCCTGCCCGTGTTTCCGCTTGCGTCCGTTACTTTGAACGTTATCTTGTACTTACCGCATTCGGTTATTTTTAACTTGTCGCCGACGACGAGCGTCTTTTCGGAAACGACCGTTTCATCGCCGCGCCGTACGGATACTTTTACTTCGCCGACAGAACTCAGCACGTCGTAAGCGATTACGTTGCCCAACTCTATTTCGCTGTTCATAGGCACTCTTCCCGCGTATACGTGTTCCGCTTTCACGTACGGATTCTGCATATCTCTTTTAACGCTGTTTATCGTCTGGTTGTTTATCGTACGAACGCCTATCCGCGTCGTCCCCTTAACTCCCGTTACTTCGCAGTCAAGATACGCGTAGCCGCCGAATCCGTTGAAGTCGAGCCCGTTCGTCATCTTTTCCGCAACGCCCAAAACGGTGTCGTTTGCGTCGGTAAACGTTCTCGTAGCGTCGTTATACACGATTTGCATATACCCGTTCACGTCGGGGAACGTCAGAGTTTTGGTTCCGCCGTTTACCGAACAAGCCCACGTTCCGCCCTGTTTCGTATACGTCAAAACGACTTTTTTAAGCCCGTCCTGTTTATCAGTAAGGGTTACGGTGAACGTTTCGGCGTTAAACGCGCTCGCATCCGCGATAAAGCGTAGCGAAAGTTCTTTCGCGTATATCGGGCGGGCAAACGAAAAACTCATTTTATCAGCGCCTTCGTTGCTCGTAAACATCAATCCGCCGCTGCTCATCGAAACGGAAACGTTTTCCGTTACGAAATATTTGGCGATATAGTTTTCGCCCGCTTTCGAGTCTTTTACGGGTACGTCGCGCGTAACGGTTTTGTTAAGTCCGTTATAGTCGAACGAAACGGTTACCGTCGCGTAATCCCTGCTTTCCGACGTTTTCGGAGCGTAGATTCCGTCTTTACCTATCGTCGTTACGCCGTTTGCGTCCGTTACGGTAATTACCGACGGTATGGAAACTTCGTTCAGATTTTCGTCGTAATACAACCCGTAATACGTATCGAAAATGAACTTGTCATTGTTCATAAACGCTTTGGGAAGGTTAATTCGGTTTTCGTCTACCTTTATGCCTTCTTCTCTCGTAACGGTTATTCTCTTTTTGAACTCTCTGCTTTCGCCGATATGGTCGGTTATCGTGTACGTTACGACGTACGTTCCGACTACTCCTTTACATTCAAACGCGCCGTTTGAAACGGGTATTTCTTCTTTGCCGCATTTGACTTTTACGTCTACTTTCGGTTTGCCCGATCCGACGTTTAATATCTCGTAGTCGGCAAGAATAATCGTGTCGCCGTACTTCGCCTCTTTCGGCATCGTGTCGAAAACGTTGAGTTCGGGCGCGTCTACGTTCCTTTTAGCCGTTATTCTGATATTCTTTTCGGCTCTGTGTCCGAAAGCGTCTACCGCGTAATATTTAGCGGTGTACGTCCCTTCTACCGGCGTGAACGTGCCGTCGGCGGATATTTCCGCAAGTTTGCCAGACGCGTCGTTGACTACCGTAACGCCTTTGTCTACTATTTTAGAGTCGGCGTCCGTCGCGGTATAATCGAATAATTTGTAAGGCTCGCCTACTTTTGCCGTAGGCACCGCGTTTTCGTCGACGTCTACCGATATTATCGGGGTTTTGTTGTCGTCGTATAACGGCTTGGTCAAATCTTCGCCGTCGATTGTCATCATAAACACGTCCGCCCCGCCGCTCGCTCCTTTTGCGTATACGCTTAAAATCGCTTCGCCCGTAGTAAATCCTTTCCACGGTCTGTTGCCCGCGCTGAGTTGCGCGTCGGTCGTTGCGAAATCGTATACCAGCCAAGGTACTTTTCTCGAATTGTATTCGGGGTGTCCGTTTACCTTATCGCCCGGGAAATCGTCGTGTCCCGTAAGCCACAAGGGTTGAGAGTACAAGCGTTTCGTTTCGTAGTCGAAATAAAGGTTAAGCGACATAAAGTCGTACTCGTAACTGTTTAACGAACGGACAAAGTTGCCCGAACTTACGAAACCGCCTTCTTCGTGCGAACCCGCGGCATGCACAAGCCTGTTCGCGGAAGCGAATTCGTAATGGTAACCTACCCACGACGCTTGTTCCGACGCTCTCGCTCTTATAAACGTGCCGAGCGGAGCGTAGGTAAGATATTTCATTCTTATCGAAATATAGTTGGTCGGATCGTATTTATCCGTTAAAACGACGTAGAAAGCGTCAAGATCGTTCGTACCGCAAGCCTTAGGATCGAAACTTGCTTTCAAAAGCGTTTTACCGCTGTTCGTCTTGTCGTCGAACGTGTAAGTCGACAAATCTATCGTTTTGCCGTACGTTACCGTTTTATTGTCCGTCAAGGTAATCTTTACGCCCGTCGTTTCGTTGTTCGTTCTCATTGCGGTAAACTCCGCGTCCGTATCGAACCCGTCGACGAATCTTTGTTTGACCAAAAAATCTTTTCTGTATTCTCTGTCTTCGCCGTTTAACGTCGCCGAGTAAACGAGCGTATATTTGCCCGATTCGGTAAACTTGATTTTACCGCTTTTTTCTTCACCTTCGGGAGTGATTATTTTTGCCGGAACGACTTTCGCGTCGCTGCCGAAACAAAGTTCTGCCGACGGGAACTCGTATTCCGTACCCGCCGCGATAACGTCGGGAACATCGTCCGAATTGACGACGAGCAAGTCGTCGACAATCGTTATTTTTTTAACTTCTTTATTATACGCGTACGATTTTTCGCCCGTATATTCTATTTCGTAAACGCCCGTTTCCGTCGCTTTGAAAAGGAATCCGCCTTGCTTTTTGTCGTAGCCGTCTACGACCTTGCCGTCCTTTCTGACTGTAACCAGACAGTTTTCGCTACCCTTTACGACGGCGTTCGTGATAACGGTAGCCTTTGGAACGTATATTTTTGCGTTAAGCCCCGCCTTTTCGATAAGACCGTCTTCGTAAACGAACTTTTTGGTAATTTCCGTTTCGTCGAGTACTTCCGCTTTAAACCACGCGTCGGAAGTTACGCCGTTATCCTTGTATTCGTAATATAAATACAGTGTTCCTTTTGCCGTCGGCGTGTAACTCTTTACGTCTTTTCGGAGCAAGTTGCCGTTTTCGTCGTAAACGGATACTCTTATCTTATCCGAAACGTCCGAGCCGTTTTCGCCCGTCGCTTTTGCGGTCGGCAAATCGTATTCTTTGTTTACTACGGGACGCGCGCCCGAATCGATCAATATCGACGGACGATACTCTACGTTTTCTTTCGCAAGCGAATATCCGCCGAAAGAACAAAGCAACAAGTCGCCGCGACTGTTCGCCGATATTTCGTCGAACACTACCGAAACGGTATATTCTTTAAAAGAGTTTAAGTCGTTGGCAAGAAGTTTTCCGTCGTTGTATTGTTTCTTAAAGTCCCAAACCAAACGATAGTTGCCGTCGTCCGCTTTTATCTTGACCTGCAAACTGTCGGGATCGAAAGACAACGCGAATACGTTTGAAGTAAACTTCGTGTAAACGCCCTGCTCGTTGTAACCCGCCGTTACGCCGAGCGTTTTACCCGACGATTCGTTATAAACTATTCCGCCCGCTACGTCGTTATAAACAACGGCAACGTCGTTATATCCCGAATACGCCGAAACGCGAACGGAAAAACTCTTTCCGCTCGTTTCGTCTTTAAATGACAACGAATATTTTTTCAACCCTTTGTTTCCGTCGAAAGACGCTATTTGCATTTCAGACTGAAAGACGTCCGTCTGAACGCTTTTGAACTTTGCCGTCGCTCCGTTGTCGTAAGCGTACAATCTGAGTCCGCGTTTACCGTCGTCTACGTCGCCCGTCGTCGCTTTGACCTTTCCGTCGTACTCGAAAACGCTCGCGGCGAAAACGCCGTCCGTTTTATTAAACGCAAAGGCGCACGTCAAAAGAACGCTTAAAAACAACAGTATTACAAGCGAACAAACAGCGATTTGCCTTTTTTTCGTCATCCTTTAATTCCTCCCTCGGAAAGGTTTCCCATAATTTTATTTCTGAATATCATAAACAGTATGAAAATGGGTAAAAATACCATAAATGCCGCCGCCAGCTGCATCGCTATATCGATGGGAGTCGGGCCTACCCACGTTCCGCCGCCGCCGATAATCGACATATATAACAGTACCGCCGACGTGGTGTGATTCGGCAAGAACATATACGGCGTATCGAAATCGTTCCAGTACTGAATAAAGTTAAGCAAAAATATCGTTGCGATTATAGGTATGGCAAGCGGTAACATTATACGGAAAAATACCGTGTAATGGTTTCCGCCGTCCAAGAAAGCCGACTCCGCGTATTCCCACGACAGTTTTCTGAAAAACGCGTAGAAAATCATATAATAAATGTTGTTGAACCCGAACTTCATTATCCAGGAACCGATAATGCTGTCGAACAAGTTTAATTTTTTAGTTACGGTAAGCATTGACGCCAGATTGCCTACTATCGGCAACGAAAGCGTTACTATAACCGTGTAGTGTATTATTTTACTGCACCAGTTGTCGTATTTAGCCGTACAGTAAGCGACAGCCGCCGTACAAAGCGTTTGCAAAATCGCTCCGCCGCCCGCGTACAACAACGAGTTTAAAAACATTTCTTCAAAATATACCGTTTTGAATCCGCCGTTGTATTCTTTTTGCGTAGCGAACTGTTCGTATACCCCTAAGTAGTTTTTCAAACTTACGTTTTTAAATACTCCCCAAGGGCTTTCGACTATCGACTCGTACGTTCTGAACGACGCCGAAAAACCCCACAGCATCAACGCAAAAATCGCCAACGCGTATATCACGAGCAAACACGCCGTTATCGTTTCAAACAAACCTGACTTTTTACGGGAACTTCTTTTTTCTCTTTTAGTCATATCGTATTTCTCCCCGTTAGTTTTCGTTAGGCCCGTATTTGAGCATAATGTTTCTGATAATTATCGTAACCGGCGCGATTATCGCTGTAAGCATAAGTCCGAGCGCGGACGCTCTGCGGTACATTTGCTCTAATTCGCTGCCCGTAAACCTTCCGTTTTGCACCATGTTGAACAAATAGTATCCCAGCGTCTGGTATTCTCGGTTTGCGTTGAATCCGTAAAAAGTGAACAAGTACGCCTGATTCGTGGCGAACCACGCGAAAAAGATGATTATTATAGAAACTACCGTTCCCCAAATCTGCGGAACGATAACGTGCATAAACGTTCCTATCTCGCTTGCGCCGTCGATTCTGGACGCTTCCACAACAGATTCCGAAGTCGACGACATTGCGTTGATATATATCAAAATGTTCGCCGAAAAACTCATAAGCATATAAAACAGTATGAGTACGGGTTGTTGTTTCGAGTTATGAGTGGGACCTATAACCGCGCCGCCTAATACTCCCGCAAGCCCTTCGTTGACGAAGTATTTGAAAAATATTACCATTGCCGTGGAACATACCATGCTCGGCAAAAACAATATTACTTTAAACGCCGACGACAGCCAGAACTTTTTGTAAACGTAATAACTGAACAACAAGGATACGGGAATACTTATAACCAGATTAAGCGCAAGGTACAGCAACGAGTTTTTTACGCACAGCCATACGTCGGCAATTACGATTTTGTCGAAGAAATATTTAAAGTTGTTAAAAGTATAAGTGATAACTACTTGCCCCGACGAGTTGTCGTAGTTCTGAAAAGCCATAAGAAAACTGTTGAAGTTTACCACGATGTAAAAAACGATAAACTGCAACAACGGCAAAGCCACTATGCTCGCGTAAAACAGCCCGCCGCCGCGTAACGCTTTTTTCTTTTTTGATTTGACCGGTTGCGGAGAAAAATCTCCTAAAACTTCGGTTTTGGTCGTTTTAATCATTTTTATCAGCCGTTCCTTTTTAAGTTACGTTTATTTCGTCGTCTTTATCCGTTATTTGCGGAAATCCCAAATCTTTTCAAAGTATTCTTTCGTAGACGCTTTATGGTCTTTGAAATATATAAGCGGGTTGTTTTCCTGAGAGTTTACGCTGAATCCGTAAGTACGGTAACTGAGCAACCCCGCGTTTTTACGCGCCGTCGACGAAATGGGCGTCCACGGTAAAACTACCGTTCCCGCGCTGTTTCTCGTTGCGTAAACGCTTTTGCCGTAACTGTCCATTTTATCGAGTATTTCCGTCGTCAGGTCGTATTTCATCGCGCGGAACGTGTTGGTGTACGCCGTGTACGTTCTCATAGCGTGGTCCGTTTGAAGAAAACTCAAAAACGCTTTCGCTACGGGGACTACTTCCGCTTTCGTTTCTTTACTTATGAACATAAAGGACAAACGGTCGCTTACTTTGGTGTTAGCCGTACCGATTTTGCTCGCGTCCGCCTTGGGTAACGGCAAAATACCGATGTTTCTGTTTTGTACTTTCGCTTCGTTGTACCACCAACCGCCGTCTACCAAAAATCCTATCGGGTTGTCGCCGATGTTGTTCGCTTCGGGGTTAAGGAAATAACTTTGCGCGTTGGTATGACTGAATCCGCTGTCAAAAGATTTCGCAAAATAGTTTCTGCTGTCCTTTTTTTTCGTGCCGTCGTCAAGGAGCAACTTCGCGAATTCGAGCGCGTCTAATTTGCCTTTTTGTCTTTGTAATAATTTAAAGTTGGTTTCGTCTATCGTCGTTTCGGGTTTTAACGTAACGTTACCCTTTTCGTCTATCGTATCGACGAGCGTTTTCGCCGTTCCGTCGAACGTAAAGTTGAGTTTCATTTGTTCTTCGCCTTCGTTGTTAGCCCACATATCGTTGATTAAACCCGTGAGATAACCCGTTTCGTAACCGTTCCATACGAAAGGCGTTACGCCTACTATTTTCATATATATAGTGAGCGCGCGGAAATCTTTGTACGTTGCGGGAAGCCCGTCGTCGGGAGTTTTCTGTTCCCCGTCGGGGCCGAAAGCCATATCTTCGCCGTATTCGCTTATAAACAAATTGCTTATCTTTTCTTCGTCGTTAAAATCTTCTTCGGTGAAGTTTTCCGCAGTTTTGCCCGCCGCGAAATACAAACATTTTTGTCTGAACAAATCTATATCGTAGTTAAGGTTTATAGACGTTTCAAAAAGCGGTAATCCGTAATATTTGCCGTTGACGTTCAAAAACTCGTCGTACGCTTTCATTATTTTACCGGATATTTTCTTGTCCGACTCTCTTGTAAACGAGCCGTCTTTCGCTATTCCCGTAACCGCGTAATCGTTTACGAGATCCGTTACGTCGAGCAAAGTATCTGCCGTAACGAAAGAATAGTAGTCGATGTTTTCCATAAGGTACACGTTGTTACGGTTGCCTTTCATCGCGCTCGG
Organism: uncultured Clostridia bacterium; assembly: GCA_934271255.1. GTDB lineage: Bacteria > Bacillota > Clostridia > Christensenellales > Borkfalkiaceae > CAKQSC01. The sequence goes on from CAKQQS010000001.1 coordinate 129,506, forward strand.
TCCCGAAAGTTGTCCGCGCGTGAACTCGGGCATTATCTGTACCCCCGTTTTGCCGTTTGAAAACCGTACGTCGGCGTACATTTCTTCAAACTCGGAAACGAGTTGTTTAAGCCATGCGTCGCCGAAACCACCGTTGTAATATTTAACGTATAATTGCAATTTCGTTTTGTCTACCGTCAGGTCTTTGTTTTCTCTTCCGCAACCCGCAAAAGCGAATATCGTTACGAAACACAATACGGCAGCCACCGCTCTGAATATTCTTTTCATCTTTATTTCTCCTTTTATTAACACCTGTTTTCGGGTAGTCTTAAATAGTTCAATACGTTTTCCATTTTTTCGGTAACGAGAGAAACGTATTTATCCGCGCATCCGTAATAAACGTAAATCGTTCCGTCTTTTACGACCGCGCCCGTCGGGAATACGCAACCTTGATACAACCCGCTCTTTTCGTAATCCGTAGTCGGTTCTAAAACAAAGTTCCTGGAACGCGCGATTATCTTTCTCGGATCGTTCTTATCGAGCAGCATAAGTCCTACGCGATAACATTTATCTTCCTTATTTACGCCGTGATAGATAAGCAGCCAACCTTCGTCCGTTTCTATCGGCGGGCAACCCGCCCCGATTCTTCCGCTCTCCCACGGCTCGATACCCGAATACAGTTTTTCGCGGGTACGCCATTCCATCAGGTCGTCGCTTGCGGATATCCACATAGAACGGTCTTCGTTTATGACGGGACGGGAAATCATATAAAACTTACCGTCTATTTTTCTCGGAAAGATAACGACGTCCCTGTCGTCTTCCCTCGCGTCCGTTATTCTCCCCAACCGTCTGTATTTTATGAAATCTTTCGTCGCCGCAAGATACGATATCGTTTCGTTCGTTCTCAAAAACCACGGTTCGCTGTCCGCGTGCGGGCGTTTCCATGCGCTCGCTTCTTTTTCCTTTTCTTCGTGCGGGAGCCAGTATCTGCCCGGCGCGTACGCTCTCGACGCGTACGTCATATAATACATTCCGTCGATATTGACGATACGGGGATCTTCCACGCAGCCGCCGTCGGCGTCGTTTTCGTCGACGTCGAAAATCGGCTCGTCGCTCTGACGTACGAAATTATACCCGTCGTCGCTCGTTGCAAGTCCTAATCTGATGTTATGCTTTATCTCGTCGCCGCCCGCTCTGTACACCATGACGAACTTGTTCGTTTTGTCGTCGAACACCACCGCCGGATTCAAAACGCACAGATTTTCCCATTGATTGTTCGGGTTCGGTTTCAGTATCGGGTTGCCGACGTATCTTTTAAACTTAAAGTCCACAAAAAACTCCTTTTACGCAAAATCGTAATTTTTTCATTATTTACGATATTATTATAATATACCGCGACCGCCGTTTTCTATATCAATTTGGCACATAGATTGCTCCCTAAATAACAATTTGTAACATAAAGTCGGGTTTAGTAATAAAAAAATACCAAAAAAATAACGGTATGGGTTGACAAACGCTACTCGGCGCCGTATAATCGAATTATGGACAAGTTTTCTTTCGAAGGCGACAACACGACGACTAAACGCATTGAAAAGTTTATCGACAAAATATCTTTTTCTTACCACATCAACACGTTCGACTTTCCCATACTGCACGGACATTCCGACTACTGGGAGTTTACCGTGCTGACCGACGGAAAACTCAACAATATCCTGAACGGCGAAAAGCATAAAGTTTACGCGGGGCAAGTGTTTTTCTCCACGACGGACGACGTTCATTGTCTTAAAAAGTCGGGTAACGAAAAGTTGCGGTACGTCAACATTATCGCGAGAGAACAAGAAGTTAAACGGCTTGCCGCGATGTTCTCGCCCGATTTTTACGACAACCTTAAACAAATGAATCGCACGCATACTTTTCCCGAAGAACTCATAACGCAAATTACGGAAATTATTCACCAGGTATTGTTCCTTTCGGACGACGAAAGCGAAAAGTATAACGGGCTTTTATGCGGCGCCGCGCTTCTCGTTATGCAGTTCCTTTACCGCAAAAGCGTGGATTATATCGATTTCGACAAACAAACGGAACAACCCGAATGGGTTAAACAACTCAACAAGGCGATGAAAAACCCCGAGTTTTTGACCTATAACGTAGCGGATTTATGCAACCTTCTGCACTATTCGAGAATGCAACTTTCGAGAATGTTCCACAACACTTTCGGCGCAACCCCGCATCAGTTTTTGATAAGTCATAAGTTACGATACGCGCAAAACCTTCTGATGACGACGGATATGAAAGTCATCGATATAGCGGAGTCCGTAGGGTTTACTAATCTTGCAAGTTTCAACACCTATTTCAAAAACGCTTACGGAACGACGCCCGGTCGATTTAAAAAGAATATCTGACAAAACGCGAAAAAAACGGAGAGTCCGGCAAAAAGCCGCTCTCCGTTTTTATCTTTCGTTTATCGTTTCGGTTGTCTTTGTGTTTAATCGTCTTTTTCGGGGCAGTCGTTTATCGGAAGTCGCTTTTATCGGCGTCCGACGTTTTCGCCCGACAGCCGCCCCGTTATTTTTCGCATTTGCAGTCGTTAAAAAGGTAGTCTACAAGTTTATCGAAATCGCACGTTGCCAACCCTATATACATATCGGCGCAACCGTAGTATACGAAAAGAGTTCCGTCTTTTACGACCGCTCCCGTCGGGAACACGCAACCGTCGTACAACCCCTGCAACTCGAAATCGCAGTCGGGTTCCATAAGAAAATCTTTCGTTCTCGCTATGATTTTTTGCGGCTCGTTAAGGTCTAAAAGCACGGCTCCGACGCGGTAAACGCCCGATTCGTCCACGCCGTGATACAACATAAACCAACCCTTGTCCGTTTTTATCGGCGGAGTTCCGCCGCCCATACGTTGGCGTTCCCACCATTCTACGCCCGTCATAAGTAATTCTGGTTTGCCGAAATCCACAAGGTCGTCGCCGAAAGATATCCATATCGACGGCATTTTAACTTCCGCGTCCTTAAACTTGGGACGGGAAATCATAACGTATTTGCCGTTTATTTTTTCGGGGAACAAGTACGCGTCGCGGTCGTCGACCGTCGCTTCGGTTATTCTACCGAACTTTTTAAACGTTTTAAAGTCTTTTGTAGCGGCAAGGTACGTCGCCGTTATGTTATCGTTTGCAAACGACGGGAGCCCGTCGCAAAAAAAGTCCGTGTCGTCAAGGTATCTCGGCGCTTTCGTTACGCCTTCGACGTACGGTTCCAGCCAGTATCTGCCGGGAGCGTACGCTCTTGCCGCGTACGTAAGATAGTACACGCCGTTTATTTTTGTAAGGCGAGGATCTTCGACGCAACCGCCGTCGGGATCGTCGTGATGACCTTCAAACGCGGGTTCGTCGCTTTGACGAACGAAGTTTATTCCGTCTTTACTAGTGGCAAGTCCCAACTTTATCTGATGGCGAACGTCGTTGCCCGCGGCGCGGTAAAGCATTACGAACTCTTCTCTTTCGTCGTCGTAAACGACGGCGGGATTTAATACGCAACGCTCTTCCCAACCGTTTTTCGGGTCAGGCGTTAAAACGGGGTTGCCTTTATATTTAATGAACTTCATATTATTCCTTAAAACAGTTTTTCGGTTTTTATTATATTATACAGTTTTTCCGCAATGCAGTTGTAGCCGTAGTCGTTGGGATGCAGCCCGTCCCCCGTATATTTGTCGCCCGCAGTCGAATCGGGTTTCGGAAAAGCGTCGCAAACGTTTACGCATTTCACGCCGAACTTGTCGCACGTTTTCTTTATTTGGTCGCGATAATCGGACATCGGTCTTCCGTTAGTTTTGCTGCCTTCACCGTTCGTACTTTCTTCGTTGTAGCGATAAGTGGGCAAAATGAAACATATTTTTTCTTTCGTATATTTTTTAACAAGATAATCGATCAAACGGTTTAACGCACCGCAAAAGGTGTCGTCCGTATCGTCCGAGTCCGTACCGAAAGGCGCGTCCCCGTGTCCGTAGTCGTTTGTTCCGCCCATAACGAACATATAATCCAAGTCGTCGTCCGCTTTCTTCGCTCTCAATAAAAAATATTCGTCGTAGCACGCTTCTTCCGACGGAACGCGTTGCCTTGCGATACGCGTTCCCCCGACGCCGTAATTTTCTTCCTGCACGCCGAGTTTTTTACACAATACCGTCGTAAACCTTTTTTCGATGCTGCTCGCTTGCGCTCCCATCGTTATGCTGTCGCCCAAAAAACCTATTTTTTTAACAGCGCGCTCGGGGGCGCAATCCTTTGCGTTCCGTTCGTCAATCATACTCTTCAACTCCTTGTTTTCATTTAATCGTACAACTTGTATTATAAGCGTTGCACCGACGTTTTGCAAGTGTTTTTTGTAACATTTTTCAATAGAAAAGTTTTATTTTGTATCTACTTTTGAACACGGCGCGTGTTTTTTTATATTTTCGTTGCAAGATGTTATTCGTTATGGTATACTTAACAAAAACTACGGGGGTAACCGAATGAATACACTTGACGCTTCGGTATCGATAACTTATTCTCGCTGGCTTAACGCAGCGAAAAACGACGAACGTCTTGCCCGTGAACTCGAAGGCATCAAAGACGATTTAAAAGAAATAACCGACAGGTTTTATTGCGAATTGAAGTTCGGCACGGGCGGGCTCAGGGGTAAACTCGGCGCGGGTACGAACAGAATGAACGATTACGTCGTGGCGCGTGCGACCCGCGGGCTTGCTTCGTACGTCAAGTCGGAGTTTTGCGACGCGCCTTGCGTCGTCATTGCTTACGACAGCCGAAATATGTCGAAAGAGTTTGCGTTCCTTTCGGCGCGCGTTCTGTCCGAATACGGCGTTAAAGCGTACGTTTTCGATAAAATAACGCCCACCCCCGTTCTTTCTTTCGCGGTAAGATATTTAAAGGCGTCGGCGGGTATCGTGATAACGGCAAGTCATAACCCCAAAGAATACAACGGGTACAAAGTCTACAACGACAAAGGTTGTCAGATAACGGACGAGGCGGCGAAAATCATTCTCGGCGAAATAGAAAAAAACGATTATTTTTCCGAAATACGCGCGAACGAGTCTTTGATAACCGTTTTAAACGACGACGTTCTCGACGCTTTTTACGACGCCGTGTTAAAGTATTCGTCTTTCGATTTATCAAACGCGAAAACGCCTGAAATCGTGTACACCCCGCTCAACGGAACGGGCAATATTCCCGTACGCGCAATCTTAAACAAAATAGGAATAAAAAACGTAATCGTCGTTCCCGAACAGGAAATGCCGAACGGTAATTTTCCGACATGTCCTTACCCCAACCCCGAAGAAAAGGCGGCGTTACAACTCGCGGTCGAACTCGCCGAAAAAGAAAACGCCGATCTGGTGCTTGCAACCGACCCCGACGCGGACAGAATCGGCATCGCCGTAAAAACGGCAAGCGGGGACTATCGGCTGTTAAACGGCAACGAAACGGGCGTTTTGATGGAAGATTATATCTTTTCGACTCGTAAACCGACGAATAAAAAACCCGTCGTCGTAAAGACGGTGGTTACTTCCGATATGTGCAAAGACGTTGCCGACGAATACGGCGCGGTCGTCAAAGAAGTGCTTACGGGATTTAAGTATATAGGCGAAACGATAGATAAACTTCGCGACGACGAAGAGTACGTTTTCGGGTTGGAAGAAAGTTACGGCTATCTTATCGGGACGCACGCCCGAGATAAAGACGCCGTGTCGGCGGCGATGACGATTGCCGAAATGACGGCTTACTACTCTTCCCGAAACAAAACGCTTGCAGACAGACTTAACGAACTGTACGAAAAATACGGGTATTACAAAACGGCGTTGACGTCGCTGACTTTTTCGGGAAAAGCGGGCAAAGCCGAGATGGACGAACTAGTCGCAGACCTTCGCAAAAATCCCTTCCGCGTTATTTGCGGCGAATCCGTAACGGTAAAAGATTATTCTTTCGGCATCGACGGGTTGCCGAAAAGCAACGTGTTGTCGTTTACGGGAAAAACCGTGAAAGTAACCGTTCGGCCTAGCGGTACGGAGCCTAAACTCAAAATATATTATCAGATAAAAGCCGACGACGAACAAAAAGCGAATCTTATATTGCAACGAGTCAAAGAAGAAACGGAAAAGCGGTTTGCCGAATAAAAGAAAAACGATTATGACTGTCGATTACAAAGATTATTACGAGTTCGACGGCGAATATATTTTGTCGTCAACCCCCGTTGCTTACGTTACCGTCGTTATGGGAAAATAATTCTTGCAATATAAACTTACCGCATGGGAAAATAATTTTTACAATATAAACTTACCGCCCGACAATCAATTGTCGGGCGGTGTCTTTGTTTTATTCAATTCGTCGGGCGTTCGATTGCCGTAAACGGCACGGTTTCGTCTGTTTACGCTTTCGCTTTACTGCGTATTTTCGGTAAAGTCTTCGTTAAGCGGTTTTGAGTTTCTTTTTGTTTTTTGCCGCCGTTTTGAGTTCTTCTTCTACGATTTCGCAAGTTTCGGTGAGTTCTTGTTCGTCTTCGCCGACGTCAACGCCGTCAAGAATGTCTTGGAGTTTATATTCTTTGTTCAAGTATCTTATCGTTTGGTACCCGATGACCGCCGTAAGCGTTCCGTTGACCACCCCTTGTATCGAAGAATCCACGAGCACGGATATAGCGGTGCCTAAAATGGGCAAGCCTTTCGCCATATCGCCGAGAGTTTTGGCTACCCCGTTGCCGATTTTAACGCTGTCGAGTCCGTATGCGATAAGAGAGTTTCTCAGTACCGCCGCGAATATTCTCAATAATTTGGGATCGCTCGGTCTGAATCCGTACAGAAATACTAAATCTTTGATGAGTTGCAAGTCGATGCTCGCTATAAGCAAACTGTCTATTTTGCTCGATTGAGAAATCGCCGAATACAGCCCCGCTTTTACCGAACTTTTAACTATTAAATCTTTCGCCGTCTTTTTAACGTTGCCCGAATACAGTTCCGTCAAAACGTTTTTGAGAGTTTCGTCGTCGCCGACGTTTCTAGCGACGGCAAGTTTGCCGATGAGTTCGTCGTCGTACCAGCCTATTCCTTCTACCTTTGAAGAAAAGTCGATCATTTTATCGGCGATGTTTCTTCTTACCTTTTTGTTGTGTCTTTTCGCTTCTCTTGCGTTCGCGTGGTTGACGTTAGTGATGAAATAGTCCGTTTTCATAAGTTTTACGGCGGGGACTATGTAGATAAACACGTAAAGCACAAGACAAGCCGCGCCTACGCCGTACCCGACGTATTTGTTATAGTCGTACGCTTTCGTCGTTACGGCGAACAAACACGCGAATATCAGTATGCCTATGCCCGCAAGCAAAAGACGTACCACGATTTTCGCTCCACGCGCGTTCTGGCGTTTGACGTATTTTTCTTCGTAGTCGTAAAGCGTCATTTTCGCGTCCGTTTCGTTTTTCGTTTGTTCTTCCGTTACGGTCGTCGTGATTAAATCTTTCTCTTTAACTTTGTTTTTTTTCATTGTTACCCCCGAACGGGCGTGAACACCCCCGTTACACGTCTAATTTCATATCGCCGTATTTTATCCAGCCGAGTTTTCTCATAAGTTCGCTCACCCCGAGACAAACCGCCGCGGGTATTACGAACATACACAGAATTACGCCGAGCGTTATGTTTAAAGTCGAAACGTTAGCGTTCATGCTTTCCGTTATCGTGTTGAATACGCCGACTAAACCGCTCGTTCCCATACCGCCGCCCGCGGCGTTGCAGTACAGACCGAACACTTTCGTCGACAAAGGTCCCACTATCGCCGAAGCGATTATTTCGGGTACCATTATTATCGGTTTTTTCATCAGGTTGGGGATTTGCAACATACTCGTGCCGAGTCCTTGCGCGATTAACCCGCCCAACTTGTTTTCTCTATAACTCGATACCGCAAACCCTATCATGTGAGCCGCGCAACCGCAAGCGGCCGCTCCGCCCGCAAGCAACATCGAATCCGTCGTTATTCCCGAAGCAATAGACAGCCATATCGCCGCCGAACTTGTGGGAAGAGTCAGCAGTATTCCCATACATACCGATACGATTATGCCCATTGTAATCGGCGCTTTGCCCGTAGCGAGTCCGACGCCTTTGCCTATTACCGCTACCAGCAAAATAAACGGGTACGCGATGTATATTCCGCCGAGGGACAACAGCATCATTCCGAGCGGTATCAAAATTATGTCGAGTTTTGTTTTTCCTTCGTACAAACTCGCGAGTTCCATCGTGAACAACGCGACTACGTACGCGCCTATGGGGTTGCCCGGCGCGCCTACCGTTACGCTTGGGTACGCAAACCCGCATTCGACTATCGTTTGCGAAAACGCGCCTATAAATCCCGTAACAGCCGCGGTAAACGTTATGAGTTTGCCTTTTTTCAAAGCGGTCGCTATGCCTATGCCGATACCCGCGCCCATAAGCGTTTTGGCAAGGTTGCCCATATACACGAGCATCTTACCGAAAGCATTGTCGCCTATCCATACGCCTATCTGCCACAAAATCGTGCCTGCGATAAGCGTGCAGAACAGCCCTTGTGCCATTCCCGAAAACGCCGTTATAAACCAACGCTTGGGAAGCCCTTTTATAAACGCCTTGACGGTTTCTTTGTCGTTTGCTTTTTCTATCGTTTTCTTTTCGTCGTTTTCGGCGGGTGTTTCGTTATCGGGCATTTGCGCTTGTCGTTCGTTCTCTTGCATCGGGTTTTCCGTTTCGGGTTCATTATTCGTCGTGTTTACAGTTTCTTCCATTTTAAAATTCTATCTCCGTTAACGTATTATCGACTAAATCGCATGAAGTCAAATAATACTTTATTCCGTTTTTACAAACTATTTTATCCGCTCTTACGTCTTTGCCGTGCAAATGACCGTATATAACCGCGTCTACGTTATATTCTTTGAACAATTCCGTGTAGAGAGAATCTTCTCTCCTTGCGTTAAAGGGCGGAAAATGTACCATTACGATAAGTTTGTCCCCTTCCCGCATTAAAGTTTTAGCGTTTTTAAGGGACAAAACGAGCCGTTCTTTTTCGCGCAGATAAATCTTTTCGTCGGCGGGGGTGAAATCGGGCGAACCGGGTACGCTCCAAGCCCTTGACCCGGCGATTACCACGCCGTCGAAACGAATCGCGTCGTTTTGAAGGGCGTATACGCCGTCAGGTAACGCTTTTCTTAAATTAGTTATGCTTTTCCACCAGTAATCGTGGTTGCCTTTTATGATAACCTTGTTGCCGTTAAGCCCCGAAAACCTGTTGATGTCGTTAAGCGCTTCGTCTAAATCCATTGCCCAACTTATATCGCCCGAAATAAGCACTAAATCGTCTAAGCCGACTTTGTTTTGCCAGTCCGCGCTTATTTTTTCAAGGTAGTTGTCCCACTTCGAGCCGAAAACGTCCATCGGTTTGTTTGTGTTGGTCGATATATGTAAATCGCTTATGGCAAAAATCTTCATAACTTTCTCCGTTTGTTTTATTGTACCACATTTATTTTTATATTGCAAGAATATTCGTTTATGTTTACTCACTTGACTTTATTTGAGTTTTAAAGTACAATATCCGTATGGAACAATTTTCTAGAACGGAACTCGTTTTCGGTAAAGCGGGCATACAAAAACTGAACGATTCGAAAGTTATAGTCTTCGGCGTGGGCGGAGTAGGCGGATACGCCGTGGAAGGATTGATTCGCGCGGGCGTAGGCAATCTCACGCTAGTAGACAACGACGTCGTAACCCTATCTAACCTTAACCGGCAAATACACGCGTTACACTCGACGATAGGCAAGTTTAAAACGGAAGTAGCGGCGGCAAGATGTCTTGACGTCAACCCGAAAGCCGCGGTTACGCCCGTAAACGCCTTTTATTCGGCGGAAACGCAGGACGCGTTCGATTTGAGCGGTTTCGATTACGTAATAGACGCTATCGATACGATAACTTCAAAAGTGTTGCTTATCAAAAACGCGAAAAAGGCGGGAACGCCGATAATTTCTTCTATGGGCGCGGGCAATAAACTCGACCCGACGAAGTTCGTCGTAGCGGATATTTACGAAACGAGCGTTTGTCCGCTCGCAAGAAAAATGAGAACTTTGCTAAAAAAAGAAAACGTCGACTCGTTAAAAGTCGTGTATTCCGAAGAAAAAGCGATTAAAGTCTGTTCGGAAGAAAAAAAAGGCTCGACCGACCACCCCGTACCGTCAAGCGTATCTTTTGTTCCGTCGGTAGTCGGACTTATTATCGCGGGCGAAGTAATTAAAGACATAATAAACGGCTAAATGCCGTATGCAGCGCGTAAAACGACAAAAAACCACTCTTTTCGAGTGGTTTTTTCCGTAAGTCGAGTTATTGCGGATAAAGGGGCAAATCGAAAATGCCCGAACATACTTCCTGCGTGTATTGTTGGCATTGCGGTATTACGCAATAACCGTATGTAGGAATTAAAAGTTCTACTTCGACGACGACTTTGAGTATTACCGTTACGCACGCGTTGATAGTAAATTGATTGTTGCCCGTGTACGTTCCTTCGGGGGATACCAACGAAACGACCGCTTCTATGCCGTAAGGCATTACGGACGGGGCGGGTAAACACATTACCACATCGAACGGTACGGTTACTACGCCCGTTCCCGCTCCCGCGACTCCGTTTGCGTCCGTATAAGCGACTTGCGTGTCGATAGTTACGTCGCAACGCACTCTCGCCTGATTAGTTTTTTCGCCTTGAATAGGCTCTATTATCAAATTGCTTATCGTTCCCCTGCGAACGGAACTCCTTGCAGAAACGAACGTTAAGGGATACGTCGGGTTAGCGGGCGTTAAGTTGTTTAACGTTACCGTTATCCCCGTTTGCTGACCTTGTTGCAGACAAGCGTCGAATACTTTTTTCAAATCTACGCAGACTTTCTCGCACAAGCCGTTTAACGGGTTGCCGTTTATAGGTCCGGGTATTTTGTCCGATTGACAATTACAATAGAACGACATATATTTCCTCCTGAACTAAATAAATCTTCCGTCAACGCTAATTACGGCGTGCGGTCAATTTATTATATGCCGATTATTGCGTATTAGTGCAAAAAGAAAACCGCAAACCTTAGTTTGCGGTAATTTTTTATTCGTTTCGGTTTTTCGCGCGTACGTAATACTCGACGTATTTGTCTTCGTACACCTTTTGCGCGTTGCTTAAATCCGTGTCGTCGGTTACGTATATCGTTTCGACGTCCTGCGTGGTTCTGTCTTCGTTCTGGAAATACGCTTTCGTCGTTACGTTCCGCTTATCGCCCAAAACTTTTACCAAAAAAGTAATGTTCCTTTGCGCCAAAGCCATGCTTGCCGCTGCCGCCTGCGCTCTTTCCGCCGCAGCGACTTTCTCCGCCGCGATTCTTTCTTGTTCGCGCATTTCTTCAAACTTCTTATATTCGAGAATCTTGTTGACGTAATAAGCGAAATAATAGCAAGACAGCCCTACCGTAAGTATTACCGCGAACGCGGCGTACACGAAATAGTCCGCTTTACATTTCGAGCCGAAACAAATCATTCCGCCGGCGGCTGCGAATATCAAAAGCATAACTATGCAATTGTATACCAACATGCCGATGCAACGTTTTCTGAAACTTTCCCGTTCGATTTGTTCAAGAAGAAAAACACCGAACAAGGCGTTTATCCACCAACAAGGCGCGCCAAGAAACATTGCAGCGAAAATGCACGCTCCCAACATGAAATACTCGTTCTTCAACAACTCCTTTAAGTGATCCATAAGATAATTGAAATCCGTTAAAATAACGAGATCCGTTTTACCGATCGCCTTGTTGTAGAATATGAACAGTATAATCAAAGAAGCAGGTATCATAACGCTTAAAAATACGTTAACCGCATTGCTTACCTTTTGTCTCATACGATTCTCCTTACACTTACACATAATATTACATATAGTATAATACACCATTTTTTATGTCATTTCAAGTCAATTGCGGATTTTTTTTAATTTTTTACGAAAAAACGTGGGAAATCGCCCCGTTTCGGGGATTTTTCCGCCCCGAATCGCAAAACGCATTATTTTCGGTTTGACGCTTTTAACGGTAAAACGTCGAACGGCTTGTACGAAACCGAAGAAGATATTTTTCGTCAACCGAGTTCAAACGATTGACTTTTTTCACGACCTTGCGTATAATTTTTTCTATGAGAATAGAGAAAAATATGCTCTCTCAACCCGCAGAGAGTACTGAAAATAACAAAACGGAAAACAAACGGGCGGTAACGGACGTTTGTTATATAGGCGTGTTCGTGGCGGTAATCGCCGTATGCGCCCAAATTGCCATATACGTCGGCGAAATCCCCTATACCTTACAAACTCTCGCCGTGTGTCTTGCGGCGGGACTCTTAGGGTTAAAACGGGGCGTAACGTGCGTTTTCGTATACGTTTTAATGGGAATATTCGGTATACCCGTTTTTTCGGGATACAAAAACTTTTACGCACTTATAGGCGGGGCTTCGGCAGGCTACGTCGTCGGGTTCGCGTTCACCGCGGGCATCGTAGGATTTGCTTCCGACAGATTGCGTAAAATAGGCGACAAGACCAAAAATAAAACGGCAAGTCAAATAATTCAACTCGCCGTACTCGTTCTTTCTATGGTTATAGGCGTTGTTCTTTGCTATGCTTTCGGCACGTTGTGGTTTATGTTCGTATACAAAGGCAGCGTAACGACTCAAAACCTTCAAATCGCTTTGGCTTATTGCGTTTACCCCTACGTTATCGCGGACGCCGTAAAAATAGCCGTCGCGGCAATTTTGGTAAACCGTTTGAAAAGATACGTTAAAGAGTAACTCTGTCGACATACCTTTTTAACCCGTTTGGGTTTGTAAAAAACATAACTCCCGACCTGTTCGTCGGGAGTTTTTATATTTTCCTTTAAATCCGTCGCCGTTATACGCGGCGTTTTTTCGTATTTTACCGCATACTCGCCGCTCTTTTGCGTACGGCGTGTTTCGTTTTGTCGCATACTCGTCGCCCATTTGCGTACGGCGTTTAACCTTTTTCGACGGCGGGGTTATTCGGCAAGTCTGCCGTGAGCGACTCCTTTATAGTCGTCAAGGAAAAACTCGGCTCTTTTTTTCATGCTTACGCCTATCGTGTCATCTTTAAAGCCAAGCGATATAAACAAGTTGCCGAAATTAGAGTCCGTTATATACGCTCTTATAAGCAAGTTTTCTTTACCGACGCACTCGCAAACGGCTACCGTATTCTGCCGCCTTTTCGACGGAACGCCGACTTGCTCCGAATAGTAGTCTTCTTCGGGGAATACGCCTTTAACGAACTTGTTTACGCCGAAATCGAAACTTTTTTCGCCGCGTTCGTTTTCGTAAACGAACTTACCGCAATCGCCCCGAAAAATCAATTTTACCCATTTGATTTTCATATCGTTGTCTTCTAAAAGGTATTTTTTGCCGTTGATTTTTTCTATTAAGCCGTAATCCGCGTCGACGCCTGACAAAGGTAACGAATATTCGCTTAAAACCTTTTGTAATTCCGTGTCGTCCGTATTGCCGCAAACAAGTCCGTCCGAAATACCGTCGTTTATTTCTCTGACCCATTCGTAAAGCAAATCCCCGCAAAAGTCGTAACCGTCCACCTGCGTGTCGCCGTTGCAACAAAAAACGAGATTCGTTTCGGGAAAACAAAACATATATTGCGAACCCATTCCGTACATCGAAAAGCCTTCGTCCGTTACCCAAAACTGAAAGCCGTACCCCATGGCGTTTCTGGGCGTAAAGTTGTTTTCGACGTAGTTGTTTATCTGTCTGGACGTCGCTGTTTCTATATACTCTTTCGAGAGTATTTGTTTTCCGTTTACGTTGCCCTTGTTCAGCAAAAGAACGCCGACTCTCGCAAAGTCGCGCAAGGCGCAAACCACGCCGCTGGCACCCCAAGCGTGTCCGTCGGGGGATTTGACGCACCAAACGTTTTTGACGCCTATTTCGTCGAATTCGGGGCGTAAATAGTCAACGAACGTTTTGCCCGTCAGTTTTTCGACAAGACAACCCAAAACGTAACTGCTCGAAGAGTTGTAATCGAAAATCCTGCCCGAAATCTTTGAACTTTTTACTTTGAAAAAACTTTCGAGCCACCCTAAATCTTTTCTCATGCCGTACGAGTCCGTTTCCATAGGAACAGCCATTTTCAGCATGTCTTCGATCGTCGTTTCGGCAATCAGTTCGTCCGTATTATCGTCGACGTATTCGGGGTAATAGTCGCATATTTTGTCGGTTAATTTTATTTTGTTTTCGCCGAGCAGTTTGATTATCGCCAAAGCGACGAAAGATTTACTGCAAGAATACAAACGGTGTTCAAAGTTTTCGTCGAAAAAAGGTTTCGCGTACGCTTCCGCGACAGTCTTCTCGTTTCTTACGAAAATAAACGAGTGAATATTCATCTTGTATCTTTTGATTTTTTCAACGAATCCTATTATTTTTTCGGGCGATATTCCCGCCTTTTCGGGGGTTGTTTTTTCTAAATTATACATAAACTTTTCCTTTTGCAACAAGCCTTTCCCGTAGCGGGAAAGGCTTGAAAATTGTCAGTAAGGCATTACGTAAACGGCGTGTCCTGCCGCAAGGTCAAAGGAAATCTTACCGTCGACCAACGGTTTAATTTCTTGTTTACCCTTGTAGTAAACGACTGCCGCTTTGTATTTGCCGCCGAAGTTCATCGTCGCGTTTAACTCTACGTTGCCCATCTTCTGGTTGGACGGCGCTTGCGGGTTCATCAACATATACATATATTGATTTTTAGCCGAGTCGTAAAGTTCGGTTACCATAGCCATCTGACCTGCCTGATGTTCGACGTCTTTTAATACCTTGAACGTGTCTAATTCTTCGTTCTCGCCGAACGCGTACGATAAGAACGTGGTCGGGAAAGAAGTAGGTTTAGTGTAATAATAACGCATTCCCTGATATTCGAAGTTCAACAAAACCGGCGCGAAAGACTGCATTTCGCCCATGATTTTTTTCATGGTGTAATACAGCGGCGTTCTTTCTCCCGCTCTCGTTATGAAAGCAGATCCGTCGTAAAACTCCGCGTCTACGCTGTTTTGTTGTTTTGCCCAGTAGGTGAAACACGAATACGTCGAAACGCCGAAGCCCATGTACGCGTTCATTTGCCAGTACATTTCGCTTTGGTTGGGCGCTTTAAGCCAAACGGCGTTACCTTGCAAATCGCCTAAACCCATCGTTTGCGCGACGGCGTCGATTTTGCAATTGTATTTTTTCGCTACTTTATTGACTATTCTCAGGTTTCTCAAATGAGTGTCTAAAATATAGTAACTCGTAGCGACGCCTTGTACGGTTCTCTGACGAATGGGATACGAGTCGAAACATATTCTGTCGCACCCCGACCATTCGCAAAATTGTTCGAGATACAACTCGTATTGCGCTTCGACTTTAAGTTTTCCTTCGTCCGTTGCGGGATCCTGAAACCTTCCGCTCGACGCGGTGTCGTCCAAAGGCAATAAGTTGAGTTGAACGTATATTCCTTCCAACGCGTCTTCGCAAGCCTTGTATACTTGCGCCGCTTGGGGAAGTTGGTCGTAGAACGGTTCGTCGACGAGCATTACGCCGAAGAACGCAGGGTGGTCTTTATAATCGTTCAGACAAGTTCTTATAAACGCTACCAACGCTTCGTAATCGGCAAAAGTTTTGCCTTCGCCTACGATAGGCGTTCTGCTTTCGGATAACGCTTCTATTCTCGAATCGAATACGATAACGCGTTTAACACCCGCTTCGTAAGCCCTGTCCATCGTTTGTTTAAGTTGGCTCGTTTCAAACTTTTCGCCCCTGTAAGGCTCGTTGCCTTGTAAAAGCAAAACGTTAAAACCCGCGTCTTTATATTCTTTGTATCTTTCGACGGTTCTGAAATCTTGGCCTACGTTAAATTGTTCGTCGTCGCGGAACCACGTTCCGTCGGTGGGACCCGTGTAGCCGTACGTCAGAAACTCTCCCGTCGCGTTCGAGTAATCGGGCGCGCCGGACAAGTCGACGGACGAAGAAGAATCGCAACCGTAAAATATCAATGAGAACATCAATATCGCTAAGGTTATGATCGCCGTCATTGTTTTCTTTAATTTCATAAATTTGCTCCTTTATTTTATTACGATGAAAATACTGTCTCCGCTGTCTAACGAAAGATTGTTCAAATCAACCCCTTTGCCGTCGGGATTTTTTAAGGAGAACGTTTTTCCGACCGTTCCGCAGTTGATTTGAACTTTCATAACGTTTGCACCTTTAATTTCTCCGCGCGGATCGTTTGCATTGAAAATGCAAATTACTTTATCGTTCGTCGGGTTGTGTCTGAGCAACGTAACCACGACGGACGTTTTACCGTCGCCGACGATTTCCACGTACTCGCCGAAATCGGGTTTAAGCATCGTTTCCATGTGCGGTAACGGTTGAGGTAAATCGGTGTAATAAGTGCTGTTCACGTACGAGCAATCGAGCAAATAATCGCTTATCTCCGACAACTCGCCGTGGATTTTTTGCATTGCGTAATAAAGCGGCGTTCTATGACCGTCCTGAGTCATAAACGACGAGCCGTCGACGTAATGTTCGACTAAACTGTTCCTTTGTTTCCGCCAGTAAGTAAAGTACGCGATGCTCTTGATACCGAAACCCAGCACGCAGTTTACCTGCCAACGCATTTCCTGTTCGTTGGGAGCGCGGTATACTATTTTGTTGTAAGCGTAAAAGGCTTGCGTCTGACATACGAAGTTAAAAGTCAAATCTCTTTTTCTTACTTCTTCCGCCGCTATCTGCAAACCGAGTAAATGTTCGTTTCTGATAAAGTACCCTTCTTTCGGCTCTAATCTCATAGGATACGAGTCGTACATCAAAAACGGCATACCCGTCGAATCAAGGTAGTTACAAATATATTGACGGTACGCTTCCGATTCGGTCATATTTTCAAAACGTTCGACCATAAGTTCGCCGTGTCCGAGATAATATGGTAAAATATTGTTTTGAATATGAATCTTCGGATTTACCTTTCTTATCGCTTTTATTATTTGTGAAAGCGAAAGTATTTGAAACCAACGCGGTTCGTCGACGAGCATTACGCCCATAAACGCGGGGTGATGAATATAATCTTTTATGCAATACGCAACGAACTCTTCGAGTTCCTTTTCCGTTTTAAAACGCTTTCCTTCGCCGATGATTCCGCCCGTTACTTCCGAGCAATCGAACAAGCGTTTGTCGTATATGATGATTTTGTCCAAACCCGCTTCGTAGGCTCTGTCCATATTCAGTTTGGTCTGGCTGTGTTCCCACCCTTCGCCGTAATACGGATCGTTGCCTTCGAGCATAAGCACGTTAAAACCGCAGTCGCGATAGATTTTGTATTGCTCTACCGTTCTGAAATCGTGGTTCTGCGTAAAAAGACGATCTTTGTAAAAGTACGTTCCGTCCGTATTAGAAGAATAACCGTATAATATAAATTTTTTGTCCATCTTGATTTATTCCTTTTGTTTTACGGTCTTTTCTTGCCGTATTCAACGATACGGCAAGAAAACCCGTTTGTAAAATTATTACGCTTTTTTAATAATTTTGTAATCGAACGTAATCGACGTTCCGCTTTCTACGTTCGCGCCGTAAACGACTGCGTAAGTGTTATGGAGCGATATCGTGCATAATCTTACGTCTTTTTCAAACACTCTTATTTCCGTTTCAACGCCTTCGTCGTTAACTGACGCCAAAGAACATTTAACGAAAACGAACTGTTCGTCGTAATATCTCGTCGATACTCTGTAAACGTACTTAACGCCGTCTTGCAATTTTCCCATTGAAATCGCATTAGCGTCCGTATCCGTGTGCTGATTTACGTTCTTGCACAATTCACCCGCGTAGTCGCGGCTTGCATAAACGTTTATCGTGTTCAAAGCCGCTTTGCTGCCCGGATCGAGTAAGAACGGTCCTACGTAGTACATTCTTCCGTTATGGGTTGCGTTTACGTGCGACGTTTGTATAAAGATACCCGTGTTGTCCGTTCCGCCGCTGATTGCGTTTACGCCGTTTTTGTTTACGAACAATCCTACGTTAGGAATGTTTTTGCCTACGAATCTGAACTCCAACGTGTCTCCCGCTTCGTATTTACCGAGTCCGCGATTGTCGAAATATCCCGTAAATCCGCTCGTGCTGGCGTAATCGACAACGGCGTTGGCTAACGTCAATCTGCCTTCGTACGCTTCTACGGGGTTTACGTCGTATTCAAAGGTTATGGGAGCGTCGACGAAACGACCTGCTCCGTAAGCGACCGCATAAGTGTTTTCCAAAGTCGGCAAATAGTGTTCAAACGTCTTGACGATGTTCTTTACCAAAATAACTTCGCCGTCGACTACCTTATACAATACCGCGCTCAACGTGATTTTCTTGCCGTCGATTTCGCATTTAGACGTAGATATTCTGTAAATGTAGTCCGTGTTTTCGTCTAATTGTCCCATTGATAACAATGAAGTATTGTTGGGATCGCTGTGGTCTATCGCTAATCTGAGGTTTTCGCCTACCGTTCTGTTGTATACATAGTCGGACTTGCCTGCGAGCGTTCTGTACGCGCCGACGCTACCCGCGTCGAGCAAGAAAGGTCCCGTAACGTAAAATCTGTTGTTGTACGCGTCGCCGTAGAAACAGGAAGTCTGTACGAAAATACCCGTATTTTCCGTTCCGCCGTTTACCGCGTTTACGCCGTTTTTGTTTACGAACAAACCGACGTTGGGAATGTTTTTGCCTTTGAACTTAAATTGTAACGTATCGCCGACTTTATATTCGCCTAATCCCAAATAATCGAAGGAACCTCTAAATCCTACTCTTTCGTCCCCTTCCATTATTTCGTCGAGTCTGGTCGTGTCGAGCGTTACCGTACCGGACGTAACGGGAATATCGTATTCCGGTCTTATTTCGTAACCGAACGTTATCGCCGCATTGTGGTGGTTGCCCGCGCCGTATACGATTGCATAAGTACCTTCGAGAGTAGGTAAGTTGTGCGTTATTTCTTTTTCGTACGACGCTACTAATTCGTATTTTTCGTCCTTAACGGTGTACAGTTTGAGTATAATCAAAACTTTGCTTGCATCCGAACCCGCCAACGTGGATACGCGATATACGTATTCGGTGTTCGCGTCCAGATTGCTTATGCCGAACGGCGAGTTTACCTGAACGGCGTATTCCATATTCGCTCCGAGGAAGGTACGCCATACGAAGTTTTCTTGTCCCGGAAGCGTTCTGTACGCGTCTACGCTGCCCGCGTCTAACATAAACGGACCCGCGATGTACAATCTTTGGTTATATACGTCGCCGTAATAACCCGAAGTTTGTAAGAATATACCCGTGTTTTCGGTACCGCCGCCTATCGCGTTGACGGAACTCTTGTTCGTGAACAATGCAACGTTGGGGATATTGTTGCCTTTGAACGTGAATTGCAACGTGTCGCCGACGGCGTAACTGCCGAGTCCTTTATAATCGTAATTACCCGTAAAGCCTACGCAAACCTTATTATCTTGTATTTCCGTTACTTGCGCTACGTTGAGCGTTAAGGAGCCTGCCGAAACGGTTATATCGTAATCGGGATTTACTTCGTAATCGAACGTGATTGCTCTCTTGTGTTGATTGCCCGCGCCGTATACGATTGCGTAAGTTCCTTCGAGAGAAGGTAAGTTGTGAACGATTTCTTTTTGATAAGATTCTACCAAGCCGTACTGTCCGTTTTTAACGCTGTATAATTTGAGTAAAAGTACGACTTTGCTTGCGTCCGAACCCGCAGCCGTGGATATACGGTATACGTAATTCGTATTCGCGTCCAAATTGCTTATGCCGAACGGCGAGTTTACCTGAACGCCGTATTCGATGTTCGCGCCGAGCCACGTACGCCATACGAAATCTTCTCTTCCCGGAAGAGTTTTGTAAGCGTCTACGCTGCCCGCGTCTAACATGAACGGTCCCGAAATATACAATCTCTGGTTATATACTTCGCCGTAATAACCCGAAGTCTGTAAGAAGATACCCGTGTTTTCGGTGCCGCCGCCTATCGCGTTGACGGAACTCTTGTTCGTGAACAATGCAACGTTGGGGATATTGTTGCCTTTGAACGTGAATTGCAACGTGTCGCCGACAGAATAACTGCCGAGTCCTTTATAATCGTAGTCGCCCGTAAAGCCTACGCAAACCTTATTGTCTTGTATTTCCGTTACTTGCGCTACGTTGAGCGTCAGCGTTCCGCTGGGTTCAAACGTTTCGGGCTGTTTTGCAAACTTTTCGTAAACGAATTCGATGTCTTTGTTGGAAAATCCGCCCGTTCCGTACGCTACGGCGTAGGTGTTTTCCAACGAAGTCATATAGTGTTTAACGTCTTTCGTGAACTCGCCTACCAACACTCTGTTGTCGTCGATTACTTTATAAAGCGTCAATTTGATTACGACGTTGCCCGCAGTCGACGATTGAGCGGTTTCTACGCGATAAACGTATTTGGTCGAGTTTTCCAACATGGAAATGCCGAATACGGACGTTCTTTCCTGATTTGCGCTGTTAGTCGCAATGTCTACGGCAAGTTCCTTGTTCGCGCCTACCCACGGACGCCATTCAAAGTTTTCTAATCCGGCAACCGTTCTGAAATATTCTTCTTTACCCGCGTCGAGCAAGAAGGGTCCCGTGATTATCAATCTCGTGTCGTACGCGCCTGCGCCGTAGCCCGAAGTCTGTAAGAAAATACCCGTGTTTTCGGTGCCGCCGCCTATGGGGTTAACGCCGTTTTTGTTTGCGAACAAACCTACGTTGGGTATGTTTTTGCCGATAAACGTAAACTCTATCGCGTCGCCTACGTTATATTCGCCCAAACCTACGTAATCGAAGGTTCCGCCGAACTCTATCGCGACTTTTTCGTCGTTTTGTTTTTCGGTAATCGTAGCCGGTTTCAATATGGTCGCGCCTTCTAATTTCTCCGTTTTGGGATAAGGCGTCAAGTCGCCGCTTATCGTGTACGAGAAAGATATATCCTGATGTATCGACGAGAAGAACGCTATCGTTTGAGAATTAAAGTTGATTCCGCTGAAATCTCTGTTTACCTGTCTGGTAACGTCTTCTAACAAGACGGGTTCGCTTCCGCTCATATCGTATAACTTGTAGTTGAGAGCAAACGTATTGAAAGTCGTGTCGATTTCGTACGAAACGTCTTTAAGTTCAAAACGATATTGTTTGCCGTCTTCCAACAAGTTGTAGCCCATTTTCGCGCTTCTGTTGTAGTCCGCGCTGCCTTCGGGCGAAGAACCGTTGTAAGAAAGTCCGTTTATTCTTCCGTAATACGGCGGGTAACCCGCGTTTCCGCGATAAGTGCCGCCCGGATCGAGTCTGTTCGTTCCGTTGACGGTAATTCTTTGTCCTATCGATTCTAATTCGCCGCTTACGTTACCGTTTCCGATATAGAAGCCCGTTCCCGACGCGGTTGCGCCGCCAACAACGTAACCTTCGGGCGATTTGTCTAAATAAAGCCCTATTCCGGGAAGGTTTTTACCGACGAAGTCTATCGTTATGGTTTTGCCCATACCGAATCCGCTGTTTTGAACGCCTAAATATCCGAGTTGGTCGCTTATGCCCGTTTGCTTGTCGTCTATTATCTTGCCTTTCTTCAACGTTGCCGAAACGCTGCCGTCGTCGTTTATTTTTGCGTTTGCGTTATATGTGTAAAGATTTTCGGTACCTTCAACCGCTTTTTCTTGTTTGGCTTGTACTTTTATCTTCGTGGGATCCGAAATATACTGTATGTCGATATTGTTTCTTATATCGCCGTAAATAACGGACTCGCCGACGAAATCGAACGTTTCGCCTTCGGCGTAATAGAACTCGCCGTAAATGCCGATTTCGTAAAGTTTTTCGCTTATGGTACACGAAGAAACGGTCTTGTCCGCAAAGTAGTCGACTACTTCGTAAATCTCGACGTTGACTTTAAGTCTGTCCGCGTTACGCGCGTCTACGTGCTGAACGAAACTCAACGAGTATTGCATTAAATACGTTTTGTCTTTTTCCAAATCGGCTATACCGAAGTCGTTCGAGCCGGGTATCGGCGTTCTGCACGCGTTGCCGTTAAGCATGTTGGGGAAGAAGAACGTCCATTTATGTCCGCTCGATTCTTTCGCAACGAAACTGAAAAATCCGCCCGTAGAGTTCTTGACGTCGTAAGATCCGTTAGCGGGATCGGGTTTTACGAAAAATCCGAGTTGCGGAGCGTTTTTGCCCTTGAACAACAAACTCAACTTTTCGCCGTCCCCTATCCTGTCGTTTACTACGACGTAGTTAAGGTCGGAAAGGTTGCTCGACATTAACTTAAAGGTGTACGGATTGTCTTCCGAATATACTACGCCTTTACCCGTTTTTACTACGGGAGTTTGCGCGGTATCGTCGCATTTCGTGCCGGCAGACGGGTCTTTGATGACGTTTACAAGGAAGTAGTCTTCCGCCGTGTTCGTTTCGGAAGTCGCTCTTACGAAAAATTGATATTCGCCGATTTCCGTGAATACGAAAGATTCGCTGCCCGTTACAAAGTCGAGTTTTTGCCATTCGTTTTCTTTGCTTTCAAGTCCGACGGTAACGCCCCTGAAACTTACACCGATTACTTCGGTTTTAGCCGTAACGGGTTTGATTACCATCGAAGCGTTGTCCATTAAGTAGTCGAAATATCTTTCGATGCTACCCGATTCCGGCATATCCAACGTTTGCGCGGTATGCGATATGGTCAACGTGGGCGGATCGGATATAACGGATAGAGTCATGGTGTTCGTTTTGGTTACCCCGCCATACGTAACTTTATAAGTTATTTTATGTTCGCCAACGTATTTCGGGTAGAAAACCAAAGCCTGTCCTTTTATTTCCACCGTTTCTTGCTGATTCGACGCTAAATTGTAATAGGATACGGTTATACTGTGTTCCGCGCCCTCTACTCTTACGATATAGTCGTCGAAGTCGATGTCTTTACTTACAAACACTTGCGTTTCAACGTTTTCTTTAAACGCCGCTTCAAACTCTTTGTCGGGTTTCGAGGAAGGAAGATTGCATCCTACAAAACCGATGGCACAAGTCATTATAGCGATTATAAATAAAGCTATCAGAGTTCTTTTTTTCATCTTTTTATCCTCCTTTTATAGGGTTAGCGATGGCGAACGTTAACCCTTTTATTTTGTTACTTTTTTATTGCTTCGTATATTACTTTTTTATTACTTTTGATTAAACGACGCGTTACCCTTTCAAGCCGCCTGCGTTAAGGTTGGTCAGCATAAGTTTTTGCGAACACGCGTAAAGGGCTATGATAGGTACCATTGAGATACAAATTACCGCCGCTTGCAAAGCGTTGCCGTTTCTCGAATAACTTAAACCTTGTTTCAATACGAACAAGCCGTACGCTATCGTCGGGTAGTTTCTTAAATAGATAAGCGAAATGGTATAGTCGTTCCAGACGCCTATCGATTGTTGTATCGCCAGCGCGCAAATACACGGGAACGCTTGCGGAATAACTATTTTAAGCAAGATTACCAAATTGTTCGCGCCGTCGAGTTTTGCCGATTCGCTGTACGAACTGCTTATGCCCCTGAACGTTCCGTACAGCACGATAAACGCGAAGTCGAACGCGCTGAACCACGCTATCCACATAAGTTTGGGGTTGTTTATAAAGTGCAAAGCCGTAAACAGCTTGTAACCCGCCGCGCCCGTTCCTATAATGGGAATCGTTTGCGCGAATATTACCAACGCGTAAAGAAAGTTCCTGCCAGGGAAACGGAATCTCGCGACGGCGTACGCAAGCATCGTGCTTGCCGCAACGTTGACGAATACTTTCAAGCCCGTTATCCATAGCGAATTGAACAGCATGTCCAGATAAGTGAAGTTTTTGTATCTGAACTTCGTGAATACTTCCGCCCAACTCTTGAATTGCCAGTGCGGGAAAGTAAAGGGACTTGCGTTCGGATCGACCGCCATTATTTCAAACTCTTGCAATCTTCTGAACGAATTGAAGAAAATCGAAACGATGGGGCATAGGAATATTAACGCCATTAACACGTAGAAAATAAAGAACAAGCAGAACGTTATTTTTTCGGAAGGCGTTTTTTTAGCAAACTGCGTAAACTTTCTTACGAAAAAGTTTTCTTTTTTCATTTTTTAGCCCCCCCCTTACGACTCTACCGCGTCTACGAGTTTTTCCAAGACGTATCTGCCTACCAAAACTATCGGTAAGGTAATCATCGTGGCAAGCAATCCTATCGTCGCGGGAATACCGTACGGCGATTTCGACGCGCTGTTCGTCGTTAAATTAACGACTAATTTTTGAATATAGAACCCAAGCGTGTCCATTCCGTATCCGCCGCTGCCGTCCGTATAAAGATATACGTTGCCTTCGCCGACGAACATCGTGCAAAGCGAGAACGTCAAAAGCGTCGAAACGGTTGGCCATATACACGGTAAGCATACGCGGAAAAACTCTTTCCACACGCCTATCCCGTCGAGTTTGCCTACTTCAAACAACTCTTGCGGTATTCTCGAATACGCGCCCGTAACTACCATGTTTCCGCCCGCTATACCGAATACGAAAATCGACATACACAGCGTGGGGAACGCCGTCGCTTTGCTCTTTAACAGTCCTTCGTTCAAAACTTCCTGCGGGAACCCGACGCCGAGTTTTTTCAAAACGTATAAAACTTCGCCGTTGTATCCCAAAAAGTTTTTCATCGTGGCAACCCATACTACCCCGCCGATGATGCTGGGAAGAATGAATATTACGCGGAAAACGTAATGCCCGAAAACTTTCCTGAAAAGTATATACGTCGTGCAAAGCGATATGGGAAAGACTACGACGTTCGTTATAAACCAAAGAATCCACGAACGGAAAGTCATCGTCAACAGGTTCGTGCCGAACTCGTCCGGCGTTATTATCATTTGCCAAACTTCTTTGAAATTGTCGAAAGTGAAACGTCCTAACGTATCTTTGAACGCCAAAGTAAAGGAACTTACGTTAACGTAAAACCAAAACAGCGCAAACTGTAACACAGGTAAAGCAATCAACAAGTATACGAATAAGAAATCTCTTCTTTCAAATTTCGAATAACTAAATCTTTTAATTTTACCCATTATAGTTTACTCGTCCATTTGCTCCAATTGTTTTTAGCGTTTTCTCTTACTTTGTTTATCATGCTCAACGCTTCGTTCGTATAAACGATAGGTTGTCCTTTCTTGACGCCCTTGTCGTAAATCGTTGCTCTTCTGTCGATAATCTTGCTGACGAAAGACAAATCTTCGCCCGGGAAAATCTGATTGTTGTGTCCCATACGCAATCTTAACCCCGTAGAGTTCATCCATACGGGCGTAGCGTAAGCGTTTTCTACTATTGCCTGACATTCTTTGTTGTACGCCGTGCTTTTTGCTTGCGAGAAATCGGACATATACGCGGTGAAACCGTTACATTCGCGATTGTATAAAACCGCGTTGTCGTCGCTTGCGAACATACGTAAGAACAAATAGCAAATCTCTTTGTTTTTCGATTTTTCGGAAATCAACGCGCCTGCCGCGAGCGAAGAACGGGAACAGTAAAGTCCGCGGGCTTTAAGCACTTCTTCGATATCTTGTTTAAACGTTTCTTTGTTAGTTATCGTAGCGAACAACTCTCCTTTTTCGGCAGAGAACAGGTCGTATATTTCGTCCGTCGTTTTGCCGTCGTCCGCTTTTCTTATCGTATAAGCAAGGATTTCTTCGCATTGCTCTTCGTTGAATCCGTATTTGGCGAACAATTTCGTTCCGACTGCCGAAAGTACGGGAACGTTTGCGAACGCAAGGTCTTCCATTCTATCCGAATAATCGGTAACGATTTCGTTATAAGCCCAGTTGCCGTCCGCCATAAACACCGCGCCGCCCAAGTCGGTCATCAATTTCATGTGCGCGCTGCTTATCGTGTTGTTTGCCGAACCGAGCGCGACGAAAGACGCGTCGTACATATTGTACATTGCTTCGAGCATCTTTTCCAACGCTACGCTGTTATATACGGTATACCCGTCTTCAAGCATATCGTTGCCCTCTTCGTCGTAGTATCCGTAGAAACGGTTATATTCGTCTATTCCCGAATATTGCGCCTGCCACGTCGTTACGAAGTGTATGGGATATCCGTTGTCGCCGCCGAGATAGGTGATGGGATATATTCTGCTTTCGAGAGAACCCTTTATGCCTTTATCCGCGTCGCCGAGATAAATAAGTTCAAACGCGTCGAACAACTCTTTCGTCGTTTTGGGAACCTCGGTGATTCCGTACTTCGCGAGTTTTTTCATATTTACTATCATGCCGCCGATGTCGTTGCTCGTGTTGAACCCGTACACTCTGCCGTCTACTTTCAATACGTCGTCGGGTAATTTTACGCGAGCCTTTTCGGAAATAAGTTTACCGCTTTCTTCTTTGCCTTCAAAGTTGATTGCGGGCTTGTTCCAGACGGTATCCGTCAAATCGGCTACTAATTGACCGTATTCGCCGCGACTTGCGGTAAACCTTGCCATAGTGTTGTTGACGGTAACGAAATATACGTCCGCCCAGTCGTCTTTGGAATACAATTCCTTCATCGCTACGTCGCTGGACAAGTCGGTCGCGCTGGCAAGCACGTTTACCTTATAGCCTTGCTCGGCGTACGTCTTGTTGAACTGCGCGGCAAGTTTTCTGAGCCACGAATCGCCGTACCCGCCGATTACGGCGCGGACGTTAATCGTCTTTTCGTCTCTTTTAAGTTCTCCGCTGCCGCCTTTGCCGCAGCCCGTAAGCGTTGCGGACAAAGCAAAAACGCATAATATTATCGCAATAATTTTTGATAAACGCTTTTTCATTATGATTCTCCTATTTATTTTGAATATTTTTCAATTACTTCTTCGCTTAACAACGAAGCCGAGTCTTTGTCGCAATATACCGTAGCGTCTTCGTGTTGTTTTAAAAGGGTTGCGGGAACGTCTTCCGTCAATTCGCTCGTAAACGTTTTGTAAATCGCTTCCGCTTTCGCCTTATAAGGAACGACGCTGATTATGTGTTTACATTTCATTATCTGCGGACAAGTCATCGAAATGGCTTGTTTGTACGTTTCGTCGACACTCTTGAACCACCCTTCGTTTACCTGTTGTTGCAAACATCTCGGCGCGAGAGTAACGATTTTATACGCTCTCGGATCGTTAAAGTCCGCGGGGGGATCGTTAAACGCGATGTGCGCGTTTTCACCGATGCCGATAAGTCCCAAATCGACGTCGCTTTCGTTAATCGCTTCCGTCAACTCTTTAATCGTCTTGAAAGGATCTTCGTAACCGCGTATCAAATGTATTTTTCCCGGTATAACCTTTTCTACGAATCTTTTGTTAAGATAGTTATAAAAACTCGCGGGGTGATCCGTCGAAATGCCTACGTATTCGTCCAGATGAAACATTTCTACGTTGTACCATTTTACGTCTTGTTTTACAAACTCTTCAAAGAACTTCAATTGAGAAGCGCCCGTCGACAACAACAATCTTGCCGAGCCTTTTCTTTCAATCGCTTCGTTCAATACGTCCGCAGCGTGTTTCGCCGCTATTTTTGCCATATCTTCTGCCGTTTGACTTAAAACTAATCTCATAATGTATTCTCCTTGTGTCTTAACACGTATATTTCACCGTTTATGCCGTCAAACTCATTTGCTTGTTCAAATACAATTTTCATTATATTGCAACCTTTTTTCCATTCGGGTTTGAAAATATAATTTTTTGCGTCATAAATGTGTGTCTTAATTATTTCGTTTTTATTTATTTCTGCGTCGTTCCAGAAAATCTTGTAGTCGCCCGTGAGCGTTCCGCCGTCGAACAGTATATGCTCGCACCCGTCGACGTCGTTTATTTTCGATACGTACTCGACTTTGCACGGATACATATCTTTCGGGCGTTTTGCCGTGTCGAAATACGGTATTACGTAATTCGACGAATAAATCTTGTCCTGCGTCCCTATCAATTCTCTTACGGGCGCGTATTTATGGTCTTTAAACTTTTCGTCGACGATTTCGCCTTTAACCGTTATATCGTACCGGGTAACGGCGAACTCCGCGTTCGGCGGCATATACGTCCATTGCGGATTTTCTTCGCATTCGAGCGTTCTGTCCCCGCATACGGTGTACGAATACGTTTTGCCCGTCGTAACGGCGGCAGGGTTTCCTTCCGTCAGAATAAGCGAGTCGTAACCGCGCAATCCGAGTTTTGCGACGCCGTTTTCCGTTTCGACTTTATACGATTCGTCTTTTTCCGCGTCGTATACCCAAAGGTCGCCCTTTACGGGTAATTCGATTTCGGCGAACTTCCGGCAGTTCTGATACAAGAATATCAAATCGCCGTCTTTACCGTATTTTTTATAAAGAATTATATCTTTGTTGTTTCCTTTAAGTCCGTAACCGTTCGGGAATCCGTCGTAAGACGTTCCGTCGAACAAAACACAATCTACGTTTTCGGATTTTATTTTCTCGTAAGCGTTTCTGTCCGTTTCCCCGCCGTCGATGAATATAACCTTAGCGTATTCGCCCGAGCCTATTCCGACTTTTCCGTTTTTAACGGCGGCGTTACCGACGGAATCTACGTCCGCGACGTCCCACGCGACCTGATTTGAAATCATATATCTCACGACGTCGTAGCAAAGGTTTTGTATTTTCAACGCTCTGTCGCTCGGATACACGCCCGTGTTCATCATAGGGAAAGGCACTTCTTCGTTAAAACTGCCGTTCGGCAAAACCATCAAAACGTCGCTTTTATGCTTATATTCGTTCAACAGTTTGCAAACGCGCCCCGCGTAGCGAGAAAACTCCAAATATCCGTTAAACAGTCTGTCCTGATAAAAGAAAGATTTTCCCGCGTCGCATCTTTGATACGCTCCGTATCCGTAGAACAACGCGTGCGGCGCCAACCAGTTTATTCCGCAAGCGAACAACCAGTCGCCCGTTTTCCGCAACCCTTCGTACCCGAAGTTGAACGGGTTTATCGCGAAACATTCCGCAAGTATTCTTTTCTTGTCGCTTTGTTGCGCGGAAGATACTACTATTTTCGTACCCAGCACCAACGCGCAATGCTCCGTGTCGCCGAGATATCTGCCGATTATGTCGCAACCCGGAATGCCCATAAGTTTGGTTTGTCTGTACACGCTTTGCGCGCACAACGCGCTTGACAACGGATCTTCTTCGCCGTAGAAATGCCCCGTAGCAAGCAGTCCGTGCCGTTCGCACCATTCGGCGATAGGTTTTATAAAGTTATCGCAAAACAAGTCCGTAACCGTTTCTATATAATGGCGACGAACGGCCTTGCCGTCTCCCGTATAGTTTGACGAAAGTTTATAAAAATAATCCGTTACGTCGTAATTTCGTTTTTGTTTGAAACGCTCCGTCAACTCGTCGGTAAAGGGCAGTACCCCGCCCGCGGCAGGCTCGTCCATAAATATTCCCGGTATAACCGTTCCGAAATATTCGCCGACGTACTTCGCGTATTGTTCGTGCGTTCTCGCTATAAATTGCTCCGTCGTCCTTTTGTTAAGGCAATCTGCCTGCAATCCGTAATGACTGTCCGTAAAGACGGGTTCGAGATACGCTACGTACGTGTCGGAATCGTCGTCGACTTTCGCTTCGAACATTATCTCCGCGTAAGAAGTCCCCGCCCTGACGTGCGGATAAAACAACTTGTTTTGCATATCGCAATAATACGTTTTATCCATATCGCGACGGTACCAGTAGCGACGCACCGCTCCGAAACAGTCTTGTATTTTTTCGCTCTCTTCCTTTTGCCCGTTCGTCTTTACCCGATAACCGTATAACCCTTTTACTTTGCCGAGCACTTTTCTTGCGATTCCGTTCTCGATTTCTTCGGGTTTTATCTTATCGACTTTCAGACTGTACGCTTGCAGTTCGGGATTTTCAATCGCGATAAGTCCGCCCGCGTTTCCGCTCGGGAAAGAGTCTTCGTCGTACAGCCAGACTTTCAAGTCTTTTTTCTTCGCTTCTTCTACGATATATCTGATATTTTCAAAAAACAACGAAGTGCCGTACGCCTGATCGAGTATTCCGTCCCTGACGTGCAGGAAAAAGGATTTTATTCCGCTTTTCCGCATTACGTCGAGTTGAAAATCTATTTCCTTTTTATCGAACGTATCGTTGAGAAAATAAAAGGGCGTCGGTTCAAAAATGTCGTAATTTTTCATATTCTTTAAATTACCTTAATTTTTTTAAATACGCTTGAACGTCGACGGTTTTTTCGGTTGCGATGCTTTCGTTTGCCGCAATGCCTATCATAGCCGAAACCATTCCCGCGTAACTGTCCGCCATCTGACCGTATTCGTCTTCTTGTTTTTCGCCGAACAGCATCGAAATCAATTTTTCGTCCCCGCCGGCGTGAGTTCCCGTACTCTTGTCGAACTCGACTATTTCCGTACGGTTGTCCCTGTCTAAAATCACGATTTTAAACTTGTCGCTCGTGCCGTAACCCGTATCGTAATTTTCGGCAATCATAACTCCCTTTTCGCCCGTTATGACCATTCT
This sequence comes from uncultured Clostridia bacterium, assembly GCA_934271255.1. Classification (GTDB taxonomy): domain Bacteria; phylum Bacillota; class Clostridia; order Christensenellales; family Borkfalkiaceae; genus CAKQSC01. The sequence continues at coordinate 160,080 of CAKQQS010000001.1, forward strand.
GTATCCTTCGTGCTGAGAGAAAAGGTTAAGCGTGTAAGTTAAAATCGCCCCTTTCGTATACATTACGGAAACGGACATACTGTCGTTGATGTCGCTTTCTCCGTTAAAACAACAGCAATCGCGAATGTAACCGTCTTCCTTTTCCGCGTCGAAATATAATTGTTTGTCTAATATATCCGATTGAGAATGAGCCGATTCGCAACTGTCTTTCTTTAAACAATTACTGCATCTGTCCGCAAAACATTTTGATTTGTCGTTATAATAAACCTTATTGCCGAGCGCGGTAACTTTGCTCGGTTCGTCGCGCAGCAACCAGTTGACTATATCGAAATGGTGAGTGCTTTTATGAAGAAGCATACCTTGTGAGTTTTTCATAAGTTTATGCCAACGCTTCATATAGTCGCCGCCGTGCCAGCGGTTTAAACAGTATTCGTAGTTTATTGCCAGCGGTTTGCCGATTCTGTCCGCCGCCAACAGTTTTTTAACTTCCAGAAAGTAAGGCATAAACCTGCAATTGAAAGTTACCGTTACTTTGTGTCCGCTTCTCTTTTCCGCTTCTCTTATTTGCAGACAACGATCGAACGTGTTCGTCAAGGGCTTTTCGCTGATAACGTCGTACCCCTTGTCGAGCGCGCGTACGATATATTCGTGATGAACGCTGTCGACCGTCGTAACCAGAACAGCGTCCGGCTTTTCGGTATCGAGCATCTTGTCGAAGTCGTCGTAAATCGTACACTTATCCCCGATTTTGTCTTTAAAAAACTTGCTTCTCGTTTTGTTCAAATCATAAACGCCCGTTATTTCCGTGCTGTCCGCAAACTTGTCTATTAAGTTGGTTACGAACATCGTATAGCACCTGAAACTAGCGCCGACGATTACATATCTTTTCATTGACGTTCCCCCTTTTTATAACTTATTTCTCCGTTAAGGAAAACTTGTTGAACTTCTGAATCTCCGTTCATTAAAATCAAATCTGCTCTCTTGCCTTCCTTGATTTCGCCCCTGTCGGTCAACCCCATTATTCTCGCGGGCGTACCCGACGACATTTTGCTTACGTCTACTATGCTTATTCCGCAATCCGTCATCTTTTTAAACAGTCTGTCCGCCGTTGCCACACTGCCCGCAAAACTCGATTTGTCGATAAGTTTCGCAACGCCGTCTTCTATCACGCAATCGACGCCCGTATCGCGTCTTCCGAGTTTAAAGGTATCGCCTTCGTTAAGTCCGCTGCCCCTTGTACCGTCCGTAATCAAGCACGTTTTGTCCGCGCCCTTTACCTTATATATAAGTTTAAGCAAACTGTCGGGCAAATGCTTGCCGTCCGCGATTATTTCAACGTTTAAATCGTCCGAATAATACCCCGCTTCGACGGCCCCCGCGACTCTGTAAAGATTTTTTCTTACCACGCCCGACATGCCCGAATAGAAATGCGTCAGCAACGCGTACCCGTTTTCGCTCGCTTTAATTACGGTGTCGAAATCGGCGTCCGTATGTCCCGCGGAAACGACCAGACCTTTTTCGCCGGCGTATCTGCCGACTTCTATCGCGTCTTTCAATTCGGGCGCGATGCTTATTCTTTTGACGAACGGATATTTCTTCGTCAACTCGTCGATTTTCGCCTTGCTTGGCAAAAGCATGTTCGATTTGTCTTGCGCGCCGCATTGATTAGGCGAAAACCAAGGTCCTTCCAGATGAACGCCGCCGAGCGTAAGCAAACCGTTTTTCCCGACTAACTCGTCGTAGTTTTTAAGCGCGGCTTCGATATTTTCCCAACTGTCCGTCATCGTCGTCGCGTACAACGTCGTCGTTCCGTGTTGCAGGTGAAACTCCGATATTTTACGCATTTCGTCGGCGGTTGCGTCCATAAAGTCAAAACCGTTACCGCCGTGGCAATGAATATCGATAAATCCCGGTAAAAGATACATGCCTTTCGCGTCGACCGTTTCATACGTTTCGTTTGTCGAAAACGTATCGTTCGCGCCGACGAAAATTATCTTGCCGTCCTTTACGACGACGCAACCGTTTTTAATTGTTTCAGTTGCCAAAACTATTTCGGCATTTATAATTTTCATATTCATAATCAACCTTATTATAACACCCGTATGTGGTTTTTTCAATATTAAATAACCCCAAAAACATTAAAATTACATAAATCGTATAAGCAAATCAAAATATTTGACAATCTTCGGCAAATAATATATACTGAATAAAAAAGGAGCGAATATGGATTTTTTAGAAATAGAAACAAGGAAAACCAAAGAGCCTTTATATATGGCGGATATGCAGTTTCACGATTACTACGAGTTGTATTTTTTGTTCTCGGGCAATCGTGAAGTTTTCGTCGAAAACAAGTTGTTTATATTGCACTCACCGTCATTTTGCGTAATTCCGCCCTATTCAATGCATAAAACGGAAGGCAACGCTTACGAAAGGACTAACGTTTACATCAATCAGAATCTGTTGAACGAAGAAGAAAACGCGTTTTTGAAGTCTATCAGCAAACAAACCGCCTTTTCGCTGTCGAACGCGCAAATACAGTTTATTTCCAACATTTTAAACGAAATAACGAGAATCAACATAGCCGATAAAGTTAAGCGCAATAACCTTTTTTTGCTGGCGATAAAAACGATTCTCGCGTATATGCAGGCGCAGGTTTTAACCCCGTTACAGCCCGCAAGTTCGACTAACGTTTCTCATAAAATGAATCCTACGATATTGCAAATCGTCGCTTTTATCAACAAGGAATATCAACAAAATCTTACGCTGGATTATCTGTCTAAAAAGTTTTATATCTCAAAAAACACGCTTTGTAAACAGTTTTACGACCAAATGAAATGTTCGCCTATGCAGTACGTTACCAACACGAGAATAAACAAAGCGAAAATGTACCTGACGACAACGAACAAAAACATGAGCGATATAGCGGAATTGTGCGGTTTTTCGTCCGCCAACTATTTTAGTCTTACCTTTAAAAAACAAATAAATCTGTCCCCTTTGGAATACCGTAAAAAATACTAACGCGACGGATTTTAATAAAAATATATAACGATAACGCAAAAAAGCATTCGGTAAAATTGCCGAATGCTTTTATTTTTTTGCATTAAAGTTCTTTCGCGCTTATAACGTCGGTAACGTTCGCTTTTTTGTGTAGTTTAAGCGATTTTCCTTTGGACGTTCTCGGTTCTATCACGACGTCTTCCGTGTCGACGGAGAAATATACGCCGCTCTGCTCTCTCATTATAAGTTCGTAGGGTTCCTGAACGAAATCCGCGAATATTACTTTTCCGCCGCCCGACAAGTCGCAAATCTTTACGCCTTTACGGTATCTTACCGACGGTTCGAGCAACGCGCTTATAACTCTCTTGAACGTGTTGTTGCTCGTTGCTATTATCACTTCGCCCGCGCTTTCTATTTGCTTGACGTACACGAGTCTGTCGCCGTCGTTGAGTTTAACCCCTTTGACGCCGCCGCTCACTCTGCCTTGTACGGGTACGTCGTCAAGCCCCGCGTTCAAGCACATGCCCTGTTCGGTTACGAAACAAAGCGTCGTGTCATTTCTCATAAACTCTACGCCGAAAAGTTCGTCTCCGTCTTTGAGTTTTATTGCCGTAAAACAGTCTTTGTTGACCAAGTATTCGCTTGCGTTGGTGCGTTTGACAAGCCCTTCTTTCGTATAGAAAAGTAAGTCTTGCTTTTCCGTTTGATTGTTCAAAGCGATAAAGTCGACGACTTCTTCGCCCATAGCGCAACCGACGGCGATAGCGAAGTTCGTTCCTTTTTCCTTGTATCTCGTGTCGTCGAGTTTCTTTAAGTTGAGTTTGTAGCAGTTGCCGAAGTTGGTAAACGCCAAAACGGTGTCGGCGGACGATACCTTTTTCCTTATAACCAGAACGTCGTTGTCCGTAGTCTTTTCGGAAATCGTCTTGTCGCTCATATTATAATTCTTTTCGGGTATCTTTTTAAAGTTTTTAGACAGCGAAACGCCTAAAACGTAGTTTTGAGTTTCTTCCGTTTCGACCATTTTTTCTATCTTTATTTCTTTGCCGTCTTTTATAATCGCCGTTCTTCTTTCGCTTTTATATCTGCGCTTAACGTCGCTCATCTCGTTTTTGACGACTTCCATTTGGAGTGCTTTCGAGCCGATAATCGCTTTCAGTTCTTTTATCTTTACTTTCAGGTCGGCGAGTTCTTGTTTAAGGTTGTTGACTTCTAATTTCGTCAGCCTTGCAAGTCTAAGGTCGAGAATGGCTTGCGCCTGTTCGTTTGAAAGGGAAAATCTCGCTCTTAACTTTGCTTTCGCGTCCGTAGTGTTGTCGGCGGTTTTGATTATTCTGATAACTTCGTCGATATTTTTAACGGCGATAATCAACCCTTCGAGAATGTGCGCTCTCGCTTCGGCGGAAGCCAAATCGAATTTGCTTCTTCTTAAAACAACCGTCCTTTGGTATTCGACGTAATATTTTATTATGTCGATAAGTCCCAAAAGTTGCGGTTTGCCTTCCGCGATGACGTACATATTTATTCCGAAAGTAGTTTGCAGTTCCGTGTTCTTATACAGGTACGCCAACACCTTTTCGACGTTGGCGTCTTTTTTTAATTTGATAACCGCCCGCATACCGTTTCTGTCCGACTCGTCGGCAATGTCCGAAATCGCGGACAAAATATCGTCTTTTTTGTCTTCGCGCATGTCGGCTATTTTTCTCAAAAGATTCTGCTTGTTTACCTGATACGGCAGTTCTTTTATTACTATTAAAGACTTTTCGCCTTCTTTTTCGAGCAGTATCTTCGCCCTTACGGTTATTTTGCCCTTACCCGTCGCGTACGCTTTTTCGAGTTCGTCGTCAAGCAAGATAAATCCGCCCGTCGGAAAGTCGGGACCCTTTATAGTTTTCATGAGTTCGGCAAGTTTGATTTTCGGGTTGTCGATATATTCGCACACGCCCGAAACGACTTCGCCTAAATTGTGCGTGGGTATGTTCGTTGCGATTCCTACCGCTATACCCGTAGTGCCGTTTACCAAAAGGTTGGGAAATCTGCTCGGCAACGTAACGGGTTCTTCAAGACTGTCGTCGAAGTTAAGCGTGAAATCGACCGTGTTTTTGTTGATGTCTTTGAGCATTTCCATCGCCAACGGTTGCAGTCTTGCTTCCGTATAACGCATAGCCGCCGCGCCGTCGCCGTCTATCGAGCCGAAGTTACCGTGCCCGTCGACGAGCGTCATTCTCATGTTGAAATCCTGCGCGAGTCTTACCAACGCTTCGTATACGGAACTATCGCCGTGCGGGTGGTATTTACCTAAACATTCACCGACGATTCTTGCGCACTTCTTGTGCGGTTTGTCGGGCGTTAACCCTAAATCGTACATAGAATAAAGTATTCTTCTCTGAACGGGTTTCAACCCGTCTTCGACTCTCGGTAAAGCCCTGTCCATAATAACGGATTCGGCGTAAGGTATCATCGAATTATGAAGGACTTCGCCCAAAGAGTTTTGTATTATTCCTTTTTGTATATACTCACTCATCGTCGTGTCTCCTTTCTACGTTAGCCCTTTCTTTAAACGTATCCGCTTTGTTAAAGTTGGCGTATCTCGCTATATAATTCTTTCTTTCGTCTACCTTGTCGCCCATCAGCGTGGTTATTATTTTCTCGGCGGACGCCGCGTCTTCGACGGTTACCTGCATCAGCGTTCTGCGTTTGGGATCGAGCGTCGTTTCCCAAAGTTGTTCGGGATTCATTTCGCCCAAACCTTTATATCTTTGTATCTGGTATCCCCTACCGACTATTTTGATTTTTTCTTCGAGTTCGTTATCGTCGTAGGCGTATTCGCTCACGTCTTTTTTATACACCTTGTAAAGCGGCGGCATACCTATATAAACGTGTCCTTCGTTGACGAGAGAACGCATATACCGATAGAAAAACGTCAACAGTATCGCTCTTATGTGCGCGCCGTCCGTGTCCGCATCGGATAAAATTATTACTTTGTTATACTTTAAGTTGTCTATGTTGAACTCGCCGAGTATACCCGTACCCAACGCGCTTATTATCGAACGTATTTCTTCGTTGGCAAGTATCTGATCGAGTTTTTTCTTTTCGACGTTCAACGGTTTGCCCCTTAACGGCAACACGGCCTGATAAGACCTGTCTCTCGCTTGTTTCGCGCTGCCGCCCGCCGAGTCGCCTTCTACTATATACAGTTCGTTGAGTTCCGCCTTTCTCCCCGTGCATGCCGAAAGTTTACCGACCAGATTAAGCCCGTCGATACTTTTACTCGCGCGCGCAAGTTCTTTCGCTTTTTTAGCCGCTTTTCTTACTTTCGCCGCCGCAACCGCTTTGCCGATAGCCGCTTCCAAAACCGACGCGTTCTTTTTGTTCGACGCGAAAATCGAAAGTTGTTCGATTACCGCCGCTTCCATCGCCGTTTTTACTTCGGGGTTGCCGAGTTTTGTTTTCGTCTGCCCTTCAAACTGCGCGTTTTTCATTTTTACCGAAATTACGGCGGTCAAACCTTCTCTGAAATCGTCTCCCAAAAGGTTTTCGTCTTTTTCTTTCAATATGTTGCGGCTTCTCGCTATGTCGTTGAACGACCTTGTAAGCCCCGCACGAAAACCCGTTTCGTGCATACCGCCTTCGCCGGTGGGAATGTTGTTTACGAACGAGAGTAAACTCTCGGTATATTCGTCCGTGTGCTGGAAAGAAAACTCGAACAAAAACTCGTCTTTCACGCAAGAAAAATATACGGGGGTCGGATACAACGTCTTTTTGTCTTCGTTAAGGTAACTTACGAAGTCTTTGATACCGCCGTCGTACCTGAACGTTTGCTCGAACGGATTACCTAACCCGCGCTTGTCTTTAAACGTGATTTTAAGTCCCTTGTTCAAAAAAGCAAGTTCGCGAAGTCTGTTTTCTATCGTCGTGTAATCGAACACCGTTTTTTCAAACACCGTCTTGTCCGGTTTGAACTGCACGAACGTGCCTTTCTTGTCCGTTTTGATTTTGGTGTTCACCAAAGGTCCGTCGGGAATACCCGATTCAAACTTTTTCTTTTCCTTATCGTAAAAACTTTTAAAAGACATTTCAAAAATAGTCTTTTTGTAAACTCTTACCTTAACCCATTCCGACAACGCGTTGGTAACCGACGCGCCTACGCCGTGCAAACCGCCCGAATAAGCGTAATTAGCGTTTTCAAACTTTCCGCCCGCGTGCAGTTTGGTGAATACGAGTTCTACGCCGCTAAGCCCCGTCTTTTCGTGTACGTCGGTAGGTATTCCCCTGCCGTTGTCTTCGACGGACGCGGATCCGTCGGGGTACAAAACGACTTCTATCTCGTCGGCAAACCCGTTAGCCGCTTCGTCTATCGCGTTGTCGACTATTTCCCAAAGTATATGATGCAAGCCTTTTTCACCCGTCGAACCTATATACATCCCCGGACGGAGCCTTACCGCTTCCAACCCTTCGAGAACTTTTAAGTCCGACGCGTTATAATCATTTTTCGACATATTTCTTCTCCTTGTTTTTTCTACAAGTATTGCGGGCAATACGCCCATAATAGTACAATTATAATTATTTTACAATATTTTTCGTTTTTTTTCAAGTAAAATTGCAAAAAACCACAAATTAAAGGGGCTATTTAAAAAAATAACCCCCTATGTTGTGTTCTGCGCGTTTCCGTCATCTTCTTTCGCCATTTTTTCGGTACGCAAAGATTTAAAAAAACCTATGCTTTTAAAAAACGTATTCGGCTGACGATTTTTTCGTCAGCCGCGTGATATTTTTTTATTCAACCGTTTCGTTTACAATCCATTTAGCGTACATCGTTTTAACTTACAAAAAGGCGAGTTTCGGTTGTCGGTTTTTACGTTTTCGGTACGCGGTTTATAAGGCGCGATAATAAAGCAAAAACCCGTTTTTCAACGGGTTTTGAGTTTGTTGTCGTTATTTCGTTTTTGTTCGGTTTGGGCGTTTGCCTTTCCCTTTATCGCCTTATGCTTTTTTTCTTAAAATATCGCCTTGTTTAAGGGGAACGTCGGTATACAGTTTAAGCCGTTGCTGTACGAGTTTCGCGTCGGTTACCCGCTCGCCGTCTTCGTCGGTAAGTTTCGTAACCGTGATTTTTTCGTTGCAAGTTTCGGCGGGGCTTAAAACTTCGAGTTCTTCCCCTTCCTTAAATCTGTTTCGTTGTTCTATCAACGCGCAACCGTCGTTATACCCTAACACGACGGCGATAAACGTATGACTGCCTTTGCTTTGAGAGTCGTCGTAATTTACCGTTTCGTCGTTGTTTCCGAGAGCGTACGCAGTCGTGAAATCTCTGTGTGCCGTTTTGCAAACCTCTTCGTAAAAACTTTTGTCGTTTTTATACTCTTCGCCTTTTTCGTAATAGGCGTTCAACGCCCTTCTGTACGCGTTTACCACCGTTGCGATATAATACTCGCTTTTCATTCTCCCTTCGATTTTAAGCGACACCACGCCCGCTTTGTCCAACTCGCTCAGGTGGTACAAAAGGTTAAGGTCTTTACTGTTTAAAATATAAGTCCCTTTGTCGTCTTCTTCGATGCCGAAGAACTCGCCTTGTTTGTTCTTTTCTCTTATCTCGTATTCCCAGCGGCACGCTTGCACGCACGCGCCCCTGTTGCTGTCCCTGCCCGTAAAATAATTAGACAAAAGACATCTGCCGCTGTACGATATGCACATTGCACCGTGTACGAACGTTTCGAGTTCCACGTCGGGAACCCGTTCGTGAATCTCGGCTATTTCTTTAATAGAAAGTTCCCTTGCAAGGATTACTCTCTTTACCCCGAAATCTTTCCAGAACTTTACCGTTTCGGCGTTTAAAACGTTCATTTGCGTCGATACGTTCAAGGGTATATCGGGGGCGTATTTTTTTGCGTAAACGAGCGCGCCGACGTCCGAAATTATCAGTCCGTCTACCTTAATCGAGTTTAAAAACTCGAAATAAGTTTTAAGCGCGTCGAAGTCGTCGTTTCTTGCCAAAACGTTGGCGGTAACGTAAATCTTTTTGCCCATGCCGTGGGTATATTCCGTCGCCCGTTTAAGTTCTTCGTTGTCGAAGTTGCCGGCAAGCGCGCGTAACGAAAAGGCTTTTCCGCCGACGTACACCGCGTCCGCGCCGAAATACAACGCCGTTTTAAGTTTTGAAAAGTCGCCCGCAGGCGCAAGCAGTTCCATTTTGTTCATTCTTTTACCTTTACCGATACGCTGAATCCGTCTTCGTCGCTTATAACGGCGGTTATCAGTCTGTCGTCTTTGGATACCTTGCCCAAATATTCTCTTAAACTACGGTATATCGTGGCGTGTTTTCGTTTTATCTCGTCGCTGTCGACGTAACCCCAAAACATAACGTCGTCGGCGAACAGTATTCCGCCCGTCTCCAACAGTTCCGTAACGTACGGCAGGTATTCGGCGTAATGTCCTTTGGGACCGTCCAAAAACACGAAGTCGTATTTGCCGCCGAGCATAGGCACTATCTCGTTCGCGTCGCCCGTGAACAAGTTTACTCTGTCGTACACCCCTGCTTTTTTAAAGTTTTCTTTCGCTTTCTCTACGCACTCGTCGTTCTTTTCGATAGTCGTCAGTTCGGCGTCCTTTGAAAAGAAAAGCATAGCCGCGCCCGAACAACCGTAAGCGGTGCCTATCTCCAAAATCTTTTTCGGTTGTTTTGCGATTATCAGCGTTACGAGCATGTTTAAAGTGGCGTTCCTTACGGTAGGCACGTTTTCTTTTTTCGCGTCGTTACGCATATCTTCGATAACTTTCGGCAATTGCCCCGAGTTGAGTTCTTTTAAATAGTCGCTCATCTCAAACTTCCATAACTACGGGTAAAATCATAGGATTTTTCTTCGTGTTCTTGAAAATGTAATTTTTAAGATTTCTTCTTATCTGATTTTTAAGGACGCTCTTGTCCCCGTCGACTTTGACTTCCGCGTCTTTCACCGTCTTTGCGACGATGTACTTGGACTGCTCGACTATTTCGCCGTCGAGTTCTATGCCCTTGTTTACTATATCGGTAGAAATAAACTCTCCGCTGTGTTCCGAAATACATACGACGACCGCTATCATACCGTCTTCGCTCAAATGTATTCTGTCTCTTAACACGACGCTTTCGCTACCGTCTATCGACACGCCGTCGACGTATCTTGTTCCGCCGCCGAAACTCTCGCCGAACTTCATCTGGTGTTTGTTGATTTCTACGCGGCTGCCTATATCGGCAATAAGAATATTTTCCTTTTTCATTCCCAGACTCGTTGCGATTTTCGCGTGTTTTTTCAGATGTCTGTACTCGCCGTGAACGGGTATGAAAAACTTGGGTTTAACCAAATTGTGTAACATTTTAAGTTCTTCGGCGCACGCGTGTCCCGAAACGTGAATGGGTTCCAGACTTTCGTATACAACTTCGGCGCCGAGTCTGTACAGATTGTTGATGACGCCGTATATCATTTTTTCGTTGCCCGGTATGCACGACGCGGATATGATTACCGTATCGTTTTCGCCGATAACGACTTTATTGAACTCGCCGCACGCCATACGGGTAAGCGCGCTCATCGGTTCGCCTTGCGTACCCGTAGATATAATGAGCAAGTTTTTATCTTCGTAATTCTTTATCTTGTCGATGTCTACCGTTATGTTGTTGGGTATTTTCAGTTCGCCTATTTTAACCGCCGCTTCGGCGACGTTTATCATGCTTCTGCCCGAAAACGCGACTCTTCTTTTATACTTTACCGCAAGGTCGAGTATTTGTTGTATTCTGTGGACGTTGGAAGCGAACGTCGCTAAAATTATTCGTCTGCCGATCGCGTCCGAGAAACAGTGATCCAACGCTTCTCCGACGACGCGTTCGCTCATCGTGTACCCTTGTCTTTCGGCGTTGGTGCTTTCCGCCATCATCAGAAGAACGCCTTGTTTGCCTATCTCGGCAATTCTCGGCAAGTCGATAAACTGTCCGTTTATCGGCGTTTGGTCTATCTTGAAATCTCCCGAATGGAAAACTATTCCGACGGGCGTCGTTATCGACAGCGCGACGCTGCCCGCTATCGAGTGGTTTACGTTGATGAACTCTACCGAAAAACAACCGAGTTTAATAACGCTTTTGGGTTTTATACAGTTGAGTTCGGCGTTGTGTATCTTGTTTTCGCGCAGTTTGTTTTCGCATAGCGTGAGAGTGAGTTTGGTGCCGTATACGGGTACGTTTATCTCTTTAAGCAAATACGGCAATCCGCCGATATGGTCTTCGTGTCCGTGCGTGAGCAAAACCGCCCTTACTCTGTCTTTGTTTTGTACCAAGTAGGATACGTCGGGTATTACCAAATCGATGCCCGGCATATCGCCGTCGGGAAAGGATAATCCCGCGTCTATGACGATTATATCCCGCCCGTATTCCAGCGCCGTCATGTTTTTGCCTATTTCGCCGACGCCGCCTAAAAATAATACTTTTAAGTTTTTGTTATCTTTCATTCAGTTCTCCTTGTAAGTCGTAATATATTTCTATACGCTCATGGGCGTACGTTATTCTTTGCCGTTAAACCGCGTTTTTCGTTTATTTAAGCCGTCCTTTCTTTTGCGCGCGGTTTTCTTTTTTCTATTATATCGTAAAACGAGAAAAAAGTAAAGATAAATAAAAAGACGAAAGAAACTTTTCTTTCGTCGCGCCGACGCTTACAGGGAAAGATACGAAAAGTACCCTTCCTTGCGAGCGTAAGTGAAATTATTTCTTTACTCTGATTTTTTTCAACTTTGCGTATACGGGTATGCCCTGTCTGAACTTAGGACTCGATTCGCCGTTTAAAAGCGGTTTTAAGTAATTTATCGCTTCGTCGGTTATCCACGTGCCGTCTTGGGTTATCCAACTTTTCGGCATCGTCTTTATCGCGTTTGCGACTCCCGTCAAAGAAGTGTAGTCGTAAGACACTTTGTACTTGTCTTTGATTTTGCGTCTGCGAATGGACACCATTACTCCCGTATGTCCGTTCACCGCGCCCAAAACGGCGTATTTGCCCGAATCGAACGCTTCTTTAACGTCCACTTTCGACGCTATATGCGCCGCGCAACGTTGCATTATATTAAGTTCTATCGCTCTTATCTTGACGTCCGTTTCTTTCGACATTACGTCTTTCAGAACGTTGCACACCCCGCCCATCTGAACGTGGTTGAATCCGTCGTTTACGGCAGGTTGGAACTTGCCGACGAGAGTGCCGTCTTCAAACTTTATGCCTTCGGAAACGACGACGATACATTTGCCGTTCTTTTCTTCCAGAACCTTTTTGACGTCGGATACGAATTTTTCTATCGAGAAAGGCGTTTCGGGTAAATAAATCAAATCCGCGCCGTACCCCGACTCGCCGGCAAGCGCAGCCGAAGCCGTTAAAAATCCCGAATCTCTTCCCATTACTTCGATTATCGACAAAATGCCTTTGTCGTATACTTTCAGGTCGAGCGCAAGTTCGCTTACCGTTGTCGATATGTATTTCGCGGCGGAACCGAACCCCGGCGTATGGTCGGTGTTCTTCAAGTCGTTGTCTATCGTTTTGGGAACGCCTACGACGTTGACTTCGTAGTTGTTCTTTTTCATATACTCGGATACTTTGTAGCAAGTGTCCATACTGTCGTTGCCGCCGTTATACAAAAAATAACGGATATTGTATTTTTTGAACACTTCCAGAAGTCTTTTATAGTCCGTATCGTCGACGGACGGATCGGCAAGTTTGTACCTTACCGAACCTATAAGCGAACTCGGTGTGGTTTTCAACAGTTTAAGTTGCTTTTTATCTTCTTTTTTTACGTCGATAAAATCTTCGTTCAAAACGCCTTTGATACCGTGCACCGCGCCGTAAACTTCGGTTATGTGTTTCTTTTTCTTCAACGCCGTCAAAAACGCGCCCGCCGCGCTCGAATTGATTACCGCAGTAGGTCCGCCGGACTGCGCGAATAATAATGCTCCGCTCGTTTTACTCATATTTTTCCCTTAATACGTCAATAATTTAAGTTTGTTATACAAATCTATGTCGAACTCTTTTTTTACGTTGAAAACGTCTTCAAACGGAACGTCCGTTATGCAGTCGTTCTTTATTCCCGTAGCGATACAGTCTTTGCCGTCGCGTAAAAGTTCTACCGCGTGAATACCCCATTTAGCAGCGAGAAGTCTGTCTCTCATAGACGGCGCGCCGCCGCGTTGAATGTGTCCGAGCGACGTGTATTTAATGTCCATATCCGTCAGTTCTTGGAGTTTGCTCATAAACGCCATACTGTCGCCCGCGCCTTCGGCGAATATTATCATATTGCTCGTTTTTCCTTTTACTTTCGTCTTTCTCAACGATTTTGCGATTTCTTCTATATCGTAAGGAACTTCGGGAACGAGAACGTATTCCGCGCCGCCCGTTATCGCCGAGTAAAGCGCGATGTCGCCGCAATGTCTTCCCATAACTTGAAGTATGCTTACTCTGTCGTGCGCGTGCATGGTGTCTCTCAAACTGTTTATCGCCCAAAGCACCGTATTTACCGCCGTATCGAAACCGAGCGTAAAGTCGGTATAACCCAAATCGTTGTCGATAGTGCCGGGTATTCCTATAACGTTTATGCCGAAGTTTTTAGACAACGCCTGCGCGCCGCGGAAAGATCCGTCGCCGCCGATGACTACCAAACCTTCTATTCCGTAAGCGGCTAATACTTCCGCCGCTTTTTGCTGAACGGATATTTCCACGAATTCGGGGCATCTTGCCGATCTTAAAAAAGTACCGCCGCGTTGTATTATGTCCGAAACGGATTTCGTGCTGAGTTGGTAAACGTCGCCTTCGATCAAACCCTGATACCCGCGTTCTATACCGTAAACGTCAAACCCGAAGTTCAACGCCGTTCTTACTACCGCTCTTACGCAAGCGTTCATTCCCGGAGCGTCGCCGCCGCTCGTTAAAACTGCTATCTTATTCATTCGTAATCTCCTTAAAACAGACTTTTTCACCGTCTGCCCTTTACGTTGTTTTCGATTATTTTGCAATCTTATTTATTGTACCACAAAAACGATTTACTTACCAGCGTTTTTACTCTTCATTTTAAAGAATATTACTTCTTTTTCGCTTAATATGCGATACAACTCCGCTTTTAGCCCTTCGCACTTTCTTACCGACACGCCCGCTTTAAACTTTTGACCGCCTTTCGCGATGATTACGGGATCGTTGCCCGGATAGTTTTCCAAAACTTCAAAGCACGCGTCGACGAGATTTTCTTTTTCGGGCGTGAATATCAATCCGAGATATTCCGTGTCGGTATCGGCGTCCGCGTCGTCCCCTTTGACGTTCGTTTCTGCCCGTTCAATCGACTCGACCAGAATCTTGGGTTCTTCGCCGTCCCGTTTTTGTATTCTTCCGACAATCGACACTATCGCGTCGACTTCGGGTACGCTCTTGTACCGTTCGTACGTTTTGGGGAAAAGTATACATTCTATAACGCCGTACAAGTCTTCTATCTTGACAAACTCCATTACCTGCCCGCTTTTTGTTTGCAACTTGTCGACCGATACTATTATTCCCCCAAGCGATACTCTTAAACCGTCTTCGATGTCGGGGTACAGTCTGTTGCCGTCTTCGTCCGTTTCAAAATTTTGCAAAGCGAACGTATTGAACGTAAACGAATTAAACATCGACTTATGGTCTTCGAGCGGGTGTCCCGTAATATAAACGCCCAAAACTTCTTTCTCTCTCGCTAATTTATAAAGCGCGGGGTACTCGCCCATTTCGGGGTAGTCTATTTCGAGTTTTTCTTCCCCGTCGAAAATGCTTGCGAAGAAGTTGAGTTGCGCCGAGTCTTTTTGTTTTTGCATCGCCGCCGCCTTTTCCATAGCGTCCGCGTAAACTCTGATAAGTTGCGACCGCGTATGCCCGAAAGAATCGAAAACGCCCGCGAATATCATACTTTCTATCATACGGCTGTTGGCGTTTATCTTCGCGCAGCGTACGATAAAGTCTTCAAAACTCGTAAACTCGCCGTTTTCCTGTCTTTCGGCGACGATGTCTTCTATTACGTTGTACCCGACGTTTTTAAGCCCTACGAGTCCGAATCTGATACCCTTGTTGTTTTCCGTTTTGAATATGCCGACGCTCTTGTTTATGTCGGGCGGGTAAACGGGAATGTTCTTCGATTTCAAATAGGACAAATATTTTGAAAGTTCTTCCTGTTTGTCTATTCTGTTGTTCAGAATAGACGCTATAAACTGAATGGGGTAATACCGTTTAAGGAACGCGGACTGATACGCTAATACCGCGTAAGCCGCCGCGTGCGATTTGTTGAACGCGTATTTGGCGAACTTAGCCATAGTATCGAAAATATCCGCGGCGACGTCTGCGGGGACGCCGCGTTTAATCGCTCCGTCGACTTTCGCGCCCGTGTGGTCGTTTATACCGCCGTTGATGAATATGGGTTTTTGTTTCGCCATAACGTCGACTTTTTTCTTACCCATCGCTTTACGGACGATGTCCGCGTGTCCCAGCGAAAATCCGCCCAACTGCTGGCATACCTGCATTACCTGTTCCTGATAAATAAGTATTCCGTAACTGTTGCTCAAAATAGGTTCGAGCAAAGGCGTGGCGTAAGTTATCTGTTCGGGGTGGTGTTTGTTGTAAATATATTGCGGTATCGAATCCATCGGTCCCGGACGGTACAAACTTATACCCGCTATAATATCTTCAAACGTGGTCGGTTTCAAATCGCGCATGAACTTTTTCATACCCGGACTTTCAAGCTGGAACACCGCGTCCGTTTCGCCCGAACCGATAAGTCCGTACGCTTCCTGATCTTCGTAACCGAGTTTATGGAAATCCAAATCCCTGCCGTAGTCTTCTTTGACGAACTGCTCCGCCATCTGAATGTCCGTTAAGGTACGCAGCCCCAAAAAGTCCATTTTAAGCATACCTAACTGCTCGACTTCTATCATGTTGAACTGCGTGGTTATATCTTCGCCGTTTCTTTGCAGCGGAATATTGTCCGAAATGACCTTGTTGCAAATTACTACGCCCGCCGCGTGCATAGACGTGTTTCTGGGCAGATTTTCGACTTTCATTGCAAGGTCGATTACCTTGTGCAAAGTCGGATCCGTGTCGTAAATATCTCTTATTTCCTGAACGGTATGATACACCCCGTCCTTGTCGGGCACCAGCCCCAAACAAGACGGAATAGTGCTTGTGCCGTCCATAAGTTTAGTTATTTTGTCTACGTCGGCGTAAGGTATTTTATACACTCTCGCTACGTCTTTTATCGCCTGTTTCGCTTTCAGTGTACCGAACGTAACTATTTGCGCAACCTTGTCCGCGCCGTATTTTTGGCGGACGTATTCCACTACTTCGCCGCGCCTTGCGTCCGAAATGTCGACGTCGAAGTCGGGCATCGATACGCGTTCTCTGTTCAAAAAACGTTCAAACAGCAAGTTGTATTTCATCGGATCGACGTCCGTTATGCCTATCGAATACGCTATTATGCTCGATACGCCGCTTCCGCGCCCCGCCCCGACGGGAATACCTACGCTTCTCGCATAGTTTATAAAGTCCCATACTATAAGATAGTAGTCGCAAAAGCCCATCGACGAAATTACGTCCAGTTCATAGTCGTATCTTTCCTGAATCTCTTTCGTAATGACGGGATATCTGTCCTTCAACCCCGCGGTAGACATGTCCCTTAAAAACTCGTAACACGTTTGACCGTTGTCGGGAACGTAACCCGGAATAAGCGAAGCGTCTTTCGCCGGTTCGCCGTGTTCGTTTATGTCGAATATCTCTTCCGTTACTTTATCGCAAATCTTTATCGTATTTTCAATCGCTTCGGGTATATACGAAAAGAGTTCCGCCATTTCGTCGCCCGTTTTCATATACAGTTGGTCGCTTTCCATTTTAAGCCGCGTCGGATCGTCGTAAGTCTTTTTCATGCTTATGCACATTACGACGTCCTGACTTTCCGCGTCTTCCCGTTCCTGATAATGGCAGTCGTTCGTCGCAACCATAGGTATGCCCGTTTCTTTGCTCAGTTTCATTATCAGGGGAATGTTGTGTTTGTCTTCCAACATTCCGTGATCCTGCACTTCCAGATAAAAATCTTCGCCGAAAATATCGCGCAGCATCAACGCGTCTTTCTTTGCCCCGTCGTAGTCGTCGTTAAGCAATTTTTTGTTTATTCTGCCCGCAAGACAAGCAGACATACATATCAGCCCTTCGCTGTGCTCTTTCAACAGTTTATAGTCGATTCTCGGCTTGTAGTAAAACCCGTCGACGTAGGCGATAGATACCATTTTTATAAGGTTTTTATACCCCGTTTTGTTCTTGCACAAAAGTATAAGGTGTTCCGTTTCTCCCTTGCCGCTCTTTACGGTATAATCGTCGCACATATACATTTCGCAACCGATTATTCCTTTCATGCCGTTCGCTTTCGCTTCTTTCGCGAATTGCAGAGTGCCGAACATATTGCCGTGGTCGGTAATCGCAACCGCTTTCATTCCCTTTGCTTTCGCCGCCTTGAACACGTTTTTAATTCTTATCGCGCCGTCGAGCAAACTGTATTCGGTATGTAAATGTAAATGTACGAAATCCGTCATTTTTTCTTCTCCAAACGTTTTTTAATTATCGTAGTATTTTCTTCGGCAAGCCTTTCGCCGTAAGCCGTTACCCCCGCGCGGCAGCCGTTTTACGCGCCGCACCGCCCGTTTATTTCCCTTTTCGCATTACCGATTCCATTATTTAAGGTTGTCGGCGATACTCATTATTTTACGCAGTCTGTGGTTCAGACAACTCTTGGTAATATTCAGCCTTGCGGCAAGTTCGCTCAAAGTGTCTTCGGTATACTCTTCTCTTGCGTTTATTACGTCGACGAGCGATTTGTCGAGTTTGTCTATGCCTATCGTGTCCCGTATGATTTCAAACGCTTTAAGCCATCTTTCGACGGCGTCAACCTGCTTGTTAAGATTTCCCAAATCGCAATTACGTTGTCTGTTTACGTTTGACGAAAACTCTTTAAAACACATTAAGTCGGTAATTTCGAGCACGCATTTGTTAAGTCCCAGAAGCGCAAGCAAATCTTTTATCTCTTCGCTGTTTTTAAGGTACGTA
Organism: uncultured Clostridia bacterium; assembly: GCA_934271255.1. Taxonomy (GTDB): domain Bacteria; phylum Bacillota; class Clostridia; order Christensenellales; family Borkfalkiaceae; genus CAKQSC01. The sequence continues at coordinate 178,175 of CAKQQS010000001.1, forward strand.
GCGTACATCTCTTTGCGTTTTACTATTTTGGTAATAATACCGAAACCCGCAGTGAGTTCCGAAAGCCCCAAAGCCGTTTCGTGATGAGCGGTAACTATTTCAAAATGGTAACCCGTTTTTCCGCCGTTTTCGCCCGGAAGCGTCATGTTTCCCCCGCCTAAAATCGCGCCTTTAAGGTAAGCCTTTTTCATTTCGTCGTTTATAAGCAAATCGACGGGAACGCCGTTCACGAGAGAAAGATTTTCGCTGTCTTTTTCCACGCACCCCAAATCCGCCAGAACGTCCATTGCGTTTTTAAAAGTACAACTCCCCGTATACTTGTCCGAATTGTTCAGTCTGTCCGCGTCGACGTCGAGTTCGCAAATGTTGGTAGAATAAAAAGAGTTGAACAGTTCGACGATAAAGTTTATTACGTTTTCGTTGTCGCTTGAAAACTCGAATCCCAAACCGTTGCGACTGCGACAAAGCGTTCCGCGTAAATGCACGTACGCCGACAAGCAAGCCGTGGCAAGGTCGAGTTCGTCTATTCCGTTTTCCGTAATCTCCGCTTTTACCTTTTCCGTAAAGTTCATAATCGCCCCTTTTTAACATTTTGCCGTTCGTCCGTTATAAAACGGTTCGGCGAACGCTTTTACAACTGTCCTTTTTCTTTAAACCTTTTAAACCTGAAATCGGGTAGTCTTCCGTCGACGTTGGCTATTCTGTCCGTCGGGAAATCCAACCTTTTCAATTGCTCGTCGACCTTGACGGTATCGCCTACTCTGTCGACGCAATGAGCGTCGCTGTCGACTACGAACTGCACGCCCGTTTTCAAAAGGTTTGAAAGTTCTTCGTCCGTCAGGTGAGTTTTCTTGGAATTGAGTTCCATATACGTGCCGTAATCGGCGCACGCTTTGGCGACTTCCGTAACGTCGGCGAACACGCAATAATTAGCGTGCGCGATAATGTCTATCGGGTTCTTTTTAATGACTTCTATATACGCTTTCGTCGTTTCCCTGATAAGCCGTTTAGACGGTTTTATACGCAAAGCCGCGTCGAAATAGTTGGGCAACAGAAGTTTCATATACGAGAACGGACAAGTCAGCACGAACTTGTGAAAGCCCGCCAAATACAAGTCGAGAGAGTCGTAGTCGCGCGGTTTTACGTCCGTCTTGCCCGAATCGTTCAATATATTCGCTTCTATTCCCAAAAGAACGTTTACGCCCGTCTTTTTAGCAGCATCGTAACATTCCGTTTTCATTTTTAACAAATCTCTTCTTCTTACGCCATAAGCAGGGTGAGAAAAACCGTGATCCGTTATTCCCAACTCCGAAAGCCCTTGCTTTTTCGCGCTTTCGGCGTTTTCCAAAATACCGCCTTTACCGTGCGAATATACGGTATGCGTATGATAATCGCCGACAAGTTTCATTTAATCATCTCCCAAAAAACGTATTTCCGTAACTAGTTCTACGTCGTATTTTTCTTTGATTATTCTTTTCATTTCGTCGATAAGAAAAATCGCTTCCGCCGACGTTCCGCCGCCCGTGTTGACGATGAAATTAGCGTGCTTTTCGCTTATCTTCATTTTGCCGAAAGTATACCCCTTAACGCCCGCGTCGTCAAGCATTTTGCCCGCGTTCCGCCCGACGGGGTTTATAAAAACCGAACCGCAAGTGTTGAGTTTGGGTTGATTTTTCCTGATTTCGGCGTTCCTTTTTATCTTAGCGTAAATATTTTCCCTGTCGTCCTTTTTAACGGACAACGTTACGGAAAAAATTATACCGTCTATATCGCTCGTTCTGTACCCGAACGAAACGTCTTTTTTACCGAGCGTTACGACCTTACCGTCTTTTATCGTTTCGCAACTTACGAAAACGTCCGAAAAGTCATGCCCGATCGCGCCCGCGTTTGAATACGCCATACCGCCGACCGTCGCGGGTATCTGGGACAAAAACTCCAACCCCGCAAGTCCGTTCTTCAACGTAAAATCGACGAGTTCGTAATTTCTTACCCCCGCGCCCGCTTCGACGGTGTCGCCCAAAACTTTTATTCCTTTAAGGCGGTTCGTTTTTATAACGAGTCCGCTATACCCGCCGTCTTTTATTATGACGTTCGAGCCGTTGCCCAAAACGTAAAAGTCGATATTTTCGGCGGTTGCGTACTCAACCGCTTTCGTCAACGCGTCGACCGTTTCGGGGTAACAAACGAGTTTTACCTTACCGCCGCATTTAAGCGTGGTGAGTTCTCTCCCCGATACGTTTTTCCTTATAATCGCGTCTTTACCCAAAACGTTTGAAAGACTATCCATTATAATACCTATATTTTACTATACTTTGAGTTTTTTTTCAATCATAAAAGGCTATTTTTTAATATATTTAATATTTCCTTTTCCCCACGCGCGTTCATCACCGAGTTTTGCAAAACCTTAACGACGTCGTACGACGTGAAAGCGGACAGCGTTTTATATTCGCCGCTCGGTTTTTCTTCAAGCCCTATTAAGTTGTCCCCGTTTTCTTTGCACAACCCCACGCCGTCGTTTAATTTTCGTAGCCCGACGCCGACTAGCGCGTCGATAAACTCCGAACTAAACGCTAAATTGTCCGTCTTGTACGCCGAAACGTATTGCAACATATCGTCAAATCCGTTTAAAATAGTTTTATCATACTCGATTCCCCGTTTGTTCAGCCGATATATATCTTTGAGCGTTCCGACGAAAAAGTCCGTTTTGCCGTAAATAAAGGCTTGATACGCCTTTTCGGAAGAACAATACTCGACGGGGTTGAGATACCCGTTTAAGCACAAAGACAGGACGGGGAAATTACATTCGTCCGTCCCGACCCGCACGACGTCGTCGCCGCTAAAAACCTTGCCTTTCTTCGATATTAAAAAGTAACAGTTTCTCGCCCACGCGGCGGCGAAAGGTTTGCCTTTTATCACGCCGCCTTTACCGCAGGGTTCGGAAAGTTCGGCAAGTTTCGTTACGTCTACGTTCGCGCCTACCCCGTAAGAAATCACGTCCGGCGTTTGCGTTTTCAAACTTTCGTTAAGAGTCGTTAAAGTCATATCGGTTACCCGCACCAGAACGCCCGTGCGCTTTTTTTCAAACGTTTTCGCGACGCTTTCGATAAACTTTTTGCGACTGCCGAATCCGCCGCCGAACGTATCGACGTGCCACACGTTAAGTATACATTTATATTCCGTTCCCTTTTGCCCGCCCTTCGCTTTCGTCAGTTTTTTATAACATAAAGTAGGCGCCAACACGAGCGAAACGCAGCAAAAAACAAGACATACGATCCTAAAAACTTTGCTTTTCATAACACTATTATATGCCGTTAAACTTTCCCTTTATCACAGCGACAACGCGTAAAAAAAGAGCGGTATCTCCGCTCTTTTGTAATTTAATATATTTCTTTGATTTTACGCCCATGCGGCAGGCATGGTTCTGTTTTGTCTAAACCATTCGGTGTCTTTCAGTTTGTCTTTTATATTACTGCACGTTACGGTTATGACTCCTTTCGTGCAGGAAAAAACTATGTTGCCGTTTAAGGACTCGAAACCGATGTCTTTATATTCCTTTTTTGTTTCGTCGTATTCGAGTTTACCCATAGTCGTTACGTATACGTTATCCGTATATATCGCGATTCTGTCGATAAACGCCTGCGACGGGAAAGTATTGTCGGGATTCGGAGTGTACTCTACCGCGCCCGCGCAACAGCAAACGCAAACGTACTCGGGCTTGATAACTTCGAGCAATTTATTTGTACTCGACGTAGGCGAGCCGTGATGTCCTCCTTTGAAAAGTTTTACTTCGCCGAGTTCGTTGCTTTCTACAAGCGAAGCCTCTCCTTTCGATTCCAAATCGCCCGTAAACAGGTATTTGTTGTCGCCCTGTTCAATCATAATACAAACGGAATAATCGTTTTCGTCGCTCGTTTTTTGCTCGTAAAACTTCTGATAAAGTATCTTCATCGTAACGGAACCGTCGCCGGTCAAATCGTAACTGCGTTGCGCTCCGCCCGTTTCGTTCCAACATTCCAAAGCGGTGTAATGTTTTGCTCCGCCCGCAACTTCGTTATTTCTCGCATCGATGTAGCCTTTATATAAACCGGTTTTTTCCGATTTATTCGTTTTAGCAAAATCTATTATCGTTTCACACTCGTATTTATCGAATATACCCGCCGTAGATTTAGTGCTTACGAAACCTGCTATATGGTCCTGATGCGCGTGAGTCGCTATAACGTATTCGAGAACGCCGTCCGTACAATATCTGTCGACGTATTCCGCAATAACCGGCGCGCTGTTCTGACGACTGCCGGCATCTATGAGAATATCCGTATCACCCGCTTTTATGTAAGTGCAATCGCCCGTGTAATTGTTGCCTAATTCGAGAAAATGAACTGACAAATCGCCGTTTACGACGACTTCGCTTTTAAGGCTGTCCGACTTCGGTTCGGTTAAAACGTGTTTTACTACCGCTCCGCCGAAGAAACCGACTATTATAGCCAAAATACAGATAAATATCACTACGCCTGCGGAAACGCGTTTATTGTTCTTACTCATCGCTTACCTCCGCTACGGTTACGTATCTGTATCTTACAGCGTTTTTGAATCTGAACTTGTTTATAGTGTATTTTAAAACGTATCTGCCCGGCACGTTGACGTCTACTTCGCCTTCGATTTTTACGTCTTTTGAGCAATCTTTACCGAAATGCACCGCCGTAGCATATTCTTCCTTATATTCCGCGCCCTTAACGATATAAACGTTCTGTTCGCCGTTTATAAAAAACTTATCGTCCTGCGTCAGAAATCCGTATGTAAAATATCCCGCAATCAAACCGATTGCAAAACATAACGTTATCGCTATAAGTCCGCCGAGCGACAGCCTTTTTTTGATTTTTTCGACTTGTTTGTTTTTCTTTGCCACTTTGCACCCTTTCAGCGGTTTACGCTATATCCTTAGTATCGCCTTTTTTGACAATCGTCGGCGTTTTGTTGCCTAAAACGACGTCTTCGTCTATGATAATCTTCTCTACGTCTTTTCTCGACGGCAAATCGAACATCGTATCGAGCATAATGTTTTCAAAAATGCTTCTCAGTCCCCTTGCGCCCGTTTTGAGTTCTATCGTCTTTCTTGCCATCGCGTGAATTGCGTCGTCCGTGATTTCAAGGTTTACGTTGTCGTAACCGATGAGTTTGGTGTACTGTTTGACGAGAGAGTTTTTGGGTTCTTTTATAATCTTTACCAAAGCGTTTTCGTCTAACGCGTGCAATCCCGCGACGATGGGTACTCTTCCGACGAATTCGGGTATCAGACCGAACTTTATAAGGTCTTGCGGCTGAACTTCTTTCAGATACTCGTAGTCGTCGCCGCCGTCCCCCTTGACTTTACCGCCAAAACCGAGCGAATTGTTTTCCGTTCTCGACTGAACGATTTTGTCAAGCCCGACGAACGCCCCGCCCATTATAAACAAAATGTTCGTGGTGTCTATCTTATACATTTCTTGTTGCGGGTGTTTTCTGCCGCCTTGCGGGGGTACCGACGCGACGGTTGATTCTATGATTTTAAGCAACGCTTGTTGAACGCCTTCGCCCGATACGTCTCTCGTTATCGACGTGTTTTCGCTCTTTCTCGCTATCTTGTCGATTTCGTCGATATATATTATTCCGTGTTCCGCTTTCTTTATGTCGTAGTCCGCCGCCTGAATGAGTTTAAGCAAAATATTCTCGACGTCTTCCCCGACGTAGCCCGCTTCCGTAAGCGTTGTGGCGTCGCTCGACGCGAAAGGTACGTTGAGCGTTTTGGCAAGCGTTTTGGCAAGCAAAGTCTTGCCCGAACCCGTAGGCCCTAAAAGCAAAACGTTACTCTTTTCCAAAACGGTGCCGTCCTTGTCGTCGTCTTGGTTGAATATTCTTTTATAGTGGTTATAAACGGCTACCGACAATACTCTTTTCGCGTGGTCTTGTCCTATTATATACTGGTCGAGTTCGTTTTTTATCTCCGCGGGCGTGAGTATCTTAACGTCCGTAGTTTTGTTCGACGCGTTTCTTTCTTTCAAAAGTTCGTCGCACGTTTCTATACATTCGTTGCATATATACAACCCGTTGGGTCCTGCTATTAAGTTGTCGACTTCCGCTTGCGATTTTCCGCAAAACGCGCAAAACTCTTTATCTTTCATTATTTCTCCGTTTACTCAAACAACCGCCTGAACGCGGTTGTCTGGTGTTATTTAAGTAGTTGTTTACGGACGTTTTTCAAATATTCTGTCTATAAGTCCGTATTCGAGCGCTTCTTCGCTCGTTAAGTAGTTGTCCCTGTCCGTATCTCTTTCTACGACTTCTATCGGTTGTCCGCTGTTGTTCGCAAGTATACGGTTCAGTTTCGCTTTCGTTTTCAAAATCTGATCCGCAACGATTTTAATGTCGCTCGCCTGTCCCTGAGCCCCGCCCAAAGGTTGGTGTATCATTATTTCGCTGTTTTTCAAAGCGTACCGTTTGCCTTTCGTACCGCTTGACAAAAGGAACGCGCCCATCGAAGCTGCCATACCGATGCAAATCGTCGATACGTCGCACTTGATATAGTTCATCGTATCGTAAATAGCCATACCCGCCGTTACCGATCCGCCCGGACTGTTGATGTACAGACATATATCTTTCGTCGAGTCTTTACCTTCCAGATACAAAAGTTCCGCAACGACGACGTCCGCTACCTGATCGTTAATTTCTCCCGTAAGAAATATTATTCTGTCTTCAAGCAGTCTTGAATATATGTCGTACGTTCTCTCACCTTTCGCGGTGTTTTCCACTACGTAAGGTATAACGCTGTCCTTAATCATTGAACGCTCCTTTATTACTTAATTTCGTTGTTTGCCGTAAGGTAATCGAACAACTTGTCGATAATTATTTCGTTTTCGATATAACCGATTTGTTTGCTGTTTTTAACCCTGTCGAAATCGGGGTTCTTCTTGCCTTGCTTTTCGCACATATCGAGATACTTCGCTTTTATTTCGTCTTCGCTCGCCGTAATCTTCTGGTCTTTGATAATCTTGTCGATTACGAGTTGGTTGCGAAGCGAATCGATTGCTTGTTCTCTGAACGTTTCTCTGTAACTTTCGGCAGTCTGGTTGGTGTATTTCAAATAGTCTTCCATCTTCAAGCCCTGATACATCATTCTGTAACTCATTTCCTGTACCATAGAATCTATTTGTCTTTCTACAAGCGCGTCGGGGATTTCCATAACCGCGCCCTTAACGATTTCTTTCAAGAGATTGTTTTCGTTTTCTCTCTTCGCTTTGATTTCGTTTTCTTTTTCTTTCTTTTCTCTTACTTGCGCTTTATACGCGTCTACGCTTTCCGTTCCCGTAGCGTCTTTGATGAACTCGTCGTTTACTTCGGGAAGTTCCTTTACCGCGATAGAGTTGAGTTTTACGGTGAATACCGCTTCTTTACCCATCAATTCTTCCGCGTGATAATCGTCGGGGAACTTAACCTTTACGTCTTTCGTTTCGCCTATCTTCATACCGACGACGCCTTCTTCGAATCCCGGGATAAAGGAATAGCTGCCAAGAACGAGTCTTTGTTTTTCAGCCGTGCCGCCGTCGAACTTAACTCCGTCGACCGCGCCCGAATAGTCAATGTTTGTAATATCGCCGTCCGCAGCCGCTCTGTCCGTTACTTCGACTTCTCTCGCGTTTCTTTCTCTTAACGTTTCGATCGCTTCGTTGACGTCTTCGTCAGTTACATTATACTCAACTTTCTTAATCTTTATACCTGTATACGCCGCGATTTGTACGTCCGGTTTAACGGCTACCGTCGCGGTCATTTTTACGCCGTTTTCGTTTAATTCGTCAATAGCGACGTCGGGATCGGCAACTACTTCCAAATCCGTTTCTTTTTGTAATACGTCGTAATAACTCGACGAGAAAGCGCGGTTTATCGCGTCGTCGTAAAAAATACCGACTCCGTAAGCGTTTTCCAAAACCTTTTTGGGAACGTGTCCTTTTCTCCAACCGGGCATAGAATATTTGCCCTTGTTCTTTTCGTACGCTTCGTTAACCGCGTCGTTCCATTCGTTCGCGTTTAATTCGATGTGGATTTTTACAGTGCTTTTTTCCGCTTTTTCAATATTGTAGTTCATATCTTACTCCTAAATGCTTTTCAATCGGTATTATTTTATCATAAACTTTTAAAAAATGCAAAGTTTTACGCTTTTATTTTACATTTTTATTAAAATTATATATAATAGTGTAAATAACGTTGAGGCGGTGTGTATGGCAAACGACGCTTTTGCTTTGCGTTTCAGAGTCGAAGAACTCAACCGTAAACTTTCGGGCGCAAAAATAAACAAAATAAATCAACCTAATAACGGCGAAATAATCATGTTGCTTTATGTTTCGGGGAAAAGCGAAAAACTTATCGTTTCCGCGAACGCTAATCTCGGACGAGTCGCTTTTACCGACCTTGTAAAAGAAAACCCGAAAGACGCGCCTTCCTTTTGCATGCTTTTGAGAAAGCACCTTACGGGCGGTACGATTTTAAGCGTCGAACAAGTGGAAAACGAGCGTATAGTAAAGTTCACGATAACTTGCCAGAACGATTTTTTGGAATCGGAAAACAAAGTTCTTTACGCCGAAATAATGGGCAAATACAGCAATATCGTACTCACCGCGAACGGCGTCGTTCTGGGCGCGATTCATCAGGCGAGCATAGAAGAAGCGCGCGACCGTCCCGTGCTGTCGGGAATAGAATACACTCTTCCCAAAGCGCAGGACAAACTTCCGTACGATGAAATCGACTTCTCCCTTTTTACCGACGGCGTGGATTTGGCGAGTTTTTTGTTTAATTCGGTAAAAGGAATCTCTTACCGAACGGCGCAAGAAATAGCGTACAGATATTCTCTTTACGGTAAACCGCTGAAACAAACCTTGCGGGATTTTTACTCGACGCCCGCAAACCCTTGCGTTTTAATCGAAAACGGCAAGCCGACGGAAGCTTTCCCTTTCCCGTACCTGTCCGTTTCGGGCGAATACGAATATTTCGACGACTTTTTGTCCGCCGAAAAATATTTGTACGATTACAAAGACGATTTTAAGGCTTTCGGCGAAAAGTACAATTCTCTTTTTTCAGTCCTTTCTTCCCATATCAGAAAAGTCGAAAAACGGTTGCAGATAATATCCGACAAGAAAAACGATTGCGCCGATATGGAACTTGACAAAATCAAGGGCGAATTGTTGACGGCAAACTTTTACAGAATCGAAAACGGACAAAAGTACGTTATACTCGAAAACTATTACGACGATTACAAGCCGTTAAAGATAACGCTTGACGAGAGTCTTACCGTCAACAAAAACGCGCAAAGATATTACCGCAAATACAACAAACAAAAAAGGACGCTCGCGGCGGTAGAGCCGCAGGAAAAGGAAGCGAAAGACGAATACGAGTACCTTTTGAGCGTTGTCGACGAATTGAAAATAGCGACGACTCCCGACGACCTTGCGTCTATTAAAGAAGAACTCGTCAAAACGGGGCTCATCGTCGTTACCGACAAGAAAAAACAAAAAGAAAAACCGTCGGCTCCCCTTACTTTCGACATAGACGGATTTACCTTTAAAGTCGGCAAAAACAACGTTCAGAACGACGAACTCGTTAAAACGGCGAAAGGCAACGACGTTTGGCTGCACGCAAAAACTTATCGTTCGGCGCACGGCGTTTTCGTCTGCAACGGGTCGGAAGTACCCATTGAAACTATCGTGAAAGGCGCGAAAATCATCGCCCGTCGCTCGACGGGTAAAGCGGGAACGAAAGTCGACGTCGACTATACCCTTTGCCGATACGTTAAAAAGCCTACGGGCGCAAAACCCGGATTCGTTACATATACCAACTTTAAAACGGTTACCGTAAACCCGACCGAATAAAAAGCGAAAAACAATACGCGGCGTAGCGATACTTTTTATCGCTACGCCGCTTTTCTTTACTCTTACGTCTTTTAAAATTACCTTTTGCCGCGAAAGTTACGTTTTTTTAGCATGACCGTCGTCGGCAATTCTTTTCGGTTATCTTTTGGGGTTCTAAAAGGTTACGGTTGCCGTTTTACGCGCCGCATAGCGGGGTTAAAGCAGCGTAAAGAGTTCTTGCAAGTCGTGAATGACGTAAGTCGGTTTAATCTTATTGTCGTACGCTTCGTCCCGATAGTTGTACCAGCAAGTGTCGATTCCGCTGTTTTTCCCGCCCAGAATATCCGACGTAATGCCGTTGCCGATAATCAGGCAGGATTCCTTGTTTCTTATTCGCATAGCGCGTAAAACCTTGTCGAAAAAACTTTTGTCGGGTTTACTCACGCCCATTTTGTCGGATACGAAAATGCCTTTGAAATACTCTTTGATTTTAGCGTTGGCAAGTCTTGTTTTTTGCGTTGCGCTGACGCCGTTGGATACTAAAACGAGCGTATAGTCTTTATGCAGTTTGCGCAGCACTCTCTTCGCGCCCGGCATTAAATAAACGCCTTCTTTCAAGTGGCTTTCGTATAAATCTTCGCCGATTTTACCTTCTTTATCCAGCCCTATTTCGTTGAAAAACTCGTCGAACCTCGACGAAAAATGTTCATTTTTCGTCATCTCGCCCCGTTCGCATTTAGCCCAACCCGCTTCGTTTATCTCGTGGTAAAGCCTGACGTACGCGTCTTTCGGCGATACGCCCAACTCTTTCAACGTTTTTTTAACAGCGATTCTTTCCGCTTTTTCAAAATCCAGAATCGTGTCGTCTAAATCGAAAAGTAAATATTTATACATAATTCACCTTTATCTCGAACGTTTTGCCGCTTAAATAATACAGTTTATCCCCTTCTTTAAACCTAAACGTTATCTTGTACGCGGTCAGTTCCTGACCGTCTTTTTTGTATTTTTTGTTAATGCTCTCAACCCCGTACTTGCCGTCGCCAAGCACGAAATGTCCGACGTGCGCCAAATGTGCGCGTATCTGGTGCGTTTTGCCCGTTACGAGTTTTACTTCCAGCACGCTCGTGTTTCCGCTGCTTTTCAGCACTTTGTATTCGGTGATTATCTTAACCGCACCTTTCGTTTCCGAGTCGTATATCTTAACTTTCGATTCCTTTTCGTCCTTTTTCAAGTACGCCGTCAAAGTCGCTTGTTTTTTATCGGGAACGCCGTAGACCGTAGCAAGGTAATATTTGTCGAAAGCGCGGTCTTTAAACCCTTGCAGAAGTTCTTTCTCGCTTTCTTCGTTTTTGGCGAACACTATCAGCCCGGAAGTGTTTCTGTCGAGTCTGTGTATATAATAAAGAGGTTTAGTCGCGCAGAGTTTTTCAAACAATGCGTCGGAAGTGATTTTTTTATATTTATTGACGATTAAAATATTGTCGTCTTCGTACACCGCGTCGTAAAGGGGTTTTACGTCCCGTTCCCGATAATACACGGTTATTTCGTCGCCCGCCGCTACTTTAACGTCTTCGTTTACGCGTTTGCCGTTTACCTTAACGTCCTTTTCTCTGAGTATTTTGCGTATCGCGCCGTAACCGAGTTCGGGGATTTCCGTCATCACCGCCGTCGATAATTTCGTGTTTTTTAAAACGGTAAAAGTTTTCATATAACCTATTATAAAAAAATGCGGGCGTGAACAATCACTCCCGCATGTAATATTTTAGTCTTCGTTTGCTTTCGTTTTGGGTTTAATGAAGATTACGCAAACGAGCCCTATAAGAGCGGCAACTCCGACGCAAAGGAATACTATCGACAAAATGTTGTTTCTTGTAAGTTCCGTAGGAGTCTTGACTATCTTCGGTTTCGCGATTACGTTTATATCGAGATCGTCGGTTGCATAATCGGATACGCCCGGTTCGTTTAATCTTGCCGTACATTTAATCGTGTAGATACCGAGTTTTTTCGGAGTGAACGTAAGTCCGCCCGCGTAGTCTGTGCAGATGCCGTTGTCTTTATCGTAGTTGTCGTCGCCTTTCGCGTAAACTTGTACGGGTTCGTCCGTCGCTTTCGCTCTGTACCATAACGTGTACGTCGTTTCGTCCGCGCCCTTTACCGTGAAACTGTTAGCCGAATACGTCGTGTCGACGTAGCCCGGAATTACCGTTGCCGCAGACGCTTTGACGGAAGGAACTTTCAAGTACGAAACGCCTTCGATAGTGAAAGAATAGTTTGCCTTAACGTCGTCTTTATCCATCGAGTTGGGGTTGTCCGTTTTGCCGTCGCTGAATACTATATAGCAGTGATAATTTCCTTCTTCTTTAATCGTCAACGTGATGTCGCCGTTCGTTTTGCCCGAAACGGTCAAATCTTCGTTGTTTTCCGTCGTGTAGTGGAGAACGTAAGAAAGTAACGAGTAATCGTAAACGTCGTCCTTTACAACGTCGATAAGCGAAGGAAGAGTGAGTTTTTCGTTTTTATAAAGCCCGCCTTTTTGCGCTTCAAAAGCAACTTTTACTTGTTCTTTCCAAGCGTCGAACTTAGCCGCGTCGTAAACGGGAGCGGTCGTGTCCGCCTCGTCGGTTACTACGAGTACCGTTTCTTTATATCCGTTGCTGAACTCTACTTCTACGTTGCCGAGTTTGTGGAATACGATTTTGTTGGAAGAAACGGTGTATTCTTTCGCCGTAGAGTTTTTAACGGTAATCGACGTGAGCGTGGAGTCGTAAGCGACGCCCGCGTATTTTGCGGTTAAGGTGTAAACGTTTGAATAAGAATAAATCTTGACGTTGTTTCCGCCGACTTCGTGATAGAACTCGTAGTTGATTTTAACGTCGCCCGCTTCTTTGACTTTGAAATTACGCGTCGTTTCGTCGAACACGAAAGTTTGTCCGTTTATTTGAGAAATCTTTACGGTTGCGTCTTTCGTGGAAAGGAAACTCAACGTTGCGTAAATGTTGCCGTTGGGATAAACTTGCGCGTTTGCGTTTACGCTGCCGAGCGCGGTGCCGTTTAAAGTGATAACTCCGCTTGCTATTTTGACGCCGTAACCCGTTGATACGCTTACGTCGACGGGTTCACCGCCGTTTAAACTTACTTTTACCGAGCCGGAATTGTAGTCGCTCAACGTAATTACGTCTTCAACCGTTTTTTCGTAACTGTTTTTGGACGCGTAAAGCAACTTAACTTTTAAAACGCCGTAATCTTCCGCCGAAGTGAAATCGATTGAAAAATCCGATACGTCGAGTTCTCTTTTGAAAGCCGCCGCGCTGTTTGCCGTCAACGATACCGTCATATCGTCGTTTTCAAACGCTACGCCCGCGTTGTTGAAATAGTACGCGGTGTTGTCGCGGTCGCCTTTAACTTCGTCCGCAAACGCTCTCGTTACGAACGCGCCCGCGCAAACGAAACAAATTATAGCCGCAGCGAAAAGCGCTACGAGTAAAAAAATCTTTTTTGTCTTATTAGTATTCATTACTGCAACTCCTAATAAATAATGTTTCAGTCTAATCTATTCTACACTAATTTTGTGTTTTTGTAAACTGCTTTTACAATATTTGTATATATTTTTTGTTATTTTTAAACCTTACGTTACCGCCCGACGCGAAAGTAACCCCGACCGCCGTTGTTTCATACAATATAAAGAACGAAAAACAAATGAATTATAACTAAGGAAAATCAAATGAATTATTCGCTACTTTTTATAACCGCGTTTGCCGTAAGCGTCGATTCGTTTTTTGCGGGAATCAGCCTTAAAACGGGCGCGAAAATAAACTATAAGCACTTGTTTCTTACCGTTTCCGTCATCGCGTTAATGTGCCTTATCGGCAACCTTTTCGGCAAGGTTTTAAAAAGCAATTTCGTCGATAATTTTTCTTTTTCGGGCGGAATTATTCTCGTCGCGGTAGGGTTATACGACTTGCTTTTTACCGAAAAACAAACGAAAAACCTGATAAAACCGACGATTAGCGCAACCGAGAGTCTGCTCGTCGGAATAGCGGTCGGTATAGACGGGTGCGCGGCGGATTTTTCTCTTGCCGTTATGGGGTACGGCTCTCTCGCAGTCCCGACTACGATAACCGTTATGCACTTTATTCTGATTTTGCTCGGTATGACCGTCAAAAACTGTCTTGACCGTTTCGCCGTCAACCTAAAAGCCCTGTCCCCCGCGATTCTCGTCGCTTTGGGGTTTTATAAAATCGCTTCGTCAATCTGAAATCCGCCCCGAAAAACCCGCATGTTCGGGGTTTCATAAAATCGTTTCGTCAATCCAACGGTTTGATGATATCGATGTATTTTTCCGTGTCGAACAACGTCCAGGGCGCGACGTCTTTGGGTGGTTCTACCCTGAAAACGAGTCTTTGGTCGTTGGTCGGATGAGAAAACGAAAGGTAATACGCCCACAGCGCAAGGTACCCTTTTTTCGCTTCTTCGCCGCCGTAACGCATGTCGCCGTATACGGGCGTCAGGAGTTCTTTCGCCATCTGTACGCGTATCTGATGCGTTCTGCCCGTGTGCAGTCTTACCTGCGTAAGCGACAATCCGCTTTTCGTTTCCAGCACTTCGTAGTCGAGTTCGGCGTATTTCGAGCCTTCCGTACCCTGCGTGGACAAATAAACCATATTGTTTACGGGGTTCTTTTTAAGGTAACTTTTCAAAACGCCTTTTTTGATTTTCGGTTCGCCGACGAGAACGGTCATGTATCTTTTTTCAAAATCGCCGTTCTTCATTCCTTCCGACAGTCTTGCCGCCGCCTTGCTCGTTTTCGCGAAAACCATTACCCCGCCCGTAGGTCTGTCGAGCCTATGCACGAGTCCTACGTAAGCGTTGCCCGGTTTGTTGTATTTGACTTTTATGTAATCTTTTACTTGCGACAGCAAATCGTAATCTTTGCTTTCGTCTTCCTGACAAGGCACGTTCTGGGGTTTCATAACCACGATAACGTGATTGTCTTCGTATAAAATCACCAAATCTTCCATATCTTTACACCTTTTCCTTTTTCCATAGTCCGCTGCAACCGCAAGGGAGTATAATTCCCTTTTCGTCCGTTTTCAAGCCGACTTCGTACCCTTCGGCAACCCCGCCGAATCTTTGCGTCAAGTTTAAATTGAGTATGTTTTCAAGCACTTGCGGTTGCAACCCCGTCGTGTAACTGTTTATCAGGAAAAACAACGGTTCGTCGCTTAAAACGCGGGTGCAAAGTTCTACGAGCGGATAAAGTTCCGTTTCGAGTTTCCACATTTCGCCGTTGGGCCCCCTGCCGTAACTAGGCGGATCCATTACGACGGCGTCGTATTTTTTGCCGCGTTTTATTTCGCGTTGAACAAACTTTTTGCAGTCGTCTATTATAAACCTTACGTTACCGTCGACGCCCGAAAGTCTGACGTTTTCGCCCGCTCTTTCGACCATTCCCTTAGCCGCGTCTACGTGGCAAACGGACGCCCCCGCTTTAAGACAAGCGACGGTCGCGCCGCCCGTGTACGCAAACAAATTGAGAACGTTTATCGGTCTGTTCGCGCCCCGTATGAGATTTTGCATTATATCCCAGTTGACCGCTTGTTCGGGGAAAAGCCCCGTATGTTTAAAGCCCATAGGTTTTACCTTAAAGGACAAGTCGCCGTATTTGACAATCCACTCTTCGGGCATTTTTTTGTAATATTCCCATTTGCCGCCGCCCGACTCGCTGCGAACGTATTTCGCCGACAAGCCTTTAAAGTCGTTCATGTCCGTTTTGGCTTTCCAGATAACCTGCGGATCGGGACGGAGAAGATACACGTCTTTCCAACGCTCCAACTTATACCCGTCGCCCGTCGCGATTATTTCGTAATCTTTCCACTCGCAACTTTTCATATCAAACCTTGTTTACCGTTATCACTGCCGTTTCACCGTTTATTTCGACGGTTTTCGTGTACCCGTCCGCTTCGCCTTCGACTACGGAATCGGCAAGTACGGTGTTTTTGAACGTTACGCCTTTCAACAAAACGTCTTTTATTTTCCCCGTCGCTTTAAACGTTACCGCTATTCTGTCCGTTACTTCAAAACCCGCTTCTTTTCTCATCGTTTGCACTTTGCTGACGAGTTCTCTCTCGATACCTTCTTCGATGAGTTCGGGCGTTAAATGAACGTCCAACGCTACCGTCAACCCTTTGTCGCTTGCCGAAGCGAATCCTTCCGCGCTTTCGCTCGTTATCAACAAATCGTCTTCCGTAAACTCGAAATGCTCGCCGTTATAGTCCGTTTCGTAAGGTTTTCCGCTGCGTACCGTTTCGACCACTTTCGACGCGTCGCAAGTATCTAAAAACGCTTTGACAAGTCCTAACTTTTTACCGTATTTAGGTCCCAAAGTTTTCAGTTGCGGTTTAATCTTATACGTTACGAACTTACCCGCGTCTTTCAAGTGTTCCAACTCTTTGACGTTGAGTTCGTCTTTCGCTATATCCAGAAGCCCTTCGACGAGTTTAACCTTTCTGTCCACGCATACGTACGCTTTTGAAAGGGGTTGACGATTTTTGACGTTCGCGCCGTTTCTCGCCGCTCTGCCGAGCGTTACGATGTCGAGAACGTCCGACATTCCTTCTTCCAAATCCTTGTCGATGAACGCGGGATTCGATACGGGGAAAGAACAAAGATGAACGGAAATCGGTTCGTCTTTATAAAATTGCGGTACGAGATTTTGGTAAATGCTTTCCGCCATAAACGGCGTGAACGGAGCGGTGAGTTTGGACATCGTTACCAAAACGGTGTAAAGAGTCGTGTACGCGGCTATCTTGTCTTCCGTCATGTCTTTACCCCAGTAACGTTCTCTTCCGCGACGAACGTACCAGTTTGAAAGTTCGTCCGTAAACTCTTCCATCGCTCTCGCGCTGCCCGTTATATCGTACGCTTTAAGTCCGTCGTCCACCGTTTTTATCAACGAGTTGAGTTTTGACAGCACCCATTTATCCATCAGCGAAAGTTTACATTTCGTTATATCGTATTTGCTCGGATCGTACTCGTCGATGTCGGCGTACAGCACGAAAAACGCGTAAGTGTTCCACAGCGTTCCCATATATTTTCTCTGAGCGTCGCCGACCGCTTCTTCGTAGAATCTCGACGGCAACCACGGATTAGACGCCGTGTAGAAATACCACCTTACCGCGTCCGCGCCCTGTTTGTCCAAAACGCTCCACGGATCTACTACGTTGCCTTTGTGTTTGCTCATTTTTATGCCGTTTTTGTCGTTGACGTGTCCTAAAACTATGCAGTTTTTAAAGGGCGCTTTGTCGAACAACAACGTCGAAATGCAAAGCAGCGTGTAAAACCAGCCTCTCGTCTGGTCGATCGCTTCGCTTATAAAGTCGGCGGGGAAATGTTTCTCGAACAATTCTTTGTTTTCAAACGGATAATGAAGTTGCGCAAACGGCATCGACCCGCTGTCGAACCAACAGTCGATGACTTCTTTTTCCCTTACCATTTCTCCGTCGCAGTCGGGACATTTCCATGTAACCTGATCGATATACGGTCTGTGAAGTTCTATATCGCCCGTAATCCCCGAAAGTTTTTTGAGTTCGGCGATACTTCCTACGACGTGGACTTTGCCGCATTTGTTACATACCCAGACGGGAAGCGGCGTGCCCCAGTAACGTTCTCTCGACAGTCCCCAGTCGATGACGTTTTCAAGGAAATTGCCCATTCTTCCTTTTTTAATGGTGTCGGGTATCCAGTTTATAGAATCGTTGTTTTTGATAAGTTGGTCTTTGACTGCCGTCGTTTTGATAAACCAACTCTTTCTCGCGTAATACAAAAGCGGGGTGTCGCATCTCCAACAGAACGGATAACTGTGTTCGTAAATCATTTCCTTAAACAGTTTTCCGCTCGCTTTCAAGTCGGCGATTATCTGTTTGTCCGCGTCTTTGCAGAACGTTCCTTTATACGGCTCGGCTCTATCGACGAACTTGCCTCTGTCGTCTACCATTTGTACGAGCGGTAAGTTATATTTTCTTCCGACGTTGGCGTCGTCTTCGCCGAACGCGGGCGCGATATGAACGATACCCGTGCCGTCGGTAAGAGTTACGTAATCGGCGTTGGTTACGTAATACGCCTTTTCTTTAAACGTGCCTGCCGCGAAATCGAATAAGGGTTCGTATTCCGTATACTCGTAGTCTTTACCCGTCTTTTCGTTTAAAATCTCGTACGAGCCGTCTTCAAACAAACTCGGAACCAAAGCCTTTGCCATAACGTAACGGCAACCGTCGTCCGCTTTCAATTCGACGTACGTTTCTTTCGCGTTCATACACAACGCGACGTTGCTGGGCAGCGTCCACGGGGTAGTCGTCCACGCAAGGAAATATTTGTCCGTTTCGCCTTTCACCCTGAATTTTACGAAAACGGATTTTTCTTTTACGTCTTTGTACCCTTGCGCGACTTCGTGCGAAGAAAGAGCCGTTCCGCATCTCGGACAATACGGTACTATTTTAAACCCTTTGTACAAAAGCCCTTTGTCGGCAATCGTCTTTATCGCCCACCAGACGCTTTCGATATAATCGTTGTCGTAAGTAACGTACGGGTGCTGCATATCACACCAGTATCCTACTCTGTCCGACATTTCTTTCCATTCGTTAGTGTATTTCCAGACGCTTTCTTTACATTTTTTGATAAACGGTTCTATGCCGTATTTTTCTATTTCCTGCTTGCCGTCTATACCCAAAAGTTTTTCGACTTCGAGTTCTACGGGCAAGCCGTGAGTGTCCCAGCCCGCTTTTCT
Source organism: uncultured Clostridia bacterium (assembly GCA_934271255.1). Taxonomy (GTDB): domain Bacteria; phylum Bacillota; class Clostridia; order Christensenellales; family Borkfalkiaceae; genus CAKQSC01. The sequence goes on from CAKQQS010000001.1 coordinate 196,826, forward strand.
TAAAACGTGCTTGCCTTTCATCGTTTCGTATCTCGGAATGATGTCTTTTATAACTCTCGTAAGAATATGACCGATGTGCGGTTTGCCGTTCGCCGTAGGCGGTCCGTCGAAAAAGGTGAACTCTTCGTTACCTTCGTTCTTTTCGATACTCTTTTTGAATACGTCGTTTTCTTCCCAAAACTTTAAAACTTCTTTTTCTCTGTCTAAAAAGTTCAAAGTTCCGTTTACCTTTTTATACATCTATACTCTCCTTAAAAAGTTTTTCAAAAAAATAAAGTCCCCCTATCTCATAGAGACGGGGAAACCGCGGTACCACTCTAATTCGCAAAAAACTTTGCGCGCTTTACTCTTTTAACGCAAGATTACGCGGTAAACTACTGCAAGTTCGTAAACCGAGCTAAAAGGTGATAACTTTAACGACCACTTGCAACCGTATCCCAGCATCACGGCTCTCTGAATGCGTTTTCCGTTAAGTCTTGTCCTTTATCGTCGCCTTTTCGTATAATTATACAAGATAATTATATATTTGTAAAGTAAAATGTTTATTTTCTTTAAAATCACTTGCCAAAAATCTTTAATTATTGTAAAATAATAGCACTGTGATAGGCGGGGAGCTAGTGGTGCCCTGTACCGGAAATCCACTTTAGTCGGGCTTACATGTTCTTCTCGGTGCGTCGCGTGAAAGGCAGTCCGTGTTAAGGGGCGTTGATCCCAAGGTCTTATGCAACGTCGCTTCGTGAACCGCGTCAGGATAGGAATATAGCAGCGCTAAGCGAAATACGGCGGGTGATGTAAGGTTACTTTGGAGTAGCAACCTGACGCGAAAACGCTTTGGCGCTTCGTAACAAAAAGAACTTCACAGTACTTTGACTTCTGCGGTCGGATCGTTTTCCGACCGTTTTTTATTTTTACCCCTTTTTCACCTTGACAAAATATATTCGCCGTGTTATACTAAAATAAACATTTGTTTATTCGGTGGATTTATGATTGACGAAGAAAGGTTGAAAATATTGACGGAATCGGCTAAATACGACGTATCGTGTTCGTCGTCCGGTTCGAGCAGAAAAAACACGGCGGGTGGGATAGGAAACGCGTCGTTCGGCGGGATATGTCATTCGTTTACGGAAGACGGAAGGTGTATTTCGCTGCTTAAAATACTTATGTCGAACAGGTGCGGTTACGATTGTTTGTATTGCGTCAACCGTCGGTCCAACGACGTGCCGAGAGCGGAAGCCACGCCCGACGAATTGTGCGAACTCGTTATGTCTTTTTATAAACGCAATTATATCGAAGGGTTGTTTTTGTCGTCGGCGGTGTGTTATTCTCCCGACAAGACGATGGAACTTTTGCTGGAAACGGTTATGAAACTTCGCAAAGTATACGGGTTTAACGGGTACATTCATCTTAAAGGAATACCCCACGCCGACGAATTTTTGATACGCCGTGCAGGTGATTTCGTCGACCGTATGAGTTTTAACATCGAACTGCCGAGCGAAAAAAGTCTTAAACTTCTCGCTCCGCAAAAATCGAAAAAGTCTATTCTCGAACCTATGAGCATGCTCGCCAAAGCAAAAGCGTTTTACCCCGCCAACCCTAAAAATCGGTACGTTAAAAAGTATTTGCCCGCGGGACAAACGACGCAGATGATAATAGGCGCGTCCCCCGAAACGGACGGGCAAATACTTAAACTCACGCAAGGCTTGTACAATATTTACAAACTTAAACGGGTGTACTATTCTTCTTACGTTCCGACAAACTTTAAAACGCCGTATCTTCCCGTAGAGAAAACCCCGCTCCTTCGCGAACACCGCCTTTATCAGGCGGACTGGCTTATTCGTTTTTACGGGTTTACCGCCGACGAAATCGTCGAGCCGAACGGGAACCTTTTGAAAGATTTCGACCCGAAATGCGCGTGGGCGTTGAGAAACCTTGGGCTTTTCCCCGTCGAAGTAAACGCCGCTCCCTTTGAAGTTCTGGTCAGGGTGCCGGGGATAGGACTTCGCTCCGCTTACAAAATAGTCGAAGCGCGAAAGTACGGCAAACTCGATTTTAACGACCTGTACAATATGAGAGTCGTGCTTAAACGGGCGACGCATTTCATTACCTGCAACGGGAAATATCAGGGCGTTAAGGACGAGCGACAAATAAAAACGCGTCTTTTGTTGTCGGCGGAAACGATGCCGCCCGAACAACTCGATATGTTTTCGTCTCCCGAAATAAAGACGAGCGTTTTAACGGGTGAGTTATGATTATATACCGTATTCAAAAGGGCATAACCCCCTTTTTATCCGCCGTATTCGACGCTTACGACACGAAAAAGTTCCCCGACGTCATCACGACGCGAACCGCCGTGCCGCAAACTTTCGATACGGAAACGATTTATCCTTTACCCGACGAACAACACGCCGAACGGGTAAAAAAAGCAATTATAAAATACGGCGGTATGCGGACGTACGACGACGTTACGGATTGTTTGCGTTCCGATATCGGCGACAAGGAAACGACGGCGTACGAGTACGTTAAACTTCTGTTAAAAGAAAAAAGATACGTCGGCAATATGCTTGCGAACGTAGTCGTGTTAAACTTTATAGACGTAGTTAAAAAAGTGAGAACGGAAGCGCATAGAATGAAAGGCTTTTTACGGTTTATGCAACTCGAAAACGGCAATTTATACGCGCATTACACCCCCGACAACGACGTTACCGATTTGATACTGCCGCATTTTATAGCGCGGTATAAAAACTTTAAGTTCGCGATACACGATTCCAAACGCGGAATAATGGCTGTTTACGACGGAAAAACGAGCAAAGTTTTCTCCACCGATTCAACCGTTACCGTTTACGTTTCGGAAGAAGAACGACGCATGCGGGATTTATGGAAAGAATATTACGATTCCGTCAACATAAAACAGCGAAAAAACAAGAAATTACAAGACAATTCGTTGCCTATCCGTTACCGCGGAAACATGACCGAGTTTGAGCCGAAAAGCACAAAATAACCGCCTTTTTCGCTTAAAGTTTAACCCGAAAACCGCATTGCCGCTCTCGTACCCTACCGTCGTTCTCAATAGTATAATTCATCATATAAAAAACGGTCTACGCATGTAAACCGTTTTCTTTTTGCCAGGAAGGATATCGATGTTTCTATATCAAAACGGATAAAATTATTTTTTTATCAAATACTTTTAAGTCGTTTAGCATTTCTTTGCATTCTTCTACGCTTTTTTTTAGTTGAAGTTTGTTTACAAAATCAATTTTTAAGTCGTTGGCAAGTTCTAAAAGAGTAAGTTTTTTAATTATTCTTTCCTTTACTTTATCCAACTCGCTTTGCTCGTTAAACGATACGGTAATCTCATATTCTCCGCCGACAACGACAAGATTAAAAGAAAGGCAATTTAACGGGTAATCCTCTTTTTCGATTCGATTGCCGTCTTTTACTATCTCGACATCTCCGTTTTTGATATTCTCGCATTTAAAAGTATACGTACGCTTTCTTGTGTCGTCGGTAACGATTTTTATTCTTTGTCGGCCTTTTTCGCAACTTAACTTAAATGAGGTAAAATACTCGCCGTTATCGTCGTTTTCGTACAAAACGTATTCCCCGTCTCCGTTGTATATTGATATTTCCAGATCTAAATCGTTTGATAAAATATCTACGTTTTTATATTTGGGTAAAACGCTTCCGCCTTTTATAAAAACGGGAATACTCGTTATATTCCTATACACGACAAGTTCCGCATCTTCTTTAAGATCATACTCGTCTCCGTTGAAAATATCCGTCCATCTCCCCTTAGGCAACCACACTCGACTTTCGGAATAACCGTTTTTTAAACCTTTTTTTGTAATAGGCGCAACCAACAGTTCTTCACCGAAAACGTACTCATTCTTATATTTACCGCATTTCTCAATAGGATAATGATAATAAAGCGGTTGTATTAACGGTATTCCTAATTTATGAGTCCTATACGAGGCGCTGTATAAAAACGGTACGAGTTTATACCTTAATCTCAGCCATTCTTCAACGACCAACCCGAAAGCGGAATACGCCCACGGCTCTTTCGTAATAACCGATGAAACCATAGAATGCAACCTGTTTATAGGGCTAAAAACGCCAAACTGCACTGAACGAACGTATAACTCGTCATCTTTTATTCCGCCTTGATGTCCGCCGACGTCGTGGCTCCACCACGTATATCCTATATTAGACGACGTTGCGGTAAAATAGGGCAAATACTTTAACGTCTTCCACGTAATATAGGTATCCCCCGAAAATCCTACCGGATATCTATGCGAACCGACTCCCGAATATCGCGATAAAATCAACGGATACTTATGTTCTTTTGCGTTATCCGCAAAGTGATAATGATTAAGCAAATACAACGGATCCAGTCCGCTTATTTTGCATTTTTGTCCTTGCTGCCAATCTATCCACCAAAAATCGACGCCGTCTTTCTCGTAAGGTCTATGCAAAATATCGAAATACGCGTTCGTAAACTTCTCGTCTGTCAAATCAAACTCAATCTGTTTTTCCTTTCTTTTATCGATACCTACGGCATCGGCCATCTCTCCATACATATCTTCAAACCACCTGACCCCCAGCGCAGGGTGAACGTTTAACGATATCGCCACGCCCCGATTTTTTAGTTCTTTAAGAAATCTTTTATAATCCGGAAAAAGTTTTTTATTAAAAGAATATCCCGTCCAGCCGTTATTACCGCCGAATTCAGCAAGGTTTTTACCCGATTCGGTTATTTTAAACTGTTCATCGAGATCGTAAGAATAATGCCAATCCATATCAAGAACGGATACGGAAATAGGAACGTTTCTCTCTTTAAAGGTATTCATTAACGCCAGATATTCCCTGTCGCTATATGCATAATATCTGCTCCACCAGTTTCCTAACGCATATTTCGGAATCATTGGCGTAAATCCGGTTATCGTATACAACGCCTTAACCGCTTCTAAATAATCTTTTCCGTAAACAAAGATATACTCGTCCCTCTCTTTTATGCATCTCGGCACGACTTTACCTTCGTCAGTCAATATCAAACTGTCGCTATCGTCAAAAACCGCTACACCCGTCCTTGAACATACCCCGTCGTCAAGCGTTATTCTTTTATTTATATCTACTTTTTTGCCTTCATCCCATTCATATTTTAAAACGTCGCCGTCGCAATTATCCAGAGTTCTATAAGTGCCTTTCAAATTATCCGAATTAGTAAGTTTAACGCATTTGTCGTTTATTATGGCGTAACAGTCCTTTCTGCGCCTTTTAACGACCAAAGAGCACCTTGAAGTAGTAATTATAATACTGTCTTCACTTTCTTTATTCTCGTAGTACTGTTTTGGCATATTACGATAAAAAACCGATTGCGTCGCTTTATCTAAAAAGCCGTTTTTACTTTTTTCAAGTCTAAACAAACCGTCTAACAAAACGGTTATACGATAATCTCTCCATAACAAAATATTTTCGGCATTTGCTACGGGATAAGTTTTTGTTTGCAATTCTTTGTTTAACATTTAAAGTCGAGTCTCCGTATTATATAATAATATTATAACCGATTCCTAAAAGTTTTCAATATGTTTTTTGCAAATAAAATTTCTCTATTTAGCGATTTATATAAAAAATAAACGTAAAATTACATTTTTTATAAAAGATATTGACATTACGATGGCTTAATAGTATACTTTTGTTATGAGTATCGTTTCAAACATTCAAGTTTTAACGCACAAAACGGAAGATAGCGGTTTTTTATGCTTACACGAAAAAGCGGGACATTACATTATTATAATTTTTCAGTCGCAAGTTCTTTTTTCTTACGATATGAAAGATTATTTTACCGTACCGAAAAATAGCATAATAGTATATTCTCCGGACAGAATTCAAGCATATCGAGACGATGACAGCATTTTCATCAATAGTTTTTGTATTTTTGATACGACTCCCGATTTTTTTGATAAATTCAATTTTCCGTTAAACAAAATTATAAGCACGACGAAAGAGTTGGCAGACAGAATTATCTTAAACTTGTCCGGTATGGCGTTTATATTAAACACTAACTATTTTCCCGAAAAAAGGGCGTTGGTCCCCGAAATGCTGGCAGATGCGTTAAAGATTGTGGAAGAAGCTTACAACACCGGCATCGATAACAGTTTACTCTCAATTATGTATTCCATAAGAGAAGACATCTTCAACGATCCTATTCAAAACACTACGAAAATACTTGCTCAAAAAGTCGGGTACAGCGAATCTTATTTTTGCGACAGATATAAAAAAGTATTCGGTACGACTCCCGGCAGCGATAGACAACAAAGTATTGTTAAAAAGATTAAAAATTATCTTATCTCGACAAACTATCCGCTTGAAAAAATAGCCGAATTATGTTCTATCGCAAGTACTCCGTTTCTAATTAAAATCTTTAAGAAATACGAACACATTACTCCGCATCAATATCGGTTAAATTATTACAAAGAAAACAAAAAAAACGAATAAAAAACCATCGAGCAACCTTAACTCGATGGTTTTTATTTAGTTACTTATTTTCTTTTCGTTAAAAAAATCCCGGCGCAGACCGCAACAGCAACGACAGTCATAACGGAAGTTAACGAAACCGTAACGCAACCTTTGGTAGTTTTTTTACCGCAGAACTCACATTTTCCGTTTACATATTTATGATCGCCCGTCTTGCCGTATTTTTCACCGCAATTTGCACAAGTGGCGGGTTCGGTACAAGTTGCAACGCCACCCGTATGCGTAGTTGTGGCTTGTTCAACGTATCCGCACTTCGTACACGTTCTGTCGTGGCAAGTCGCTTCATCGGTATAAGTGTGGTTGGTAGTAGCGGTTACGATATATCCGCAAACGGTACACGTTCTGTCGTGACAAGTTACGTCGTCGACGAAAGTATGTTCGGCAGTCGCTTTAACTACTTCACCGCAATTTACACATGTTCTGTCTTCGCAAGCATGATCGTTTGCATATTCGTGCGAACCGCAGGCCTTTATAATTTCACCGCAAACGGTACACGTTCTATCGTGACAAATCGCATTATCGCCGAAAGTATGTTCGGCAGTCGCTTTAACTACTTCGCCGCAAACCGTACATTTTCTGTCGTGGCAAACGTGTTCGTCTGCGTATATATGAGCAGCCAACGAGCCATATTTTTCACCGCATTGCGTACAAGTCGCTTGTTCCGTACAAGTAGCCGTCCCCCCGCTATGTTCGGCAGTTGCCTTAACTAATTCACCGCATGTCGTACAAATCCTGTCGTGGCAAGCGTATTCGTCTGCAAAGTTATGTTCAACCGTCGCCTTAACTGTTTCACCGCAATTTACACATGTCTTATCCTGACAATCAAATCCTTCTCCAAACGAATGCTCTGTCGTAGCGGAGAGCACATAACCGCAATCCAAACAAACCCTGTCGTGGCAAGCGTATTCGTCGGCAAATCTATGTACGTTTACGTCAAAACAACTAACGTTGGACAGCGCCATGTTGGAAAAGAAACCTTTAAACCCGAAATAGGAATGGGCAACATCGCTTGCAACAGCCGACGTGATGTCGTATTCAAAGAACATTCGTTCAATACTGCCGTAATATATACGAAGTTTTACACCGCCGTCTGTCTTTGTTACTCTAAATATTATATCATGCCCTTCGTTTGCCGTTAAATCTCTGAAATAAGTTTCCTTAATTCCGTATATGACGCTACCTACACCCGTACCGACTTGCCCTTCCGCAACGTGAGAAGAGTATTTCATGGCAGTTGCGTCATCGAAACACGAGCCAACGTACATGTTTGTCCAATCTCCGTTGTTACCGTAAAATATGATAGCGGTTTTACCGCCGGTTTCACCGTTTTCTACGCCGTACGTAAACGTTACGGGATTATCCGTTACGCTTCTCATAGCAAAATGATATCTATACGCAAAGTCCGTTACGGACTCGTCAACCGTAGGAACCGTCTTTACCGCAAGGTTAAACGGATCGGGGTCAGGTTGAGGTATCGTACAAACGGTAACTCCTCCGTCAATATGAAAATCTACTAAATCGTAAACACCTGCATTTACCCAATTCGATTGTTTTTTGACGTAAGTTTCAACGTTAGAAACGGTATAAGCGGAATCTTGTATATGAACACCTATAAACGATCTCTCGACAAGATTTACGGCATCAACGTCGGAAGTAATCTTAAACGTATAGAAAGTCGCCGCACCTTGGCCATAGTAGATTTTAATTAAAGTTCCGTCTGCAACTTTCATAACTCTAACTATAAAATCATGTCCGTATTCGCTCATCATAGGATTCAGATACCATTCTTCGCCGAAGCCTATTATAGCGGAAGCGCCTACTCCGCCTTCATAACCAAATTGCGATTCGGCAGCTCCAAAAGGTCCCCAACCCGGATTATAGGCAACGTTTGCGCTATATTTAACGTTGTCATCTGTTTTCGAAAAAGATTCACCGTTAACAATTGCGTTGCTCCAATTGTTGCCGTTGCCGTAAAAGGTCATATTTACTTGACCGACGTCCATTATGCCATACGCCAAAAAGAACGGGCTGTCTTGACTGGGCGATTCCGAAAAATTAATGTGAAACTTGTAGGCAAAATCCGTCGTCCCTTCCGGAACGTTAGCAAAGGCAATCGCATCGGGATTTATGCCACGCTTACCGAAACAGTCAACGGTAACGGAACCGTTCTCATTAACGTTATAACTGTTTCTGTCATTAGACCAACTCACCTCGGTCCAATTGCTTTGCGCTTCGCCGTTTTCGGCATCCGCAAAACAAAGCATCGAAGCGGGAATTATCATTATTGCCGTTACGAACGACAATATGATTAAAAGTAATGCTTTTCTCATTTTCTCCTCCTATATATTCGTGGTATCGTCACACGTTTTCTCTACATTAAAGTTTAAACTATAAATAAAATAATTACAATATATGATTTATCACAAAAATTACTCTATTTATTGATTTTTGTTACAAAACGGTGATTTCTACATAATCGTATTCACATCTATTGTTGCCGACAGAAAGAGAAATATACCCCGTCATGTCGTCATTTTCGTCGGCTACGAATCTTCCGCCCGCTCCGCCGAGATTCCAAGCAACGACACGGTCTTTAACCCTCAAAGTTAAAATTACGAATCCTTCCGCATCTGCAACGCCGACAGCCCTATCGCCGGTCAAATCCGTTTGATAATACAAACACGCAACGTTACCGGGATACATAACTATCCAAAATTGAGATCTTGCTCCAACGCTCGGTTTTGCAAACTGCATACCTACCCATGCGCCGCCACCTATGTTTTCAAGGATTTTAAACCGCATTTTCAACTCGAAGTCGGTATATTTACCGCTTGCAATGGCAACCCCCGCATCCCAGTTTGTAGGCTCGTAACCGTTTATAAACAAATGTCCGTTCTTGATATAGTTTGCGCCCGAATAGCCAATCAAAGTTTCGTACGCTTTTTTGTCCGTAAAATCATTTCTATAATTTTTGCCGTCTTCAAGGCTCGGCTCGGGCGTAGGCGGCATCGGCATGCTCAAAACCATATTCTTATACAAATCTAATTGCATAAAGTTTTCGTTTTTGCCGAGTCCGTGTCCCCTTATTGCGCCGAGTCTTACGTTTGCGTTATAAGTGAAAAAACCGAAAGTACCGGAACGCAACGTCTTATCCGTATAACTATATTCAAGAGTCAAATCTTTATATGAATAGTTTCCTTCTTCTTTATAGTTTGCCGTATAAATTGACAATTTTCTATTTTGATATACTACTAATACGTAGCAACTCGATACATTCGTTATAGAAGTTGCGGTATTTTCCAACTTCCACGCGCCGTTAATAAATACGCTTAATTGCCCTCTTGTATTTATTCTTACCGCAATACCGTTTCGAAGATGAGGCGCTCCCGCAGTAACTCCGAATGCAAAATCAAAATATCCGCGATTGAAAGAACTTATAGGACTTAACATCAAGTTATAAGATACGGCAAAATCGCTTACCGCGACGTCTTGCATGGTGGCGTAATTATAAGTTGCGTTGGACAACTCTAAATCTGTCAAAGATTCTTGTATTTCGTTTTCAACGTTATATACGCTTCCCGTACCTATGAAAATGTTTCCGCCAGGCTCAAACACGTTATAGTTGTATAATTCATACGCAACGTTGTTTGAAAGCCATGCAAAATAACCGTTTGTATCCGTCAATCCGTCATAGTACAAAATAAGGTCGGGGTTGTCTTTTTCGTAAAGAGCCAACACGGATTTTCTTACTATCAGATTAAACGTGATTTTTCGTCCTTCTTTCAAAGAGGTTTGACCTTCTTTCAACACGCCGCCGTCTTTTGAAACAAGTTTTACCTTGCCGTCTGCGTATATCTTTATTTGATATCCGTCGATATCATCGATAACGCTTCTTGCAAAAGTTACCCCAAAATAGGCTTTTTCGCTCAAATGAATAGCCGTTAGATTTACGGTAAACGTCGAAGTAAAGTCGCTTATCTTTTTGGTCGTATAATTGTAAAGAGTGTTTCTCGCATCGTCATCCGTTTGCGCTATACCGCCTTTAATGTATTTCCATTCCCCTCCCAAAACACCGAACGTGTTTTCCGTAAACTTGGAATTAACTTTAAACGAAATATCTCCTACGTAATAATTGTCGGCCAACTCTTCGCCTGTCGTCGACGAGCCGTAACACCAGTAATCCACCATCAGGTTGCTATCGCCCGAATTGACGACTCCTGCGTATACGGAAGAATAATTTACATACACTTCTCCTATGTCGTAATAAGTTTCTCCGTCAATGCTGTACAAACCCTTGTATTTTGCTCCCGTTTTTTGCATCTGCAACGTTATCTCGCCGATTACGTCGTCTACGGAATCGTAAACGCACAGTTTACCGTTTACTACCTGCCCGATAACGAGTTTTGTTTTGTTGCCGTTAAAATATCTACCGACGACTATATAATCGTCTTCGCTCTGCATTACGGTAAGTCCGGCAACGTCGCCCGGTTTTATAGGAACGTAATCAACTTTCGCTTTGTGAGTAAAGTCGATATAATGTCCTCTGTTTACTACAAAAGTTTCTTGTTCGTTTCCTGATATTTCAAGTTTACCATTCTTTAAAGTTACGTTTTTCCTGTCGCCGAACACTATCGCGCCCGAGCCTAAACTCTTTTCAAAATCGCTGCCCGTTTGCTCGGGTAATTTTTCTAATACAAGTTTCATCGAAGTCTCCCCTTTTAAAGGAAGGACTCCGAGTAAAATCTCATAACCGAAATCCAGTGTGTTTGCAAACGACTTTACTTCTTTACCGTCGAAATACGTTCTTAAAACATTCTCGCTCGTTCTTGCAACTTTAATCTCTTTTGCGTCGTTTAGTTTTACCTCTGCAATCTCTTTATCGTTTATAACTAATTTAGCGTTGCCGTCTTCAACGGCGATTGCGTAGTAATCGTTTGTCAAAACGTCTTTTATAATAAGCGCATAACCGCCATTCTTTGATGCTTCGCAACTTGCTATCGCATAATTGTTAAAACCTTTTGTGCAAAGCATTTTACTATCGCGATTTAAGGATTGCTCGCCGATAACGGCATACCCACTCTCGCCTGTCGAAACAAAAGAGCCGCTTCCGTTGCCGCATATATTATATTCGTTTCTATAAGCACCGCTTTTTCCCGTAACAAGTACGGCTCCGACGGGATTGATGTCTATTACAACTTTACCTTTGTTTACTCTGTACGTTCTGCCTGTCAAATAATCGGTCAACAGCGTGCCGTCTTTAATAGAAAGTCTAGTTACGTCTAACTCAAAATCTTTAACTAAAACGTCATTCTTATTTACCAAAGTTATACAAGCATCATCGTTAAATCTTGCGTATGCAAATATATCGTACGGATTGTTTGCTCCTTCGGCATATAACTCCATATACGCTCCCGTAGTGTACTCATCGTTATATTCTTTTCTCAATTCCGTCATCGAAGAAACAAAGTTGTATAAATACCAGTTCCAAGTACTTTCGTCCCAATTCATCGATTGATCGAAAGAATATAATCTTGAAAAATATTTATCGTCGGGTCTTTCAAGCCCTATTTCTTCACCGTAATATATAACCGGCGAGCCGATATACGTCATTTGAATTAACTCGGCTGAGGCAAACTTAACTACGTTATGTCCTAATTTATCAAAAAGCCTTTGGTAGTCGTGAGAAGTCAAATGATTATAATTTGCGTTCGCTACGTTTCTCGGTACCCCGTACGTTTCCGTTCTTAAAGCGACGGACAAATTGCTTGCGTTTGAAATGTCCGATACCCAATTTTCTACCGCCGATAAAAACGAATAGTTCCATTTCCCGTCTAAAATACCATCGGTAAGTTGATTTTCTTCGGCATGTTCGGATATGTATAAAACTTCTTCGCTCGCTTTTTTGATATACGGTCTTATATCGGCAAGTATTTGAGTAGCCGTTCCCCAATTTTCTATATCGCTTCCCCTGAGCGTGTTGCCTATATCCATTCTCCATGCGTCTATCGCATATTTAAGAATGTACGTCATTATAACCGACTCGTCGCTTGAATAAAAGTACTCTCTCGATACTTTCTTGGAAAAATCCACTATGGGGCCGCCCCAACCGCTATCAATCGGGTTACCGTCTTCGTCGTATAACACAACGTCTTGTCCGTCGTAAAGTTTTGGATATCTGCCCGTAACGTTATAGACTATGTTATTTACGTTAACGTATTGAATCACCGCATCTAACATTATCTTGATGTCGGAATCATGTAAAGCGGTAATATATTTTTCAAACAACTCGTCGCTACCGTAAGCCGAATCTATACCAAACATATCGTACGCACCGTAGCCTGCGTTATGTTGAGTTACCCAAATAGGATTTATGAAAGACGCCGTAACGTTTAATCCGCTTAAATAATCGACTTTCGACATAAGTCCTAACATATCTCCGCCGAAATACTCGGAAGCGGAAGCATGTACTCCACCCCACGGATTATCTATACTGCCGCCCGTTTTGTCGTTCAAAGTGTTTTTGTTGTAAAACGAATCGGGCATTATTGAATACCATACGGCCCCTTGGCTCCATTCGGGAACATGAAAGTCGGGTATTACAAACCAATCTCCTCCCACGCTATACGGCTCTTCATCGCTTACTCCTTCGGTGTCAAACCAAACTGTTTCCGCCTTATTCTTTAATTCGAAATGATATCTGTAACTCGCTTGATTTTTAGGTATTGCGCCTACCCAATAATCGTATTTTTTGTTTACGTCCGTTTTCTCATAATACATTTTAGCCGTATAAAAATAGGCGTCTTGAAAACTTGATTTTAAGTCAAAAGAGTATTTAATATTAACCGATTGAGCAAGTCCCCTTTTTACTTTTATTCTTATCGTAACGTCATCGTCTTTTGTCGGTTGTAGCGGCGCAAAGTATTCCCCCGCTTGATCGTGAAAAATGTCTTCGCTGTAAAAATAGTCCTTTACGTGCTTATTGCTGAGTCCGCCCCCGCTTTTACTACAAGCGACAACGCCTATCGACGAAACGAGTATGATAACTAAAATCGTTATTGCAAGCAATTGCTTTTTCATATTTTTTCTCCTTTTATCCCTTTATCGCTCCTACCGCCATACCTTGCATAAAGTATTTTGAACAAAAACAATATACTATTACTATCGGTATCGTCATAATCGTCAATCCTGCGCAGTACTGTCCGAAATACATGACGTCCGACGCCCTGTAACCTACTATCATCAAAGGCAACGTCTGAGCCTTCGGGTTGCCTATAACCGTAATTAACGGCCAAAAGAAATCACTCCAACTTGCTTGAAACTGCATAATCGCAACCATCGACAAAACAGGAACGAGCATAGGCAAATCTATTTTTAAAAATACGTGTTTCAATTTTGCGCCGTCTAAGAACGCCGCTTCGTGCAACTCAATAGGAATGAGTTTTGCAAAACCGCTACCCATAATTATTCCCAGCCCCGATAACGATATTACGGACGGAATAAGCAAAACGGAAAACCTACCTAATAAGTTCATCTTTGAATACATTAAGTACAAAGGCAAATACACCATTTCACCACTGAAAAACATAGTCGAAATTGCAATTATATACAATATTCCATGTCCTTTAAACTTTACTACCCCTATGCCGAACGAGGTCAAAGCCGTCCATAAAACAGTACATATCACACTGAATCCCGACACCCAAACGCTATTCAACATAGAATCTAAAATGTTCTTTCTCATCAACACTTCCGAATAATTTTTAAACGCCAAATGCCCAAAATCTATGCCGTATGGATTCTTGATATATGTTTTGTAACTTTTAAGAGACGTCGATAAAACAAAATATAACGGAAACAAAACCAAAAAGGCTATCAACGACAAAACCAACGCAAGTATTACGTTTGCGATTATCTTGCTTATCATGCTTCTAGTTTCGATACTCAATCTTTTCATTTTTCTTTCCTGTCCATAAGTTTATTTACCGTTATGGTTAAACCGGCTATAATGATCGCAAGCATTATAGACATTGTAACCGACCTCGATAGCGAAATGTCAAAAACGTTTTTATTGCCGAGCCCCGCCCTGAATATCAACACGCTTACCGGCGTGAGTTTTGTCGTCATGGATCCGTTTGTCTGGAATAAATAGAACAAATCGAACGTCTTTATCCCGCCGATAAAGGATTGTAAAACGTTAATTACGGAAGCGCTCCAAGTAAGCGGAAATATGATTTTCATCATTATTCTAAACTTGTTTGCGCCGTCAAGCCCCGCGCTCTCGACTATATCCTTAGAAACGGCGTTCATATTTACGAAATAAATAACCATCGTAATTCCCAGATAACGCCAAGTATTTACAAATATTATTACAGCAAACGCAAGTTCTTTCGACCCGCCCAACCATTGTTTGGCAGGGCTTGTCAAGCCTAAAACCATATTGAGTAATCCATACTCGTCTCCCGCAAAAACGAGCAACCACATCGCCGATATTACGGCAGCGGGAAGTACTACGGGAAGATAAATTATCGTTTTGAACACGCCTTGCAAACGCTTTGTCAAAAAGTAAAGCATTACCGCAACCAAAAAGCCGAGCACAGTCTGTAAAACAGTCGATATTACCGAAAAAGTTAAACTTACGAGCAAGGAACTCCAAAAACCGTTTTCCGGTTTAAACACCCATTTATAATTATCAAAACCGATAAAATGAAGTTTATCTATATTCAGTTTCGTATCCGTAAAACTAAGTATCAAAGAGAATACTAACGGATAAAACACCGTGAATAGTATCGCTATGACCGTTTGCGAGCAAATGAGCCACCCCTTTAAATTACGGTGTTTAATCAAAAGATCTTCTTTCATTTCTTTTTATACTTTTAACCATGAATAATCTAATGTGGTATTAAAGGCTTTTTGACTGTCAACCCGCTGCAATCCCGCGTCTTTAATACAGTTTTCATACAAGCCGTCTACCTTGTTCACTATTTCAAGACTCGTCATTTTGCTATGTCCGAAAATGTACTTAGAATACATCTCCACCAAACTGTCTTGAATGCTGCCCGTCGAATATTTTATATCTTCTTGAAGCAATAAAGGACTCCCCATAGTTGACAATATTCTTGACAAAGAATTATTCTTCTCTTTTTCATAAGTTACCGATACGGGAACGATACTGTTCGTTTGGTTTGCAAAATATTCCATTACGTCACTGCGTGAAAGATATTTTAAAAACCTGATACACGCTTCAACGTTTTTACTTGTTTTTGCAACATACAAACTGTCGTATGAATCGTAAATATATCTATAATCAACCCCTTTCGGCGCAGGTATCGCAAAATAATCCCAAACAAACTCTACTTCGCCAATAACGTCTACGTTATTGAAGTTTTGATAAAGCATTGCAGAGTTGCCGTCCATAAAGTTTCTAACCGCCGTTTCAACGCTTTTGCCTTCTTCGCCCAAATAACCCTTATCGTAAAAACTTTTAATCTTATCAAGCATTTTTGCGGAATACTCGTTTTCTGTAATGCTTGCTTTTCTTAAACCGTTCTTATAATTTGCGTCTTTGTATGTTTCTTGCATCAGCGTGCTGAAATTCATAAGCATATAATAGAATTGCAACATATTCCCGCCGTTCACCGTGCTTGTCGCAATGGGACTGAACCTGGCAGAAGTATTATAAGCCCTTATTTTAATCAGCAACTCTTCAAACTCTTGATACGTAGTCGGAATCGTCCAACCTTCTTGCTCGAACATATCTTTATTATAAATCATAATGTTTGCCGTTTGACGCCAAGGCATAGCGTAATAACCATCGCCAACCTTCGCGCTACCCCAAGATATGTCACCGTTGTTTATAAAACTTTCTTTCCAACCCGAAAGGTACGGCGTCAAATCCAAAACTACTTTGTTGTTTGCATACCCTTGCGCGCCGTATGCCCAGTAGAAGAAAATATCGGGTAAGTTTTGCGAAAGTATTTGGGTGTTTATCGTCGTTCCTATGTTGCTGTAATCACTCGTAAGTATTTGAACTCTTACGTCTTTATTTTCCGCCATAAAATCGTTGGTAATCTTTGTAATCACCTTAGAATGTTCCGGCCAAATATGTAGAAACTTAATCGTTTTTACTTTTTCTCTATCCGGTTGATTATCATCTTTCTTACCACAACCCGTTACGCAAAAAATCAACGACAAACAAATAATAATCGATACAATTTTACTAAACAATTTGCTCATTTTATTTTCTCCTTTTAATAATTGCCGCACTAATCAAACATAGGGTTAGGCACGCAAAACCGCTTATAGTTACCGCTCCGCAACCTTTTTTCTCGGTAGGAAGATCTACTTTCGGCATAACGTCTTCAACGTTATACTCATAATCAGGTTTTTCCGGATATGTTTCTTGTTCCTCGTTTTTCTCTACGACTATCCTGTCTATCAACGCTCTCTTTAAAGAAATCTTACCGGCGGTTGCGTATAAATCTTTTACGTAAAACCCAAATACGGGAACAACGCCAACAACACTCGCTCCGTCTATTTCCGTATCGTTTACGACGCATTCGTTTCCGTCCAAATAAACCGAAATACCTAAATCAGGATCAATAAACACTTCCAACAAAAATACTTCTTCGCTTTCAATCGCATAATCCAACGCTTTAACTTCTATACGCGTGATAGACCGACCTTTTTCGTTTTTGATGTAATACAGTCTTTTGCCGACAATATCTATCGCCACTCCGAAATAATACTCTTTATCGCCGATTTGTTTTTTTGCAAACATAAATCCAAGAAAGCCGCTAGCATTCGTTTCATAATATTTAAACCTTGCGCCTACCAAAGTTTTAACTTTATCGGGCGATACCTTTTCACCGTTTTTCTTGATATATTCGTTGGAAAGATATTCGTTGTCGACAAATATTAAACATTCCCCTGCAACGGCATCGACATAAAGTTTATTGTTTTTTACATCTTTTTTAATTTCGCCGTCGACAAAAACGTCTTTCGTCTTTATGTCTGCCAATCCGATCAGATTGTTTGCCTTTGATTTCCTGGTAGCAAAGTAGTCTATGTATGGTTGATACCCGTCTAAATACTTATACGTTATATTTGAAAGAATCCCCGTAAGGCTTGACCAACTTAATCCCGTTTTTGGCGTAATACCGAGCAAACTCTCTTTGCATTCGTAAACTTCTTTTAAATCCTCAACAACGGTATGCTCGTCTAAATACAAGGATAATCCGTGATATGGTTGCAATAATAACTCAATTTTGTATTCTTTGTTCTTTTCACAAGCAAATTGCGTGTACGAAAGCGGTCCCGAACGCTCATTTACGACGTTTCCGTTTTCATCGACGTCAAATATATAAACGCCAAAATATCCCCGGCCGGGTTCCCAATTCATCCCGTAATACGTCGTTATGTTTCCGTTTTCTCTTTTTCCTAACGCAAGCCCCGCATTTTGATATTCTCCGGCATAGGTATACTTAAAAGTATACGACATATACACCGAAACTTCGTTCGCCATCTTAACGGAGTTACCTTTTATTACTCTCAAAGCATCTAGTTCGTCGCTGAATAAAAAATTCATTGAACGCTCCCAAGTGCTTTTTGCAGCAACGACGTACGTACCGTTTGAGTAGTCGATCGAATAATTTACCGCATTTCTTAGATTATCGCTTGACTCAGTCATTCCGTCTATTAAGTTTTTACTTGTATCCGCTCTCGCCTCCGCAATGCCGATACGTGATGTTTCCGCATAATCATCGCTACCGTACGCCGACGCGAAAAAGCCCACGCATAAAAGAATAACGCCCGCCAAAACCGAAATGACTACACCTTTTATTTTACAACTCATAGGTTATCTCCTTATAAACTTTTAAACTTGATAACATTCCAAGAATACGGTCCTACCGAAACTTTTTGATCGACATTAAGATCAATCGTTTTCGGCACTGCTTGATTTGGCTTTGCCAAAGTATTTTTTACATTAGTGTTACCGTTCATCGTAATTAACTTATAAGGCGTAACTTTACCGAATCCGTTTGCTTCTAATATTACTCTTCTTTGAATACCCGATAAGTTGCAGACGAGTATCATTCCTTCTTTGGTACTTTCATCATAAGTAACGGATACCGTAGCGGAAGGAATAGTCGAATAATCGGTAGAGTTTAAAGGCGTTACCTTTACTTGTGTCTTATACGCTTTTCCTTTTGCGCTATCGATAACGTGCTTATACGGATAAAAAATCGTTTGGCGAATAGCATCTCCGTTCGGATCTACCATTATCGGAGCAATTACGTTGACAAGTTGCGCCATACACGCTATATCGATAATATCTGCATTATTTATTATTACTGACAACAGCGAGCCTACGACGGTTGCGTCTAGCGATGAAAAAACGTTTTCGCATCTCTTTGGCCCTACAACGTCTTTACCTTGCGACCAGTCGTTCCCTTCGTCCGAATACCAAATGTTCCATTCGTCTAAACTTATCTTAACGTCCCGTTTATTCTCGTGCTTTTCTTTTTCTTCTTCGATAATATCTCTTATCGTCGTTATATAACCATCAAGTACAGTTGCCGACGACAAAAACTTTCCCATTTCGTTATCTGTTCTATTATAACTGAAATAACTATGTATCGATAAACAATCGATATTATCGTAACAATTCGCGATTACCGTTCTATCCCAACTTCTAAAAGTCGCGCTTCCCGGCGAACTGCTTCCGCAATAAATTAGTTTTATATCGGGATCTGCTTTTTTCATTTTTTCGGCCGCTTCGTTCGCCCTTTCCGCATATTCGTATGCGTTACAATGTCCTATCTGCCAATCGCCGTCCATTTCGTTGCCTAAACACCAGTATTTAATTCCGTAAGGTTCGGCATGCCCGTTAGACTTTCTCTCTTCCGCCCATTTTCCACTCGTTGCATTGCAATACTCAACCAGTTCTCCTGCGGATTCCGCCGTGCCGTTTCCTAAATTGACCGCCATCATAACTTCCATGCCGACTTTATCAGCCCATTTCATAAATTCGTCGACACCTATCGTGTTCGGATCAAGTTGGTTGGCCGTCGTATCTATTTTCGGCGTTCTTGTTTTTCCGATACCGTCTTTCCAGTTATAGCCGGAAACAAAGTTACCACCCGGATAACGCACGTATTTAGTTCCTAATTCTTTAACGAGATCTATTACGTCTTTTCTAAACCCGTCGTTGTCTGACGTCATATGACTCGGCTGATAAATACCGCCATAGACTTGTCTGCCAAGTTGTTCTACAAACGTGGAAAATAATCCTTCCGAAAGCGGAGATATTTCATTTTCTTTATTAACGTCAATAATGATTTCTTCCCTAGACATTTTATCATCCCTTTGCGGTTTTTCTTTATTTTTTTCACCGCAGGCTACCGTAAAAATATAAAATAATATCAACAGAACG
Organism: uncultured Clostridia bacterium; assembly: GCA_934271255.1. Classification (GTDB taxonomy): domain Bacteria; phylum Bacillota; class Clostridia; order Christensenellales; family Borkfalkiaceae; genus CAKQSC01. The sequence continues at coordinate 216,789 of CAKQQS010000001.1, forward strand.
AGCAAGATTTTTTTCATATGATTACTCAACCCCTTTAAACTTTATTTTACTTATACTGTGTTTTGGTACCGTTATCTTATGCATTTTGCTTGTTTCGTTGCTGATTGAAAGTTTTCTCGGCAAAACGTTCGCGGGTTGTTCAAATGTGTTTTTTGCGTCAAGATCTGCCGTAATTATACTATTTGAAACAGCCACTACGTTATTTTCAAACGCTAACTCGATTTCATAGCCTTGATCGGCAACGTTAACGAATATACATATGTAACTATCCCTATCTTTGTCATAACATATAGTTTTATATAAATAAGGGCTTTCGCCGTACGTCGGCGAAAGATACGTTTGCTTTTCGCTTTCTAGTTTTAAAGCAGTCAGCCCTTTGACTTCCGTAAACATTTCAAAGGGATAATACGTCGTTTGTTTTAATATTGCGCCACCTGTACGAGTCATTATAGGAGCGATTACGTTGACGAGTTGCGCGATGCACGCTATCTTTACTCGATCCGCATTATTCACGAGCACGCTAATCATACCGCCGACAACCAACGCATCGGCAAAATCATAATCGTTTTCTATCAATTTTTCACCCGTCACCCAGCTATGTTCGTGTTTTTCACCTACATCGGTATGCCAAACGTTCCATTCGTCAACGGCAAGCATAACCGTTTTATCCGAATTCAAACTCTCCTTTATGCTATCGCAAACGGATATTATCTTTTTTATATGATTATCAAATCCTTGCGGTGATGCTAAAAAATCCAATACGTTATTCTTATCAATATAATCGTAATATGCGTGAACAGAAATAAAATCGATATATTTGTAAGTATTCTCTAAAACAGTTTTATCCCAAACGGGGCAAGTTTGCGACCAAGGCGAAGAACTACCACACATAATAAACCTTGCGTTCTCGTCAACAATCTTCATTTCTTTCGCCGTTTCGTTCGCTTTTTTTGCATAATCCATCGCAGACATCGCGCCTATTTCATAACCGCCGTCCATCTCGTTGCCTATGCACCAATATTTGATACGATACGGCTCGGGACTACCGTTGTTCCTTCGCTCATTCGCCCAATAACTATTGCCTTCAAAGTTACAATATTCGATAAGTTCCGCAGAATCTTTCGGAGTTCCCGTCCCCATATTCGTAGCCATAATTATTTCGGCATCGATAAGACTTGTCCACTTCATCATTTCGTCTATTCCTACGTTGTTTGGCTCCAACTCTTTCCAAGCAAGACTTAATCTTGCCTTTCTGTTTTTACCTATACCGTCTTTCCAATCGTACGCAGACACAAAATTGCCCCCGGGATACCTTATGCAAGAAACTTTCATTTCTTTAACACACTCAATCACATCTTTTCTAAAACCTTGCTCGTTTGACGTTGCATGAAACGGTTCATAAATACCGTTATAAACGGACCTGCCGACATGCTCCACCAAAGCACCGAATAACTCGGCTTCTACTTTTGAAATAATTCTATTTCTGTCAATATTTATTTTCGTAAACATACTTCTCTCCCGGACGACAACTGCCCTTTGTATCATTTTAACAAACGACATAATATAAAACAATACATTATTTATTGAAGAAATTACTCTTTTTATAGACAAGTTGGCAATTTAAGACAAGAAAATTATAATATATATCAATAAAATAGGTGGTTTTTACACAATTTTTATTCTCATTTTAAAGTTATAGGGTTTGAATCTCAGAGTCCCATCGTAAACATATCTTAACTTTTTTATTTACCGTTACACGTAATAGTACAATTTCCGGTTTCCGACTGTTGCGCTTAATAGCATAATTCACCAAATTAACGAAAAAAACGACCGATTGCTCGGTCGTTTTTAATTTCTTCAAAATATTTTTTGTCGGCCTTTCAAAATATCCGCATCTCTAATATTATCAAATACTGCCGTTTTTTGCTTTTGCCCCTTTTCAATACGCCGTTCAGCGCGAAAATCGTTTTTTTATATACACGCCTTAACGTAATTACGGCAGCCGAACGTTCGGCTGCCGTAAAAGTTTTTTAAATTATGCAAAAGTAGGAATAGCGTCGATGCTGAACGTTCTGTAAGGGGCATCGGAACCATAGAAAATCACAAGTCCCTTCTTCCCGTTCGCAACGTCGTCATCCAACACTTTCGTACAACTGTTTCCGCCGGTATGCGACAACGTCGCAACATACTTGCCTTCGGCGTTTTTGCTTATTGTCAACGTGCCCTCCATAGCCGTTCCGGTGTCAAACAACTCGCTTGCGGCGTTAAGTCCGATGCGCGCCCAAGGATTACCGAAACGCCAGTTGAACGTAACGGAAGTATGTTTCGTGTAATCGATGGCTTGAAGCGCAAGCGTCCAGTTGCCCGTGTTGTCGTTAGGATCGTAACTACCGTAACTTTCACGGAACGTATCGTTTCCTTCCTTTACCGCAACGCGTTGCAAAATACCGTCGTCATACGCGTGAGATACGGCTGTAACTTCAATATCCAGCCAACGACCGGCACTAAACGCAAACGCTTCGATCATTGCGAGCCCTTTCGTACCGTTTACGACGTCGTTGTCGGATATCGTTCTCGACCAGTAAATGTCTTTGTTCGCCCCGTCCATCCAAATGATTCTGTACGTACCGTTTTCGTTTACGACTTCGATAATACCTTCCTGATCGTTACCCGAATGGTTACGCGCGCCGTCGATACCCGTTTGAGTCCAGCCCGCAGACTTCCATTTGAAAAGAACGACCTTAAACTTGGAATAATTTACGCAAGGCAACGTAACGTTATACAACGCGTCGCTTGTCGGTAAATGGTAACGAATACCCGTTTCCAAACTTCCGTTTACGGATACGCTGCCCGCTTCTGCGTTTTCCTTCGTCGTGGTTGCCGCGGCGCCGGTATGGTTCTTTTTGAAATTATACCCTTCCTTGAAATGCGCGGTAAGAGTAACGTCTTCGTTAAACGCCGCCGTTACGTCAACGACTTCGCCGTTGTCGTTTGTCCAGTTTACAAACACGTTGTCTTCAAGAACGGGTTCTTCGATGGTCGTCGTGGTACCCTTTTCTATACGCATATCCGCGCGTTCGATACCCGCAAACTTTATCGTTATCGATTCAAGTTTAGGCAACTCTGTTTCCTGGATTTCATTGCCGTCCTTGTCGAAATGTTTATGGCAAACGTTACAGTCTTTGTATTCTACGTTACCCGCTTCGTCGATGGTCGCCGGTTTTGCGGGAACGATATCGCCATAGTCATGGTCTGCCAACACGCCGTATTCGGAGTTACATACAGAGCATTTCGCAAGTTCGAGACATGTCGCTTTGCCGCCTTCGTGTTTTTCCGTCGCGCTGCGGTGTTCGCCGTTAAGTTTACATACGCGATAGTGCCCTTGTTCGCCGTCGCTTATATAAGGTTGCCCTTCGAAGTCGTGAGCGTTTTCGTCTATTTCGAGTTCGATGATTTTGGTTTCTTCACAATTCGCGCATTTTACGGTATACCGACCTTTTGCTACGCACGTTGCGTTTTGGCGACTGCCTTCAACTTCCGAGCCGTGTTCAAAATCGTGTCCCGTTGCTGGAATGGTAACGTCCGTCGTTTCAACGTAATCGTCGCCGTCCTTGACAAACTTTTTACCGCAACCGCACTCGTAATAATCTTTTTCGCCCGCTACCGTACAAGTCGCGGGAGTTCCCGTATGCACTTCGCCGTAGACGTGCGTATGTTCTACGTTGATTTTCGCTTCGGCGGTGAGCGGTTCGGCGTCTTTTTTAGGAACGTAACCGACCTTTACCGTATGTTCGCCTTCCGTCAACGGCTCGCCGCCGTAAGCCGTGTCGTCAACGGTAATCGTAACGTCGGTAACCGAAACGTCCTTTTGCGTGTTATCGGAATAAACCGCCGTGATTTTCAGTTTGCTTACGTCAAGCGAGTCACCCGCCTTTAACGCGCCGACCTGACTGACGTCGAGCGTTATCGAAGTTGCCGTTGTTTTTGCCGTGTTTTGCAGTTGGCAAGCGGCAAAAACGCCTGCGCACAACACCATAACTAACGCCAGCAATACTGCTAAAAAGTTGCTTTTTTTCATTTTTCTCTCCTTATATGTTTTATATTTCACCGCAAAAAAGCGGTAATTACCTTATTTCACCGTAAACTTAACGACTATTCAATCGTTTTTTCCGATCATTCGTCGACACCCCGATTACATTTCCGCAATAAAGTTGCTTATCGTCAATTTGCGATACAGCGCCGCGTCGTACAACAGTTGCATTTGCGTTATGCCGTTTGCTTCGTCTTGCGACAACACGACCGTTGTTTCCGCGCCCAACGTATCGTCGTATAGCGTTGCCGTCGCGACGCCGTCCTTTACGCCGATCGTAATCGTTCCTTGCAAAACGCCGTTGCCGCCGGACAACAACTTGCCTTGCTCGAACCCGATACCGCAGAAACTGTCGGACGTCTTATAAGTAAAACTAACCGACTTATAGAGCAAATAGTTAATCTTCGGTAAAAAAACCGTATACAGTCCGCTTACGCCGCTAGGATCGATTTCCAACTCGTTGGGCTTGCAATTTACGGAATAGACTGTCGTAGCGTCGGATTTGCTCGCCGTAACGTCGTGTTTGTCGTTGCTGAAATCGACAAGCGTAAACTTGCCCGACAACAATCTTCTAGCATGTGTTACCCCTTCGGGAACAGCCGTGTGTTGCCGTTCGTAAGGCGTGGCGACCGCAAGGGAATCGAAATAGTCTACGTAGTAACCGAAGTACTCGTTCTTATCGCTGTCCGCCGTCATTTTCGATAACAACGCCGCCTTATCGGACAACATTGTCTTATAGTCGTAAACGCATAGCGACATAGGGCTTACCACACATTGAGCGTAGGTACTGCCGACGGGACGAATGAATCCGAAAACGATACTTTCATTGCCGTTTGCCTGCGCTTGCGTAAGTTTTGCCGTAACGTTGCCGTTCGTCAGTTTTGCGCCGCCGTCGGGCGTTGCGTATACCACAAAATCGTAAACGCCGTGTCCGTCGGAATTGTTAGAAGTTACGACGAGTTGCGCGCCGCCGAAAGTAACCGTCCACGGCGAATAATTCATAGCAAGACCGAATTGCGTTACGCCTTGACTGACAAAGTCGAACGACGGAATCGCAATCGAATAGTTATAAACGCCGTCCTTTTGCATATTTACTTTAAACGAGCCGTCGTCCATAACCTGCTCGCCGCTGCCGTCGTGGACGAAACCTATATTGTCAAGATATTTGCGAATCGTCTTTTCAACGACGTATTCGCCGCTGCCTTTCGTTACTTTGCCCCAACTTGCATATACGACAACGTCGTCGTCGACGATACTGCCGTCCGAAAACGTTTTACCGTCTATCGTCCATTCTTTAAACACGTACCCGTCCAGCAAAGGCTTTCCGACGTTTACCGTCGCGCTTTTTGAATTAAGCACTCTTTCGGTCGCGACAACTTCCCCTTCTACCATATATTCCACGTTACAATAACGCAATACGCCGAGCCGAGCGGTTGCCGAAAGAGTTTCCGTTTCCGTTTCAACGGTCGCGGTCAACTCGACTTCTCCGACTTCAACACCCGTAAGAACGTTGCCGTCTATCGTTGCGATTTCTTCGTTGTCTACGCCGTACGTTACCTTATTATCATCAACCGTCGTCGCCTTGCCGTCCTTAACAAGGAAAACTCTGAGTCGTACGTCTTCGCCCTTAACGATATAATCGTTTTTTAAATCGATTTCGATAGTTTGTTGTTTTGCGGCGACGTAAACGTTAACGTCCGCAGTATACGTTATTCCGCCGTAAGTACGGCTCGCTTTAACGATTGCCGTCCCTTGTGAAACGCCCGTAATCGCGCCGTTTATAACCGTACACACGCCCGCATCGCTTGTTGACCATTCCGTATCTGCGATTTTTTCTTCGCCGTATTGCAAGTACGCTTGCGTCGTATACGTTTCCCCCGCAAAAATCCTTACGTCGGTATCGGAAACGACGATTCTTCCCGTCGCTTCCGAGCCTTTCTTTGCAACGGTTATCTGACAAAGCGCGCTTTGCGTTTGTTTGCCGACGCTCACCGTCAGTTTTATTATCGCCGTACCCGTAGCCACCGCCGTAACGTTACCGCTATCGTCCACCGTCGCTACCGCCTCGTTGCGGCTTATCCATTTGACGTCGGAGTACGATTTGGGATAAACGGGAAAAAGTTGAGTCGTTTGCCCGAGTTCCATTTCTATCTTACTCGTCGCAAATCGCAGGGTTTGCTCTTCGTTGCCGCCTTGTTGACCGCCTTTTTTATCACAGCCCGCAGATACGACGAACGCCGTCAACGCTGCCAACAAGAGAGTAATTATCGTTACGAATACTTTCATTTTTTTCATCATTCAAAAAGTCCCTCCAAAGAATTACCTTCCGAATAGTTCGTAATTTGGAAATACGTCGTATAATGTTTGAAATCCGATTTCATCTCGGATATTTGCGCGGTAGTGTAACTCGATTGATAATAACTCAATTTTAAATAAATTACGGAAAGATATTCTTTCATTATTCTATCGTAGAGTTTCTTATAAAGTCCGCCGTCCGTAGTTTTATATTTTTCGATTGAATCAAGCGCGTCGTCAAGCGCGTCGCCCATAGCGTTAACAAGATTTTCCGTCCATATATCGCTGTCGCCGATAGAGTCGTAGATTCCGCCGCCCAAACTCGTGTCGTCGATAGCGTAATAGTGAGCGTAACGGTTGCGAATTAAATCGTAATACCTTCTTATTGCGGGGGCGCCTTCGCGGAAGTACGCTTGCATAAACTCGTTGACCAGATTATCGTAACCCTGATCTATATCCCACATAAGTTGCGATTCCACGAATATGCGCATTTCCTGAAAACACGGAACGCAAGTGTCGACGGGACCTTGCGAATACATATAGTACACGCCGTTCTCGACGTAATCGCGGTACATGCTTTCAACCGTACCGAAATTGTTGAAGTTGATAAAATAATTATGGAAATTGATGTCGTAAACGTATACTAATATTCTGCCGCCCGCAATCGCGTTCCAACCGTTTAACGCTTCCATAATAGATAAGTTGCGTTGATTAGACAAGTCTACGCCAAAATCCGTTTCGATAGGCGTAAAGTATATATACAACTTTTCGTGCGGCATTACCTTTTCGTTTATCGCAACGACGTTACCGCTCGCGTCTTTTTTTACGGGCGGTTGCAACGTTCCGTTATATGCAAACGTTACGTATTTGACGTTTTGCCCGGGACGATTCTCCTCGCGCCACTTTTCCGCTATTTTGATTACGTTGTTAAGAAAAATGATTTGCATGCCCGCAGGATTGATTCCCAGTTCCGCCATTTTTTCCTTGCACCTGTCGCAACTGCAATACGCCGTATTGTCTTCTTGTCCGAGCATTATATACTCGCCATCCGAATAGTTTTCGATATACTCTATCAACTTGTTCGCAACGACTTTTTCCGCATCCGCGCCTGCGCTCCAACAAAGTTGACCGCCGTCAAACCAGTCGGGGTGCGCTTCGCCATAAGTCTTACCCGCATGTTCGTCGTGCAAAGTATCCAAAGCACCGAACGGGAGAAATATCCTTTGTTGAGTATGTCCGTGCAACGTCCAACGAACGTCGCTGTCGTGCCACAGCAACCGCATGCGTTTTTTGTAAGTTTCGTCGTTGGCGATAGACGCATATCCCAACTCGCGTTGGTCGAACGTCGGCTTATAAATCGCGTCGTAGGCGCGCAAGGGAATCGTTTTTTTATCCCTTTCGTAGCCTATCTCGTCCGCAGCGTATACCCGAAAGTTTATCGCGTCTTGCAAAATCCGATAAACCCCGTACAAACACGCTTCGCCGTCCCCGTTTTTGTCCGCCGTAACGTATAAACTGTTTCCCGCCGTTTTTAAAACGAATGACGACGTCGCTAAGTTTTCGTTCGATACGACGCCCGCCGCTTGCGCTTGTTTTGTTTTTCCTATACTTATTATCGCGTCCGACGACGAATATTCCGCGTCGGTTACGATTTCGATTACCGCTCCCGTCGCAAGGTTGATAAAATTAGTAAGTTCGCCCGCGGCGAAGAGTTCGTTGTCCGTCGCCGTTGCCGACACTACCGCTTTATATTCGCTTACGCCTTCCTGCACGATATTGTATGACGTTGCTTTCGTGCTATCGTCAATCGTGGAATCTTTATCTTTATTTTTGCACGCAACGAAGGAAAACATTGTAACGGCGCACAAAACAAAAACGATGCCCTTAGTCAATTTTTTCATATTTCTCACCTCATTTCACAACGAAAGTTACGTCTGTCGTAACGCAATTGTAAAACTCGTCGTATGCGAAATAACGCAACGTATACTCGCCGGACTTCGTCGGTTTAAACGTTCTTTCGTTCACGAGAAAACCGTTCGGCAGTTTTGCGTTTTCGGCAATCAGACAAGACTGTACTTCACCGCCGTTATCGTTCATCAGATACACGACGTAGTTGTCGGGACAAATAAGCATTACGTCAAGATTATAACTTCCGCTGTTGTCAGCCACCGTATATGACGGTATTTCTATCGCGTCGCCGACTTTATAAGTCGCCTTGATTTTTTTTACGTTCACTTTAAGAACGGGCTTTTCCGTTTCCTTGACGAAAATCGTTTTGGAATAGTTAGCGTTCTTGCCGTAACTGTCGGTTGCCGTATATTTCACCGTATACACGCCGTAACCGTCGAGAGAAATCGTATGTTCTTTCGTGCCGTCGGCGTTTTTCAGCACCTGCGCGCCGTTCGGAGCGGTTACCGTTACCTTCACGGAAGTAACGGGACTAAGCACGTCGAATGCTTTAACCGCGCATATCGTTGCTTTGTCGCCGATAGCGTAATTATCGTTCGTATCGTCGTCGGCTACGATTTGCGGCTGAATGCGATCGGTAGACCCTATTACGCCTTCAACGGAACGATGTCCGAGAGTCTGGTTGACGATGTTCGTAAAGTTGACGATTACGTCGCTCGCGGCGTTACATACCATTCCTATATACACGGTATCGCCGAATCCCGCAAACTCGTTTCCGTCGTCGTATTTTGAAATTGCGCCGCACACGACGTTATCCACCCCTTTGACGGTGTAGTTCGCGGCGTTGTAGGATACGCCTACGATTTCGCCTTTTTTACCGAGATTGTATCTGTTGCCGTCGTTCGGCAAAAACAAGTAATATTTTCCGTCGTCGTAAGTAATAGTAAGAGTAACGACCTTAGTCGAATCCGCGCCGTCAGAAAGCACTACTTGCAAATTGTCGAAGGTTTTGTTTTCGCACGCAAAAGTTATGCTTGCCGACCGAGAGTTGAGTTTGTTGGCAAACGTAAAACTTCCGTTTGCTCCGAACATTACCGAAACGTAGTCTTTTTTCATTGTCGCGGCGGCGTTGTTCGTAATAAAGTACGCCGTCTGGTCTATATACTTCGTTTTGCCTTGTTTTACTATCGGCGAAACGACTTTTATTTCCTTTTCAAAATCCGCGACTCCGCTCTCGCCTTGCAAGGCGTACTTAACGATAACCTTTCCGTTCGCCGCCTGCTCGTCGCTCGGCGTAAAGGTATCGTTGATTTCTGCGTTGTCGACGTAGATTTTTGCCGAAATCGCCACGCCGCCCTTTTCGTACCCGTATATCGCGGGCAAATCGTAATTAAATCCGTAAATAAACGCCGGCGGTAAATACGGTTCCGTTATAAAGACGGGGCTTTCAAGATTATTGACCGTAACGTTGAATCGCTTCGAGTAAGCGTTGCCCACGTAGTCCGTTGCCGTATAAGTAAGAACGTATACCCCCGTTTGATCGGGAACGAAAACGTCGTCGGTAACTTGCGCCGTTTCGCCGTTCGGCGCAACGACGCGCATGGACACGTCGAACGCGCCGTCGCCGTATATTTCGACTGTTTCTACGCCCGCAACGACGACTTTGTCGTATAATTTACAAGTAACGTCCGTTTGCGGTACGGTAATCGTAACGTCCTGCGCCACGACTCCGCAATTTACGGTTACTTGTTTTATAGTTTTATTTCCGCTGCGATCGGTCGCAACGTAAGTTATCGTATATTTGCCTACGTAATCGGTAACAAACTTGCCGTTCGTAACGTTTACGCTGTATTCGTTGCCGTCCCGAATATATTTTACAACGGTTTGTACCGTCAGATCGTCGTCGAAATCGTCGGCAACGATTACGTCGAAAACCCTGTATTCCGCGCCGACTACCGAAGACGGCGGATTCTTAGCGTTATCTTCGAGAATTATTTCGGGGGCTGTTTCGTCAACGTATTTTTCCGCAGACAAATCAAACTCGCACACCTTACCGACAAGCACTTTTGCGCTTGCTCCCGTCAGTCCGCCGACGGTAAAACTCACTTTTATTTTACCGCTCTTAAACCCGCTCCACACGTCGGAGCCGTAAAGAGATACGTCGTCGAGATCGCATACCTGCACGTTTGAATACGGTCCGCTTGCCGGCGATACGTAAAACGATTTGTCGGCGTAGTCGAATCCGAGCGTCATCGCTTTATACCGTTCTCCTTCCTTTAAACCGCGAAAACTCATAAGAGTCGGCGATCCGAACTTGAAATACGTGAGAAACTTTCTTCCGCCGTACCAGTCGTATTCGTACCCGCCCATCGTTTGATTGTTCGCGCCGATTTTAACGTAACTTCCGCGTCCGCCCATATTTTCCGCGCCGCCGTCTTTGACGGAAATCCTGACTGCGTTGTCCGAATCTTCCGCGTCGGTCAACGTAATTACAAGTTCGGCAAAATCAAACTTGCCTTCCGCCGACGGCACGACCATAAAGTCGAGAAAATCGTCCGTTCGGGTGTTGTTCTTAACGTCGATTATCTTGTCGAACGTTACTTCGGCGTTATTTTTCATCGTAAGAAGCACGCCGCCGTAATTAAATCCCCCGAAAGCGAAATCGTAATTTTCTGCGGTTGCGTACTCGTTGACGACGAACATATCTTCGGGACGGCGCACCGCCGTAAACGACGCGCTTTCAGACACCGTCGTTTCGCCGAAAGTCGCGCTGTACGTTATATAATATTTTCCCGCCCTGCCCGCGACTATTTCGTTGCCGCCGAACACTCCGCCCGACGGCGAAAGAATCGTTGTCGTTGCGGTTTTGCTTTCTCCGTTATACGTCAATATTCTGCTCGGAACAGCAACCGAGTCGCCAACGAAAACCGTTTCGGGCAGGATTCCTTCGCTTTCAGAAAACGCCATCGAACAAAGAATCGTCGTTAAAATCAGCGTTATCAACGTAAAAAAGGCAAGCGAAATTATCTTTGTCTTTTTCTTCATTTTTTTCTCCCTTTTCAACCTTTAATTCCGCCGACGGACAAATTGACCGCCAACTTTTTATTGAACACCGCAAACATTACGATTATAGGTATCGCCATAAGCAAAATGCCCGCAAGTTTGACGGGTACGGATTGTATCTCGGTTTCGGTGCTTTGATAAAAACTGAACATACCGTACGCCAACACGGGATAATCCTTTATGTAAATCATCGGGATTTGATAATCGTTCCAGTACGTGATGAAGTTCAACAACATTACTGCCGTAATCGTACCCCACGCAAGCGGCATGATTATTTTAGCCATAACGGAAAAGTGGCTGGCCCCGTCGAGTTGCGCCGCTTCGGTGTAATCTGCGGGGATTGCCTTGAACTGCGCGTGAAATACCAAAAAATACACGCCCAAAAAGTTCATTTTCATTATCCACTGCCCCCAAAGATGCCCGTATAACCCTAACGCTCTCGCCATTTGTATTTCGCTGGGCAAACTGCCGACGATGGGTAACGCCATAGCGACTATTACGATAGTATATATGACTTTACCGAACTTATTATGAAGTCTTGCGACGGCGTACGCCACTATGCACGGAGTAATCGTTGCCATAAACGCGCAACCGCCCGCGTACAGCATCGAATACAAGAACTGTTCGAGCATAAACACCTGCCTTGCGCTCGTTTCGGTACGCACGTTAAAATATTTATACGCCGTAACGTAGTTGTTGAAACTAAACTCTTTGGGAAACCCGAAATAATTATTGTCCCACGACCACTCGTCTACCGACTTGAACGACGACATAACCGTCCACACGACGGGGACAATCAACATCGCAACGTACAATACCAAAAAACAAAGTATTACGATATACACCCAGTTTATATCTTTGAATCGTCTTTTTAATTTATTCATAAACTCAGTCCCCCGACAATTTATCGAGCCCTTTCTTTATGAGCAAAGTCAAAGGCAACGCCACGAGCGTACAACATAATCCAAGCGTAGCCGCGTACGGATAATAATAACTTCCCAGCCCCGGAAGATTGACCAGACGGAATAAGTAATAACCGATAGTGCTGAACCTTGCGTCGCTTACGGACACGCCGTAAAACTCGTAAATATGCGCCTGATTAGTGAATATCGTCGCTATGCCCGCAATAATGAAAGTCGAAATCGTACCGAGCATTTGCGGAATAACGATTCTGACAAACTCAACTATCGGCGTCGCGCCGTCTATTTTTACCGCTTCCAGCACGGAAGGATCTATTTGTTCCATCGCGCCGCTGTATAACAACACCTGCGTTCCGAGTCCGATAAATAACGTATACGACATTACAGCCGCCATACGAGTCGAATCGCTGTACAGCAACGCGCTTTCTTTACCCGTAACGAACTTTGAAACGGGTGGCCATGCGACTTCTGCAAAAAACATAAATACCGTCGTCAAAAGCACCGCCGGAAGAACCGTAGGCAAAAACAACGCGAATTTAAACACTTTGCTCGCAAGACGTTTCTTGAAAATATAATAACTGAATATTACCGCTATTATCGTACCGAGTACGGTGGTAAGCAGCCACACCGACACCGAATTGCCAAGCATTATCAACAACGTGCCGCCGCTTACGTCTTTCCAGACGGAAGCAAAATTATCCAGCCAGACGAACTTATACGTGTCGTCTACGGCGTTGTATTTTTTAAAAGCAAGCAAAACGCTGTTAAAATTGACGCCTACGTAAAACACCGCGAATTGTATCAGCGGCAGCGTTACGAGTAGCCAAAAAAACAACTTTTCGCTCACGTTCATTTTATTTCTTTTCTTTATGGAAGTCATAGTGATTCGTCCTTTTCGTTACTCTTTACGTTGCGTTTCAAAAATTACGCAAGCGTCGTAAAAAACCGCTGATTGCATTAAATCCGACGACGATTTGCCTTATTTTACTACCCAACTGTCTTTGTTGAAATAATTAGACAATCCGTTAAAGTACGTTTGCGCGCTTTCTCCCGAAGCAAAACGAGAGAGTACTTCGGTGCTTTGCTTAGTACCGTTTTTACTCATCCAACACCAACTTTGCTCGAAGTCAAAGTATCCGATGTTGTTGATTACAAAGTCTAACGACGATACGGGATAGTAAACGTCGGATGATTTTTTCAGTTCGTAGATTCGCCGTCCGTAATAAGAACATTCGTCAAGTTGCGCGTCGTCAATCGTATAATTAAGGGAACGCGTTACGGAAGTGCCTATCGTAAAGTTTGCAAGTTGCTTGGTCGTGTGCACGAATTGTAAAAAGAGTTTTGCGACTTCAAGGTTCTCGCTGTTAGCGTTAACGAAACAGTAACTGTTGTTCTGAGATATAAGCGTTTGTTTAGAGTACCCTTGCTCGGCGGTTGCCTTCGGAACGGGCATGAACCCGAATTTCCGCGTGGCTTTCGTCTGATCGGGGTTGCGTTTCGCAACGAGATTAAAATCGGTCGACGCTTCGTGTTCCCACCACGCGCCGTCTACGAGCATCGCATACACAGTAGCGTTGTTTTTATATTTGTTGGTAACGAAGTTGGTTTGCGCCGTACGGTAACTTAACCCGTTAACGATATTGCCGCTGTAATTCTCCGCTTTACCGAACATTACGTTTTGTAAGAAGTTCAACGCATAATATTTACCCGCTTGTTTTTGCAACAAGTAACCGTTTTTGCTGTCAATCTTTTCGGATTCGACGACGGGCGCGCCTTGTTTGAATGAAGTAACTACGTTGTTCGCCGTACCGCTGAACGTATTGTTCAGTAACATCTGGTCGAGTCCTTCGTAGTTGGACCACAAGTTAGCAAGCATACGTCCGACGTACTTTGCGTCGCCGTAAGAAAACGGAACGACGGTCGCGCTCGCGATACCTTCCAACATCATATTGAACTGCGCGTACGTTTCAGGCAAACCGTCGTCGTACGTGCCGGGAATACCGTCAAGCCCGACGCTTTTTTCGCCGCTGCCCTGAAAAACGCCGTTTTCGTTAAAATACCAGTTGTATTCATCAAATAAATCTACGTCGTAAAAAATGCCGTAAATACCGTCGTAAAAAGGAAGCGCGTAATATTTGCCGTCCTTTGAAGTAAGATAGTCTTTCCAACTTTGTTGAAGTTTGCCTTCAATCGTATCTTCGCTCGCATCCGTTCCGAATTTGGCGGGATACGCGCCCGTTACGATGTCGGATATATCGGCAAACTTTTTTTTGTTTACGAACGAATAATAGTTTACCATTTCGGTAAAATACACGTCGTACTTTAACGAATCGTTCTCGATTGTATCGCCGCCCATCTGCTTATTGCCGACGGGATTGATATACACGCCCGTTTTATCGCCGAACTTGGTGTTAGCGTATAACGCTTCGAACTCTGCTTTGGACTGTTTTATCCAGTCGGTACCTATACCGCCGTCGTACGTGGCGACGTTGAGTATCAATTTTCCGCTTTTATTCGCGTCGTTTGAAGACCGATTACCTCCACACGCCGCAAACGACGTAACGAATACCGTAATCAATACGAGCGCTAGTCCTTTTATTATTTTTTTCATCTCGATTTTTCTCCGTCTTTATTTTTATTTACCTATTGCAAAAACTTAAAAAGTCCGTCGGTAAAAGGCTTTTTGATTTAAATGCGACTATCCATGCCGTCTTTTACCTATTTTACAGAGTCGGCAAAGTCGTCCATTATCACGTCGTTTACGTTAAACGGCTCGTCGCTCTCGACGCGTATAGTTTTGACTTCGTTCGCCTGTACGTCGACGTAGTTGTCGTCATAGCGATATTTATAGTTGTCCTTAAAATGCGCGAACACGCCCTTTGCGAATTTATTCGCGGCAATCGTTACGGTCGCATGCGTATCGTCGATTTGCTTCTTGGTAACCGCGTAATCGCTCTCGAAAGAACAATTGCTCCACATACTCGGCGAATACACGTTCGTACCTTTTCTGCCGTCGCTCTCATATTCTATATACAAGTATTCGTTTTCTTTACACTCTAAATCCGTAACGAATTTTTGCGCGCCGTTACGCAAGTTCTTCACGCTTACCGTTTTTTTCGACAACGTTCTGCCGCATAGCGTACGCAAGCCGTAAACAATCTCTATATCGACGGGCAAAAGTCCGTCGTTGACCGCGACGAGTTCCGTCCGCCCTTCGGCGTTTTGCGTAAACGTTACGAGCAAGGTTGCGTAACTGCGTTTCATCTGGTAATACACTTGTTTCGGTTCGCAGTAATAGTCTATCGTCGACCACGTGCCTTGCGGCCATATATCGCTGTACATCCAGTTCATAAAACCTGACGAAACGCCTTTGTTGCTACGAGTAAACTCCGCTTCGGCACGCATACCTTCTGCGTGCGCGGTCATTCCTTTAAATGTAAAATCGGTAAGATTTTTTACCTTGCCGTACAAAGTTTCGGCGTAATACAATTCACGATCCGCAAACGTCATCGAAGACGAGCCGTACGGATTTTTCATCAAACGATCGTCCCATATTTCATTCATCGGCCACAATTTATCGGGCGGATAAATCTTCGTCGTCGTTTCCACGCTGTTAGGTCCCATCAAAGCCGCTTCGGAAACAAACGGAACGACGTTTTGCGCAATAAGGTCGCGATATTTATCCATACCTGCGGATAAAGCGCGCTCAAACGAGTTGTGATGCGTTTCTCCGCTGTTTACGTCGTTGCCGAGATCCGTCCAACTGCACGGCGATTGTTTTGCAAAAGGCCGGGTACGGTCAAGATTAGTAACGTATCCGCGCATCGTAACGTCCGTGAAAAACTCGCCTTTCGTAATACACAAACCATAGCAACCCGTTTTCTCGTTACCCCCGCACCAGTACACCAGCGACGGGTGGTTGCGTAAACGCTTGACCTGATAATCCGTTTCTGCAAGCATGTTGCTTACCCATTCGGGGTTGTCTTCGGGAATCTCTGCGCAAGCGAGCATCATATCCTGCCACACCATCAACCCAAGTTCGTCGCACAAATCGTAAAAAATGTCTTTTTCGTAAACGCCGCCGCCCCACACTCGCAACATATTGAAGTTGCCATCCTTTGCAAGTGCGGTAAGTTTGCGGTATTTATCGTCGGTAACGACGCCCGTAAAACACTCGATCGGAATCCAGTTGCTGCCCTTTACGAACACGTCGACGCCGTTTATTTGCAGTTGGTATCCGTACAGAGTATCGCCTTTCGGTTCTTCGACGAGATTTACGCTACGATATGCAAAGCGCCCGCTTTTTACGGAAATTATTTTGCCGTCGCGTTCCAACTCCACGCGGTAATTATATAAAGGTTGTTCGCCGTAGCCCGCAGGCCACCACTTTCGGGCGGATTCGTTTACGAAACACGCAAAGTTCTTTTTGCCGACGACTTCCACCGTTTTTTGAGTATCTGTTTCGCCAAACGGTCGGCTTGAAACGTAAAAATGCAGTTTGTCGCCCAAGTTTTCTTCGTAACTGCCTTTTACCATTACTCCGAGCGTATCGTAAGTGCTGTTTATATTATAGTTCAATTCCACGAAAAACGTCGCGTTGCCTTTGTCGTCGGCAACGACGTACACGTCGTTTATTTTTTGTTTGCAGCCGCATTCCACGTAAACGTCGTTCCAAATACCGTAAGCGCATATTTTCGGCGCCCAGTCCCACCCGAAATTGCATTGTGCCTTACGGACGAATATGCGTTTTTGGTTAAATATCGCATAGTAACCCGTAGTATCTATTTTGTCCATACGGTTAAGAGTACTGTGCATTTCGACCGTCAATACGTTGTCTCCTTCTTTCAGCAAATGACGTATTTCGTAACGATACCGTAAAAACATATTTTCCGTCGAACCGAGACGGACGCCGTTAAGATACACGTCGGAGAACACGTCGATACCGTCGAACACAAGCATTACCGACTCGTTGTCAAGCAAATTCTCGTCGGCGTAAATCGTTGTCCGATACGTAAAATCCCGACGGGCAATCCATTCTATATCTTTGTAATCCAACCCGAAATACGGGTTCTTTATAAGCCCCGCGCGATACAAATCGATGGTAATATCTCCCGCTACTTGCGCGGCTATCGTTTTGTCGCCGAAACTCAACGTCCAGTCTTTTAACTTTGCGCACATCTCTTCTTTTACTCCGTGTAAAACGCTTCTTTTCGTAAGTATATCTTTCACACCTTGTACGGCGCAAACCTACACTTCTCTATTATTTGAAATCATTATACCATTTACTAACGGCACATTCAATATGGCTTTGTTTCATTTTTATATGGTTTTGTTTCATAATTTACGAAAACATCATTGACTTCGCGTATTTTTTATATTATAATCGTTACATAAGGCTTTTTTGCACAAACGGCGAAAACCGAACGCGCGACTCTTTGTCGATTGTTTCGGCCTTGCGGAGAAATTATGATAAAAAAGTATTTCATAGAAAACCTTAACCCGTATCAAAAAGAACACGGCGGCGTAACGACTCAGTTTTGCATAAACACGGGCGATTACACGTTGCGGCACGGTCACGCGGATTACTGGGAGTTTTACGTAGTAACTGACGGCATCGTCGAAAATCATATCAACGACGAGTTGCGCACGTACGCTACGGGAACGTTATTTTACTGCACTACCAAAGACGTGCACCACCTGACCGTCGGCGGTAAGAAAACGGCAAGGTACATAAACTTTACAATAGCGGAACAAACCTTGTTGCAAATGCTGGCGCCGCTTTCCGAAAACGTTCTGAACAAACTGTATAAAAACGACCGCAGTTACGCTCTTAGCGCGGAAACGGTTTTGGAAATAGAAACGACGCTGCATATTCTAAACCTGTTGCCGCCTGTCGAATGCGCGAAAGCCAACGATATTCTGATAACCAAAATTATGTTTTTCGTACAACTTGCGGCAAGCGGAATACAAAACGACGAGCCGAAAGACGCTCCCGTATGGACGCAAACTCTGAACGAACTGAAACTTTCGGAAGAGTTCTTAACGTATACGGTAGACGATTTGTGCCGTAAATTGAATTATTCACGCATACAACTTAACCGACTGTTTAACGCACGATACGGAAAGTCACCGCACGCGTACTTACTTTCAAACAAATTGCTCTACGCGCAAAACCTGCTGACCAACACGGATATGAACACTACCGACATCGCCAACGCGGTAGGCTACTCAAACTTGGCGCAATTCAACGTGGTGTTCAAAAACAAGTTCGGCATAACGCCGGGTCAATACAGAATCGAATGTCGTAAAAAAAGCATAAAAGACGAAGGAAGTCCTTTACCGCCATTATAAAAAACTATCGGAATTAACGAAAGAGTTTTTCTCGTTAGTAAGTTATATCCGCATTCGTAAGTTATACGTTCGGCAATATTTCGTCGTTTACATCTTTGCGGCTTTTCAAAAATCGCTTAAAAGTCGCGGTTTTAAGCCATACCCCGACTAAAAGTCTCTATCGCGAACTATTTGAAAGCCCCGCTCCAACCGGAGCGGGGCTTGTATCAGTTTTGTCAGCGACGCTTTTTTAACGATACGCAGACAGGCAAAACGACGATATAGTAGTTTTAAATCAAGACCGTTTTTTATTTACTCGCCAAACGGTCGAAAAACTCTTTCGGGAATAAGTTTGAGCGTTAAAAAGTCGGTAACGGTTACAGTCGCTTTGCCGTCCGCGATTTTTACTTTTTTGTTCGTCAAAACGTTTTTGATTTTAACGGAGTCAAGTCCTTTAATCTCTATTTTTCTAGGCAAACAATCGAAACTCGGCTCTACGTTGACGAAATGTATATACGCGCAGTCTTTATCTTCAAAAATCACGCTTTCTATATATTTGCTGCCCGTAACGTCGTATTTGGGTTTTATCTCTTTAAGCACGACGTTTTTGAACACGTCTTTAAAGTTTTGCCTTTCGTCGTTTTCTATCAACGCCGCCGTCCATATAACTTTGCCTTTTCCGTAACGCGTTTCGACAATCGCGGGAAGATCGGTAACGAACGCGGGCGGGTTGGAATGAATAGACGCGAAGGTCGTGTTGTCGTCGGGATTAGTGTACGGCAAAACGATTTTTCCTTTTACGTCCCCCGTCAATTTATACGTCGGTAATTTGTAAGTTACGGGCAATGGATACTTGTCGTTAAACTCGGGCATAACCCCCGTATAATCGCCGACGGGCGCGACGTACGCTTGCGCTTCTGCATAACCCTTGTCGACGTGTTTAAACCTTTCGTCGTCGTAAGTATACCCCGTAAACTCTGCGTTAAAAAACTCTTTCATAAGCCTTTCGTCGCTTCTGCCCGAAAGGTATAGAGTTCCGCCTTGTCCGACGTATTCTATCAGTTTGAGCGGTTCGTCGTTTATAAAGTTTTGCAAGCACGGGGCGATAACCATTTTGTATCGGTTAAGGGCGTTCATGTTGCCGTTCGATACGACCGCCGTCGGTATATGGTTTTCAACCAGCGTTTTGTGCGCGGTTACGGCGCAAAGTTTGTTGTACGTTTTCGCGTACCGTTCGTTAAACATCGTTTGACTGTCGAAATAAACGGCGACGTCCGCGTACATTTCCCCTTTGTCCATATATTTTTCGTACGGCAACTGTTTTTCAAACGCTTTGCCTACGCGTTCGTAAACCCTGTCGTCAAGCGTGCCGTCGGGGTTGATTGCGTCTATATTCAAAGTCGCGCCGTGATGAGCGCACGTCAGCATTATTTCCGCTTCGAGCATATTTTGCGGTTTGGTAATCGTATGCTCCCGCAACGTTTTGTTGCACCTGCACGTCATATACTCGAACGGTTGGTTTTTGGTTATGCCGTAATAGTATTTCGCCGTGAACGAATGGCTGTACAGGTCGCCGTAAAGGTCGCCGCCCGTAAACTCGCATTCTTCGTTGATACCTTCCGTCGAGCCGCCCAGCCAGTCGCAACCGATAACCGCCGCGAAGTTAAACTCGACGGTCGTTTTCGGCATAATCTTTTCAGACAGCCGTCTGACGTATTTTACGAAGTCCACCATCCATTCCTGACGTTTTTTTACGAAAAGCATAAAGTCTTCGTTGTTAAAATCGTCCGTTTCGGGCAAATCTTTGCCCGTTTCTTTTTTGTACCGCGCTTTACAAGCGTCGCAACGACAAGGAACTTCCCAGTACGGCATATCGTAAAATATTCCGTCAAGGTCGGGGAAATACTCCGCAAGTTCCGTAACGTTGTCTTTTACGAACTTTCTGTACTCCGCGTTGTTGGGGCAGCACAGTCCGTAGCGTTGCCCTTTATCCCGCCACGTCGAGCCGTCGGCGTATTTCATTTCCCATTCGGGATGAATGTCCGCCGCGACGTTGTTGAAAATAAGGCTATAATACCCGACGACTTTCATTCCGTCCGATTTGCAAAGCGTTATAAGCCGTTTGATTCCGTTGTTTTCACCCGTCATTTTCGCGTGAGTTTTTGCGACTTTCGTCGGGTAATTGCAAAGCCCCGTATGCGATTGCAAATATATCATAGGGCTTTGTATACGCGCTTTTTTCAAACATTCGAAATATTTAAGTTCGTCAAACTTCGACAAGTATTCGTCCCTGTCGTCCGCAACGTGCATATCGGTGAGTTGGCGTCTGTACACGCCCTTATACCATTTTTTCATATTCTTTCTTCCTTAAAACAGATACTTATGCCGATAAGCATAAGTATCTTTCGTCGTTATTCTATTTGTAAATCGGGATTTTCGGCAAAGTGTTTGAGCATTACAAGATTTTCCGTTTTGCTCTCGTTCGTTATCGTTATTCCCTTTTTAGCCGCGTTTTCCGTTACGAAAAACTCGTCGTCGGTGAGTTCGCCGTACCTTATCAAGGTAGGCGTGGATATATCCCATTTGCCGAACTTTCCGCGGCCTTCGATGAGTATAAAACCGTAAGCGGCGTTGTCGGACAACGTAATCGTTTGGTTCGGGTACACGGTTAGCCGTTTAGCGCACGCAAGTTTGCTTTTGTAACAAATCCATTCTTCTTTGTATTTTTCGGATTCTCTGCAAACTATCGGGCGCATAAACCTGTGTTTTTTGAATTCGGGATCGACGTTGACGTCCCAGTCGATAACGTCCATAAGGTAGTCGTAGTTGCCGATTTCTTCTTCGGGACAGTTTTTCCAGAGCAACGATTCGGGTACGCAGTGTCCGCCGAGCAATACCGATTGATACATAGCGTACACGTCGGACGCGAATTGCGGTTCGTAAGTGCATAAACTTGCGGGCGCGTGCAACGTCCCCGGCGGAACGTCCCAGCCCGTGTCGAGTTCTATATTATACGCCTGCGAATAATCGAGCAGTTTGTTGTCCCCTTTTGAAAAGTTCATCAGGCATTGTTTGATTTCTTCTTTCGTGCAGTCGGGATTAAGTCCGAAAAAGGTGTACGGGAACTCCGCGCCGTAGTTGTTCATTTGCGCGGGGAAGAAATACATTTCGGGTTTGCCGTCGCTTCCTACCCGCTTGGCGTGTTCGTCCCTATGGTGTATGTGATGCGGCAACGGCCCCGCGTTGTCGAAAAACTTGGAAAACATCGGCCATTTACGGTATTTGTTCCATAAATAGTCGCCTATGATTTTCCCTTTCAGTTCGTCTACCATGTCCCTGAGCAGCACTTGTTCTTTACCGTCGGCGGACACTACGTAGGAAAGTCCTTCGTCTTCGGGCGTGTCGGGTCCGTTTTCCGCCCACGTCGTCGAAGCAAACCACCGTTCGTCGATTCCGCCCTTTTCAAGCCCTAAAACGTAATAGTCGTCGGGATGAAGTTTTATTCTTTTTCCCGGACGACAAAAACTTCTCGCTACCCACGTCGGTTTAAGTCTTAAAACGCCGTCGCCTTCGATTAAAAAATCTTTTTTGTTCATAATATACCCCTTTAATTAAGGTTAGCGGTCGTTATCGCTACCTTATAATAATTTTAATATTTCGGTTAGTTTGTCTACTTTTTTATAGCACAGTCCGTCAAGTCCGCTTTCCGTTATGTTGCCCGAGTTAAGTCCTATTACGGGAAACCCCGCAAACCTTAACGACAACACGCCCGCGGACGAGTCTTCGACTCCCAAAACCCTTGACGGATTTTTTACGTTAAGCCCCATATACGCTATTTCGGAATACACGAACGGATGCGGTTTGCTGGCCATTTCGCCAACCGTACCGTAAACGCCGAACGTTTTTCTGTCCCCGCCCGTAATAATGCTGTCGTAAAACTCCGACGGATCGCCCATTTTCAACTGACGGAACACGGACACTATTTCGGGAACGGCTTTGTATTTAAGTCCGCTCGTTACAAGTCCGATTTTTATTTTTCGGCTTTTCAGTTCGAGCAAAAACTCTTTAAGACCTTCCGCGGGTTTAAACGCAAAGTCGTTGCCTTCGCCCTTTATAACCTTGTCGAGTTCTTCTTTCGCCACGATATGGTAAAGTTTAAGCGCGTCGTCGATTTTCTTGTCGGGACAGTATTTGTTTATGCAATACCTTAAATGGTCGACCGTCGTGTACCCGAAAATGAAAGGTTCGTCGGAAGGCTCGAAAGAAAACTTCGGGGCTCCCATAAGTTTGCTCATCGTAAGTTGAATGACGTATTTCCAAAACGGTTCGCTGTTTAACGTGGTGCCGTCCAGATCCGTCAAAACCGCTTCGGCGGGTTTTTCAAACGTAACGTCTTTTATTTCGTACGCGGCGGTAAGTTCGTTCGTCTTTATCTCGCCGTACAGTTTGTCGTTTCTCGTATAGAACTCGACGTTGTTTAACTTCAAATTTTTTAAATCTAACATAAAATTATCTCGTTTCCTTTAAAAATCGGTTACCGTAACGCTCTTTTCGTCAAAGCCTGCCGAAACGCAACCTTTTTTCCCGCCCGAAAATCGAAAGGTCGTCCGTACACCCGTTCTTACGGTTGTCGGGAACGATTATCGTTATCGGAATAATATTATTTTACAACATATTTCAATTTCTTTCTACAACTTTTATATTGTTTATTTGCCTTTTTATGCTACTTTTACAAAACGCCCTGCGTTTTTGCCCCTTTTTCGCTCTATCTTTACCCGTTTTATAGCCTTTTGTTCTCGCCGCGCTTTACCCGTCTTGCAACACCCTTTTTTATCTGTCGCTCGTCCGCCTAGCACTTTGTTTATTTTTCACTTCATTCGCCCTTATTTGCCTTTTACGCGCCGCGCGGCAGGTTTAGCCCGCCGCAGTCCGTCCTTTTACCGCAACGGCGTTTTCCATTCCGTATAAAAAAGACAGGCGAGAAAGCCTGTCTTTTGGGTTTATAAATCGAACTCGTCGCCGAGTAACGTTTTGAGTATAGTTTGGGCGTATACTCGTATCATAAAGTCGTTGGGGTGGTTTATGTTGTTGCCCGTCATATCGCCGTAGCGTTTGCCTTGCGATAAAATATATTTATGCATCGCGGTTACGTCCGCCGTACCGACGAAATCGTATTTGCGTTCGAGTCGCAACAAGTCTTCGTAGAAAAATCTTTGGTTGGCAAACCAGTTTTTGTCGGCGTTCGGGTTGGGCAAAATCGAACTTAAAAGCAGTATTTCCGCGTTTGCGTTAGCCGATTTTATTCTTTCTATCATATCGGAAATCATCGCCGTATACTCTTCGTGAGTAGTTGCGGGGTCGTTCATTCCGAACGCGATAAGCGTTATATCGGGATTGTATTTTATTACCCGCTCGTCTAAATTGTCGACGCCCCATTTCGTGTTCATTCCGCCGACGGCGGTGTTTATTCTCTCTACGTTCGCGCCGTATTTTCTTTTCAAATACTCGCATACTGCCTTATCGAAAGGCGGTGCGTACGGAGAAACGTTTCCGCCCATGTCCGTACCGCTTGCGTTACAGCCCGTAGTAATGCTGTCGCCGTAAAACAAAAACTTTAATTTTTCTTGCCCGTTAAGTTTTTTAAGCGCGCGTTTAAACTTGTCCGACTTACTTTCCGGAACTTCGCCCGTCCATTCGTCTTCCGTTTCGTAACTTATCGCTATCTGACGGTCGGTAAACATATTTCCTTCGCCGAACTTTAAATATCTTTGTTCGCCGAACTCTTCGTTTATCGCGTCGGCAACACCTATCGCGAACGTTTCGTAAGTCGTAGGATAGTATTCTTCTTTGGTAAAATAAGGTATCTCAGAACCCTTTAAGCGTTTTATTTTTTTACCCGTTATTTCGTAGTCTTTGCCCTTTTCATACGTTACGTTCAAACCGTAGTCCTTGACGGACACTGCGTTAACGGGGGTAAACAACAATTCAGCGACGTCCGTTTCGCCGACGAACATAACCGTTTCGTTAACGATTTTTTTCGTTTTCCATAAGGGAGCAAGATATTCGTTCAAATCACCGATAAACTTTTCCATAATAAACCTTCTTAAAATATCACGATTACATTTTAGTCTTAATGCCCGAAACTGTCAAGCGGTTTATCGAAAATCGTCGGCGGCTATAAAAATAATTTCGATTTGTCCCGACAAAAGTTTTTAAAATAGAAAAATAATCCCTTTCTGAAAACTTTTTTATCGTTTGCGTTGCAAAAATCTTTTACGTAAGTTATAATATGATTATGGTTATACGTTTCGATTACGAACAATTAAGAAAACTCATCAAGGACTTTGCGGAACTCACGGGCGCGACGGTCTGCTTGTTCGACGTAAATTACAAACCCTTTCTGGCGTATCCCGCCGAGTCGGCCGGGATTTGCAAACTTATCAAATCCACTAAAAGCGGTAATCTCGGCTGTATTTATTCGGATACGGAAGGTTGTAAGCAAGCGCAAAAAACGAAAGGTACCGTCGTTTACGAGTGCCACGCGGGACTTCGCGATACCGTTACCCCCATTATTTGCAATAATACCGTTTTGGGGTATATTATGTTCGGGCAAATTGCCGACAAGTCCGTTTCCAAAGCCGCGCTGACTGCCCGCGTCGTGGAAAAATGCAAAAAATACGACTTAAAAGAAAGGGCAGTCAAAAAGGCGTTGAAAGAGTTGCGTCTTTACGACGAAGAGAGAATTAACTCCGCCGCTAACGTAATGCTTGCGTGCGCAAGTTATATTTACCTTTCAAATCTAGTCAAAATCGAAAACAGCGACCTTGTAAACGAAATTACGCGGTTTATAGAACGCAATTACAAAAACGACCTTACCGTCGACGATATATGCAACAGATTCTATATATCCCGCAACAAGTTGTTTAACCTTTTCCGCAAAGAGTTTAACACGACGCCTAACGTTTACCTTACAAAACTGCGTATCGACAAATCGAAAGAGTTGTTGCTTTCTTCCGACGACCAGATATCGACTATCGCCGAGAAAGTCGGCGTACCCGATTACAACTATTTTATTAAACTGTTCAGAAAAGAAACGGGCACGACTCCCCTTCGTTTCAGAAAAAACGCGCGCTGTTGACGGTTTCCCCGCGCTTACCGTCGAAAAGGTTTCACGAACGCGAAACGCTTGCGACAAACGGCAAAAATCGTTGCCGCTCCCCCCGCGTTTGCGGGCGGGAATTATCGCCGACAGTCCGCGGTTAAAAGCGAATTATCGCCGATAGTCCGCGCTTGAAAGCGAAAAGCAAGCCGCCGCGGTAAAAACAAACAATTAAAAAAGAGTGGTTTAAGCGTACCGAACAATTGACTTTCGGATTTACGCATTGCCACTCTTTTTCTATACGGCTTGTCTTCGCGGCGTCATACCGCAAAAGACGTTGTTTAAGGGAAAACGCCGACCGTAAAACTCAATCCTGCAAATATTCTTTGACGGCGTTGAATATTTCGCGCTGACCTTTTTCGTTGGGGTGTATGCCGTCTTCGCACATAAGGTCTTCCACCCCCATAACGTCCAAAAACTTTTTTCTTATATCTATAACTTCAATTCCGTTTGAATACGCGATTTTTAAAATCTCGTTGTTGAACATTTCCTGACGGCGGTATATAACGCCCAAATCTCTGTGGAAAAACTCCAAAACTTTGTTGCCGTCCGCCACGTCGGATATAACGTTTACGAAATACCGCGTCGACAACGCGGGCGGTATGGTGCAAACGATAACTTCCACGTCTTCTTTAAGGAGCATCGCGATTATGCTCGTATAGTATTCGGAAAACTCTTTTAACGACGTTTTGGATTCGTGTTTTTTGTACGGGGATTCGGCGACCGTTTTCCAGTTAAAGTCCGCGTCGTTTCCGCCGAGTTCCAGCACGACGACGTTCTTTACGGTCCGGTCGAGCGTTTCGATATACCGTTCTATCATACGCCGTTCCGCTATGCGTTTAACCGAGTTGCCGAACGATGAAAGGTTGTTTATTTCCACGCCGTATTCTTCTTCAAACAATTTTACCGCGTTGGTTTTTAAAACTTCGGGTTTGCCCGAATCGGTCGTTATGCCTTTGCCTATCGAATCGCCGAAAACGGTTATCTTTTCATTTTTTAAGTCGGTAACGTTCATTTCAATATCTCCTGATTGCGTTTTTCGCTTTCAACGATTTCAGTATATATTCACGCATTGAAAAAAACAACCTACTTCGACGCTTTTACGCTATACGCTTTGATTTTTCAAAGTAGAATTCGCTTTTTCCAACTCTACCGTGAGTAGAACAACCCCGTTTTTCACGCGATTTTGTACGAAAAGGCGTCAATATCGTTGATTTTTTCGGTTTATTATGCTACAATAAAAAACAGAACGAAATAAAGTAAACGCAGCAAGGACTAATAATGGAAGATTTAAAAATAATTTTCGCGCAAAACTTAATAGCCCTTAGAAAACAGTTGAAACTGACGCAAATCGAACTTGCCGAAAAGATAAATTATTCGGATAAAGCCGTTTCAAAATGGGAGCGCGGAGAGTCTATTCCCGACGTTTCGGTACTTCTGACGCTTGCAGATTTGTTCGGAGTCAGCATAGACTTTTTGGTTACCAAACACGAAAACAAAGAAATCGAACAAGAGCAGACGGCTTACTCGACGAAAATCAAAAAAAGAAACCGCGTTCTTATAACGGCGATTACTTTTTTTGCGATGCTTATTATGGAAACGATAATTTTCGTTATCTTTGAAGGAACGAGAACGACGACGACTTTATGGAACTTTTTGTACTGTTACGTTTTTCCGCTCCCCGCGTTCGCCGTCGTTGCGGTGATATTCGCGTCTTTGTGGGCGGGCAGATACTGGTGTTTCGCCGCGACGTCTTTCCTTATCTGGACGATTATTCTGGAAGCCTTTTTAATAGTAATGCTTTGTTGGAAACCTTTCCCGCTGATTTTCCTTGCGGGCGTCCCCGCTGAAGTCGTTGCGATGATGAGTTATAAAATCGTCATACTCCCCGTCAATAAAAAATCACCCGATACCGAAAATAAAACAGAAGAAAAATAAATCAAAAACCTTGTCGCCGATTTCGGCAACAAGGTTTTTTGTTTGCTGTTCTTGTAGTTATTCTACGATTTTACCTTTGTTCGTTCAAAAGCATATTCTCTCGCGTTTATGCTTTTTTTGTTCGCTGTACATTTAGTTATTCTACGATTTTGCCTTTGTTCGTTCAAAAGCATACTCTCTCGCGTTTATGCTTTTTTTGTTTACTGTACATTTAGTTGTTTCACGCTAGCGCAATTATTCGTTCAAAAGCATTTTCGCTCGCATTTGCGTTTTTTTGTTTGCTGTACATTTAGTTGTTTCACGCTACCGCAATTGTTCGTTCAAAAGCATTATCACCCGTTTTTGCGCTTTTTTGTTTGCTGTTTTTATAGTTTTTCTACGTTTTCGCGTAAAAGCATATCGGCGGGCTTTATTTCAACTCGCAGGTAACGTATTTTAAGCGTGAGTTATAATTTTTCGGCGATAATTTGCTTAATTTCGTCAAGGCTGGATACGAAATATATGCCTTGCTGTCTTTCTTCGGACGATAAGCCTTCCGTTATCATTTTGTCGAGCAAACGTTTCAAGTCGTCGTAAAAACCTTTAAAGTTGTATATTATGCACGGCGCGGTCAAGTGTTTAAGAGAAACTTTCGACATTATTTCCGCTACTTCTTCCAACGTTCCCGTTCCGCCCGGAAAGGTTATGAAAGCGTCGCCGAGTTCTATCATTTTTGCTTTTCTCTCCGACATATCTTTCGTCGTTATAAGTTGAGTAAGTCCGTCGTGCTGGTATTCCGCTTCGATGAAAAACTCCGGCTCGACGCCGATTGCCGTTCCGCCGTGCGCCAAAACGCTGTCGGCTATTCGTCCCATTAAACCGCTTTTTGAACCGCCGTATACGAGTCCGTAACCCGATTCGCCTATATATTTGCCTATTTCGTCGACTGCCGTGATGAAGTCGGGATCGTTGCCGTAGTTCGCTCCGAGATATACGGTGATGTTTTTCTTTTTAGTCATATTCGTCGCTCCTTTTATATAGTTAGTCTGATTCTTGTTTTAACCTTTCGATTTTTACGCACAAGCACAAAATCTCGCTTGCGATTTTTATTTCGTCTATGCTGGGAAAACTCGGGGCAATCCTTATGTTTGCGTTGTCGGGATCGTCGTGGTAGGGATACGCGCTCCCGAAAGGAGTCAATATCACCCCCGCTTCCTTGCACCGTTCTATTACCTGTTTCGCTATTCCTTTGACGGTCAGCGATATAAAATACCCGCCTTTCGGAGTCGTCCATTCGGCAAGCCCGTCAAGGTTTTCTTTAAACGCTCTTTCGACCGTTTCAAACTTGGGGCGGAGAATGTCCGCGTGTTTTTTCATTTGTTCTTTAACGCCGTTCAAGTCTTTAAAAAATCTGACGTGTCTTAACTGGTTGACTTTATCGTACCCGATTATCGAAACGCCCATCTGTCTAAGTATTCCCTTGACGTTGTTATCCGACGCGGCAAGCGCCGCTATTCCGCTGCCCGGGAAAGATATTTTCGACGTGGAAGTGAACTTATATACCAAATCGGGATTGCCCGCTTTTTCGCATTCGGACAATATTTCCGACAAATAATCCTGTTTATCGGGGTACAGGTGATGTACCGAATACGCGTTGTCCCAGTATATTCTGAAATCTTTCGCTTTGGGTTTCAGCCTTGCAAACCGTTTTACCGTTTCTTCGCTGTAAGTCGTTCCGTCGGGGTTGGAATATTTGGGAACGCACCATATACCTTTTATCGCGTCGTCCGATTCGACGAGCCGTTCCACCATATCCATATCGGGGCCGTTTTCGTTCATAGGTATATTTATCATTTTTATGCCGAAATATTCCGTTATCAAAAAATGTCTGTCGTAACCGGGTACGGGGCAAAGCCATTTTACTTCTTTAAGTTTGCACCACGCCGTCGAACCCGACACGCCGTGCGTCATCGCGTCCGACACGAGATTGTACATAACGTTAAGCGACGAGTTGCCGAAAATAATGATGTTTTTCGCCGGTACTTCTATTATATCGCCGAGCAGCCGTTTACATTCTTCTATACCGCTTAAAACCCCGTAATTCCGACAGTCTATACCGTCTTCGCAATTCAGGTCGGCGGACGAGTTCAACACGTCCATCATTCCCATTGAAAGGTTTAACTGCTCCTTACAAGGTTTTCCCCTTGCCATATTAAGTTTTAAGTTCATCGATTTGAATTCGTCGTATTTTTTTAAAAGTCCGTCGAGTTCGATTCTCTTTTCTTCGTTCATAAAACTATTCCACTATGAAAACGCCGTTTTCTTCGCCGCCGTCCATTACTACCGAAACTTTTTCGTGTTTGGAAGTCGGTATGTTTTTGCCTACGTAGTCGGGGCGAATGGGTATTTCTCTGTGTCCCCTGTCGACAAGCACGGCAAGTTGCACGGATTTCGGTCTGCCGAGCGAAAATACCGTTTCTATCGCCGCTCTCGCCGTTCTTCCCGTGTACAAAACGTCGTCGACGATAACTACCGTTTTGTTTTCAAGACTGCAAGGTATATTGCTGCCCGTCGCTTTCGCTTTCTTTTCTTCCAACGTATAGTCGTCCCTGAACATCGTCTGGTCGATAAATCCGTAATCGACGTTTACCCCTTCGAACTTGAACATATTGTCCCGCAAAATGTCCGCGATGAGTATTCCGCGCGTTTTTACGCCCAACAAAACCAGCCCGTTCAACCCTTCGTTACGTTCTATTATCTCGTGCGTTATTCTCGCAAGCGAACGCTTTATCGTCGCTTCGTCCATTATTTGTACTTTTCTCGTCATATTAACTCCCTGAACCTGAACGCTAACGTTACTTCTCTGTTCGCCGCGCCGTTGAGTATCGCCGCGACTATCGCCACGACCGTTATTATCATAGCCGCCGTCAAAATCGTCGCCGCCACGCCGAAATAAAAAGTCTTTTTATTGTCTTTATATTTCAACAAACTCACGCTTAACGCAAGCGCGACTATATCGCACGCGAAAAACGCGCTTATGACGATTATAAGATACGCCGACGATATGATTATTAAAACCAGATATTTCAAATCGTCAATCTTTTTGATTTTTTCCTGCAACATACCGTAAGACTTACCGTAAAAAACCATCATCGCTATAAAACATACCGTCGCTATCGCGGTAAAGACTATCGCCGAAATAAATCTCGCTTTCAGCCTTTTTTCTTGTTTTTTCAACGCCGATTCTTCGTCCGTAACCCGTTTATTTACTTGTTCTTCCATTTTTTTGCGTTTCTCCTTATTTTTATACTATACCATAAATATCAAATAAAATAAACCGATTTTAACCAAAAAATGCGAAACGGCGTCCGTTTCGCATTTTTAATACTTTTAATTTGTCAAAAATTACCCGAAAAAAACCGCCGACAAGACGGCTTTAAACCCGTAAATTATTCTTCGTCGGGTTCTTCGGGGAGTTCTACGTTATGGTAAACTTCCTGAACGTCGTCCAAATCTTCCAACGCGTTCAATAATTTAACGAACTTTTCGTTTGCTTCCGCGCTCAAAGTCATTTTGCTTTGCGGTACCATTTCGACAGACGCTTCGTAGAAAGAAAGTCCTTTGTCTTCAAAATACTTTCTTGCGTCCGAGAACGCCGCGACGTCCGTATCGACGACGTAGCAGTCGTCTTCCGTTACCATGTCGTTCGCGCCCGATTCCAAAACGTATTCCATCATAGTGTCTTCGTCAAGGTCGGGTGTTCTTACTACCGAAATTACGCCCTTTCTGTCAAACATATAAGATACGCAACCCGCGTTGCCGAGTTCGCCGCCGTTTCTTTTCAACGTCGTTCTTACGTAGTCGACCGTTCTGTTTTTGTTGTCCGTAAGCGTTTCGATGATAAGCGCGGTGCCGTTGGGGCCGTAACCTTCGTACGTCAAACTTTCGTAAACGGCGTTACCGAGTTCGCCCGCAGCCTTCGCGATACATCTTTTTATGTTGTCGTTCGGCATGTTGGCCGCTTTCGCTTTGGCTATGCAGTCGGCAAGTTTAGAGTTGGTCGACGGATCCGGATTGCTCTTTGCCGCTACCGCGATTTCACGACCGATTTTAGTAAATATTTTTCCTTTTATAGCGTCTGCTTTCGCTTTCTTTACCGCAATGTTTGCGGAATGGCTATGTCCTGACATGCTTTTCTCCTTATTTTAATAAATACATCAATATGCTCGCCGATACTCCCGCGTTTAAACTTTCCATGTTTTTTTCCATAGGTATTCTGACGGTACTGCTCGACGCGTCGTATACTTCTTTTCGTATACCTTTCGATTCGCTGCCGACGACAAGACAAAACTTGTCCGCCTTTTTAAACGAAAAAACGTCTTCCCCGTCCATATCGGCGCATATTATCTCGTAACCGCTCAACGCCCTTTTTATCTCGTCGAAACCCCCTATATGTAGGTTGACGAAATATATACCGCTCATACTCGCGCGAACGACTTTTAAGTTGAACGGATCCACGCAGTCGCACAGATACAAGTCTTTGTACCCCGCCGCAACAGCCGTTCTTATTATCGTACCCGCGTTTCCCGGATCTTTTATCCCGTCCAGCAACAAGCACCTTTCCGATACGGGTTGCTTTACCGACGTGGCAGGCATTTCGATTACCGCCATAACCCCTTCGGGGTTTACTTCGTCCGAAACGCTTTTGTATACGGAATCGGTTACGGTTAAGATTTCTCCCGCAAATATTTCGTTAAACTCGCCGACGTGTTTTTCCGTTACGACGAGCGTCTTTACGGGCATACCATTAAAAATCGCTTCCCGTACGGTTTTTAAGCCTTCCGCAACGTATAAGTTTTGCAGATAGCGATTGTCTTTCTCGGAAAGCGATTTTATTTTTTTGATTCTTTCGTTTTGTCGCGAAGTTATCAACATTTATTCAATTATTTCGCAAGCGCTTTTTTCGCGGAATCGGTAAGCGCGGTAAATCCTTTCGCGTCTGCGATAGCGATGTCCGCCAAAACCTTTCTGTTAAGGTCGATTCCCGCAAGTTTAAGACCGTGCATGAACTTGCTGTAAGAAATGCCGTTAAGTCTGCAACCCGCGTTTATTCTTGCAATCCAAAGTCTTCTGAAATCCTTTTTCTTGTCCTTTCTGCCTACGTAAGCATATTGACCGGATTTCATTACGGCTTCTCTCGCGACGCGATAGCATCTGCTTCTCATTCCGTAATAACCTTTTGCCGCTTTAATTATCTTTCTACGCTTTTTAACCGCGTTTACTCCTCTTTTAATACGCATAATTCTCTCTCCTTAACCGATTATTTGTTGTAGACAAGATTCTTAATTGTCTGTTCTTGCGTCTTATGAACGTACGCGCCTTGTTGAAGGCGGTTCTTTCTCTTTCTGTCTTTTTTCGTCAAAATGTGGTTCTTGCCTTGACAAGCTCTCTTAACGTGTCCCGATGCGGTTACTCTGAAACGTTTCTTCGCGCCGCTTTTTGTTTTCATTTTTGGCATATATTTATCCTCCGATATTTTTGTCTTTTTTATTATATAAACTCGCTTATTTCGTCAACGGCCCCAAGAACATTATTATGTTCCTTTCTTCCGCCAACGGCTTTTTGTCGAGCGTACATACGTCTTTTACAAGTTCGTAAAACTTGTTCATTACTTCGATGCCCATTGCGGGGTGAGCGTTTTGTCTTCCGCGCATACGAATGGAAACCTTTACTTTGTTCCCCTGCGCCAAAAACTTTTGCGCTTGTTTCGCTTTGACGTTGATGTCCCCGACATCGATGGTCATCGAAAGCCAAATCTCTTTGACTTCTACCGTTTTTTGGTTCTTTTTCGCTTCTTTTTCCCTTTTCATCATATCGAAACGGTACTTGCCGTAGTCCATGATTTTACATACGGGCGGAACTGCGGTGGGCGAAATCTTTACGAGATCCAAACCCTTTTCTTCCGCTATGGCATTCGCGTCGAACGCGCTCATAATGCCGAGTTGTTCACCGTTTTCCCCGATAACCCTGACTTCGCGGTCGCGGATATCGCCGTTAATTTGTTGTTGCTCTTTAATACCCATAATCTCCTTAAAAAAATAATCGGCTTGCATATAGCAAACCGTAGTAATACCAACCGTTATCTGAAAAAACTTTCCAAATAAACCGCTTTTTAGTATCGAGCCGTGCCGCATAATAGTGGGCAGGCGAGATGGTTTTACCACTGCTTTGCCTATATATATTACCAAACCGTAACGAAAATGTCAACTGTTTTATAAATATTTTTCGTCTATTTTATAAAAGTCCGCGCAAACGACTTTCCGCCCGCTTTCATCGCCAAAAACAATACCG
The DNA here is from genome assembly GCA_934271255.1 of uncultured Clostridia bacterium. GTDB lineage: Bacteria > Bacillota > Clostridia > Christensenellales > Borkfalkiaceae > CAKQSC01. Next base: position 250,822 of record CAKQQS010000001.1, read on the forward strand.
ACCGCAACCCCGATTAACCGTTTGTTTCAACGCAGCCGCTTTCCGCCGCGCAAAAAAGTCCTTAAACCGAACAAGGTAAAAGGACTTTAATCGTATTACGTTTTTTCGGCGCACAGTTTACGCCCGACGGTAAAATCAGTCGATTTTTTTCGTAGCGTTTTCGTAAACGAGTTTCGCTATCGCTTCGTCGACGTTTACCGAACCCGTATCGCCGTCTTTTCTGTGTCTTACGGAAACGGTTCCGCTTTCCGCTTCCTTGTCGCCGATGATGAACATATAAGGTACTTTTTCGAGTTGAGCCTGTCTTATCTTGTACCCGATTTTTTCGTTACGTCCGTCGAGTTCTACTCTGAGCCCCGCGTTTTCCATTTTCTCTTTGACGCTCTTTGCGTATTCGAGAGAGTTGTCCGTAACGTTCATAATCTTCGCTTGTACGGGAGAAAGCCATAACGGGAACGCTCCGCCGTATTTTTCTATAAGCATCGCAAGCGTTCTTTCGTAACAACCGATACTCGATCTGTGAATTACGAACGGCACCTGCTTTTCGCCGTTCTGGTCGACGTAAGTCATACCGAATGATTCGCCCGCCGAAAAGTCTATCTGAATGGTGATAATCGTGTCTTCTTTGCCGTAGATGTTCTTTGCCTGAACGTCCAACTTGGGACCGTAGAACGCCGCTTCGTCGTCCGCTTCGACGTAGTTGATTTTCAAGTCGTCGAGAATGTTTTTCATCAACGCTTCCGTTTCGTTCCACGCCTTGTCGTTGTCGATATACTTGTCGCTCTTCGACTTGCCGCGTTTGCTGAATCTGTACGTTACGTCGTTACGCATTCCGATGCAGTCAAGGAAATAATAAGAAAGGTCAAGGCATCTTTTGAACTCTTCTTCTATCTGGTCGGGACGGCAAATGATATGACCGTCGGCAAGAGTGAATTGACGTATACGGATAAGCCCGTGCATTTCGCCGCTCGCTTCGTTTCTGAACTCCGTTGCGGTTTCAAAAAATCTTACGGGCAAATCTCTGTAACTCTTTAATCCGTTTTTATATATCTGATACTGGAACGGGCAAGTCATGGGACGTAAAGCCATTACGTCGGGCGAAGACAAGTCGCCTACGATGAACATTTTGTCACGGTAGTGATCCCAGTGTCCCGAAATCTTGTACAAATCGCTCTTCGCCATGTTGGGCGTTTTGGTTATCATAAAGCCGCGTTTTTCTTCTTCGTCTTCGACGAATCTTTGGAGTATTTGCATTATCTTCGCGCCTTTCGGCATTAAAATGGGCAACCCCTGACCGATAACGTCTTCCGTCATAAACAAGCCCAAATCTCTGCCGAGTTTGTTGTGGTCGCGTTTTTTCGCTTCTTCGACGGCTATAAGGTATTCTTCCATTTCGCTCTTTTTCTCGAACGCCGTGCCGTAAATACGGGTGAGCATTTTATTCTTCTCGTCCCCGCGCCAGTACGCGCCCGTAACGGACGTGAGTTTGAACGCCTTTATCATACCCGTGCTAGGAAGATGCGGTCCGCGACAAAGGTCGACGAAATCGCCTTGTTTGTAGAACGAAATCGCTTCGCCTTTCTTTAACTCGTTGATGAGTTCTACCTTGTAGGGTTCTTTTCTCATAAGTTCTACCGCTTTCGTTCTCGTCAACGTGAACTTTTCGACAGGCAGATTGCTCTTGATAATCTTTTTCATCTCTTCTTCGATTTTAGGCAAATCTCCCGAATTGATGGGCGTTTTGAATTCGACGTCGTAATAAAACCCGTTTTCGATAGTGGGACCTATCGCAAGTTTACTCGTCGGGTATATCGATTTAATCGCCTGCGCCAAAACGTGCGAACAGGTATGCCTGTACACGCTTAACCCTTCCGCGTCTTTCACGGTAACTATTTCGAGAGAACAGTCGTCGTTTATTTTGTCCGTCAAATCGGTGAGTACGCCGTTAACTTTCATTGCCGCCGCGATACGCAACAATCCTTCGCTTATTTGTCTTGTTATTTCAAGACCGCTAAGCCCGTTTTCAAACTCTTTTTTACTTCCGTCTTTTAATGTGATTACCATTTATATCACCCCTAAAAATTATTTTTCGTCATAAACGCTTTAAAGCAAATAAAAAATCGCCCTTAAACTAGTTAAGGACGATCGTTAAACCGCGGTTCCACCTTAGTTGCTGAAAAGCCACTTTATTTGCAAATAAGTTTTGCAAACACTTGCCGTAAAAAGTGGTTTCGTTTGTCTTGAAAATTTACGGGGATTCCAGCCGCTCCCGCTCTCTATAAAACCCGCAAGGACTACTTGTCTTTTTACATCGGCATCGAATTGTATACATAGTTTAGTACACATTTTGCTTTTTGTCAACGGTTTTTCACAACTTTTTTATTTTATTCTATTTCGCTCGCAGACTTCTCGTTTCGTATCCGGTTGCTTTTCGCTTTTTATTTATTTACAATCCCCCCTTTGACTTTGCTATCGCTCGTCAATCCCCCCTTTACACAAGGCGGGCTTAATAAGGTCGGAAATATATAAATCTTTACCTTTTTTTAAAAGTAACCCCTGTCAGCAACTCTACCATACAAACAACCAAACACCCGCGCGCAGCGTCAGACTGCTGAACCTTGATAGCAAAACTACCGTATAAGCAACTAGATACCCGCGCCGAGCGTCAGACTCGCTATTTTTCTTCGGTGATGATATATTTCATGGGGTTAACGGATTTGCCGTTCTCGAACACTTCGAAATGAAGATGTTCGCCGTCCTTGTATTCTTGTTTGCAACTTGTAGAAATCACGCCTATTTTATCGCCCGCCTTAACGGTTTTGCCGACGGTTACCATAGAATCGTCAAGCACGGACTTGTAAACGCTTTTCAGCCCGTTACCGTGATCGATAGTAATGACGGTGCCTTCCAGCAACCCCGTTTCCACGCTCTCGACGACGCCGTCGTACGCGGCGACTACGCTTGCGCCCGACTTCCCCGAAAAATCGATTCCCGAATGGGTACTGTAACGGGTAAGCGTGGACGAATAAACCAACTTGTCCATACTGTAATCTTTGACTACGCTGCCGCCGTCGACGGGAACTTTAAACACGATGGTCTTGACGACGGGTTCGTCCTTTTCGTCGTCCGAGCCTTTGTTGTCGTCCACTTTGACCGTTCCCGAATCGATCGGCGGTTTTTTCGCGGCAAGACACGCAAAGGTTATTCCCAACCCCAACGCGACCAAACATAACGCAAGCACTATATAAAATAAGTACTTCCTGAACCAGTATTTTGCAACGTTAAAAAAACTCATAAATAAAATCTCCTTGTTTCGTTATTTCGATTATTACCTTCAAAAACTCTTTTTATACGCCGAAAAAAAGATTATTCCGACCTTTTTAAAAACTGCCGTAAATGACGGGAACGCCTATCGTTACCCTTTTTTGCGCCACGGCGATTTGCATATTGACCGCGTAGCCGTTGACGTACCGAAAATACTCGGCGAACGGGTAGGAATAATAATATATCGTAACGTCCCCCGCGATTTCCGTAAACAACAACTTTAAATTACGCGATTTGACAAACCCGTTCAAATCGAACGATTCGTCCGTAACGACGCTTTCGCCCTTTTTGAAACATACGGGCGACGACGTTATTTCTTGCGTATCGGAATAATCGGCGGTGTAATACCGTTTTACGCCGTTTACGTTCAACTCCGACCCGTAAAGCAATATAAACGCGACCAACGCCACGCAAGACAATATAATTTTTCGCATAAAAAAACCTTCCGAACGTTCTCGGAAGGATTATTGACTTATATTTCGATTTTTATACTATACGTCTTCTTCGAGTATACCCGAATCCCTGACGTATTTCAAAAGTATTTTTTCGTTCGTTACGTACGGCGCGGTTCTTATCGCGGCGACGACTTCGTCGTCCGTTACCGAAACGTCGGGGCAGATACTCCCGACAATGGCTTCGCCTTTTAAAATAAGCGAACGAAGTTTTTTAAGTTTCTCGGCGAAAAACTTTTTATTTTCCGTAAACTCCGTTTCAAACGAATAGTACGCTTTTGCGTCGAGTTTGTTAATTTTTTTCAAAAGGTCGGCGTCGATACCGAGCCTTGCCGAAATATCCGTTACGTTTTTCTCGTAATCGCAAATTACGGGATAATCGGTAAAGTCGTTGTTAAAATAAATATCGTACAGCAAATAAAGTTTACGCATCGCAAGAAATCCGTAAAGAGAAAACGGTTGTTTGCCGAACGCGACTCCGCACCAGTAAGGAGTAAGATACGTCAAGTGGTTTTTGCCCGAAATATATTCGGCAACGCCTAGTTTGACGGCGTATTCTATATATTTATCGTAAAAGTTTTTACTGCCGTAATTAAGCCCTAAAAAGCCGTTTACGGCGTATTTTAAAAACTCGGTCGCGTCCTTTAACGGTTGGCGTTTTACCTTGCTTGCCAAATCGAACAGCCCCAAAAGGTAAGACAGCGCGTGCGACACGCAGGACGCCACGCTTTCGCGCTCGAATCCGCGATACAGCGATTCGTCGAAAATCAAAGTCTTTTTGGCGTTGTACGTCGCGAACGAATACAGCCCGTTTCTTTTCACGAGCGTTTCGGCGGAAATAAGGTTGAAAATCTCCCCTTTCGTGATAACGGTGATAATAGGGACGTTTCGTTTTGAGGCGAACTCTATGCACGAAAAATACGCGTCTTCGCCGATTGCGACGATTACGCGGTATTCGTTGCCGAAATTAAACGCTTCTTCGCCGATGCTGTCCGTTACGTATTCCGTGTACGCGCCGTTCGAGTCGGCGAAAACCGCGGATATTCCCCTTGCGAAAGTTTGGTAAGTCGATTTGGAATACACCACCAACGCACGCATCGAAGAAAACCTTTCCGCAATGATTTTAGTCAAAGCGGTTCGGTACCCGTCGAACACAAGTTCGGGAACTTTCATTTTATTTATTCCGTTTTTAAATTCGGCGTCAGACAAATATTCTAACCCGCGCTCGTATATTTCCATATTATTATTGTAAACCGAATCGCCGAAATTGTCAACGGTTGCTTGACTTTTTCGGAGTTTTTTACAAGATTTGACAACCTTGCGGAAAAAAAATTGATTTTTTTAGAAAAAACCCTTGATATTTATTTATTTTTTGGTATAATGAATATATGATATAAATAGGAGGTTTGTTTACAAATGAACAAAAATGATTTAGTTAGAAGAATTGCAAATATAAACGGCTGCACCATCAAAGATGCGGAAAAGTTTTTCGACGATACGTTACAAGCGATTTACGAAGGTTTGAAAGAAGAAAAGAAAATCCAGATTTCCGGATTCGGTATTTTTGAACTTAAAGAAAAACCCGAAAGAAACGCGGTTAACCCCATGACGGGCGAAAAAATCGTCGTAGCGGCTTCTTCCACTCCCGTTTTGAAGTTCGGCAAAACTTTCAAAGATTCTTTTAATAAATAATTTTAAGGCGGTCGGATTTTTCTGACCGCTCTTTTTTGTTTTATAACCGCAAAAGACAAAAACGCCCGCCCCGAAAGGTTTCGACTTTCGGGGCGGGATTTTTTTATAATCGGGTTGAGTTATTTATAAAACAGTATAAACACGACTATTATTATCGCCGTCAAAACGATGCTCGAAACGATTTTTATCTTTCGCGCTTTTTTCTCGTCCATAGGCGTGTAGCCGTGGTAAACGCCTTCGTCGTCTTTCATACATTTAGGGCAGTATTTTTTGCTTGCCTTATACGCCTTTCCGCAATGCGGACAAACTTTGTATTCTTCGTCTTTCGGCATAATTTCACCTTAACTTAAAGATTTTAAAATATCGAGCGCGCCGCTTGCAATGACGTCGAGAGTGCCGTCTGTGAACGGATCGGGAAGCCCCGCGTTTTTAACAAGTTCGGGGAAAGGTACCGTTCCGCCGCATTTACTGAACTCTATGTATTTATCGAACGCTTTGTCGTAGTCTTTGTTCATCGCAATCAAGAACCCCAACGCGACGGTCTGAGCAAGACAGTAATCTATATAATAGAACGGGCTTTCGTAAATATGCATTTGATATTGCCATCTCGTGCCTTCTTCGATATACGGAACGCCTTTTATGTTAAGATAAGGTCTGTACTTCTTTTCGAGTTTAAGCCATTCTTTCTTTCTGTCTTCGGGGGTAAGTTCGGGGTTTTCGTACACGATATGCTGGAACTCGTCTACCATACACCCGTAAGGTATAAATATTAAAGCGTCGCTTAAATGTTTACGCAAATACTTGTTCGTGTTTTTGCCGAAGAACTTGTCCATAAACTTCCAGCAGAAAAACTCCATACTCATAGAATGACATTCCGCCGTTTCGTTACCGCCCAAATCCATTTCAAAATCGCCGTACTTGTGTACGAAGTTCATCGCAAGCGTATGGCCGAACTCGTGCGTGATGACGTCTACGTCCCCCGACGAGCCGTTAAAGTTCGCGAGAATGAACGGTTGGTCGAAATCGGGGAAGTCTATCGCATAACCGCCGCCCCACTTGCCGTCCCTTGACAAGACGTCGAACGCGGACGCGTCCATCATCTTTTGCATAAAGTCGCCCGTTACGTCGCTCATTTCCTTATACATTTCGAGTCCCGCGTTCAGAATGCCGTCCGGCGAAAGTACGGGAACGGGTTGTTCGCCTTCCGAATATATTCCTTCGTCGTAAAAGGTGTACGAGTCGTAACCCAAAGCGTCGGTAACGTCTTTTATGAGTTCCGCGTTTTTGGGAACTATCGATTTTGCGACGTTCTTTCTGAACGTTTCTATCATATCTCTGTCGTAGTCGACTCTGTTCATTGCGTAGTAGCCGTACTCGACGTAGTTTTTAAACCCGAGCTTTTTAGCGATTTTGTCCCTGACCTTTACGAGCCTGTCGAATATGTCGTCCAACTCTTTCGCGTGCGCTTTCAGTCCTTCGCCCATAGCGAACGCCGCTTTTCTTCTGACTTCCCTGTCGCTGTCTTCTTTCTTTCCGCGTACTATCGACAAGGGGACTTCTTCCCCTTCCCATTTAAACTTCATCGTACTCATGAGTTTGCTGTATTCCATACCTATCGCCGCTTCTTCCTGTTTTTCGGCGACGACTCTCTCGTCGTTGACTTTTATGGAAAACTCGTATTTTTTGAAAATACTTTTACCCAAAACCTTTTCGAGTTCCGCCCTGAACGGCGACTCTACCATCGCTTTCTGATACTCGGCGATATACGTTACGATTATAGGCATGTTTTCGTCGTAGTATTCCTGTTCCTGCGTATAAAACTCGTCTTTCGTGTTGCAAGTATACCGCATATACGCAAGCGACCCGTAAGTCGCCACGTCGTTGAACAATTTTTTGAGGTCGGTGTTCCTTACCTTGATAATTTCGTCGGCGGACTTTGCGTTTCTTATTTTGTTTACTACTTGTTCGTAGCCCGATTTAACTTCTTCGAGCGTTACTCTTCTGTATTCGAAATCACATACTTTTTTCATAATTCTTCCTTTTAACAACAAATGGCGAAGAGAAATCTCCGCCATTTTGCAATAATTTATTTTGCATACTCGGTAGCGCGTAATTCTCTTATTACGTTTACCTTGATTTGTCCGGGGTATTCGAGTTCTTCTTCTATCTTTTTCGCGATGTCTTTCGCAAGATAGTACGTCTGGTTATCGTCAACCTTGTCGGGTTTGACGAGTACTCTTATCTCACGCCCGGCCTGAATAGCGTAACTCTTGTCTACGCCCTTAAACTCGTTTGCGAGTTCTTCGAGCCGTTGAAGTCTTTTAACGTAGTTTGTGGTGGTTTCCCTTCTCGCGCCCGGTCTTGCGCCCGAAATAGCGTCCGCCGCCTGAACAAGCACCGCTTCTATCGATTGCGGTTCAACGTCCCCGTGGTGCGCCTGAATAGCGTTGACTACGGTGCGGTTTTCTTTGTATTTCTTAGCTAAGTCGGTACCTATCTGAATGTGCGTACCTTCGACTTCGAAGTCTACCGCTTTACCTATATCGTGTAAAAGTCCCGCTCTCTTCGCCAAAGTCGCGTCCATACCGAGTTCGTTCGCCATAATGCCCGCGATTCTCGATACTTCTATCGAGTGTTTCAAGACGTTCTGACCGTAACTCGTTCTGAACTTCAATCTGCCCAAAAGTTTGATAAGTTCGGGGTGAATGTTGAAAAGTCCGCAGTCGAGCATAGCCGCTTCGCCCGCTTCTTTTATTTCGACGTCGAGTTCTTTTTTGACTTTTTCTACCGTTTCTTCGATTCTCGCGGGGTGTATTCTTCCGTCCGCGATAAGTTTTTCAAGCGCGATTCTGGCGGTTTCTCTTCTTACCGGATCAAAACCCGAAACGATAACCACTTCGGGAGTGTCGTCGATGATAAGTTCGATACCGCAAGCGTTTTCGAGAGTACGAATGTTTCTTCCTTCTCTGCCGATTATTCTCGCTTTCATATCGTCGCTGGGAATGGGAACGACGGATACCGTGATTTCGCTCGCTTGTTCGGCGGCGCAACGTTGAATGGCAAGACTTATGATGTCTTTCGCTTTCTTATCCGCGTCTTCCTTGGTTTGCGCTTCTATCGCCTTTAACGACGTAATCGCTTCGCGTTTCGCTTCGTCCTGCATGTTGCTTACGAGTTCCTGCTTGGCTTCGTCGCGCGTATATCCCGCAACCTTTTCAAGTTCTTGTATCATCGCGTCGTGTTGCCCCGCAACTTCCTTTTCTTTTAACGCAAGTTGCTGTTCTTTGGCTTGCAACGCTTTGATTTGGTTGTCGAGCGCGTCGCTCTTTTTGTCGAGCGCTTCTTCTTTTTTATCGAGCGCTTCTTCTTTTTGTTCTAATCTTCTTTCCGATTTCGCGAGTTCCTGACGTTTTTCGTTCTTTTCCCGCTCGAAATCGTTACGCATTTTAATTTCTTGCTCTTTGGCTTCTATGATTGCTTCTTTTCGTATATTTTTACTTTCATTTTCAGCGTCTTTTAAAATACGCTCGGCAGCGGTTTTAGCCGTACCGATTTGTTTTTCAATGTGCTTTTTATATATAAAATATCCGATTGCCGCGCCGATAAGCGCAAACACTACAATGCACGCTACCAAAATACCTACCCACGCGCCCGTGGATACGGCGAGCAAGGAGTTTAACGTTACCATTTTTTTATTCTCCTTGTGCTATATTTGGCGTCAAGCATAGCGTACCGCTACACTTAGTATTTATTTTATACTATTTCCGTATATTTGTCAATTCAAAACAAAAAAAATATATTCTTTTACGTATAAAAAAGGAAGAAACGAACCCGCTTCTTCCTTTATCCGTACCGTTTTATCCTTTATTCCTTTTTGTCGTCCGCGTTTTCTTGCGGTTTTTCGCCCTTGATAGCCGCGACTATCTTGTCGAAAATCTCCTGTTTGAGTTCGGGGTGAGTCCTTAACGTTTCAATCGCTTTATCTCTGCCCTGACCTATCTTTTCTTCGTTATAAGAAATCCACGAACCCGACTTTTCCAGAACTTCGTACTCGATACCCATATCGATTATACAGCCGTCCTGCGAAATGCCTTTGCCGTAAATTATATCGAACTCCGCCGTTTTAAAAGGCGGCGCGAGTTTGTTTTTTACGACTTTCGCTTTCGTTTTGTTACCGACGTTTCCGTTGTCGCCCTTTATAAGTTCGCCCTTTCTTACGTCTATTCTTACGCTTGCGTAAAATTTGAGCGCTTTACCGCCCGGAGTCGTTTCGGGATTGCCGAACATAACGCCTACCTTTTCTCTCAACTGGTTGATGAAAATGATACTCGTTTTGCTCTTGTTTGTGATACCCGCGATTTTTCTCAACGCCTGACTCATAAGTCTTGCTTGAAGTCCTACGTGAGAATCCCCCATTTCGCCTTCTATTTCCGCTCTCGGAGTCAACGCCGCGACGGAGTCTACTACGATCATATCGATTGCTCCGCTCCTTACGAGCGCGTCTACTATGTCGAGCGCCTGTTCGCCGTTGTCGGGTTGAGAAACGTAAAGGTTAAGCAAATCTACCCCCAAGTTCTCCGCGTATACGGGATCGAGCGCGTGCTCCGCGTCGATAAACGCGCAGATGCCCCCCGTCTTTTGCGCTTCCGCGATACAGTGAAGGGCTACCGTCGTTTTACCCGACGATTCGGGACCGTAAATCTCGACGATTCTGCCGCGCGGCATACCGCCTATTCCCAAAGCCGTGTCAAGGGACAAACACCCCGTAGGTATAACGTCTACGTTGAGATCCCCCGCGCTTTCGCCCAGTTTCATTATCGCGCCTTTACCGTACTGTTTTTCGATTTGAGACAATACCGTTTCGAGCGCTTTCGCCTTTCCGCTGTCCGTGGTTTCTTTTACCACTCCTTTGTTTTTTTCTGCCATAATCTATATCCTTACCTTTATTTTTTTATATATTTTTTACTAATTTAACCGCCTTGAACAACGCCGTCGCGACGCCTTGACGTATCACGTCCGCCCGAGCGCCGGCAAAATCGTGTTTGCTTACGAACACGCCGTTTCTCGTCCCGACCGCTATATAACACCGCCCTACGGGATTATCCGATCCGTCGCCGTCCGGTCCGGCAAGCCCCGTCGTCGCTATCGCGAAATCGACGCCGCCGCGTATAAGCCCTACCGCCATTTCGTACGCCGTATCACCGCTTACCGCTCCGTAACTTTCGAGAGTCTTCGCCGATACGTTGACGCGTTTTCGTTTGGCTTCTTCGCTGTAACACACTACTCCGTCTTTAAACACCGCGCTCGCGCCCGATACCGCGACGATTCTCGAAGCAACTCCGCCACCCGTAAACGACTCCGCCGTCCCCAACGTCAACCCTTTCGTTTTAAGGAAAGTTACCAACGTTTCTTCAAGGCTCATGTCGTCGTAAGCGTAAGCGTATTTCTCGAACGCTACCGTCATTTCACGCAAATATTCGTCCGCCTTATACTCGTCTTCTTTCGGATACAAAAACGTAACCAACGCGTCGCCGTAATAGTTCGTAACGAGAAGTTTAAACCCTTTGACGGCGTTTACTTTTTCGGAAAAATCCGCGATGATTTCTTTGGGGCAACCGAACAGTTTAAAGTGCTGTTTTTCGAGTTTTGCTTCCAACTTGTCCGAAAGGTAGGGTATGACGTAAGATTTAAGCATTTCCGCGCCTTCCGTTTCGTCGTCGGCGATGACAATAAGCGTTACGTCCGTTTCGAGCATATACCCTTGCACAAGCCCTTTGTCGTTGGGAATAACGGTGGCGTCTTCCGGTAAAAGTATCAAATCTTCGGTGTAATCGGCCAACCCTTCTTTACCTTTAAGCCGTTCTTTCGCCGTTTCGCTTTCGACTAAATTGACGCCCAGCGAATCCGCTATTATTTCCTTGACGTTATAGGTATTGTTCTGCCCCGCGCACGCGACTATGCAGTCGTAACCCGATTTGATATACTCGAACAACCGCTTAAACTCGACCGCGTCGCCGCAACTTACCGAAAAATAGGTCGTAATCTCTACGCCCGCGTCTAAAAAAGCCGTTTTTATTCGTTTTAAGTATTCGGTTTTTTCTCCCGTCGTGTCGAAGTTTATAAAAGCCTTTCTCATATCACTCGTCTTTTAAAACCTGTTTGTTTTTTATTATATAATTAAGTCCCGAAACGACCGTAAGAATCGTAGCGAGTCCCAAAAAGCACAGTCCTATCGTGTTTGATACGCTGACGTTGCCCTTGAACAACGGGAAATCGAAACTCAGCAAAAGAACGAGTATAGACACGTCCTGACAAAACGTTTTCGCTTTGCCTATCTTGTCCGCCGCAAGCACTATCTGTCTTGCCGCCGCCTGCATGCGAAAGCCCGATACGATGAGTTCTCTCGCAAGAATTATCGCAACCGCGACCGCCACGAGTTTTTGACCTAAATAGGACGGAACGGGTTTTAACGGAACGGGTATCAGGCATATCAGCACGTACGCCGTAGCGACAAGCACCTTGTCCGCGATGGGATCCAGAAACTTGCCGAAGTTCGTTACTAAATTATATTTACGCGCTATCTGACCGTCCAAAAAATCGGTGAACGCCGCAAGCACGAAAATAATCGCCGAAATCATATAGTTGTACGGTACGTAGCCTTCCAAAAGAAAGAAAACCACGAATACCGGTATCATGCACATTCTTAAAATCGATAATTTGTTGGGTAAGTTCATTCCGTTAGTTCTCCGTATAAATCGTAATCGTCGTAGTCCTTTATTTTTACGTTTACTCTTTCGCCCGCCTTTAACTCCGTCGGCGAAGCGACGTAAACTTTCCCGTCGATTTCGGGCGCGGAAAAATACGCTCTCGCGACGTACGAATACGTTTCTTCGTCGTAACCGTCTATCAGTACGTCAAGCGTTTTTCCGTTTGCTTTTTTATTAGCCGCCGCCGAAACGGCGCGTTGCGTTTCGTACAACTCAGCAAGCCTTGCAAGTTTGACTTCTTCGTCAACCTGATTCGGCATATTGTACGCGGGCGTGTCTTCTTCTCTCGAATAAGCGAAAAATCCCGCGTTTTTGAGTTTTGCTTTCTTTATAAACTTTTTAAGAATCAGAAAATCTTTTTCCGTTTCGCCCGGAAAACCCGTTATGAACGTGGAACGAATCGCTATTCCTTTTATCTCTTTTTTGAGTTTTTCGATAAGTTTAAGATATTCTTCGCGAGAACCCTTTCTGTTCATTCTTTTCAAAACGTCGTCCGACGCGTGTTGCAAAGGAATATCTATATACTTAACGACCTTATCGTTCGTCTTTATCGCGTTTATTATTTCGTCCGAGAGTTTGTCGGGATACGCGTACAAAAGTCGGATAGACTCTATATTGTCGAGCTGAGAAATCTTGTCGATAAGTTCAGGCAACGCCTGTTCACGATACAAATCTTCGCCGTATCTCGTTACGTCCTGCGCGACCAGAATAAGTTCGGCTACCTTGCCAAGCCCCTTCGCTTCGTCGACGAGTTTTTCTATCGGAGTCGACCTGTATCTTCCCCTTATTTTGGGTATCAGACAGTACGTGCAGAAATTATTGCACCCGTCCGCTATCTTTAAGTAAGCGTAACTCTTCGGCGTAGTCGGTACTCTTTTGGAATAACTTTCCGCCGTTACGTTTTTAACGGCGTTTACCCGTTCGCCCGCGTACACCCTGTCCAGCACGTCGAATATCTCGTCGTAAGACGACACGCCCATAAACGCGTCCGCTTCGACGAACTCGTCGAACATTTCGTTTGCGAACTTTTGGGGTAAACACCCCGTTACTATTATCTTTTCAAGGTTATTTTTTCTGTATTCGTTTACGTCGAAAATATTGTCGATGCTTTCCTTTCTCGCGCTTTCCAGAAACGCGCACGTGTTGACGACCACGACGTTCGCTTGCGACAAGTCGTTGGTTATCTCTATCCTGCCGTCCAGAACGCCCAAAAGTTTTTCGGTATCGACTCTGTTTTTGTCGCAACCGAGAGAAATTATTCCCAGTTTCTTCTTAGAGTAATCCATCTTTAATTTTCTCCGCCCCGCCCGAACTTCGCTTCGTATTCTTCCAGCGACATCAGTACCGTTCTTGATTTGGAACCCGAATATTCGCTTACTATTCCTTCGTCGACCATTTGTTGGAGCAATCTCGTAGCCGTGGAATACCCTATCTTGAACCGCGCCTGCAAGTTGGTTGCCGATGCGGATTTAAGTTTGATGACGTGGCGTACCGCGTCGTCGAACAGTTCGTCTACGCGGCTTTCCTTTTTAGCCGTTTCTTCTTTGCCGTTCTCAACCCTTTCCGCTACTATCGGGTGCGCTATGTTGTTGATTTGTTCCATAATCTTGGGATCGAAATAGCATGTGTTGTTTTCGCGTATATACTTGACGGCGGCGTGTATTTCCGAGTTGCTGACGAACGAGCCTTGCATACGTTCGCAGTTGAACATCGTAGAACTCTTGTACAGCAAGTCGCCGTTGCCGAGCAGTTTTTCCGCGCCGCTTTCGTTGAATATCGTCATCGCGTCGACTACCGAAGATACCTTGCACGCTATTCTCGTGGGCAAGTTCGCCTTGATAACGCCCGTAATGACGTCGACCGACGGTCTTTGAGTGGCAAGCACCAGATGTATGCCCGCCGCTCTTGCTTTCGCCGCAAGCCTTTGAATACGGTCTTCCATATCCCTTTTTCTCGTCGCCATAAAGTCGGCAAGTTCGTCTACGATAACGACGATTCGTACCATCTTAGGCACTTCGTCGTTCGCGATTCTTTCGTTGTACATATTGATGTCCGTAACGCCCGCTTCCGAGAACGACGCGTATCTTCTTTCCATTTCGTTGACCAACCAGTCGAGCGTGGCTATCGTCGTTTGTACGTCCGTGAGTATCTGGTCGAACAACAAATGCGGTAAATGCGCGTACATCGAAAACTCTACTTGTTTCGGATCGACGAGAATCAATCTTAAATCTTCCGGTCCGTACTTGCAAATCAAACTTATGATAAGAGAGTTCAGACATACGCTCTTACCCGTACCCGTCGCTCCCGCAACAAGAAGGTGCGGCGCTTTGGCAAGGTTTTCGACTATAATGTTACCTACTATGTCTTTACCTATCGAGTACAGCAACTTGCCCGTACCGTCGGCGGAAAACTCTTTGGATTCGAGTATGTCCCTGAGTCCTACCGTTACTTTGTTTTTGTTTTCTACCTGTATACCGAACAGATTTTTGCCCGGAATGGGCGCTTCTATGATAACGCCCGTAGCGGCGCATAAGTTCATCGCCAAATCGTTCGCTACGCCGTTTACCTTGTTTACGCTTATTCCTTGCGGCATTTGAAGTTCGTATCTCGTAACCGTAGGTCCTTTTACGATATTGACTACTTTCGCGGGTATGTTAAACCCTTCGAGAGTGTTCTCTATTATTATCGTCTTTTCCGTTTGCTCCGTCATATCGTTGCCCGTCGACTTCGGATATTCCGTGAACATCGCGGTGGACGGCTTGTTGTACGGTATATGAACGGGCATAACGAACTTGGGTTCTTCTTCCTTGTCGGGTACCACTATCAGTTTAGGCTCTTCTTCGACTTCTCTTCTCTTGTTCGTATCGCCGAAATCGAGCAATCCCGAACTTTCGGGAGTAACGTTTGCCGAATCCCTTCTTCCGCTTCTGCGAACGTTGGTAGGCGGCAACTCTTCTTTACGTTCTTTCTTTTCGTCGAAATTATCTTCCGTCAAATCGAACATATCGCCGAAATCGTCGATAAACTCGCTTCCCGCTCTCTCCGTCTTTGTCGATAAAGAGTTGTCGTCGGCGTTAAACCCGAACGTTTCGCTATGGGTTGCTTCGCGCGGTCTTACGCTTTCATCGGAATCGAACCCGAACGCTCCGCCCCTTTTCGTTTCGGGCGGCTGAACGTTGTCGACGTTACCGCGCCCGAACGCCGCGACGTTTTCAGACGAGTCGGCGTCGTCCGTTTCGTCGTACCGTTTAATCGGCGTTTCGTCGTATCTTCTGGGGGGTTGTTCGTTCGCCGTTGCGTTTTCCATTCTCGTTTTCGGCGCGTCGTCGCTACGAAGGTCGTAATATTTATTAGCGTCTAACTCGCTGGCCGTATCGCTGCGAACGCTCGTTTCCGCGTCGCCGTAATGCGTTATTCCTTCGTAATAGTCTTCGGCGTCGTACTCGCCGTCCCGCTTCAACTCGGTTACTTTCGGCTTGTCTTCTTTCTTTTCTTCTTTCACGCGAACGTCCGTATCTCGTTTAGTTTCTTTGCGGTTGTCGTCGGAAAGTATTTCGTAAGGCGTTTTGATATAATCGAGTTTGCGTTTCGCTTCTTCCGTTTCCTTGTCCCGTAAAGAGTCGGCGGTTGCCAGAATAAGCCCCGAACTGCCCTGCGCGTACCTTAAAACGGTGCGACGGTCTTCGTTTTTGCGTCTTCTCGGATCGCTTTCTTTAAAATCGTCTTCGCGGTAATACAGTCCGTTTACGCTTTCGCCGTTATCGTTAAGGTCGGGAAACTCCACGTTGTCGACGGGGTATTCTCTGCTGCCTTTGACGTTTTTAAACTTTTTCTTGTTTCTCTTCGTTCTTTCCTTTTCTGAAACGGCGATAAGCCCCGCGTGGTACGCTATTAAAAGCGCGACGCATATCGCGAAAAACAAAGAATACAAAACGTACGTTCCCGTTCTCGTAATCGCTTTGCAGAACAGCCAGTCGAATATGCTTACGATAACTCCGCCCGCCGTCGCTTTTTTAAATCCTTCGCCGCCGCGATAGTAAGCCGATTTTAAAAACTCGCCGTAACTACCTACTTCTTTTATCGTGATTGCGTTAAGCAAAAATACCAAAAATATCACGATTAAACTTATCGTGGTTTTGTCGAACAAAGAAATCTTCGCCCGAACGCCTTTTACTAATTCTATACCGCCGATTATCAATACGACGTCGACAAGATAGGCGAACCAACCGAACACGCCCAGCATAAACGACGAAACGGCAACGCCTACCGATCCGAAAACCAGATTGTTCGTAATAAGGCACAACAGACTTAAAACGGCGAACAAAATCAAAATCATTCCCACCGTTTCTCTCGTCAATATATTAAGTTTATTTTTCTTGTTTGAAGAATCTTTTCTACCGAATCCTTTCAAAATATCACCGCCGTCAAAAAATAATTGTCGGGGATTTGCCCCTTTATGGTAGCGTTTGTCTGCAACTACGGACGCAGACATCGGTTACTTATATAAAATATTTACAATAAGTATACCATATACAAACGCATTTTTCAAGAATTTTTGAGAACTTTCAAATATTTTTGAAAAGACGACGAAATACCGTAAAAAACCCGAATTTTATGGTTTTTTTATATTATTGTAAATCAAATTGTTTGCCAAAAGCAAAAAAATGCTATATACTTATATGCGACAATGAAGAAAATCCTTATGCTTACAACCGGCGGAACTATTTCCTCCGTACATACGAGCAACGGTCTTAAACCCGTAGGCTCCGGCGAAATCCTTAAACGCATCGACGCGGACAGATTGCCTTTTGAACTATACACGAAAGACTTGATGACGCTCGACTCGACGAACATTCAGCCGGAAGAATGGAAAACCATCGCGGAGTCCGTTTACGCGTCGATGAAAGATTACGACGGCATCGTTATTACGCACGGTACCGATACCATGGCGTATACCGCTTCTATGCTCTCGTTTATGCTTATCAACCCGACTATTCCCATAGTGTTTACGGGTTCGCAGATACCCATAAGCGATGCCGAAACGGACGCTATCGGAAATATCTACACCGCGTTTTCCATGGCGACGAACGGGCCGAGCGGAATATACATCGCCTTTAACCGCAAAATCATTCTCGGTACGCGCGGGGTTAAAACCAGAACGTCTTCTTACGGCGCGTTTGAAAGCATCAACCTTCAATACGCGGGTTTCGTCGACAAGGACGGACTCAACGTAGACGAAAGCCTTATTCAAGAACAAAAAGACTCGAAAATCCCAACGATAGATACGAATATCGAAACGAAAGTGTTCCTTTTAAAACTCACGCCCGGCACGGATCCCGACATTATCGATTTACTGCTCGACTCGGGTATTAAAGGTATCGTCATCGAAGCGTTCGGCACGGGCGGTATCCAGATAGTAAGACGAGATTTCTCCAAAAAGATAGAACTTGCCACAAGCCGTAACGTACCCGTTATCGTTTGTACGCAGTGTCTGTACGAAGGCACGGACTTTTCGATTTACGAAGTTGGCAGAAAAGCAATAGAAAAAGGCGCGATTCCGGCGTACGATATGACGACGGAAGCAACCATCACAAAACTTATGTGGGGGCTCGCTCATTACCACACTATTCCCGAAATCAAACAGTTTTTCAGAACGTCCGTCGCTCACGAAATAGATTTAAAACATATCAAAGATTGAAAACCTGCGGTAAGTCCGCAGGTTTTTTATTATTACATTCCGTTCGCCCGATTCTTTTTCGCCGACGCGACGGGATTTTACCGCCCCTTTCATTTTACGGACGGGCTTTTATCGCCGCTTTTCATTATGCCGACGGATTATATTTTGCGCCGTTTTCAATCAAAACGATTTAAACTTAATTCGCCGAGCCGATAAAAAGTTTTTTATTATAAAACCCCGCGTTTTGCATTCTCGCAAAACGTGGGGTTGTCTTTATTTCGCAACCGTTTTAGTTTTCTTTTTCCGAAGGTTCGGAATCGGGTTGACTTTCCGCTTGTTTCGTTTTCTTTCTATGCGCGAAATCTTTGACGGGTTTTCCGCTCATCCACAGTATTTCGTCCATACCCGCGAATACTTTCGTAAGGCCGATAATGCCCAAGCCCGTAAACTTCCACACGATATACATTACGACGTACGCGCCGCAAAGTATGCCTACTATCGAGAATACCGAACTTACTATCTTGTCGAGAGTCGCCATGCCCGCGCCTATCTTCGCGTTGACGTCTTCTATGCCCGTAAATCCGACGTAGCCTTGCTTTACCCCGCCGTTCGGGTCGTTCGACCACATTTTGTCGTCGTAGTAGTAGAACTCGGAAACTGTGTTCTTCGCCTTACCTTTTATCGCTAACCCGTACGGGTTAATAAGGTTGTATTCTTCGTACATCAAAGTAGCCTGAACGACGTAGTTTTTGTCCGTTACGATACACACTACCACGTTGCCCGTATATTTCAGGTCTTTTGCGTTAGCCGCCGCTTTCGTCTGGCGTTCTATCTCTTTACCGCTTATTTTCCCGTCAAGGTAGAACATTATCTCGTAATAATCGCCGCCCGAAAACCTTGCCGAATAGTTTTCCGCTTTAAACCCGTTAAGCCCGCCCGCGCAAAAAGCGGAGTTACGGCAACGATTGATTATGTAAGCGTCCCTGTTCTTTATGAGTTTTTCGTCGACTTTATGGAAATACGCTTTGTTTATCGCTTCCAGACTGACGGTGTGGTGAAACCACCTTGCCTGATACATATAGTTTGCGACGTAGTCCGCTTCTTCGTAGTCGAGCCAACCTTTTGAAAACTGCGTGTTGTTGGTTTTTACTTTTTTCTTCGTCAAATCAAGATAATGCCTTTCGTCGGGGATACCCATATTCATTGCGTTGCCCCAGATGTTTATAAACATATCTTGTTGCTTTTCTTCGTTATGGTACGTCGTTATGAGTTTTTTGTCGTTCTGGCACGGAGAAACCACCCCGCCGACTGTCGTACGCCCGTCCGTCAACGCCTGAACGTTTTCGCGACGTAAAAGTTTTGAGTAGATAACCGAAAAAATCTCGTAAGCCGTTTTTTTCGTTTCGTCCGAAGTCGCTACCAAATCGTTGGATTTTTCATTGCCCGTCAGCCACAAATCGTTGCCGAGAACATCTTTATATTCCGTTATGTCCCGAACGGTATCCATATTGTATTTCGTTTGCAACGCCGTCAGGTCTTCGTAGTCGCCCGTTCCCTTTACCGCTTTTCTCGGTTTGTTCATAATGCCGACTATCGAAGAACCCGCGATTAACAATCCTAAAAAGATCGTTATGCACGTGAAAAATATTCCGCGACGTCTTTGCATTACTTTCTTTCTCGAAACCTGCTTTTTCTTTTTTCTATTCGTATCTTTATCCGTATCGCCGCAAAAGTCCTGTTCTACGATTTCTTCCGCGACGATTATTTCCGTTTCTTCGTTCATTTAACACCGTTTGTAATAAAAAACTATTACAAGTGTAACATTTTTCTATACGCTTGTCAATGATTTAAACTAAAAGGACGGAAAAACTTCCGTCCCGATAGCTTTACGCCGCAAAACGATACTCTCGCCGACGGCGTTCGCGATTATTAAAACGGTTGCTTTAATAACCGCGTTATATAAAAGCAACCGTTTGTCGATAAAACCGAAGTTACGCTCTCGCATAAGCGTTTTTACCCTGATTGCTGTTTAAAGTATTTGCGATAACCGAAATATTATTCTCTTTTCAGCACGTCTTTTACTTTAAACGTCAATCTTTTTTCCGAAAGCACCCGCGTTTTGGCTTCGCCGTACTGTTTTTTAAGCAACGCTTTTTGCTTTTTTCTGAGCGCGGTTCTTTCGTAATACTCTTTTAAAACCGTTTCGTCGTCGTCAAACGTCAAAGTTTCGTAATCGCCGACAACCGCAATCAATTCGTCGAACGCGATTATGACGATACCTTCGCCCGCGTCTTTTCTTATCACCGCTTTTTGGTACCTTTCGCCGAACGCGTCTTCCTTTTTGACGAACACGTTACATTCGCCCACGTCCCGCACCGTCTTTATACCCAAAGAATACAAGTGGCTTAAAAGCGACCTGAACTCGTCCGCGTCCGCATACTCTATATCTTCGGCAAAACAAATCGTTTTACCCGAGTATTTACAACGCTTTTTTCCGCCCGACAAAACCAAACCGCTGCGGTACTCGTCGATTAAAATCTTTTTGACGGGTTTAAGCGTTTTGTCGTATTTTTGCCGAACGTATATGCCCGAATCGGCGTATTTCGGCTCTGAACCGTTTTCGCCTAAAATTATCTCGTATTTTTGCAAAAGCCCGTTTACGTCCGAGCGTTCTATTTCTAAAAACCGTTTTAAAATAAGCCCCGTCGCTTTGGCGTCTTCGTCGCTGCGGTGTTCGGTAAACGTGATTCCGTACTCGTCGGCAATAGTAGATAAAGCGACTTGTTTTTTATTTCCCTGCATCAACGCGTAAATCTTTTGAGCGTCAATATACTTAAAATCGAACCTTTCCAGCCCGAACTTGTCGCACGCGTCGTTAAGGTAACTTATGTCGTTGTTGAACGAAAAACCGACCACGAGAGTATCGCCGTCGAACAATCGTTTCGCTTCGTCGTACACGCCCGAAAATCTCGGCGCCGCCCTGAACGTCTCTTCGCTGTACCCAAGATTTATCGCGGGCGCTTTGCCGTAAGCGGACAATTTGAACGTTTCGGGCAACGGGTTTATCAAAATGTCCTTTTGCTCGATAATATTAAAGTTTTCGTCAAACACGCAGTAACCTATGCTGCACAGACTTCCGTCGTAAGAACAGCCGTCGCAACTCTCCGTGTCGATAGCAACGATTCTCATTTTCGTTTCTTCCTTAGTTTTAAATATCGGTACCCCTACCGCTTTTACCTTTCGGTTGCCCGAAATATACAGAATATTTCTTTCGGCGGTTTCGCCGCCGTGCGCCCGTTATGCAAAACGGGGTTTACGACATTACGGGTTTTACACCGTTTAAAAAGGTTACTGCGTTGGCGCAAGTAACCTTTCGTGTGCGTAAGCGGTTATGCTTTTTCTTCGTGTTTTTTAAGTTCTTCGAGTTCGTCGGCTTCGTCCCGTTCGTCGTCGTACTCGTCTTCTATTTCGCCGACGATTTCTTCGATTATGTCTTCGAGCGTGATGATGCCGAGCGGCAGTTTGTCTTCGTCGACGACGATAGCCATGTGTTGGTGCTGTTTTCTCATAAAGCCCAAAACCTTGAATATCTTTTCCGTCGGCTTGACGAATCTTACGGGGCGTACCAGACTACGCCAGTCTTTGTTGCCCGATAAAAGCGCTTCGTAAAAGTCTTTCTGGTACAACACGCCGATAAACTTTTCTTCCCGCTTGACGGGCAATCTAGAATAGTTGTAAGTTTCAAAACTTTCGAGTACGTTTTCAAGTTTCTCGGACGATTTTATATATTCTACGTCGTCTATTTTCGTCATGACGTTCCCGACCGTTCTGTCGTCGCCCTTTATCGTGTTTTGAATAAACTCTTCTTCGTGTTCTTTCAAAACGCCCTGATCGGCTATGTCGGAAACGAGCATTTTAAACTCTTCTTCGGTGTACGTCGCTTTTTTGCCTTTGATGTGAAACAGTTTTTTAAGACCTTTTGCCAACGCGTTGAACGTGAAGTTGAACGGCGTCAGTATATAGTAAATAACCGTCAAAGGGTAAACGACGAAAAAAGCGATTTTTTCGGGGATTTCTTTGGCGAGCGTTTTCGGTGTGATTTCTCCGAATATCAAAATTACCAGCGTCAACACGACGGTCGATAACGTCGCGCCGAGATTCGCGCCGAACAGCCGTGTAAACAATATCGTCGATAAAGTTGTCGCGACGATGTTTACTATATTGTTCCCTACCAAAATCGTGGAAATGAGTTTTTCGTATTTTTCGTAAAGTTTTATTACGAGTTTCGCTTTTTTCTTGGGAAGCGCGGTTTTTATTCTTAAAAGATTTAAAGAAGTAAACGCCGTTTCGCTTGCCGAAAAGAAAGCGGATAAAAATACCAAAACTACGATTGTTACGGTTAGTATGATGTTCATAGGATTGCTCATACCAGCCTTACTTGCGAGCAGCCCTATACTTAAAGGGTCGTCCATGACGAAAAATACCTCCTAAAATTATAATACGTTTATTTTAGCATATTTTAAACTTTTTGTAAAGTATATTAAAACAATAAAAAAAACAGTAACGTTTTTGCCGAGATTGTGATATAATAAAAAAAACGCGTATAGGAGAAAATTATGGAAATAAAAAACGCGTACCTTTTGAAAACGTTTAAAGATTTACGGGCAAGGCACCCCGAACAAACGCAGTTTCTGTCTTGCGTAAACGAGTTTTTCTCAACCCTTTCGCCCGTTATGGACAAACACCCCGAATACGAAAAAGCGGGGCTTATGGAACGACTGGTCGAACCGGAAAGACAAATCATATTCAGAGTCCCCTGGGTGGACGACGGCGGAAACGTCAGGGTAAATCGCGGGTACCGGGTACAATTCAACTCGGCGATAGGTCCGTTTAAAGGCGGGTTGCGGTTTCATCCGACGGTAACGCTTGACGTAATAAAGTTTCTTGCGTTCGAGCAAATATTCAAAAACAGCCTTACCACCTTGCCTATGGGCGGAGGAAAAGGCGGATCGGACTTCGACCCGAAAGGGAAAAGCGACAACGAAATTATGCGGTTTTGCCAAAGTTTCATGAACGAACTTTACCGTCATATAGGCAGTTTTACGGACGTCCCCGCGGGGGATATCGGCGTAGGCGCGCGGGAAATCGGGTATTTGTTCGGCGAGTACAAAAAACTCACGAACGAGTTTACGGGCACTCTCACGGGCAAAGGCTTGCATTACGGCGGGAGCCTTATACGAAAAGAAGCGACGGGGTACGGGCTTTGCTATTTCGTCAACGAACTGTTAAACGACAACGGCAAATCGTTTAACGGCGCGAAAGTCATCGTTTCGGGTTCGGGCAACGTTGCTTTGTACGCTTTGAAAAAAGCGACCGAATTCGGCGCGACGGTAATCGCGATGAGCGACTCGAACGGGTACGTTTACGACGAAAACGGTATAGATTTCGACACGATGCGCCGCATAAAAGAAGACGAACAAGCAAGAATATCCGTTTACGCCGAAAGAGTTAAAACCGCGGCGTACCGCGAAAACGCGAAAGATATATGGGAATTAAAATGCGATATCGCGTTGCCTTGCGCGACTCAAAACGAAATCGACGAAACGTCGGCGAAGATTTTGGTTGAAAACGGCTGTTATCTCGTCGGCGAAGGGGCTAATATGCCGTCGACGAACGACGCGGTTGAAGTTTATCGGGCGAACAACGTTTTATTCGCGCCCGCAAAAGCGGCGAACGCCGGCGGGGTTGCGACGAGCGGTCTTGAAATGTCGCAAAACTCCGCGCGCGTTTCCTGGACGGCGGAAGAAGTCGACGACAAACTTAAAAACATTATGGTTTCCATTTACCGTAATTGCAGGGACACCGCAAAAAAATATACCGACACCGAAGATTTGCTCAACGGCGCGAACATTTGCGGATTTTTAAAAGTTGCAACCGCTATGATGAGTCAGGGTATCGTGTAAAATATAATAAATATTCGCGCCGACGAGCGATAAGGCTCGTCGGCGCGTTCTTTTTGTACCCGTAATAAGTTTTAAGGCGTAGATTTAATTTCTACGCCTTCCTTTTTTATTCTTTAAGTTTTCTATCGACCGCCGCAGGGTTTTCGTCTTTTTGACAATCCCCCCTTGACTTCGCTTTCGCTCGTCAATCCCCCCTTTACACAAGGCGGGCTTGTTTTGGGGCTAAGCAAATTGTGATTTTATATAAACCTTTCGACCGCTATAAAGAGTTTGTCTTTAAAACAGCGACACTGTTTTACACGAGCATATTATCAACGACCGCATATCTCACCATCTTTCCATTCGCCGTCATAATACTCGTCGTCTGCAAAAACGCATTTTCCGCGACCATTAGGCTTGTCATCTTTAAACTCGCCTTCGTAATAACCGCCATCTGCCCAAACATATTTTCCGTGCCCGTTAAACTTGTCATCTTTAAACTCGCCTTCGTACACGTCGCCGTTGGCATAAACCTTCTTTCCGTGCCCGTTAAACTTGTCATCTTTAAACTCGCCTTCGTACACGTCGCCGTTGGCATAAACCTTCTTTCCGTGCCCGTTAAACTTGTCATCTTTAAACTCGCCTTCGTACACGTCGCCGTCTGCAAAAACGCATTTTCCGTGCCCGTTAAACTTGTCATCTTTAAACTCGCCTTCGTACACGTCGCCGTCTGCAAAAACGCATTTTCCATGTCCATGTCTTGTGCCGTCTTTCCATTCACCGTCATACACGTCGCCGTTGGTATAAACCTTCTTTCCGCGACCGTTGAAATTACCGTCTTTAAACTCGCCTTCATACACGTCGCCGTTGGTATAAACCTTCTTTCCGCGGCCATTAGGCTCGTCGTCTTTCCATTCGCCGTCATACACGTCGCCGTTGGCATAAACATACTTTCCGCGACCGTTAAACTTATCGTCTTTAAACTCACCGTCATACACGTCGCCGTTTGCCCAAACTTTCTTTCCACGGCCATTAGGCTTGTCATCTTTCCATTCGCCTTCGTAATAGCCGCCATCTGCAAAAACAAGTTTTCCGTGTCCTTGTCTTTTATTGTATACAAACTCGCCGTCATAATACTTGCCGTTGGCACAAACAAGTTTTCCATGTCCGTGCGGTTCGTCGTCTACAAACTCGCCTTCATAATAGCCGCCGTTTGCATAAACATACTTTCCGCGACCGCTAAACTTGTCATCTTTAAACTCGCCTTCGTAATAATCGCCGTCTGCAAAAACAAGTTTTCCACGACCGTTAAACTTATCGTCTTTAAACTCGCCTTCGTAATAGCTACCGTTCGCAAAAACATATTTTCCATGTCCGTATTGTTTTCCATCTTTCCATTCGCCTTCATACACGACGCCGTTTGCACAAACCATCTTTCCATGTCCGTATTGTTTTCCGTCTTTCCATTCGCCTTCATACACGACGCCGTTTGCACAAACCATCTTTCCATGTCCGTATTGTTTTCCGTCTTTCCATTCGCCTTCGTAATAGCCGCCGTCTGCCCAAACGTATTTTCCATGTCCGTGCGGTTTGCCGTCTTTCCATTCGCCGTCATACACGTCGCCGCTTGTCCAAATCTTCTTTCCGCAACCGTACGGTTCGCCGTTAATCACGCTGCCTTTGTAATAGCTGCCGTCATCATATTTAATTTTCATAAAAACCCCCTTAAAAGTTATTGATTGCTTTTCATAAAGAATAACATATCTTTTTCGGCATTTCAATAGATTTCGCAAAAAAAGAGTTTTGCAAAATCGCAAAACTCCGTTTTTAAATATATTTTTCGACCGCTATAAAGAGTTTGTCTTTTTTGGTCGTTGCCGTTTGTCCGATAAACTTAAACTTGCCGTAACCCCTGACGGATACCGCTTCGCCGCCCGTTAAGAGTTTTGCGTTTTCCGTACTCGGTTTGCCGTTTATCGCGACTAAACCTTCTCTGAAAAGGTCAAGGCTCTGTTCCCGCGACAAGTTGTAAACTTTCGATATTATCGCGTCCGTTCGTAAACTCGAAACAATCAGTTCTTTTTCTTCCGTTTTGGGTTTAAATCCGTCGGGAACGCCGTTCGCTACGTCGACTTTAACGGCGTTAGCCCCGACTTTCGTCAGGTTTTCCGCCAAAAACGCCGTGAGCGTGTTCATAACGCAAACGTACCCGAAAACGCCGTCCGTGAAAATGCTTCCCACCTTGCTTTTGTCAATGCCCAGATTGAGTATCGCGCCTAAAAAATCCCTGTGGGTAAAGCGTTTGCAAAACTTGGTCGATAACGGCGATACCTTTAACACGTCTATCGGGAAATCTTCTTCGTAGTAAAACTCTTTTTCCGAGCCTAATCTCGCAACCGCCTTGTCGCAAAAATCCGCTCCGCCGTAAAACGACACCGCGGTAGGCAGTTTAAGTCCTTTTATTTCCGCAATCTCCGTTTCGTTCAGAAAATCGCTGAACGTATAAACCCCTTTATCGAAAGCGCGTTCGCTTAAATCGAGTATTCTTTTTTGCGTTTCGGTCAAAACCATTAAAACCGCTCCTTTACCCTTTTAAAATCTCGTCCGCGTACAACTCGACCGCGTCGCAAACGTTAAGGTCGTAAAGCATTCTGCACCCCACCACGTCTTCTATTTCGTTGAGTCTTGCTCTGCCTTTATCGAACACGAAATCCACGCCGATAAACGTTGCGTCCAGCCCCGTTATAAGCGTTTTCGTATACTCTTTCACGTCGTCGGGAATATCGACTACCCGCGCTTTGCCGCCGAGCGAATAGTTGCTTCTGAAATCCGTTTCGGACGTTCTCAACACCCCGCAAAGAATCTTTCCGCCCATAACGTACACCCTTAAATCCTTGCCAAAATCTCTCGCGACGTCTTCTATCAGCACCGTTTTTTCGCCTATCGCCCGAAACGCTTTGGCGTACTCTTTATAGTTGTTTACCATATACACCTGCGTACCGCCGTGCCCGTATCTCGACTTGACGATTTTAGGATAAATAACGTACGCGCTCGATTCTTTGTTGCCAACGAACCCCTGCATAACGGGTACGTCCAGCCCCAACGCGTACAGTTTGCTTTCGACTTTGTCGTTGGCGATTCGGCTTACTTTCGAGTTGTTTACCACTCTTACGCCCTTTGCTTCAAGCGATTTTGAAAACGAGTAATCCGTCGCCCGCATAACCGCTACGTCGGGGATAACGCTCGTGTCGCCTATCATTGCGATACGGACTTCGTTGCCTTTTTTCGTAAGTTTGTCCTTTAACGTTTCGGCAAACCAACCGTTGACTTTCAATCTTTCTTCATCGTAATAAATAACAATTTTCATTTTATTTTACCCAAAACGTATTCCGCTATATAATCGGCGGTATTAACCCCCGTTGCGTCAAAAAGGTTTTTGAAATGCGCGTTGCTGTTTATCTCGCACAAAATCGGCTCGTCGTTTTTGCCGAACAAAACGTCTACGCCCGCAAAATCCGCGCCGACGCCTTTCGCCGATTTAATCGCAAGGTCGACGAACTCGGCGGGAATATCGAACTTTTCCATTTTTCCGCCGCTCGACGCGTTTGAAACGAAACTTCCTTCCGCCCCCTTGCGTTTTACCGCCGCAACGACTTTATCGCCGACGACTTGCGCCCTGACGTCTACCCCGTAACTAGAAGATATAAACTCTTGCATGATAAACGGCTTAACGCCTATTCTTTTCGCCGTAGATAAAAGTTCTTCGCGGTCGTTTACCAAATACACTTGTTTTCCGAACGAGCCGCGGCTCTCTTTCACGACCATGGGGTAGCCGAGTTCCCTTTCCGCAGCCGTCAGAAAATCGTAGTCGGTATACCCGATATTCTCGTAAGTAAACGGCGCGATAATCGTCTTCGGCATTTTGATTTTTCCGTACAACGCGTTGTACGTCGCCCCTTTGTCGTCGCACAAAGCAATCGCCCTAGCCGAATTGAACACCTTGTAACCAAGGCTCGCAAGCCGTTCGTTCAATAACAAATCCTTGTCCCAAAACAACACGAAATCATACTTGTACAACCTGTTCGCGTTGACGAGTTCCCACGCTTTCGCATTGCTCATTTTATCAATCTCAACCCCGCTGCGGGCAAAAGATTTTCCGAACTCCCGATAAATTACCGAGTATTTTTCGCCTTGCAAATACTCGTTGTCGATAAACAATCCTTTCATACCATTTATTATACCACATCGTCCGCCCGTTATCAATTATACGCGTTTAAAATTATTCGGCAAAACCGCTTTATTTTGTTTGACAATTATTTTCGTTTGTGATATAATAACTATATTAACATACGCAAGCGATTTCGCCTTGCGTTATTTTTTTACCTTTTAAAGACAAAAAAGTCGCCCCGCCACGCTTATAGCAGCGTGGCGGGGCGTATTTTATAGTTTGGTTATTTACGCGTCGATGGTTTTGCGAAGGGCTTTTTGTTCGTACATCTTTTTATCGAGCCGACAATGGAAGTCGTCGGGGTTGGTGTCAGCCGTCATACAGGTATACACGCCGATAGATAATCGCAACGAATAGGGCGTGTCGTTCATATCGTTAAACCTTTTTAACGTTTCTTCTATTTCGTCTTTTACGGCGTAAACGTCTTTGATATTTCCGCCGACGTGCAGAACGATAAACTCGTCCCCGCCCACTCTGAACGCAAGGGTGTCTTTGTCGGATACGTTTGCCAGAACCAGTCCGAGCGTTTTAATCGCTTCGTCCCCGACGGAGTGTCCGAACTCGTCGTTGATTTGTTTAAAGCCGTCTATATCGAGCATTACACCGCCGACGAACCTGTTTCTTCTGCTCTTGGCGAGTTTGTTCATTATAATCTGGTAATAGTTTCGGTTGTACATTCCCGACAAATAGTCGATAAACGAGTTGTGGTTAGCGCGTTGCACCTGAACGAACATGAGCGCAATGCTTATACAGAACCACCCTATCGCTATTCCGTAAAAAAAGAATTGAACTATCGTGCCTATAAGACAGGGTAAAATGAAACAATGTATCGGGAAAAACCTGAAATGGTTGCCGAGTTTTATCGCAACGACCGCAAGAACGATTGACGCTATGTAACAAGCAAGTATAAAGACGTAGGTGATACCCACGAACTTTCCGCGACTGTATACGTTGTTCGGCGCGATAGAAAATATCAGCCCCACCCCGCAAAAATCACAAATTATCAACGCAATTATCACCGAGTACGCGACCGAAAGCACGATTCCCCAGTTTTTAAGCCGTTTCGCGCTGTGGAATATTCTGGCGTCTACGTACAGTACCCATAACGCGCCCATCATACAAGAAGCAAGGAACAAATACCCGTTAAACACGTATTGCAAGAAATTGACGCCTTTACCGCCCTTGCCATCCATTGCGAAACTTGCCGTTTCAAGCAACAGCGCGAATAACGCCAAGGCATACATCACGTCCATAATCCGACCGCTTGCGTGCCGTTCTATTTTCGCCTTTAATCTCGTCATTATGGCAACGAATAATATAAGCGCTCCCGCCGAGTTGACGACTACAATTTCTCCCATGTTCAGCATTTACATACTTCCCCTTTTATAAAAATAATCAGTCCTGCGCCGAGCGCGTTTACCACCCGCCCGAACGCGCTTGCAAAACAAAAAGTATATAAATCACTCTTTACCATACACACTCGTTTCTATCTTTCGTTTGCAGCAGTTTTAATAACACTGTTGTATAATTTTATTATACCCCCCCCCCAGCGGTTTTGTCAAGAATATCGGTAATTTTGTACCTAATTATTTTACGGTATCATAAAATCGTCCGGGGTTTTCAGTAAAAATCGCATATTGCTTTATGCTTTAAAAATCGCGTTTTACGGCGATTTTTGCATAAAGTTTGCTGATACGCGACTATTTTACCGTAAAGTTGTTTGTTACTTTATACATTATAACGCGGTTTAAGGGACGAAAAAGTCCCGTTCACCGCTGCAAAATATCCGCTATTACGCAAAAAAGGACACTGCTCTTACGAACAGTGTTCTTTTAAGTTAATGGTCGGAGTAACGAGACTTGAACTCATGACCTCTTGCCCCCCAGACAAGCGCGCTACCAACTGCGCTATACCCCGTTATATCGATTGTGGTGCGGATGACAGGACTTGAACCTGCACGGTCGCCCATAAGATCCTAAGTCTTACGTGTCTGCCAATTTCACCACATCCGCAAAAATACTATTTAATCGTCGGGGAACGCAAAAGTTCTAAGCGTCCCCCGACCATTTGGTGCTCCATCAGAGACTCGAACTCTGGACACCCTGATTAAGAGTCAGGTGCTCTACCAGCTGAGCTAATGGAACTGGTGGCTCATCCGGGATTCGAACCCGGGACACCATGATTAAAAGTCATGTGCTCTACCAACTGAGCTAATGAACCATATTTGGCAGGGGTAGCAAGATTTGAACTTACGAATGACGGAATCAAAATCCGTTGCCTTACCGCTTGGCGATACCCCTAAACTTTGGGGCGAGTGATGGGATTCGAACTCACGACCTCTAGAGCCACAATCTAGCGCTCTAACCAACTGAGCTACACCCGCCATATTGTTTGGTGCGCCTGAAGGGATTCGAACCCCTGACACCCGCCTTAGAAGGGCGGTGCTCTATCCAACTGAGCTACAGGTGCGTGAAATGGAGCGGGTGATGGGAATCGGACCCACGCAATCAGCTTGGAAGGCTGATGTTCTACCATTGAACTACACCCGCGTTTTTGGGATTTTGCGCCTTCATTCAACGGTTGTTCACCTTTGACGCTTTGATATTATAGCAAAATCAAATTATAATGTCAACGATTTTTAAACTATTTATTTACATTTTTATTTTTTTGTCAATAAACGCCGACTATCGTCGTTATTACTTTGCTTTCCGTTACGCAAACGTACGCGTAAGTCGCGTCGCAAGAGTATTTGCTCATATTACCGGGATTTATAAAAATCGTCCCGTCGATACTTTCTTCTTTCGCGATATGGGTATGCCCGTACAGAACTACGTCCGCGCCCGTTTCTTTCGCTTTTAAGTTAAGCCTGTACAAATCGCGTTTAACCGAATACAAGTCGCCGTGCGTGTAGAAAATCTTATGATTTTCGACAGTCAGAACCCCTTCTTTCCTGCCGAAAAAATTACCGTCGCAATTACCGTCGACGACGTACAGTTTGTCTTTCAACATATCTCTGTACTTTATAACGTCCGACGCCCCGTCCCCTAAAAAGATAACGTAATCGCTTTCCGCCATAACGTTTTTGACCTTTTCCAAAGCGCGCGCGTTGCCGTGCGTGTCGGACACGACGAATATTCTTTTCATAACAAATCCTTTATCGCGTCGTACAGCCCGCTTATCGCTCTCGCGCGGTGGCTTACAGCGTTCTTTTCTTCGTCCGAACATTCGCCGAACGACTTTTTCAAATCGTAACTGTAAAATATCGGGTCGTACCCGAACCCGTTGTTTCCTTGCCTTTCGGTCAGAATCTCTCCAACCGTTTCGCCCGTCGCCGAATACGTCTTGTCTTTCGTGTACAACACCACCGTCGAAACGAACTTAGCTTTTCTGTTAGTTACGCCCTTTAATTCGTCTAAAAGTTTGTCCATGTTCGCCTGAACGCCCAGCCCCGAATACCTTGCGCTGTAAACGCCGGGCGCGCCGTCCAACGCGTCTACGCAAAGTCCGCTGTCGTCCGCAAGCGCGGGTATGCCGAACTCGTCGAAAATCGTTTTCGCTTTTATCAACGCGTTTTCAAAAAACGTAGAACCCGTTTCTTCTATATCTTTCGTATACCCCGCGTCTTTAAGCGTGAGAATCTCGACGCCCTTTAAAATCTCTTTAATTTCTTTTATCTTCCCTTCGTTGGAACTCGCTACGATAATTTTCATAACGATTATTATACCACTTTTTACTCTCAACCGCAAACGAATATACGCCCCGAAGGAAAAATCCTTCGGGGCGTATTCTTAAAATATTTTTATTTCACCGCCATCGCCGAAAACATCGCGTATCTTTCACTATCGACCGCCGAAATACCGTCGCGGTAACGCTTATATAAAACTTACCCGACTTTTTTCGTTACGAGCGGCTCAATCTGTACATCTGGTATAAAACGTTGTAATAGTGCGGCCCCAAGTGGCGGACGAACTCCGTCGTTTGAGAAAAGTCAAGGTACGCGTCGGACGGCGACATCGCCGAATAATACGACTGTATTACCGCTTTCTTGTCGTCGTAGAATCCCAACGCTTCGAGTTTTTCGCCCGAATATCCCGACGTTACGCTGTTGGCAATACTTATTTGAAGTCTTGTAGCGGATTCTTTCCACGTGTTGTTGACCGTGATTTCTCTGTCCGTCATCGAGTTGTTGTATTCCATAGTTTCTTTCGTTTTCAAATCGCGTTCTTTTTTCAACTCTTCCAGCTTTTCGTCGCAAATAATTTGTTGTTTTTTGGCAAACAGCGTGTCGGCGTTGTCGATTATCTTGTTGAGTTCGGCGTATTCCGCGTCGTACTTTGATATAAGCGCGTCGTAGTTAGCCTCTTCGACAATTTTTTGAGCCGAGTATTTTTCCGTGATTTTTGCTTTAACGCCCGCGCTTATCGTCGAACTCGCTATACCTTTTTTGCCCAAATCGACGTCGACCGCGTCGACAGCGTTTTGACATTCCTTGTCGATAGCCGTCATTCGCGCCGCTTTCTTGCCTTGAATCGCCGCTTTTTCCGCTCTGTTCGCGCTGATTTTCGCCTGATACGGAATAACGTATTCTATTTTTAAAACTTCCGCTTGCTTTTCGGCGTACGCGGCGGCGACCGTCAAAAGCGAATCGTCCGATTTCGGGGCGAACGTTTTTCTTGCGAAACTCGCTTGCGTGTAAGTCGGGACGGTAAACTCGCTTAACTGCGGTTTATAATACTCGTCTATCGCCGTCAAGTCGGAAAGCAACTCCGATTTCGTTGTAGGTCTTGTAAACTGCATCGTCAATTCTCCTTAACGTATAATGTTATATTTTCGATTTTGCAATCGCCCTGCAAATTGCTTATCGTAACGTCGAACGCCTTGCCCGTAAGCCGCACGTTCGTATATCCCCCGTCTTTGAAAGGAAGTTTTACCGAACCGTTCTGACCGTCTAAGCAAAACTCGGCGTTTTTGCCTTTCGTGTACACTTTGCAAACGGTAAACCTTTCGTTGCCGAAGTTAAGTTTATAAGTCCTTGCGCAAACGCCCGCGTTCTCTGTCGTCTTTCTCGCCATTTGCCTTATTTCCGTGTTCGTTTTTACGTAAAACATATCTTCGTCGCCAACGGTTTCGGCAAACGTGTCGCTGCAATTATAAATTATTCCCCCGCAGTCGTTGTCAGCGTCGTAATACAAGATATACACGAACTTTCCGTAAACGCGCGCAACGTACAACCCGTCGGCGTTAAAACACGTTACCGCCATAAGTCCGCGGTCTTCGTTTCCGTAATAAACGCCGTTTTTTACCACCTTATTCCCGTCGAAAGACCGCAGACCGTCTTTCGTGAGAAAAACCGCTTTGCCGTGTACGATTACGAGCGAGTTTTCAACGAACTCCGAACCCGAATCGCACACGAATTCGAGTTTGTAATTTCCCCGCTCGTTCCCCGCCGTTACCTTGTATATCTCACGACGACAAAATATATATAAAACGTCGTTTACGGCGTATAGTCCCGACGCGTCGACGGGCAGACTTATACAAACGCTGCCGTTCAAATCGAACTCCGCTTCGCTGTCGAGCGTTCCCGTAACGTATACGCTGCGCCTGTTCGACGCGGGAATCGAAGCGACCGCGCCGCAAAAATCCGACAAGTCGACAAACGGCGGTAAAACGCTTTCTTTACACGCCGAGCCGTTATACGCGACGACCTTCGAGGCGGACGAAACAAACAAAATCTCCGCTCCCGTTCTCGTCGTTTTTCTGACGCAACACGGCGCGTCGAACGCGGTTTCCGACATCGTCGTATGCGTTCCGTCTCCGCTTATTTTCACGAGTTGTTTCGACGAGTTTCTCGCAACGAAAAACTTTTCGCCGTTAAGTTTTACCGCGAACGTCCTTTCGTTCGACGGAACGTTGTTTAGTTTTACACCGCCGCTCGTTCTCGGCGCGTAGCCGTAATTCAGACTGCCGTCCGCGTTCTGTATAAAGTTAAGCGCGGAAAAGTAAGGCTTTTTTAAAAGCGGGTATTCTTTGTACTTTTCTTTACCTTTATTTATATCGGAATGGGTAAATATCATATCCACCTTCTCGCTTTGAGTTTAAGCCCCTTTCTTCTCAGTTGCGCGCTCAAAGACTCGTAAAACTTTTTATTCCACACGTTTGCAAGGGCGTAGTCCCCGTCGGCGGTAAAGTAGTCGGCGGCTACTCCGTACGCGACGGTTTTTGCCGAAACGGCGCATCCGTCGAAAATTATTTCGCTGTTTAAATCGTAACTCTTCGGGTAGTATCTGTACTCCACGAAAACGGACGACTGCGTGGCTACGCGGATACCGTCAATTTCGAGCGTATAGTCGACGGGTATGCCGTTTAAATCGAATACGCCCGTTATTTTGGCTACGTCCTGGGACAATGCGCCGTACTTTATTTTGCCGTTCGACGGGGCGGCAGGTTCTCTCGTTATAAGCGGAACGTACCCTTCGGCAATTTCGCACAACACGTTTTCGCAAACCCTGACGAGTTTCTCTACGGGTTCGACTGCGGAAGTCGTCGACGTTGCCGTTTTTACGCCGTCGACCAAATCGTCGAGCCCAACGAAAGTCAACGACTTTAACACGATGTCTTTAATTTTCATTTTGTTCTCCTTTTCGTTTTGCTAAGACGTTCCCGACGGGAACAACCCCGCCGGAAGCGTCCTTAAAACCCCGTCGGACAAACTTTAACTTGCCCGCAACGGCTTTATCAGCCCGTTACGCCTTGCAAAAGTCCTTGACCGCTCGGTCTGGTGCAAATAAGTTCCGCGTATTTTACGAGCGTTGCCGTATAAATCGCTTTGCCGGGGATTTGTTTCAGTATTTCGCCGTTTTCCCCTTGCAACCATTCCCAGTCGCAAAGTTGTACCAACTCGAAATCGTCCGTGTTGATGAAATAAATACAGCCTTGCGGGCAGAATCTGTCCGCTACGACGGGAATACCGTTGTAACTTATCGCCGTGTAACCCCCTTGAAGTTCCATAGCGGGCATCATTACGTTTTTCGCTTCAAGCGCTTTTTTAATCGCTCTTCTCGTGTCGAACGAGCAAAGAATCATATTGATTTGCGAACCCGAACGCAATTCGATAGTGTCGATGGTTTCCTGTATTTTCGCTTCGGTAAGCGCGCCTACCGACGATTCGACGTAAGGTACCATATATTTGTTGGATTTGCTTACGCCGTAGATAGAACCCGACGTTGCGAAAATAGCGTTTAAGCCCGTAAGTTCGCCGTTGGTGTTATGAAGAGTAAGTTTCGCTTTCGCTACCGCGTCGCTCGTAAAAGTCGAGCCGAATATCGTAATTTTGTTCGCCGTTTTGTCGACGTCCGTGATTTTCAACCCCTGATAGTTCGTAT
Source organism: uncultured Clostridia bacterium (assembly GCA_934271255.1). Taxonomy (GTDB): domain Bacteria; phylum Bacillota; class Clostridia; order Christensenellales; family Borkfalkiaceae; genus CAKQSC01. The sequence continues at coordinate 286,286 of CAKQQS010000001.1, forward strand.
TGCCCGAGATATTAAAGTCGATAAGCATACCGACTTCCAGATTTCTCGCCGAGTCGACCGTTACGACGGAGTTGGACGCGGAAACGACGGTTGCGAGAGTGCCCGTTCCGTCGCCGAACAACATTCTCGAAAAGTTGTAGTTCGCCGATTTTACAAGCCCTTCCATTTCGGCGTTAAGCAAATTGACGACCGCGCCCGAATTGTCTTTGGACGCTCTTATCGCCTTGTCGCTTATTTCGATGCTGCCGTAAAGGTTTTTCAAAGGCGTTGTGAATTCAAGGTATTTGTTGGGGCCCGCGGTCGGCAAATCGCCGTCTTCCGCCCCCGCGGCGACTCCGCCGTTTACGCCTACCTGAACGAGTTTTACCACGTTTTTGCCGTATACGTCGTTCGTGTTTTTCGATATCGCCGTATAAAACGGCCCTGCTTTTTTGTCTAATTGTTCTTTTACCGCGTCAAGATAATATTTCTTTAACGCGCTGTCCGCCTGACTTAACGTTACCGTTGCCATAATTTAATCTCCTTGTTTATTTGATAAAAACATTTGCGAAGCGAATCTTCCCGCTTCTTTTATACTTTTTGGCTTTACTGGTACGGTTTCGTAAACTCCGCCGTCCTTAACGAATTTTGCGTCCGTTTTTAACGGTTCGCCAAATAAACCGTCAAAACTTTTCCCGCTCTGCTCGGCGCGGGCGATTTCGGGAACGGCTTCCGCCGCCTTGTCCTTTTCGCTTATCGCAACGAGTTTTCCCTCCAACTCTTTTATCCGCGTACAGCGTCTTGTAAACTCCGCTTCCAAAGAATTGTACCCGTCGAGAAGCGACTTTAAGTCTTTAAACTTGCCAAACGAGGACGTTTGCGCATTTACGCCTTCATTCCCCTTTTCGCTTTCCGCGACCTGCGTTGCCGTTACGACTTGTTCATTTGCTTGTACTTCCATAACGTATCCTCCCTTTATTTATTCGTTTTCTTTTTTAATTCTTTCTTTATGTTGACTTATATGCCGAATATACCTTTCGGCAAGAGTCTTGTCCGTTCCCATTCGTTCGTACTCGGCAAGATAATACCTGACGTGCGCGTCGACGTGAATCTCGTCGTCGTCGAGTACGTCCGCGTCGACGTCCGCCGTTTGCAGTTTGACGTTTTCCGCTTCCGCTTTTCCGACGTGCATTTCCTTTAAATCCTTTTCTTCGTCAAGATCCGAATACCCCAAAAGTTCCAGCAGTTTGCTTTTCGTTTCGTCGCCGAGCCTCGAATCTTTGTCCAGAATCCCGCTCGAATACAGTTCCAAAATCATCGCTTTTCTTTGAGCGGGGGTGTATAAAAGTTCGTTTTCGCTCGCGAACTCAACCTTGTCCGTGTTAAGATTTTCGCCCGAAAAAGAAAATATCTCAACCCCTTTTTTGCTCTTTATCTCGCCTTTTCTGACGAACGTCGCGAACTGACGGAAAAGTCGCAGAATGTGTTTATACGTTTCGAGCAACGCCTTTCTCAGATTTTCGGCGTAAAGGGATATTCTCTCGTTGTCTTGCGAAAATATCAGTTCGAGCGCGGTACCAGAAACGGCGCTCGCGCTTATTCCGTCGACCGACAAATCGTTTACGCCGCTTATCGTGCTGAACTCGTTGAGCAGTTTTTCTTCTTCCTTTTCAAACTCGGGCGGAACGCTCGTTTCGTTCATCATCTCGGGCTTGTTCGAGCCTTGTCTGTACACGATTATTCTGCCCGGCTCCAACCCGCCGTCCGCCAAATCGTCCGTATCGACGGAGCCGTCTTCGACCGCAAGCACACCCATCGACAACCTGTTTAAAAACTCTTGTTTTCTGTTTTTGACGGCGTTGTACGCGCGCTGAACGGGTATAAGCCTTTTTATGACGGACGAGCCGAAAAACTTGCCCACTTCCTTGACGGATATTTGTTTTACGAACGGAATAGCCCTTTTCTCGTTGTCGCCGTTTATAAAAGGCAACTTGCCTTCGTACAACACGTTTTTGCCGCATACCGTTATCATTCTTCCGTCGGGATAACTTGCGCAGGGCGTTTCGTAATATTCTATAACGAGCGCGCTGTCCGAAAGTTTTTCACGTTTGTTTTTCGCGAACACGGGGGCGACGTCCTGCGATAGCACTTCCGCGCCGTATACGCCCGCAATATCTTCAAGCGACATAACCGACGCGTGAATGAGCGATTTGCAGTCTTTGACGTCTTCGTTATACACGGAATCGGGGTAAATCGCGAACGGCATAACCGCCTGCACTTCTATATCGCCCGTTTTAGGCACTTCCTGTTCGAGTCCGTCTGCGCTTATTTTTTCGCCGCCCGAGTTGTTCCATATAATCTTATAAAACCCCGTGCCGAAAATCTCGCTGTATTCCGTTACCTTTAAGATAACGTCGTTTAAATTAAGTCTGTCGTACGCGGAATCGAGCACTTTTTTACAAACCGCCGCCGAATCGTAGTCTTTCGCGTCGTCGCCGACGGGGGTTACCGTTATTACGGGGCGTACTCTCGAAAGTTTCGCAAGTTTCGATTCTATCACGGGCGCGATGTGGTTATACACGCGTCTTGACTGCCATTCGTACCCGCCGTCCACGTTCACCAAATCGTAATCCCCGGTAAGGTCAAGGTACTGTTTCCCTTCGTAATACGCGGCGTTCAGTTTCCATTCCGCTTCGTACGATTTGCGTTCTTCACGCCGTCTTTCGTATTCCTTTAAAACGTAATCGGCTATCTTTTCGAGCCGTTTCTTCTCCGCCGCTTCAAAGGCTTCCTTCTTTTTATCCTTCTCCATTTCATTTCTCCTTGTCTTTTAAAAGTTTAAGAAGTTTTTGCTTTTCTTCTTCCAACTCGTCGTCGCTCAACTCCCCGACCCCTTTCGCGCCGTCCGTTATCATCTTTATCGCCGTAATGTCGGGAGGTACGTTCTTTACCGTTACTTTTCGCTTTAACAGTTTCACGTCCCCGTCCACTTCCGCGTACTCTTCGATAACTTCTTTCGCGTCGTATCCGAGAGCCCTTTTCAATAAGGCTTTTTCAAGTTTTGTCGTCGGCACTTCAAATTAAATCCTCCTTATAAAAACGTATTTCCGCCCCGCCTTAACCGTTTGTACCTTTTCTCTTTATCGAGTTCGATAACGCTTTTTTTGACGACGGGGGCGTTCTCCGGCTTCGTCATAAGATAATATCTCAACTCGTCCATCGCGTGGTCGTCTACTTTTTTAGGTCGGTCGCCCGCGCCCCACCAGTAACTTTTAAACTCGGAAATCATAGTGGGACAAGTCTTGAATATATACAGTTTGGGTTTACCGTTCACGCCGCGTAAATACCCTTTTACGCGCTGTATCCCCGTGAAAAGGTCTTTATTTACCTTCGTGTTTACGTTGATGCCGTAGTCGTAAAACAACTCGGCAACCGAGCGGGGCGACGCAAGAGTTTTCTGTTCGGCGGCGGAATCTATCAAAGCGTTCAGCCGCCCGTTAGCCCCCGCTTTCCAACCGAGCCGTTTTGAAATCTCTTTTATTTTCGACGCGTGGTATTCGACGTCTTTGCCCGCTTCGAAATGCTCGGCTACGACGTATACGTTCCCGTCGTAATCGACGGCGTACCAGTGGCAGGACAGCGGATTGTTAAGACCGGGGTCGATTGAAATATTGTCCTGCCAGTCGTAAGGAATATCGAACGGCTCGATAACGTGCGCGCTTTCGTCGAACTCGGGATATACCAACCCCGTACCCGACCTGAACTTGCCGTACCGCCGTATCTCCAACTCGTCTTTCGACATACTGTTCGTAAGTTCGGTTATTTCGTCTTCGTTTAAGTACGGGTTGTCCGCCCATTCGATAAACTCGTACCACACGTTGTCGTCTTTTTTGACGTTTAAAAATATCTCGTCGTACACGAACGTCAAACCTTTTAAGGGCGTCATCGTGCCGAACATATCCCCCCGCTTGTCGATTAACCGCATTTTACATTCTTTATATATATCTTCCGGCGGTTCTTCGTCAAACCACACGAAATCGAGCGAACTGCCCTGAAACTTCTCTCTTCCTTCTTCGCAACTTTTAAACCCGATAACCGACTCGCCGCCGAGCGCGTTCTTAACGCGTATCTGGTCGATAACGCCGTATTCGGGAGAACCTTTACTCCCTTCTACCATAGTGATTCCGATTATCTTGTCTTTCGGCAAATACTTCAAAATCTTTTTCTGAGCGACGTCGCGCTGCACTTCTCTGCTTAACGAAACCACCCACCCGAACACGTTTTTTCGGTTTTCTCTGTACGGGTGAACGCCGAGCGCGATATATATGCTTTCCACCGCCCCGCATTCCGTTTTGCCGCTTCTGTTTCCGCCGAAAACCCACCTGTTACGCTTTTGACATTTGTGGAACGCAAGTTGTTTTTTATGCACTTTTTCGCCCGAGTTGTAGTTCTTCAACGCGTAAGAACACTTCTTGCGTCGTTTAAGTTCGGATTGTATTTCGATTATGCGTTTTATCGCCTGTTTTTGCAGCGGCGTCAACGCGCTTTCGGATTTTCGGCAAACTTCATTTTCATTCGACATATCTACCCTTTATATCCCGTTATAAATTAGTTACAATTTGTTCTATGAAACGATTCATTATATTTTTCGTTATCTGCGCGCTGAACCCCGTGTTTACGCCCGTCTACGCGGACGAAACCGTTTACCGCCGAGCCGAAACGGAAGGCGTGTACATATACGAAGATTCAAACTGCATACTCCCCGTGTTCGAACTCCCGCCGAGTTATTTCGTCAAAACGGTCGAAGGGGATTCGGAGTTTTCGAGAGCGTTTTTATACGACGAATCGGGCGTGCCTTTAATCGACGGATTCGTTAAAAAAAGCGAACTTACTTCCACGCAAGGCGACGTTGAAAACCCTTACCTGCAACTTAAAATAACTTCCGTTACCGCCCTTCAAATATATCAGGACGCCAAAATGCAGGTAGTTATACGAAACGTTTTCGCGGGCAGGACGTTTACCTATTTCGGCAGAGCGAACCTATACGGCAACGAACTCTTTTTCATACGGTACGAAAACACTTTCGGATACGCCGAGCCGACCAAGTTCGCCCCGTTCGACGTACCCGTAAACGAGTACGGACGGAAAACCCCCGACGCAACCGAACAGGCGAAAACGACGGTCGACAATTTTAGCGCGCTTAAAATATTCATTATTATATTCGTGTCGCTGGCAGCCCTTCTTATCGTGTTGTCAATTTTCATCAAACCGCAAAAGAAACGAAAATCCGAGTCGGAATTATAATCTCGATTCTTCGTACAACTCGCTCATATCGGCAAAATACCTTAATTTAAGACAGTTTTCGTCAAACCACGCTTCCGTAAGCCCCGCCCGTTCAAGGTACCCCATAAACTTCAAAAACAACCGTCGCTGTATTCTGAAATACTGTCTGTCGCCGGATTTCGGATGCAACCGTTTAACCACGCTGGTTTTGAAATAACGGTACTCGAAATACTCCAACTCTTCGTCCGTGAACCCCGATAACGCCTCGTCCATTTTCTCTTTGGTTTCTCCTATTATCTCTTTCGCGTCGTTGAGCCTTATTATATCGTTTGCAATTCTTTCGCAATCGTACTCCGAATAAAACCCCGCCATCGCCTTGTCGAACGCCAACGCCCTTAACTGGTCTTGAAGTTTGTTTAGTTTCGGATACGAATACAATAAAACTTTACCGTAATTTTTCATATAACCACCTCCTTTTTTACCGCTGCTTATAAGCCGAAAATCTTCAATTTTCAAACATCGATTTTGCTAGAAAATTACTGTACTTTTTGCAATAAACAAATGTTTATTTTTAAGGTTTTTTAAAGCCCGACGAATATGTCGGACGTAAATTAAACCTGATAGTTTTTTCGGGATTTTCACCCTTTTCGTTCGCGGGCTTAACCGCGGCTATTTGCGATTATTTTCCCCTTTGTCGGCGGGATTTCGTTTGTTTCGTCGGCGGGATTTATCCCTCGTCTTTTACAAATCGTTACCTTGCCGCTTGCGGGTTCGCCCGTTCGTTTTCGTCGGGACTATCGCCCTTTGACGTTTTCATTAAAGCACACTCGTCGGCGATTTTCAAGAGTTACCGACACCAAAATCAAAAAAAGTTTAATAATTTTGTTTAACTGTCGGTAAACCTTGACAAGCCTTCTTTTAGGTGCTAAACTATTTTGCTTTTTAGATAGTAACACAAAAAATATGACAAAAACGCGTAGTATTTATTTTTTATTTGGAAAAACTACGGAAAAATTGATTAAAAGTATATACTTTTAAAGTTTTTTTTGTTATACTAGATATAACTATACCGATATCGAAGAGTATTATGAAACATATTAAAAACGTAAAACTTAATATTGCGATTATCATTTCAGCGTTGATATTGTTATTGACGCCTTTCGTTTTAAAACCCGCGTTTGCCGACGGCGGCGACAAGGTTACGCTTGGCATTTCTTCGCCGGCGACGTATCTCGAATACTACGCGTTGACTTCGCCGATAGACGTTTCTTCGACGAACGATTATTTCGCCGTTGCCGAAAGCGAAAGAATATCCGTGTACGACGTAAAGGAAAATATGTGGCTCGGGCAAAACCGTCAGGGATTTTTATGGGAAGAAGCGAACGAAATCAAACAAATCGAACTGATAGGCGACACGCTGTACCTTTTGGACAGCGGGCTTAACCTTTGGTCGTTCGATTTCGCAACGCCCGACGCTACGCCGACGAATCTCGGAATACCTTGCGCGTATTTCGCGGTAAGTCAGAATTATCTTGCGGTAAGCCAAAACGGACAAGTACGAGTTTACGACAGGTCGAACTTAACGCTGTTCTCGTCGACGGTGGCGACTATCGACAAAACCGCCGCGTTCATCGGCGGCGACTACCTTTATTATTTCGCGACGGGTAGCGCGAACACGGTTATAAAAAGGTCGACTATCATCAAAACGGACGAATTGACGCTTAAAGCGGACGACTCGTTCAGCCTTACCATTTCCCCCACCGCCACGATAGCGACTAACGTCAAATACGTTACCGTATACAAAAACGTGTTGTACGTTACGGCAATCGGGGAAGAAAACGGCAGCGTTATGGCAGTCGAACTCGTAAACGGCGGTATTGCGAAAACCGTAATTTCGGCGGATAAAGAGTCTACCGATTTCAGCGTTTTGAAAAATCCGCAAGGGCTTTGCGCCAAAGACGACGTTTTGTTCGTAACGGACAAAACCGAAAACGCCATCAAGGGTTACGACGTCAAAACGTACGAATACGCGGACGTTTGCATAGCGACGGAAGTAAACTATAAAACGAGATTATATAACGTTCTCGACGTGTCGACGCATAACGGCGTAACGTACACGCTCGAAACGGAAAAGTTATCGACGATTAAACAGGGCAAAATAGTCGATTCCGTTCGGTTCAACGACTTGGCGGACATTGCGTTTACCCCCACCACGCTGTGCGTAGGCGACAAGTACGCGTTGATTTCCAACTCGTCGTGTTTCGCGTTTATCGATTTGGCGACGAAACGCCCCGTACTCATACACGGCTCTAACCGTTACGACAACTACGAAACTAATATAAGTATTTGCGATATAACTTTCTCGGACGGGCATTTCTATATTTTAAAACACACCAACGTAGACTACGTTGCCAAATATTGCGAAGAAACGCTTACGACGGAAGAGTCGACGAAAATATCCGTTACCGAAAACGCAAAGAAACTCGCCGTCGACATCGAAGGGCAAATATATATTTACACGGACAACGGCACGACTCAGAACATTTATTGTTACGATTCAACCGGCGTGTCTACCGCTACCAAACAAATATCCATCACGGCTAAAAAGATTCAGGTCGATTTGTCGGGCAACCTTTACATACTCAAATACGACAACAAGTTGGCGATTTTAACGAGCGACAAAGAAAGTTTGACGGAATACGACATAACGGTAAACGAAAACTTACCGCAAACGCTTTCGGCTAACTCGGTCGCGGTAGACTATTACAGTATGGACGCGTATTTCTCGTTCGCGGGCAAAGGACTCGTGGCGAAAGCCCCCATAGTCATATCCTGCGCGACGAACGTCAAGATACCCGAATCCCTTTCGCTAACCGGCGACTCGGCGTCCGACGACGTAACTTTTTACACTCTTAAAGCGGGTACGAAAGTTTTCAACTTCGACGTGTTTAAACTCGACGCTCCCACTTTTAACTATATCGGTTACGAAACGTACGACGGCTCGGCGGCGTATATCAAAATAGGCGAAACGGAACTTTTCGACATATTGCTCGGAAAAACGGCTTGTTTCGTCAAAAAATCAAACTCCGTCGTTATGGATTCGCCGTTTAAAGACGCCACCATAACCAAAGTGTACACGATAACGACTGCGGGCGTTTACAACTATCCCATGCTGTTCAGCGTACCGACACTCGACGACCCCACCGTATGGGACAACAAATCTTCCCCCGTATTTTTGACGGGCGCGGAAATATTGACGGAAAACACTATTCTGACCGTACATAAAACTGTTGATTTCAACGGCAGAAACTTCTCGTACGTTTCATACGACTTTAACGGAAAAACTATTTACGCTTACGTTTATTCGGGGCTTACGAGCGGAACGCTTATGGAAGACCTGGCGCTGAAAGATTATTCTTACGAAAGCGTTCGCGTTAAAAACGGAAAACTGCCCGTATACGCGGCGGACCGTTCGACGGTGATAACTTATTTAAGCCAAGACACGAAAGTTAAGGTTTTAGGCGAAGAAAACGGGTATAAACTCGTACACTTCGAACAGGACGGCGATTTAATAGTCGGTTACGTATCGAACAAAGCGTTCCCGAAAAAAGGCGAAAACGCATTAAGAAACACTTTGATATTTATGCTTTTGGCAACGTCGATTGCGGTAACTTCGGTATACCTTATATGGCGATTCAATTCGGACAAAAGATATTGATTAAACTTCGGCGGCAGTAAATACGAAAAATATTAAAACGTAAGAAGGTTTTATAATGGACTGGCAACAAATATGGGAAAACGTTCAGAACTGGCTGACTAATTCGGGCATTAAACTGCTTATCTCGATAATTATTCTGGTAATTTCTTTTATCATAATAAACCGCATAAGCAAATCCATCGCGAAAAAAGGAACGAAACCCGAAAAATTAGGTCTGTTGACCAAAAAAAGGCTAGACCCCGCGGTGTACAGAACGCTTGCGTACGTTACGAAAGTTATTTTGAAAATACTCGTCGTGCTTGCGCTTATAGGCTATCTCGGAATAGACACGTCGGCGGTATCGGCGTTAATAGCTTCGCTCGGCGTAGGTATCGGGCTTGCGATAAACGGAACGCTGTCCAACATGGCGGGCGGAATACTTTTACTGATAACGCACCCTTTCCGCGACGGCGATTTCATCTCGGCGAACGGGTACGAAGGCACGGTCGAAGACATTTTCATCTGCAACACCAAAATACGCACTTGCGACAACAAAGTCGTTTATATTCCCAACAGCAAACTTTCCACGACGGAAATCATCAACTATACCGCGAAAGACACGCGTAGAGTCGATTTGAACTTTTGCGTCGCTTACTCGGAAGATTTTGAAAAGGTAAAAGGCATAATACGTCGCGTAGCGGAACAAAACCCGTTGATACTGACGGACCCCGCCCCGCTTGTTCGCGTAAACGAATACGTAGATAACGGTATGAACGTATTCACCGCCGTATGGTGCAAAAAAGAAGATTACTGGACGGTTACGTTCGATATGAACGAAAACGTTAAAAAGGCGTTGGACGAGAACGGCGTTTCCGTTCCCCTGCCCCAACTCGACGTCCATCTGGACAAATAATCGCGTTACTTTTGCTTTTAAGAGTAACGGCGGATTTGCCGAAAGGGTTTGTTAAACCGTCGGGCAAAAAGTCGTAACTTTCGTCGATTTGTGTCGACAAGTCGGGAATAACGACGGTTTAGCCGCTCTCTGCGACGACTTAAAACGACGAAAAAACTCGTCTTTATAAAAAACAAACAGCCCCGCGTCGCCTTGATTAAAGCGACGCGGGGCTTTCGTATTATTTAAAAAGGGAAGACTCGTTCGCTTCCCTTTTCCTATTAGTTTTATGGCGTTTTGCCGTAAAATCTGCCGTTTTACGCGACGCGAGGCGGGTTCAGTGTAAATCCCTTCACCCCCTGCGTTATCGCGGTTTATCAGTCTTTGCTCAGTTTATGCGCTTTGATTTTAGTGCCGACTTTCGATTGCGGGTACAGTATAAAATACAGATTGTACAGTTCCGCCTGCAAGTCAAGGTCGTGTTCTTCATTGCGGTATTCCATTATTTTAAGATGTACGCCGTTCATTTCCGCGCTGTAATCGGTGAACTCGAACCCGTTTTTAAGATAGAAATCTATTCTTTTTTCCTTGCAATATCTCGCGTCGCCCGAATAGTAGTCGGGCGATTCGACTTCTGCGATTATGCTTTTATATTTGCCGTAACGCTCTTTTATTATCTTTAAAAAAGCCGAGCCCGTTCCCTTATGGCGATACGTTGCGAATACGTCTAAATAGTCGATTAGCACGCATCTGTCCGAGTTTTGCACGGCGAACGCGCACGCTATCATACGGCTGTTGTCGAAAAGCCCCAGACATTCGTATTTGCCGTTCAACACAAGGTTTTCTATTTTTTTAAAGGGTTTCAGTTCTTCGGACGGGAAATCCCGTTTCATTTCCTTTCCGTACACCGCCTTGGCCTGTTCTATCGTCAATACTTCTACGTGCATGATTTTCCTTTTACTTTTTCATAAACGCTTTAAACGCCTTGTATGTTTCGTACAAATCCGTTTTCGCTACAACTTCCAACGGCGCGTGCATCGAAAGTACGGGAACGCCCAAATCTACCGTGTCGATGTTGTGTTCCGCTATATACATAGCAACGGTACCGCCGCCGCCTACGTCTACCTTACCGAGTTCCGCCGTCTGCCACAAAACGTTCGCTTCGTCAAACGTTCTTCTTACTTCTCCGACGAACTCCGCGCTTGCGTCGCTCGACCCGCTTTTTCCGCGCGCGCCCGTGAACTTGCACATAACTACGCCCGCGTTCATTATTGCTGCGTTGTTCTTTTCAAACACTTCCGCGTACATAGGATCGTAACCCGCCGAAACGTCCGCCGACAAACAAGCCGAACGCGATTTGATAACCGCGACGTCTTTGCCGAACGCTTTCGCAATTTCGCCGAGCAAGTCTATCATAAGTTTGCATCTCATGCCGCTTACGCCTTCGCTGCCTATTTCTTCTTTGTCGGCAAGAACGGTCATAACCGTGTTGTCGCCGTCGTCGTCTAATAACGCCGTAAGAGCGGGATACGCGCATACTCTGTCGTCGTGTCCGTAGCCTAATATCATAGAACGGTCAAGTCCCAAATCTCTCGCTTTGTCCGCGGGAACGGCGCTTATCTCCGCCGATATAAGGTCGCTTTCCGTTACGCCGTATTTTTCGTTCAACAGCCTTAAAACGTTGAGTTTAACGCCGTCTTTAACGTCGCCGTACGGTTCGCTGCCGACTAAAAGGTTAAGCCCTTCGCCGCTGAACGCCGTCGCAAGCGGTAACGCCGACTGATCTTTCGCAAGATGGGGTAACAAGTCCGTTATGCAAAATACGGGATCGTCGTCGTCTTCGCCGATGACTACGTTTACTTTTTCGCCGCTTGCCTTGACGATAACGCCGTGCAAAGCAAGGGGAATTGTAGTCCATTGATATTTTCTTATACCGCCGTAATAGTGCGGTTTAAGATACGCCAAATCTTCGTTTTCGTAAAGGGGGTGTTGCTTTAAGTCGAGTCTTGGCGAATCGATATGAGCCGCGCAAATCTTTACGCCTTGCTCCAAATCTTTTTTGCCGATTTTAAACGCTATCAGACTCTTGCCCCTGTTGTTAAGATAATATTTTCCGCCGACTTTCAATTCGTCGCCTAAATTGTATTCGGTATACCCCGCCTTTTCTGCAAGCGCGATAGCCGAAACGACCGCTTCCCTTTCGGTTTTACTGTCGTTCAGGAACGAAATATAATCTTTCGCGTAATCAAACACGTCCTTTTTATACCCGTCCGTCGCGTCTTTGAACGCCTTTTTCTTAACGTAAAATAATTGTTCTTTTAAAAGTTCTTCTTTACTCTTTTTTTCTTTTTCCATAATATCACCTTTTTACCAGTCGTCTTTGGGCGTAAACTTCAAATCGTCGTAGAACGCTAAATATTTCTCTTTCTCGCGAAGATATTTCGCCCTGTCGTCGTTTTTTTTCTTTTTTGGTTTAATCGTAACGTCCCCCGATTTGATAACCCCTTTTTCGGTTACCATATCGGGTACGTCTTCCTGACTGAAACCTTCGCTGTCAGCCGTTTCGCTGAGCCGCATCAAGTCGTATTCGCTTATCATTTCGACTCACCGTCCGCGTTTTCCGTCGCTTCGGGTTCTGCGATTTCCGCGTCTTCTTCCGTTTCCGGTTCGTCTTCTTCACGCCCCGCAACGGCAACCGCTACTATCTTGCCGGCGTCCGCAGTCTTCATAACTCTTACGCCGAGCGTATCTCTGCCGATTTTTACTATCTCGTCCGCGTGTATTCTTATTATAATACCGTTGTCGGCGATTATCATTATATCTTCCGTTTCGGGCGAAACGAGTTTCATGTTGACCAGATTGCCCGTCTTTGACGTGAACACGCCCGCTTTGATACCTTTACCGCCGCGGTTTTGCAATCTGTATTCGCTTATGTCGCAAACTTTACCGAATCCCTGTTCGCTGAGCGTCAGAACGAGTTTGTCGTGATTGAGTACCGTCATATCGACGAGTCTGTCGTTTTCGTTGAGTTCGATACCCCTTACGCCCTGCGTATCTCTGCCCGTCGCTCTTACGTCCCTTTCGCTGAATCTTATGCACTTTCCTTCGTAGGAAGCAAGCAGGAATTCGTCGTCGCCGGTCGTAAAGTCAGCCGAAATAACTTCGTCGCCTTCCGTTATCGATATCGCTATCTTGCCGACTTTTCTTATGCTCTCGAACTCGGACAACGCCGTCTTTTTGATAAGTCCTTTTTTGGTTGCGATGGCGATATACATAGCGTCGCCGTCCTTTTCGACGGGGAGCATCGCCTGTACTCTTTCGCCTTGTTGGAGTTGCAACAAGTTGACTACCGCCCTGCCTTTCGCCGTGCGCTGCGCTTCGGGTATCTCATAGCCCATAATCTTGTAAACCTTACCTAAGTTGGTAAAGAACAAAATCTTGGTGTGAGTAGAAGATACGAACATGTTTTCGATAAAGTCGTCTTCTCTCGATTTATGCGCCGTAATGCCTCTGCCGCCGCGTCTTTGCGATTTGTATTCCGCTATGGGCTGACGTTTGATATACCCTAAATGCGTCATACTGATAACGACGTCTTCTTCCTCGATAAGGTCCGCTATGTCAAGGTTTGTATAGTCGTAAGTAATCTCCGTCTTTCTGGGGCTGGGATACTTATCTCTTATCTCCGTAAGGTCGTTTCTTATAATTTCCTTAACTCTCGATTCGTTTGCGAGAATGTCTTTGTAATCGGCGATTTTCCCTTCGAGTTCGAGAAGTTCCGCTTTGAGTTTTTCGACTTCCAAAGAAGTAAGACGTTGCAATTTCATTTCGAGAATCGCGTTCGCCTGCAAGGTGTCCAAAAGGAACTTTTCGGCAAGCGATTTACAAGCCGAGTCTTTGTCTGCCGAATGCTTGATTATATCGATAACTTCGTCAATCGACGCAAGCGCGATAACAAGCCCTTTGACGATATGTTCTCTTTCTTCCGCTTTTTGAAGGTCGTATTTCGTACGCCTTACGATAACGTCTTCCTGATGGCGCAGATACTGATAAAGCATACTCTTTAAATCGAGTACCTTGGGTTCGCCGTCTACGAGCGCCAAAAGGTTTATTCCGTCGCTCTTTTCAAGCGACGTGTGTTTATACAAATTGTTGAGTACGATGCTCGGATCGGCGTCTCTCTTGACTTCGATGACGACTCTCATACCGTCCCTGTCGGATTCTTCCTTGACGTCGCTTATGCCTTCGAGCCGTTTATCCCTTACGCCGTCCGCTATCGCTTTGACGAGTTCCGCTTTGTTTACCTGATACGGGAGTTCGGTAACGATTATACGCGATCTCGTGCCGTTTGCGTATTCTTCTATTTCCGCTCTCGCTCTCAACTTAACGTTGCCCTTACCCGTCATATACGCGTCTTTGATGCCTTTTCCGTACAACAGCAGCGCGCCCGTCGGAAAATCGGGGGCGGGAATATATTCCATAAGTTCTTCTATCGTTATGTCGGGATTGTCGAGCAAAGCGATACACCCGTTGATACACTCCGCAAGGTTATGGGGCGGAATGTTCGTCGCCATACCTACCGCGATACCGTCCGAACCGTTTACCAAAAGGTTGGGGAACCTCGACGGCAAAACGACGGGCTGCATTTCCGTGTCGTCGAAGTTGGGATAAAAATCAACCGTGTTTTTATCTATTTCTTTAAGCATTTCGTTCGCGAGTTTCGCGAGCCTTGCTTCCGTATAACGGTACGCCGCGGGGGGATCTCCGTCGACCGAACCGAAGTTACCGTGTCCGTCTACCAACGGGAAGTTTATCGAGAAATCCTGCGCGAGTCTTACCAACGCGTCGTATACCGAACTATCGCCGTGCGGGTGGTATTTACCCAAAACTTCACCGACGATTTTCGCGCACTTTTTGTAACTCTTATCGCTCGTGAGTCCCATTTCGTGCATAGCGTAAAGTATTCTTCTGTGAACGGGTTTCATACCGTCTCTTACGTCGGGAATGGCTCTCGAAACGTTTACCGCCATCGCGTAGGCTATAAACGATTTTCTGAGTTCGTCGTCTACTTCTACGTTGATAAGTTTAGTTTTGCTTAACGTATCTTTAAATGCCGCCGTAAGTTCGGGGGCAGATTCTTTTCTTGCCATAATCTCTCCTTATACGTCCAACTCGCCGACGAGTTTTGCGTTTTGTTCGATGAACTCTCTTCTTCTTTCGGGTTGTTCGCCCATCAATAAACTGAACATCGCGTCCGCTTCGACCGCGTCCTGAACGGTAACCCTTACCAAAGTTCTCGTTTCGGGATTCATAGTCGTTTCCCAAAGTTGTTGCGTACTCATTTCGCCCAAACCTTTGTAGCGTTGTACTTCGCACTTACCCGCCTGATCCAGATACTCCCTTAATTCGTCGTCCGAATAAAAGTATTTGTCGACTTTGCCTTTCGACGCTTTATATAAAGGCGGTTGAGCGATATATACGTGTCCGTGTTCGACGAGCGGGCGCATATATCTGAAAAAGAAAGTAAGTAAAAGCGTTCTTATGTGGCTGCCGTCTACGTCGGCGTCCGTCATACATATAATTCTGTCGTATCTTAACTTGCCCTCGTCGAAGTTCTCGAATATTCCGCCGCCGAAAGCCGTTATCATCGCTTTTATTTCTTCGTTTTCAAGCACTCTGTTTTGTCTTGTCTTTTCGACGTTGAGTATCTTACCTCTTAACGGCAATATCGCCTGAAAGCGTCTGTCCCTGCCTTGTTTCGCGGTACCGCCTGCCGAATCTCCTTCGACAAGGAATATTTCGCAATACTCGGGATTCTTTTCGCTGCAATCGGCAAGTTTGCCCGGTAACGTCGTGCTTTCGAGCGCGCCTTTTCTTCTCGTGTTTTCTCTTGCCTGACGCGCCGCTTCTCTCGCTTTTTGAGCGGTAAGACATTTCATTATAAGGTCTTTCGCCGCGCTCGGATTCTCTTCAAGGAAATCGCCGAACTTGTCGCAAATCATTCGGTGCATAAGCGTTCTCATCTCGCTGTTGCCGAGTTTCGTTTTGGTTTGTCCTTCGAATTGCGGTTCGGGAAGTTTGACGGAAAGTACCGCCGTGATGCCTTCTCTTACGTCTTCGCCCGAAAGTTTTTCGTCCCCTTTCAGAAGGTTATGCTTTTTACCCGATTCTATTATAACTTTCGATATCGCGCTTTTAAACCCGTCAAGGTGCGTTCCGCCTTCTTCCGTGTTGATGTTGTTCGCGAAAGCGAAAATCGTTTCCGAGAAAGAGTCGTTGTACTGAATAGCGACTTCTATCTCCGAATCCCCGTCCCTTTGGTCGAAATAGAAAGGCGTCGGGAAAAGAGTGTCTTTATTTTTGTTAAGGTCGTCGACGAAATGCACTATGCCGCCTTCGTACATAAACTCGTGTTTTTGCGCCTTGCCTTCACGCTTGTCTTCGAGTATTATTCTGAGTCCCTTGTTAAGATACGCGAGTTCGCGCAATCTTACTTTAATATTGTCGTAATTGAACACCGTCGTTTCAAAAATCTCCGCGTCGGGCATAAACGTAACGCTCGTACCCGTTGTGTCCGAGTCGCCTACGACTTTAAGTTCTTCTTGCGGAATACCCCTTCGGTAAAGTTGGTAGTAATGTTTGCCGTTCTGGTAAACGTCTACCTGTAACCATTCGGAAAGCGCGTTGACAACGGACAAACCTACTCCGTGCAACCCGCCCGAAATCTTATACCCGCCGTTGCCGAACTTTCCGCCGGCGTGAAGTTTGGTTAAAACTACTTGTACCGCCGAAACTTTTTCGGTGTGGTGAATGGCGGTGGGAATACCCCTTCCGTTATCCGTTACGGTACAGGAACCGTCGGCGTTGACGGTAACCGTTATAACCGTGCAGTAGCCCGACAAAGCTTCGTCGATAGAGTTGTCGACTATTTCCTGAACAAGATGATGAAGCCCCCTTTCATCCGTCGAGCCGATATACATTCCCGGTCTTTTACGAACGGGATCCAACCCTTCGAGAACCTGAATTTGACTTTCACCGTAATTTGCGGTAACCTTGGCTAAATCTGACATAATTTCTCCTTAAAAGTTTTTACATATATTTATATATGTAAAGAGTTATATGAAACAATTATACCACATTTTTCCTTTCCGCGCTACGATTTTGGCAAACTTTTTTGAGTTTTTTGTAATAAAACAGGCTTGTAAGCCGTTTTTCTCGCTTACAAGCCCGTTTCTGCCGTTTTTCGATATGTTTATCGCGTTTTTAGATTGTTCCGTTTTTCGCCGTTTTTCAGCCTTCTGCGGTTTGAACGGTCGGTAAATCCTTCTTCATTCTTTCGAGTAAAGATTTTTCAAACAATCCCACGCCTTTTATTTGTTCTCTTTCCGCTACTTTAACGCCTTTTCTGATAAACTTTTCCGCTTTTTCGTAGTCTTTCAAAACGTACAGAAGGTACGCCGCCTTAATACGCAAACCCGTTGCGGAATTATCTTTGTTGAGCGTTTTTTCGAGTTCCGCCGTCAAGTCATCCGCTTCGTCTTCGTTGAGTTTTAATGCGCACGCGTCGTACAAAAGGTTTTTCTTTAATTCGCGTTGCGCGCCTTTCGGCAAACGGTCGAGAAGGGAATATATTCTGCCCGAAGTTTTAAGGGCGTTTTCGTAATCTTCTTTATCGAGATAGTAATTGTATCTGTTGGTGAGAAGAACTATAAACGCGAAATCGTCTTCGGGGAGTTGCGGCACGTCGAACAAGACGTCGGGGTCGATGTCCTTGTACGTTTTGCCCGCGTAAAGTTCCGATTCGACTTCGAGCATTTTAGCGGATACCGTTACGGCATCGTCGTTTTTTCTTGCTCCGTCTACCACCGCGCCGTCGTTAAGAGTGCCGTCGACCGACATGGGCAACGCGTTGGACAAAAGGTTGTATATCGTTATCGGGAGTATCATCGAAGTGAACGCGTATCCGACTAACGGAAGAAAAGTTACGACAGCCATTCCCGCAATGCCTACCGCTCCTAATATCGTCGAAGCGAGTATACCGCCGAAAGCGACGCTCGAATATCTTTTTTTGACGTTTTCCGCGCCTACGGGTACCATAATCGTTTCGCCCGCAGTGCTCAGATTACCCGAAAAACAAAACTTGGTTTTTCCGTCGACTTTTTTAAACTCGAAACAGAAAAATCTTATCGACAAAAGCGCGAATTTGTTTCTCTTTCCGGCAATCAGATGCCCGAGTTCGTGAACGACGACGTGAATTATTCCCGCCGCTATCGCTCCGCATAAAAAGTATACGATTATCAAAAATCTGTCGGGGTTATCGTAGTCCGTCGTCTTGGTGGAAAGCATCGCGGCAAGTATCACGAGCCCTATCGTAAGCGCGAACGTTATAACGTTGTATATAAGATTTTTTGTCCTTGAACTCATTTGTTATCCTCCGTTAAATAATATAAAAATCCGTCAAGGTTATCGTCTTCGCTGACGGTTGCTTTTCTGATTTTAAGCGTTTCGCACAGCAAACTCAACACGAGCGCGCCCCCGTACACGGTGTCCGCCCTGTCTGCCGTCGCGCCTTTCAGGTTCGCTATTTCCGAAACGGTAAGTTTTGAAAAGGTATCCGCGAACTCGTCCAACTTTTCTTTCGTTAAAACGTATCCGTTCACTTTGTCGGGATCGTAAGGAGAAAGCCCCGAATCTATCGCGCAAAGATGCGTCGCTGTCCCGCCTATCATCGTAAACTCGTCCGTTTCGGGCGCGTCCGAAAACCCTTTCAATATTTCGCGGATATAGTCTTTCACCTCTCCACGTCCGCTTTCGATAAAGTTTTTGACTCTCACTATTCCTATCGGCAAACTTTTGGAATACACGACTTCGCCGCCCTTTTGCACGGTCAGTTCCAAACTTGCTCCGCCGAGATCGATAAGCCCGCCGTCTTTGCCTTTAAGCGCGCCTTTAAGCCCCAAATCCGCTTCCTTTTCGCCGCTTATGACGTTAATGGTTACGCCCGTTTCGCGTTTGAACGGCGCTATTAAAGATTCGGGATTTTTCGCTTTTCTCATCGCTTCGGTCGCGAACGCGTAAAACTCCGCGACGCCGAAGTCTGCGGCTTTGCGATAAAAAGACAAAAGAGCGCAAAGCGTGCGCTCAACCGCGTTATCGGAAAGAGTCCCCGTAGCGTCGAGATTTTCGGCAAGTTTCGTAACTTTTGAAGTTTTTAAAACTTTTACCCCGTCTTTTGCCAAAAGCAACCTGACGGAGTTCGAGCCTACGTCGAACGCCGCTATTTTCACTTTCCGTCCTCCGTGCCGATTTTCTCGCCGGGATAGTAGTAACCGAGTTTTCTCGCTTCCCTTTCGAGTTTCCATTTAGTCAGCCAGACGGCTATTTCGTCTTCCGTTTCTTCTTTTTCCTTAGTCAGTTTTTCGATTTTGGTATTGAGTTTGTCGAGTTCGCGTTTTTTTGAACATACGCCGATAATCTGATAGCACATAATCAAAAGGAGCAACACCAACAACACTACGCCCGTTGCGACCGACGCGACGAATATTCTCTTTTTCTTTTCGTTTTCAAAATCAGCCGTTTCTGGAGTTAAGGTTTCTTCCTGTTCGAGATTCTGAACTTCATTATTTTGTTGCATAATCCTTCTCGCTCGATTTAATATTTTTTCTTATTATATACCTTTTTTTCGATTTATGCAAGTAATAATGCAAACTTTTGTTCTCGGCAATTATTCCTACCCCTACTCCGAGAAGCATATATCCCCTGAAATCGGGAAAATCGAACAGGTACGCAACCGCCAAAAATAAAAAACACGCAAAAACCGAATAGACGAAATCGGGCGCTATCCATATCTTGAAATTATTACGTTTCGATTTTAAAAAAGCGATAGGCTCGTACAACGCCGCCACGACGACTCCGACCGCCGAGCATACCGAAAAAACATAAAATTGCAGGTAATTATCGTACATTACCCGAACAACCTTTTAAAAAACGGCGTTTTTCTTTCGCCGTACCGTATGGAAATAATTTCCCCTTCGGCGCTCAGACTTCCCGTCGCCTTGTTGAACGAAATGATTTTGATTTGGTTGCCCGTAACGAACAGTTTGTTACCTGCGGTCGTCAGTTTAAGCGACTCGGGCGAAAACGCGTTCACGCTCTCTATCCCCGTAAGCGTCAAATATTTTCCGCAGTCGAGAACGATTTTTCTCGTGTCTTTCTGATTGTCTTGATTTTGTTGCATAAACTACCCCGTATTCCTATATATAAGTTTACGCCTGTTTTTGCCTTTTTATGCCAAAAAGAACTCGCGCCGCCACGTTTTTGGCGGATTATACCCCGAAAAACTCTTTTTCGCTACCGAAAACCTTTTGATAAACGAAAACCGATTGCGTTTTTGCAATCGGTCGTGATTTATGGATTTTCCGTCGACAAACAAGTTATTTTAAACTGTCGACGCTTTCGGTTATCGTTTGTTTATCGGACAGTTTGCCGTACTTTTCCGTTTCAAGCACGCTTTTTTCTTCGTGAGACAAGCAACCCGCCCCGCCGATACAACCGCCTACGCAAGCCATACCTTCGATAAAGTTGCCGTTTAAAACGCCTTTGCTCGCTTTCATCAACGCGATACGACATTCGTCCATACCGTTACATATAACGGGTTTTATTTCAAAATCCGAACCGCTTTCTTTCGCCGCTTGCAGCACGCTTTCGGTAAGTCCGCCGCTACGCGCGAATATCCGCCCGTAGTAAGAAGCGTTTTTGATTTCCGATTCTGCCAAATCGTTGACGGGTACGTTCTTGCTGTCGATAAGCGCCTGCAACTCTTCAAACGTGATAACGCTGTCGATAATGCCGTGATATTCTTCTTTCTGGAACTCGTTCTTTTTCGCCGTGCACGGTCCTATGAAAATATTTTTGCAATCGGGATCGCGGTCTTTGAGATACTTGCCCAAAGTCCCCGCGGGCGAAAGGTTGGACGAAATATGTTCTTTGAGATTAGGAAACTCTTTTTCTATATAACTGACGAACGCGGGACAACACGAACTCGTTAAAAATCCTTTTTCTTCGAGTTCTTTCCTTTCCGCAAGGGCGACCATATCCGCCCCCGTAGCGACTTCGTACAATTCGTCGAAACCCAAAAGTTTAATAGCCGTAAACACCTGACCTAACTTGGCATAACGGAACTGCCCCGCGATTGACGGAGCGACGAGCGCGTTTATTTTGTACCCTTTGTTTTTGTTTTTTATAAAATCTATAACGTCGAGTATATACGACCTGTCCGTAATCGCGCCGAACGGACACGCGTACACGCACGCCCCGCACGACACGCATTTGTCGTAATTGATTTTCGCTTCTTTGCTTTCGCCCATGCTTATCGCTTTTACACGACAACTCGTTTCGCAAGGACGTTTATAGTTCATTATGGCGTGATAAGGGCAAGCCTTTGCGCACATACCGCACTCTACGCATTTTGTTTTGTCGATAGTAGCCCTTTGGTCGGCTCCGAACGTAATCGCGCCCACCCGACACGCTTCGGCGCATCTGTGAGCAAGACACCCCCTGCACGACGGGGATACTTCGTACCCGCCCGTAGGACAGTCTTCGCACGCGATATTGATAACCTGTATGACTTTACGGTTATATCTGTTTCCGCCGACGGCAAGTTTTACTCTCTCGTTTAAAATGGCGCGTTCTTTGTACACGCAACAACGCATCGTGGGAGTCGTCCCCGGCGTCAAAAACTGCGGTATGTCCGTTATGTTTTCCAAAAGTTGGTCTTCAAACGCGAGCCTTGCCACTTCTCTTAAAACTTTATATTTAATTACTTGTACTTTCGTATCGAACTTATGATTCATAATATTTATTTATCACCGACATTAAAAAAATCTTTTTTTCGGGGGTGGCGGTCAACAGTTGCGCCGCCGAAACGAGCGGAATCCACGCTTTTATGTATTCTTTGTTAAACCCCGTCTTGTTCAAAAACTGTTCAACGTATTCGTTAGCCAAATCTTCGCGTTTGTCCATCATCAACAAAAGATACGTCTTCGCCGCGTCCGCCGTAGCATTACCCTGACTCGCGTGAGCCCAGTCCAGAATATAAGGCGTTCCGTCTTTCGTTATTACGATATTCGACGGAATGAAATCGCCGTGGCACAAATGGTTGTGCATAGGCATCGAGTTCATGCAAATCGACAAATCGTACCGAGTAGACGCGTCTAGTTCGCAGTTCATTATTTTGGTTATCATTTTGTCCTTGTATTTCGTAAGAAGCGTACATTTTTTGGAATGTACGAGCAAATGAAGGTCTATGAAATCGGACATTATCGATTTCGTATCGGCGGGATTTTTTTCAATCTTATCGGCAAGCGTTTCCCCTTCGATATAATCCATTACGATAGCCCATTTGCCGTCGACCAACTTAACTTCGTCAATCTTAGGGATATTAAGCCCCGTTTCTTCCACACGGGACTGATTAAGGGCTTCGTTCAAAACCGCCGACTTGGAATAATTTCTATCGAACAGTTTAATCAGTTTGTCGCCTTCGCGATAAATCTTTTTGTCAACTCTTTTTGCAATCAATATTTCTTTTTCCATATATTTCATTATAACACAACCCCGACTCTTTTTCAAGCGACGGCGTAATTTAAAAGTATTATTTTAAAAAATTACGGGGCGATTTTCATCAACCCCGCATTTTATCGTTATTTCGTTTTTGTTCGGTTCGGGCGTTTGCCGTTATTCCATAAACAACGCCGCCGCGCCGAGCGTTCCCGCGCTGTTTTTCAACGTAGCCGTTATGACTTTTACGTTCGGTCCCATAACGCCCGCGTAAACGTGTTCATCGACGTATTTTTGCAACGGTTTGACTAAAACGTCTCCCTGCGCGCATACGCCGCCGCCTAAAATTATCGCTTCCGGTCTGAAAATGTTCGCGAAATTAGTTATACCTATCGCAAGATTTTCGATATATTCTTCGACTACCCGCTTTGCGTAAACGTCTTTGCCCATATAATCGAAACACGTTTTTCCGTCAACTTTATCAAGGGGTACTTCGTTCATTAAACTGTCTTTATGTTCAATCATCGCGCGTTTCGTGTCGCGTATCAGAGCGGTTGCCGACGCGTACGCTTCCAAACACCCTTTGTTTCCGCAACTACATTCTTCGCCGTTCTTTTCTATAACGACGTGTCCGAGTTCCGCCCCTTGCGACATATTGCCTTCAAACAGTTTGCCGTCGACTATTATTCCGCCGCCTACGCCCGTGCCGAGCGTCAGCATTACCGTCGTTTTATATTCTTTGCCGCTGCCGAACTTTGCTTCGCCGAGCGCCGCGACGTTGGCGTCGTTCGCTATCTTTATAGGAAGTCCCGTTCTCTCTTTGATTTTTTCGGCGATAGGATAATTCCTTAACCCGAAATTGTTCGAGTACACGACGACGCCGTTTTTACTGTCTATCGAGCCGGGTACGCCCATACCCGTTCCCGCTACGTCCTTTTTGTCGACGCCCGTTTCTTTAACGATACTCAACGCGAGATTCGATATGTTTTCGACGACTTTGTCGATACCGAGTTCGCGCTCGGTAGGAACTTTCGCCGAATACAAAACATTGCCCCGTTCGTCGACTAAACCGCCTTTTACGAACGTACCGCCGAGATCTATGCCTATATAATATTTAGCCATTATACGTTAAAACTCCCCCGCGATTTTTCTCGCGACGTAAACTCCGCTTGCCGAAGCGTGCGAAAGAGAATGAGTAACCCCGCTGCAATCGCCGATAACGTACAGTCCTTTAAGGTGCGTTTGCAAATCGTTGTCCGTTTCTACCTGCATGTTATAGAACTTGACTTCCACGCCGTACAAAAGCGTGTCGTCGTTAGCCGTACCCGGCGCGATTTTGTCGAGCGCGTAAATCATTTCGATGATACCGTCCAAAATACGTTTGGGTATTACAAGACTAAGGTCGCCCGGCGTTGCCGTCAACGTCGGCGTGATGAAACTTTCCCTTACTCTCGATACCGTACTTCTTCTGCCCCTGATAAGGTCGCCGAAACGTTGTACTATGATACCACCGCCGAGCATGTTGGAAAGCCTTGCGATGCTTTCGGCGTAAGCGTTGCTGTCGTTGAACGGTTCGGTGAAATGTTTGGAAACCAAAAGCGCGAAGTTGGTGTTTTCCGTGTGCTTGGACGGGTCTTCGTACGAGTGCCCGTTAACGGTGATAATGCCGTTGGTGTTCTCGGTAACGACCGCGCCGTTGGGATTCATACAGAACGTTCTTACCTTGTCGCCGTATTTTTCCGTTTGATATACTATCTTACTTTCGTAAAGTTCGTCCGTCAGATGTTTGAATATAACCGCGGGAAGTTCGACTCTTACGCCTATGTCGACTCTGTTGGAAAGAGTTTTTATGCCGAGATGCGAACATACTTTTTCTATCCACGAACTGCCCGAACGCCCTACCGAAATAACGAGTTTTTTACATTCAAAATCGCGTTTGCCCGTATGAACGTCGTACGCGCCGTCTTTAACGGTAACGTCGTTGACGGGTTCGTTGAAATAGAAATCGACTTTATCCTTTAACATATTGTAAATGTTTTGCAAAACGACGTAGTTTTTGTCCGTACCGAGATGGCGGACGGAAGCGTCTAACAAATGCAGTTTGTTTTGCAGACAAAGCGTTTTTATTTCCGTGTTCGCGGTCGTGTAGAGTTTAGTCCCTTCGCCGCCGTTTTCCATATTTATTTCGTCGACGTATTTCATAAGGTCTATCGCTTGCTGTTTGCCGATGAACTCGTGAAGGTTGCCGCCGAACTGGTTAGTGATGTTGTATTTACCGTCCGAGAAAGCCCCCGCTCCGCCGAAACCGTTCATTATGGCGCACGTTTTACAGTGCATGCAAGACGTAACCTTAACCCCGTCTATCGGGCATTTTCTCTTTTCGAGCGGGTTGCCCGCTTCTATCATAGCGATCGATATGTTTTTACCGCTTTTCAAAAGTTCGTAAGCGGTGAATATACCGCCCGGTCCCGCGCCTATTATAACAACGTCGTATTTCATAACCGTTTCTCCTTTATTTTACCACCATAGTATTATACACTTTTTTTACGTTTTGTCAAGTCTTTAATTTACCGCTCGTTCGCTCTGTTCTTTTTTCGGTTTGAAAAACAACAATATAAGCAATATCGCGGGGAAAATTATACCGCAAAGTATTCCCAACCTTAAACTGCCGTCTAATTTCGCGCTGACCAGCCCTACAAGAGTCGGTCCGAGCGCGCACCCCATATCTCCGCCGAGCGCCAAAAACGCGTATTCGGCGGTCGATACCCCGCCTAGTTCTTTCGCCGATTTGGAAAACGTTCCCGGCCACATTATTCCGACCGAAAATCCGCAAATCGACGTACCGACAAACCCTGCCGCGGGCGCGTCTACCAGCCCTATCAAAAGATAGGAAGCCACGCATAGCGCGGCGGATATTTTCATAAATAAATCCAAATCGATTTTGTCGCCTATCTTACCGTAAACGAGCCTTGAAACGACCATACACAACGCGAACAGCGTAGGCCCTAAAAGATCGCCCAGCCATTTGTCGACTTTAAGCCCCGTTTCGGCGAAATTGCTCGCCCATTGACTTACGGCGACTTCGCTTGCCCCCGCGCAAACCATCATTATAAAGAAAATCCAGAACCTGTAATTTTTGAACACCGTCATAGTATGGCCGACGCTTTTTTCTTCTTTCGTCGGCTCGTCGACGGGCGAAAAGACGAACATTACTACGTTGCTCAACGGCACCAACGCCCAGACGATGGCGATTATCCACCATTTTTCTATGCCGAACCACAAGAAAAACAGCGTGGAAAACACGATTACGACGACTTGCCCTATACCGAAAAAGGCGTGCATGAAACTCATCGTTTTAGACTTGTGTTCCGTCGGGCAGGACTCTACGATAGGGCTGATAAGCACTTCCATAAGTCCGCCGCCTATCGCCGAAATTATAACGGCGACGAGCAACCCCGCAAAAACGTCCCCGAAAAGTTTGGGCAAAACTATCAACGACACGATTCCGAGCGAAGCCAACGAGTCGGCTAAAATCACGGACACTTTTCTGCCTATTTTGTCCACGAAAAGAGCGGACGACAAATCCGTCAGTAACTGAACGACGAAGTTTATCGTTATCAATAACGTTATTTTGCTTAACGGAACGTTCAATTCAGTTTGAAAATAAACGAACAGCAACGGCAAAAAACTGCACACGATAGATTCTACTATATATCCGAACGAACAGGACGCAATCGTCCTTTTATACTTTTTGTCCACGTTAATCTCCCGATTCAGCGCGGAATATAATACCACGCAACTGTTATATTATATCATTTTTTTCGACAAAACGCTACGTTTTAACACAAAAATCGTCCCCCAACGGCAACCTTTTTGCCGTCGGGGGACTTGCCCTTGATTTAACCGCCTTGTTCACGGCGTCCCGCCCGCTTGTTCAAACGACGAATAAAGTTTAATTTCAGTTTTTACCCGTCGCGCGAACGCCCCGCCCGCAAAATGCGGGCGGGGCGTCGGCTTTTTGTCTTATCGCCTTAACGAGCGGTAAAAATCGTTATAAAACCCTAACGCTTAACAATATTTTTTCTACGACTTGCGTTAAAATCCGTTCGCTTCGGGGTTATCTGTTTCTCAACGCTCGCATCGAATTGAGTATCGCAAGCACCGCTACGCCTACGTCGGCGAATACTGCAAGCCACATTCCCGTGATACCGAGCGCGCTCAATATCAGCACCGCCGCTTTTACTCCGAGCGCGAACACGATGTTTTCGACGACTATTCTCATCGTCTTTTTCGCTATCTTTTTCGCCTTGACTATATCGCCGAGATCGTCGTGCATCAAAACGACGTCGCTCGCTTCTATCGCGCTGTCGCTGCCGACTCCGCCCATAGAAATGCCGACGTCCGCTCTCATCAGAACGGGCGCGTCGTTTATGCCGTCCCCGACGAATGCGTACACGTCGTTTTTGCCTTTCGACGCGATTTTGTCTTCGACTATTCTCAGTTTGTCCTGCGGAAGCAGTTTCGCGTGGTATTCGTCTATGCCGAGTTCGTCCGCAACGCGTTTTGCCGCGCGGTCGTTGTCCCCCGTAAGCATTTCGACTTTAACGCCTTGTTTTTTGAGTTCGTCTATCGTGCTTTTCGCGTCTTTTTTAACGGTATCGGCGACTTCGATATACCCCTTGAACTTGCCGTCGACCGCTACGTATACCGTCGTTTTGTCATTGTCGTCCGCTTCAAACTCAATATTTTCGGACTTTAAAAGTTCGGCGTTGCCGACGAGAACGCTCTCGCCGCCCTTTACCGCTTTTACGCCTTTACCCGCGATTTCCGTTATATCGTAGCCATCGGGGATTTCGCCGTTATACGCTTTCACTATTCCAACCGCTATCGGGTGAGTAGAACGGTTTTCGCACACTGCGGCGTACTTTAATATTTCCTCCCGTTTTTCTTCGGGGTAAACTCCCGCGACGGAAAACTCGCCCGTAGTAAGCGTTCCCGTTTTGTCGAAGAATATGCCGTTCACTTTATTTAATCGTTCTATATAGTTCGCGCCTTTAATCAAAATACCTTTACCGCTCGCTCCGCCTATTCCGCCGAAAAATCCCAAAGGTATGCTGATGACGAGCGCGCACGGACAACTGACCACCAAAAACGTCAACGCGCGTTTCGTCCAGACCGCCCATTGCCAGCCGTTACCCGTAAATCCTATTATCACGGTAGGCAAAATCGCCAACGCCAACGCCGCAAACACGACGAACGGGGTGTAAACCCTTGCGAACGCAGATATAAAGTTTTCCGTTTTTGCTTTCTTGCCCGACGCGTTTTCGACCATATCAAGTATTTTAGACACGGTGCTGTCGTAAAACTCTTTTTCTACCTTTATTTCAAGATTGCCGTCGAGCGCGACCGTACCGCTCAACACTTCGTCCCCTTCTTTGACGAACACGGGCGCGCTTTCGCCCGTCAAAGCGCACGTGTTAAGGTTCCCGCGGCCGCTTACCACCACGCCGTCAAGGGGTATCTTTTCGCCCGCGACGACGAACACGCTTTCGCCGATTTTAACTTCTTCGGGATACACTTCCGTCTTTACGCCGTCCCTTAACACTCTTGCCGTATCGGGACGAATGTCCATCAATTCGGAAATGGATTTTCTCGATTTACCGACGGCGTAGTCCTGAAACAACTCGCCGACCTGATAGAAAAGTATTACCGCGACCGCTTCGGCAAAATCGCCGCTGCGTTCGACTATTCCCAAAACTATCGCGCCGAGCGACGCTATCGTCATCAGAAAGTTCTCGTCGAAAACTTTACCGCGCGTTATGTTCCTTGCCGCTTTATACAACACGTCGTACGCGGAAACAACGTATATCGCCGCGTATAACCCGAGCGACAACCACACGTTGTACTTAACGCATTTTCCGACGATAAACACTATCAGAAACGCCGCCACGCACACGCTTATTCTTATCGTTTTTTTCTTGTTTTTGCTCATACCGTTAAGCCCTGCGTCCTTTTTTACAACCCGATAATCTCCCAGTCGGGTTCGAGTTTTTTGGCGACTTTTTTAACTTCGTCGACTACGCCCGCTTTGTTTTCGTCGTACTCGAACGTCATTCTTTCGCCGACGAAATTGACGTTTACGAAAGATATTCCGTTTATCTTGCCTACCGCTCTTTCAAGCGCCGCCGCGCAGTTCGCGCAGTCCATATTCTTTACTCTTACTACTTTTCTCATAATGCTCTCCTTACTCTTTAACGTGTTCTATCGCCATTTCGAATATTTTGACAACGTGGTCGTCCGCCAGCGAATAAAAGACTTCTTTGCCCGCCTTTCTCGCTTTGACGAGTTTGCTTTGACGAAGTATTCTCAATTGATGCGATATAGCCGACTTCGTCATATTGAGAAGTTCCCCGATATCGCAAACGCACATTTCACTCTCGAACAACGCCATTAAAATGTTCGTTCTCGTGCTGTCCCCGAAAACTTTAAACAGTTCCGCCACGTCGTATATAACGTCTTCGTCGGGCATAATCGCCCTTACCTTTTCGACTACCTGTTCGTGAGTATGCTCGCATTCGCACACTTCTATTCTTTCGTCCGTCATGCAACCTTTCTCCTTTTTTGTGAAACAGTTGAATAATTGTTCAACTGTTATTAGTATATTACAATAAAAGCGGTTTGTCAAACGATTTTGTTAAAAAAATCGAAAAAATCGGGTAGTTTTATTATATATATGTTATAATGTTTTCAGGCGAAGGAAAATACGGCGAATCGGGGTTAACGCCGCGATTTAAAAGATTTTTGATTTGACGCAACAAAAACGAGTTTTGCGGTGTTTAATGTGTGAAGAGATATAAAACGTCGCGAGAAAGGGAATATGAAATGAAAAAAAGAGAAATCGACGAAACTCTTAAAAAGATATCGCAAGGGGATAATTCTGCCTTCGAGCGGTTATATATAGAAACCCGACGCGGTGTTTACGCGTTCCTTTTTTCGTACTTTAACGACAAAAGCGATTGCGAAGACGCGATGCAGACGACGTATCTTAAAATCAAGCAAAACATCGGGAGTTATTCGTGGGGCAGCAACGGTATGGCGTGGATTTTGCAAATAGCGAAAAACACCGCTCTTAACGAAATACGTCGAAAGTCCAAATACGAGAACTTCAAGTCGGAAGCGATTAAAGACGAAGCGACTTGTTCGACGGATTACGAAACGAAGAACGCGCTTATGGCGGCTATGAAAAAAACTCTCACGAGCGACGAACAGCAAATAGTCGTACTGCACGTCGTGTGGGGTTACAAACATAAAGAAATAGCGCAAATCACGGGAGCGCCCGTAGGAACGATAACGTCCAAATACAAACGGGCGGTAGAAAAACTAAAAGTAACTTTAAAGGAGGAATCGTTATGAAATCTTGGAAAAATCGATTAAACGACGAGTTTGAAAACTCCGTCCCCCAACTTAAAAACGAAATACTTAACGCGCCAATCGTAACGACGGCGGCGCCGCGCGATTCCTTGACGAGAAACGGCAACGCGTTGATAAAACGAAAAGTCGGAATAGGTTCCGCTCTGGTAGCGTTGTTCGCGGCAACGGTAATAATTTTACTCGCGACGTTCGGCGTGTTTAAAAAAGGCGGAACGCCCGCGGACAGATACCTTTTCACTCTTGAAATAAACCCCGCCGTCGCGTTTATAACGGACGAAGACGGAGTCGTTACGGGAGTCAATTCGCTTAACGAAGACGCGGACGTCGTGTTAAAAGGCGTAAACGTTTCAAAAGACATACTGAACAAACCCTTATCCGAAGCAATCGTAACGTATACGGACGTTGCGGCAAAAACGGGGTATCTCGATTTGACGGCGACGAAAACGGCGGTAAAACTCACTTCTACGCAAGACGTCAAGGAAACGGTCGTCAAACCCGTAAAAGAAAGTTTGCAAAACTATTTTATGGCAAAAGGCGTGTTCGCGGCGGTCGTTCAATCGACCGAATCGGTAAGCGATTTGAGTAAAAAACTCGGAGTAAACGACTCCGCTACCCTTTCCGAACTGACGGATTCGCTTAAAGACCTTTCCGTTTGTTACTGCGAACGGGTTGACGCGAACGCGACTCAAACCGATTTGAAATCTTTGTACGAAAAGTACGTTCTCGGCGCGGGGACTCTCGAATACGTTAAAAAAGAGTTGCTCGACAACGTGGAAGACATTATCGACAGCGCGAAAATATTATACGACATATCTTCAAACAACCGTCAGATAATGTTTAGCGAAGACAATCCGTCGCTTTTCCCCGTCGATTACTGGACGGTAAAGAAACTGTATTCGCCCGACAAATACACGCCCGAATTCGCCGCGCTTATGGACGATACGGAAAGACTTATCGCGGAGTATAAAAACAAGTTTAACGTAGCGATATCCGGCTCAAACGAACTCACGAACGCCGTCGAAGCGTACGATTCTATAAAAAAAGGCTCTTTGACGATGACTTTTAAGGAAATATTCTCCCTTTTGTCCCTTACGGATTTAAGGTCGTCGATAAAAACTTACGTGTTCGTTCTTAAAAATATCGGTTACGACGCAGGCGTTTTTGAATCCATACTCGAAATCCCCACGACCGCAGAAGAATATTTGTCGCAGTTCAAAAGCATTTCGGACGGCATCTACAATTTCAAACTAACGGAAAACGTTTCCGTTTACGAACAGGAAAGAACGGCGATTTCTTCCGAAAAATACGAAGATTTCATAAATAAAATCATAAAGGATTACGGTTCTTTGGAAAACTTTTGGAAAAAAATTAAAAAATAACGCAACAAAAAGCAACCCTGCCGTGTTTAATAAACGAAAACAGGCAAAGATATTGCCATAACGGAGGTAAATATTATGAAAAAAAGATTTTTGGCTATGATTTTAGCCGCAGTAATGGTCGGAGCGACTTGCGCGTTTACGGCGTGCGGTTCTGACGACAAACCGGAAAAACAGGCTTACGTAAGCCTTGACATTAACCCGTCCGTCGAACTCATAGTCGACAAGGACAATAAAGTAGTAAGCGTCAGAGGTACGAACGAAGACGGGCAGGTTCTTTTATACGAAGAAGCGGGTATCAAAGGCGAAAGCGTTGACTCTGCCGTTGAGAAAATCACCGACCTTGCGGTCAAATACGGATATCTTAACGAAAACAACAAAGTAGTCGACACGACCGTTTCGTCGGGCGATAAAAAGTTTGCGAAAGAGATTTCGGCAAAGGTTGACGCAAGCGTTACGGCGACGGCTAAAAACTTAGGTCTTACCGTTACCACCGACGGCGAAGGCGCGTTCTCCCTTCTTCGCAAAATGGAAGAAGTAAAGAAACAATTCCCCGACAACAAGGCGGTTCAGAACGTAAGCGTCGCAAAGTTTAAACTTGCTCTTTCCGCATCCGAAACAGGTTCTATCTCGATAGACGCGGCAATCGAACTCGACGACGCGGAACTTATCGAAATGCTTAAAAAAGCAAGCGCGAAAATCGAAGAGTACGCGACGGAAGCGTATCTTGTAGCGAAAGAACAGGCTCTTGCGGTATACGACAAGGCAATAGAACTTTCGAGTTATGCGGTTTACACGCAATACTGCGTTGAAAGAATGGTTAAAAATCCCACCCCCGCTACTATGGCGACGGCTTATTACAGCGGAGTTTACCAAATGTACGCGGCGGCGGCAAAGAGTATAGACGTTGCTTGCGACGTTGCTGAAAAATACGTACAAGCGAGAAACTATCCGCTTGACGAAGAACAAATTACCAAAATCGCTACCGCGCTCGGAATGGAATCCGTAGAACCCCTTAAAAACGCGAACGGCGACATCACCATAGCAAGTATCGAAGCGTACGCCGACAAATTGTTTAAAAACACCCCCGCTTCCGAACAACTCGAACAAGTTAAAGCCGCTTTAACAAACGCGCTTAACGAAATCGAAGCGGTTATCAAAGCGAAAGTAGACGAAATCACGGAAGAATACAAACCGCAAATCGAAGCGGTTATAACGGGCGCTCGTCAAATAGCGGACGGCGTAAAGACGATGCTTAACGCTTTGCCCGAAAACGTAAAAGAGGAACTCGATAACGCGATTGACGATTTGAACGCTATCTTGTCCGATTTGGACAAAATACTCAAAGGCGAAAAAATCGAAATCCAAGATTTGAGAGCAACCGCAGACCGTCTGGAAGGAAAAGCAAAAACGTATCTCGATAAAGTTCACGAAAGTTTGTCGGAAGAAGAACTCAAAGAACTCGATTCCAGAAAAGAAGCTGCCGCTAAAAAATTAACGGCGGAAAAGAGAGCGTTTGAAAAAGCGTTGGACGACGCCGCTAAGAAAGCGAAAGAGTATCTTAAAAATCTTAAAGATTCTATAAAGAACAATCCCGAACCAATCTGACGCGTTAATATTCACTATTCAGCACATTCTCCTACATATTCCCTATATAGGGTGAACACTCGCCCTGCAAATCCCGCCGAAGGCTTCCCCCGTCGGCGGGGTTTTTGCGTTTAATTGTCGGCGCCGCAACGTAGCGGACGGCAAAGCGGCGCGTTGTAGCAAACGGCGGAGTTTGGCAATGACCGACGGCGATATTGTATCGTACCGTGAACGTTGCGTATGATAACAGACGACGCGTTATAACGACAGACAACGATTTTTAATAATTACGCGGCGATGTTGTTCGGCGATACAAAAAACACCCCCGCTCTTTCGATAACCGAAAGGGCGGGGGTGAATATTAAAACAGAAATTAACGTATACCGAATTATTATCTTTGAACTCTGCCGGAGGCGTTGCCGTTAGCAAGCGTTTCTACTTCCGAAACGGATACCATGTTGTAGTCCCCTTCGACGCTGTGTTTCAAGCAAGACGCCGCAACCGCGAACTCTATCGCTTTTTGAGCGTCGTATCCGTTTACGAGCGAATAGATAAGTCCGCCGCCGAAACTGTCGCCGCCGCCTACTCTGTCTACTATGTGCATAGCGTATTTTTTTGAAAATACCGCTTTGCCGTCCGTATACAGCATTGCCGACCAGTTATTGTCGTTAGCGGATAAACTTTCCCTCAGCGTAATCGCAACCCCTTTAAAGCCGAATCTCGCCGTGAGTTTTTGGGCTACCGAAACGTAACCTTCTCTGTTCAATTTGCCCGTGTTTACGTCAGTGCCGTCCGCTTCTATACCGAAAACGTCTTTCGCGTCTTCTTCGTTCGCGATGCAATAATCGACGTATTTACATATCTCGCCCATAACTTCGCCCGCTTTTTCTTTGCTCCATAACTTTTTGCGGAAATTAAGGTCGCAAGATACCGTCAACCCTTTTTCTTTCGCTTTCTTGCACGCTTCGAGCGTTATCTTCGCCGTTTCGTCCGAAAGCGCGGGAGTTATTCCCGTGAAATGGAACCATTTCGCTCCGTCGAAAATCTCGTCCCATTCAAAATCCGTTTCTTTCGCGGTCGCTATCGACGAACCCGCTCTGTCGTATATGACTTTGCTCGGTCTTTGGCTCGCGCCTTTTTCACAGTAATATATACCTACTCTGTCGCCGCCGCGTACGATTTTCGACGTGTCTACGCCGAACTTTCTGAGCGAATTAACCGCCGCCTGACCTATCTCGTGAGCAGGCAGTTTGCTTACGAACGCAACGTCTACGCCGTAGTTGGCAAGGCTTACCGCCACGTTCGCTTCCGCTCCGCCGAAAGTCGCTTGCATATCGTCGCTTTGCACGAATCTCAAATACCCTTGCGGGGCAAGTCTTAACATCAATTCTCCGAACGTTATTACTTTTGACATTTTTCCAAACTCTCCTTTACGAAACTGCTTCCGCCGACGGCGTAAATCTTGTCCCAACTCAAATATTCGTCTTTATTCGCCCCGTCTACTCCGCCCGTCGGTATAAACTTTATCTGCGGGAACGCCGACGACAAAGCCTTCATCGCTTTAAGTCCGCCGTATACGTTTGCGGGGAAAAACTTAACTACGTTAAGCCCGAGCGATATCGCTTGCATTATCTCGGTAGGCGTTGCGCAACCGGGGAAATAATCGACGTTTTTCTTTTTGCAATACTTCGCGACTTCCGCCGACAGTCCGGGCGAAACGATGAACTTCGCGCCCGCTTCCAAAGCGTCTTTGCATTGTTTTTTGTTGATGACCGTACCCGCCCCGACGTTCATATCGGGAAACTTTTCGACGGCAAGTTTAATGGCGTCTTTCGCGCAGTCCGTTCTGAAACAAATCTCCGCGCAATTTATGCCGTTTGACTTTAAAGCGTTTAAAACCTTTTCCGTTTCGTCTACGCTTTTTAATACTACTACGGGAATAATTCTATCCATTTTTTCATTCTCCTATACCGAAATACCGTACCGCGTTGTTATACGATACGTCTTCTATAACTTTTCCTATCAAATCGAGGTCTTTCGTAATTTCGCCGTTTTCGACGAGCGCGCCCAGATACGAACAAAGTATTCTTCTGAAATAATGATGACGGGGATATGACAAAAACGACCTGCTGTCCGTGAGCATTCCTACGAACGCGCCTAAATGCCCCGTAGCCGTCAAATCGTCCAGATGTTTGTACATACCCGCCTTGTTGTCCAAAAACCACCACGCGGGACCGTATTGCAGTTTACCTTTCACGCCCCCTTGCTGGAAACAACCTATAAGCGTCATTATCTCCGAGTTCATTTTGGGGTTAAGGTTAAACACTATCGTGCGCGGCAACGAGTTTTCTCGGTTGAGCCTGTCGAACAGTTTGCTCATCTCCGCAATGCCGTCGTCTTCGGCTATCGAGTCGAAACCCGTGTCCAAACCCAACGTGTTCAGCATTACCGTGTTGTTGTTTCTCATCGCGCCGACGTGCAATTCCGTCCTTATACCGCGTTTCGCGTACAGCTTCATCAAAAAGTAGGTAAGATACCCTTTGAAAATCTCGCTTTCCTTGTCCGTAACCTTTTCGCCTTTTCTGCGTTTCAAGAACACTTTTTCGGCGTCTTTCTCTTCGGCTATCGGGTACACGCGCTGTAAAGCGATGTCGCTCGCTTTTGCTCCCGCCTCAATAAACGCGTCGAGCCGTTCTTCCAACTTGTCTTTAAGTTCCGTCAGATTCTTAACGTCGCCCAGCCTGTCTACGAACGCGTTGTACGTTTCCGCTTCGATATTCATTATCTTGTCCGCTCTGAACGCGGGAAGCACCTTGAACTTGTAAT
Source organism: uncultured Clostridia bacterium (assembly GCA_934271255.1). Lineage (GTDB taxonomy): Bacteria > Bacillota > Clostridia > Christensenellales > Borkfalkiaceae > CAKQSC01. The sequence goes on from CAKQQS010000001.1 coordinate 321,909, forward strand.
TTTTCTTTTTAATCTTTTCAAAAGTCGTCAGGTCGTCGAACACTTCGTTCGTCGTGAAAACGTATTTTACGTTCGATTTCTCTATCAGATTTTGCGGCGTTACCTTGTTCAACCTGATATAGTCGTTGCACCACGACCATATCTGTTCGGCGTTTTCTTCGTTGATTTCGAGTTCGCAGTTGAAAAACTCTTTGAGTTCTACTTGCGACCAGTGATACAGCGGGTTGCCGAACGCCGTGCCCAACACTTTGCAATACGTCAAAAACTTGTCGTGGTTGCTAGCCGTTCCCGTTATATACTCTTCGTCTACGCCGTAGTTTCGCATCAGCCGCCATTTGTAGTGATCTCCGCCGAGCCATACTTCAAAAATATCTTTAAACTCTTTGTTTTCGAGTATTTCCTTTTCCGACAAATGACAGTGATAATCGCATATCGGCATATCTTTGGCGTACTTAACGTACAGTTTTTCCGCCGTCTTCGTGGTGAGCATAAAGTTATCTTTTATATAACTCATAACGTTACTCCTTGTTTATAAAACGCTATTTCTCTTATATCTTCGCTCTTACACTTATATTCGCCGTTTACCGTTTTTATCAATAGATTATAAAGTCCGTCTTCGTCTACGCCGTAAGCGTTAAAGTCCGTCCAGTCGTCTTTAAAAGCCGCAAGTTTGTCGTTGGACGCGATTTTCATCGTCGGTACGAAAGTCGAAAAAGGCGTGCCTCTTCCCGTAGTGAACAAGACTATCTGACACCCCGACGCGGCAAGCGCGGTCGAAGCGATTAAGTCGTTGCCGGGCGCGTTAAGTACGGAAACGCCTTGCTTTTTGAGTATATCTCCGTATCCCAAGACGTCCCGAATAGGCGTACTGCCCGCTTTTTCGATACAGCCGAGCGACTTTTCTTCAAGCGTGGTGATACCGCCCTTTTTATTGCCGGGACTCGGATTTTCGTAAACGGGAAATCCTTGCGAAATATACCCGTTCTTGAAATCTATTATCATTTTTTTATATTCTTCGTACACGTGCTCGTTTGCGCATTTGTTCATAAGCAGTTGTTCCGCGCCGAACATCTCGGGTACTTCCGTAAGTATCGCGCTGCCGCCGTACCCGACGACTCTGTCCGTTATCTTGCCGACGAGCGGGTTTGCCGTAAGCCCCGAATACCCGTCGCTGCCGCCGCATTTAAGCCCTATGCACAATTCTGACATCGGCACGGGTTCTCTTTTTAAGTCCTTTATCTCGTCGACAAACCTTTTTATTATATCGAGTCCGTACTCTACTTCGTCCTTGACTTCCTGACAGTTGAAAAACTCGATATTGTCCCTGCCGAACGGTTTCAAATACTCTTTTATTCCGTCAAGCCCGTTGTTTTCGCACCCAAGCCCCACGAACAACACCTTGCTCGCGTTAGGGTTCAATGCCACCCCGCACAACAATTTTTTGATGTTTTCGTTATCGAATCCGAGTTGCGAACAACCGAATTGATGCGTCAGCGCGAATATTCCGTCAATGCTTCCGCAAACGTATTTTTGAGCAAGTTTTTCCATTCTCAGACACACGCCGTTTACGCACCCGACGGTCGGAATAATGTATATTTCGTTTCGTATACCCGCTCTGCCGTCCTTTCTTTTATAACCCAGAAACGTTGCGGGTTCAATCTTTTTTTCGTTGAGTTCGGGATTGTATTCGTACGAAAAACTTTCGTCCAAATGGGATTTTACGTTATGCGTATGCACCCATTCGCCTTTTTTTATGTCTTTCGTCGCCCTGCCGATTATCTCGCCGTATTTGATTATCGGCTCGCCTTTTTTCACGTCGGTAAGCGCGTATTTATGCCCCGCGGGGATTTGGTCGTTCCCTTTAAGTTCTACGCCTACGTTGTCTTTGCCGTTTATGATGATATGTTCATTCATTGCATTTACCGCCTGATAACTCGTGTACGATACGCTTGACGAACTCCGCAAACCCCGAATACTTCGTCAAATCTTCACCCCACGCTTTTTCGTTTTTCATAAAGTCTATAACGCACCCGCCGTTTGCAAAGTATTCGAGATACTCCGCGTCGTCGTTGAGTTCCGTTTTTTTAGTCGGCAAAGCAGCGTAATACTTGCCGTCCGTTCCTTTCTTAACGCTTTTATATATCGCCATAAGATAGGAAAATCCCGTTGCGAGATTAACGGGTATTTCGCCGTACCTTGCGTAATAGTCCTTAAACGACGGCAAATCTCTCGCGCGCCATTTGCTTATGCTGTTTAACGCTATGCTCGTCAACATGTGGTTCAAAAACGGGTTCATAAACCTGTCGACTATTCCGTCTGCGAAAACCTTCGTAGCCGCAACGTCGTCGGATACGAAAGGTATTATTTCCCTTTCGAGCGTATCCGTGATAAACGCGGACATCTCTTTGTCTTTCATACAATCGTAAACCGTTTCAAACCCTTTCCAAAGTCCTACGGGAACAAGGTTGGTATGACTGCCGTTAAGCACTCTTACCTTTCTTTTCTTGTAATACTTGACGTCTTTCGTCAGCACGACTTCTATTCCGTGAACGCCCGCTTTTATATATTCGCCGACGTTCCCCTTGTCTTCGACTACCCACAATCCGAACGGCTCGCCTATCGTCATCAACTCGTCCGCTTCGCCGATAAGGTCGGTCAGATGCGCTCTCGTCTTCTCGTCTTTCGGATACCCCGAAACGATACGGTCTACCAGCGTGTTGCAAAAATAGTTTTCTTTGTCAACCCACGCTTTAAACTCTTCGGGCAGTTTCCATAAGTTTATATACGCCGAAACGCACCTGTAAAGTTCGTCCGCGTTGTCGTCGATAAGTTCGACGGGCAGTACGTAAAGCCCGCTTAAACCGGCTTTAAACCGCTCGAAAAGGAACTTCGTGAGTTTTGCGGGATAGGTTATCTTTTCAAACCCGTTTACGTCGTCGTTTTCGTTAAAACATATACCCGCTTCCGTAGTGTTGGATACGATTACTTTTAACTCTTCGTCTTTCGCAAGCGACGTATACTCTTCGTATTCGTCGAACGGGCTTATCGCTTTTTTCACGCAGGTTATTTCGTGAACGTCTTCGACTTCCCTGCCGTTCGCCATACCCCTTAAAACGACGTGGTATACGTTGTTTTGCTTTTTGAACTTGTCAAAATTGCCGAACGGTATGGGCTTAACGATGTCGACTTCGTAATTTCCGCCTTCTTTGTTTAACTCGTTAAAATAGTAGTCGGCAAAGGCTCTTAAAAAGTTTCCTTCTCCGAATTGCAATATTTTCATACTTTTTTACTCCTTTTATTGTAGTATAGCACTTTTTTATTTGCAATACCATATAAAAAGTTATATAATTCTAATATATTCTATATATCTTAAAGGTAATTCATGAAATACGTCGAGTTTGAAAAAATGATAAAAGACAAAGAATGGGCGATGACGGACTTGCACAGCCACAACCATTACGAAATATATTTTCTTGTCAAGGGAACGAGAGAGTTCTTTCTGAAAGACAAAATGTATAAAATAACGTCCCCATGCGTTATCGTGATACCGCCGTACACGATGCACAAAACGGAAGGCGCGGAGTTTACGAGAATAAACGTAAACGTTACGGCGGAAACGCTTAACCCTTACGAGTTGTCCGTACTGACGGATATGAGCGAAAAAGTCATCACTTTCCCCGAAAAGGGATTTGAAGAAATACGCGCGGTTCTGCGCGGGGCGGAAATAGAATCGGCGCGCGACGACAGATACGCCAAAGACGTTTTAAACGGGTATTTTTCGTATCTCGTGATACTTCTCGACAAAGCGAGCGGTCGCGAAACGCTTTCCCCGACGACGGGTACGCACGAAAAGGCTTCGCCCGTTACCCTTAAAATAATCGACTATATATCCAACAACTTTTCGGAAAAAATCACCCTCGACGATTTGTCCGAGCGGTTTTATTTGTCGAAAGTGTCTATCTGCTCGGCTTTTAAGCGGGCTATGAACTGCACCGTCGGGGAATACCTGATAAGAATAAGGCTGAATAAAGCGAAACAACTCCTTTCTTTCACGAAAAAAAGCGTCGAAGAAATAGCAAGCCTTTGCGGTTTTTCTTCGGGCGCGTATATGGGGCTTATCTTTAAAGAAAAAATCGGACTTTCTCCGCTTGAATACCGCAAACTTCAATCGACAAAAGACTAACGGTTGCCATTTTTCGCGGACGGCTGTTTGAAAAGTCCTTGACGCTATCAAACCGCAACGCCAAAACCAACGCTAACGGTTGCGTTTTTATAAAAACCTAGTTTAAAAATCGGTTAAAATGTTTTATAAAAAAATACCGCCGTCGGGCAGACAGCCCGACGGCGGTAAATTATACTTGTCGATTATTTTTTAGGCGGATGTAAATCCCAGTCGGGAAATCCGTTTGCAAAACCCGCCAAATCTTCCGAAATGTTGGTTTCTACGTCGTATTTGTCGATATCTTCGGCAAACATGCTTGCAAGTTCGTCTTCCGCGCCTTCCATCGAAACAGCCGTTTCGTCGACGGTTACGGTAGTTGCCTGATCAATATTTTTCTTTTCGTCCATTGTTTTTCTCCCCCTTATAATTCGATGCTTTCGTTGCTGTCGTTAGACATAAACTCGTTGACGAGCGCGTTCGCTTGTTTTCTTTCTTCCAACGCCGCGCTGAGAATGTTTACGCTCTTCTTGGATGCGTCGTCGTAATATTTCGCGATATGCTTACGGTCGTTTGCGTTTTTAACAAGCGCCTTTTTACCTGCGCCTATCTTTTTAATACCTACGAACAAAGGTATGATAAGGATTCCGAAACAACAGAAAATCTTACCTTGTTTGATAAGTTTATTCGCGTCGTCGTCGGTAACTGCGGCAATCGCCTTTTTCTTTTCTTCTTCGTACTTCTTTTGAATGGAAGCGATAAGTTCGTCTTTGTTTTCCGCGTCTTCGGTTTTACCCGACCAAACGAAACTCTTGCCGAGTCTTTTTTTGTTTTCGTCGAATACTCCGCCCGATTCGTTGATGTTCAGGCTGACTTCTTTCGGATACGCTTCTTTGTTCGCCTCCATAAAGTCTTTGAACGCTTCGCTTATGTAAGGTCTTAACAACATAATTGCCGATTTCTTAGCCGAAACGGACGCGTCGCTTTGGAATACGGACGTTCTCAACTGTTGAGCGAAATCGACGGGGTCGTCTCTTCTTCTCGCTTTGATACCGTTCATTATTCTCTTTGCAACGTCTTCGTCCCCTTCGTATTCTTTGACTATCGTAAGGTATTGTTCTTCGTCTCTTAACTCTTCTTCGCCTTCTTCGTAGTTGTTGACTAATCTCATCAACTGATCGTCTACCGTGTTAATCAACGCTTGCATATCGACGGGCGTGCTCATTATGTTGCCGAGTTCGTGTTTAATACCGTCTTCACGTTCGGACGCGTCGATTCTGCCGATATAGTTCATCATTTCGCCGTATTGCGGTGAAATTAAATGAAGGTTGGGGTACGAAACTTTTGAACTTGCCTGATACGTTTCAAACATATTGTACCAGTAATCTCTTTGTTCTTGCGCAAAGTTGGGTTTGCCTTCCATCAACACTTTCATCCAGTGTCCGATATGTTCGTTACAAAGGTTGTCTTTGTCTTCCCCGAATATTCCGTTCGTATAAGCGTCGATATAAGCGATAATGCTTCTTCTCATCTTGAACGGATTTTGCAACTTGAAGTATTCCGCAAGCCATTCAAACGTAACCGACGACGCTTTTTTGCCTTTCATTATTCTGCCCGCGCTTACACGACGCGATATTAACGCGAACAACAAGCACGTTTTTTCTCTGTCTCTCTTGCACGCTTCGGCAATCGCTCTCTTAGCCAACGCTTCGTTGTTGGAAATCCAACCCGCCAACGCGATAAGACAGGGTGCAAGCCAGTACTTGGGCGTCGAAATCATCAACTCTTCCGTACATCTCGATATCGTCTTTTCGGATATTAAAGCCGTATCCGTCGCTTGCAAAATACCGAGCATGCTGTCTCTGACGAGTTTTTGGTTGCCGAACTTCGATTCGAGTTCCTGACGTACTCTGATAATTTCGGAAATCGCTCTTTGGAACGCCGCTCTGAATCTCGCTTGCTTTTCCATGTCGTCGAGAATGCCTTTGAGTCTGTTGATTTCCGCCATCGTTTCAGACTTGAATACCGCAAGGTTGTTGTCTACGACTCTTAAATTGTTGTCGACGACGTCTAACGCTTTGCTGACTGTGATTACGTTGGAGTTAACGCTGCTTATCGCTCTTAACACCGGACCTAAATCAACCGTAATTTGTCCATCCATTGTTTTCTTCTCCTTTCCCTATATAAAATATTTTATTATTCGCTCATTTGGTTTTCAAACTGCGATCTAACCTTATCGTATACGGCGACAAACTTCGCTCTGAAAGTTTGATCCGCCATATTGTTTATCACTTTCCCCACCGGCAACAAATAGTTGTCGTAAAACCTTTTCGCTTTCGTTTTCAAATAGAACGTTCCGTCCGAAAGAGGCGAATCGGGATTTTTCGACAGCGACGTAAACAACGCGTAGCACGTTTTCGGAATACTCGTTCTCGCCGAAACGGTCGCGTAAGTCGCCGCAAGGTCGGGCGTGAACCATTCGATGCTCACTCTTTTCGATATCGCGTACGGACAAAATTGTTCCATAAACTCCGCGACTTCTTTCGCGTCGTCGTACTCGACGAACTTTTCAAGTATTTGTTCTTCGTAGTCTATCGAATGCGACATCGTTTTAAGCAAAAGGCTTTTGAACAACTCTTCTTCTTCGATTTCAAACTCCGCGTCGGGCAATACTTCGTTAAACAAATTGTCAAGCGACACGCGGTTTTTAATATCCGCCACGAACGCTTTGTGATACGCTATTATGTACAACGCCGCCGCGTGCTTAGGCACCATTTCGACAACCGTCTGCGCGCACCTTAACGCGCTGTTGAAATCTCCGCTGAAAAAGAAATCTCTCGCCTGATTAAGCGCGTGTACCGCGCTTGGCGACGCGGTGGAGTTCCTTTTCGGAAAAATAATCTCCTGTCCGCAAAAGTCGCAATGCGCTCTTCTCGTTCTGTAATTTATCCGATCCGCCGGAACGGGCATTCCGCAACTGGGGCATAAATATTTTTCTCCTTCCATATTCCCTTTGCCCCTATCTTACTTTGCCCGCAACGACCATTTGATTTCTTGTTTTCAATAAATTAGCGGCGGTATCCAGCGCGTCCAAAACCGCTTCTTTATCCGCTTTCGCCGTCAAAAGAGTGCTTACCGTTTCTATTTGGTCGACGAAACTTTCTTCGTAACTTTTGGAAGCGTCGTTCCCCGCCGACGTCGAATAGTCTACGTCTTCTTTGATTTTTCTGATTGCCGCTATAACGTCTTCGTCTTTCGTCAAATACGTCAAAGCGTTTACCTTAACGGAAATCTCGCGCCAGTTGACGACTCTCGCTTCTCTTGCCGCCGTATTGTCCGAAACTCTCGTAAACATTTTTATTCCGAGTACGAACGCTATCAACGCAAAAATCAATACTACTACGTTCAGAAGTATCGTCGCCGTAACCTTTTGGGGGTTGATTGCCATAATGATTATATTCATTACGAGCGCGACGACGAAATAACAAAGCGTAATATACGCGGTAGGAATTATCGCCGTAATAGTGCTGTTGCTTTTAAACTTCATAAATCCCGCGAAAAGTCCTACAAGAACGAACGCCAGATCTATAAACCCGTAAGCAAGATACAACGCGGTTTTCGCTTTGTTATAATCGACCAAAACGAAAAACAATACGTTAAACAGTATAAACAATAACCCTATAACGATTAAAGTAACCTTGGATTTTAAAAAGTTTTTCATATAACTCCCCCTTTATTTACTCGCATTTCGTTCCGCATTCGGGGCAAAACTTAGTGCCTTGCGGCAATTCCGCTCCGCAGTTGGGACAAGTCGCTTGCAATTTTGCTCCGCATTCCCCGCAAAACTTTGCGTTTGGCGAGATAGGCGCGCCGCATTTCGGACAAAAACTTCCTAACTTCGCGCCGCATTCGGGACAGAACTTAACCCCTTGCTTTACAGCCGCTCCGCAAGACGAACATTTTTGCATATCCGCCGCCTGCGGTTGTTGTTGCGGTTGTTGTTGCGGGTTTGCGTTCATGCTTCCGAAAGCGTTTTGAGCCATATTGTTCATCGCCCCGCCGAACGCTCCGCCGAGTCCGAAGCCCATTCCGAGCCCCATACCCGCGTTCATCATTCCGCCGCCCATCGTAGATTCGTTACCCGCGGCGGTACCTAAAACTTCAAAGCCTTTTTCCTGTTGATAGGTGTACCCTTCTCTTTCACGCTTTCTCGCCATCGCAGCCGATTCCATATCCATCTTTCTCGCCGCGATTTTCGCTTCGTTGATAGCCTGAATGTCTTCGTCGGGTACGTTTATCGACATAAACGAGAAGTTGTCGATTTTAATACCGTAATCCGCAAAGAAAGGTATCATTTGTTCTTTAAGCGAATCGGAAAGTTCCTGATAATACGCGCTTACCTTTAAAATACCGATGTTTTTGAGTATCATCGTCTTACCCAAAGTGTCGCTTACTCTTTCTACGATTTTACCGCGTAAATAGTTAGCCAACTCGTCTTTGGAATACGTTTCTCTCGTACCGACGACTTTTTGGAAAAACTTGATAACGTCTTTACCGTCTTTGTCGTCGTTGTTGATATGCGCCCCGAACAAACCCGCAGCCCTTACGTGTACGTTTACGCCTTCGTCCGCGTCCTGCATCTGAATGGGGTTGGACGTACCGAACTTCAAGTCGTTCAAATACACCATATTAACGAAATAAACGACGCAGTGGAAAGAAGAAACGCCGCCCGAAAGACGGTTCCTCCATTTATTTACGAATCCCCACATGCTGTTGTTCGATTCGTCCAAAGTGTAATGCCCCGGTAAAAACGGGTGTATCTCCCCTTCGTTTACGAACAACGCGACCTGCGACGGCGCAACGAGCAACTGCGCTTTGCAACTGAAATCTTCTTCGCCGAACTTATGAATGATTTCTTCGTTGGCGGCAGGCGACGAAGGTTCGTATTTTATCACTTCTACTACCATGCTTTATTCTCCCTTTTTTCTTGGTTTTTCAACGCTTTTCGCATTACTATGTTAATAATATAGCATACCCCCCCCCCTATGTCAAGTCTCATCGTAAAAAAATTGCTTTTGCCGTAATATTTTTTCATATTTTTCTCGTTGTCGCCCCGCTTTTTCTTTTTTCGGTATTTTCCCGTCCGACGAAAACGGTCGTCGGGCTTTTTACCCGACGGCCGTCGATATATCTCTATGCTTTTTTACCTTTTTACCCGTTTATTCGTCAGCCCCAACTTACCCCTTACGCTTTGAGTTACGCAACGCCGCGTGCGATTGCAAGGCAATTACAACCCGAAAGAAAATCGCCGAAAAGCAAAACGCGTTACGCTTTGAGTTGCGCAACGCTACGTGCGTTTGCAAAGCAATTACAACCCGAAAGAAAATCGCCGAAAAGCAAAACGCGTTACGCTTTGTGTTACGCAACGCTACGTGCGATTGCAAGGCTATTACAACCCGAAAGAAAATCGCCGAAAAGCAAAAAAATACTCTCGGGAAAACCTGAGAGTATTTTGTGATTTTTGTCGTTGTCGCCGATACAAGGCGATAAAAATTATCTCTTGCTGAATTGAGGCGATTTTCTTGCTTTCTTCAAGCCGTACTTCTTTCTTTCCTTCATTCTGGAATCTCTCGTCAAGAATCCTGCTTTCTTTAAAGCAACGTGAAGTTCGGGTTCCGCAAGGTTAAGCGCTCTTGCGATACCATGACGAATCGCGCCTGCTTGTCCCGTGAATCCGCCGCCTTTTACGTTAACCAAAACGTCGTATTTGGTAAGCGTTTCGGTCAAAGCCAAAGGTTGACGTACGATATACTTTAAGGTGTCTAACCCGAAGTATTCGTCCAAAGTCTTGCCGTTGATGGAAATAGTTCCGTTTCCGCCGGGAATAAGACGGACTCTTGCTACGGCGCTCTTTCTTCTACCTGTTCCCCAGAATTGAATTTTCTTTTTCGTTGTTCTTGCTGCCATAACCTATCTCCTTAAAACAATTTAAGTTCTACGGGCTTTTGAGCGGCGTTGTTATGCTCCGCGCCCTTGTAAAGTTTGAGTTTCTTTATCATTTGTCTGCCGAGCCTTGACTTGGGAAGCATGTCTTTAACCGCTTCGTAAACTACGAAATCGGATTTTTCGGCAAGCAATTTGCTGTAAGGAATCTCTTTTAAACCACCGATATAACCGGTATGATATCTATAAATCTTTTTTTCCGCTTTGTTACCCGTCAAAACTACTTTGTCCGTGTTTATAACGATAACGTAATCGCCCGTGTCAACGTTAGGCGTAAAAGTAGGCTTATTCTTTCCGCGAAGAATTGCCGCTACTTTCGAGGCAAGTCTGCCGAGAGGCAATCCGGTTGCGTCGACAACGTACCATTTTCTTTCAACCGTGTTAGCGTTTGCCATGTAGGTTTTCATAATGTATTCTCCTTAATATATTTGGAGAAATTGTGTCCGTATCCACGTCATACGAACCGAGTCATTGCGGGGGCTACCGCAGATAACGCCAATTTCCTTTATAAATGCCCTACTATTTTAATGCAATCTAAAAATATTGTCAAGCATTTTTCGGCATTTTTAAAATGTTTTATCGTATTCTACGCTTACGAGAGTCAAACCCTTGGCGGGCATGGTTTTGCCCAAGTTTTTTCTTTCGCCCGTTTCTATGCTTTTTTTAACGTTTTCGGGCGGAGTTTTCCCTCTGCCGACGTGCGTCAGCGCGCCCGCGATTATCCGTACCATATTGTAAAGAAACCCGCTGCCCGTTACCGTTATCGTTACGAATCCGTCTTTCCGTTCTACGACGCATTCGTAAACGGTTCTTACCGTGCTTCTCAACTTAGTGCTTCCCGTCGCGCAAAAACATTTGAAATCGTGTTCCCCCTCGACGTACTTCGCGCCTTCTTTCATTTTTTCCACGTCGACGGGCGGTATCATCGCTGCGTACCGTTCGTATAGCGGAACGCTTATTTTACTCTCGTACATAACGTAACGATAAGTTTTCCGTTTCGCGTTTCTTCTCGAATTGAAATCGATGCCGACTTCTTTCGACGAAAGGACTTTGACGTCTTCGGGCAACCGTATAGACAACGCTATCGCGAACCTGTCTGCGGGCATTTCCGATTCCGTCAGAAAATCGCACGTTTGTCCCATGGCATGCACGCCCGAGTCCGTTCTCCCGCTGCCCGTTACCGTAACGTTTTCGCCCGTTACCGCGAAAATCGCTTCTTCGATAGTTTGCTGAACGCTTCTTTTACCGCGTTGTTTTTGCCAGCCGCAAAACGCCGTTCCGTCGTAAGAAACGGTTAAAAGTATTCTTCTCATACTATCGCACCTATATAAATATTCAACAGCACGACGCCCGTTACCAGCCCCGCCGTCAATATAAACGACACCGCGTCGAACCAACCTATCGTCAGTTTTTTGTATTTCGTTCTGTTCTTGCTGCCCGAATAACACCTTGCGTCCATAGCGTCGCCTAGTTCGTCCGCGCGCCTGAACGACGAAATGAGCAACGGTATCAGTACGGGTATCAACGCTTTGGCTTTTTTGAACACGTTGCCGCTTTCAAAATCCGCGCCCCTTGCTTTTTGCGCTTTTATAATTCTGTCCGTTTCGTCCATAAGCGTAGGAATAAACCTTAGAGCGATGCTCATTATCAACGCGAATTCGTGTACAGGGAACTTTATCCATTTAAGCGGATACATAAGCGTTTCTATGCCGTCGGCAAGATCTACGGGGGTGGTCGTAAGCGTCAATACGGACGCTCCGAAAACCAACAAAACAAGTCTTGCCGTTAAAAAGCCCGCGTAGATAAGCCCCTTGTCCGTAATCGTTATAAACCCGAGCCATTTGTCTACGAGTTTAGTCCCTTCTCTGTTGAAAAATATGTTCAACACCGCCGAAAAGATAACCAGAAACAACACGCCTTTTATGCTTTTAAGCACTTTGAACGGGGGTATCTTCGCTAAAATTATCGTTGCGATTAAAAACCCGCAACAAAGCGCAAGCCCGTAAAACGCAAACTTTTCGACTAAAAACAACGCGACTATATACGCTATCAAAATAACTATTTTTATTGCGGGATTGAGTTTATGGACGATAGAGTCGGCGGGGTAATACTGCCCGAAAGTTACGTCTTTCATCTGAGTCCCCCCTTCGCTTTAACTACTCCGTCGACGAATCCCGTCAAAGAATAATCGCTGTCGATATTTATTCCTTTTTCTTTCAGAATCGCGGTGAGCCTTACCGTAGACGGCGCGTCCAACCCGACTTTTAAAAGTTCTTCTTCGTCGGCGAAAACTTCGCTCGGTTTTCCCACTTTAACGACTTCTCCGTCGTCGAACACCGCGACTTTCGTGCAGTTTTCAAGCACCGCGTCCATATCGTGCGACACGATGATTACCGTCTTTACGAACTGCGCCCTTAGCCTTTCAATCAACTCGAACAAGTCTTTTTTGCCTTGCGGGTCGAGTCCCGAAGCGGGTTCGTCCAGAACGAGTATTTCGGGGCGCGTAACGATAACTCCCGCTATCGCGACTCTTCTTTTCTGCCCGCCCGAAAGTTCAAACGGACTCTTGTCCTTTATCTGGTCATAGTCCAACCCGACAAGGTCGAGAGCGTACCGTACCGCCCCTTCGATTTGGTCTTTGGGCATATTTTTGTCAAAGTTTTTCAGGCCGAACGCAACGTCGTCGAAAACCGTTTCGGCGAACAGCTGGTATTCGGGATACTGAAACACCATTCCGACTTTTTTACGCAGTTCTTTAAAGTTGCATTTTTTGTCGGCAAGGTTAAACTCGCCTACCGTTAAACTCCCTTTTTTCTTGCCTATTTTGATAAGCCCGTTAAGGTGTTGCACGAAAGTGGATTTTCCGCTTCCCGTCCTGCCGATTATACCGAAAAACTCCCCTTCTTCTATCGTTAAATTAACGTTTTTAAGGGCGTAGGCGGCAAAGTTCGTTTTTTCGCTGTACACGTAGTTCAGATTTTCCGCAACGATTCGCATATACCCTCCGCAAGCCCTTCTATCGTCAAGGCGTTTTTATTTATTTTTATATCTTTTTTTTCGAGTTCGTTGGCGATTTTAAGAGAATAAGGAACGTCCAGCCCCAACGCTTCGAGTTCGCTTTCGCGTTTGAAAATCTCGTCGGGGGTACCTTGCATAACCACGTTGCCGTCGTCCATAACGAACACCTTGTCGGCGTTTACCGCTTCGTCCATATAATGCGTTATATTGATAACGGTAATGCCTTGTTCCGAGTTAAGCCTTTGCACCGTGTCCGTTACTTCTTTTCTGCCTTTGGGGTCGAGCATCGCCGTCGACTCGTCCATAACGATTACGGACGGTTTTATCGCCAGCACGCCCGCTATCGCTATTCTTTGTTTCTGTCCGCCCGACAAACGGGTGGGCGTCGATTTTCTGTATTCGAGCATATCGACGGCTTTAAGCGCGTACTCTATTCTTTCGCCTATTTCTTTTCTGTCGACTCCCAGATTTTCGGGACCGAACGCCACGTCGTCTTCCACTATCGACGCGACCGTTTGGTTGTCGGGGTTCTGAAACACCACGCCTACCGTTTTTCTTATATCGAACAATCGGGATTTGTCGTTAGTTTGCATGCCGTCGACGGTAACCGTTCCGTCGTTGGGCAAATTAAGTCCGTTCAGAAGTCTTGCGAAAGTCGATTTCCCGCTACCGTTTCTGCCGATCAACGCGACGAATTCGCCTTTTTCTATTTCTATATTAAGTTTGTTGATTGCGTTACGTTTTTCGCCCGCATACGCGAACGTAACGTCTTTAAATGAAATGTACGCCATAATTAAATATCTTCGTTCATAAACCCTGAAAGCGATTGACTTTCGGTAATATTATAGCAAACTTATTAAAAATTAACAACTTTATTATATTAAAATATAAAAAAATCCCCCGATTTGCATTGACTATTTTAAGTTTTTTATATATAATGTTTAGGAACGGTTACAAACCGTCTAAAAGTATAAAAGTTTTTAAGGAGTTATACAAAATGAGCGTTAAAATGACAATTGACGGCAACACTGCCGCAAGCCACGTTGCGTACGCGTTCAGCGAAGTCGCCGCTATTTACCCGATTACCCCGTCTTCTCCGATGGCGGAAGTCGCGGACGAATGGTCGACGCAAGGCAGAGTCAACATGTTCGGCGAAAGATTACGTCTTGCCGAAATGCAATCCGAAGCGGGCGCCGCAGGCGCGGTTCACGGTTCTTTGACTGCCGGCGCACTCACCACTACTTACACCGCAAGTCAAGGCTTGCTACTTATGATTCCGAATATGTATAAGATTTCGGGCGAACTTCTTCCCTGCGTTTTCCACGTTTCGGCAAGAGCGTTGGCTGCTCACGCGCTTAACATTTTCGGCGATCACAGCGACGTTATGTCCTGTCGTCAAACGGGATTTGCGATGCTTGCCTCCGCTTCCGTTCAGGAAGTTATGGATCTCGCGTTGGTCGCTCACCTTTCCACGCTTAAATCGAGAGTTCCTTTCCTTCATTTCTTCGACGGATTCAGAACTTCTCACGAAGTCAGCAAAATAGACGTCATCGATTACGACGATATGAAAAAACTCGTCGATCCCGCGGACATAGCGGATTTCAGATCGCGCGCGCTTAACCCCGAACACCCCGTTCAGAAAGGTACCGCGCAAAACAGCGATATTTATTTCCAGAACAGAGAAACGGCTAACAAGTACTACGAAGCGACTCCCGCTATCGTTCAGGATATGATGGACAAGGTAAGCGCGCTTACGGGCAGAGATTATCACTTGTTCGATTACGTCGGAGCGAAAGACGCGGAAAACGTTATCGTTTGTATCGGCAGCGGCTGCGACACCATCGAAGAAACAATCGTTAAGATGAACGCGGAAGGACACAAAGTAGGTCTTATCAAAGTCAGACTTTACAGACCCTTCGCTACCGACGCTTTCATTAACGCTATTCCCAAAACGTGTAAAAAACTCGCCGTTCTCGACAGAACGAAAGAACCCGGCTCGCTCGGCGAACCCCTTTATCTCGACGTTTGCACGGCTCTTTTGGAAAAGGGCGTCAAAGACGTTACAGTCGTTGGCGGCAGATACGGTTTAGGCTCGAAAGAGTTCAACCCGTCGATGGTTTACGCGGTTTACAAGAATCTTGAAAAAGACGCTCCGAAAAACCATTTCACCGTCGGTATCTACGACGACCTTACCAACACTTCGCTCGACTTTTCCGAGAAATACAACGCCGCTCCCGCGGGAACGATTTCCTGTAAGTTCTACGGCTTGGGCTCGGACGGTACGGTCGGCGCGAACAAGAACAGCATCAAAATCATCGGCGACCACACGGATATGTACGCGCAAGGCTACTTCTTCTACGATTCGAAGAAGTCGGGCGGTATCACCGTTTCGCACTTGCGTTTCGGTAAAACCCCCATTCAATCCGCTTACCTTATCGACAACGCGGACTTCGTAGCGTGCCACAACCCGTCTTACCTTACTCGTTACGATATGGTAACGGACATCAAGGAAGGCGGTAAGTTCCTTATCAACGCTCCCTGGTCGACGGTAGAAGATCTCGACGCTAATCTCCCCGCGAAAGTTAAAAACCAAATCGCTAAAAAGCATATTCAACTTTACGTTATCAACGCGATAAAGATTGCAGGCGAACTCGGTTTGGGCGGCAGAACGAACACCATTTTGCAATCGGCGTTCTTCCTTATCAACAGCGATATAATGCCGTACGCCGACGCGGTAACCTTTATGAAGAAAATGGCTTACAAGTCCTTCTCCAAAAAAGGCGACGCGGTAGTAGAAATGAACTACAAAGCGATAGAATCGGCATCGAAAGAAGGCAATCTCGTTAAAATCGACGTACCCGAATCATGGGCTACCGAAACGATGGGCGCGGAAATGGCGAAAGTCGCTTCCAACGACTATTTCAAAGACGTTCTTCATCCCATTCTCGTTCTCGAAGGCGACAAACTTCCTTCGTCCACGTTCAATGCGGACGGTTCCGTTCCCACGGGCACGACTCAATACGAAAAACGCGGAGTCGCGGTTAAAGTACCCGCTTGGAACGTTCAGAAATGTATTCAATGCAACCAGTGTTCATTCGTTTGCCCGCACGCTTGTTTAAGACCCGCTCTCAACGCGGAAGGCGCGGACAAGCCCGCTACCTACTTAACGAAAGCGGCTACGGGACTTAAAGGCTACGAATACAGAATGCAGGTTTCACCCCTTGACTGTATGGGTTGCGGAGTTTGCGCTTCGATTTGCCCCGTCAAGGCTCTCGATATGGTTCCGCTTGCAAGCGTCGTAGACGACGAAACGGTCAACTACGAATACAGCGAATCTTTACCCGAAGCAGATACTTCCGTATTCAAGAAAAACACCGTTAAGGGAAGTCAGTTCTCCAAACCGTTGTTCGAGTTCTCGGGCGCGTGCGCGGGCTGTGGCGAAACCCCTTACGTTAAAGTAATTACTCAGATGTTCGGCGACAGAATGATCGTTGCGAACGCTACGGGCTGCTCGTCCATTTACGGCGGTTCGGCCCCCACTTGTCCGTACACCAAAAACAAAGAAGGACACGGTCCCGCGTGGGCTAACTCCTTGTTTGAAGACAACGCCGAATTCGGTTACGGTATCAACCTTGCTTACGCGCAAAGAAGATCTGCCCTTTCTCATAAACTCGAAAATATTATCGCTAAACTCGACGGCAACGGCGCTCCCGCAGACCACCCGTTAAGAGTCGCTATCAACAACTGGCTCGAAAACAAGAACGACGCGGAAGGCAGCAAAAAGGCTTCGGCTGAACTCGTTAAAGTTCTGGCTAAGTGCGACGGTTGCGGTTGCGATTACGACGCGGAAGTAGCGGAAGTTCTTAAAGACAAAGACTGTCTTGTTAAAAAGTCCATCTGGATTTTCGGCGGCGACGGTTGGGCGTACGATATCGGTTACGGCGGACTCGACCACGTTCTCGCTATGGGCGAAGACGTAAACGTTCTCGTTCTCGATACGGAAGTTTATTCCAACACGGGCGGACAAGCAAGTAAGGCTACCCCGACGGGTTCTGTCGCTAAGTTCGCAGCCGGCGGAAAGAGAGTCAAGAAGAAAGACCTTGGTATGATGGCGATGAGTTACGGTTACGTTTACGTCGCTCAATGCGCTATGGGCAGCAACAAACAACAATTCCTTAACGCTATTACGGAAGCGGAAAGTTATCACGGACCGTCGCTCGTAATTTGCTACGCGCCTTGTATCAACCACGGTATCAACATGACGAAGTCGCAAGACGAAGAAAAGAAAGCGGTTGACTGCGGTTACTGGCAATTGTACAGATACAACCCCGTAAAAGCGGACAACGGCGAAAACCCCTTCTCGCTCGACAGCAAAGACCCGACTGCGGATTATCAGGAGTTCCTTGCAGGCGAAACGCGTTACGCTTCGTTGAAAAAGACTCAACCCGCTATCGCGGAACAACTCTTCAAAAAGACGGAAGCGGACAGCAAGGCAAGACTCGAAAAATATAAAGAGTTGGCTCATAAAGAATAATTAAGTTTTTTACGGCTTAAAAAATCACCCGCCGAAACGATTTTCGTTTCGGCGGGTTTTCTTTACAATAAAATATTCCGTTGTTCTTTCGCGTTTGCAAGGCGGCGGGTACCGTCCGACCGCTTAGACCGTTGAAAAATATCGCCCCGACGGTAAACCTGTTGCGAAAACGATTGCGATTTAATTCGGGACGACTTTTGCGGCGATTCGATTTCTTTCGACAAAACCGAGTTAAGGACTTTGGTTCGATTCTTTCGATAAAACCGAGTTCGGGGCGTTTTCGGGCAAAATAAAAAAAGAGCACTCTTCCCCCTGAGTATTGCTCTTTTTTATTCATATACTATTCAAAGATAGCGTTTCGTTCTAGTAATAATTTATTAGGTATATTTATTGTAACACATATAAAAAATTTGTCAATACCCTTTTGCAATTTTTTTTGATTTTTTTGCAATTTTTTTATTAAAAATAACCTTTGACTATTTTTTATTTTTGATATATAATAAATATATGCCGATTTTAACGTCGGATAACGATATGAAAGCAAAATGTAAACAATTATGGCAATGGCTGCGAAAGAACGTTTTCAATAAAGAAATGCTTCTTTGGGTAATAATAGCGGAACTGATTTTCTGGTCGCCCTGTATCGTAACGGGCTTCCTTGCCCTTTGCGTAAACAAATGGTGGTGGACGGCGTTCGGTGCAATCGTCGTGTTCTGGTCGGGGCCTTTCACGCCCGCAGTTCCGTTACAAATCGCGCTCGCTCTGGGTTTGAAAAAACTCTATGCCGTCGTCAAAAACCGAAAATCTAAAAAACACCGCGTTCCCGAAACCGACGCGGAAAACACAACAGTCGGGCAACCGAACGACTCTGAAATTCAACCCGACGTCCCCTTACTCGTCGGCGATACGCAAACGGACGACTCCGCAAAAGAAAAAAACACCCGAACGGAACCCGCTTTAAAAAGCGACGATGCCGAGCGAAACGGCGATAAGCAAGATTCAAAAGACGAAAACGGGACGACTGAAAACAAAGACAGGTAAAAAATGCAAAGACGCAACGATGCAAGAACGGTTCGTACAAAAATGCTTATCAAAAAAGCGTTTGCCGAACTTATTGAACAAAAAGAAATAGAACAAATTACCGTAAAGGAACTGACCGAAAGGGCTGGGATTCATCGCGGGACGTTTTACATACATTACAAAGACGTGTACGACATTATCGAACAAACCAAACTCGAAATGGTGTCGTCGCTCGAACAAGAGTTTAAAAACGTAAACGAGCAAGTAGATTCGCCCGTCCCCCTGTTAGATAATTTGTTTGAACTCGCAAAAAAAGATTTTTGGATATATAAAGCGATTATCAACGCCAAATGGTCGGGACAATACACTAAGTCCGTAAAAGAACTAATTATCAACAAGTATTTTGAACTCAACAAAAACTCCGACCGCAAAAAAGACAAATACCTTTTGAGTTTTATCATATCCGGCGCGATAGGAATGTTTCAGGACTGGGTGTTGTCGGGCGAGCCTTTCCCTATGGACGAAATACACGATATTCTGGAACAATACGTTACGCAGGTACTTAAAAGCAAAGACTAGTCTTTGCTTTTTTTTCTTACGCCGTAAATACCGAAAAAGGGACTGTCGCAAGCGCGCTTGCGACAGTCCCTTTTATATTCGGATAAATTGTATTCGTTACTTTTTAAGATTCTGGACGAACTTAGACGCGTTCGCTTTAATCTTTTCGTAATCGCATTTGTTTTTGTCGGGGTTGGTAATAGCCGTTCCGACGGCAACGGCGAACGCGCCGCTGTCAAGCCACTCTTTGACGTTCTTTTCCGTAATGCCCGCAAACGGTATAAACTTGACGTCCCCGAAAGGTCCCGATATGTCTTTCAGGTATTTCTTGCCCAAAAAATCGGCGGGGAACAACTTAATGATTTCGAGCCCTTTTTTTTGCACGACGAATATCTCGCTAGGCGTCATTGCGCCCGCGATATACAAAATCTCTCTTTCTTTGCACAAATCGTACACTTCGTCGATAAACACGGGCGAAACCAAAAACTTCGCGCCCGACATTATCGCTTTCGCGCCTTCCGTTGCCGATAAAACCGTGCCTGCGCCGAGCGTTATATTATCGCCGTACGTTTCGTCTAGCAGCCGTATGGCGTCGTAGGGCTTGTCGCTGTTCAACGCGATTTCAAGCACTTTGACTCCGCCGTCGATAATGCCTTTCGCTCTCGTTATCAAATCGTCGTAATTCTTGTCCCTGACGATACCGATAACTTTTTCCGAACCGATATCGCCCATTATTTTTTCTTTGTCGTATAACATATTTCACCTATACAAAAAACTGTAACACGTCGACAAGCACGGCGAAACCCAAAAGGAAAATCAATCCGCATAAATGGATTATCGCTTCCGCTTTTCTGTTGACGGGTTTTTTTCTTATCCATTCGATTAACGTAAACACCACGTGCGAACCGTCGAGCGCGGGTAACGGCAACAAGTTGAACACGCCAAGGTTAACGCCGATAAACGCCGTTATTTGCAACAGTCCCGCAAACCCGCCTACCTTGACGATTTCCGCCGTCTGCTTAACCGTAGTTATCGGTCCGCCGAGCGACGTTATGCCGAGTTTACCCGTAAGCAAACTGCCCAGCACCTGAAATATACTCGAAGCCAACTTAAAGTGGTATATGAAACAGTCGCCCGCTACTTTGAAAAAACCGAACCTGACTTTGCTTATTTTCGCGTGTATAAGCGTAAGCGTTCCGTTCTCGTCGTAGTCTTCCGCAACGCCCAACGCCCCGTAGTTAAAATTAGCCTTGTCGGTTACGTCCCTCGTAAGCTTAACCTTAACCGTTTTATATTTTCCTTGTCTTAACACGGATACTTTAACGACGTCGCCTTTTTTCTTCCCTTTTAAAGCCGCTCCCAAGTCGTTGGCGAAAACTATATATCTGCCGTTTACTTTGTCGATAACGTCCCCGTCCTGCAAGGTATACCCGACGTATTCCGACGGCAGTCCGTCCGCCGCCTTGACGACTTGCACTCTTTGTTCGCCGTAAGCGGCAAACATAAGGGCGATGACTAAAAACGCAAGTATAAGATTCATCAGCGCGCCCGAAACCAAAACGATAATTCGCTTGTACGGTTTTTGGTTTAAATAGGCTTCCGCGTCGTCCTTGTCGTCTTCTTCGCCGTAAAACCCGCAAAAACCGCCTAACGGAAACGCGCGTATCGAAAAGATTTCGCCGTTCTTTTTGACTTTTTTAAATAATCTCGGTCCGAACCCTATCGCAAACTCGTTTATTCTGAACCCCAGCAACTTGCCCGCTATATAATGTCCTAACTCGTGTACGGTTATCATTACGAGCAAAATCGCCAACGCCAGAAGTATATACCCGATATACGCGAATACGGACGCCGCGCTCGCTAAAAGAATACTCATTTATACTCCTTTGCAAACTTTCTCGCGGTTGAATCCGCGAAAAGTACGTTTTCTTTGGTTACCGACAAGTTTATTATATGCTCTTTACTCTTGTCCAAAGCATATTTTATAACGTCGTATATCTTCGTAAACGCTATCTCGCCGGTTAAAAATCTTTCGACGGCAACTTCGTCCGCCGCAACGAGCAAAGCGGGGTACAACCCGCCTTTCCTTGCGACTTCTCTTGCCAAATCGTACAAGGGGTACTTACCTTCTTCGACTTTTTTAAAATCCAACGTAAGGTTTGTAAAATCAAGTTTATCCACGCCCGCGTCTTTTCTCGCGCCCTTATACAGCGCGTAACTTATCGGCGTTTTCATACTCGGCTTGCCCATTTGCGCGACGACCGCTCCGTCTTTAAAAGCCACCATCGAATGAACTATACTGTCTTTATGAATAACAACGTCCACGTCGTCGCAGCCGCAATCAAACAATCTCATCGCTTCGATGACTTCAAACCCTTTGTTGAGCATAGTCGCCGAGTCGACCGTGATTTTTTTGCCCATTACCCAGGTCGGGTGGTTAAGCACTTCTTCGGCGGTTACTTTTTCAAGCATTTCGGGGGTATAGTCGCGTAAACTTCCGCCCGACGCCGTGAGAATGATTTTGTCTATCTCGCTACCGCTTTTAAGACATTGATACACCGCCGAATGTTCGCTGTCTACGGGGAAAACTTTAACGCCGTTTTCTCTTGCTTTCTTTAAAAGAATATCTCCCGCCGAAACAATCGCTTCCTTGTTCGCAAGCGCGACGTCTATTTTAAGGTCGATTGCTTTTTCAATCGCGTAATACGCCTTAAACCCGCTCATTGCGACCAAAACCACGTCGCAATCTTTCGTTACGGCGTTAAGATAAGAACCTTCGCCGACGAACGTTTCAAGCGAATTACGGCCGATTTTGCCCCGTTCGAGCGTCGCTACGCTCGGTTTGAACTCGTCTATTTGTTGTTGCAAAAGCACCGCGTTGCCGCCTGCGGCTAAACTTACGACTTTCAATTCGCCGTTGCTTTTTCTAACCACGTCGAGAGCCTGAGTACCTATCGAACCGGTGCTTCCTATAATCGCCGCTTTAATCATTTTAACATACAATAAACTATTATCTGAAATACTGCGAACACTATCGCGGAAGCGAACGTAAGCCCGTCTATTCTATCGAGCATACCGCCGTGTCCCGGAAAAAGCGTTCCCATATCTTTTATGTCGTTTTTTCTCTTTATCACGCTTTCGATAAGGTCGCCGAGTTCGGTAAACGCCGACGCGACCGCGCCTACCAGAATAAATACCGCTATCGTAGGTATTCCCGTTACGTTCGGCAAAGAGTTGCACGCGTTTAAAATAAAATACAGACAAACGCTTGCCGCTATTCCGCCGACTAGTCCCCCCACGCAACCCGAAACGGTTTTGTTGGGGCTTATTTTCGGGAAAGCCTTAGGTCCCTTGAACGTACAGCCCACAAGGTACGCGAACACGTCCGTTGCGGGACATACCGAAAAAGAAATAAGCAACGCGCTGAACGCGTATTTCAGTTCGTCTTTCGTGCCGAACTTATCCAAAAATCCCATACCCAAAGCGTTCATAAGCACCATCAGGGCTATGAGCATATTCGGGTAAAAGAAACAAAGCATCGACGAGCCTAAACTTTCGACCGTAACGTTGTCGTAATCGAAAACCAACAACGCAAGCGACGTAACGACGTAAACGGCGGTTACTATGAGTATTCCGTAGTATCCTAAAAACGTCGTAACGGGTACGGTGAGCGCGCCGAAAACGAAAGTGGTTATCTTCGCCGATTTGGTGATTTTGTCTTTGTTAGCCCTTAACATTTCGTACGTTCCGAACACGGACATACCGAGAAACATTAAGTTGAATAATCTGTAATCTACTTCTCTTAAAAAGAAAAGCCCGACAGTGATCGCGACTATTACCGCGCCCGTTATACTTCTTTTAAGCATCGTCGGTTACCCCTCCAAAGTTCCTTTTTCTCGTCTGATAGTCTTTTAAGGCTTCGTCGAGTTTATCTTTCGTGAAATCCGGCCATAACGTGTCGGTAAAATAGAACTCGCTGTAACTCGCTTCGAACAACATAAAGTTTGAAAGACGCTTTTCTCCCGCGGTACGTATAATAAGGTCGAGCGGCGGTAAGTCTGCCGTCGATAAATTATTCAGCACGTCCCGTTCGGTTATTTCTTTCTTTCCTTGTTTTATCAAAGAGTTTACGGCGTTGACTATATCCGCCCTACCGCCGTAGTTTATCGCGATGTTCAATACGCCTTTGTCGTTACGTTCCGTTTTTTTAACGCTTTCGTCTATCGTTTTTATAAGGCTTTCGTTAAGCCCCGCGCGATTTCCCGAAACGATAAGTTTTATTTTGTTGCCGGTAAGTTTTTTAACGCTCGTTTTCAAAAAGCGTTCTATAAGCGAAAAAATGCCTTCCACTTCTTCTTTTGGTCTGCTCCAATTTTCAGAAGAGAAAGCATATAACGATACCGCTTTGATACCGCGCTCGTAAGCATACGCAACGGTTTTTTCAACCGTTTTGCTGCCGGCAAGGTGGCCGTCGTTGCGGGATTTGCCCCTTAAAGTCGCCCACCTGCCGTTGCCGTCCATTATTATTCCTATATGAACGGGCAAATGATTTTGTTCTTTGTTCATTATACAGAAAGTATATCCTTTTCTTTATCCGCGCATACGCCGTCTATCTTCGTTATATACTTCGCTACGTCTTTCTCGACGTCCTTTTCGTACGCGCTTACTTCGTCTTCGCTCAAACTCTTATCGTTCTTGCACTTTTTCAAAAACTCCATTGCGTCCCTACGAATGTTCCTTACGGCTACCTTGCCTTCTTCCGCCATTTTCTTTATTTGTTTGACGAGTTCTTTTCTTCTTTCTTCGGTAAGCATGGGGAATACGAGTCTTATAACTTTACCGTCGTTAGAAGGCGTTATGCCGATGTTTTCGACTAAAAGTTGTTTCTCGATAATCTTTAACATGCTCGCGTCCCACGGAGCAATTACAAGACATCTGCCGTCCGTTACGGAGATATTGCCTACTTGGTTAATCGGCGTAGGCGTTCCGTAATAGTCTACGAGTATTCTGTCCAAAATATGCGGATTTGCTCTGCCCGCTCTTATCGTAGCGAAATCGCTTTCCAAAACTTTTACCGTTTTGTCCATTCTTTCGCTCGTTTCCAAAAGAGTAGTTTCTACTAATTCTATCGTCTTTTCGTCTGCCATAATTATATCTCCCTTATTAAATCTATACGTTTTTATTCTATCAACAAATAAGCGTTCCCACGTTTTCGCTCGTTACCGCCTTGACTATCGAATGGTCGTCCAGACCGAATACGAGTACGGGTATGCCGTTCTCTTTACAAATAGTAACCGCGGTGGCGTCCATCGCTTTCAAATCTTTCGATACGTAATCGAGATAGGATATTTTGCTTATCTTTTTAGCGTCTTTGTTAATTTTAGGATCGCTGTCGTAAATACCGTCGACGTTCTTTGCAAGAAGCAAACAGTCCGCGCCTATTTCCGCCGCCCTTAACGCCGCGCCGGTATCCGTCGAAAAATAGGGGTTACCCGTTCCGCAACCGAATATTACGACTCTTCCTTTTCTCAAATGTTTAAGCGCCTTGCCTAAAATGTACGGTTCCGCGACTCTCGTTATTTCGAGCGCGGTCTGTACTCTCGTCGGCACGCCCGCTCTTTCCAACGCGTCCTGCATCGCAAGAGAGTTTATAACGGTTGCAAGCATGCCCATATGATCGGCTGTCGTTCTGTTCATTTCTTTGCCCTGTCTGCCGCGCCAGAAGTTTCCGCCGCCGATAACCATACCTACTTCCACGCCGAGTTCGCGTATTTGTTTGATTTGCTTAACGACTTGATTTATTACTTCTTCGTTCAGTCCGAATCCGTTTTCGCCCGCCAAGGCTTCGCCAGACAGTTTTAAAATAACCCTTTTATACTTAGATTGTTGCATTTTTCTTCCCCGTTTAAAAAAAGGGAACACAAACTTATTTAATTCGTGTTCCCCATTACTTTTTTATTTTTGTGTTTGAGCCATAACTTCCGCTTCGAAGTCGTTGCTTCTCTTTTCCAGACCTTCGCCCATTTCGTAACGGGTAAATCTACGGACGGAAATCTTTTCGCCGATCTTCGCCGTCGCTTCGATTATAAGTTGACCTATCGTCTTGTCCATATCCTTGACGTATTTTTGGTCGAGAAGACAAAAATCTTCGTAGTACTTAACGAGTCTGCCTTCTACCATTCTCGCGATGATTTGTTCGGGTTTGCCTTCGTTTCTCGCTTGTTCCGTCAAGATTTCTCTTTCCTTGTCCAAAACTTCTTGGGGAACTTCTTCACGAGTTACGTAAAGAGGCTTTTGAGCCGCTATTTGAAGAGCGATTTCGTGCGCTAACGCGTGGAACTCTTCTCCTCTTGCAACGAAATCCGTTTCACAGTTGAGTTCAACCAAAACGCCTATTTTACCGCCCATGTGAATGTAACTTTCAACGATTCCTTCCGCCGCGATTCTGCCCGCTTTCTTTGCCGCGGACGCAATTCCCTTTTCTCTCAAAAAGTCTATCGCCTTGTCCATATCTCCGTCACTTTCGGTAAGCGCCTTTTTGCAGTCTAATATGCCCGCGCCCGTCTTTTGTCTTAATGCAACTACGTCTTGTCCTGAAAACATTTTTTAGTCCTCCGTATTTTTATATTATTCGGCGTCGCCCGCTACTTCTTCTTTGACGACTTTCTTGGTTGCTCTTTTTCTGGGAGCCTTTTTGGGTTCTTCCGCGTCTTCTTCAACGGGTTCCGCTACGGGAACTTCTTCCGTCTTTTCGGTTACGGGTTCTTCTACCGTGATTTCGGGCGCTTTTTCTTCCGCAACTTCCTTTTCGTCCTGATGAGCGACCATAAACGAAACGCCTTGGTTTGCTTCGACTACCGCGTCCGCAATTACGCCCGCGATGAGTTTAACCGCTCTTATAGCGTCGTCGTTGCCGGGTATAACGTGATCTACCAAATCGGGATCACAGTTGGTATCCGTTATCGCTACGATGGGTATGTGAAGTTTTCTCGCTTCTTTGATAGCGATGTGTTCGTGGTTAGGATCGACTACGAACATAACGCCGGGGAGCGCCTTCATTTCTTTGATACCGCCTAAGTTAGCCGAGAGTTTGCCCATTTCTTTCTTTAAACCCGCAACTTCTTTCTTGGGAAGATAGTCGAATTCGCCGTTCTTCTCCATCGCTTCGAGTTTGTAAAGTCTGTCGACTCTGCTTCTGATCGTCTTAAAGTTGGTAAGCGTACCGCCGAGCCAACGGCTGTTAATGTAGTACATTCCGCATCTT
Organism: uncultured Clostridia bacterium; assembly: GCA_934271255.1. Lineage (GTDB taxonomy): Bacteria > Bacillota > Clostridia > Christensenellales > Borkfalkiaceae > CAKQSC01. The sequence continues at coordinate 348,465 of CAKQQS010000001.1, forward strand.
TCCGCTTCTTCCTTAACAGCGTCTTGCGCTTGTTTCTTCGTTCCTACGAAAAGAATCGTCTTGCCTTGTTTAGCCGCTTCTACTACGAACGGATACGCGTCGTTTTCGATTAAATCGACCGTTTGTTCAAGGTTGATGATGTGGATGTCGTTTCTTTCGCCGTAGATGTATCTTCTCATCTTGGGGTTCCACTTTCTCGTTTGGTGTCCGAAATGGACGCCTGCTTCGAGCAACTGCTTCATTGTGATTACTGACATAAAAATATCCTCCGTTTTACCTCCTCGGGGTGTGATTTTTTAAGGGGCTTTACGTTTTTTTCCTTACGCACGGAGCCCATAATACCCGAGTGTGAATTTTTAGCCTTTTTATTTTACCATAATATACTTAATTTTGCAATAGTTTTTCTACTCTTTTTCTAAATCGGGGCAAAAAAAATCGCAAGCGATATTTCTTCGCTTGCTTTTTTACTAATCTTTACGGTGATGATGATGTCCGCAGTCGCAATCGTCGTCGCAGTCGTCGTCGCAATCTTCGCAATCGCAATCGTCGTCGCACCCGCAACCTTCCATTTCCATTGCTTCGTCGGCAAGTTCTTCTTCGTCGAAATACTCGCAAAACGCTTGGAATATTTCGTCGAGCAACGCTTCGTCTTCTACGGGATACAACGCCGCTTCGTCGTCTTCGCCTTCTCCGCCGACTTCGAGAATAATAACTTCGCCGCTGTCTTCGTCTTCCGCGGGAGAGAAACACGCGTAATATTTTCCTTTATGTTCGATAGTACCTAAATGGCAAAAAAGGTGTTTCCCGCCGTCTTCGTCGGTAAGTTCGACAAGACTTTCGTCTTCGTCGTATTTTTCAAGTTCGTCTAAGTTTTCAAAATCTTTTTCCATGTCTGCCATAATGTCATCTCCTTTAATTTTGTTTGCTATTTATGTGAGTTTAAATAACTTTCGAGTATAAACGTCGCAGCAAGACTGTCAACGCATTTTTTTCGGTTTTTCCGCGTCATATTAGCGGAACTTATAAGTTCGTTTTCCGCTTCGACGGTGGTAAACCGCTCGTCAACCGTTTCGACGGGAACGTCCGTTACCTCTTTAAGTCTATCTATAAAATGCCCCGTTTTGTCCGTTTGTATACTCGGCGTGCCGTCAAAGTTCACGGGTAGCCCGCATACGAGTTTCGTAGCGCATTTCTCTTTCGCTAACTTCAACACGTACTCCAAATCCGTCTTAATGTTTTTTCTCGTGTACGTTTCGAGCGGAAGCGCGTACGTCCCGAACGGATCGGACACCGCAAACCCTATTCTTACGTCGCCTATATCCAACGCCAAAATCCTGTCCATATTTCGATTTTAACACATCTGTTTTTATTTTTCAAGCGTCTGGCAAAAATATTCGCTCTTTTCGTGTTTTTTATCTTTTTCCCGTAGCGGGTTTTATCTTTGCCCGCTCTTTTAACGTAATTACCGCCTGTCGTCGTTTCTTTTTTTCATCTTTTACTCCCCGCCATAGGCATTTTGTTTTTATTCCGCCTGACGTCAAACGCTTCATCGTACTTTTTTACCGCCAACCCTATGCGTTTTTTTATTTTTCGCTTGTATTTCCCCACGCACGCTCTTTTAACGCGTTTACCTTATGCCGCGTTTTTTCTCAAAAAAACCCCGCACCGACAACGGTCGGGGCGGGGTAGATATAATCGTTAATTATTCAATTACTTCGATTAGTCGTCCGAGTCTTTAAAGCCTAATCCGAGATCCGCAAGTTTTTGAACTATTTCATCCAACGACTTTACGCCGAGATTTCTGACTTTTCCCATATCGTCTTTGGTCTTTGCAACCAAATCTCTGACGTTTTGTATATTCGCGCGTTTCAAACAGTTGTACGAACGAACGGACAAGTTCATTTCTTCGATAGTCGTATCGAGAAGTTTGTCTTTCATGTCCCCGCTGCTCGTAGCAAAAATCGGTTTGTCTTTTGCGCCGTACGGGCTTAAATCTTCAAGTAAACCTAAATGTTCAGCCATCATTTTCGCCGCGATACTTACTATTTCGCTGCCGCTGAACGCTCCGTTAGTCCAAATCTCTAATTCGAGTTTATCGTAGTCGACGTTTTGTCCTACTCTCGTGTTGGAAACGGAATAACTTACTTTCGTTACGGGTGTGTAAATCGAATCGACGGGAATGACGTCTATAACGTCCGTCGCGTTCGCTTCCGCGCGTTGCCAACCTCTGCCCCTGCCGATTGTAAGTTCGGCGTCGAATATTCCGCCTACGTCAATCGTAGCGATGTGTTGTTCGGGGTTTAAAATAGTGATTTCCGCGTCGCTTTCGATATCCCCCGCGGTAAGTTCCGCAGGCCCTTCTTTGTAAACTCTTACGGTCTTTTTAAAACTTTCGTCCAAAGATACCGTTTTGATTTTTACCGCTTTTAAATTGAGTATTATTTCGGTAACGTCTTCTTTTACGTTCGGAACGGTCGTGAATTCGTGTTTAACGCCCGCTTCAAACTTAACCGTTTGTATCGCCGCGCCCGGTAATGCGGATAAAAGTATTCTACGCAAACAGTTGCCGATAGTAAGCCCGAATCCTTTTTCAAGGGGTTCTATCGTAAGTTTCGTATAACTTCCGTTTAATCCGCTCTCTTCAACGCTGATGTTTGGTGTTGTTAAATTGAACATAAAACCTCCGTATTTGGTGAGTTTAATCCGTGATTAAACCAAATCAGTCAACGAGTTCTATGATAGCCATTTCGGCAGCGTCGCCACGTCTGTTACCTGTTTTGTAAATACGAGTGTATCCACCGCCTTGGCCTTTCTCTTCGGCGCGCTTAGCGTACTTGGGAGCGATTTCGTTGAATAACTTTTCAATTAAAGGATGAGCGATTTCACTCGTTCTTGCCTTATAATCAGACTTGCTTTCGTTTGCGCCCTTGATTTCTTGTAAATCGTTGAGTTTCGCCATGAGTTGACGACGAACAGCAAGTTTTTTCGCGCTATCTTTGATAACGGTTTCGGTTACTTCTTTACCTTTCGCGTTTGTGGAAACTTTCTTTACTTCCAAAGTGTCCGCATATACCTTGATTGCTTTTGTGATAAGTTTTTCGGTATACGATTGAACTTGTTTAGCCTTTGCTAAAGTTACTTCTATTCTACCATACCACAACAAATTGCTTGCCTGATTTTTCAATACGGCAAGTCTTTGCGTGGTGTTTAATCCCATTTTGCCTGGCATATTTCAGTCCTCCTTTTCTTTTAATGATAAGCCCAAAGATTCGAGTTTTTGTATAACTTCGTCTAAGGATTTTCGTCCGAGATTTCTTACTTTAAGCATATCGTCTTCGGACTTTTTGGTAAGATCTTCTATCGTGTGAATGTTCGCGCGCTTCAAACAGTTGTACGAACGCACGGATAAATCCATATCTTCGATAGTCGTTTGTAATATTTTATCAATCGGATTTTCGCCTTTCTTTACAAGGAATTCGAGTTCGCCGTATCTCGTTAAACTTATAAAATAAGACAAATACTTGTTCATAAGTTTAGCCGCAAGGCTTACCGCTTCGCTTGCGCCGAGCGTTCCGTTAGTTTGTACGTCAAGGGTAAGTTTATCGTAATCTACGCTTTGTCCGACTCTCGTCGCTTCAACCGTATAGTTAACTTTCTCGACGGGCGTGTACGTCGCGCTGACCGTGGCTGCGCCCGAATCGTCCAGAAAACTGCTTTCGCACGCTTCGTAGCCCGTTCCGCCGCATACCGTGAGTTCAACGTCGAATACCCCGCCTGCTTCAACCGTTGCGATTACTTGTTCGGGATTGATTACAGCGGCGTCCGCCCCTAAATCCAAATCCCCCGCCGTAACGACGCAAGGTCCTTTTTGGGTGAGTTTAATCGTCTTATAAAACTCTTTGTCGTAAGACGAAGGTTTTATGTTGACGCTTTTTAAGTTAAGCAATATTTCGGTTAAATCTTCTTCAACGTGATTTACTATATTGTCGCCCCTGCCGATGCCGGATAAGAACTTTATTTCTTTTATCGCTACGCCCGGCAATTCGTTTAAGAGTATTCTCCTTAACGCGTTGCCGACCGTAAGTCCGAATCCTTTATCTAACGGGTCGATAGAAACACGCGCGTTTCTTCCGTCGTTACCGCTTTCTTCCACTGCTATCTTCGGTTCTTCTATCTGAAACAAAAACATTTATGAATCTCCTTTAATAGTCGTCTTTACGTTGCGAACAGCATTCTCGTGAAAAGATAGTGGTCCTTTTCAACTCCCCTTGTTCGCAAAAGACGAATCACGCAGTATATACCGCCGATCAATTATTATTTCGAGTACAATTCTACGATGAGCTGTTCGTTGATGTTTGCATCGATGTCCGCTCTTTCGGGAAGGGATACTACTTTACCTGTCAAAGTTGCGGGATCAAAATCTACCCATTTAGGCATAACGGATTTCTTTTCGGCCTTTAACGCTTCAAAGTATTTTCCGTCTTTCTTCGTTTCTTTAACCGTAATTACGTCGCCTTCTTTAACGAGATAGGACGCAATGTTAACCGCTCTTCCGTTTACCGTGAAATGGCTGTGCGTTACGAGTTGTTTCGCTTGGTTTCTCGAACTTGCGATACCCATTCTGAAAACTACGTTGTCAAGTCTTCTTTCAAGTAACGAAAGCATGTTTTCACCCGTAATTCCCTTCATTCTGTCCGCGCGGTCGTAATATTTCTTGAATTGATTTTCAAGAACGCCGTATATTCTCTTAACCTTTTGCTTTTCGCGAAGTTGAAGTCCGTATTCGGAAACTTTCTTTCTCGCCGCGCCGTGTTGTCCCGGAGCAACGGGTCTTCTTTCAAACGGGCAACTTGCCTTGTAGCACTTGTCGCCTTTCAAAAACAATTTCGCGCCTTCGCGTCTGCAAAGACGACATTTTGATTCTGTATATCTTGCCATGTTCTATCTCCTTAAACTCTACGCGCTTTCGGCGGTCTGCATCCGTTGTGAGGAATGGGCGAAACGTCTTGAATAAGCGTTACTTCCAACCCTGCGGTAGCGAGCGCTCTTATAGCGGATTCTCTGCCCGTGCCGGGTCCTTTTACGTATACTTCTACCGTGCGAAGTCCGTGTACCATTGCTGCTTTTGCAGCGGTTTCGCTCGCTTGTTGAGCAGCGTAAGGCGTGCTTTTTCTGGAACCTTTAAATCCCAAAGCGCCTGCGCTCGACCAAGCGATAACGTTTCCTTGCATATCGCTGATGGAAACAATCGTATTGTTGAAGGATGCTTGAATATGCGCTTGTCCTTTGTCAACGTTTTTAATCTCTTTACGTCTTTTAACGACTCTCTTGTCTGCCATTGATCAAACTCCTCCTTATTTCTTAGTTGCCGTCTTCTTCTTCGCGACGGTCTTACGGGGACCTTTTCTCGTTCTTGCGTTGGTCTTGCTGCTTTGTCCGCGAACGGGAAGTCCTTTTCTGTGACGAACACCTCTGTAACAACCTATTTCCATAAGTCTTTTTATGTTAAGGTTTACTTCGGAACGGAGTTCGCCTTCTACTTTAAGATGATGTTCAATATATTCTCTTAATTTTGCGATATCGTCTTCGTTAAGATCCTTGACTCTCGTGTCGGGATTGATTCCCGTTGCCGCGAGTATGTCGTCGGCTGTCTTTCTACCGATACCGTATATATAGGTGATACCGATTTCAACTCTTTTGTTGTTTGGTAAATCTACACCGGCTATACGCGCCATAGTTTTTTGTTACCTCCGATTTTTTTTGTTTTTTTATTATATATTCGTACCTTTTTTAGTCGGTTTATGGAATGTTAAACCTTGTAAAAAAGAGTTGTTTTCGTCTTGTCCGGAATTAACCCTGACGTTGCTTATGACTTGGATTCTTACTGCAAATAACCATTACTTTTCCGTTTCTTTTGATTACTTTGCATTTATCGCACATCGGCTTTACAGACGGTCTTACTTTCATTTTTTCTATCTCCTTAAATGTTAATTCTTACTGCGCCAGGTAATTCTTCCTTTCGTTAAGTCGTATGGACTCATTTCGAGTTTTACGCTGTCGCCGGGAATAATCTTTATATAATTCATACGAAGTTTTCCCGAAATATAAGCGGTTATCACAAATCCGTTACTCAACTTTACTTTGAAAGTTGCGTTCGGTAAAGCCTCGACTATCACGCCTTCGGCTTCGATGACATCGTCTTTTGACACTGACTTATCCTCCCGTTTTATTCTACCCTTCCCCCGATAAAAATCGGGGGAAAAGCCATTAGCCTAAAATCTTTTTTACGTTCTCGAATATCTCGTCGATTCCGCCTTCCGCGTTTACCGTTTTAAGATTGCCCGCTTTCTTATAGTACTCTATAAGCGGAGCCGTCTTTTCCGTGTAAACGTTAAGTCTCGTTTTTACGGACTCTTCGTTGTCGTCGGGACGAATTATAAGATCCGAGCCGCATTTAGAACAAGTATTCGCGCCGTTTAAGGTATCTATATGATATCCCGCCGAGCACGACGAACATACCCTTCTTCCCGAAATACGTTTAATCAGTTTCGATAAGTCTATATCGAAGTTCAAAACGGTATCTACGTTTGAAAAAGTGTCGAGCGCTTCCGCCTGAGCAACAGTTCTCGGAAACCCGTCAAGAATGTATCCGTTCGCGCAATCGCTTTCGCTGAGTCTTGCTTTTACTATTTCGCAAGTCAAATCGTCGGGAACAAGATTGCCCGCGTCGATAATCGCTTTTACCTTAATTCCTAACGGAGTTTGGTTTTTAATGTTTGCTCTGAATATGTCGCCCGTCGAAATATGGGGGATATTGTATTCCGCAGCGATTTTAACCGCTTGCGTCCCTTTACCCGCGCCGGGCGCGCCTAATAAAACGATGTTCATCATTATTTCTTCAAAAATCCCGAATAGTTTTTCATCATGACCTGAGCGTCAACCGCTTGCTGGAATTCGAGCGCGCACGAAACGGCAATCAAAAGTCCCGTTGCGGAGAATACGGTCATGGTGTTCGTCGGGTCAACCGCCTTGAAGACAATCGTCGGTACGAACGCGACGATCGCAAGGAATATTGCGCCGAACAGGGTAATTCTGTTGTTGATTTTCTTTAAGTAATCCGTAGTCGGCTTACCCGGTCTGATACCCGGTATAAATCCGCCGTTGGACTGAATGTTTCTCGAAACGTCGTCGGGTTGGAATTGAATTTGCGCGTAGAAATACGCAAAGAACAAAATCAATACGCAAAGTACGACCATGTACGACCACGAGCCTGCGCCCATGTTGCCCTTCCACCACTTATACGCGTTGGAGTTGGGAGAGAACAAACTCATAATAAGGTCGGGGAAAGAGATAATCGAGTATGCGAAAATCAAAGGCATAACTCCCGAAGCGTTTAACTTCATCGGAATATACGTCGATTGACCGCCGTACATTTTTCTTCCCTTAACTTGTTTAGCGTACTGAACGAGTATTTTTCTTTCCGCGCCGTCGACAGCGACTATCGCCATGAAAATGAATACCGTAGCCAGAATGAAACCTAACAAGTTCCAGATAGCCGTGTTGCTCGAACCTAATTTGCCGAACAATTTAATGGTATATTGACCGAACGAAGATATAACGCCGACGAAAATCAATAAGGATACGCCGTTGCTGATTCCGTATTCGGTAATTCTTTCGCCTATCCACATCGTAAGCGACGCGCCTGCCGTGTAGATTAAGATAAGGAATATAAATCCGAGCCATTTCTTATCCGCGCCGAAAAGGTACTGGAACGAAATGTTGTCCTGGAACCCGAGTAAAATACCGAGCGATTGAACTATCGCTAATACTACCGTAAGGATTCTCGTATATTTTTCAATCTTTCTTCTGCCTTCTTCGCCTTGTTTCGATAAGTTTTCAAGGGGTTTAATTGCAACGGTTAAGAGTTGCATTATAATTTGCGCGTTAATGTACGGTCCGACTCCCATCGCAAAAAACGTTGCGTATTGCAGCGATCCGCCCGTCATCGCGCTCATTACTTGTAGGAAGGTATATCCGCCGAATAACCCGCCCGCTTCCTTGCTCGCAAGGAATTGTTCCATGCCGGGTACGGGAATATAACAACCGATTCTGTAAACCAACAAAAGCGCGAACGTAATCAAAAGTTTACGTCTTACTTCTTTGGTTTTAAACGCATTTTTTAAAGTCTGAAACATCTTTAACCTCCTTACGCCCTATATTTTCGGTTTAACCGAAAACAATCAGGCTTCCACGCAAGAGCCGCCTGCCTTTTCGATAGCAGCCTTTGCGCTTGCGGAGAACTTTGCAGCCTTTACGGTCAACGCAACGTTCAATTCGCCGTTGCCTAAAACTTTAAGACCTTGGCTGTTCTTAACGTCTTTAATAAGTCCGTTTGCGAACAACGCGTCGATATCAACGACCGTACCCGCTGCAAATCCGTTTAAGCTTGCAATGTTTACAAGTGTATAAACTTTCTTATTGTTCGAGTTGAATCCGCGCTTGGGAACACGTCTCGTCAAAGGCATCGTGCCGCCTTCGAATCCGAGTCTTACTCCGCCGCCCGATCTCGCCCATTGTCCTTTATGACCTTTACCGCTCGTTTTACCGAGTCCCGATCCGATGCCTCTACCGAGTCTTTTCGCGGGAGTATGGGAACCAACTGCCGGTTGTAACGTATCTATTCTCATAGTTCACTCCTTTAACCTATCTTCTCGACTTTAACGAGATGGCTGACTTTTCTAATCATACCGTTGATGCACGCGTTGTCTTTATGAACTTTCGTTTGATGAAGTTTATGAAGTCCTAACGCTTCAACTACCTTTTTTTGGTTAGGGGTAGAACCGATGGTGCTTTTTACAAGCGTAACTTTAATTTCCGCGACTGCCGCCGCTGCTTTTTTAGCCATTGTGCCTTACCTCCTGTTAACCGTTAATCTCTTCTACGGTCTTACCGCGAAGCGCTGCGATTTCTTCTGCGGAGCGAAGCGATTCGAGTCCCGCTACCGTCGCTTTTACGATGTTTACGGGGTTGTTCGTTCCGTGAGATTTCGTTCTGATGTTATTTATGCCTACCGCTTCCATTACCGCACGAACGGGACCGCCCGCGATAACTCCGGTACCTTCGGGCGCGGGGAGCATCAATACCGCTCCTCTGCCGTACGTTCCGAATACTTCGTGCGGAATCGTCGTACCGTTTAAGGAAACTTTTATCATATTTTTCTTTGCTCTCAAAGTCGCTTTATCGATTGCTTCGGGAACTTCGTTAGCCTTGCCCATAGCGTAGCCTACTTTACCGTTGCCGTCGCCGATTACAACCAACGCGGCAAAACGCATTTTACGTCCGCCCTTTACCGTCTTGGATACGCGGTTGACTGCGATAAGCTTTTTAATGAGGCCGTCGTCTTCTGCACGTCTGGGTGCTCTGTCGTTTTCTCTTGCCATTATTTTAAATCCTCTCTTTAATTCTTATTTTTCGGACCGGCGATTAAAACTTTAAGCCGCCTTCTCTTGCGCCTTCGGCAAGGCTTTCTACACGACCCGTGTAGAGATAACCGCCTCTGTCAAAGACTACGTTAGAAATGCCTGCGTCTACCGCTTTCTTCGCTACGGCAAGTCCGACTAATTTTGCCGCCTCTGTCTTGGTTTTGTCTGCTAATTGTTCCTTAACGCCTTTTTCGAGCGTCGATGCGGATACGAGCGTCTTTTGCGCTACGTCGTCGATGATTTGCGCGTAGATATGATTAGTGCTTCTGTATACGCAAAGTCTCGGCATTTCCGCCGTGCCGGAAACTTTCTTTCTGACACGCAAATGTCTTTTTTGTCTGTCTTGATTTTTATCGATTTTCTTAATCATAATTTCTCCTATTTACAACCTTCGCGCGCGCTTTCGCCGCGCAGTAAGCAAGTTTTTAACTCACTAAAAGTTAGTTAAACGGGCTTATTTACCTGCCGTCTTTCCTTCCTTTCTCTCGATTACTTCATCGCTGTAACGAATTCCGTATGCGTGATAAGGTTCGGGTTCTCTGAGCGCTCTGATGTCGGAAGCGGTTTGTCCTACGGCGCATTTGTCGATGCCCTTAACGACTATCGTCGTTTGGTCGGGACATTCAAACGTTATTCCCGCCGGCTCGACGTACTCTACGGGATGGGAAAATCCGATACCCATAACGAGTTTGTTGCCTTGTTTGGAAACCTTCCAACCTACGCCGTTTACGATAAGTTTTTTCTCGTAACCGTCGCTTACGCCGACTACCATATTTTTAAGAAGCGCTCTGTATAAACCGTGTTTCGCTCTTATTTCGTCGGTGTCGTTCGCTCTCGTAAGATGCGCGACGTTTCCGTCTACGTTGATGGTGATAGCGGGATCGTAATCCATCGCAAGTTCGCCTTTCGGTCCCTTAACGACGACGTTCGTCCCGTTGATGGTTAAAGTAACTCCTTGGGGGAGAGTAACGGGTTCTCTACCTATTCTTGACATATTCTTCTCCTCCTTCTATTACCATACGTAAGCAAGCACTTCGCCGCCTTGGCGAATTTTTCTTGCTTCTTTATCCGTCATAATTCCCTTCGAAGTGGAAAGAATCGCGATACCCAAACCGCCCAGAACGTGGGGGATTTCGTCGCAGTTAACGTAAACTCTCAAACCGGGTTTACTAACTCTCTTGATACCGTTGATAACTTTCTTTCCGCCCTGAGCGTACTTCAAAGTAACTATTATTTTGCCTTGAACTCCGTCTTCAACGACTTCGTAAGAAGAAACGTATCCTTCTTGTACGAGTATTTCGGCTATTGCCTTTTTTACGTTGGAAGCAGGGATTTCTACCGTGTCGTGTTTTGCGCTCAATCCGTTTCTGATTCGGGTAAGCATATCTGCAATTACGTCTGTCATTTATCTTTCCTCCCTATTACCAACTTGCCTTTTTAACGCCGGGTATCTCGCCCTTGTAAGCAAGATTCCTGAAACATATACGGCATATTCCGTACTTCTTCAAAACAGCGTGAGGTCTTCCGCAGATGCTGCATCTGGTGTATTCTCTCGTAGAGAACTTTTGCTTTTTCTGCTGTTTGTTTATCATTGATTTTTTAGCCATTTTCTATCTCCTTACTTCGCAAAAGGCATACCGAGTGCCGCTAAAAGTTCTTTCGCTTCTTCGTCCGTTTTTGCCGACGTCGTGAAACAAATATCGTACCCTCTGATCTTTTCTACCTGGTCGTAAGATATTTCAGGGAATATAAGTTGTTCTTTTACGCCTAACGTGTAATCGCCTCTGCCGTCGAACGCGCTGTTGGAAACGCCTTTAAAGTCTCTTACTCTCGGAAGCGCGATAGATACGAGTTTATCGAAAAATTCGTACATTCTGTCGTTACGAAGAGTAACCTTTGCGCCGACTATCATTCCTTCACGAATTTTAAAGTTCGCTACCGATTTTTTCGCTACCGTTTGTACGGGCTTTTGACCTGCGATCAGTCTTAATTCTTCGACTGCGGTCTGAATGCTCTTTGCGTTGTCCTTAACGTCGCCGAGTCCCGTGTTAATCGTTATTTTAACGAGTTTGGGTACTTGGTTGATATTCTTATAACCGAATTTCTTATAAAGATAAGGTACGACTTCATCTTTATATAACTTTTTTACTCTGTTCAATTCTGCCATGTTACCCCTCCGTTACTCCGCTTTCTTCTTTGCGGATTTCTTTGCCGCGCCTACGCTTGCGGGCGTTTCCAAAGACGCGCCGCATTTTCTGCATACGCGGAACTTCTTTCCGTCCTTTTCGCTGTAAGCAACTCTTACGGCCTTATTGCACTTGGGGCAAACGACCATAACGTTAGAAGCGTCTACGCCGCCGAGTTGATCCATGATTCCGCCCGGTTCCTGCGCGCTTCTTGGCTTTTTATGTTTCTTTTGTACGTTTACGCCTTCTACGAGAACTTTGTTTGCTTTATGGTCGACTTCGGTAACCTTACCTACTTTGCCGGCATCTTTTCCCGTTACGACTAAAACGGTATCGTTTTTCTTAATTTTCATTTCCGTTTGCTCCTTATAAAACTTCGGGCGCTAATGAGATGATTCTCATATAGTTCTTATCTCTGAGTTCTCTTGCGATAGGCCCGAAGATACGCGTTCCCCTAGGTTGTTTCTGACTGTCGATGATAACGGCAGCGTTTTCGTCGAATCTTATATGAGTTCCGTCGGGACGTCTTAAACCCGATACCGATCTTACGATAACGGCTCTTACTACGTCGCCTTTCTTTACTTGTCCGCCGGGAGTAGCCGTCTTTACGCTCGCTACTATTACGTCGCCGATGTTACCGAACTTTCTAAAAGAGCCGCCGAGTACTTTTATACACATGATTTCTTTCGCGCCGGAGTTGTCGGCTACCTTTAATCTCGTTTGTGGTTGTATCATTATCAGGCTCCTCCTATTACTTCGCTTTCTCGATTATCTCTGCTACTCTGAAATACTTATCTCTGCTTAAATGTCTGGTTTCTACGATTCTTACCGTATCGCCGACGCCGCATTCGTTGTTTTCGTCGTGAGCCTTGATTCTCTTGGTGCTTTTTATCGTCTTCTGGTAAAGCGGATGTTTGCTCTTTTCTTCAATCGCGACTACTACCGTCTTATCCATTTTGTCGGAAACTACTACTCCGACTCTTTCTTTTCTTAGATTTCTTTCCATGTCTACCCCCATTAAGCCCTCAATTCTCTTTCGCGGAGAATCGTCTTTACTTTTGCAATATCTCTCTTGCAAACTCTTATAGATACAGGGTTGTCAAGTTGACCGCTTGCGTGACGGAAACGGAGATTAAACAATTCTTGTTTAAGTTCGCCGAGTTTCGTCGTCAATTCTTCATTAGTCATTTCGTGAAGTTCTTTAGCTTTCATTTCGCTTCACCTACCTCTTGCTTATTTACGTTCTCTTCCAACATTGCTTTGGTTACGAACTTTGTCTTGATGGGAAGTTTGCTCCCCGCAAGACGCATTGCTTCTTTCGCCGTCGCTTCGTCAACGCCCGCCATTTCAAACAATACTCTGCCGGGTTTTACTACCGCTACCCAGTATTCTACCGAACCCTTACCGCTACCCATACGGCTGTCCGCGGGTTTTTTCGTTATGGGTTTGTGGGGGAATATGTCAATCCATACTTGTCCGCCACGTTTGATAAATCTGGTCATCGCGACACGCGCCGCTTCTATCTGGTTGGATTTTATCCAAGCCGGTTCCATAGCAACCAAACCGTATTCGCCGTAAGCAACCTTGTTGCCCTTGTTGCACTTTCCGGTCATTCTGCCTCTATGAACCATTCTTCTTTTCACTCTCTTCGGCATTAACATATCAGTTTTCGCCTCCTACTGTCTTTTTTGCGGGAGCGCCGATGATTTCGCCTTTGTATATCCATGCTTTAACGCCTACTACGCCGAACGTCGTATGCGCTTCCGCAAAGCCGTAATCAATGTCCGCTCTTAAAGTTTGAAGGGGGATACTTCCGTCGTGATAACCTTCCGTACGAGCGATTTCCGCTCCGTCGAGTCTTCCGCCTACGGATACCTTAACACCCTTTACGTTGCTTCTCATAGCCCTGCCGATTGCTTGTTTCATAGCGCGTCTGAACGAAACTCTCTTTTCGAGTTGAGCCGCGATAGACTCAGCGATAAGTTGAGCGTCCGCGTCGGGTTTCTTGACTTCTACTACGTTGATTGCAATTTGCTTCGCCTTAGTAATCTTAGCGATATCTTTCTTTATTTTTTCGATTTCGCTGCCTTGTTTGCCGATAAGTACCGCAGGTCTTGCCGTGTATACGGTAATCGTAACTCTGCCTACTACTCTTTCGATAACGATTTTGGAAATAGCAGCCGAATAATACGTCTTTTTGATATAATTTCTTATAACGTTATCTTCTTTAATGTATGCGCCGAAATCCTTTTTGGAAGCGTACCATTGAGAATCCCAGCCTTTTATAATTCCGACTCTTAATCCGTTAGGGTTAACTTTTTGTCCCATTTTCGCGCCTCCTTACGCCTTTGCGTCCAAAACCACCGTGATGTGGCTGGATCTCTTTAAGATGGAGTATGCTCTGCCCTTGCTTACGGGTTGAACTCTCTTCATCGTGATGCCTTGATCTGCATAGCATTCCGCTACGAACATGTTTTCTTTCGTCATGTTCTTGAACTCCGCGTTCGCGCCTGCCGATTTCAAAACTTTAAGAATGTATTCGCACGCCGATTTCGGAGTGTTTTCCAAAATCGCAACCGCTTCTACGTAATCCTTTCCTCTGATCAAATCAAGTACGGGTCTGACTTTATAAGGAGAGATCCTGACGTGCTTTGCGCACGCTCTCGGTCTGATATCTTTATTTTCACGTATTTTACGTGTTTTTTCTTTCATATTCTTAGCCATTTATGAATCCTCCCTATTATTTACCGGTAGTCTTGGAACCGCCGTGCCCTTTGAAGGTTCTGGTAGGAGCGAATTCGCCGAGTTTACAGCCGACCATATCTTCGGTTATATATACGGGAACGTGCTTTCTGCCGTCGTGTACCGCTATCGTGTGTCCAACCATTTCGGGGAAAATAGTAGACGCTCTGGACCATGTCTTTAATACTTTCTTTTCGTTCTTTGCGTTAAGTTCGTTGATTCTTCTCATCAACGCTTCTTCAACGTAAGGGCCTTTTTTAACACTTCTACTCATTTTTCATCCTCCATCAGTTGATTCTCTTAATGATCATCTTGTTGCTCTTGTTCTTATGCTTTCTCGTCTTGTATCCGAGTGCGGGTTTACCCCAAGGAGTCATAGGACCTGCGTGTCCTACGGGCGACTTGCCTTCACCACCGCCGTGCGGGTGATCGCACGGGTTCATTACCGAACCTCTTACGGTAGGACGAATACCTAAATATCTCGTCTTGCCCGCCTTACCCAAATTTACGATTTCGTGTTCGACGTTGCCTACCTGACCGATAGTCGCCTTGCACGCTACGAGAACGTATCTCATTTCGCCGCTGGGCAAACGAAGAGTCGCGTATTTGCCTTCTTTCGCCATAAGTTGCGCCGACATACCTGCCGCTCTTACGAGTTGCGCGCCCTTACCCGGTTGAAGTTCTACGTTGTGTACGAACGTACCTACGGGAATGTTGGTAAGCGGCAAGCAGTTACCTACTTTAATATCCGCGTCCGCTCCGCTGAGAACTACGTCGCCTACGTTCAAGCCTACGGGCGCGAGAATGTATCTCTTTTCGCCGTCTGCGTAGTAAAGCAACGCGATGTTAGCCGTTCTGTTGGGATCGTATTCGATCGTCTTTACGGTTGCGGGGATTCCGTCTTTGTTTCTTTTGAAATCTATAATACGGTATTTTCTTCTGTTACCGCCGCCGATATGACGAACGGTGATTTTACCTTGCGAGTTTCTACCGCCGCTATGTCTTTGATCTTCAAGGAGAGATCTTTCGGGTTTAGTTGCCGTTATTTCTTCGTACGCGCTTACGGACATAAATCTGCGAGCGGCGGAAGTCGGCTTATATCTCTTTATAGCCATTATCTATTCCTCCGTAATTATTAAGACAACGAATCGAAGAACTCGATTGACTTGCTGTCTTTTTTGAGTTGAACGATGGCTTTCTTATAAGCGGGGGTGTAACCTGCGTTCTTGCCCATTCTCTTTAACTTACCGTCAACGTTCATAGTGTTTACTTTTTCTACTTTTACGCCGAAAAGTTCTTCTATCGCTAATTTAATCTGAACTTTGTTAGCATCGTTCTTTACGACGAAAGTGTATTTCTTATCCGCGATGCCCGCGTAACTTTTTTCCGAAAGAATCGGTCTTAAAATAATATCTTGTGCGTTCATTATTCTCCGTAAACCTCCTCTAATTTTTCAACGGCGGCTTTCGACATAACGACTTTCGCATATCTTACTACGTCGTAAGTATTGATTAAGTCTACGTTTATCGTTTCGACGCCTTGAAGGTTGGATGCCGCTCTTCTTGCGTTAACGTTTTCTCCGTCGAGTACCAACAAAACGGTCTTATCGAAACCGAACGCTTTGTTGAACGCTACCATTTCTTTCGTCTTGGGCGCCGCAAAATCGAACTTGTCGACGATTACTACGTTGTTTTCTCTTACCTTTTCGGATAACGCGGAGAAAAGCGCGACTCTCTTCGCAGTGCTGTTTACTTTCTTCGAGAAATCTCTCGACTTCGGCGCGAATACTACTCCGCCGTGTACCCATTGCGGACTTCTGATAGAGCCTTGTCTTGCTCTGCCCGTTCCCTTTTGTCTCCACGGTTTTCTTCCGCCGCCTCTTACTTCGCTTCTCGTAAGAGTGCTTTTAGTTCCTTGTCTTTCGTTTGCGAGTCTCGCTACAACTACTTGATGAATAAGCGCTTCGTTGTAATCCATACCGAACAAATTATCGTTCAATTGAATATCGCCGACAGCCTTTGCTTTCATATCATATAATTTTAAACTTGGCATATCTTATTCTCCTTACGCTTTTACGCTCGTTCTTATCGTAACGATGCCCTTAACCGGTCCCGGTATCGCGCCTTTGATTAAAAGAGCGTTTCTGGCAACGTCTACCTTAACGATTTCAAGGTTTTGAACGGTTACGTTTTCGTGTCCGTATTGACCTGCCATGTGCTTGTTCTTGAAAACTCTGCTGGGACTGCTGTTCGCGCCCATAGAACCTACTTCTCTGTGTACGGGGCCTACGCCGTGCGTTTCTTTAAGTCTTTGGTTGTTCCATCTCTTAATTACGCCCGTGAACCCGTGTCCTTTCGTAACGCCCGAAACGTCTACTTTGTCGCCCGCCGCGAATATATCGCACGATACGACGTCGCCTACGTTGTATTCGTTATCGTTTCTGAACTCTTTCAACGTTCTTTGGGGTTTTACGCCCGCTTTCTTGAATTGTCCGAGCGCGGGTTTGTTCAAAACCTTTTCGCTTACTTCGTCGAATCCGAGTTTTACTGCCTTATAGCCGTCCTTTTCAACCGTCTTTACCTGAACGACGGGACACGGACCTGCTTCTACTACCGTGACGGGAATTACTTTGCCGTCTTGGGTAAATACCTGCGTCATACCCAACTTTCTGCCAATGATTGCTTTACTCATAGATAAAGTTCACCTCCGATTTTATTTCCTGATTATAATTTAATCTTGATATCTACGCCTGCGGGAAGATGTATCGTGTCAAGAAGTTTAATGTTGGGAGAATAGATATCGATAAGTCTTTTGTGCGTTCTCAATTCGAATTGCTCCCTGCTGTCCTTGTGTTTGAACGGCGAACGAAGAATAGTAACTATTTCCTTTTCCGTGGGAAGGGGAATAGGTCCGCTTATTTTCGCGCCCGCTTCTTTCATCGTGTTAACGATTTTTTCTGCCGCTTGGTCTACCATCTCGTGATCGTAAGATACAAGTTTAATTCTGATTTTTTGACTTGCCATTTTTGTTACTCCTTTTTATACTAACGTTTGTTGATAACTTTGCCGTGTGTGTCGTAAAGTCGGTTATAAAAAAATCATTTGAAGAAATCTGTGTTTTTCGGCGCAACCCCGCCTTAAAAACGATTGTGCAAATGATAACTTAAAACCCTTTTAAAAGTTGTTAGTCGCAAGAGATCAACGTTCTCGCATTTGTCAACGGAAATTATCTGTCTTTTTACGGTTTTTCAGTAACTTTCCGCATCAACCCATATTACACAGCCTAGATATTTTAACAAAATAAGTAAATATTGTCAAACGTTTTTCTTACGTTTTTCAATATTTTTTCAAACTTTTTTCAACCCACTAGATATTGTGCTTTTTATTCGTAAAAACCACTATTTTTTACGCCTTTTTGCCCGTTTTCGCGTCGAAACGATTATTTCGCCCCTTTTCTCATACGCGCATTCGCCCGAAAAACCGCTTGTTTTAACGCCTTAGGACAACCCCTTTCGCCCGCGCGGCATATATAATGTATAAATAAAAGCGGTTCGCCGTACGACAAACCGCTTTTTACGTTGTTTTTGTTCCTTGCTCTTTAAAACGAAAAAATAACTATATTATATTCCTTCGTTTAACTCTTCGAGCATCTTATCCAAATCCGCGCCGTGAACGTCCGCCGCTTCGCCGACCGTTTCGCCGTGAGCAAGCGCGCAACCTAAACAGTGCATTCCGTTTTTCATAAGTATTTCTCCCGCCTTGGGATTGATTTCGATTGCTTCCGCAATCAAAGTGTCTGCCGTTATTTTCATAATATTATCTCCTTTTATATATCCGTTTATATTTATCGGGTTTTTTATAAAATCCGATTACGTTTCAGCATTAAAACTTGGGGCTGTAATTCGGCGCTTCTTTTGTAATCGAAATGTCGTGCGGGTGAGATTCGAGCAACGCGGCGTTGGTGATTTTGGTGAACACCGCGTTCTTTCTCATATCGTCTATCGTCGGCTGACCGCAGTAGCCCATACCCGAACGCAAACCGCCCATAAGCTGGAATACTATTTCGCCCAAAGGTCCGCTGTAAGGAACGCGCCCTTCAACCCCTTCGGGTACCAACTTCTTCGCGCCTTCCTGAAAATATCTGTCGCTGCTTCCCTTCGCCATAGCGGCAAGACTTCCCATGCCCCTATACGCTTTGAAAGACCTTCCCTGATATATTTCGAGTTCGCCCGGACTTTCAAGACAGCCCGCGAACAAACTTCCTATCATAACCGCCGACGCGCCCGCGCCGATCGCTTTCGTTATATCTCCGCTGTACTTGATACCGCCGTCGGCGATAATGCGTTTGCCGTACTTGTCCGCTTCTTCCGCGCAGTCCATAACCGCCGTAAGTTGAGGCACGCCGATACCCGCGACGATTCTCGTAGTACAAATACTGCCCGGCCCTATACCTACCTTAACGACGTCCGCGCCCGCTTCGATTAAATCTCTCGTCGCTTCTTTCGTCGCAACGTTGCCCGCCACGACGGGTAACGACGGGAATCTCTTTTTGACTTCGCCGACCAACTGAATTACGTTCGCGCTGTGTCCGTGCGCCGTGTCGATTGCGATTATATCTACTTTCGACTTAACGAGTTCTTCGACGCGTTCAAAGGTGTTTGCGGCAATACCGACCGCCGCGCCGACGAGCAATCTGCCGTTTTTGTCTTTCGCGCTGTGCGGAAACTGAATCGCCTTTTCTATATCTTTAATGGTAATAAGTCCTTTCAGGTACCCTTCGTCGTCGACGATAGGCAACTTTTCTATTCTGTGTTTGCCTAAAATCTTTTGCGCTTCGTCGAGAGAAGTACCTACCTTTGCGGTTATAAGTCCCGTTTTGGTCATTACGTTGTCGATAGGCTGATTGTAGTTCGTTTCAAACCGCAAATCTCTGTTCGTGAGAATACCTACGAGTTTACCGTGTTTCGTAATGGGAACGCCGCTTATCTTATACTTTTCCATCAAAGCGACGGCTTCGCTCACCATATTGTGCGGTTCCAAAAAGAACGGGTCGGTAATAACTCCGTGTTCGCTTCTTTTAACCTTGTCTACGTGCGTAGCCTGTTCTTCGATAGACATATTCTTATGAATAAATCCAAGCCCGCCTTCTCTTGCGATTGCGATAGCGAGTCTGCTGTCGGTAACCGTGTCCATTGCGGCGGACAAAAGGGGAATGTTAAGTTTTACGTCTTTCGTAAGATACGTAGATAAATCGATACTGCTCGGCAATATTTTGCTCGCTTGCGGTATCAGCAACACGTCGTCGAAAGTAAGCGCTTCCTTGATAATTTTATTCATTCGTTTCTCCTGAAAGTTTATTTACTAATTCTGTGAACAACGCTTTGTCGTTTTTAGCCAACTCGTCGTCTTCTATCGTGTCGGAGTTAATAAGAACTTCCAACTTTTCCAGCAACGTTTTCAATGCGGGAACGTCTTTCTTTTCCGCAACGTGATATATCAGCGAACGGAACACGTTATACTCGCCGTACTCGTCCCCGCGTATTATCTCGTCGTACGCAAAGTTTATCGCCTGTTCGAATTGATTCGTTTCGTACAACGCAACCACGTAATCACCGCAAATATAATCGCGGTAACTCCCCGCGTTGGTCAGGTCGCTTTCCTTGTCTTTCTTTTCGCAAAACGCGTCGAAATAATCGTATTCTATCATTTCTTTGGAATACTTTACGACGAGTTTGTCGTTATCGAGCCATTTTACCCGATATAAAAGTTTGTCCAAAGTAGAAAGACTTCCGTTTTTCTCGTATTCTTTACGGGTATACCATACGCAAGTACGCTTATCGCCGAGAGTGTAACTAAGGTTAGCCATAACGCCCGGCGCGAACATCGAAAGCAGGGACACCACTATCAAAATAGCGGACGTCAACAAACACAACGTGTATATTACCGTTCGTATAAACGTTTTCTTCATATCCGTTCCCCCTTCTTTTTGTTTTTCGTTCCAAAGCAACGCAAAATCATAAGCCGACCTTTCCGCCAAACCCGACGGACGATTACGCAACTTAAATATTTATAACATTCTATCACATACTTTACTTTTTGGCAAGCGGTTGCAACCATTTTAATTTGCAAAAAAGCATCGAGTTGATTTTCCCGATGCTTTTCAGTTTATTCAGTCAACTATATCGTCAACCCGCTATTTCTTCGGGCAACACGACGACCGTCTTGCCGTAATCTTTGCAAACAAGTTCGAGAATGACGGTTTCGTTAAGTTTACAGCTCTCGCCTTTTTCCGAAACGTCGACGCTAAGGTCGAGTTTTTCCCTGACTCCCGACAAAACGCCGTCCGAAACGTAGAATCTGCAATATCCGTCTATCTTGATTACGTCTAAAAAACTCGCCATATCGCCGATTGCTTTACCTAACGTTTCCACAACGAAGTTAAGAATTTCTTCCATATTCAATTCAAAACCGTAATCGGTCTTTTTGTAATACGTAAACGTGGTTTCTTCCTGCGAGCCGAACGGAACGAGTTGGTCGGGCGTAACGTTTATCGCCGCAAGACTGCTTTGCGCCCACACTTTGGCTTCGTCGTCGTAAACGTAAACGTCTCCGTTTTTCATAATATACGCTTTGCAACTCATACCAAGCGACGAGTCGTCGTCAAGCATGTCTTTATACGCGCCGCTCGCCGCGGTGCTTGCGCTCAATTCGAGATACATTCCGTTTTCGGCTATCTTGACTTTCATATCGGATACGATCTTCATCGAGCCTTCGGCTTTCACACCCTGCCCGACTATGTTCGTTTTAATATTCATCGCCATCATCATTTCGTAAGTGCAGTTGGAATATTTGCTCTCGTCGAAAACGGACTCGAAATAACTCTTTGTAACCGCTTCGCCTTTTTCTATTTTCGGCGTAATATATCTGAATCCGTCGGCGTATTTAATTACGTAAACGGTTTGCGCGCTTTCTTTATTTTTGGCTACCGCAACCGCCGTAGCGTATTGCTTTTCCATATCTCTGCCGTCGACGTACGTTACCGTGACTTTCTTTATGCTTTCATACTCGCCGAGGTCGTTTGCGGGAATACCGAGTTTTTGGATTTCCGCCTCCGTAGCGTCTACGGGCGCGCCCGCTTTAATATCCGCCGCGCCGTTCTTACCGACGATTTCCACAAGAACGTACCTCTCCGCGCACTCTTCCGCGCTGGGATATACGTCTTCTGCGACACCCGCCCGATAAGTATCCGACGTACCGCCGATTTCTTTTACGAACGCTTTGTCGCTGTACTTAAAATTGACCGCGCTCTTTTTGCCGCATCCGAATGAAAACAACATCGAAAGGGACAAAACGAGTACGATACATACCGATAAAACTTTTCTCATATATTTTCTCCTTCCTTTTAATGTTTTTATTTTATCACACCGCCGCCCGACTGTCAATAATTCACGATAATTTTTTTGTCATATTCGGACAAAAAGTCGCATACGCTCTACTATGAGATTCATCGTAAAAAAATTATTTCTTCCGGTAGTTGTTTTATCCCTTTTTCTTTTGCCGTTCGCGTCGTCCTGCTCAGACAAGCCCGACCCCGCGGATATTTTAACCGAAGTCAAGTTTAACGTGTACGAAGGCGTCGGCGAAAAAGTCGCCCTTTTGTCAGACCTGTCGTTCGGCGAGTTCCCGAAAAACAACGATATGAAAAAAGGAATTATTACGTATATCGCTACGTTCAGGCTTTTGCCGAAAGACAACCTTCTCGACAAAAATTACTCGATTTCGTTTGAACTCGGCGGACTGACGTACGGCGACGATTTTGAAATCGACGAAATATCGGGGTACCTCGTCTGCGCGATTCCGTTCGACAAAAAGACGGAATACGACTCTTTGACGGTAACTATAAAAACGACGGACTGCGCGGAACGAATCACGCTTAAATCCTTGCTCCCCGAAAATACCGTGTCTTATAAAACCGCCCTTGCGAAAGCGACGGTCGTGCTGAAAGACTTGTTCGACCAAAACACCGTCGACGGCAAAATAACGGGCGAACTCCGTATGCGAGTCATCGTCAAAAAAGGCAAAGCGTTCTGGTACGTCGGCTACCATTATTCGGAAACGGATTGCGTAGCCCTTCTTCTCGACGGCGAAACGGGCGAACTTCTGGCAAGACGAAACAAACGTTGACTTTTTCTTTCGTCTTCGGTTTTATCGAGGCAATTCCGCCCCTTTTCAACCCAAAGCAACCGTTACCGACCTTTTGTAACCAAACTCGGGCAATGACAACCCTTTTTAACCCAAAGTAACCGTTATCGACCGTTTGTAACCAAACTCGGGCAATGACAACCCTTTTTAACCCAAAGCAACCATTGTCAACCTTTTGCAACCAAACTCGGGCAATGACAACCATTTTTAACCCAAAGCAACCGTTATCGACCGTTTGTAACCAAACTCGGGCAATGACAACCATTTTTAACCCAAAGTAACCATTGTCAACCTTTTGCAACCAAACTCGGGCAAAGTCGACCGCGCGTCGATTTTACCGAAAATCAAACAAATGTTGACGGCGAATAAAAATATTTTTCATAATAAAAAAACAACGGCGTTGCGATTTTGCAACGCCGAAGTCGTTATTTGTTAAAGTTGTCTTTAAGGGATACTATCTGCGACAAAACGAGTTTGCCGTTGTCTTCCGTTTTCTTGTAGTAGCCCGTGCGCATAAGTTGGAAAGTCGCTCCGAGCGATACTTCGCCGAGATATTTTTCCGCTTTGCCGTTATATATATGTTTGCTGTTATAGTTAAGCCTTTCGTTAAAATCCTGACCGCTGTACTCTTCGTCTTTGAGCAAGTATTCGTAGTCGCGTATTTCCGCGTCCAAACAGTCGTTTGCGTTTACCCATTGAATAGTGCCTTTGCATTTGATACCGCTGGTATCGTTTCCGCTGCGGGTTTCGGGAATGTACTCGACGTGGACTTCTTTCACCTTGTCCCCTTCCGTTACGACGCTCTTGTATTTGACGATATACGCGCCTTTAAGACGTACCATTCCGTCCGGTTTAAGTCTGAAATATTTCGGGGGCGGGTTGAGAGAAAAGTCGCTTTCGTCGATATATACGACGTTAGAAAAACTTACCTTTCTCGTACCGCTGTTTTCATCGTTGGGGTTGACGTCGAAATCCACTTCTTCGCTGCCTTCGTAGTTGTCGATGACGAGTTTGAGCGGGTTTTTAACCGCCATAGCCCTTTCGGCGTGGACGTTTAAATATTCTCTTATGCACGCTTCGAGATAACTTGCTTCGACTTCGCTGTTCGATTTGCAAACGCCTATTCTCGAACAAAAATCTTTTAACGCTTCGGCGGGTACGCCCCTGTTTCTGAGCCCAGACAAAGTGGGCATTCTGGGATCGTCCCAACCGTCGACCGCGCCTTCTTCGACGAGTTTTTTCAAGTAGCGTTTGCTCATAATCGTGTTCGTTATGTTAAGACGCGAAAACTCTATCTGACGGGGTTTGGGGTTAAATCCGAGCGTTATGCCTACCCAGTCGTAAAGGGGACGGTGGTCTTCGAATTCGAGCGTGCATATAGAATGAGATACTCTTTGCATATAGTCGCAGACGGGGTGCGCGTAATCGTACATGGGATATATGCACCATTTGTCCCCCGTTCTGTGGTGGGTGGCTCTCAGTATTCTGTAAATAACGGGGTCGCGCATGTTGATGTTGGGGCTTGCCATATCGATTTTAGCCCTTAAACATTTTTCGCCGTCGGCGTATTTGCCATCTTTCATTTCGTAAAAGAGTTGCAGGTTTTCTTCGACGCTTCTGTTTCTGTAAGGACTTTCTTTACCCGCTTCGGTAAGCGTGCCTCTGTTAGCGGATATTTCTTCCGCAGACATATCGCACACGAACGCTTTGCCCATTTTTATCAAAGTTACCGCGTAGTCGAAAATAACGTCGAAAAAGTCGGACGCGAAACAAACTCTGTCCCATTCAAAACCGAGCCATTCGATATCTTTTTTAATCGCTTCTACGTATTCCGTCTTTTCTTTGGACGGGTTTGTGTCGTCGAAAAACAAGTTGCATTTACCGTGATATTTTTCCTTGATACCGAAGTTTATGCACATGCTTTTCGCGTGCCCTATATGAAGATACCCGTTAGGTTCGGGCGGGAAACGGGTTTGCACCGCGTTTGGGTTTGTTTTACCCTTTTCAATATCTTCGTTAATCGCTTGTTCAATGAAATTACACGCTTCTATCATAAAAGCACCCCGTTCGTTTTTATTTGTTAATTATACCACAAAGCGGTTAAAATAACAAGAAAAGTATTTACTATTTGCAAAAAAACTTTAAACTCCTTTAAAGTCCTTGACTTAAACAAAATATTATTCTAAAATATATTTTATAAAACGGATAAAGAAGGTAGGAATATGGAAGAAAAAAAATCCGTAGTAACTATGGATAAACTCGTAAACCACTGCAAAACAAGGGGCATCATTTTCCCCGGCAGCGATATTTACGGCGGCATGGGCAATACTTGGGACTACGGCCCCGTAGGCGTAGAAATCAAAAACAACATCAAAAAAAGTTGGTGGAAAAGATTCGTACAGGAATCGACCAACTCTTACGGCGTAGACGCCGCTATTCTGATGAACCCGAGAGTTTGGGAAGCAAGCGGACACACGACTTCTTTCTCGGACCCCAAAATGGATTGCAGAGAATGTAAAACGCGTTGGCGCGCCGACCAACTCATCGAAGAACACAGCAAGGGAAAAGTCAATCCCGACGCTATGACCAACGAAGAAATGGAAAATTATATAAAAGAACATAAAGTGGCGTGTCCTCGTTGCGGCAAGTCGAACTTTACGCCGATAAGAACGTTTAACCTTATGTTCAAAACGAGCCGCGGCGTTACCGAGTCCGACGGCGACGTAATCTATCTTCGTCCCGAAACGGCGCAAGGCGAATTCGTCAACTTCACCAACGTTCAACGCTCGACGAGAGCGAAGATTCCCTTCGGCATAGCGCAGATAGGAAAGGCTTTCAGAAACGAAATCACGCCGGGCAACTTTATTTTCAGAACGATTGAGTTCGAGCAAATGGAACACCAGTTTTTCTGTAAAGAAGGCACGGATTTGGAGTTCTACGACGAATACAAGAAAAAGGCGTGGGACTATCTCGTCGATTTGGGATTCAACCCCGACCATTTAAGATACAAAGACCACGACAAACTCGCGCACTACGCTAAATGCGCTTGCGATATTCAGTACTTGTTTCCCATGGGTTGGAGCGAACTCAACGGTATTCATAACCGCACGAACTACGACCTTTCCAGACACCAGCAATATTCGGGCAAGAATATGCTTTATCTCGATCCCGTTACCAACGAACAGTACGTTCCTTACGACATAGAATACTCTATCGGTTGCGACAGACTTATGCTTGCCGTTCTTTCCGAAGCGTACGACGAAGAAGCGTTGCCGAACGGCGAAACGAGAATCGTTATGCACTTCCACCCCGCGCTTGCGGCGTATAAAGTCGCCGTACTTCCCCTTCAAAAGAGTTTGAGCGACAAGGCGAAAGAGGTTTACGCAAAACTTTGCAAATCCTTTATGTGTTCGTACGACGAAGCGGGTTCTATCGGCAAACGTTACCGCCGTCAGGACGAAATAGGTACGCCTTATTGCGTAACCATCGATTTCGACACGTTGAACGACGATACCGTTACTATCCGTAACAGAGATACCATGGAACAGGAAAGAATTAAAATCGACGAACTCGAATCGTACGTCGAAAAAGCGATTAAGTTCAATTAAAAAAATAATATTTACGCCCGACTGCAACGGCAGTCGGGCGTTCTTTTTATACTTTCGCGGCGGTGTATTTTTTCATCGCGCGTTTATATTTTTTTGTTTTTTCCTGATCGAAGCCGTGTTCCCAGTCCGCGTATTTGTAATAAAAAATATAAATAACCGAACTTATAAACCACGTTATCGGGTACGCCATAAACACGAGATATATGTCGTGTTTTATGCTTAACGCCACCGTTATGTACGCGACTCTTAAAACGCACCATACGCCGAGCATAATCGTCATGGGGACTACCGCTTTTCCCGCCCCGCGCAAAACCGCCGATATGCAATGGGACAACGCCAGCATAAAATAGAAAAAGGAAATCGTACGCGTTTCTTTGACTGCAAGATCGATAACCCGTTGTCTGTCGGGCGAATTTTTGCCCGTGAACAGTCCCGCAAGATACGGTATGGTAAAATAAAGCACGAGTCCTATCGTTTCAGCCATTACGATCGTACATATCAACCCGAACTTCGCGCCTCGTCGCGCCCGTTCGTATTCTCTCGCGCCCAGATTCTGCCCGACGAAGGTCGTCAACGCGATAACGAAAGAGTTTATCGGCAAAAATATAAACCCTTCGAGTTTAGAATACGTTCCGCACCCCGCCATAGCAATCGAGCCGAACGTGTTTATGTTGCTTTGAACGATTACGTTCGCAAACCCGATAACGGAGTTGGTAACGCCGGACGGCACGCCGTATTTGACTATTTCGTTTAAAATGTCTTTGTCGATTTTAATTTTCTTTATCTTAACGCGGTACGGCGTTTTGATTATCAAAAGATACACAAAACAACATATCGCGCTTACGAACTGCGAAATCGCCGTAGCGAACCCCGCCGCCCACACGCCCCACTTGAACACCGCGATAAACAATAAATCGAGCGCCACGTTGAGCGCGGAAGCGATAAGAAGATACAACAGCGACCGTTTGCTGTTCCCGAGCGCGTTTAAAATGCCGTTGAACACGTTGTACATAACCAACGCAAGCCCGCCCGCAAAATAGTATTTGAAATACGCTACGGATTTTGGGAAAACCTGCGGTTCGATGTTCATAAGCGACAGTATCGCGGGGGACAGTCCCACCCCTATTATCGTTAAAACGACGCCCGCTATCAACCCGAACGCTATGTTCGTATGTACGGCAAGGCTTAATTTGTCGTAGTTCTTTTCGCCGAAATATTTGGCTATAACGACGCCCGCGCCCGACGCCGTGCCTATGAAAAAACTCGTGAACAAAAATATAAGATTGCCCGACGACGATACCGCCGCAAGCGAGTCCGTGCCGAGAAAATTGCCGACGATAAGGGAGTCGCACGTGTTGTATAATTGCTGAAAAAGGTTGCTTAAAAACAACGGAAAGGCAAAAGCAATAAGATTCTTGGTAATAGAACCTTTTGTCATATCCTTCGCGCCTTGCATTTTACTTTCTCCTTTTTGAAATCATTTTTATACCCTGCCTTTCGCGAAAGGCAGGGCTTTTCGTTATTATTCGTTGCGTTTCCCGTCCGAAAAAAACAGGCTTTTTCTTTCGTAAGCCCGTTTTACGCGGGCTTTCGTTTTGTATGTTTTTACTTTACGAATCGCTTTATACGATTGCGTTATATCGCCGACTCAATCGTTTAATCCGTTCTCAAAGCGGTAACGGGGTCGCGTTTAGCTGCTATAAGCGCGGGTATCAGCCCCGCAATCAGCGTTAAAGCGATGCTTATTACGACGAGCAGTACGCAGTGAAGCGGTCTCATAAACGCAAGTTGCGCTATGCCCGTAAGCGGAGCAAGAACGACGTTTAATATCGCCGAAATTATAAGCGAAATGCCTATGCCTATAATACCCGCCGTCAAGCCGATTATACCCGACTCCGCGTTGAACACTCTCGTGATGTCTTTCTTTCTCGCGCCGATCGCTCTCAATATACCTATCTCTTTCGTCCGTTCGAGTACCGAAATATACGTTATTATGCCTATCATTATGGAAGATACTACCAGCGATATCGCCGTAAACCCGACGAGCGCGATAGTTACTATATCTATAAACTTGGTGAGCATACTCATCAGCAAATCCATAACGTCGGTGTAATGCACCTGATCGGACAAAACTTCGTTCTTTTTGGCTTCGGCGTACTTTTTAGCCGTTTCGTAGTCCGCACCTTCGCTCACTTTGTCGTGCAGCGCGTTTTCGTATTCCGACTCCGCTCTGGTTTCTATCTCGGAGTTATAGTCGTCGATAACCCTTTTTATCTCTTGTTTCGCTTTGAAGTTTTTTGCGAAAATCGAAAGTTTGTTCGGCGTTTCGCTATACCCCATCTCCTGAAAGTTTTCTTTTCTTTTCGCGTCTTCCTTGCCCGTTTCAAACGTTTCGCCCGTTTTGGAGAATACGTTTACGTTGCTGTCGACTTGCGCTTTGTAAACTTCCGACGACTGCGCCTGCTCTCTCATAAACGAGTCAAGACGTTCGGGGAACCCTATAAGCCCCGATATAACGCCGAGTTCGGTGTCTTGTTTAAGTCTTACTATCGCCGAAACGTGAACGTTTACGTTCCTGTCGTCGTCGAATGTTTCTTTCGTCGTGTGATGAAGCGATTTATTTTGCGATTTCAGCCCTTGAAGTATCTTGTAAATATCGGGTTTATCTATCATCAGGTCGGGCGACAAAGCGTATTCGTTTTTGTCTTTTCTGTAATAAGTCGTATCGCCGTTTTTCAATTTCTTAAAGTACGCATCGTTGACAAGCACTTTCATTTTGCCGTTGTTTATACGCGCCGAAAGTTCGTCGAAAGTGTATTTTCTCACGCCCGTGTCCGTAAGACTTTGGGCAAACGCTTTGACGTCCCCCAACACGAACAACGCGTTAAGGTCGCTTATCTCGTTGTACTGATCGACGCACAAAACAACGTCTACCGTATCTTTGCCGTTTTCGTCTTTGTATATTTCGCCTTTCGGCCAGTACCCGCCTTCGTTCAGTATGTCGTACTGCGATTCAAGCAATTCTTCGTTGTCGACGAGTTTTGAAATATAATCGTTGTCCGAATTGAAATATATCGTTTCGTCCTGCGTTTGGCTTTCGGTAAACTGTTTGTCGAGCGTCGTTTCGATATAGAACGGAATCGCCCCCGTAGTAGCGTAAGATTTTTGAACGGAATAGTACAACTCTTTGTTTATCTTATTCTCGTCTTCCAAAAGCGCAATCGCCTTGTTTATGTCCGTAGTGCGTTGCGCTTGCGCCATAAAGTCCGTGAAAAAGTGCGAAACGTAAACTTCGGCGAGTTTGGGGTATTTTTTACCCTTATCGTTTTTTCCCGACGGACTCATATAAGTCGCTATCATCGACTGAAAATCGACGGAACTGCTCGTCATCGTCATCGGATAACTCGACAACGTGTCTTTTTGCAGTCTGTCTATGTACGCGTTTACCCCCGACGATACCGCCAACACCAGCGCGACGCCTATTATACCGATACTCCCCGCAAACGCCGTAAGTATCGTTCTCGTTTTCTTCGTCAAAAGGTTTTTAAGACTGAGCATAAACGCCGTTGTGATTTTCATCGACGTTTTGTGTTTTTTCGTTCTGGTTTCTTCTCTGCGTTTCTCGCAGGCGATTTGAAGTTCTTTACGGTCGTTATCGTCGAGCGGCGCGCTGTCGCTGACCACTTCGCCGTCGTGAAGTCTGACTATTCTCGTAGCGTAAGTATCGGCAAGGTCGCCGTTGTGCGTAACCATTATGACGAGCCTGTCTTTTGAAATCTCTTTCAAAACGTCCATAACCTGCGCGCTCGTTTCCGAGTCAAGCGCGCCCGTAGGCTCGTCGGCAAGTATTATTTCGGGGTCGTTTATAAGCGCTCTCGCTATCGCAACCCTTTGCATTTGCCCGCCCGAAAGTTGGTTGGGACGCTTTTTGATTTTGTCCCCCAGCCCCACTTTCTCCAAAGCGGCAATCGCTCTTTTTTTGCGTTCTTTGGCGGATATTCCCGCAAGCGTCAACGCCATTTCGACGTTTGCAAGCACCGTCTGGTGCGTGATAAGATTATAACTTTGGAACACGAACCCTATCGAATTGTTACGGTAAGCGTCCCAGTCTTTGTCTTTAAAGGATTTCGTAGATTTTTCGGCAACGAACAAATCGCCGGAAGTATACCTGTCCAGCCCGCCTATAATATTGAGCAAAGTCGTCTTTCCGCAACCGGACGAGCCGAGTATCGCGACGAACTCGCTTTTTCTGAATTCAAGGCTTACGCCCTTTAACGCGGAAACGGCGTTGTCGCCTTCCCCGTACACTTTAACGATATTGTCTAACTTTAACATTTTAAACCTTCTTTGTCTACGACCGAAAAATCGTCGGGGCGGTTTAGCGTCCGACTATTTCTAAACCCGCCATAAGTTTACCACGATAATCTTGAAACAATCTTAAAAATTATCTGCGTTTTCCTTTTTTGTCAAAGATTTTAAGTTCTGCGAGTTTCTTTTTTATTTCGTCCATACGAGCCGTCGCTTCGTTATACCCCGCGTTGTACATAACGTCGAGTTTATCAGTCGACAAAGCAGTCATTCCCGTAAGGTCGGGTTGAAGCATTATGTCCGCGTTTTTATACCCCGCTTCCTTGCCGTCTTTTAAAATAGGCACTTTATAAGTAAACAAATCGAGAATCCCCGAAAGTTTCGACTTGACCGTATACGTCGACAAGTCTATTCCTACGACGTAATCGCACCCCCGACTTTTAAGCGAATCCGCGGGGATAAGGTTTGCGTAAACCCCGTCGCAATACGGTTCGCCGTCTATTTCTACCGCCTTGAAAAAGGGCGGCATCGCGCTCGAAGCGGTAACGGGTTTGATTATATGTCCTTCGCTAAACTCTCTGCCTTCGCCCGTAAGAACGTTGGTCGCCCAACAAAAATACGGTTTTTTAAGTTCGGCGAACGTGAGTTTGCCGATAAGCCGTTCGAGTATTCTCTCTACGGGCGCGGTGTCCATTTTTATCATTATCAAAGTTTTTATTTCGCTTATGTCGATGGATTTAAGCAACGCCAGCATATCGTCGGAAGTGTACCCGTTTGCGTACAGCGCGCCGATAATACTGCCGATACTCGTACCCGATACCATATCGAACTCTATTCCGTTTTCTTCAAAGGCTTTAAGCGCGCCGAGTTCCGCCATTCCTTTCGCTCCGCCCCCGCCTAACGCTAAACCTATTTTCGCTTTTTTCTTCTTTTTAAAAAACAGCATATACACCCCTACGTTACAATCGAACGGTTTACGTCCGCAAATAAATATTATCGTTCCGCCACCGCGCGCCCGACTTAATATAAATTATTCCGCTTTCGGGTTCAAAAAAGCGGAAGGTAAGACGGTATGACGGCGGCGGGCATTTCGCTATTCGTAATATTAAAAAATTATGTTTGCCGATTTCATATATATATTACCCGATTTACGCTTGTTTGTCAAATAAAGTTTACGTAATCGTCGTATTTTACAATCCACGGATTGACAAAACGCCGCAACGTATGTATACTTAAACTTATGGACGAAAAGAGATTGCTTTCAAAACTCCGCAGATGCGTTGCGGACTATAAAATGATAAAGGACGGCGACAAAATAGCGGTAGGGCTTTCGGGCGGTAAAGACAGCGTGAGTCTGCTTAAACTGTTGGCTCGTTTTTCGACGTTTTCGGACGTTAAGTTTGAAGTCGTCGCAATAACCGTAGACCTTGCCTTTCACGGCGTAAGCGGCAATTACGCCCCCTTGCAAGCCCTTTGCGACGAACTCGGCGTTAAATACATAGTGGAGCGCACGCGCATAGGCGAAATCGTGTTCGACGTGAGAAACGAGTCTAACCCGTGTTCGCTTTGTTCCCGTATGAGAAAAGGCGCGCTGTACGCGGTAGCCAAAGAAAACGGTTGCAATAAAGTTGCTCTCGGTCATCATCTGGACGACCTTACGGACACTTTCTTTCTTTCGATGTTTTACGAAGGACGGCTCGCGACTTTTTCGCCGAAAACCAAACTCGATAAAACGGGACTTACGCTTATACGTCCCATGCTGTATATAAGCGAATACGAACTCAAAGCCTATTCAAAAGATTTGCCCGTAGTAAAAAGCAAATGCCCCGTCGATAAAAAGACGAAAAGAGAAGAAGTAAAAGAAATAGTCAAACTGTTAGAAGATAAGGTCCCCGACTTGAAAACGCAAGTCCAGACTGCAATTTTACACCCCGAAAGGTACAACCTTTTCGACAAGTTCGTCAACGATATAGATAAGTTTTAACCGCTCGGCACGCCGCCTTGCGGTTTTTTTTCTTATTACGCTTTCCGCTTTTCCTTTTTTAATCCGACTTTCGCCCTTTTCTCTTACCGACGGCAATCCGTTTTTTAATTTCGTGTTTTGAATAACCGCGACGAAACACCGACTATTCTCCCCAGTTATTCCATCGGCGTTTTTAAGACAATAAAAAACTCCCGCGTCGTTACGCGGGAGTAAGTTTAAAGCAAAATTATTTATTTTCGTAAGAAACAGCGTTCCAGCCGTCGTGCAAAGTCGCGTTGGGGAATACCGCCGCGCCGTCTACGGTTACGTTAAGGAACGCGCCGCCGCGGACGTCCAACACGCCGTTTGCAACGGCAATCGTCGTCAACGCTTTACAGTTAGCGAACGTATACGCGCGGATTTCCGTCAAGCCGCCGCCTATCGTCAACGCAGCGAGTTTTTCGCAATCTTCAAACGCTTTATCGCCGACGTACGTTACCGCGTCGGGAAGAGTTATCGCGGTAAGGTTTAAGCCTTTGAACGCTTCTTTGCCGATAGAAGTCAAGCCGCTGCCAAGCGTTACGTTTACGAGTTTTTCGCAACCTACGAACGCGGATTCGCCGATGACTTTAACGCCTTTCAGGTTTACGTTTTCGATTTTAGCGCAACCGTTGAACGCAAAGTTGCCGATTTTAGCGACTTTGTCGTTTAACGTGATTTCCGTCAAATATTTGAAACCGCTGAACGCGTAGTCGGGAACTTCGTAATCTTCCGCGCTGTTTACCACTACCGTCGTAAGCGTTTTTGGAACGTATACGGTCGAAGAACTCGAAGGATTGTAAGCGGAAGTAATTGATATGCCCGCTTTATAAGACGTCGTGCCGAAATAATGAGCGAGAGTTCTTGCCGAATCGACCGCGCCTGTTTTAGCCCCTACGAACGGGATTGTTATTTTGCCCAGTTTAGTCATCGCGGTGAACGCGCCCGCTCCGATTTTTTCTACGGAAGACGGAACGACTATTTCGGTAATATTACTGTTTTCTTTAAACGCTTTTTCTTTGATTTCCGTTACGGGAACGCCGTCTTTTTCGGAAGGTATGGTCAACTTGCCGTCAAAACCGTCTTCAACGGTGTAGCCGGTTACGATATAATATGCGTTAGCGTCGTCGTCGTACGCTTTTTTCAAATGCAACCCTTTAACGTTTTTAACGTCGGAATCCTTTTCCCCGCCGCAAGCGACGAAAGATACGCATACCGACAAAACGAGCGTCAACATTAAAATAACCTTTAATACTTTTTTCATAATAAGTTCCTTTTAAGTATTCATTTTATACTCAAATATTTTAACATTTTGAAAGGTCTTTGTCA
Source organism: uncultured Clostridia bacterium (assembly GCA_934271255.1). Classification (GTDB taxonomy): domain Bacteria; phylum Bacillota; class Clostridia; order Christensenellales; family Borkfalkiaceae; genus CAKQSC01. The sequence goes on from CAKQQS010000001.1 coordinate 382,323, forward strand.
ATAATTAAACGCATTTTCTTTTCTTTTTAGCACATTTATTACCCTTCTTTCAACGAAACCGCCGCAAATGAAGGAAAACGCGCCTTTATTTTTGAGTTCTTTTACGCATAACCTTTTTATGAACGGCTTTATAAATCTCCATAACGCCTACCATAGCCAACCCGAACCCAAGGCAGACGAGCAGTTCGTACCAGCGAAGGGGTACTAATTTCAACACGTCGTTTACGCCCGGTATATACATTATTACTACCGACAAAACCGCGCCTATGCAGAAAGACAGGTTAAGCATTCTGTTGTCGAATATGTTCTTATTGAAAACGCTGCCGTCGACTTTGTTGTTGTACGCGTGGAACAGTTCTACCAGCGAAAGAGTTACGAACGCCATCGTCTGAGCGATTTCTATCGGCTCGTGCGCGCCGAAACCTTTGAACACGAAGTTACCGAGCAAGAACGCCGCCAGAGTAAAGCAACCGATAATCACGCCTTCGAGAACTATATGAAGTATCATATTGTCCGCGAAAAACCCTTCCTTTTTGTCCCTTGCGGGCATATTCATAATGTTTTTGTCGGGTTTTTCCATGCCCAGCCCTACCGCAGGCAGACAGTCGGTGATAAGGTTTATCCATAAAAGATGAATGGGCAGTAAAGGTACTCCGAACGTAAGCGCGGGAATAAGTCCCAAAAGCGTCGCGACGAAAATCGCAACCACTTCGCCTATGTTGCTCGACAGCAAAAACTTGATACATTTTTTTACGTTTGCGTAAATGCCCCTGCCTTCTTTTACGGCGGTTACTATCGTAGAGAAATTGTCGTCGGTAAGTATCATGTCCGCCGCTTCTTTGCTGACGTCCGTACCCGTGATACCCATCGCGCAACCTATATCCGACTTCTTTAAGGCGGGAGAGTCGTTTACGCCGTCCCCCGTCATCGCGCAAATCTTACCTTTTTTCTGCCACGTTTCGACTATTCTTACCTTGTCCGTCGGGGTTACGCGTGCATAAACGGAATATTTCTCGATGTTTTCAAGCAACTCTTCGTCCGTCATTTTGTTGAGTTCTTCCGTCGATACGGCAAGGTCGCCGTCCCGTAAAATGCCTAATTGTTTGGCTATCGCGGAAGCGGTTACGACGTGGTCGCCCGTTATCATAACCGTTCTTATGCCCGCTTTTTTCGCTACCTTAATAGCGTCTATAACTTCGGGACGGGGCGGGTCTATCATACCCGTAAGCCCGATAAACGTCATATTTTGTTCGAGTTCGGGTGAAATAGCGGGCATCTCGTCGTAATACTTGACGGCAAGCCCCAAAACTCTCAACGCGCTTTCGCCCATTTCCTTGTTCGCTTTCATCGCGCCGTCTGTTTTGTCTTTGTTGACGATTCTGTTCAAAATAACGTCGGGCGCGCCTTTCGTTACGGAAACGTACTTGTCCCCGTCTTTAAACACTACGGTCATAAGTTTTCTTTCGCTGTCGAAAGGAAGTTCTCCGAGCCGCGTAACGCCCGAAATATCTTTGCCGTATTTGTTGTTGAACTCTATCAACGCCGTTTCGGTAGGATCGCCTATACGCTTTTCGACGCCGTCCGCCATCTCTATCTTCGCGTCGCAACAAATCGCCATATAGTACGCGATTTCGCCGCTTAAACGAGACTTTTCGCCTGCGTCTTTAACGCTTTCCCCGTCGTAGTATTTGACGACGGTCATCTTGTTCTGAGTAAGCGTTCCCGTCTTGTCGCTGCAAATTATGTTAGTCGAGCCGAGCGTTTCGACGGCGGGGAGTTTTTTGACGATTGCGTTCTCTTTCGCCATTTTCTGAACGCCTATCGCAAGGACAATCGTAACGACCGTGGCAAGCCCTTCGGGAACAGCCGCAACCGCCAACGCGACTGCCGATTTAAAGGATTCGAGCAACGACGAACCCCCTTTAAGACCGAATCTCCATTCGAGCAGGAACACTACGACGCAAATTACCATACACATTATGCCGATAACTTTACCGACCGCGTTGAGTTTGTGTTGGAGCGGCGTAGTCGTATCTTCCGCCTGCGTCAAAATAGTGGCGATTTTGCCTACTTCCGTATCCATACCCGTTTCGGTAACGATAGCCACACCCCTGCCGTAAGTTACGAAAGACGACGAAAACAACATATTTTTTCTGTCGCCGAGCGGTACGTCTTTATCGATTGTATCCGAAAACTTTTCGGACGGGAGCGATTCGCCCGTAAGGGAAGACTCGTCCGCTTTTAAGTTTACCGCTTCGATAAGTCTTGCGTCGGCGGGAACGTAATCCCCCGCTTCGACGACGATTACGTCGCCCACTACCAAATCTTTACTCGGTATTTTGACAACTTGTCCGTCCCGCAAAACTTTGGCTGTCGGCGCGGACATTTTCTTTAACGCTTCCAGCGATTTTTCGGCTCTGCTTTCCTGCACGACGCCGAGAATCGCGTTTATCATAACGACTACGAATATGACTACGCTGTCAACCCATTCGCTAGGATCGATAATCAACGACACGACCGCCGCTATCAATAAAATGATAATCAAAGCGTCTAAAAACTGCTTGAAAAACTTTACGATTATCGATTCTTTTTTGCCTTCTTTCAAGGCGTTTTCACCGTTTTCAAGCAACCGCTTTTGCGCTTCTTCGCTCGTCAACCCCTTTACTTTGTCGGAGCCGAGTTTTTCGATTACTTCATTGCTTTCCGTTTTGTAAAACATATTTCACCTTTATATTTTTAGTTTGTCCGTCGATAACTCCGCAGTTACCGAAAACAAGTTTTCGCAAAATAAAAAACCTTATGCCTAAAAAGGCACAAGGTCTTACAAATCCATAAGAATCGCCATTTCCGGACTTGTCGTCGTGCTGACGAAAATGGCAGGAATTACTTCCCTGTTACTCCCCTAGTTGCGTTATATATTGTAACAACTTTTTTCACCCGTGTCAACTATTTATCGCGTTTTTTAAGCCTTAGTATTATTTCGTCGAGTTTCTTGCGTTTAGCATCGTCCAGCATAGGATAAATTATACTTTTGAACGCGTCTAAATCGCTCGTTTTAAGCGTTCCCGCCTTGTACCCTTTCATTGCTTCTTTGTACACCGCTTCCCAAAGTTTGTTCTCGTCCGCGCCTTTGTATTTCGCAGTCAAGTCCGTTATCATTTTCATAATATCGGGGTTGAGTTCCCCGCCCGTTTCCCTTTTTTCGTTTCTGAAATCTTTAAAATCCTGCATTTATTCACCTCCGTCGGTTCAATATAAGTTTATTCGCTCATATACTATAACGTGCATAATTTATGAAATTACGGAGAAAAATATGAATTATATTTTAATTTGCCTGCTCGCTTTTCTACTTTTGAAAAAGGGAAAATTTAACCCCGCTATCATTCTGCCCGCCGTAAACTTATATAAATCTATTCCGAATCTGAACGTCGAAGACTTAAAAAACGGCAACTTCGATTTTACTACGCTCGCGCCCGTAATACAGTCCTTTGAAACGCTTGTGCAAACGGCGTCTTATTCGAGTCCGCATTCAACCGACGGCGTTTACGAAACAAAACCTTTGCAAACGGTAACCGATTTTGCCCCGAAAGAAATCGTCTATTCGATAAAAGACTATATCGAAGAATAATTTTTCCTCGTCGCATATTTTTACGCTTTGCCGAGTCCCTTTCTCACGTCGTTCCGGCGTCATAAATCGCCTTTTAGGGTTGCGTTACAGGCAGTTTTTACAGTGTTACGGACGGCTTTATCATAAAAATCAACGAGTTTTTCGGGGTACGTTGCGGGCTGTTTCAAATAAATGCTTTTTAGTAAACTTTGGCGGCGTATAGCGATAACGTTGTATGTTTTTCCGGTTGCGCGTCTTGGATTTACAATGATAAAATCAAGTATGTTTTTGATTGCAAGTCGGGGAATTAGCGAATAAAACCGCGATTTTTAGTTTCGGGGCGTAAAAAAAATGCGATTGCATAACGCAATCGCATTTCGTATTGTTTAAAACTTATTTAACGATCTTGGAAACAACGCCCGATCCAACGGTGTGTCCGCCTTCACGAATAGCGAATCTCAAACCTTCTTCCATAGCGATGGGAGTGATAAGAGTAACGTCGATAGTAACGTTATCGCCGGGCATTACCATTTCAACGCCTTCGGGAAGTTTAATCGTTCCCGTAACGTCCGTCGTTCTGAAATAGAATTGAGGACGATAGTTGTTGAAGAACGCGGTATGACGACCACCTTCGTCTTTCGTCAAAACGTATACTTGACCGCTGAATTCGGTGTGGGGTTTAATCGTACCGGGTTTGCAGATAACTTGACCTCTTTCGATGTCCTTTCTGTCGATACCACGAAGAAGAGCGCCTACGTTGTCGCCTGCTTGCGCTTCGTCAAGAGTCTTTCTGAACATTTCAAGTCCCGTAATAACGGAAGTGGTTGCTTTCTCGTGTAAACCAACGATTTCAACGGGATCGCCTACGTGCGCAACGCCTCTTTCTACTCTACCGGTAGCAACGGTACCACGACCGGAAATCGTGAATACGTCTTCTACGGGGATAAGGAAGGGTTTCGCGTCGTCTCTTTCGGGAGTAGGAATGTAGTTGTCTACCGCATCCATAAGTTCAAGAATGCACTTCGTTTCGGGAGCGGTCTTGATTTCTTCGTCGGTGTGCGTTTGAGCATATTCGAGCGCTTTAAGAGCGGAACCTTTGATGATAGGAGTCTCGTCGCCGGGGAATCCGTATTCCGTAAGAAGATCTCTTATTTCCATTTCAACGAGTTCGAGAAGTTCGGGATCGTCGAGTTGGTCGCATTTGTTAAGGAAAACTACGATGTAGGGAACGCCAACCTGTCTTGCAAGAAGGATGTGTTCTCTCGTTTGCGGCATCGGACCGTCGGTTGCAGCAACTACGAGGATTGCGCCGTCCATTTGAGCAGCGCCCGTGATCATGTTCTTAACGTAGTCCGCGTGGCCCGGGCAGTCAACGTGAGCGTAGTGTCTTTTCGCCGTTTGATATTCAACGTGCGCAGTATTGATTGTTATACCTCTTGCCTTTTCTTCGGGAGCCTTGTCGATTTGGTCGTATCTCATCTTTTCAGCGTCGCCGAAAGCAGCCAAAGTCATAGTGATTGCAGCGGTTAACGTCGTCTTACCATGGTCAACGTGTCCGATGGTACCGATGTTAACGTGGGGTTTGCTTCTGTCAAATTTAGCTTTTGCCATTTTTAATTCCTCCGATAAAAATAAATGTATTTTTTTAAATTATTTTTCGATAATTATATCGTTAACTATATTGTACAATGCCGACAAACTTTTGTCAACAATGTTTTTGATTTTTTTGGCTAATTACGCCTTTTTTCCCGCAACTTTCTCAGCTATGTTCTTGGGAACGGGAGAGTAGTGGTCGAATTGCATAGAGAACGTTCCGCGCCCTTGCGTTCTGGATCTCAAATCCGTTGCGTAACCGAACATTTCGGAAAGCGGAATGTGAGCGTCTATCGCCTTAACGCCGTTTCTGTCTTCCGTCGCCTGAATGATACCGCGACGAGCCGTTACGTTGCCCATGATGTCGCCGAAATATTGTTCGGGAACGACGATTTCAACTTTCATTATGGGTTCCAGAAGTACGCTCTTCGCCTTAGCAAGACCGTCTTTCAAAGCCATAGATCCGGCAATCTTGAACGCTTGTTCGGACGAGTCGACTTCGTGGAAACTTCCGTCGTAAACTACTACTTTGAAGTCTACTACTTCGTAACCCGCAACTACGCCGTTTTTAGCCGCTTCCTGAATACCTTTGTTGATGGGTTGAATGAACTCTTTGGGAATCGAGCCGCCGACCGTTTCGTCAACGAATTCGTAGCCCTTGCCCGGTTCTTGCGGAATAAGGTGAATCTTACAATGACCGTATTGACCGTGGCCGCCCGTTTGTCTTTTGAACAATCCTTCCGCGTCGACCGCTTGGGTAATCGTTTCTCTGTACGCAACTTGCGGTTGACCGACGTTCGCTTCTACCTTGAATTCGCGAAGAAGCCTGTCGACGATGATGTCAAGGTGCAATTCGCCCATGCCCGCGATAATCGTTTGTCCCGTTTCCTGATCCGTCCACGTCTTGAACGTCGGATCTTCTTCGGCAAGTTTAACGAGAGCCATCGTCATTTTTTCTTGTCCCGCTTTCGTCTTGGGTTCGATAGAAAGTTGAATAACGGGATCTGCGAAAGTCATTTGTTCAAGCACGATGGGATGAGCTTCGTCACAAAGAGTATCGCCCGTCGTTGTGTTCTTTAAACCTATAATCGCGCAAATGTCGCCCGAATATACTTCTTCGATTTCTTTTCTTTCGTTAGAGTGCATTTGTACCAAACGACCTATACGTTCTTTAATGCCCTTGTTGGAGTTGTAAACGTACGAGCCGGCTTCGAGTACGCCCGAATACGCTCTGAAATACGCAAGTCTGCCTACGAACGGATCGGTTGCGATTTTGAATACCAAACCCGAGAAAGGTTCGTTATCCGCCGTCTTTCTTATTTCTTCTTCGCCCGTATTAGGGTTGGTGCCTTGAACGTGATCTACGTCGATAGGCGACGGAAGGTAATCGTAAACGCCGTTAAGAAGCATTTGAATACCCTTGTTCTTGTAGGAAGAACCGCAGAATACGGGGGTCGCTTTCATAGCGATTGTCAAAATCCTTATACCTTGTCTGATTTCGTCAACCGTAAGTTCGCCCGTTTCGAGATATTTTTCGGTAAGTTCGTCCGTCGCTTCCGCAGCCGCTTCGACGAGTTTTTCGTGATACTCGTTAGCGATGTCTACCATATCGGCGGGAATAACGTCTTCGTGATATTTCATACCGTCGTCGGAATCGTAGATTTCCGCGTTCATTTCGACAAGGTCTACGATACCTTTAAACGTATCTTCTTTACCGATAGGAAGTTCTACGGGAATCGCGTTGGCGTTTAATCTTTCCTTCATCATTTCGACTGCTTTAAGGAAGTTTGCGCCGTTGATGTCCATCTTGTTGATGTACGCGATACGAGGAACTTTGTATTTATCCGCCTGACGCCAAACCGTTTCCGATTGCGGTTGAACGCCGTCTTTTGCGGAGAAAGTAGCAATAGTGCCGTCGAGTACGCGGAGCGAACGTTCGACTTCTACCGTGAAGTCAACGTGTCCCGGCGTGTCGATAAGGTTGATTCGTATTTCGTCGGCTTTGGTAAGTCCCGAACGAATCCAGTGGCAAGTGGTTGCCGCGGACGTTATGGTGATACCGCGTTCTTGCTCCTGAACCATCCAGTCCATCGTCGCCGCGCCGTCGTGTACTTCGCCTATCTTGTGGTTGATACCGGTATAGTATAAAATACGCTCGGACGTCGTGGTTTTACCCGCGTCGATGTGCGCCATAATGCCGATGTTACGAGTATGAAGTAAATCGTATTGTCTTGGCATTGCCTTTTCTCCTTATTAGTATTTGTAATGCGCGAACGCCTTGTTTGCGTCTGCCATTCTGTGTGTGTCTTCTTTCTTCTTGTACGCGCCGCCCTGACTGTTGAATGCGTCTACAAGTTCGCCCGCAAGTCTGTCTTCCATCTTTCTTTCGCTTCTCTTTCTTGCGAAAAGAACTATCCAGCGAATACCGAGCGTCTGACGTCTTTCGGGTCTGATTTCGATGGGAACCTGATAGTTCGAACCACCGACTCTCCTTGCTTTAACTTCAACCATAGGCATAACGTTATTGAGCGCTTGGGTGAAAACTTCCATAGCGTCAACGCCTAATTTCGCGCTTGCTTTATCGAAAGCGCCGTATACGATTCCTTGGGCGATACCCTTTTTACCGCTTTCCATAACTTGGTTGATGAGTTTGGTTACAACCTTGCTTTGGTACACGGGATCGGGTAATACGTCTCTTTTGGGAACACTGCCTTTTCTTGGCATAATACCATCCTCCTTTAAATAGTTTAGACCTTTCGGTCGTGATTTTGCGGGGCTTGTCGCCCCAAGTACAGCTATCGCTTACCCGTAAGGGTAGCGAACCTTCTGCGGTGTTGCCCGCATACTGCCTACTTTCCGTCGTTTGAATTAACCGAGTATAAGTAGGTGTGTGATTGATTAGATTACTTGTTCTTTGCGCCGTATTTAGATCTTGCTTGCTTACGCTTAGCAACGCCCGCAGTATCGAGCGCGCCGCGAATGATATGATATCTTACGCCGGGCAAATCTCTTACTCTTCCGCCACGGATAAGAACGGAACTGTGTTCTTGCAAGTTGTGTCCTTCGCCGGGAATGTAACAAGTCGCTTCCATTTTGTTCGTCATACGAACTCTCGCGATTTTACGAAGAGCCGAGTTAGGCTTTTTAGGAGAAGTTGTGGTAACGGTCAAGCATACTCCGCGTTTTTGCGAACATCCTTCGAGCGCGGGAGTCTTGGATTTGTAAACGGACTTCTCTCTGCCTTGTCTGATCAACTGATTGATTGTTGGCATTTTTTTACCTCCTTATAGTATTTCGGTTATTTCAAAAAACGGACAAACCGTTTAAAGAAAGCGTAATATTGCTTTATACCCCCTGAAAAAGGGCATAATACACCCTTAACGAGCATGTAGCCTATTTATTTTATCATTTTGCAAATTATTTGTCAAACAACGACGCAAATATTTTTAGATTTTTTCTTGTTTTTCCGTTCCGATTTACCGTTTTGACCGACAAAACGCGAAAAAACGCAGGGCGTTCGACCACGCCGTGCGTTTTTTGTTACATATTTTTAATGACGTCTACGAGTTCGGCAGGGGAATCTATGAACAAATCCGCGCCGTTGTCGACGAGCAATTGTTTCGTTCTGAACCCCCAAAGGCAACTGACTACTCTAAGTCCCGCGTTTTTACCCGTCAAATAGTCTATTTCGCTATCGCCGACCATAACGACGTCTTGTTTGTCGACGCCAAGGTTTTCGATAACGAACTCCGTCGTTTCTCTGGCGGGTTTCGTTTTAAACCCTTCTCTTTGTCCGTAAATAAAATCAAACTCGTACTTTCTTAAAAGTTTATCGCATACGGGGTCTAAACTTTGCTGCGGTTTGTTGGAAAGCATAGCGATTTTCACGCCGAGCTTTTTCACCCCGATAAGCATTTCGTCAACGCCGTCGTAAAGTCTGGTAAGCGGCGAACCGCAATTCGTATAAATCTCGTTATACGTTTTCAAAAACTCCGCGCTCGCCTTTTCGTCAAGTCTGCCGTCGAGCGTTTTGTCGCACAAAAACTTCGCGCCGTACGAAAGATTTTTAAAAATCTCGTCCCGAGTAACCGTCGGCAAACCGAACTTTCGCAAAGCCTTGTTCATACTGTCTAAAATGTCGTAGGAACTGTCCCAAATCGTTCCGTCCGCGTCGAATATTATACCTTTTACCATATTACATTTTCTCCGGTACGCCGATGCCTAAAAGTTTCAGCCCGTTTTCGAGCGTCGTCAAGGTCGCCTGCGTGAGCGCGAGCCTGAACTCTTTGATTTCCGATTCGCTGTTGCCGATATTACAACTCAAATAAAACTTGTTGTACAATTTAGCAAGATCTATGACGTATCTCGTAACGAAAGACGGTTCGTACTTTTCGCCCGCCGTCAGAACGACCCCGCCGAACTCGGCGATTTTCGATATCACGTTATACTCGTCGTCCGACATCGTTGCGGGTACGGAAAAACTTTCCGCCCTGCCGCATTTGTTCAACACGCTTTTGCATCTTACCGCCGTGTACTGAACGTACGGGCAGGTTTCCCCTTCGAAGGAAAGCACCTTGTCGTAACTGAACACGACGTCTTTTATCTTGTTGTTTTGGAGCGCGCCGAATATAACCGCGCCCGTGCCGACGAGTTTAGCCACTTCGTCCTTATTTTCGAGATTCGGGTTTTTGCTGTCGATGACCGAATAACTCTTTTCTATACATTTGTCGATAACGTCTTCAAGGAAAACAACTCTTCCTTCGCGGGTACTCATCGCGCCGTCTTCGAGCGATACCATACCGTAAGCGACGTGTACCATATCTTTCGCCCAAGGCTTGCCCATAAGTTCCAGAACCTTGAAGATTTGTTTGAAATGAAGATTTTGCTGATACGCCACGACGTACAGACATTTATCGAAATCGTAAGTCGCTTTTCTGTACATAGCCGCCGCCAAATCTCTGGTTGCGTACAGCGAACTTCCGTCCGACTTCAAAATAAGACAAGGCGGCATGCCGTACTCTTCCAAATCGACTACCGACGCCCCGTCCGACACTTTCAGAAGTCCTTTCTCTTTCAACTCGTCGATAACGGGAGCCATTTTGTCGTTGTAGAAACTCTCGCCCGCGTACGAATCGAACTTTACGTTCAGCAATTTGTAAATCTTATCGACTTCTTTAAGCGTAACGTCTTTAAAGAAATTAAACAGTTCGTTCGCTTCTTTGTCGCCGTCTTCTATCTTTTTAAACCACGCTCTCGCTTCGTCGTTCAAGGATTCGTCCTTTTCCGCTTCTTCGTGGAACTTGACGTAAATACGCATAAGTTCGCGCAGTTTACCCTTTTCTATCTTTTCTTTATCGCCCCACAGTTTGTACGCTACGATAAGTTTTCCGAATTGCGTGCCGTAGTCCCCCAAATGGTTGATGCCTATCGTTTTATATCCCAAAAAAGAAAGTATTTTATAAATGGAACTGCCGATAACGGTAGTCATCAAATGCCCTATATGGAAAGGTTTGGCAATGTTAATCGACGAATAGTCGATGCAAACCGTTTTGCCTTTTCCTATCTCCGCCGAGCCGTAATTTTCTTTGTCTTTCAAAACTTTATCGAGCGTGTTCTTCGCCATACCCAGTCTGTTTACGGTAAAGTTAAGGTATCCGTTTACCGCGGTAACCTTGCTGATATACTCGTCCGTTTCGTAATTCGCGGCAAGTTCTTCCGCGATGACTACGGGCGATTTACGCATGACTTTCGCGAACCTGAAACACGGCAACGCGTAGTCGCCCAACGTCGTGTCGGGAGGTACGGTTATGCTCGAATAAATCTCTTCTTTGCTTACGCCTTCTGCTTTTAAATTGTTGGCAACGTGTAATTTATAATCCATAATATTTCCTTTCGGGAGTTGTATTTTCAATTTTTATATTATACCACAACCGCGCCGTCTTGTCAAACGCGCCGCCGAACGGATATAAGCCTGTCAGTTAAAAATCCCATTCGGGAATATATTCCGTCCCGACCGACTTGAAATCCTGAACGAAAACGTTCGTAAGCCCCGAAGCGTAAACTTCGTCCAGCACCTTGTTGTATTCCTTTTTCGTTATGGGGCGTTGCAGTTCGGGAAAGTTTTCTATTTCGCCGAACGGGGTGTATTGCGACATCAAGGACAAATACGCCTTATCTCCCGCGTTTTCTTTTATCCATTCGACTACCTTTATGCTGTCCGCCGTGTTGAGCGGCAGTATCAGATGCCTTATCACGCAACCCGAACGCATTATTCCGTTTTCGATTACAAGCGGTTTGTCCGCCATAAAAGCGACCGCCTTGCTCGCTATCTCGAAATAATTTTCTTTGCCCGAATACCGTTTCGACACGGCGGGCGAATAGTATTTCAAATCGGGCAAGTACACCGAAACGTACTCGTCGATTTTTTTAAGCGTTTCGATTTTTTCGTACCCGTGCGTGTTGTAAACGACGGGTATTTTAGGTCTGTATTTTTTAAACGCTTTCGCCAACTCGTCGACGTAATGCGTAGGATTGACGAGATTTATATTATGAACGCCTTCGTCTTCCAGCCTTTTTACTATATCGATAAACTCGTCCGTCGTTATCTCTTTGCCCGAAAGGTTACGGCTGACTTCGTAGTTCTGACAAAACACGCATTTCATAGGACAACCGCAAAAAAATATCGCCCCGCTGCCCTTGTCCCCCGATATACACGGTTCTTCAAACATAAACTTGGCGTATTTCGCTATCTTTAAAGCGTTTTTCACGCCGCAAAATCCCGTTTGGCGTTCCCTGTCGACTCCGCAGTCGTTGGGACAAAGGTTACACGCGTTCATTTTTCGTCCCCTTTAAACTTTTATGTCCGTCGAGATAAGAATAATTTTCTTTCAATATGTACTTGACGTAAGGGTATATAAGCACGAGATCCGCTAAAACCCACGCGCCCGCGTCCCCGAAACTCAAAGCGATATACGCGCCGAGCCCCGCGTCGGACGTTATAGCCCCGCCGAGTACGATCGACGGTAAAAACATACAAATCAACACTCTCGCGACGAGTTCCGCCCCGCCCGAAACGAGCGTCAACGTCGACTTTCCGATGCCTTGCAAAGAACTTCTCAACGCGAACAACCACCCAAGCGTTATGAACATTCCCATATCTATCATCAAAAACGTCGTGCCGTAACGGAGCGATTTTTCCGTTATCTTTTCGCTTGACAAAAATATTTTTTGGTACGCGCCGTTTATCGTCAGCAAAATGCCGATAAGCCCTAACGCAAGCCCCATTACGCTTGCTATTATAAGCCCTTGAACCGCGCCTTTTTTTATTCTGTCGAAATCCATCGCCCCGACGTTTTGCGCGCTGAACGACACCATAGCCGTGCCGAACGCCGACAACGGAGCAAGCAAAAACTCTATCAGTTTGTTCGCCGCGTTCGTGCCGTTCTGAACGGGTTTCATCGCGTCCATAACGCCGTTTGCGTCCAAGTCGAACTTGACCGTTTGCCCCGCCATTACGATTATACCTATCGCAAGCACGGAAAATTGAAGACCTAAGGGCAACCCCTGACATAAATGTTCTTTGACGTCTTTAAAGGACAGTTTGAAGTCGTTACCCGACAGCCGCAACTCTTTGTATCTTATGAAAGTATAGATAAAGCACGCGACGGTGCAAAGAGCCTGCGTTAAAATGGTAGCGACCGCCGCGCCCCTTACTCCCCAGTGAAAGACTTTTATGAACAGCAAGTCAAGAACGATGTTCATTGTAGTCGATATGGCAAGGAACACGAGCGGGGTGAACGAGTCGCCTACGCTACGAAGTATGCTTATGATAAAGTTATAAAACATTTGGGCGAATATGCCCAGAAACATTACGAAAAGGTAATCTCTCGCGGCGGTATAAACGCCGGGGTTTTTAGGCGTTACGTTGACGAGCGACAGTAACGGCGTTACCGTCAGGCACGCGACCGTCGTCAATATCACGGTGATTATACTGCACAGTATTATTTGCGTAGCGAAAGATTTTCTTACGCCCGCGTAGTTTCTGTCGCCTACGTCTTTCGCCGTTACGACGCAAAAACCCGCCGTGCATCCGAACGCGAACTGCATTACCAGAAATGACAACGAGTAGGTGTTGTTTACCCCCGTTATCTCGTCTACCGAAAGAGTTTGTCCGCAAATTACCGAGTCGGACAAAAGGTAAAATTGTTGCAATAAATAACTTATTATGATAGGCAACGCGTACGTTAAAAGAACTTTCCATTCTTTGCCTTTCGTTAAATCGATAGGTTTGAAAAAGTTTTTGAGTTTTTGTAAACCGCTCGTTTTGGCGTTTTCCATTATCTTATGATTTCTCCGTTTCGTTTAAGCCATTTTTCGCACTCTTTATAGTCGGGGCGGTAACGCTTCAATACCGCGTAAAAAGATTTGTCGTGAGCCATAACGAACAAGTGCGAAAGTTCGTGTACGACAACGTATTCAAACACGGGCAAAGGCGCTTTAATCAACGATATATGCAACTTGACGTTGCCTTTCGCGTCGCATTGTCCCCATCTCGATTTGGGTGAATAAAAAGACACCGAGTTCGCCTTCGCTCCCATAATTACGGAATATTTTTCCACGAGCAAAGTCCCTGTTTCGGTCGCTTTTTTCTTGTAAAACGCGGCTAGTTTTTTCGGGTTGCTTACGTCCGTTCCCGAAAATATTTCGTCCGTTTCGGGCAAAACTTTGCCTAAATATAAAAGCCCGCCCAAATTCGCTTTCGCTTCTTTTTGAGCGTTTATTTCCCGTACTTTCTTTTCTATCCAACCCCGTTTTTCGTTTAATATTTCCGTTATTTTTTCTTCCGTCGCAAAATACGGAACGCTGAAAATCACTTCGCCCGTCCTTTTTACGCTTATGCGGAAGTTTTTTATTCTCTTTCGTATTATCTTTATTTCCATATCACAACTGATTTTCCAGAACCAACGTATCGAAATCCACGCTTTCGACGAAATCGTCCGCTTTAAACTTAACCGTTCTGAACTTGGCGTAATTGAAAATATGCGTTTTAATTATTACGGGCGTGGGAATATCGAGTTCGCCGCAAATATCCATTACGACGTCGGGAAACCTTGACCAGTCCATCGTCGCGAACTCTTCGTAAACGTAACTCTTTATTATCTTATGTTCTTTTAAAACTTTTGCCCAAATCTTTATCATAATTCACCGAAAACGTTATGCCTTTTCAAACCCCGAACCCGTTACGGTCAGGGTTTTTCGGACTTTCTTCATTACCTACGTATTGTAGCCTAAATTACAACAAAAAGCAACATAATGCGTATAAAAAATCAAAGTTGTCGCAAAATATATTCGTACGAATAATTAAGGAGATACGTATATGAAGATTTCAGCAATTATATGTTCCGTACTTTGCATTATCGGCGGAGTCGTCTGGGGACTTATCGGCATTTTTAACTTTAACGTTTTAACCGCGATTTTCGGCTTGTCTACGGCGGGTATCGTGATTGAACGCATCATCTATTCGTTAGTCGGCGTGTCCGCTTTATGGATGATTTTCTATTTGTTTATGTTCAGACCTTTTTCCAACAAAAAGTCCGACTGACCGAGCGGTCGCGTAATCGCGGCAATTATAAACCCTTAACCCGACTAAGTTGCGGTTGCCGTCGGCAACCGTAAAATCGACGTTAGGTCTAAAATCAAACCGCGGCGGTGAAATCTCACCGCCGCGGTTTTTGTCGTTATCTCACAGACGGAAACCGCCCGTAACTTTATTTTATTCCCGCTACGTTCGATACGGGGAGCGCAAACGCTATGCCTTTGCCGTCTTTTTGTAAACCTACGTCGTCGTACAACGCGTTAAGCACGTCCGCTTTAATCGAACTGTCGACGAGTATCATTACTATTTCCTTGTCGCTGCTTATCGCTATTTCGAAAAACTTTTCCGCTTCGGGATTAGCCGTTCCCCTTGCGTGGAGAATCGTTCCGCCCGTCGCGCCAGCTTTTCTCGCGCTTTCCATAACCGCGTCGCTGAAACCCGAGTCTACTATACATATTATTACTTCGTGATTGTATTCCATTATTCTTCTCTCCTATCCGCTAAAAATCTGAACGCGCTTACGCCTATTATGCTCGACATAGGTATCGTATAAGCGATTCCCTTGCCGTTTCTGACGGTTTTGAACTTTTCTTCCAGCACGCTCAACGCTTCTTCTACCTGCGTGTCCCTTATCACGGAAAAAATAACCGCTTTGTCGGAACCGTCAAGTCCTAACATATTAAGCATTTCCGACCGAGCCGTACCTTTGCCGTTGACGGTAAGTTGAAGGTTTACTCTGAATCCCGTTATCAAATCAACATAAAAATCCGCTTTCTTTCTGTCGACTATCGTAACCAGCAGTTCGAGTTTTTTCGGCGCGATGTCGCCGTTTGGTCGGGATATTTTATTTTCGATTTTTTTTATCAACATCGCTTTCTCCTACATAAAATTGATAATTACCTTGTCGTCCGCCGCCAAAAGTTTTTTCATCATTATCTTGTCTTTGACTTTCTTCGTCGTGTACGACTTAAACCCTAACAACTGTATCGTTATAGGCGGCGTCATAGCGACCATCGCGACTACGCCGAACGCGTCTTGCAATACGCTTGCGGGGGATAATACCGAACATACCCCTACCGCCATAGGCAGAATAAATCCCGAAGTCAAAGGTCCGCTCGCAACTCCGCCCGAGTCGAACGCTATCGCCGTATACAGGCTGGGAACGAAGAACGAAAGCCCCAACGCTATCGCGTAACCGGGTATAAGGTAATACAAAATACTAAACCCGAACTTGATTCTTATAACGGACAACGCGATTGCAAGCCCTACGCCTATCGACAACGCAAGGAGCATAGAACGGCGTTTTACCATACCCATAGTAACGGATTCCACCTGCCCGTTCAAAACGTGAATGGCGGGTTCCGCCAGAACGACGACCATACCCAGAACAAATGCGAACACAATGGTTACCGCTATGTGCGTTTTCGCCAAATCCTGACCGAGTTTGTAACCTATGGGCATATACCCTACGTTTACCGCCGTTAAAAAGACTATCAGGCCCACGAAAGTGTAAGCGATTCCGACGGCTATTTGTTTAAGTTTTGTTTTAGGAAGTTTTAAGTACACTACGTTCAGTATGAAAAATATGATTACAACGAGTCCGAGCGCAATGCTTATTTCTTTAAGAGTTCTTAAAAATACGGTAAGAACGACTTTGCCGACGTTCGCGCCGAGCGTATAATCGGGTATTACCGCGCTGCCGTTACCTATAAACAAACTCAATACGACTACCGCAAGTATAGGTCCGACCGAGCACATTGCGATTAGTCCGAAACTGTTTTCTTCCGAGTTTTTACCGCCGATAACGCCCGCTACCCCTACGCCCATAGCCATTATAAACGGTACGGTGATAGGTCCCGTCGTTACGCCGCCCGAGTCGAAACACATCGCGAGAAACGCGTCGTTACCCCTTTCCACTACCAACGCCGCAAGCGAGAACAGTATCATATAAAAGAAAAACAACAGTTTTGAAAGGCTCGTTTTAAACACGACTTTAAGTATAGCAAGAGTCAAAAATATTCCGACTCCCACGCCTATCGATACGATTAAAACGGTTCCGTTCAACACGCCTTTCAACTGGCTTGCCAAAACCGACAAGTCGGGCTCCGCTATGGTTATTACCACGCCCATTAAAAACCCGACCGTAATGAGCAACATTTTGTTCTTTGATTTCGTAAGCCCCGAACCTATGTGCGAACCCATCGGCGTCATTGCCAAATCCGCGCCCAAGTTGAACAAGGCGATACCTAAAATCAAAAAAAGCGTGGAAACTAAAAATACCGTAAGTTCCGTCGTCGAAAACGATACCAAAGGAGTAAAATATAATATCAGGATAATTAAAGCAACGGGCAAAACGGAAAACAACGCTTCCGTGATTTTTGCTTCGAGATTTTTTTTCATATCGCGCTCCTTTGTCATTTTTTTGTTTATTTTAACATATAATGTAATTTTTGGCAAGAAAAAACCCACCCCAAAAAGCAACGTCCCCCGTTTTTGTTCCGCAAAAACGGGGGACGTCTTTTAAAACAACCGCATTTCAGTGCATTTTTAACTCGTTTTACGCCGTCGAACGCTACTTTCGACAACGAATCGTTACCGCTTTATTCCACGACTTGTACTTGTACGCAACTGCCGTCTTGCGCGCTTTGATACATCATCCAGTACCCCGCGCCTTTCAGGTCGAACACGTCCGTAGGCAAAAAGGACGAATACCCTTTCAACGCTTTGGGCGGCTCTTTTGAATATTTTGCAGGCACCCCGTAACAAATATATTTCGGCTTGCCTTTTTCTTTTATTACCCCGACGGTATAAAACTTGTTTTCACCGTAATATATTCTGACGAATCTTCCCCCATCGACAGCCTTGTTCAGTTCGTCGTCGGGCGGGTTTTTGTTCAATACGGACTGCAACTCCTTTTCCTGCTTGTCGTAATAAAAAGTATTGACGCTTGCGTTTTCTCGTTCAAAGTCTTTGGTAAACTCGTCGAGTTCGCTCTTGTCGAAATAGTTTATCTCCGCTATTTCGTCGTCTTTATAAGTGATTTTCGGAGCGATGTTTTTTAAAACGTAGTCTTTTATAAACCTTGCTTTAAGTTCGCCAAGCCCCGTGAACTCTCTTCCCGACGAACCGTAAGCAACGGTTGTAGCCGTTTCGCCGTCAAGGTGCATTACGGCAACCGCCACCCCGTTTTCCACGCTTAAAACGTAATCGCATTCTTTCGAGCTGGACATAGGATACCCGCCCAGCGCGGTTACGCACGAGTTGTCGTTACACCCCTTTATTATCGCAAAGTATTCACCGCTTTCGACGGGCTTTAAGTTCATAAGCGAAAGAGAAATATCCGTTTTATACTCGCTCTCTTCTATTCTCACGATACCCGAAACGGTTTTGCCGTCTTTTGAATACCCGTTTTGCACTTCTTTTATTACAACCATTCGTTTAGTATACATCGCCATACATTACAGTATATATGCGCTTTTGCGGAATAATTCTTCTTTTTTTATTCTTTTCCCGCTTATTTTGTCGAACGCTTTAAAAACCGCATTTATAAGTTGCCGCGCAACTCCTGCTCGCGGCAAACTAAATACACAACAAACTCCGACGCGACGCAAAAAACAAAAAACCCGCTACCGTTTCGGTAGCGGGTAATCGTTGTATGAAAATACGATTTACGCCGTCAAGCGATTGCCGAAAAGCAATCTCGTTGACTTTTCGTATTATTGAGCAACAGCGTCAGCGCCTGCTTCTTTAAGTTTAGCAATCATAGCGTCTGCTTCTTCTTTGGAAACGCCTTCCTTCAAAACAGCACCGTCGACAGCCAAGTTCTTCGCTTCGACAAGACCTGCGCCGGTGATGTCCTTAACCGCTTTAATAACGCCGATTTTGTTAGCGCCTACGCTCTTAATAACAACCTTGAATTCGGTTTGTTCTTCAACAGCCGCCGCTGCGGGACCTGCCGCAGGACCTGCTACCGCTACTGCCGCAGCGCTTACGCCGAACTCTTCTTCGATAGCGTGTACGAGATCGTTAAGTTCAACGACCGTCATGCCTTTAACTTCTTCAATTATCTTTGCAATATCTGCCATTTTTATTTTCTCCTAAAAATTATTTTTTAAGCGTTTAAGGTTCGCTTTCAACCGAATAGGCAATTACGCCTGTTTGTCCGCAACCGCTTTAACAGCGATAGCAAGACGAGTGATGATTTGTTGCAACGAACCCGCCAACTTGGAATAAAGTTCTTCCTTGGAAGGAATGGTTGCGAATAAGTTTACCGTTTTCGCGTCTGCGTATTTACCGTCGATGTAACCGCTTTTAACGACTACTTTGTCGGTATATTTGCCCGCCGCCTGAGCGCAAACTCTTGCGGCGCTCGTTTCGTCTTTACCGAAAGCGAATGCCGTAGGACCGTTAAAATCGTTGTCTAAATCCGTAATTCCGAGTTCGTTGAACGCCTTGCGAACCAAAGTGTTTTTATAAACTTTGTACTCAACGTCGTTCTTTCTCATTTCCGCTCTTACGGCGTTGTCGTCTAAAACGCTCATCGACGTGTAGTGTACTACGATAACGGATTTTGAAGCCTTGATTTGTTCGGTAATTTTGGCAACTACTTCTTTCTTGTTTTCAAAATTTGCTGACACTTGTTTACCTCCTGTATGATTTCCAAAAACAAAAGCCCTTGCCGCCGAAAGCAGCAAGGGCATAAATACATTATAATATATATTTATACGCTAACTCCCCTCGGTAGGCAAAACATTACTCGGTTTTCACCGAACCTACTGTCTTTGGATTGTTATTTTTATTTATTATAACACCAAACTCAATTGATGTCAACTAAATCAGAACCTGTTTAAAACTTTTACGCCCGGTCCCATCGTGCTGGTTACGTTGATACTCTTAACGTATTGACCTTTCGCAGCAGACGGTTTTGCTTTTACGATTGCGTCGATAAGCGCTTCGTAGTTTTCGAGAAGTTTGTCGACTCCGAAACTCTTTTTACCGATAGGACAGTGAATAATCGCCGTTTTGTCGAGTCTGTATTCGACTTTACCTGCTTTACTGTCTTTGATAGCCTTCGCTACGTCCATGGTAACGGTACCCGATTTAGGACTGGGCATCAAGCCTTTGGGACCTAAAAGTTTACCGATTCTACCAACGACGCCCATCATGTCGGGAGTGGTTACGATTACGTCGAAATCAAACCAGTTTTCCGTTTGAATCTTTTGAACCATATCTTCCGCGCCGACGTAATCCGCGCCCGCTTCTTTCGCTTCGTCCGCTTTCGCGCCTTTTGCGAGAGCGAGTATTCTGACCGTTTTGCCCGTTCCGTTGGGAAGTACCAAAACGCCTCTTACTTGTTGGTCCGCTTGTTTCGGATCAACGCCTAAACGAACGTGAAGTTCAACCGTTTCGTCAAAGTTCGCTTTTGCCGTTTCGAGAACTTTCGCAATCGCTTCGTTCGCTTCGTAGAACTTGCCTTGTTCGATAGTTTTTAAACTTTCGATATATTTTTTTCCGTGTTTCATTTATTTCTCTCCTTTAAAAGTGGTTTTAACAAGAGCCTTAAAGTTTTGACTCTCTCCCACTGCCGCAGATTATTCTTCTACGGTAACACCCATACTTCTTGCAGTACCCCTGATCATGCTTTCAGCCGCTTCGAGAGTAGTTGCGTTAAGGTCGGGCATCTTAATCTTTGCGATTTCCGTTACCTGCGCCTTAGTAAGTTGAGCAACTTTATCTTTGTTGGGACGAGCGCTTGCCGATTGAATGTTGCACGCTTTCTTGATAAGAACGGGTGCCGGCGGCGTCTTTAAAATAAACGTAAACGATCTGTCTTGATAAATTGTGATTACTACCGGAATGATAAGACCTGCCTGATTAGCAGTTCTCGCGTTGAAATCCTTCGTAAATCCCGGAATGTTGATACCGTGAGGACCTAACGTAGAACCTACGGGTGGGCCCGGGGTTGCTTTTCCGGCTTCTAGTTGTAATTTTACAACCGCTGTTACTTTTTTAGCCATAAAATGCTTTCCTCCATACGTGGTGTTAGCGAATACGTAATTTAAAGATTTTTTACGTTTCTCCCACTTATTTCTACTAGGCGTTCAGCCTATTAGTTGCCTGATTGATTTGCCGACGAACGGCAAACTATATAAAAACGCGCGCGTAAAAAAATCCGCGCGGCGCGTTATTGCGCGTCCGTGTCCGCGTCTTGTACGGGTTCGGTTACCGCGACAACGGGCGTTGCCGTCTTTTCTATCTGAGAAAGGTCGACTTCGACGTCCGTCGCTCTTCCGAACATAACTACGTTTACTTTCGCCTTGCCGAGTTGTTTGTTAACCGAGATAACGGTGCCTTCGAATCCGTCCAAAGGTCCGCTGATAACTTTAACCGAATCGCCTTCGTCGACGTTCGCGACGGTAATTTCGAGATGCATTCTCTTAACTTCGTCCGCCGATAAGGGTTGCGGTCTGCCCGCAGGGCCTACGAAACCCGTTACTCCCCTGGTATTCGTAACAAGATACCAAATACTGTTAGAGTAAATAAGTTTTATAAAGACGTAACATGGGAACTTTTTTCTTTGAACGAGTTTTTGCTTGCCGTTTTTTTCTTCGACTACTTCTTCCATGGGAATACGTATTTCGAAAATATCGTTTTGCAAACTGTTGTTCTCTATGAGATTTTCAAGGCTGCTCTTTACCATTGCTTCGTAACCCGAATAGGTATGCAGAACGTACCATTTAGCCTGTTGTTCCAAAGTCAGTCTCCTTATTTGCCGACGCCTACCAACGCCTTGATGCCTTCGAGCAAACCGAAGTCAAACGCCGTGATGATTGCGGCGAATATGATAACCACAGCCAGAACTACGCCCGTGTTTTTCAAAACCTTGCCGAACGTCGGCCAGTTTACCTTTTTGAGTTCGGAGAAAACTTCTTTGCACTTTCTGCCGAATCTTACGAAAATGTTAGGCTTCGCGGACTTTTGTTTTTTCTTGACGTTCTTTTCTTTCGCCTTTTTATCGACTTTGTTTTCGACCTTTTTATCGACTTTGTTTTCGACCTTGTTATCGACTTTGGTTTCGACCTCGTCGTTTGCTTTTTCGTCGACAATTTTATTTTCTTTGTTGTCAGCCATAATTATACCTCGCTTTTTAACGATATGCCCCCTTACTTAAAGGACGGGTGAAAGAACCGAAAACTTATTTCGCTTCTTTATGTGCGGTATGTTTCTTGCAAAACGGACAATATTTGCTCTCTTCGATTCTGTCCGGATCGTTCTTCTTGTTCTTGAACGTGTTGTAGTTTCTTTGTTTGCATTCCGTACATGCCAACGTAATCTTTACTCTGTTGCCTTTTGCAGCCATTGTAATTACCTTCCGTAGTCAAAAAAATTACACCCCTTTCGAGTGCACGAATATATTACCATATTTATACGCCCGTGTCAAGTTTTTTTCTTAATTTTTCTAAATATTTTTATATTTATTCCGCGCCGCCCCTATTTAGTGGCGAACAAACCTTTTTCACACTATATGTAGCGACGGTCGTCGCCGCTTTTATCGTCCGTTAAACTTTGTTTAACTTTCCCGACTTTTCTTTGTCAGGCAAAATATTCTAAAAAACCCGAAAAAACTTTCTTCGATTTAAAAACCCCGCCGCCGAAAACTATTATTTCGGTTCCGTCGCGTATTCTTCGAGTAATTTTTCAAACACCTTATCGATGTCTTCGCGTATAATCAGACTCGCCTTGCCGTCGTAAGGAGTCGGTTGGTTGTTTACGATAACCAACCTGCCCTGAAACAGCGCGACTAAATACGCCGCGGGATTGACGGTAAGACTGCTGCCGCCGACTATAAGCAAATCCGCCGCCATTATTTCGTTCAACGCGCCTTGCCACACGACGTCGTTCAGCGGTTCTTCGTACAGCACTACGTCGGGTTTTATCACCCCGCCGCAAACGCATCTCGGCGTACCGTCTGCTTTTAACACGTCGTTCAGCGTGTAAAACTTCCCGCATGCCGTACAAAAATTACGGTACACCGAGCCGTGCAATTCGAACACTCTTTTACTCCCCGCTCTCTTATGCAAATCGTCGATGTTTTGCGTAATAACCGCTTTTATTCTCCCTAGTTTTTCCAACTCGGCAAGCGCGGTATGACAGGCGTTCGGCTTGGCTTCGGGATACACCATATTTTCTTTGTAATACTCGAAAAAGTCGTCCGTACGCTTAACGAAAAAAGAGTGAGAAATAATCTCTTCGGGCGGCAAGCCCCACCTGTTGTCCGTGTTGTATATTCCGTTTTTACCGCGAAAATCGGGAATGTCGCTCGCCGTCGACACCCCCGCTCCGCCGAAAAAAACCGCGTGCTTTGACCTTTCCAGATAATTTTTCAATTCGCTCATGATTATTTACCCCGTCGGATTAGTAGGTCGCTTTATCGACCGTAAATAAAACCGCCAAACGAAGTTGACGGTTTTAGCGTTGTTATTTGTTTTTGTCTTCCTTAGCCAACCGTTTCGCTTCTTTTTTAGTTTGCTTTTTCAGTTGCTTTCTTTCTTTTTTCGGCATAATCGCGTACGAGTTAGGCTCGAAAGTTTCTCTCGGCACGGCTATATTAAACTCTTTGAGTTCCGCGTCGATTTTGTCGTAGTATTTGTTAAATCTTCTGAAATACCCCGTCGTCATATCGTTGACGTAGTTAGCGGACAATTCCTTGTCTTCGACGAGTTCTTTGAAGGGATACGGTTTGTTTACTCTCCAACCGTCCATCATTCCCATGCGAACGGCGTTTTGCGGACAGTTCATCGTACAGCGACAGCACATAGTACAGTGCGCGCCGAACTTAAACTTGCCCGTTTTGGTAATAGTTATATTGTGCGTGGGGCAATTTTTCGCGCAAAGACCGCATTTGGTGCAAAGTTTTTTATCGACGTGATAAAACAGCCCGTTAAACCATGCGCCGAACCATTCGATTTTGCCCAAAAAACACATAACGACGCTGCCCGGAGTTTGCTTTAAATACTCTTTTTTGCCGTCTACTATGGCTTTCGCGCTGACTTTCGCCATAAGTTCGGAATACAGATACATTTGTTTTACCAGCCCGTTGGGATAGCGGAACATAATGTTATACGGCATCAGATAATGCTTTTCGTAAGTAAACTTGTACCCTTTTCTTCTTAACGCTCTTTTTGAATACTGCGAAGCCGAGTTGTTTACGGCGAAAGGCTCGCCGCTCGTCTTGATAATGAACGCTCTTTGGTGTTTTTCCGCTTTCGGCAACCTTTTGACGAACTTATTGAAAAGTTCGGGAGCGTTGAAAGCGTGTCCCGGATACGCAAGCCCTATCAAATCGTAATCGTTGGGATTCGGGAACTCTTTGTTTTTATAAGCGTCGTAGGTAATGGAAAATATTTCCGTTTCGTGATCGTAATTTTTAAGTTCTTCGGCGATCATGCCGCAAACCTTTTTCGTGTTGCCCGTGCCCGAGAAACAGTAAATAATAACTTTTTTCATCTTGCAAAAGCCCTTATATTACTTAAACTCTTTCGGATCGGGATAACACGCTTTACCCGTTTCGATTATCGCCTTTTCGAGCGCGCCTTCTTCGATTTTACCCATGTGAAGTTCCGTCGTTACTTCGTCGATAAGTTCTTGCGGGTAGTTAAACTTATACGTCATAATGTCTTTCATAACGTATTTATAATCAAGACCGTGATAAAGTCCGTTTTTCTTGTCTTTTTTAGCGATCATGCCTGCGCCCATAGCGCACATACATCTCGACGGGTGAACGATTTTTCTCGGTTTGCCCTGAATGCCGATAAGCAAATTGTTGAGCATGAAATCGTAAGAATGATTCTCGTCGCCGATGGGGTAATGTTTACCCGCGGTACCGTATTCGAGCGAGCCTACCAGCGATTCGCCGATACGACGAGTCGTCGTCATAACCGTTTCGCCTTTCGGGAAGAAAATCCATTTCCAACCGTTTACGTAATGGTCGAGGAAAGATACTCTCCAAAGGGGTTCTCTGCCGGGAATGGTGCCGAATATGTACGGAAGTTCCATTATATAAACGTCCATGGGAGCAAGACCGTTTCTTTCGTCGGTCGCTTCTTTCTTGATAAGTTCGGCTTGTTCGTATCTTACTCTTATGTACGCGTGTTTTTCTTTCATTTTCTTCTCGGGGAAGATTCTGTCGAAATAAAGGAAATAAGACGAGCAAAGACTTGCTTTCTTTACGCCCGCTCTTCTCGCCGCCCTGAACACCTTCGCGCAGTGATCGACGAGCCTTGTTTTAAAGAACTCGTAAGCGGGTTCTCTCGGCGTAACTCTGTCGTCGGGACCGACCGCGTAAATCATCGCGTCGTAACCTTCGAACACCTTTTCGAGTTCGTCTTCCGTCATTTTAAAGCAATCGCCTTCTACGACTTTAACCGCTTCGGGATACCATTTCCCGAGATCGATATCCTTAATCGCCAAAGACGCGACTTCGTGTCCCCTTTCGAGAGCGACTTCCGCAGCCTGATGCCCTAAAAGCCCCGTGCCGCCTACAATCATAATTTTCATAACGTTTCCTCCAAACAGGTTTTAATACCTTAATTTTTTTCCTTCGTAAAACCGCGCTTTCGCCCCATATCTTCCCGATTACGAGCGTAAAACACGATTTTTCTATAATATTTTACTACAAATCAAGAATAAAATCAATAATATTTTTCCATTTTTTCGTCTTTTTGTTGTACAGAAGTTTGCACATTGTACATATTCGGGTTTTATCGTATTGTCTTGACATATTTTATATTTCGCGTTATACTATATTTATGTTTAATTCGACTATTATCGTTAACAAAAAAACGACGACGAAAACGCGGGTGGAAGCGGTTAATTCCCTTAGCCTGTTCGAGTCGTTTCAAAAAAGCAAAAAAGCGTTTTTCGTAATCGACGAAAACTTTTACTTAAAACACGAAAATCTCGTTTCGTTTTTAGACGAAGAAAAAACGCTCGTTTTAAAAAGCGGCGAAGAGAACAAAACCCTTGCCGCCGTACAAACCACGCTTACCTTTTTCAAAGAAAAAAACGTCGACAAGTCCAACCTTATTTACGCCGTAGGCGGCGGGGTTACGGGCGACACGGTAGGGTTTGCGTGTTCCGTTTACATGCGCGGAATCGAATACGTCAACGTCCCGACGACGCTTCTTTCGATGTGCGATTCGTCCGTAGGCGGTAAGACGGGCGTAGACTTTTGCGGGGTAAAAAACCTGCTCGGCGCGTTCTATCCCCCTATCGCGACGCTTATTCCCGTCGACCTTGTTTCGGACGTTACGAAGCCGCCGTTCAACGACGGTATCGGCGAAATACTGAAATGTTCGATGCTCGGCAACAAGAAAATATTTTCTATGCTGAAAAGCAAGAGTTTCAACCTGACCGAGTTGATAATACAAACGCTTAAAGTCAAGGGAAAATACGTCAAGAAAGACTTTTACGATATGGGCGAAAGAAAAATGCTCAATCTCGGACATACTTTCGCGCACGCAATCGAGTCTATATCGAACTTTACGATTTCTCACGGACAAGCGGTGGGCATGGGGCTTGTTCTCGCCGTAAAATACTCGGCGAAAGCGGGGCTGATTGCAAAGGACTTTTCCGACGAACTTAAAGAAGTGCTTTCTTCGTACAATCTTAACCCCGACTGTCTGTACTCTTTGAAAGAGTTGGTTCCGTATATGAAACAAGACAAAAAAGCGGACGACGAAGGCATATTCATGATACTTCCCGTAGCGCGGTACAAATGCGAGATTTCCTACCGAACGTTTAAAGAATTAGAGAGCGTGAACTTATGAACGTAAAAATATACCCGAAAACGCTTTTGGGCAAAATAACCGCGCCGTCGAGCAAATCGTACGCGCAAAGATATATTCTGGCAGCCCTTTTGTCGAACGACGAAACGGAAATACTTTTCGATAAAGGCTGCGACGACATAACCGCGATGCTCAACGTCGCGAAATCCTTGGGAGCGGCAGTAAACCAAACCCCCTGCGGGGTTATAATAACGCCCCCTTCGTCGCCTGTTCAGAACGCCGTACTCGACGTCGGCGAGAGTTTTACCGCGCTCAACCTGATTATACCCGTGTTGTCCGCGCTTAACGTAAACGCGAAAATTGACGGCAACGGCTCGGCGAAAATAAGAAAAATATTTTACGACGATTTGGTTTTGAATAACACCTTGCCCTTATCCGTAACGGGAAAACTCACGGGCGGGAAAATCCTACTCGACGGCAGCAAGACTTCTCAAACGGTTTCGGGACTTTTGTTCGCGTTGCCGCTGCTCGAAACGAACAGCGAAATAATTTTTTCGTCCCCCGTCGTGTCAAAACCGTACGTCGATATCACGATAGACGTACTGAAAACTTTCGGCGTGAAAGTTTTAACTACGGAACAAGGCTACTTTATAAAAGGCGGACAGACTTTCGTTACCCCGAAACGCGTAACTGTGGAAGGCGATTACACTTCCGCTTCGATTTTTTACGCGGCGAACGTAATAGGCAACGTCGTCAAAGTTACGGGGCTTAACCCCGACTCCGTTCAGGGGGATAAACGTTTTAACGAAATAGCGTTGAAGTTCAAAAGTTCGGGAACGGAAATAGACGTAACGGACAACCCCGACTTGTTCCCTTATCTTTCCGTAATAGCGGCGTATTCGTGTTCCGAAACGACGTTTAAAGGCGTCGGGCGGCTTAAAAACAAAGAATGCGACCGAGTCAAGGCTATTTACGAGTGTCTTACTTCCTTGAACGTCGATTGCGAAATAGCAAACGACCGTTTTATCGTACGCGGAAATTCGCGCGTTTGCGGCGGGACGGTGAACTCTTACGGCGACCACCGAATAGTTACTGCGGCGGCGATTTTAGCGACGAAAGCGAGTTCGCCCGTAATAATAGAAAACGCGGACTGCGTAAGCAAGTCTTACCCCGATTTTTTCAAAGACTTTTCGAGTGCAGGCGGAAAATATGAAATCTTGTAGCACAGGCAAAAACTTAATAATAGAACTTTCGGGCGAATCCCATTCGCCGTATATAGAAGGTAAAGTTCTCAATATGCCGAGCGGTTTGACCGTCGACTCTTATAAGATGAAAGAGTTTCTAAGCCGTCGGAAATCGGACGGCGTTTTCACCACGCCCAGAATCGAAAAAGACGAGCCGATAATTCTTTCGGGAGTTACGGACGGCAAGACGAACGGCGACGCGTTTACGATACGGTTTAACAACGAAAATTACGACGACAAACCGTACGAAAGCGAGCGCGTTGCCCCAAGACCTTCGCACGGCGATTACGTTTCGTACGTAAAGTTCGGCAAGGTTTTTGCGGGCGGCGGGCATTTTTCGGGACGGCTTACGCTCGTTACGACGGCTATCGGGTTTATTTTCAAAACCGCGCTCGAAGAAAAAGGCGTATATATAGGCAGTCATATTTTGTCCGTCGGCAAAGTCAAAGACGAACCGTTCGACCTTGTAAAACTCGATAAAAAAGATTTCGTAACGACGGACGTACCCGTCGGGAACGTATATAAAAGAGAAAAAATAAAACGCCTTGTAATGCAAACAAAATGCAAAGGCGACAGTTTGGGCGGAGTCGTCGAGTGCGGCGTTTTAGGACTTCCCGCAGGCGTCGGAGAGCCTAATTTTTACGGACTTGAAAACGTTATATCTTCTTACGCCTTTTCAATCCCCGCAGTCAAGGGAATCGAGTTCGGCAACGGGTTCGTCGCCTCGACGCTGACGGGAAAAGAAAACAACGACGAGTTCCGATACGACGATTTTGGTAAAGTCGTTACCGAAACGAATAATTCGGGCGGTATCAACGCCGGCATGTCCAACGGTATGCCGATAGTGTTCAGAGTAGCGTTTAAGCCCACCCCGTCTATCGCTTTAACGCAAAAAACGGTAGACCTTACTCATCAAAAAAACACGAAAATATCCGCGCTCGGCAAACACGACCCATGCTTTGTTTTGCGCGTTACCCCCGTCGTGGAAGCGGTTACGGCAATCGCCGTGTACGAACTTTACCGCGAATACGAATCGAAAAACGATATACCGTCTTTGCGCGGCAAAATAGACGATATAGACGCTAAACTCGTCGAACTTTTAAACGAGCGGGTCGAAGCGGTTAAACGAATAGGCGAAATAAAACGCAAAACGGGCGCAAAAGTAACGGACGAGCAAAGAGAAAAACAAATCTTATCGCGCGCAAAAAAAATATCGACGGACGAAAGTCTTACGGAAAACGCGCTTAAAACCATTATAGAAAACTGCAAAAAGGTCGAGTTATGAAATACGGGCTTATCGGCGAAAAACTCAATTACAGCATGTCGAAAGTCTTGCACGAAAACCTTAAAATGCAAGGGTACGAACTAAAAGAAGTCAAAAAAACGGACGTCGACGACTTTTTCCGTAAAAAAGATTTCGAGTTTATCAACGTAACCGCGCCCTACAAAGAAACGGCGCGTAACAAGTGCGACGTTTTAGACGAATTCGCAACGAGAACGGGCGTAGTCAACACCGTTATCAACAAAAACGGCGTTCTTTACGGATACAACACGGACTATCTCGGTATGAAACACGCGCTTGCGTTGACGAAATACGATTTCAAAGAAAAAACCGCCGTCGTTTTCGGTAGCGGCGGAACGTCGAAAACAGCCGAAACGGTGTTGTACGATTTCGGCGCGGAAAAGGTTTACGTCGTTTCGCGGCGGGGCGAACTAAATTACGATAACTGCGACGCCCTTTCGCCAAACGTCGTCGTAAACGCTACCCCCGTCGGGACTTACCCCGCTTTAACGGACGTCCCCTTCGACTTAACAAGATTTAAAACGCTGCCCGAACTCGTTTTCGATTGCGTGTATAATCCGAAAAACACGCCCCTTTTGCGCCGCGCGAAAGAACAAAACTTACAAACGGCAAGCGGACTTACAATGCTTGCGTATCAGGGCGTATCCGCCGAAAAACTGTATTTCGGCGAGTTGGACGAAAATCTTATCGCAACGGCGTTTAAAAGGCTGTATCTCGCGTCCAGCAATATCGTTTTAACGGGTATGGCGGGCTCGGGTAAAACAAAACTTGCCGAAAAAATATCCGAAATCACGGGTATGCCTTTTTACGACGCGGACAGAAAAGTTACCGAATTAACGGGCAAAAGACCTAGCGAACTTATAAAAGAACGCGGCTCTAACGAGTTCAGAAAAATCGAAAAACAAGCGGTTGAAGAACTCGCGCTCGTTCGGGGAGCCGTCATCGCGACGGGCGGCGGCACCGTTTTAGACGAAAAAAACGTCGATTTGCTTAAAGGCGCGGGAAGGTTTTATTTCATCGACAGAAGTCCTAACAAACTGTCGCGCAAAGACAGACCGCTGTATAAAGGACTTTCGAGCATAATCAAAATACAAAAAGAACGTCGCCCCGTCTATTTGTCGATTTGCGATAAAATCATCTCGAACGAAACGACTCTCGACGACGCGGCTAACGAAATTATAAAGGATTTTTATGAAAATATTACTTATTAACGGCGTAAACTTAAATATGCTCGGCGTTCGCGAACCCGAACTATACGGCAATCTCACGCTGAAAGAGTTGGTTAAAACCGTCAAATCTTACGGCAAAAGCAACGGCGTTAAAATCACGCATTTTCAGTCAAACGAAGAAGGAAAAATCGTAACGAAAATACAAAAAGCGTTGAACAGGTACGACGGCATTATAATAAACGCGGGCGCGTATTCTCACACGAGCGTCGCTATATTAGACGCGTTAAAGTCGGTAAACTTAAAAACCGTCGAAGTGCATTTGACGAATATTTTCGAGCGGGAAGAATACCGCAGACGTTCTTATATAAGCGAATACGCGGATAAAGTCATCGTAGGAAAAGGCGTAATCGGTTATGCGGAAGCGGTAGATTTTTTCATACGATAAGCGTTGTAACGGTTACATACAACCCTTTCGGCTCGTTTTCCCCCTCGCCATTACACGGGCGAAACATATATTACACGTATAACAACTAATCGTAAAAATTACGCGATACCCGAAAACGGGTATCGCGTTGATTTTTTAACCTGTTCGGTTTCGTCCGTATCGTTACCGACCGTATCTTACCGAAAAGATTATTCGTTCTTTTCAACTTTCAGCCGACGTAACGAACGTGAAATCGACGTATTTTCGTCGCAACCGCAAGCGGCAGGGCGACGATTACGTAAATAATTTTAACTTTTTTACTCTTTAATCTTGTTGCCGCAGTATTTACAAAACTCCGCGTCGGAATCGTTGTTTTTACCGCAAGCGGAACACGTCTTTTTTAAAGGAGCGCCGCACTTGTCGCAAAACGCCGCGTCTTTGTCGTTTTCCGCGCCGCATCGACCGCATACCGCGACTTCGTCGAACGCTTGTTTTTTCGCGCTTGCTATCGTTTGTATCTGATAATTACGGAGTTTCGCCGCGTTGCTTAAAAATATCCAGAACATAAGGCAAATCGTTCCGAGTCCTACGAGCAAAGTACCGGGTAACATTAAAATCGACAGTTTGCTGTTTTTCCCGAAGTTGACCGCCGCGACGGTGATGCACGCTATCGCCCCCGCGTAAAACACGCCGGACAATATCCCTAAAAGTAATTTCTTGTTCATATATTTTTCTCCCTTTATTTCTCGTACACTTCGCGTTTTAAAATCGCAACGTACGGTAAGTTTCTGTAATGCTGAGCGTAGTCCAGCCCGTAACCGATAACGAACTCGTTGCCTATATCGAACGCCTTGTAGTCGGTCTGAATGTCGACTTCTCTCCTTTCAAACTTGTCAAGGAACGTGCAAATCTTTATCGACGCGGGGTGGCGCGAAGAAAGCATTCTTTTAAGGTAACTGAGCGTGTACCCGCTGTCTACTATGTCTTCTACCAGAACGACGTCTTTGCCTTCGATACTCTTATCTAAATCTTTAATGAGTTTTACTTCGCCGCTGCTTCTCGTGGACAAGCCGTAACTCGCAACGGACATAAAGTCGACTTCCATATCTATGTTAAGTTTCTTCACCAAATCGCTGAAAAACATAAAACTGCCTTTCAGAATACAAACGAACAGCGGTTTTTTACCCGCGTAGTCGTGATCGAGCGTTCCGGCGAGTTCCGCCACTTTTTGTTCAATTTCTTCTTGCGAAATAAGTATTCTTTCGCAATCGGGATGCATCTCCATTTCTAATTTCTCCTTAGTCAAATCTCGTAGTTCAATTTTACCACGATTTCGGTGCTTTTGTCTACCTTTATGTCGTCGCTTATCTCAATTTGTCCCAAAATTAACACTTCGTTACCGCTTGCGACGACGGGAATGACGTCGCGGAGCCTTAACGGGACTTTCTTGTCCGTCAGATAATCCCCTAGTTTTTTTCTTTTACCGCCGAATCGGTTGAAAGAATCCCCGTCTTTTCTGAATCTTATCACCGCGTCTTCGGGTATTTTTTCAAGGTCGAAATACAACGCCGATTTATAATCGGGTTTGTTTTCGTACGCGCGCCTTATCTTGATAACGCCGTTGCCTATTCTGAACTCTCCGAGCGCGAACGGTATCTCCGTTTGCTTTATATCCGTCTTTTTATAAAGAATAACTTTGTCGTATTCTTTAACCGCCCTGAGTCCTTTCGGGAGTTCTATCGTTTTACCGTTTTCCGCGTTGACGAGCGAATACACCGCGTCGACGTTTTTCTTCGTATAGTCTTTTTTAAGGTCAAGCCCGATAAACGCCCTTACGACCGCTCTGTCGAAAATCGCTTTCTCGCTTACGCAAGTTATGCTGACGTTGTCTTCTCCCGTTTCAATCAATTTTTCCGCCGCGTGTTGCAAATATTCTTCGTCGATTAAACACAACTCCGCAAACCGTTGCAAACCTTTCTCGAACTCGGGAAATATCTTTTTGATTTCAGGTATTACTTCGAGCCGTAAATAATTGCGTTTGTTGTCCGCCACAAGGTTGGTTTCGTCCGTAACGTAAGGAACGTCGTTTTTCTTGACGTAATCGATAATTTCGTCTTTTTTTACGGCAAGCATCGGGCGAAGAACGTGTTCCGCAACCGATTTCATACCGACCACGCCCGACGGCGACGAGCCTCTGAGTAGGTTTAATAAAATCGTTTCCGCATTGTCGCTAAGGTGATGCGCCACCGCGATTTTGTCGACGGGCTCGTTTTCGATGAGTTTTGCAAAACAGTCGTACCTGAGCGTTCTGGCTGCTTCTTCCAGCCCGACGCCGTATTCTTTGGAATACTGCAACGCGTTGACGGAATAAAGATAACACGGCACGTTTTGTTTTTCGCAATAATCTTTGACGAACGCAGAGTCGATCAGGGACGGAATACCCCTTATACCGTGTTCGACGTTGACTACCGAAACGGTTACGCCAAGCCGTTCTTTGTTTGAAAGAAGATAATGCAGCAACGCCATACTGTCTTCTCCGCCCGAAACGGCAACGGCTATTCTATCGCCTTTTTTAATAATTTCTTCGTTAATTTTCATTTTTATCGCCCCGTTCGTTGTTTTTCGCAAAAGTTTGCGGTTATACCGTTGATACCGCCCGCCGGTTTTTCTTAATAGTATTTTAACACAAAACCCGACTAAATACAATAAAGATGTAAAGAAATTATTTTTTATTATTTTTAGGTATAATTTAATTGACAATTACATAATAATTATATATAATAATAACACTCAATGAAACGCATATCGCGGGGTGGAGCAGCTTGGTAGCTCGTCGGGCTCATAACCCGAAGGTCAGGAGGTTCAAATCCCCTCCCCGCAACCATTAAAAAGCAAACAGTACACTATGTACTGTTTGTTTTTTTACTGTTTAAAACGATTCAATTATAAAAAACACGCCCTGCGGCAAAATGCCGCAGGGCGTGAATTGTTTATCGTATTATATTATTATTTCCCGAATATGATATCCGCGATATATCCGCAAGTTACTGCGTTTGACTTAACGTCCTTATTTTCAAAGCAGAACCGAGTGTCGACGGTGAAATTATATCCTGCGTCTGATAAGTCGACGTCGTGGCTGTACGTACCGTTTGCACCTGCGGTAAGTTGGCTGATATATTTTCCGTTTAAACCATTATACTTCCAGTCCTCGCCGCCTGCGGCTTTTACGGCAAGTATTCTTGACTTCGTGTTGACGAAAGCGCCCACGTTGGGATTCGCTACGCCGCTGAACTCGTTCGTATAAACTATCGTCATTTTCGTATAGCCTTGTTTTATAAAGGCTTTCATTACCTTACCTTGAAGTATGCAATACCAAAGGTTCCTGTCCGTGCTTTTTATCGCCCAGCCTTGGCCTTCGACGTAGTCTACGGTACCGTTAGCCGTTCCAAGCAACCAGCCGGATTTGTCGAACACTATGAATTCGTCTACAACAACGGATAACGGATAAGCGTCTACGTGATTCGTTAAGATGTAAATATCTCTTCCCGCATAGGTTTTAAGATCTATCGTGAACGTTACTTTTCTACCCGCGTCCCAGAACTCTTTCCAGTCGTAGTGTACGATTGCGGTTTCCTTTTGGGAAAGATTATCGATACTGTCTGCCGCAACGGACAGCGATTTGGTTTTGTTTTCCGCATCCGCAAGCCCTTCCGCGGGATTGATTGCCGTAACGGTAAGAGAAGTCATTCCGGCGTTTTTCAATGCCGTAAGAACTTCGCCGGCTATTTTCGCATACGCAAAGCCGCCTTCGTTTGAAACGACGTATTCGCCTTTCTTCGTATTTACGGTAACGGTAACGCCGTCTAAGCCTGCCAGGAACAATTCGTTTGCCTTTTTACCGCACATGGTACAAACGTTTTCTTCGTTAAAGTTATGGTCTACGGAATACGGTTGAGTGTCTACGTAGCCGCAATCTTCGCACGTTCTCTTTCTTTCTCCGTCTTGCGTACAGGTTGCCGCCGTAACGACAGTCCATTCGCCGTAAACGTGTTCGGTCGTCGCCGCTTCTACGTGGTCGCAACCTGCGTTAGCGCACGGTCTGTCGTGGCAGGTATAGTCGTCCGCGTAAGTGTGTCCCGTTGCGGGTATCTTCGCCGTGTCGACTGCTCCGCATACGCACGTACGGGTTTTTTCGCCGTCTTGCGTACAAGTTGCCGCCGTAACGACAGTCCATTCGCCGTAAACGTGTTCGGTCGTCGCCGCTTCTACGTGGTCGCAACCTGCGTTAGCGCACGGTCTGTCGTGGCAGGTATAGTCGTCCGCGTAAGTGTGTCCCGTTGCGGGTATC
>CAKQQS010000002.1 GCA_934271255.1 uncultured Clostridia bacterium
CAAGGCAACGGCGTGAAAGAAGACAAAAAAGAAGCGGTTAAGTGTTTTAGGACTGCTGCTGAAAAGTACAGTTCGGGCGTTGCGTATCACAATCTCGGAATCTGCTATGAAAACGGATTTGGTGTGAGAAAAGACTATAAGAAAGCAATTGAAATGTACGGCAAAGCGGTAGAGAACGGCGAAAAAGCAGGACTCGAAGCGATTAAAAACATTTATGCAAAGCTGAACGAAAAGAAGGAATGACACCGTTTGATGTGTCTTTATGCAGAAAAAAATGCTCTTACTTCGGTAAGGGCATTATTTTTTTTGCGAAAAAATAAAAAAATATCGTTCACTTCCCAATATTGGGAAATGAAAATTTGAAATAGATAGTCTTTTGTGATATAATATACCATAAATTTATTTAAACTCTTTTTCTTGATGATGAGATGCTTAATAGTATAATTTGCTTAAAAACCAAGCGGCGGTCGCAATTCTGCGACCGCCGCTTGGTTGTACGTTGTGCAAACAACAAGATAATTCAATCATTACATAGTGGATTTGCGGTATTTGGCGGGGGTAACGCCGTATTTGCGTTTAAACGAGTTGATAAAATACGATACGCTTTCAAGTCCGATTGCGTGGCAACATTCTTCAATCGAACAGGACGACGTTTTTAGCAAAAACGCCGCGTGGTTAAGCCTTAAAGACAAAACGTATTCGGTAAGTGTCGTGCCAAACTCTTGCTTGAACTTTTTGGAAAAATAAATACGGTTGTACCCTAATTCGTCGTAAACATACTCAATCGCTCTCGGATCGACGTAATGGTTGTTTATAGACAAAAGACACCTGTTACGAAAATCGAGCGACCCGCCCGCCGCATTTTGCGAAAGCATATAAATGTTCCCCAAAAGTTGCGTAACCATTACCTTTTCGTAATGCTTTCTCGTTATGTCCGAATTTGCGTTGGATAAAAACAATGCAAACTGTCGTTCGAAAAAAGCAATCGCTTCGTCCGATAACTTAAACTTGATGGCTTTTCGACCGATAATTTCATCAAATAACGAATCGTCTATAAACTCGGCAACCGTTTTAGTCAACGACACACTGATGAGAACGTCCCGATGCTCGCTTCGTTCGTTATTTACAATGAACTGATGCGGAACGGCGGGACAGATAAGATACGCGTCCCCGACGTTAAGTCGTTCATTCGTGGAATTGAGTATCGAGTGTATCGTGTACCCCGATTTGACGTAGAACAACTCGAAATAAGAGTGGTCGTGCAAGTCCCCGTTCGTTTCGTAAGTAAGTTGCGTCGAAAAATTAATCGTTGAAGGAATTAAATGATAAGTATCCATTTTCAATTTCTCCATTAAAGTTTATTTAGAGTATTTTTTTGATGACTATATAGCAATTGTAAAACGGAAAGTAAAAATTGTCAATTATTTCCGCAAAAAAAGTTTATACAGAGCAATTTCTTATTCTTTTAAAGTATTGAACAAGACAAAAAACTATGTTACAATAACTATACGATATAATGGCGCAGATTATGAGTAGGCAAAAACGCCGAACACAACCGAACGGAAGGATTAAAAAAGGATTAAAAATAGAAAGGGGTACCCCTTTTTCTCGTCGTTGACGAGAAAACAATTCTTAAATAGAAAAGGAGAAAGAAGTGATGAAAAGGTTATTGCAGTTTTTACTCGTAACGATTGTAATAGTAGCATGCGGATGCGCGGTTGCTTGCAAAACGGGCGAAAATAAAAAATGTGTTCACAAATATGCGGAAAGCGTCGTTGCGGCTACGTGTACGGAAGGGGGTTACACCGAGCATAAATGTTCTAAGTGCGGCGATACTTACAGAGATAACGAAACGCCTGCGCTCGGACACGACTTAACGTGGACGACGACCCTTGAAGCGACTTGCTCCGAAAAAGGTAAAAAAGACGGCGCGTGTTCTCGTTGCGATTATACGGAAAAAGACGTGGAAATACCTACGCTCGAACACGATATGACGGAATGGGCGGAAGAATCGCCCGCAACGTGCGCGGCTGCGCAAGTTCTCGAAAGACATTGTAAGAGAAACGGGTGTAACGGGAAGGAAACGAAAGACGGCAAACCGGCGTTAGGACATAGTTTTGTCGAATCGACGGATGATCCGAGCATTAAAGAACCTACCTGTACGGAAGGCGGTTTGAAAGTCGAAATATGCAACCGCGACGGTTGTACCGAAAGAAGAGAAACGCCGATACCGCCGATAGGGCATACTCCCGACGGTAAAAAAGCGGACGTAGTCGAAGCAACTTGCACTCTTCAAGGCTACACGACCTACCACTGTGCCGTATGCGGCGTGGATTATAAGGACGACTTTATAGAACCGCTCGGACACGACTGGGAAGAAAAGGAAGCGATTAAGGTTTCTTGTCTTCACGACGGATGCGATGCGTTTGAATGTAAACGTTGCCACATCATCGATAAGAGAAACGTTGTACCGAAATATAACCACGAGTTTGACGAAAACGGCGTATGCACGAAAGGTTGCGGTAAAACCATCGACGACAAAATTACTTGGCTTCAAACGGAAATGGACGTTACTTATAACGAAACGGACGACAGACTTACCGTAGTCGGCGGCGATCCCGCCACCGTAGATTCCGAATGGTTTGCGATGGTCCACAACGTAAAGATTCCCGCGGAACTTCTTGCGAAAAAGAAAGCGGAAGGATTCGATACCTTTAAACTCAATATGTTTATGCCGAAAGGCAACTATCTTGCAGCACTCGGTATACATTATATTTTAGCCGACGGCACCGTTCAAAAACACTTTGGCGGAAACAATTCCGATTACTCTTCCGACGAAATCACGATTACGGACGAAATGCTTTTAAGCGGTTACTCGGTGCTGCTCGAATATACGGACATGAATCAACGTAAACCTACGCCCGATCCCGCTTATGACGTTATAACGGGTTTTGACTTCGATATAACCTTTATAAAAGCTGTCGTTGTCGAGCCTTTTGATATTGCCGACAAAGATACTTGGTTTATCACGAAATTAGACGGCTCGTACAACGCGAGTAAAGATCGTTGGGTATTTATCGGCGGGGACACGAAAGGACAGGAATGTTATAACGCGATAACGATAAGAAAAGAACTTCTCACCGCAATGAAAAACAACGGAATGACTTCGTTTACGATCGGTATGATGAATTCAAAAGACGGACAATCCGCAATGTACGTTTTCTTTGACGAAACGAGAACTAAGGTACTTGCCGTTGCAAACATAAACCCGATTTATTATAGTTTTGATATAACGGACGAAATGTGCGAGAACGGTTTGACGATAGTTACGCGTTATCACGATTTGGCGCAAGCCGATCCCGAAAACTGGCCCGCGACGGAAATTACGGACGGTTTCGATTTCAGTATCGAGTTTGTTAAGCCTTTTAATATCGATGATAAAGATATGTGGCTTCAAAGCGAATTTGCAACCGTAAAGTATTCGGCAGAAAAGGGGATGTGGGCTGTAAACGACGCCGATCCGGGAGTTGAGCAAATAAGTAAAAATATTACGATACAAGCGGACGTATTCAATGCGTTGCCTGCAAACGTAACAATGTTCTCAATGAAAATGTTCAAGCAAATCGCCGAACAAAACGTTATATTCGCTTATCGTATCGACGGAGCGTGGAACGAATGGCAAGATAATTTAAGTATTCCTGCAATCGAAATAACGGACGCAATGCGCGCTAACGGATATACCATAAAATTATTGTATGGAGATAAGGGACAAAGAACGGGCGCGGATTTACCGCACGTTACGGGATTTGATTTGAAAATCGATTTCTTTGAACCTGTCAGACTTAACGCGGATAATCCCGCTTACGAGTATAACGAAGTCGTCGGTTATGACGGAAAAACAGCAGAGTTTGACGTAAGAAAAATTACCGACAACAACGCGGGCGGCACCTATTTTATGGTAGGTAGTTACGGCGTATATTTCCGTAGCGGCGCGTTCAGACTCGCAACGAGAACAGGAAACGCTTACGCGGAAGTAAGCCCAAGACAAGACGTCGGTTTTGAAAGAAAAGTAATAAACAGCGGCGCGAAAGTTCAGATAAGCGTTACTGTCAGTGAAAATATCGTTACTGTTAACGTAGCAGTTGACGGGGTAACGGTAGGGCAATTTTCTACAACGAAAATTGCCGACGAAATTGCTTCCGACGCGGCTGTTGCAAGCGTACGAATGGTTAGCGAATTCGTTACGGAAGTAATTCTTGTCAAATAATTTCAAAACGATAAAATTAAACCGGTATATGGCGGCGGATTAAACGTCTGCCGCCGTAGTCGGGCAAAACCCGAACCAAAAGCGGTCGGTACGGGCTTTGCCCGACTACGGCGTTAAAACGGTAGCAATTTATACTAAAAAAAGGACAAAACAAATGGCAATTAAAGACAAAGCGTTAAAGAAAAGAAAGGCGTTGGACGCGCTTTTTTATCTTTCCTTTATGATTATTCCCTTGATTACGTTTTTGGTTTTTTACGTTTACGTAAACGTAGATTCGTTTATAATGGCGTTTCAAAAACCCGAAGACGGCAAACTTACGTTTGCGGGAATAGAAAACTTCAAATGGGTTTTTGAAAAAATTAAATACGGATCGACTATCGAACAGGATAATATACGTCTTGCTTTCGTCAACACGTTTAAAACGTTCGGCGTTCAACTCGTTATGTTTCCCGTCGGGCTTTTCGTTTCCTATTTTATTTATAAAAAGATTTTGGGATATAAAGCGTTCAGAGTAATATTTTATCTTCCCACGATAATTTCGGGCGTAGTAGTAAGTTTTTTCTACCTTAAATTCATGCAGAACGGGTTTATGCCGAAATTATTGACAAAACTTTATCATCTGGATTACAAATTGATAAATCCTCTTATCGACAGCAGTTTTGCAAACAAAATGGTGCTGCTGCACTTTATCTGGCTTAGTTTTCCGGGACAACTTATCATTTGGGGCGGAACGTTTTCCCGTATACCCGAATCGATAATAGAATCGGCAAAACTTGACGGCGTGAGTTGGGTGCGTGAAATGTTCGGCATAATTTTGCCGTTGGTATGGCCTACTTTCGTACTTATGGTAACTTTGCAAATATCGGGTGTGTTCGGTTCTTCGGGCGCGGTATTCTTACTGACGCAAGGGCAAAAAGGTACGCAAACCGTTTCAAACTGGATGTACATGCAAATCTATTATTCAAACGACCCTCAGGCTTCGGAATCGCTTTACCGCGTTGCCGCTATGGGAATGACGCTTACCTTTATATCTTGCATGATCGCGATTCTGGTAAG
Source organism: uncultured Clostridia bacterium (assembly GCA_934271255.1). Taxonomy (GTDB): domain Bacteria; phylum Bacillota; class Clostridia; order Christensenellales; family Borkfalkiaceae; genus CAKQSC01. The sequence goes on from CAKQQS010000002.1 coordinate 5,324, forward strand.
AAAGTTCCTTGTTTCCAGAATAGAAGAAACGACGTATTAAGAAGGAGAGAAAGATGAAAAGAAACAGAAATATGTTCGACAGAAAATCTCCTTCCGAGATAGTTTTGTATACGATAATATTCATTATCTTTTGCGCGATATCGTTTACGTATCTTTATATGATATTTTGGTGCGCGTATTCGGGTATGAGAAATTACAACGACCTGACGGAAAAGCCGTTCGGTTTTTCCAAGATTCAAATTAAAAACTACATAGACGTGTTTACGCTGTTAAACGTCAGCGGCAGTAACTTTTTAGACATGCTGTTAAACTCGTTGTATTTCAGTTTTTTAGGACCGTTTCTTTGTATGCTGGTAACGTCGATGATGGCGTACGTTACGGCTCAGTACAGATTTTTCGGCTCGAAAGCGATATATTTTATAGTACTCGTCGTAATAACTCTTCCGCTGTACGGCAGCGGAACGGCTATGTACAAACTATTGTATAATTTAGGCTTTTTGAACAGTCGCTGGATGATTTTAACTTCGTTAAACGGCTTTTCGATATACTATATGTACTTTTTCGCATTCTACAAAGGTTTGTCGAGAAGTTACATAGAAGCCGCCGACATAGACGGCGCAAACAAATGGCAAATCTACTTTAAAATAATGTTTCCGCAGGCAATCGCAATGTTCGGTTCGTTGTTTTTAATGCTTTGGATTGCCGACTGGAACAACTATGCTTCCGCGCTTATATATTTACCCAAAATGCCGACTTTGGCGGTAGGAATATATAAGTTTCAGTTACAAATGAAATATAATTCGAGAATGGATATTTTGTACGCGGCGTGTACGCTTTCGTTACTTCCGCCACTCGTTATGTTTATGTTTTTCAACAACGCTCTTATGAACAACGTTTCTATGGGCGGTATTAAAGAATAAAAAGGAGAACTTATATGAAAAGACTTACAAGAATTGCAACAATCGCGCTTGCGGCGGCAATGTGTTTTTCGTCGCTTGCGGCGTGCGGAAAAGGCGGCGCTAAGGACGGCAGCGCGACAGACGTACAGATTTATATGTGGAAATCGGGTTACGGCGTAGACTTTATGCAAAAACTCGTTAACGATTTTAACGCAAAGCAAGATACTTATAACGTAACGCTCGATTACGACGAAGACGCGTCCGTTATTATAAGAACGCTTTCGTTGGGTAAGAGCAACGTGTACGATTTGTATTTTACCGCGCTTAACACGAATCAATACAATAAAGATTTTGAAAAACTCGACGACCTGCTTGACAGCACCGTTGAAGGCGAAACCAAAACTTTAAGAGAAAAGTTTTACGGTTACCTTTTAAACGGCGTAAAGAACGCGGACGGCACGACCAACTTTTTGACGTACGGCAACGGTTGGTGCGGAATCGTTTATAATAAAGACGTTATAGACGGTGTAAAGTATACTCTTCCGAGAACTACGCAAGAACTTGCCGATTTGACAGACGATTTGACCAACGATGCGTCGGTAAAAAGCAAAGGCGTAAAAGCGCCGTGGATTTTCTATAACGATATCGGCAACAACGGGTATCTTAGTTATGCGGCTTACGCTTGGGAAGCGCAGTACGACGGTATAGAATACTATTACGATACGATGCTTGCCCTTAAAGACGAACAAGGCAATTCCCCGAGTCAAACCGTATTTAAGCGTAAAGACGGCAGATACCAGGCGCTTAAAGTGCTTGAACAACTTTTAACGTCGACGACCGTACACGAAGAATACGCGAACCCCAACTTTACCGATGTTCAGACGACGTTCTTAAACGGCGAAGCGGTATTTATGGTTAACGGAAGTTGGCTTATGAACGAATCTACGGGGACAAAAAATAATTTCGGTATGATGAAAATGCCCGTTATAAGTTCTATTGTAGAAAAACTCGAAGATAACTCTATGGACGACGGTACTCTTGCCGAAATAGTAACGGCAATCGACAACGGTGAAACGAGTAGCGAACTTTGCAGTCAAAACGATTTCGACCGCATTAAAGAAGCGAGAAACTTAATGTTTAACAACGCTGCCGAACAATACGTTTTCATACCTAATTATTCGATAGCGAAAGACGGTAGCAGAGAGTTCTTGAAATACGTATATTCGGACGAAGGAATCGCGACGTTTATGAAAGTTACGGGGCTTCCTACGTCCGCAGGACTTTGCGACGAAACAAAGTTTGATGACGGCAATCTCGACGAATGGCACAAGACTCAAATGAATCTTGCAAAAGAACTTACCGCGCTTACTAACACCAAAACCAAAGCGAAATTGTTTATCGACAAGGGCGTAGATCAATTTGCAAGCGTTTCGTTTATCGATATTTGTAATCCGAGCGAAAAAGACAGGACGAACGCAGACAAAATATGGAAAAACATGATTGCGAGAATTGACTCCGAATGGAAGGACTGGTCTAAATAATGAAAAAATTAAAATATATATTAGCGGCAGCCTTTATGGTTGTATGCGTAGCAGGGGCAACTTTACCTCTCGGTCTTACGAAGGTAAGCGCGGGGTCGTCGATGTCGTATATAATTTCGACCTCTTCGATAGGCGAAACGATTAACGAAGGCGATTTTTCGATAACGGGCAAAGTAACGGCGGATAACGGCAAAGCGATTTTTAACGCGCAATCTCCCAAACAAAAACTCAGAACTAAAAATAAAGCGTTTAACATGAAAGAGTACGGCGTGGAAACGTTGTTGGATTTCGTTTCTACGTTTAAGTTCTCTTCGTTCGGTGAGAGCGGCAGATTTTCGCTTGCGTTCGCTTTAAACAATTCCGGCGCAGAAACGGGTTCGGACGACTCTTTCGCGATAATTTTCGGTTACGATTCGGCAAAGAATAAGATTAAAATAGCCATACAAGAATATCTTGTCGGCGGAACGGTTGTCGACGTTTATCCCGAAGCGGTTTTCGGTACGATAAAAATCAACAGGGAAGTTACGGTTAAAGTTCACGTCGACACGGACGGAAAACTTACCGTTTCGCTTAAACCGCAAGACGACAGTGAAGTACCCGTTGTGTCTAAACGTCAACTTACGATAAATCCCGAAGGGTATATCGCTTACATTTCGGAAGGCGGAAACGACGTAACTCTTTCAAAACCGTCGATTTTGGTATATAAATACGACGCGCCCGAAAACGTAGATTACGTCGAAGATTTCAATAACGGCGCGTATAACGCAAACATACTTTATTCGGGTTGCGAAACGTCTGCCATACCGCCGTCGTCATTGTCGGTGGAGAACGGGGCTTTGGTTTTCAAAAACACGGCGCAAGCGTATGTTTCGACGAGATATAAATATTCTAACTTTGAACTTTGTTTCGACATTACCGATTTGCAAAGAGAAGTCTTAAAAGACGATGACGGTAAGATAATTTCGTATATAAGTTCTTGGTTTGCAATAGGTTTCGGCGTTAGTTCGATGGACGAATTGGCAGGCACTACCACGTGGTACGGTACGTTCTTGTTGTTCGGATTCAGATACGACGAGAGTTACGATAAAGAATGTGAAACGTTTTATTCTTTACAAAACAACAACGGAAGTTTCAACGTTTTAAAATCTCAGTCGATGAAAGATTTTAATATATGGAGCCCCGAGTTTAAAGACAAAATCATCAACGTCAAGTTTACTATGACGGACGGAAACATCGCGCTTTATTATAAAATGGACGGCGACGAAAACTGGGGCGAACCGTACTTTACCTACGATTTCGGAAGGGTTAAAACGGGATACGTTCGTATATTCACCGCCGACGGCGATAGCGAGTCGCCTAAGGGGCTTGAATATACGGCAATAAGCAATCTGGCTATCGACAATTTTTCTATTAAGAACACGGATTTTGAAGGCGTGAAGAAGACCTTGCCGACACCCGAATATAAGTCTAATATATGGGAAAAGACTCCCGACTACGACTATAAAACCAAACTTGACGCAAACGACCTTATCGCAAACAAGATTACGAACGGTAACCTTGGCGGCGGCGGAAAGGGGAACGATAACGAAAGTTGTTCGGCGTCCGCATTCGGCGCAGGCGTTTCGCTTATCGTTTTGGCGGCAGTGCCGTTTATTAAGAGAAAGAGAAAATAAAAACGGATAACCGACTTTAATTAAGGAATAAATTATATGAATAAAAAATTGATTGCATTCTCTATGGCGACGTTAGTCGCGCTAAGCTGTTTCGCAGGTTGCGGCGGCAATAATTCTTCTGGCGGTTCTACTGCGGAAAAAGGCGACGTACAACTCTTTACCGAAGGTATGGGATACGTTGAAAGCGCTAAGCGTAAAGAAACGGAAGTTTACGCTCTTACTTACGATTATTTGGGCGGAGAAGACGTTATGCCTATCGGCGGGTTTTACGTAATGCACGCTTCCGGCGGAAACACGAACGGAAACGTGAAACCCGATCTTTTAACAGATTATTTTTTCAAAGCCATCAAGGACGCCGGAATAAACACGCTTTGCTATTCTCCCGACCGTTGGGTTACGGGCGGTGCAAACACTAATATCAAAAAAGCGCTTGATTTGTGCGAAAAGTACGGGTTCGGATACTATGCTGACTCTTATTACGTTATGGGACAACTCGGCACGCATACCGAAAAATATCCCGTTGAAGACATGGAACTTACGACCGAAGCGGGTAAACGAAAACTTGCAAATATAATCGACGACATTAAAAACGACGGCAACGGCGGAACCCGTAAATGCCTTTTGGGCATAGTCGGCACGGACGAACCTTTTACCGACCAACTTCCTAACCTGGGTGTTTTGCACGACGCGTTTTATTCTCTCGAAAATACGAAAGGAATGGATATTTACGTCAACTCAAACGGTTACTGGGCGGGTGAAAACACTTTCTGGGGATATTCCGATCCGATCGAGTTCGACGAATATATCAGAAGATATTTTGAAACGGTTAGACCTTCGATGCTTTCCGTAACGCAATATCCTTACACTTCCGCAACGACTTCGGAACATACGATAGTATCTTTGTTGAACGACAGATTATCCGTTTACAGAAAATATTCGACTATGAACAAAGTACCTTTCTGGCGTATGCTTCAAGCGGGCGGACAATGGAACGACGCAAATAAATGGATTCCTTCCGTCGATCCGTATCCGAGCGAAGGCGAACTTTTATACGACGTAAACTTGTCGCTTGCTTACGGCGCGAAAGCAATTCAGTATTTCCCGTTGATTCAACCGTATTTCTTTGCTAAGCAAGAGGGCGGTACTTACGATTTTAACCGTTGCGGACTTATCGGCGCGGACGGAAATCTTACTCAGTGGTATTTCTATGCTAAACGCGCGAACGAACAAATTCAAGCGATTGACGAATATCTTATGCATTCTATGAATGAAGGCGTTATAGTTCACGGCGAACAAGCGATCGACGCTATCGTTACAAACGGCAAACCGGGTGACGAACTTATTTCAAGCGGTAAATATTACGAACTTACGGGCGTTTCGGGGGACGATTGCATAGTAGGTTGTTTCAATTACTACGGCAAAACGGCTCTTTACGTTGTAAACTATAACCGTACGAAAAAAGCAAACGTAACTCTTGCGTTTGATAAAAGTAATTATAGATATACCGTTATTCAAAGAGCGGTTACGGCGGACGTCGTCGGCGGAAAACTTCCGCTTACGTTAGACGCTGGCGAAGGCGCGCTTATAGTGCTTAAATAATTCGGACAAGACAAACTTTTAAATATTATTACACCTTCGGCGGCATACGCGCGCATTGCGTACGCCGCCGAACAATTAAACGAATGCGTCGGTAAGATTACGGGAATTATTTTGTTAAATCATTGACGAATAAAGTTATCGGCTTTAAAAAAGTTTGCTAAAATATTACCGGAAGTCAAATGCTTTTAGAGTTTACGAACGAAGATGCTTAATTATGGTGTACGCTTCATTAAATATAAGGGAGAAAAATAATGAGAAAAATGACGGTGGGGATTCTGCTGTTTACGGTGATGCTTGTTTGTTGTCTGTGCGCGGTTGCGTGCGGAAAGGATCCCGGTTCGAAGCATACTCACGACCTTGTTACAGTACAAGCAAAGCCTGTAACGTGTACGGAAGACGGTTGGAGCGAATACGTGTATTGCAAGACGGAAGGTTGCGGTTATACGACGAAAAACGTACAAAAGGCGCTCGGGCACGACATGGAAGAAACGCCCGCACAAGCGGCTACTTGCACGGAAGACGGATATACCGCGTACGGAAAATGTAAAAGAGAAGGTTGCGATTACGCAACGGAAAAGATGACGATACCTGCAAAGGGACATAATATTAAGTCGGTTGCGGTTCAACCCGCAACTTGCGAGAAAGACGGACATTCCGCTTATAAGTATTGTGCAACCGTCGGGTGTGATTACGAAGAAGGAAAAGTAGAGTATCCCGCAGTGGGACATATACTTAAAACCGTCGAAGGGGACAAAGCGAATTGTATGCGCACGGGTTTTGACGATTATGAACGTTGCGAAAGAAAAGGGTGTAATTATTCGACTAAAAACGTAGTTAAAGCGACGGCAACGGAGCATAAACTCGTAGAAGGTCGTTGTAGCGAATGCGGGTTTACGGTAAACGATCTGGCAGACTTTTTCGTAGACGTACCGTCCGGCAAAGAGCCGGTTGTTTTGCAACTTACCGATCCGCAAATTATCGACTCGGCTCAGGACAGAACAAATCGTTTGGGAGCGCGTGAAAAGGCGTTTTACAAGACGTCTAACATAAAGGCTAATTGCTACGATTACATAACGGAAACGATAAACGCGGCAAAACCCGATTTTATTTTAATGACGGGGGATCTCGTGTACGGCGAATTTGACGATAACGGTACGATATTCAACGCGTTCGTTGCTTTTATGGAAACGTTTAAGATTCCTTGGGCGCCCGTTATGGGTAACCACGAAGGCACAAGCGCGCAAGGGTATGATAAGTATTGCAAAATACTTGAAAACGCAACGTATTGTTTGTTTAAGCAAAGAACGATTACGGGTAACGGCAACTATTCCGTCGCGCTACGTCAGGGCGGCGAAATAAAACGTATTTTCTATATGATGGACACCAACGGTTGTGGCGATATGCACGAAAATTCGCTCGTAAATAATCATTCCACTTCCGCGATAGGACTTGCCGAAGACCAGATTGCTTGGGTTAAAGAACGCGCGGTCGAGTTCCAAAAATATTCGGGCGCGCCCGTGAGTTTTGCATGTCATATTCAACCGCAAGTGTTTGTAGACGCCCTTAGTAAATACGGTTTTCCGGACAACGTCCCTGTAAGCATTTATAGCGCGGAAAACAGAGCGGAAGGCGATTTCGGTTTTCTCGGCAGGGGCATGAAAGGCACGTGGGATAACGATAAACGCTTTTATAACATGATGAAACAATACGGCATGGACAGTATGTTTGTCGGACACGAGCATAATAACTGCGCAAGCGTTATGTATGACGGCGTCAGGCTGCAATACGGACAAAAGTCAAGCGCGTACGACAGATTTAACGGTGTAAATCCCGATACTCTCGCAATCGATATAGGATATGCTCCTAAGGTTGAGGGGATTGTTCCGCTTGTCGGCGGTACGATTATTCCGTTGAATATTGACGGAACAATGAAAACGCCTTATATTTATCTTTGCGAAAATGCAGGCGGAAAAATCGAATGGAATAAAAAAATATTAGACGTAAACGGCCTTAAACTTGGCGACGATTTGACTAACGAAGGCGCGCTTAAAACGGAAACGGTAGAGTTTGACGGCGTAAACGCGTATAAAATTACGGCTATACAACAGGGAAAAATCTTTGTAAAAACGGGACTTCTTGCCAACAAACAAAAGATATCGTTTTCGATTTTTTTGCCTGAAACATCGACTGCTAAATTAAAAGGTTTCGGTGAGTTTTCCGTAAGGGTAAAACCAAACGAACTTGTCGGCAGCGGTTACGTAAAGTTTTCATCCGATTTGACAGACGAAACGAGAAAAATAGTTTTCGGCAAATGGAAAACTTACGAAATAGATATATCTTCTTTCGGTACGGCTTGCACCGAGTTGTCGATACTTCTCGCGCAAGGTAACGTAATGTATCTTAAAGACGTAACGATATCTTAAATATAGAATATTATTTCCCCGCCCGATTTTTCGGGCGGGGAAATTGAAATGAACGCACTAATGTATAAAAACGATGGAAAATAAGCAATTGTTTATCCGCAGTTTTGATTATATCGTGCAAGCGTTAAGACTATAAACATCGTCGTATACGGAAGTATGCCGGACAAGATATTTTGTCTTGCAAAAATGTACGGAATAACCCTAATACGTTTTGAAAGCGAATTTTTCGCTAAGTCGGCGAGTTAAGGAAGTGAAAGAAATCGCTTAAATTTTTTTACGGCTTGACATTTGTATGCGAGTGTGTTATCATCAAACGTAATAGAACTTTAAGGAGAGAAGTATGTTTAATTTGTTAGGGATAGGCAACAGTTTTTCGGACGACGCGTTTGAGTGGATAGAATATATTCTGAACGGTATGGGGATTGAGAATAAATCGGTTAATAATATGTATATCGGCGGTTGTTCTTTAAAACAACATTTAGATAATTTTATAACCGATAGTCCTGCGTACGAATACAGAAGATATAAATACGGCGTAACGTCGGGGAATATGAAATTAAAAGAATCGCTTCAACTCGAAGACTGGCAATACGTAACGTTGCAACAAGCAAGCCACGACAGCGGAATAAAAGAATCGTACGACGTATTAGGCGAAGTGATCGAATGGGTTAAGAAATATAAACCCGACGCAAAATTATACTGGCATATGACTTGGGCGTACGCTCAGGAAAATGCTCATCCCGAATTCAAACGATACGACAACGACCAACTTACTATGTATAACGCAATAATCGACTGCGTAAAATCGGAAGTGCTGAAACATAACGAATTCGTAAACGTAATTCCGTCGGGAACGGCTATTCAAAACGCAAGAACGTCTAGTTTAGGCGATAGTCTTGACAGGGACGGATACCATTTATCGTATGATTTAGGTAGATATATTGCGGGACTGTGCGTTGTATGTACTATTTTAGACGTCGAGCCCGAAAAGATTGCTTTTGCTCCGCACGGAATAGATCCGTACAGAAGAAGAATAGCGGTAGAAAGCGTAAAAAACGCCTTAAAAAACCCGTTTGCAATTACGCGATCGAAATTATAAACGCAGCAGAACGTCGCCGTATATGACGGTATATCGACTTTAAAACGAGAAAACCAAAGGTAAAGGGTGGTTGTTCGCTTAATTTTAACAAGACTTGTGTTTTTTTTGTAATCGGAGAACGTAGAATTAGTAACTTGTCGGTACGTTGCCGTTTTTCTTCACAGCTCGATTAAGCGGATATGTATAAAAGATAATAAAAGACCGTCGATTTTTTTCGACGGTTTTTTTATGGTTATTTTAATATGTCTAAAACTTCTTTTATCTGATTTGCGGCGTATTCGAGGTCTTTTTCGTCGTGTGTGGCTGTGTAACTCGTCCGCAAAAGAGCATAACCTTTGGGTGTTGCGGGGCTTATTACGGGGTTAACGTAAACTCCGCGCTCCAACAAAAGTTTGCATGCGATAAACGCTTTTTCATCTTCGTAAACGTAGATGGGAATAATAGGGGTGTTGCTTTCGATTATTTTAACGTCCCTTTCTTTTAGTAATTTTCTCATATAATTACTTATTTCTAAAAGCCTTGCTACTCTTTCGGGGTGGTTTGCTAAAATATTTAAAGACGCTCTTGCGGTGGCGACGCTTGCAGGCGTAATACTTGCGCTGAAAATAAACGGTCGGGACGTATGTCTTACGTAATTGCAAACGGCTTTGCTTGAAGCCATATAACCGCCGAGAGACGCTAACGACTTTGAAAAAGTTCCCATATAAATATCTACTTCGTTTTCAAGTCCGAAATATTCCGCCGTGCCTCTGCCGTGTTCACCCAAAACACCAAGTCCGTGCGCGTCGTCAACCATGACTCTTGCTCCGAATTTTTTTGCGATTCTCACTATTTCTGGAAGATTTGCTATTTCGCCGCTCATTGAAAAAACACCGTCCGTGATGATTAAAACGCCGTGATTTTCTAAATCAAGGCTTTCTAATCGACTTTCCAAATCTTGCATATCGGAGTGCTTGTAACGTATCATTTTCGCGTACGACAGTTTGCACCCGTCGTAAATACTGGCGTGGTTTTCTTTATCGCACAAAATATAATCGCTCAAACCGCAAATCGCGCTGATGATACCCAGATTAGACTGAAAACCCGTCGAAAAAGTAACGACTTCTTCTTTATGCAAAAAGTCAGCCAACTCTTGTTCTAGTAAAACGTGCGTATCGAGAGTGCCGTTTAAAAATCTACTACCCGAACAACCTGTTCCGTATTTTTTTATTGCGTCTATGCCCGCTTGTTTAACTTCTTCTTCCGTAGTTAAACCCAAATAATTGTTCGAGCCGAGCATAACCGTGCGTTTTCCTTCCATAGTAACTACCGTGTCTTGCGAAGAAGTTAAAGTGTGGAAGTAAGGGTAGATTCCTTCGTTTTTTAATTCGTCAACTATCTTGTAATTGAAACACTTATTAAAAATATCCATAAAACTCCTTGATAATTATATGTTTTGATGATATAATTATACCACACGTGGTAATTATTTACAAATATATATAAACCCCAAAAATAGCAATTTGGGTAGTAAAAGGAGTTGAAATGGATAAGCGGAGTGAAAGAACTTTAATTAAAATACGGGAATCTTTTGAAAAATTATTACTTGAAAGCAAAGAATACGGCATTACCGTAAAAGAAATAACTGCCGAAGCGGGTATAAACAGAAAAACGTTTTATATACATTTCGAGTGCATCGAAGATTTATATCGCGATTTGGAAGAGCGTATAGAAAAGGAGTTGATCGATATTTTAGAAAGTGACAACTTTTTTGATAAAAACTTTTCGTTAAAAGAGTTTTTAAACGCGCTTTTGGAACTCGTTCACACAAATCCGCCGTTATACGATAAACTGCTTACGGACGATAATTATAAGTTTGTGTTTAGAAAATTAAAAGACAAAATTAAAGAAAAAATCGTTTCGTCGTTTTTGAAAGAAAACGATAGGGTGGAAACGGATTTGAAAATAGAGTTTGTTTTTGCAGGGCTTATGAAAGTGTTCAGAGTATGGCGCGCCGAATGGAAAGAAGTGTCCGTCGAAAAGGTGTACGAGATAACTTATTCTATTGTAAAAAGGGGTATATCCGACATAGAAATCGTATAAAAAAACGACCATATCTGTGCTACTCGCGTGTCATAAAGGCATTTAAAAAGTTTAGTAATTATATTGAAAAACGGCGTCTTTGTGATAAAGACGCCGTTTAATGTAAAATCAGTGCAATTATTGAGTTTTGTTACGCCCTTACAAAACTTGTAAGCGTGTATTCCAACGAGCCGTTCAGATAAACGATAGGATCTATAAACTTAACCATAACGTTAGCGTAAAGTTTCGGTTGAGATTCTTTTTCGGCATTTTCTTTGTTTACGAAATATGCTGTTTTGCTCGTTCCCGAATAAGATTTATTATTGAGAGTGATAATCGTTTTGTAGCAATCGAAAGTCTTTTCGGCTGTGGCAGAGTCGCTGCCGACTTCTTTGCTTAAAGCGGCAGTCGTTTGGCTTGCCGTATCGGTCGCAACTTTGACGTTGAGAGTTTTCTTAGCCGCTTCCGTCGGCTCGAAAACGTTGAGCGTGCTGTTGAACTTTTTAGTCAAAAGCCCGCGTATAACGAAAAGAAGTTGGTCGTTATCAAACGTAGAAGTTACTTTTTTAACTTGTCTGTTTTTTGACGTGGCGTCTTTTTTGACTATGCCGTTCGCACGGAAATAAGCAAGAGTGTCTTCGTCATCGCTTTCAATAAAACTGTTTACCGAGTTTTTGAAATAAGTCGTCGTTATTTTATAACGCATTTTTTTAACGGTAAGCAAATTGATCGGCGTAGTCGATTTATATTCTTTTACCGCATAAACGGGCTTAAAGCCGTGTTCCATATTTTGGAAATATACGGTTGAAGTTATTACGTCTTTGTTTTCACCTTTAAACTCGATTGTTTCTTCGCCTATTTTATAACTGCCTTCCATATAAAGAGCGGTGGTCAAAACGTAAATCGCGCCTTCGTAATCTTTCGTTACTGCGGCAAAATCGTCGTCGGAGTTCATTTTTTCTTTAAGAGCGTTAAGGGTGCTGTGAGTAAACTTTATTTCGTAAGTGCCTTTCAGATCGTAATCGCCCGAAGTTATTCCGACGATAGTAGACGTCGCTTTTTCGCCTAACTTAAACGAAACGTCGTAAACTGCTGTTTCGGTATAACCGTCAAGCGCGTTTCCCGTACCCGTCGGGGTATAGTTGTCGTTGAAATTAAGCGTTACTGCGTTACACCCGCAACCGCAAGCGGTAGCGAAAGGAATTATTAAACAGCAAATCAACGCCGTTATCGTTATAAAAATGTTTCTTTTCATACTATTAAACCTTTAAAAATGTTTTATTGCGATAAAATCTTGCCCTAACGGGCTTGCAAAGTAAGATACTTTGCGGTTTCGGTTGAAATACGTCGTCGTTAAACCATTGCAAGCAAGTTTAACTCCTGATTATAACCTTCAAACAGATTTTATCTTAGTCGATAAAATCTTGCCCTGGCGGGCTTGCAAAGTAAGATACTTTGCGGTTTCGGTTGAAATACGTCGTCGTTAAACCATTGCAAGCAAGTTTAACTCCTAGTATTATATCATAATAGAAAGTATTAAACAAGAAAAAAACGTAAAGTTTAAAAAAAATCCTATTATCGGGACGAATATTGTGCTATAATGAAAACAACGGATAAAAGGGAGAAAGGATTTTGACAAAAATAAGCATTATAAAATGCTCGTCTTATGCGGATTGCGTATCGGTTTTGGCAGATAAAGTAAAATGTACTTCGAGCCTGACCGAAAACAATATAGTATTTTGCGAAGACAAGTTAACTCTTACCATCGAAAAAGCAATTTTGAAAAAATACGGCGGAAGTTTCGATACCGTCGTTACGACGTTTAAAAGATTTTTGGCAATGCGTTCTTCTGTCGATAACGTTTTGAACAAATCGGGTTCGGCAGTCGTTCTTAAAAGGATTTTAAACGAGCACAATTCGGATTTTAAATACGTTTGCAAAAAGAATTACGCAAGTTTGCCGTTAACCGTTTATAACGTAATAAGCCAACTTATAAGTTCAAACGTTACTGCGGAAGATATTGCCGAGTGCGCCGAAAAGACGGAAGGGGTTTTAAGCGCAAAACTTCAAGATATATCTTTGGCGTATAAATTGTATTTTGACGAAATAAACGATAAATGGTTAGATTCGGGTACTTATCTTAGCGAACTTCCGAAAGTTATCGCAAAAGATGAAAATATAAGCGGACAAGACGTTTATCTGGTCGGTTATTCTTCCTGGACGGCGCAGGCGGTGGAAATCGTAAAATCGCTGTGTCTGCACGCAAAAAGCGTAACGCTGTTTACCGTTTACGGAGAAAACGAAGGCGTATATTTGAACGAAATATACAACAAGTTTACAAAAGCGTGCAGAAAAATAAACGCGGAATATACCGAAGAAACCTACGAAAACGTTAATGAAAAACAATGCGTTAAACTTTTAAAAAAATACTTGTATAATCCCGAAGTTTTCAGCAAATCTTATAAGCCTGACACGAACGCAAAAGGCGTGTTCGTTTATAAGGCGAAAGACGTTGGGGACGAATGCGAATACGTAGCAAAAATAATTAAAGACGGTGTTATAGACAAGGGTAAACGCTATCGTGATTTTGCCGTTGCGACGGGAAGTATGTCAAATTATTTAGGGACCGTGAAAAGGGTTTTCGACGAGTACGGTATACCCATGTTTTGCGACGTAAAAAAGAAACTATCGGACAGTCTGGCGTTCAGATTCGTAGAAAAAGCCTTTTTAGCGGTTAAACAAAACTTTGACAAAGACGACGTGTACGCTCTTATCGAAAACAAGTTGTTTTTAAACGACGTTGCGAAAAAAGACGCATATACCCGAAAAGCGAAAGCGAAAGGTTTTAACAGAGTGCGCTTTTTACGCGGGTTTAACGACGGCGAATCCGAGCCTGTTACTAAAAAATTAAACAAAATTAAAGAAATAACTATAAAAAACGGTACGGCGCAAGCATACGCCGATGCGATAGCAACGTTGTTTTCCGCCTTTAACGTGGAAAAAGAAATTAAAAACGTTTGTCAGACTTTAAACGATTTAGGCGAACGGGAAGAAAGCGCGTTTTTGTCGCAATGCGTTAAAAAATTAAACGAACTCACGAAAACGATAAGCGATTTATACGGCGAGTTGCCGATAAAACTCGACGAATATTTACAACTATTAAAAGCAGGCGCGGAAGCGAGCGAAATAGCCGTTATTCCGCAATCGAGCGACGCTGTTTATTTTGCCGAACTTAAAGATATCCGGCTTCGCAACGTAGATACTTTGTTTGCGATAGGGTTAAATGGCGATATACCTTTCGGAAAATCGGACACCGCGCTTTTAACGGACGCCGATTTAGACAGTTTGGAAGACCTCAGGTCGCTTATAGAACCGAAAGTCGCGCTTGTAAACGACAGAGAAAAAGAAAATCTTTGCCTTGCGTTATTATCTTTTAAAGACAGGCTTGTTTTAAGCAATGCTATTAAAACGGCAACGGGCGAAAAGAACTCGGAAAGCGAAATTATAATGTATATCGAAAAGATTTTCGGTGAAAAAATATCGAAAAACTTTAAGGATTTACGGAATACGGAAGACGTAAGAATTATATCGAGAAACTATTTGTCGTATAAACCCGCAGTCAAAGAGTTTGCAAAAAATTGTTCTTCATACGCCGAAGATATAAACAGCGATTTGGACGCGCCTTCGTCTTTTTATCACGCGGTTGACCAAGACTCGAAAGAATTGCTTAAACAAATAGTAGCCGACGGTAAAAAGCCGTATTCGGCGGAAAAACTCTCGGATTCGTTAATAGGCGAAAATATAAGCGTAAGCAAACTTGAATCGTATTTTTCTTGTCCGTATAAAGAATTCGCAAACCACACGCTGAAACTTGCGGAAGAAGAGTCGGGCGAAATCAAGCCGTTAGACATCGGTAATATTATACATAACGTGCTTGACTCTTTCGTGTCCGGTCTGGATAATATAAAAAACATCGAAGACGTAAAAAAATACGCCGAGAAATATGCAGACGAAGTTATATCGTCCGACGAATACAAAGGTTATGCCGAAACGCCGAAAGGCGCGTATCGACTTAACAAAACAAAAGATGAATCTGTAAGAATCGCGACCGCACTGTACGAACAGTTCAGTAACTCTTCGTTTAAGCCTTACGGCACCGAATTGTCGTTTGGAAAAGGAGAAAAACTTGACGGCGTTAAAATCGCGGGTAAAAAAGGCGACGCTATTTTGAACGGTAAAATCGACAGAGTAGACGTGAGTGAAAAATACGCGAGAGTTATCGACTATAAAACGGGCTCGGAAATTAAAAATCTCGAAGAACTTCTGTATACGGGAAATAAAATCCAGGCGTTTTTGTATTTACACGCGTTAAAGGGGCTGGGGAAAATCCCTTCGGGCGTATATTACGAATATTTAAGAGATTCTTTCAACGACGGAAAAAAACTCGAATACGCGTTGGAAGGGTTTACGTTAAACAGCGAAGAAGTAGTTAGAGCGTCCGACGGCAAAATCGATGAAGACGGTAAATCGGCAATATTAGACGTAACGCTCAAAGACGGTAAAGTTAAAGACAAAAAGTCGGTTTTGGAAGAAGACGTATTCAACGCTTTCGTCGATTATTCTTACAAAGTGGCTGCGAGCGGCGTTTCGGATATGCAAGACGGATTTATTGCCCCGACGCCGTATAAAGAGAGTTGCAAGTATTGCGAATATAACGCGTTATGCGGTTTTGAAAACAACGTAACGGGTATTACAAGACAGGTTTCAAACGTAACGAAAGAAACTATTTTAAATATTAAAGACGAAGAAGGGGGTAACGTATGACGGACATGCTCCAAGAAAACAAAACAAAACAAAACGTTGCCATAACCGACCATTCGGGTAATATGCTCGTTTCTGCTTCCGCAGGTAGCGGTAAAACGTATACGATGATAGAGAGAATTATCGATATTATTTTGAAAGGCGAAGCGCACGTTGACGAAATATTAGCGGTAACGTTTACGAAATCTGCGGCGCAAGAAATGAAAGACAGACTTAAAATCGCTCTTTCAAAAGCGGTTGCGGACGGTAAAAAAGAATTAAACAAAGAGTTAAGAAAAGTTGCTTCGGCTTCTATATCGACGATAGATTCTTTTTGCGCGGATTTGGTAAGGACGTATTTTTTTGAAGTTGACGTCGATCCGGATTTTGAGATCATCGATAAAAACGAAGCGACTATTTTAAAAAATAAAGTAATCGATAATTTATTTGAAAAAAAATACGAAAGCAAGGACGAAGATTTTTACGAATTGCTTCAAATATTTTCAAGAAATCGCATGGACGACGATTTTAAAGAACTCATAATCAAACTTACCGATAAAGCGAACGTCGAAGAGAAAACCATAGGCGTTTTGAGAGATAATTTGTCTAATTTCACGGAAGAGTTTTTTAAAGAAATGCTTAATTCGTTTAAGCAAAGATTCAACGTCGGATTAAACAAAAAAATCGCCGAAATAGACGAAATAACGAATAAGGCGAAAAAACTTAATATCGATAAGTTGGTAAGCGCAAGCGGGTATTGCGTCGATGCGTATAAAGAACTCGTTAAAAACGGCGATATTTATTCGCTTGTTGATTTTAAACTCGATCCGGCAGCAAATAAACCCAGAATGAAAGATCCCGATTTCGCAGCGGCGGAATTGCTTGATTCATACGTTGCTTTAAAAAACTCCGCAATGAAACTGATAAAAGACGCGAAAAAAGGGTTGACGGATTACGATAGCGATCTGAAAGGTTTTTTAGATACGAAAAAAGATACCGAATTGCTTGTAAAACTTATCGAAGAGTACGCATTCGGGTACGCCGAAAAAAAGAAAGAATATTCAAAACTTGATTTTTCCGATTTGAGTTGCAAAGCGTACGAAATACTTAAAAACAACGAGATAAGAGATAGAGTCGCAGGCAAATACAAATATATTTTTATAGACGAGTATCAGGACGTCAACGGGCTTCAAGAAGCGATTTTCAAGAGTTTGGACAGAAACAATTTGTTTATGGTCGGCGATTTGAAACAAAGTATTTACGGATTCAGGGGATGTAATTCCGTCTTTTTTGCAAACAAAACGAAAGAATATAAGGACGCCGACGATAAAAAATTGATAGAACTCGTCGTAAATCACAGGAGCGCGCCTAACGTTTTGGACTATTGTAATTTTGTTTTTACGAAACTTATGAAAGAAAACGCCGATATGCCGTATTCACCGCTCGTAACTTACGGCGGCTACGGAAAATATCGGGGGGAATGTAAGTTTTATAACGTCGTCGGCGGTGAAGAGAAAGTCGAACCGGATAGGGTGTATAGTGTTCAACAAGACTACGAAAAAGGTATCGATAAAGACGAGGCGTCGAAAGTCGGCGTAATGGTAAAACAAATCATAAACGATATTATAGGCAGTAAATATTACGTTCCGCCGAAAGACAGACACGAGCCTATGGACGTTTCAGTCGACGATCCCGATAATTTGAAAACCGTAACCTACGGCGATATTGCGATACTCGTAGGAGAGTTCAACGAAAAGACGGAGTCTATGCTCGAAGTGTTGCGTAGAGCGGGAATACCCGTTACCACGCAGGGGGAATCCGATCTCGGCGAATATCCCGAAATCAAACAACTTATAAACGTTTTAAAGTTGATTGATTGTTATTCGTCGGATATACCGCTTGCTTCGACTTTAAAACTCGTCGCGGGGCTGAACGAAGAAGAGTTAATTGAAATAAGAAAGTTTGCTTTTGACAGACGAGCGACTTTTTTCGACGCGTACCAAAACGCTTTGAAAAAATGTAAAACCGAACTAGGCGACAAACTGAAAAAGTTCGACGCGTATTATACGAGTTTAAGGCAACGCGCGGGTATTTTGTCCGTCTGTGAAATATTGCAAAAAGTCATACGAGAAAACGATTTGGATTTAAAATGGGGAAGTATGAAACTCGGCGAGTTCAGACTTGAAAGGGTTAATACTTTCCTTAATATCGTTGAAAGTTCAGGCGATTACGAAGTTTGTTCGTTTCTTAAAAAAGCGGAAAACGGCGATTGTCTTTCCGTGAACGAAGTTGGCGGAGAAAACGCGGTAACCGTAACCACGATACATAAGTCGAAAGGGCTAGAATACCCGATAGTAATACTTGCTAATATTCAAAACGAGTTTAATAAAAGAGATTTTCAGCAAGAAACCGTGTTTTACAACCGTAACTACGGATTGTCCTTAAAGACGTATGACAGGACTAATCGCAAAGTAAAAGACAACTTGTACAGAAGATTTTTTGCCGAAAGCATGGGCGATTTTTTAAGGTATGAAAAAGTAAGGCTTTTTTACGTTGCATTGACCAGAGCAAAATATTCGATGTATTTGGTTGCGAGTAAAGCAAACAAAAACCTTGAACTCAAAGACGTGGAAAGCGCAAACAGTTTTTTTGACTTTTTGGAATGTACCGACGAATACGCTTATACGGAAGTCGACGTTTCTACGCTCGATTTCAGAAGCGTTGCCACCGATGAAAAAGAGATTTACTTAAACGACGGCGACGAAGAATTAAAACGCATTATAAAAAATAATTTAGCGTTCAGATATTCGTTTGACGAAGATATAAGTTTGCCTGAAAAGAGCAGTGTTACCGCGCTTACGCAAGAAGCGGATAAAAGCGACGATTACGTACCCGTTTTATATAATTACGAAGACGACGAAGCGTTGGATAAAATCGCAAGGGGCGTTGCTTACCATAAATATTTGGAATTGTTCGATTTCGATAAACGCATTTTAACGAAAGAGTTGAGTAAAGAAGATTCGGCGTATATCGACGAAGAAAAAATAGGAAGAATACTCGACTTGCATATATTTAAAGATTTGCAAGGCTATTCGACGTATAAAGAAAAAAAGTTTATGGCTAATATTTCGGCGGCGGAAATCGATAAAAATTATACGGGTAAAGAAAATATGGTCGTACAGGGGACTATCGACTTACTTGCAATAAAAAACGATAAAGCGATAATCGTCGATTATAAGTTCTCGAATAAAGATAAAGCCGAACTTGTAAAAAGGTACGCCAAACAACTTGAACTTTATAAAAAAGCGGTTGAAATATCTTTGAACGTAGAAGTCGAAAAAACGATACTCGTAAACTTACAAACCGAAGAAATTATCAATATTTAGTTTAAAACCTTTCATAACGGCAATAATCAAACAGACGGAGTTGTTATGGAAGGTTTTTCTTTATATTTTTTTGACGTTTTAAAAAGTCTTGTGTCGTATATCGAATACGACGCGTTGTTTATCGTATCGTTAGCGATTGCGGTAATTCCCTTTTTGGTATTGTTTTCTTTATCGTTCATTTTAAAAAAATTAAAAGGAACAAAAAAACTTTCGTACCTTTTAGGCGAAGGCGCGTATATATTTATGTTTGCAAGCGTATCCGTATTGAAATCGGATGGTGATTTGACGGCAATGATGTTTTATCCGTGCGTGATTGCGGCGATTTGTATTTTATTGTATTCGATTTTGTTGATACAGTCGGTATTTGCTAAAAAAATCGAAACGGAATGCGTAGATACGCAAGAGTTTAATTATTTTGACGACGACGATTATCTTGATAAAATAGAGTATATTCGTCCGTCGGCGATGAAAAAAACGAATACCGTGAGCCTTGACGAAACAAAACTCAAAGAATTGATAAAAAAGTGTTATTCTATGGATTTATCGCCCGAAGATAAAGACAAGGTTAAAAAAGTTGATTTTTTAAAAGATTCTTACGAGATGGGCATAAATCCGACGGAAGATAAAATGAAGTTAAACGACGGCATAAGCGAATTGATAAACATCGTCGCTAAGGGAAACGGTAACGGTCGCTAACGATTTTTACGTCTTTAATCACGTTTCGTTTGGTATAATGTTAAGAGCTTATTTTTTAGGTAATAAGAAAACAGTAAGCGCGGTTGCTTACTGTTTTAAATTATGATTTTTGTTTAAATACCAAAATAGGTTTTGTTATGGTAACTTTGGTGTGCGGAGGGATGTTCTCGGCAATAAAAACGTTTGAACCGATCGTAACGTCGTTGCCGACGGTAACGTTTCCTAGGATAGACGCGCCCGAATAAATAGTAACGTCGTCGCCGATAGTGGGGTGGCGTTTTACTCCTTTTAGTTTTTTTCCTTCGCTAAGCGAAAGCGCGCCCAGCGTAACGCCTTGATACAGTTTGACTCGTTTACCTATAACGGTGGTTTCGCCTATAACTATGCCTGTGCCGTGGTCGATAAAAAACGGCGAGTCGATTTCTGCCGACGGGTGAACGTCTATACCCGTTTTTGAATGCGCTATTTCGCTTATCATTCTTGACTCTATTAAATAACCGAGTTTTCTCAGTTCGTGCGCTATTCTGTAATAAGAAATGGCAAGGTAACCGGGGTAAGCGATTTTGACTTCGTACGCCGAGTCCGCGGCGGGGTCGCTTTCCGTGAAGAAATCAACGTCTTTTTCTAATTTCGTCTTGACTTCGGCTAGGGCGTTTTTGTATAGTTTAGCCTTTTCGACGTTTTTTTCGATATACTTATAAAAACATTTTTCGATTTGAATATCGTTTTTTTCTAAAAAGAGTAATGATTGATTTATAAACTTTTCGTAATTCACCATTCGTATCGATCTCCTTTATCGGGGAATATAAGCAAAAACTTTTTGTTTTCGGGGTTGACTTTTTTAATGAAATCG
Organism: uncultured Clostridia bacterium; assembly: GCA_934271255.1. Lineage (GTDB taxonomy): Bacteria > Bacillota > Clostridia > Christensenellales > Borkfalkiaceae > CAKQSC01. The sequence goes on from CAKQQS010000002.1 coordinate 26,354, forward strand.
ATTGCGCCCAGAAGACACGCGCCCGAAGAATAACCTACGTCGAGCAATTCCGTCGTTCTTATCGTTTTTGCAAGTTCGATGCTTTGTTTGCCCGACACGTCCATAACGTCGTCTAATAACGTTTGATCCAGAATGGACGGTATAAAGTTTGCGCCGATGCCTTGAATCAGATGCGGCGCGGCGAAGTGTTTTGTCAGTAAGGGCGATTCAAACGGTTCTACGCCGATAATTTTAATGTCTGGCAGCCGTTCTTTTAAATATTTTGCAGTGCCGGTTATCGTACCGCCCGTGCCGATTCCCGCAACGAGATAATCGATATCGTTTGTTTTTTCGTAAATAAACGGCGCGGTTAAATCGTAATGCGCTTGCGGGTTGTAGGGGGAATCGAATTGAGAAAAAACGAAAGAGTTTTCAATTTCTTTCGATAAAAGCGTCGCTTTTTCTTCACATTCCCGCATACCGCCGTCAATCAGGCAAAGTTCCGCGCCGAACTTCGCGATTTTGTTTCGGCGTTCGACGGACATCGATTTCGGCATAACGATCAAAGCCTTATAATTAAACTCTTTTTGGTAATAAGCAAGGCTGATGCCCGTGTTGCCGCTCGTCGCTTCGATAACGGTTGCGTTCGGTTTGAGTTTGCCTTCTTTTTTGTAAGAGTTTAACATGCCGAAAACGGTAACGTCTTTAATCGAGCCGGTAGGGTTTTCCCCGCCGATAAGCGCATATAAGTCGTTGTTTAAATTGAACTTTTTTTCGATTTTTTCGAGTTTTACGATTTTCATAACTTAATTATATCACTAATTTCGTTAAAGTACTACTTAATATTATTCGATTTTAAATATTTTTGCCAACAAAAAAGGCTTGATAAAAAATCAAGCCTAAAAAGTGGTCGAGGTGACGAGACTCGAACTCACGACCTCTTGGTCCCGAACCAAGCGCGCTACCAACTGCGCTACACCTCGACAATGGAGCAGGTGGCGGGAATCGAACCCGTGTCGTCGGCTTGGGAAGCCGAAGTGCTACCATTGAACCACACCTGCGCACCGCTAGTTATTTTAGCACAAATAAAATAAATTATCAACTGTTTGAAAGGTATTTTATATAAATAGTTTGCTATGTGTTGCAATTAGCGTAACTTTTATGTTATAATACCTACGTTGTTATTATGAAAAAATATTCGGTGATTTTATTCGACCTTGACGGGACGTTGACCGATCCCGCAGAAGGTATTACAAACTCAATAACTTACGCGCTTAAAAAGTTCGGTATAGACGTACAAGACAAAAAAGAGCTGTACAAGTTTATCGGTCCGCCGCTTAAAGACTCGTATCAGAAATATTATGGTTTTACGCCGGAAATGGCGGATGACGGCATCACTTATTTCAGAGAATATTTCGAGTCGTACGGCTGGAAAGAAAATAATCTTATCGACGGCGTACCCGAAATGTTGGAAGAATTGAAAACCAAAGGAAAGCGGCTGATGATAGCGACCTCTAAACCCGAAAAGTTTGCAAAAATGATTGCCGAACATTTCGGAATAGCAAAGTATTTCGAGTTTATCGGCGGCGCGACGCTTGACGAAAAACGGTGCGATAAAGCGGAAGTAATAAATTATGTTTTGAAAAGTTGCGAAGTAACGGACAAGCAAGCCGTTTTGATGATAGGCGATAGAAAACACGACGTTATAGGCGCAAAAAAAGTCGGCATCGATAGTATGGGCGTACTGTTCGGTTACGGTAGTCGGGAAGAATTAGAAAAGGCGGGGGCGACTATGATAGCCGAAAATGTAAAAGACGTTGTCGAATTGATAAAATAACAGTCTAAAACAAAAAGGAACTTGAACGTCAAAGTTCCTTTTTTTAATATATGCAAACAAATTAGGCTAAAATTAACAAATCGTACGGTTTTTATGATATAATATAACCGTATTTGTTAAAAATAAGCGAAGGAGAAGAGAATGGACGTAGTTTTTAATAAATGGTGCGAAAAACTTTTAGATACGGGGAAAGGTAATAAACTTATAAACTTTAAAGAGTCCAGGTTAAGAACGTTAAACGTTTTATTGCCCGACGCGCAAACTCTTTTTCATAAAATCGAAAACGGCGAAAAGTTGTTTTTCTACGAGATTGACGAGTATATAAGAAAACTTTCGGGAAATACTTTTTTAAACGACGAAAGCGAAAACCCGTTACAATACGAAAGATTGTCAAAACAAGAAGTCGTGGATTTGTGTGGCGGAAAATTAAAAAAGAACCAAATCCTTTCGTACAAAAACGGGGGTACGCTTCGCAAAGTTTTGACGAATCTTAAAAAAATCGCCGCTAGTTCGCTCAGCGAAAAAGGCATCAATATTTTATACGTAGCGTTCGGTTTTTTAGAATGGACGGTGAAAGAAGACTATTATTTCCGTTATAGTTCTCCGCTCGTTTTGATACCGATTACGCTTAGCAACGAATCGAAAAATCAACCGTTTGAACTGACAGAGTACGAAGACGAAATCACGACTAACCCGACTCTCGTATATAAATTGAAAAACGAATTCGGAATAGTTTTGCCCGAGTTCAGAGAAGAGAATGAAGAAGAAACGCTTACCGAATATTTAGAAAGAGTAGGAAACTTTGCTGATAAACAAGGCTGGTCTGTAAAAGACGCCGCCGCGATAGGCACGTTTTCTTTTCTCAAACTCAATATGTACAAGGATTTGAAGGAAAACGAAGACAAGATTTTAGCAAATCCTACCGTTCAAAGACTACTTAACAGAGAAGTCGTAAATGACAAAAACATAGAAGAAATCGATATAGACGAGTATTTCAGACAAGGCAAAGAAATAACTTTACATAACGTTGTTGACGCCGATTCTAGCCAAACGGCGGCGATTGTGAAAGCCAAAACGGGCAAAGATTTAGTTCTTCAAGGTCCGCCGGGTACGGGTAAATCCCAAACTATAACCAACTTAATTGCCGAGTTTTTGTACGACGGTAAAAAGATTTTATTCGTATCGGAAAAACTTGCCGCATTAAACGTCGTGTTCGGTAATCTGAAAAAAGCGGGATTATCCGATTTTTGTTTGGAATTGCATAGCAACAAAACTAACAAAAAGGACGTTATCGCAGAACTGTACAGAGTGCTTAACGGCAACAAGAAATCAATAAAAGACAAGGCTTCGCTTGAACTTGACGAATTAAAAACCGTAAAAGAGCAACTCGACAAATACGCGAACGCAATGCATACGGTACAGTCGCGCATAGGAAAAACTCCTTATGAAATCTTGTGCGAAATATCGAAACGTCGCAACGCGCCGACGTTTGAATACGCTATCGAAAATATAGAGAAAAAAAGCAACGAGTATTTAAAAAACGCGTTGTTGAACCTTGATTATTTTATCAGGTATTCGGCGGTTGTCGGGTATGATTATCGTCAAAACGCATGGTACGGCTATTGCGGAAACGATTCGACGTATCAAGCGAAAACCGAGTTGAAACAAAGGCTTTGTCAAACGCTTGATTTTGCCGAAAAATACTTACGGGAACTACACAAGATTTCTCAAACGCTAAAAATAGAATTATATAACCGCAACGCAATAGAAAAGTATATACCGTTTTTAAAATGCGTATCGACGTTAACGAATTTCGACGCCTGTTTTTTCAAGAAAGCCACACTTAGGGAACTAACCGAAAAAGTTAAGGTTTTTAATAAGAATACAAACGATTACGATTCAAGCAGAAAAAAAGTCGGAAAGGTATTTATAGAAGACGTTTTTAACCTTGATTTCAAAACGTTGTATTCGAGATTCGTTAAAGATTACTCTTCGCCGTTCAGAATATTCCGCGCAGAGTACAGGCACGAAGTAAAAAACTTAAAAGGGTATTTGAAAGATAAAAAACATAAACCGAATTATAAAGGTTTTTCGGAGTTGCTGAAAGAAGGGCAAAACGCTCAAATATCGTTAAGAAACGTCGAGAAAATTAACAAAGAGATTTTAACGTTGTTATGCGGCGACGGTAACGGTATAAACTTTAAAGTTTTAGAGTACGAACTTAAAGGGCTGAACGAAACTATTCCCGAATATATTTTTGATTTTGACGGCATGTCTTTAAACGAGTTTAAAGAGTTACAGCCGGAGATAAAAAGGTTTATCGGCGTTTACGAAGATTCTCGTAAACAAACGCTCGTTATCGACGAATTGCAAAAATCTTTTGACAAAGCCGTAATCGATTTCAATCAAATCGATTACGACGAGTTGATAGATAAATTGAAAAATATATTAAACGATTTTGACGGACTTGATTACCAAATAAGATTTTACGGTGTTTTGCGTAATATTTCCGATTTAGGTTTGAAAGAGTTTGTCGATAAATCCATCGACGAAAATATAAAAAGAGAAACGCTTAATCAGACGTTTGAACTAATGTTTTATACCCAACTTGCGTATTATGTTTTTGATAAAAATCAAGTTCTTCACGATTTTTCAAGACTGACGCAGGACGCGGCTGTCGAAAACTTTAAAGAAAAGGATAAATTAAAGTTCGAGATTTCAAAAGCGGAAATAATTGCCGAACTGACAAAAGATATGCCGAGCACGAGTAATATAGCGTCGGGCAGTCAAATAAGCACGCTCGTAAGAGAAGCGAACAAAAAGAGCAGGCAAAGACCGGTGCGCGCGCTTCTTCGCGACGTGGGCGAACTGATTCAAAAACTTAAACCGTGTTTCTTAATGTCGCCGTTGAGCGTCAGTACGTACCTTGATTTCGATACTTGCAAGTTCGACGTGGTAATTTTCGACGAGGCGTCGCAAATATTTCCGTGGGACGCGATCGGCGCGATATCGCGCGGCGCTCAAACGATAGTTGTCGGCGACTCCAAACAAATGCCGCCCAGCAACTTTTTTAACGCCGGATTAAACGAAGAAGAAAGCAATGACGACGATTACGACGACGATTCGTTGGATTTTGAATCTATACTCGATTTATGCGCGACCGCGTTCGAGCAAAACGGATTAAAATGGCATTACAGGAGCAGGACGGAAGATTTAATCGCTTTTTCAAATGCTAATTTTTATAACAATGCTTTAATTACGTTCCCGTCGGCGCGCAACGAAAAAAAGGATTCGGGCGTGGATTTTTATTACGTTCCCAACGGAGTTTTCGACAGAAAATCCAAATGTAATCTAATCGAAGCGGAAAAAGTCGTAGATTTGGTGTTCGAGCATTTCGATAAGCATCCCGAAAGAAGTTTGGGCGTGGTCGCGTTCAGCATTTCTCAACAAGACGCTATCGAAGAATTGATTCAAAAGCGCAGAGAAAAAGACGACAGGTACGTTGAACTTTTTGACGGTAAGATGAACGAGCCGTTTTTCGTAAAAAATCTTGAAACGGTACAGGGCGACGAGCGAGATACTATTATTTTCAGCGTTGCTTACGCGAAAGACGCCGTCGGTAAGTTTATTCATAATTTCGGACCGCTAAACCGAAAAGGCGGGGAAAGAAGATTGAACGTTGCGATTACGAGAGCAAAATATAACGTAAAACTCGTGTCGTCAATCAAATCATACGATTTGGATATGAGTAAGACGGACGCTGTCGGAGTAAAGTTGTTAAAAGAATATTTGTATTGCGCAGAACACGGCATGATAAACGTAAACAGAGAATTGACCGTTGACGAAACCGCAGAAACCGAATCGGCTTTTGAACTCGAAGTATACGACGTATTAAAAGAAGCGGGATACAGAGTTGACAGCCACGTGGGTTGTTCTGGATACAGAATAGATCTTGGCGTAAAGCATCCCGAAAAAGGAGATTACGTTTTGGCGGTCGAGTGCGACGGAGCGAGTTATCATTCTGGAAAAACTACGAGAGATAGAGATAGGTTGCGTCAGGAAGTGCTTGAAAAGTTAGGTTGGAAGTTTTATCGCGTATGGTCGACCGACTGGTTTTTGAACAAAGAAACCGAAAAGAAAAACTTGATAAGAGCGGTCGAAGAAAGTATAAAACTTTTTGATGAAGCCGAAGAAAACTTCATTAACGACAGTACTTGCTCGGTCGAAAATAAAGCCGAAAACTTTATTTTAGAAGAAGCGAGCGACAAAGATTTAAAATCTCTTTTTAAACAATATGAAAATTACGATATATTTTCGGTGGATTTACCTAGTTTTTATAATACCGTCCCTAGTTTAGTGGCAAAGGAAGCGCCTATTACGGAAGAGTTGCTTTTAAAGAAAACAGTCGGCTTTTTCGGTAGGGTTAAGGTAACCGACGCCGTGAGAAGAGATTTTTCGCACGCTATAAGGCAGTTTAAATCGATATGTAAAATCAAAGATTATTACGTTACCGACGTCAATATGGAAATAGAAATGAGAATACCGAAAGACGGCGAAACTCCGCGCGATATAACAATGATATCGACGGACGAACTTGCTAGCGGAATGTTTGTCGTTATAAAAAACAGCGTAGGAATAACGAAAGATGGGTTGTTTGTTACGATGACGAATCTTTTAGGTTTTGCCCGAAAAGGCAACAACATAACGACAAAACTCGGCGACGCGTTAAATCAACTGATAAACTCAGACAAAATCAAAATAGTCGGTGAAGAAATATTCATAAAATAATACGGGGCGGGAATGCAAAACTTTGCGTTCCCGCCGAGTTTTTATAAAAAAATCTACTAATATTTTTAAAAAAGGTATTGACAGGTCAATGCTTTTATAGTATAATAACAAAAAACGGTAAGGCGTGTTACCGTTAGCAGGGATTGTTGAATCGATGAAAGTATCTAGATCGCTTATCGCGAAAGAAGCGGGGGTTACTCCTACGACCGTAACTTGCGTGTTAAACAACACGAGGCCCGTTTCCGAAAAGGTAAGAAAAAAAGTAATGGACGCTATCGACAAATTGAATTACGTTCCCGACATTGCCGCGAGAGCGATGCAAGGTAAAGGCAGTAAGCAGATTTGTATAATGGTCGACAGTATAAAAAACCCGTTTTTTGCCGAACTTGTTTACAGTATGGAAGCGGAAGGCATAAAGAAAGGCTTTTTTTTCAGTATTTGCGGCAAGATGGATATGAGAACGTACGTTGCGCATATCATAGCAAGAAAAATAGACGCCGTATATTTTTGTTCGGAAATACAGGAAGAAGAAGTCAAATATATACGGCAACTTCTCGATAACGGCATAAAGGTGTTGACTAGTCCGAAGTTTAAATATTACAACGACGAAATATCAAAAATCGATATGGCTACGGGCGACGCGTTGATTTCGGCGGTAAAATATTTGCACGACAGGGGACATAAAAACATAGCGTTTCTTAACACGTTTACGGAAACGAGCAACTTAGACGACAGATTGCCGTGTTATTTGAAAATCGCGAAAGAATTAAATCTAAAAGCGATATACACAAAGCCGCAAAACAATATTCCCGCAAACGTAGAAAGCGGAGAGATTCTTTTTGAAGAAATAATTAAAAACAATAAAGACGTAACGGCGATAATCGGAATCAACGATTTGGTAACGATAGGCGCAATGACGAAAGCGAAAGAACTAGGATATAAAGTACCCGACGACGTATCTTTTGTCGGTATCGACGGTATCGAGTTATCGTCGCTTGTCGAACCGAAATTGACGACTTTTAAAAGTAACGCCGAAGAATTAGGCAAAAAAGCGTTTGAAATATTGTACAACATGATAAACAACGATGAAATATCTTTATATAATCATTGTTTAACACTTATCGAGCGAGATTCAGTAAAAGAAATTCAATAATTATCGTTAGAGAATTTCTTTTATTTGCGCCAAAACGGTAACACGGGTTACCGTAATTAAAACGGAGAAGAGAAAAATGCGTAAGTTAGTAAGAAAAAAGATGACGAAAAACAGGTGGATTCTTTTGTTTATGGCAGGACTTGGTCTGGCTTTTTTAATCGTTTTTAACTATATACCCATGTTCGGTATAATTTTGGCTTTTAAAGACGGGGATTACGTTATAAATATTAAAGACGCGATTTTCAATTCAAAGTTCGTAGGGCTTGACAATTTTAAAAGATTCTTGACGGATCCGGAGTTTTTCGGTGTCGTGTGGAACACTTTGGGGCTTAATTTATTGTCGTTGGTAATAACTTTTCCCGCTCCGATTATTTTCGCGCTGCTGATAAACGAAATTAGAAACGCGCATTATAAACGAGTTGTGCAAACAATATCGTACTTTCCGTTCTTTTTATCGTGGATTATTTTCGGCGGAATAGTTTCGAGCATGCTGGATTCACAAACGGGGATAATAAACGAATTGTTGGTAAAGACAAAAATAGTAAACACGCCGGTCAATTTCGGTAAAAGCGAATATTTTTGGGGTTTGATTATCGTTACAGGATTGCTTAAAGGTGTAGGATGGGGTTCTATGGTATACGTTGCCGCAATCGCGGGAATCGATCAAGCAATGTACGAAGCGGCTGAAATAGACGGCGCAAACAGGTGGTGTAAGATGTCGAGAATCACTTTCCCGTGCATTTTGCCAACAGTTACGGTGTATTTAATATTGTCCGTTTCAAATCTTTTGAACAGCGGGTTCGATCAGATTTGGGTTTTCAGAAATCAAATGAATCTCGATAAAAGCGAAGTTATAGATACTTATGTTTACAAATACGGCATATTAAAAAATCAATATTCTTACACGACGGCAATAGGTTTGTTAAAGTCGATAATCGCGTTTATTTTGTTGACTTCGTCTAATGCGTTGAGTAAAAAACTTGCGGGAAGGGGTATATTTTAATATGAATAAATCGAAACTTAAAAGATACGGGGTGTTTGACTACGTTTTGATGGTCTTGATGCTGTTCTTCTCCTTTTTGATGATCTATCCCGTTTACTATGTAATAATAGGTTCGTTTAATCAAGGCTTGGATTATTTGTCCGGCGGAATATATCTTTATCCGAGAAAGTTTACGATTGACAATTATATCGTAATTTTTTCCGACAACAGGTTGTGGTGGGCGTATTTTATAACTATTTCAAGAACGATTTTGGGAACTTTCGTCGCGGTTACGTTTACGTCGATTGTGGCGTACGCGATGTCGAGAAGGGAATTGCTTTTTAAAAGATTCTTTTATTTCGCTAATATATTTACGATGTTTTTCGGCGGCGGGCTTATTCCGTTTTTCTTGGTTATAAAAACTTTGGGTTTGTACAACACGTACGCGCTATATATAATTCCGTGCGCGTACTCGGTGTATCACATGATAATTCTGGCAAATTTCTTTAAGGCTTTACCGGAAGAATTAAGAGAAGCGGCGGTGCTTGACGGAATAGGTGAATTCGGAATGTTGTTTAAAATAGTTATTCCCCTTTCAAAACCCGTAATCGCAACCGTATCGTTGTGGGTTATGTTGGGGCACTGGAACTCTTATTTCGACGCAATGGTTTATACTAATTCGCAAAAATTAGAAACCTTGCAATATTATTTGATGAAACTTATCAACTCTCAAAATATAAGTCTTGGCGCGATTACGTTACCGCCTTCGATTACGGAAAACTTAACGGCGGAAGTCGTTACCTTTGCTACGATAGTAATAAGTATACTGCCCATAGCGTTGGTTTTCCCGTTTATGTCTAAGTATTTTGAAAAAGGGATAATGATAGGATCCGTAAAAGGATAGGAGGATATTATGAAAAAAGTTTTGGCGATAATGTTTGTTTTGATTTTAAGTTTGTCGATTACGGCTTGCGGTCAGAACGGAACGCGAAAAGACGATTCGTATCTTGACAGGTTTACTACTATAACCGACAGCGATACCAACAGTTGGGAGTTCGATAAAGAAGATTGCGAAATCACTTGGTTTATCGACGCGTCTTGGATGGTGTGGCCAACGTACGGCGTGGATATGGTATCCAGGGTGATTTACGAGAAGACGGGTTGTAAAATCAGATTTCAGGTAGCGGGCGACGAGTCGGGTACCGAATTGTCCACAATGCTGTCTTCGGGAGATTTACCGGATGTGTTGACGATAAAAGCGGCTTCTATTTACGCAAACCAACTTCCCGAACAAAACTACGTTTGGTCGATAGACAAACTTATGCGGCGGTTCGCACCGTCTATGACCAAAAGATATTACGTTGAGCAAAAAGACGTGTACGACTGGTTTAAAATCGATCAGGATTTATACGGCGTTCCCAACCTTTGTTATACCGATTATTATATAGGCGACAGCAAATTGCCGCCGAACGGCGGATTCCTTGTCAGAGAAGACTGGTACAAGGAAGTCGTAAATACGCTCGGCGAAGATATGACGACGAAAGAAAGTTTTTTGAAAGGCGTTGAGTATATAACTAAAAAATATTCCAAATCCATAGGCGTACAACTGGATCCTTTTACGGATACGGGCAATCTTTCCGTTATATGGCTTTCTCAATATTTTGCCGTACCGTTTGAAAATCCCGACGGAACGTATAATCATCAACTCACGGACGAAAGATATCGGGAAGTTATCTCGTTTTTAAACACGCTGTTTAATAAAGGGTATATTTCGGACGCTAATTTAACGGCAAATACGGCAAGCGTAAAAAGAAACATATCGCTCGGAAACGTTTTCGTATGTATGGCGACGCCGCAAAATTATAACGACGCGTTTTTGAATTGCTACAATAACGGCATCGAGTACGTACCGCTCGTTCTTCGTAACGATAACGGCGACGCGCCTGTTTTACAAGATTTAAGAGGTAAGGGGTATATGATGTCGATGATAACGAAAAACAGCGAACGCCCCGATAAAATCATTAAGTTGTTTGACTTTTTGACGAGCGAAGAAGGGCAACTTTTAATCAATTTCGGCGTAGAAGGAGATACTTTTACTTGGGATGAAAAGCACGAACACGTAGTTTGGACGGAAAAATATAAAAACGATTATAAGAACGAAAACCTTACTCAATACGGTTTCGGGTTGTGTAACGTTTTATTAAACCAAAGTTTCTACGACAAAGTTTCTCCCAGAACGGCAGATTGTAAAAAAGCAACTTCGATTTATATCGAAAATCTGAAAGCGCCGTTATCCGATTACAGTTACGATTATACTGCGTCGTTCTTGTTGGTCGATACGTCGAGAAAAGATTATTATACATATATCGAAAAGAACGAAAGGGTAAATCAAATCTGGGGAAGGTATTTGCCGCAAATGGTTTCGGCAAAAGACAATAAAGCGGCATTGAGCGTTTTGTCAAACACGATTGCTTCTATGAAAAAGAACGGGTTGGAGTTTGTGTTGTCTGTAAACGCCGAATCTTATCAAAAAGCGAAACAAGTTGCGGGTATGGAATACGGCTGGCCGTGTTACAGAGCGGACTACGTCGCGCCGGTAACGTCGCCAAACGGTAATTTCTCGTACTGGAAATATATTACGAAAGAGTAAAAGGAGACGCTATGCAGAAAAATCTTAATAAGTTAGAGTACATAATAGATACCGATCCGGGCGACGATATCGACGATGCGTTCGCTATAACTTTGGCGGTTAAAAGCAATATAAATATAGCGGGGATAACCACCGTGTTCAGAAATGCCGTACAACGCGCTAAAATGACGAAAATGTTGTTAAGAACCTGCGGTCGGGAAGATATACCCGTTTGCGCCGGGATAGACACGGCTGTCGTTCAAAAGATGGAATATCTTTTGGGCGCCGAGTTGCTGGAAAAGGAAATGAAAAACGGGGGGTACACTTTACCGCAATATTTGCCTGAAATGGATAATGAAACAATAAGCGAAGAACACGCGGTAGATTTTATTATTCGTAAAGCGCGGGAGAATAAAGGTAATTTAGTTATAATCGCGATAGGACCTTTTTCAAATATCGCTATGGCGGTAAGAAAAGCGCCCGATATTATTCCTTTAATCAAAGAAATAAGGGTTATAGGCGGATATTATACCGAAGACGTCCCCGAATGGAACGTTGCGTGCGATCCCGAAAGCGCGCGAGTTATGTATACTTGCGGTATACCTATAAAAGCGATAGGGCTCGATTTGACGTTGCAATGCGCTCTTGACGCGCAAACGGTGGAAAAATTAAAATCTTACAAAAGCGGAACGAACGGATTAATCTCGATAATGTTAGATAAATGGTTTGCCCATTACGGGTACGATAAACCTATTATGCACGATCCGTTGGTTATAGCAAATATACTTAATCCCGAAATAGTGGGATTTGAGAAAAAATCAGTACTTATAGGATTACAGGGAGAAGAAAGGAACAAGACGATAATACAAGAAAAAAAGAGTCTTGAAAACAGTGAGATAGAGGTTGGTCTTACCGTTCGTCCCGAATTATTCTTCGACGTTTTCAATAAGTATTTATTTAATAAATAAAAATTAACACAGGGGGTAACCAAACATGAAAAAAACTAAGTTTGTATCTTTGTTGATATGTCTGGTATTGTTTCTGACGCAAGCGGTATCCGCTGCATGGGCTGAAACGATAAAAGATTATACGACAGACTCATCGGAAACCGGTTCGCAGATAAACGGTATAAGTATTACCAAAATTGCCGACGGAACCGCAGGCGGCGGCGGTGGAATAATGCTGGAACGTTACGCGCTCAGCACTCTTGAACTTGCCGACGCAACTTATTTTGCAATAAAGTATTACAATCCGAATAATGCCGCTTGGCCTATATACTTTATTTGTCAACAAAACGGCGCGTTTATTTATATGAAAGACGGCACGGAATACGTTTTGACAGACGAAAACTTTAATCAAACGGGTACGGGTACTGTGCAATACAGTGCATTGTCGCCTGCCGCTTCGGGCGTAGGATACGTGATTTTACCCGCGTCGGCATTTCCCGATATGTCGACAGTCGAAGCGTTATATCTTACGTTGCCCGCAACGACGGGAGCAGGTATCGGATACCATTTTGAAAAACTTGCTTATACAAAAGCGGAACAACCTGATTTTTCAAAAGATTTGATAACGTTGACGGATTTTTCAGCGTGGACGGACGCTTGGTTTGCCGGACGCGAAACGAACCCTGCGGATACGATATGCGCTATCGTTAAAAAAGGGGCTACGGTACAAGGGAAAGACGGATTGATTAACGGATTTGAAGTTAAGCAAACTGCTTTTTTAAACGCATATAACGAAGCGGGACTTATGGTGAACGCGTTTACGACGGAAAATAAAACGTCGTTCAGCCTTGAAAACGCAACTTATATCGCAATCGAAATAGCAAATCCGATGACTTGCGATATGGCTGCGCTTATCAAATTACAAGATAGCGACGGCAATCAGGCGTTTACTAAAACCGGCTCGAACGTAACGTTCTTTAATTCCGACTTTACGAATAAAAGAGAAAGCGTAACGGGCGATCCCTATACCAGACCTTTGGCAGGCGAAAGCGGTTGGGTAGTTATACCCGTATCGGCGTTTGAAGGGCTTGGAAAGACTATTGTTGCCGTATATTTCTTGATTCCAACCTATACCGACACATTGAACGGGGCGGCGATTCAGTTTGGAAGAATAGCAGTTTACGGCGAAGAAAACATTTCAGATTATACGTTGGGTGAAATAGTTGCGGATCCGTACAAATGGGACGAGTCCGAGTATCAGTTGAGGATAGCGTCGACGACTACCGAAAAAATCGTTGAAATATCTAAGGTTAATTATAAAGAAAAACCCGCAGAACTTCCGATAACGTATGATTTCGGCGACGTAAGAATACTTGAAGATCTCGATTCGGGTTATCCCGAAACGGAAGAAGAATACAATAAAATACTCGAAACGAAGATTTATAAATTAGTTGAAGGAGTACGTCTTTCCAGATACAACGACGAAAACGTTTCGGATAACGCTATGAAAGTAGAAGTAGTCGAACCCAGAGCGGACAGACCCGACGATTACGCGGGAATTACGTTTACGACTAAGGCTTCCGTCAATAAATGGTCGCAATGGGTGAACGACGACGGCAACGTCGAAGGGGTTACTTTCTTTGTGAAAAACTTATCCGAATGTGAAATAAGTATGTGTTTTGAAATAGACGAATATGATCCCGATCAAGATATAGCGGCTAATCCTTCCGGAGAAAGGTGGAGTATAGGACTTGGCGGAAGAATAATTTTATACGACGTAATAACGGGCAAAGAAAGTCTTATAAGCGCAACGCCTACGTTTAATATTCCTTACGGCTTTACGGGTTGGGTAAGGATTCCTATGAATTGCTTTGTAAAACCTGCTTGGTGTACTTGGGGTAACTCGATAATGGATCTTCAAAAAGTTCCGCAATTTACGATTGCTATCAATACTCAACAAAATATGGGCTCGTCGTTCGTTTTGGATAATTTCGGGTTGTATTATAACGAAACATGCGTAAAATCCATTTTTGCGAACAACGGCAACTCTATAAAAGACAATATGAAAACGGGGGAATAAGAATATGAAAAAGCTATTTTATTCAATAATTGTTTTGACGCTTTCTGTAACCGTTCTCGTAGCGTCGGCATGTTCTTTTAATTCGGAAAAACCGAAGAAAGCAGAACGCAAGGCGTCGGGAACTATCGAATACATCTTTACGCAATACGAAGGTTATTCGTACGAAGCCCCGTCGATAATAAAAGACGGCGAAGACGTTTACGTTTCTTATACGACGAACAGTATAGCAAAGGGCGGCGATAAGGTTATTGCCGTAAGAAAGGGTACGTTTACCGACGGAAAGTTTACGTTTGGCGCGGAAAAAATCGCAATTCGTCCTACCGCAAACGGTTGGGACAAATACAACGTAGATAACTCCGATATGGTAAAAGGCGAATTTAATTATAAAGGAACGGAGTATACGTTTTTAATGGTTTATCAGGCAAGTTCGTTTGCTGCCGAAAAAAGATATCAAATCGGCGCGGCTGTGTCCAAGGACGGCTTAAACTGGCTAAAAGTAGGGGATGCTCCTATAATTTCTTACGATTACGAAGTTTTGGGCGACACTGCGGGAGTTTGTTATCCGAGCCTTGTAAATCTTAATGGAAAAGCAAACTTATTGCTGTTCTTTTCAAAAGCGACTTCTCTTGTGAGCGAAACGAGATTTGTGGAAATACAAGCGTCGAATCTTGACGATTTGGTAATGAGCGGTGAAATCAGCGTTCCGTCGAAAGGGTTACCGCTTGACGGCAACGAATGGGGTATTGTGATAAACGCCGATTTTGCATACGACAGCGCAAGCGACATGCTTTACGTCGTAAAAGACGGATTCCCGTACGCTTCTAATAACGCTCAAAAGGCTACGAAAATCGAAATAGCGAAAATCGCTTTAAGCGATATGTATAAACAAAACGCGGAATGGACGACGGTGGTAAACGTTTTAGACGGCATCGAACTCGGCGGATATTCGAGAATATATTCGGCAGAGTTTGTTACAAACGCCTTTTCGGGAATTGACGGAGCGAACGCGGAACTGTTGTTTACTTCGGGCGTTTCTGCCGAAAACGCTACCGACGAAACGTACAAGTTTAAAAACGGTATTCACTATTATAAGTTAGAAACGGGTGTTTCGGGAGAAAATGAGTGATTATTAAAAAATCTAGGTTTATACTTATTATATTAGTATTGATTATGTGTAACATATTTGCATCGTGCACGGAAATTAACGATAATAACGAACCCGTAGATAAATATAAAAACTTTCCGTTTAACGAACCGTTGAAAGATGCGTTTAATTATTGTCCGTCTGTTTTTGAAGACGAAAAAGGCGTGCTTTATTGTTATTATTGTTCTAACAAAGAAAGCGGCATAATTCAAGACCACATATACGTCAGAAAAGGGACGAAGAATGGTAAGGGACAAATCGTATGGGGTGAAAAAACTCTTGTTTTAGCGCCGAGTTTCGGAGAATACGATGCTCTTCACTGTTGCGATCCGTCCGTAATAAAAGGTGAGTTTTCATACGACGGAAACAAATATTCATATCTGATGGCGTATACGGGCAACATTTCCAACATAAATAATAAAATAGGTTTGGCTGTTTCAAACGAGCCTATGAAAGGTTGGGTTAAAGTGAAAAATCCGTTTAAAAAATACGACGGTGATTCTTCTCACTGGGGTGTCGGGCAGCCGGATTTGTTGAGCGTTGACGAAAAAGGGAAAGTCATGTTGTTTTATTCGGTCGGGTCTACTTCAACTTATATGATGGCTGAAAAATACGATTTGTCCGATTTGAACAATCCCGTGCTTTTAACTTCTTCGACGATAACCACGAAGGGGCTGACTAATTTAAACGGCGGCGCGGACGTTATTAACAACGCTAACGTCGCGTATGATAAAAATCTGAAACGATATTATTTTGTTTCCGATTGTCATCCCTATCCGACCGACGGCGATCCGTTGTTTGTTTCTAGTAAGTTCAGAGTAACTTATATTTCCGAAAAAGGCGAAAATATAGGCGATTTATTTGAAAGCATAGCAAAACAAGGCGGAAAAAGTTGGAGTACTTTGGCGACGATAGGGGAAGCGGAAACGGGGTTTAAAAGGAACAGTAATTGCGGTATCGTAAGATCGCCGTACGGTTACGTTCTTGACAGTTCTAAAATCGAAGTATATTATTCGATGAGCGAACTTGGTTTTCATTACGAATGGTCGTATAGAATATATCCTTACGCCATAGAAGTAAAAGAATAATGTTTAGAAGGCGCGTGGTTTTCTGGTATGGTTTTATATAACATTGTAAAAAGTCGCAAGCAATAAGCGACGGTTTTCAACAAATTAAATATATAAAAATATTCGGGGCTTCGGACATGGTGTCCGAAGCCCCGAAGGCTTTTTACAAAACTGCTAGTTATACAAAAAACGAACGCCGTTAAAATTCGGTGTTCGTTTTTTTAATATCTGGCGGAAAGTTAGGGATTCGAACCCCAGATACCTTTCGATATGCCAGTTTTCAAGACTGGTGCCTTCAACCGCTCGGCCAACTTTCCAACAAATTAAGGCGCAAATAATTTGCGCCTTTTTAACACAATTATTTATTTGCTTTTGCTTTGTCAACAAGTTTAGCAATACCGCTTTTTTTGTTTGCGGCAGTGTTCTTTTTAAGAATACCTTTCAAATAAGCAGAATCAATAGCGCTGAATGCTACGGGAAGCGCTTTTTCCGCGCCTTCAACGTCGCCTGCTTTAACCAAAGCAACAACGTTTTTGATTGCGGTTTTTACTTGCGTCTTGATTATTTTATTTTCTTCTTTCTTCTTGTTTTCGACGAGAACCCTCTTTTTTGCTGATTTAATATTTGGCACAGTCATATACTCCTTTTGTTTAGTTACTTAAACATTCTAGCACAAATCAAATATATTTACAACTAAATTAGTGGTTTTTGTTAAATTTTTTTCATATATTGTTATATCGAAATATTTTATAAGGAGTTTAAATGTTTACTGTCGGTGTTTATGATTCGGGGATAGGGGGATTAACCGTATTGAATTGTTTAGTGAAAGCGTATCCCTATATCAATTTTTTATATTTAGGCGATAACGAGAACGCGCCTTACGGAACGAAAAGCGCAAACGATATTTTTTGTTTGGCTTATAAAAATCTCGATGTTTTGAGTAAATACAATCCCGACTTGTTTTTGATTGCGTGCAATACCGTTTCAACCGTTTGCGGGGAAAGTTTGAAGAACAGATACAATAAAGACTTTCTTTTCGTAAAACCCGGCGAAAGCATTAAGGGCGATAAAGTTCTTGTCGTAGGCACGCCGCAAACGATATCCAACGCTTTGTCTTTAAAGAAATATCCCGACAAATATTTTCTCTATTCGGAGCCGGCTTTGGCGGGAGACATAGAACGTAACGTTTTTAATTTGAATAACTTAAACGTTCAAGGGTATTTTAAAAATCTTCCGAATGATTTCGACAGAGTTTATCTGGCTTGTACGCATTATCCTTTCGTGAAACGCCAAATTAAAAAGATATTTAAAAATGCAACGGTTGACGACGGCTTAAAGTCGATAAAATCAACTTTTAAATCATATGTATCAAAACTTAACCTTGACGTAAATTATATCGGCAAAGTATGCTTTGTCGGTGTGAATGCGGAAAAGAACGAAAAGGCGTTTAAAATGGTCTTAAAAGCAAAATAAACAAATGTTTGTCAAAAAATCAGATTTTTTCTATAAAAAACGGCTAAAAAAAATAAAAAAGTGGGCAAAAAGGGTTGACAGTGGTCAATTTTCGTGTTATCTTATATATATAATTTTACAAAGGGGGAATGTGCGAGCGTGTTTGATCGTGTTTACAGACATCAGTTAGATGCTAAAAACAGAATGAGAATACCTGCGAAGTTCAGAGAAGAACTCGGTTCCGACTACACGGTTACGCTCGGAAGCGGCGGATGTTTATTTGTTTTCACTGCAAGTGAAATGAGTAAATTGAAGAAAAGCTTTGAAAAGATTTCGCCTTTTGATACTCAAAAACAAAAATCCGTAAGAAAGTTTTTGGCTTATGCTTGGGACGCGGAAGAAGATAATCAAGGAAGAATACTTATTCCGCAAGATTTAAGAACGGCTGCAAAAATCGATAAAGAAATCGTGATTTTGAAAAACATGCACTGTTATGAGATATGGGCTGCCGACGTATGGCAAAAATACATTGACGACGTTGATTTTGAAACGGCTGCGCAAGATCTTATGCAGGTAACGGAAAATGAGTGAGTTAAAACATTATCCCGTAATGCTCGAAGAATGTATTAGAGGGCTTAACTTAAAACCGAACGGTATATATTTTGACGGAACGCTCGGCGGAGCGGGGCATTCTTATGAAATATTGAAAAATAGTTCGCCGAACGGAAAACTCATAGCAACCGATTTAGACGGACAGGCAATAGAAAGGGCAAAAATCAAATTATCGGAGTTTGACGGAAGATTTACGCTTGTCAACGATAATTATAAAAACTTTAAAAATATTATATACAATCTCGGAGTTGACAATGTTGACGGAATACTTTTGGATTTTGGCGTCTCAAGTTTCCAACTGGATGACTCTTCGCGTGGATTTTCTTATATTGCAAGAGAAGCTGAACTCGATATGCGTATGGATCAGAACCAAAGTTTCTCGGCAAAAGACGTTGTCAACGGGTATTCGGAGAGTGAGTTAGCAAAAATTATTTTTGAATACGGAGAAGATAAGTTTGCTAGAAGGATAGCCGAAAATATAATTAAATACAGAAATAAAAAACAAATCGAAACATGCGGCGAACTCGACGATATAATAGCAACGAGTATACCGAAAAAGTTCCAAAACGACGGGCATCCGTCAAAAAGAACGTTCCAGGCGATAAGAATCGAAGTGAACGGAGAGTTGGACGGGTTAAAAAACGCCGTGTTTGAAATGACAAGATCTTTAAAGAAGGGCGGAAGAATCGTTATTTTGACGTTTCATTCGCTGGAAGACAGAATTGTCAAGCAAGCGTTTAACGAAATGGCTGCGGATTGTATTTGCGACAAGAGCCTGCCCGTTTGCGTATGCGGACACAAAAGAGAAATAAATATCGTAACGAAACACCCGTTAGTTGCGAGTGAGAAAGAATTATCGGAAAATAGCAGATCAAAATCCGCAAAATTGAGAATAGCGGAAAAATTATAGGAATAATATATGGGGAGTAAGTATTATGATTACTACGAGAAGAGATGTAAACGAAATGTTTAACGCATATGCAACCGAACAAGAAAAGAACGTTGCCGTAAACAACGGTTTTGCCGAAAGAGCCATTTCCAAGGAAAAGGTTTCCGATACCGAGCGTACCAGAAAAAACCTTGAATACATAATGAATTATGACCTGTATATCGCAAAGGAAAGGGAAGAAGCAGCTGCCGCGACGATTAACGATTCCGCTACCGTCGTAGAAGAAGTTTCCAAACCCGAAATCGAACAAGTCGAAATAAACAGAGAAGATATCGAACCGAGTTCGACGACCATGCAATTCATGAACGAGAGCGCGACGGAATTGATGGGCGATATAAAGCAAGAAAAGAAAGAACCTTTCCGCTTGACTAAAAAGGGTAAGGTTATGATAGCGTTATACGCTTTTGCGGTTACTGTCATTATGGCTTTAATCATTTTAAACACGACCGTTTTAAGTAATTTGAGCGGTATGATAAACCATAAAACGAACGAACTCCAAACATTAAAAACGTCTTATAGACAAGTCGTAGAAGAACTCGATAACGTTTCTAACGAAGAAACTATTTCTAAAAAAGCGGTTGAATTCGGTATGACGAAATAACCTATGGGGATTTTTAATTGAATAGATTTTCAATAACTGTATTACGAAAGAGATTATTCGCATTGTTGTGCGTGATAATCTCTTTATTTTTTTTCATAATCATACGTTTGTTTTACGTTACCGTTATATGGGGCGAAGATTTGCAAAGCAAAGCAATAGACCAGTGGACGAGAGAATTGCCCATAGTTGCTTCGCGCGGACTTATTTTGGATAGGAACGGCGTCGTGTTGGCGAACAACGACGATACGTATATGATATTCGCAAGGCCTACGTTGATTAAAGAGAAGGAAAAAGTCGCCGAAAAGTTAAGCGAAATATTGCAAAAACCTTATGCCGAAACGTACGAAAAACTAGAAAAAAGGGTATCGGAAGTAACGTTGAAGCGTCAGGTGAAGAAAGACGTATTAGATAAGGTTTTAGAAGAGAACATCAACGGAATCTACTATTCGAGAGATAACGCAAGAATATATCCGTACGGCGATTTTTTAAGCCAGATAATAGGATTTACCGGCATTGACGGGATAGGACAATCGGGAATCGAAGCGTATTATGAAAAATATTTGCGCGGACTTGACGGAGAAGTCCTTTATGAAACGGACATAATCGGCTCGGAAGTTAAAAACAGTACGCCTAAGTACGTGCCTGCAACGGACGGACTGAACGTAAAACTGACAATCGATTACAAGATACAGTTAATCGTCGAATCGGTCGCTGAAAAAGCGTATTACGAAAAAGAACCGAAAAGCGTTTCGATTTTGGTCTTAGACCCTGGTTCGGGTGAAATATTAGCAACTACGACTAAACCGTCGTACAACTTAAACGAAGTGCCGAGAAACGACGTAGAACTTTTAAATAAAGTAAACAGAAACGCTATGATCGTAGATATTTACGAGCCCGGCTCGACGTTTAAAGTCTTGACCGCTTCCGCAGACGTCGAAGAGTTTTTACTCGGAAATAACGCGTATTCGTTAAATCACGTTTATTCGGGTTCAAGATATCGTTATATCGACGGGCAAAAGATAAAATGTTGGAGCGACCATAAAAACGGCAAACATTCGGGCGAAAGACTCGTTGATGCGCTTAATAACAGTTGCAATCCCGTTTTTGTTGATATAGCGATAAAACTAGGCAAGGAAAGGTTCTATTATTACTTAGATAAGTTCGGGTACGGAAAGGTTACGGGAATTGACTTTTTCGGTGAAGCGAGCGGAATGCTTATACCCGAAAACTATTGTCAAAACGTTGATTTGGCGAGAATCGGGTTTGGACAGGCGCTTGCCTGCACGGGGCTTCAATTAGCGGCGGCTACCGCTTCGGCCGTAAACGGCGGATATTATTATATTCCGCACTTTTTAAAGGAAATATCGGCAAATAACGGGGTTGTATGCGAGATTGTCAATCCGAGAGTTAAGAATAGGACGATAAGCGAAAAAGCGTCTTCTGTCGTAGCCGAAATGCTTGAAAGCGTAGTAAAAAACGGCAGCGGTAAAAAAGCGTATATCGAAGGATATAGGGTTGGCGGAAAAACGGGCACCGCTCAAAAATATGAAAACGGACATATAGCGCAAGGAAAATACGTGTCTTCGTTCGTAGGCTTTTTTCCTGCAAACAACCCCGAATACTTAGCGTTAGTCGTTGTCGACGAACCTAAGGGGGCGTATTACGGCAGTACGGTGGCTGCGCCTTACGCGAAAGAAGTTTTTGAAGGAATAATAAACGTACGCGAGTTGTAAAAATCTTTGAACGGCGTAATAATTTTTGGTAAAAAGGCATATTATTCTATAAAGGAAACGTGCCTGCGTAGTTGAAAAAGTTGTTGCGGTTTGAGATAATTTGACTTATGTTGTCATATATTAAAAAACAGGATTTTTCATTTAATTTTAAAATATCAACCGTGTTAAAATCGATATAAACAAATAATCAATATAGTTTTGGTGGCGTTATGAAATTGAAGAATCTTTTACAAGATATCGACGTTATAAAGATAGTCGGAAATATAGAAAATATAAATATTGAATACGTATCCGCCGATACGGATAAAATAAAAAACGATACTTTGTTCGTTTGTATCGTGGGGAATCTGACGGATAGCCATAAGTTCGTGTCGACGATGAAAAACGGGGTGGTTGCGGTTGTGACGGAATACGAAGTGGAAACGGATCTCCCGCAAATCGTCGTAAAGCAGTCGAGAAAAGCGCTCGGACAAATAGCGGGGGCTTTTTACGGTAACCCGCAAAAAGAAATGAAGTTTATAGGCATAACGGGTACTAACGGAAAAACAAGCGTTTCGTACATAATAAAAAACGTTTTGGAAAAAGCGGGTAAAAAAGCGGGCTTGATAGGTACTTTGGGCGCGAAAATATTAGAGCGGGATTATAAAACCGATTTGACTACGCCGGACGTCTTGTCGTTATACTCTCTTTTGAGCGAAATGCGTAAACAAGGCGTGGAATACGTGATAACGGAAGTGTCGGCGCATGCGCTGGATATGATGAGAGTAGAAGGCATATATTTTGAAATAGCGGTATTTACAAACTTAACGCAAGACCATTTGGATTATTTCGGAACGATTGATAATTATAAAAAGGCAAAGCTTAAACTTTTTGACGAAAGCGTTTCAAAATATGCCGTTGTCAATATCGACGATGAAGTGGGTATTGAAATCCAAAACGCGCGAAAGAACGTTGTAACTTACGGTTTAGAAAATCCGAGCGACGTTTTTGCCATAGATATTAAAGAAAAGGCGACGGGTACGAGTTTTGTTTTAAACGTTATGGACAAAGTATTCGATATAACTTGCGGTTTGATAGGAAGGTTTAATTTGTATAACGTTCTGGCTGCTTCCTGCGTGGCTGAAATCCTAGGAATTGACGGAGAATCTTTGTATTCGGGGTTGTCCGAAATGAAAAGCGTTCCTGGGAGAATGGAATACGTTGCCGACAAAGAAAATGCGAAAATATTTATCGATTACGCTCATACGCCCGACGGGCTTGAAAACGCGCTTAAAACGGCTAAAAGCATATGTAACGGCAGATTGATTTGCTTGTTCGGTTGTGGCGGAAACAGGGATAAGGGAAAACGTAAAATAATGGGCGAAGTGTCGGGCAAATACGCGGATTTTACTATACTTACGTCGGATAATCCGAGATATGAAGAACCTATGCTTATTATCGGTGATATAGAAACGGGGCTGAGAGAATATACCGATAAATACGTAGTCGTTCAGAACAGAGAATGCGCTTTAAATTATGCGTTGAAATACATATCGGGGGAAGACGTTTTAATCGTTTGCGGTAAAGGCGCGGAAAACTATCAGGAAGTTTTGGGCGTAAAGCATCCGTTTAACGATAAAAAAATAATAAATAATCTCCTTGTAAAGTAGAAAATGTGGCGTAGTTTTTGTTTGTCGATAATAATTTCGTTTTTAATATCTTTATTTTTGTTTTTGATATTTATACCCGTGTTGAAAAAATTAAAGGCGGGACAACCTATTTTGTCTTACGTCGGGGAGCATAAAGGTAAAAGCGGTACTCCTACGATGTCGGGCGTAATATTCGTAACGGCGTCGATTATCGTTTATTTTATAATATACGGACTGAAAACGAAGATAGCCAACGTCGTTGTTGCGTTTACTTTGGGTTTTATGCTCGTTGGTTTTATGGACGATTTTATTAAAATTAAAAACAAACGAAATCTAGGGCTTAAAGCGTATCAAAAAATATTTTTTCAACTTTCTTTGTCGGTGATAGCGTGCGTGTTTTGTTACGTAAACGGACTGACTGAAATTATTATACCGTTTTCGTATAAAAGCGTTGATTTGGGGAAATGGGTTTTTATAGTCGTTCCGTTAACTTTTCTTGCAACGACAAACAGTGTAAATCTTCTTGACGGGTTGGACGGACTTGCGGGGAATACGACAGGGGTGTATTTACTTTTTTTCGGCATTCTTTTGTTGTTCGAGTCAAGTGTAGGATTATGTCGTTTAAGCGGTGAAGAAGTTTTTGCCGTGACGGGTTATATAACGTGCGTATTCGGCTCGATTCTTGCTTTTTTACTGTTTAATACGAATAAGGCAAGTGTTTTTATGGGGGATACGGGTTCGCTTGCGCTAGGCGGACTTGTTGCGACGTCGGGCATTTTTACAGGCAACGCTCTTTATATTGTGATTTTGGGGGTTGCTTACGTTATAACTAGTTTGTCGGTATTGTTGCAAGTGGCGTATTTTAAAACAAAGAAAAAGAGAATATTCAAGATGGCTCCCGTTCATCATCATTTTCAAATGTCGGGGTATAGCGAAAGCAAAATAGCGTATTCTTATTCTTTGATAACGTTTCTTATAGGCTTAGTCATTGTATGTTTTTTTGTATGGTAGGTAGTTATGTATTATAAAAATAAAAGATTTTTGGTGTACGGAATAGAGAAAAGCGGGCTTGCCGATTGCAAGTTTATAACTTCTATGGGCGGAATCGTTTACGCTACGGACGACAATGAGATAAAATTAAAAAAGTCTAGTGAAATGCTAGCAAAAAATAAAGTAATTATATGTGATATAAACTGGTGCTTTGACAATGTGAACGAGTTTGACGTTTTAGTTTTAAGTCCGGGTGTAGGGATAGGCTCGAATCTTTGTAAGTTGTTTAAATCGAGAAACAAAAGAATTGTCGGCGACTTGGAGTTAGGTGTTGACTATATGAGAAATCCGATTGTTTCGGTTACGGGAACCAACGGAAAAACGACAACCGTAAAGATGATTTCAGAAATACTGACGTATTCAAAAATAGCAAACTTTAAAGTAGGGAATATCGGCGTTCCGTTTTGTGATTCGCTTCAACATAAAGACGACGAAGTAGCCGTTGCGGAAGTGTCTAGTTTTCAAATGGAAAGCGTAAAGTATTTTGAGCCGTATATAGCGGTGGTTACTAATATATCGCAAAATCATTTAGATAGGCACTATCAAATGAAATATTATACATATTTAAAGGAAAAAACTTTGTTAAATCAAAACGTAGACGATTATGCGGTGTTGAACTATGACGACGAAAGAGTAAAAGGGTTTGCAAAAGATATAAAATCGCAAGTCGTATATTTTTCTATGCAAAACAAAGTTAACGGCGCGTATTTGAAAGACGGTAAGATTTTTTATAAAGACGAGTATGTTTTGAAAGCTAACGATTTGTGTTTAAAGCATCCGCATAATATTATGAACGCTATGGCTGCTATTTGCGTTTGTAAAATATTAGGCTCGTCAAACAAGGATATCATGAAAGCGTTATCGGATTACAAAGGGGAACCGCATAGAATCGAATACGTAAAATCCTTAGGGAATATCGCATTTTTTGATGATTCAAAAAGTACGAATACGGCTTCGACGATGGCGTGTATAAAGTCGTTTAAAGAAAATATGGTATTGCTTTTGGGCGGAAAAAGCAAAGGTGAAACTTACGATGAGTTGATTGAGTTTATTAAATGCTCGAACGTCAGGCAGGTAGTCTTGTTCGGGGAAACGCGATTTGATATTTTGAATTGCGCGACGGCGCATGATTATCCGTACGTTACGGTTTGTCAGGATTTTGAAACTGCGGTCAACGTTGCGGTTGTGGCGGCAAAAGACGGTGAAGTCGTTGCGTTGAGCCCTGCGTGTTCTAGTAAAGACGAGTTTAACTCGTTTGAAGAAAGAGGTAATAGATTTAAGGAATTGATTTGTAATATCGATGAAAAAAAGTTTAAAACTAAAAAATAAGTCGGGAGATGTTTGGGTATTTATAGCGATTTGTTTGATTAGTGTTTTGGGACTTGTTTTTATATATTCGGCGAGCAGTTACAATGCGAATAAAACTTATGGGGATTCGTTTTATTTTGTTAAGAAACAGGTTGTCGGTATACTTTTGGGAATAGTTGCTTTTGTGTCCGTAAACACCTTTGTTTATACGAAATTAAAGAAATACGCTATATATATTTGTTTGCTTACTTTAATATTATTAGGTTTGATTTTTGTGCCGAAAATAGGGGTGTCCAATTATGGCGCAAAACGTTGGATAGGCGTTGGAGGCTTTACGATTCAGCCGTCGGAGTTAGGCAAGTTCGGATACATAGTTTTCAGCGCGTACTATTTGGATCTAAAAGTTAAAAAATCTATAAATATACTAAATATTTTACCTATAATTATATTAGGCATAACGTATTGTATTCTGATAATTTTAGAGCCTAATATGTCAATCTGCGTATGTTTTGCGTTGTTGATGTTGTCGTTTATTTTTTTAAGCGGTATAAGTTTGAAGTTCTTTCCGTTTATCATTATTCCCGCAATTTTAACAGGCGTGTTTTTGATTTTTGCCGAGCCGTATCGACTTAATCGATTATCTGCTTTTTTAAATCCGTGGGCATCACCGAAAGGCGAAGGTTATCAATTGTTGCAATCTTTATACGCGTTGGGTTCGGGCGGCTTTTTCGGAGCAGGCATTTTTAATTCGAGACAAAAACTCTCTTTTCTGCCTTTTTCGGAATCGGATTTCATTTTATCGATCGTAGGAGAAGAAACAGGGTTTATCGGGCTGATTTTTTTATTTTCGATATATTTTTTCGTTATTTATCGCGGTCTTAAAATAGCGTACAATGCGAAAGACTTGTTCGGGTTTTATCTGGCGACGGGTATAACGATGATTTTTGCTATTCAGGTAATAATAAACGTTTTGGTTGTTTCGGGGAGTATACCGCCTACGGGCTTGCCGCTGCCGTTAATGTCGAGCGGAAATACGTCGATAATCGTGTTTTTTATTGAATTCGGATTTTTGTATAACGTTTCGGCTAATAGTTCCGTGTTGCTCACAAAAGAATAGTTTTCGGAATATTCTATAATATGAACTCTACTACTTTTCAAATATACGGTGCAAAAAGGCTTGACGGAGTAGTTAATATAGAATCCGCAAAAAACTCGATTTTGGTTTTAATGGCAGGTTCCGTATTGACGAATGAAACTGTCGTAATAAAAAATTGTCCCAAGATTCTCGACGTTTTAAGTATGATTGAGATTTTGAACAGTTTAGGCGCAAGAACCGAGTTCGTTGAAAATGATTTGTACGTTTATCCGGAAAAAACCGAAAGGTTTGAGATAGACGAAAATCTTTCGACAAAACTGCGCGCTTCCGTTTTCATGACGGGAGCGCTTTTGTCACGTTTTGAAGAATGTAGAATTGCGTATCCCGGCGGGTGCAGTATAGGGGCAAGACCTATCGACGTGCATTTGGAATGCTTTAAGGCTTTGGGGTACGCCGTTTCATGCGATGAAAAAAATATACGCGTTAAACTCGATAAAAAAATACGGGACGCAAAATATACTTTTCCTATAAAAAGCGTCGGCGCGACGGAAAATGCCATTTTGGCATCGGTGTTTTTAAAAGGAACCGTCATTTTGAAAAATTGCGCGGTTGAGCCTGAGATAGTGGATTTACAAAACTTTTTAAACGGAATGGGGGCAAACGTTTGCGGCGCGGGTGGTGACGTTATCGTAATAAACGGCGTAAAAAAATTGTCCGGGATTAAGTATTTGCCCATAGGCGATAGAATAGAAGCGGGTACTTTTTTACTGTCTGCGTTGATTTGCGGGGGCAATATAGAACTTAAAAATGCTAAAATCCAAAATATTTCTTCCCTAATCGATAAAATTGCGTTTTCTGCTTGTAAAATACGCTCGAATGATGATATAATAAATGTACAATCATTCGGTAAACTTTGTTTACCGAAGACGATAGTAACTTCTCCGTTTCCTGGATTTGCTACCGATTTGCAATCGCAGATATTTGCGGCGGCGTTATTTGCAGACGGTAAAACGCGAATAATCGAAACGTTGTTCGAGTCCAGGTTTGCCACCGTAACGGAGTTTCGTAAGTTCGGCGCGGACGTTTCTTTGAAAAACAACGTCGTTACCGTTAACGGCGGTAAGAAAATGAAGGGCGCGGAAGTCGCCGCAAAAGATTTGCGTGGTTGCGCGGGGTTGATTTTGGCGGCGCTCGGAATCGACGACTTTTCTGTTGTTTACGGCATAAATTATTTAGATCGCGGTTACTATGAGTTTGATAAAAAATTACGCGCTTTGGGCGCAGATGTGAAAAGGACGGACTAATGCAAAAAAAATTTGTTTTGACAATTGCAATATGCGTTATTTTTCTTGCGTGTATAATTTTGAGCCTTGTTTTGTTGTTTTCCGTACAACAGGTAAAAGCGGAATACAGCGTTTTTTCTCGTAACGACGAAGCGGGAATATACAGTACGGTTTTCGACGAAGATACGCTTGACGAAATCGACGAGATTTTATCGAAATACAAAAAGAAAAGTTTAGTATTTTTCGACGTGAACGACGTGTATCGGGATTTGGAAAAGTTTTCGTACGTTAAAGTCGAACACGTAAAGAAAGAGTATCCTAATCGAATAAAGGTTAAGATTTGCGAAAGAAAAGAAGTGTACGCGTTAAACGTTAACGGAACTTATTTTATGATTGACGAAGAAGGTTTTTTGTTATCTAAAAAAGCGGAAAACAAAAACAACGTCGACGGTGTTCAGAACGTACTTTTAACGAGTTTTTCGGTAAATGCCGACGCAAAAGTCGGAACCTATCTTGATTTTACTGCCGATCCTAACTTTGAATTGCTTCAAAATTGCGCGAAAGAATTCGTGAGAATCAGAGATAAAGTCAGCGAGTTTCGTTACATGACGGATAAAAACGTAGGCGATTTCGTTTTCGTTTTGAAAAGCGGAGTAAAATTAGTTATCGCCGAACCTAAAAACGAAGTTCAAAAGAAAATTGCCGTGGGCTTAAAGCATTATGCGAACTTGGACGACGACGCAAAGACTCGCGGATACATATTTGTAGATACTCGTAACGACGGCAACGTGTATGCCGTTTGGGGGGAGCACTATGATGAAAAATAGCGGTAGATTAAAAGAAGGACAAGTTGCCGTATTAGATATCGGCTCTTCGTCCGTAAAGGCTGTTATCGGTGAACGCGGCGTCAATAAAACGTTTGTAATCAAATCGATGGCTGAAAAAACTTATAGCGGTTTTTGCGACGGCAGGTTTGTTGACGAAGGCGAATTCGGAGCCGTCGTTAAAGACGTTTTGTACTCGGTTATGAATAACTGCGCTATAAAAGTCGACGTGCTTTACGTCAGTGTTCCGGGCGACTGGTGCGCGGTTGTTACGAAAGAGCATCAGGTTTCTTTTCCGAGAAAGAAAAGAATTACAGACGAAATGTTAAACGATATCGCCAAGACTGCGTTTACGGTTAACGCTCCGAATTATAAGTTGATAAACTGGGGCGCGACGTACTACGTTTTAGACGACAATCGCAGGGTTGCCGTTGCGGTAGGACAAGTTACCGAAACGCTGAAAGGCGTATTTTCGTTTGTTTTGGTAGATTCGTATTTCATAAACATTATGGAATCCGCAGGCGCGCTGCTCGGTATCGACAAAATCGAGTTCGTTTCGTCTACGCTGGCGGAAGCATTATATTTGTTCAGCCCCGAGTTCCGCGACAGAACGGCTATTATGGTTGACTGCGGTTATACCACTACGACGTTTACGGTTATTCAGGGGGACGGTCTTTTATATCAGAAATCATTTAATTACGGCGGTGGATATATCACCGCGTTGATTGCCGATAAACTTAATCTAGACATGCGTTTGGCTGAAAAAATCAAACGAAAAGTCAATTTGAGTTGCCGATTTGACGAAAATGATATATACCGTATATACGACGGTAGTCAGGAATACGAATATTCTTCCAGATACGTTAACGAACTTGTCGAAGGAAGTCTTGACGATATGTGCGAAGGTATAGAACAGTGTTTGGTTAATTCCAACATTTCGTTTGCCGATTACTTGCCGCTATGTTTGACGGGCGGTGGCGTTTCGTATATAAGGGGTATAAAAGAAGCGATTACGCGTCGAATCAATATGGTTGTGGAAATAATTTCACCGACGACGCCGTATATGAATAAACCGATAGATTCGTCTGTGTTGTCTCTCTTGGATATTGCGCTTTCGCAAAAACCCGAAAAATTATTTAGAAAACGTTCAAAATAAGGAGTTATTTTATGTTTGATACAAGCGATTATAATGAAAACAACGATATAATATTTGAAGATTATGAAGATCCTAACTTAGGGGCGAAAATAAAAGTAGTAGGCGTAGGCGGTGGCGGAAATAACGCCGTAAACAGAATGATCGAAGCGGGGCTTTCGGCAACGGAGTTTATTTCGGTAAACACCGACGCGCAAGCGTTGCGTATGTCAAGGGCAACAAAACGCGTACAAATCGGTAAGATTTTGACAAAAGGACTCGGCGCGGGTTCTAACCCCGAAACAGGCGCAAAAGCCGCCGAAGAAAGCAAAGACGCAATCGAAGCCTTTTTAAAGGATACAGACTTGTTGTTTATAGCGGCGGGTATGGGCGGTGGCACCGGCTCGGGCGCGGCTCCGGTTATAGCGAGAATAGCGAAAGAACTCGGTATTTTAACCGTTGCCGTCGTTACTAAACCCTTTGCTTTTGAAGGTAAAAGAAGAGAAGCGAACGCAAAGGTGGCGCTTGCCGCGTTGAAGAAATACGTAGACACTTTAATCGTTATACCTAACGATAAACTTTTGTTGGCTTTACCCAAAGATACTTCTTTTTCAGAAGCATTCAGACATGCCGACGAAGTTTTAAGACAAGGCGTAAGCGGTGTTGTAGATTTGATAACAACCCCGTCGCTTATAAATCTTGACTTTGCGGACGTCAGCACGATAATGCGCGGAAAAGGGCTTGCTCATATAGGTATAGGAAAAGCGAACGGCGAACACAGAGTTATGGAAGCGGTCAGGCAGGCAGTTTCGAGTCCTTTGCTTGAAACGACTATCGAAGGGGCGAGCGGAGTTATTCTCAACGTAATCGGCGGTATGGATATGACGCTTGGCGAAGCGAGCGAAGCGGCGGAACTCGTTCAGGGGGTAGTCGATAAAGACGCGAACATAATATTCGGCGCAAGAATAGATCCCGCAATATCGGACGAATTGCAAATCATAGTAATTGCTACCGGTTTTCAAGGCGTTCAACAAGTTATACCCGAAAGAAAACCCGCAACTACCGTTGTGAGAGATTTCGGCGACCCCGTTTTTGCCGAAACGGTTTCTAACGTTCAAGTGAACGAAAGAGAACGTGAAGAAGAAGTAGCGGCGTTCGATATCCCGGTTTCTCAACCGAAAGTCGCTGTTGAGCAAAAACCCGAAAAGGGGCAAGACGACGTTCCTTCTCCCAGACTTCAACAAAAGAATAAAGAAGTACCGTCGTTTTTGCAACGATTATTCAAAGGTAAAAAGTAAAAAAATAAAAGTACGGAGTAAAAATCCGTACTTTTTGTATAAAATTAGCGAAAAATAGTTGACATGTTAAATATAATTAGGTATAATAATATTGTACAATAAGATAAGGGGTGTACGTATTATGCTTTTAATTGTAGATGGCGGAAGAAGATTCCATATAAAAGAATGTCAAAAATATTATTTAGTTACAACTTGTACCAGATATACCGTAAGAACGTCGTATAAGTTTTACAAAGACGTTTTTCATTCGATCGACGAAGTCAGAGCGTTTATTTACAACGTATTGATTAAACAAAAACAGTATTGATCGAAAAGTCAAAACAATTTTATCAAAACAAAAAACGACTTGAAAAAGCGAAAAGGTAAAAGTATTAGATTCGCTTAAAAATCAAGTCGTTTTGTTTTTTGGTTAAATTATTTCGTGCCGAAGATTCTGTCGCCCGCGTCGCCAAGTCCCGGAACGATATAGCCGATTTCGTTAAGTTTTTCGTCTTTTGAAGCGCAATATAACGGAATATCGGGGCAGGCTTCTTTAAACGCCTTGATTCCTTCGGGCGCAGCGATAAGGCACATAAACTTTATGTTTTTGCAACCTTTGTCTTTTATGAAGTTGATTGCGGATATAGCGGAACCGCCGGTTGCAAGCATGGGGTCTACCACGATAACTTCTCTATGCTCGATGTCTTTGGGGAGTTTGCAATAATACGGGTGTGGTTCCAACGTTTCTTCGTCGCGGTACATACCGATATGACCGACTTTCGCGTTGGGAACGAGAGCAAGTATCCCGCTGACCATACCGAGTCCCGCTCTCAAAATGGGAACGACAGCAATATCGTTACCCGCAAGCATTTGCGTATGCGCCGTTGCAATAGGAGTTTCGATATCGACGTTTTTTAAAGGAAGATCTCTGAATACTTCGTATGCCATAAGCATAGCGATTTCTTCTACTAGTTCTCTGAATTCTTTTGTTGTCGTGTTTTTATCGCGCATGAGAGAAATCTTGTGCGTGATAAGTGGGTGTTGAAAAATTGTGATGTTTTCGTCCATAATATATCTCCTTTGGTTATTATCTAGTAAAAAAGAGAACGCTTCGTCGTTCCCTTTCTTTGTAAATTAAGAAATATTATTTAGTTCTTTCTCGTATG
The DNA here is from genome assembly GCA_934271255.1 of uncultured Clostridia bacterium. Lineage (GTDB taxonomy): Bacteria > Bacillota > Clostridia > Christensenellales > Borkfalkiaceae > CAKQSC01. Next base: position 59,071 of record CAKQQS010000002.1, read on the forward strand.
CCGATAAGATAGTTTTAATTAAAACTTCTCTGGTTTCGGTATTGATCGGGTGAGCAATATCTTTATACTCTCCCTCCGCAGTTTTTCTGCTTGGCATTGCTATAAAGCAACCTTCGTTTCCTTCGATGACTTTAATATCGTGAACAACGAAACAAGCGTCCAAAGTTACGGATACAACTGCTTTGAGTTTGCTGTCTTCTTTATTGACGAGTCTAACTCTGACATCTGTAATTTCCATAGTAATTCACCGTCCTCCCACATATAGTAATTTAATAATATCATATAATAACGCGCATTTCAACAATTTTTAAAAAAAATATTGTTTTTTTGCAACTTTTTTCATATAATAAGGTATGAAAAGGGTATTTTTTATAGGAATAGGCGGAATCGGAATGTCTTCTTTGGCTAAATATACCGTAAATCAAGGCTACAAAATCGGGGGAAGCGATACGTCGAATAACGGTTTGATTGCCGATTTAAAAAGAGCGGGCGCAAAGATTTACATGAAACACGATGCAAATAACGTTAAAGGTTACGATACTGTCGTGTATTCTTCCGCTATCGGAGAAAATAATCCCGAACTGATATTCGCAAGAAAAAACAACTTAAAAATATACGATAGAGTTGAATATTTGAATTATATTATTTCAAAGTTTGAAAACATTATCGCAATATCGGGTAGCCACGGTAAAACTACGGTTACCGCGATTTTGTCTAATATATTCAAGACGGCAAACAAAGATTTTTGTTCGTTTATAGGCGGAATAGACAAGAACTTATCTAATTTTTACAGACAAGGAAATGAAAAGAACTGTATTGTCGAAGCGTGTGAATATAAACAAAACTTTTTGAAATTAAGTTATGATCAGGGGGTGATTTTAAACGTTGACACGGATCATCCCGATTGCTATAAAAATTATGAAGAAGTCTTGTCCGCATTTCAAACTTTTGCCGATAACGCATACGATGTCGTATTTGTGGACTTTGAACTAAAAAACAAGATAAAATCTAAAAAAGTCGTTACTTTCGGATATACCGAATACGCCGATTATTATGCCGCGAATATTAAGCAGGAGTTTGGTAAGATATATTTTTCGGTGTATAATAACAAGAAAAAAATACTTGATACTTACGTATACGGATTTCAACGCCATTGCGTAAAAAACGCTTTGGCGGCAATCGTCGTTGCTTTGTATAATAAAATAAACGTAACAAATATAGCCGACGGAGTGCAGGGGTTTAGCGGGACGGAACGTAGAAATGAGTTTTTGGGCAAATATAACGGCTGTGATTTTTACGCCGACTACTGTCATCATCCCGCCCAGATTGTCGATACGATAGAGTCTTTTAAAAACTTAACTACAAACGGTTTAAGAATTGTTTTTCAACCGCACACGTATTCAAGAACGAAAGCATTATTTGAAGATTTTGTCGACGCTTTTTCTTTCGTAGATAATTTAGTTATATATAAAACTTACCCGGCAAGAGAAACTTACAATTCGGACGGAGATGCTAAAAAATTAAGCAAACGCTTACAAAAATCCGTATATATAGATAATGAAAAAGCGTTAAAGGAATATATAACGACAAATTGTAAAAACAATGATATTTGTTTAGTTTTGGGCGCAGGCTCGATATACGATATTTCAAAAAAAATACTCGGTAGTTTGATTTGACTACCGAGTATTTTAAGTTATTTTTTATTTTTATCGTTTGAAGTTATTTTGTTGAACAGGAAAGTCAAACAACCCGACAGCGGAATATCGGCAATTATTACCGTTATGGTGAACAGTATGTGATGCCAGTATTCGATCTTGGTTAAGCCGTCGAATAACTTGATAGAGCCGATTGTAGCGGTTTTTAGATATATTGCCCAGAAGAAAACCAACGCGGCTATAACGGCGAACATAACGCCTCTGAATACGTTAAACGGTTGACACAATCTGAACAAACAAATAAGTCCCGCAAACGTAAGAGCGATAACCGACATCGTTGAATAGATTGCGCTTGCGTGTTCCGCGGTAATCGACGGATCGGGCGTTTTCATTATTAACGAGAATATTTGAACGGCGAGAACGCTGAATAACATTAGTAGCGCGCTGGGCAATGCTTTCCCGAATACGTAAGTAATGAACTTTCCGCGAACGCGCTTATCGTTTGGTTGCAATGATAAACATAACGATGCAAGACCTATAACTGACAGTTCGAGCATGTTCATCATCGAAGTGGTGAACGGGTAGGGAATTTGCATGACAAGGCATAAAAGAGCAAACAACGTCGTGAAAATCGTTTTCATTATATATAACGAAGCGGAGTTTTGAATGTTGTTTATAACTCTTCTGCCTTCGTGAACGACTTTCGGCATGCTTGAAAAGTTAGAGTCCATCAAGACGATGTTTGAAACGTTTCTTGCAGCCTCGCTTCCCGACGCTACGGTAATAGCGCAGTCCGCTTCTTTTAAGGCTAGAATGTCGTTTACGCCGTCGCCCGTCATCGCAACGGTAGAACCCGCCGATTTCATCGCTTTGACTAAAATGGCTTTTTGTTCGGGCGTAACTCTGCCGAATACGGTGTATTTGTTAGCGACGTTGACTATTTCGCGGTCGCTTAACCCTTCGAGACTTATAAACTTTTCGGCATGTTCTACGCCGACTCTTCTCGCAATTTCCGAAACGGTTATCGGGTTATCTCCCGAGATAACTTTAACCTGAACGTCGTTTTCTTTAAACCATTTAATCGTGGAAACGGCGTCTTCGCGAATGTTGTCCGAAAGGGTTATGAGAGCCAACGGCTTCATTGACGAAGGTATCGTAAAATCGTTTGCGATAGGTGTTTTTGAATATGCAAGTACTACGACGCGGAGTCCGAGCGAAGTGTATTGCATAATGAGTTTTTCTAGTTTTTCGGGAACGTCTTTCAATACGAATTCGGGTGCGCCTACAAGGTAAGTGCCGACGTCCGTAAACGTTGCTCCCGAATATTTTCTGACCGAAGAAAACGGAATGGTTTTTATAGGTTTAAGCAGGTTATTGTGTCCGAAATGGTTGTATAGCGCGATTGCCGTTTGGTTGTTGTCGTTTACCGCGCTGAGCAGCGAACCCATTGCTTCCGCAACCGTGTTTGGAGCCGCGCTGCTTAAAATGATACAATCGTTTACCTTCATTCTTCCGTCAGTAATCGTACCCGTTTTGTCAAGGCACAGCACGTTTACTCGGGCAAGCATTTCGAGAGAATAAAGGTCGTTTATCATCGTGTTGTTTTTTGCAAGTCTTACAACGCCTAGCGAAAGAGCTAAACTCGTTAACAAAAACATACCCGAAGGAATCATGCCGATAACTACCGCCGACGTTCTCGTTACTACGGGTGGTAGCGCGTCTTTAAGAGAAGGGTAGTTGCCGTTCGTGTAGTTATTGAAAAACAACGCTACGGCGATAGGAATTATTATAATACCGATTGCAGTGATGATGAGTTTTAAAGAACGCATCAATTCGGAGTTGGGTTTTTTATATTTTTTCGCTTTTGCCGAAAGTTTTGAAATATAATTTTGCGCGCCTACGCTTGACGCTCTTGCGTAACAGGAACCGCTTGTGATGAAACTGCCTGCAAACAAAACGTCGCCTTCGCTTTTTTTGACGGGAATGGATTCGCCCGTTAAAAGAGACTCGTTTACTTCGACCGCGCCGTGTACGAGAACGGAGTCGGTAGGTATTTGGTTGCCTATTTGAAGTAAAACTATATCATCCAGAACGATCTGTTCTGTCGGAATATCTATTTCGTAACCGTTACGAACGACTTTTGATGTGTTTGACGACATCAATTTAAGTCGGTCGATTGCTTTTTTAGCCCTGACTTCCTGAATGATACCTATCAAAGTATTTGCGATAAGCACCAAAACGAAAACGAAGTTCGAGATAGGGGTTTTGAAACAAGCCATCGCAATTGCAACGCCGATACATAAAAAGTTGAAGAAAGTGCAGGTGTTGGTAATGATTATGCTAGCGTAAGTTTTTGAATACCTTTGCTCGGTTTTATTGACTAAATCCTGATTGTTTCTGACTTCGACCTGATGCGACGATAATCCCGTCTGGTAAGACGGGCTGTATCTGTCGACGCTATCGTACGGAACGGGAGCAAACTTCTTTTTCTTTTTGTTTTTCTTGCTTTCTTTCGGTTTAAAAAGAGATTTGAAATAATCGAAAATAATTTGAATCGAGTTTTTTTCTTTGTCTTCTTTTAAAATTCTTTCGATTTTTGATTCCGAATCTTCATCAATGTTTTCGTCGAAATCTATATTCTCGTCGTCGTGTTCCGGACTCGTTTCGGTTATCGGCAAATCGTCTAAATCCGTTTGAACGTAATTTGTTTCCTGGGGTGGCGTATCGTTTTGAGCGGTAACGGTCGTTGCCGTTTCAAAATCGTCGTCGACCGTCGACTTTGGTATTTCTTCGACAAAATCAAACTCGGGTTGTTCGACTAATCCGTCGCGTACGTCTGCGGCTTGGCTATTCGGTTGTTTTTTGCTTCTTTTTTTTGCCATTTTTTACCTTTAAACAATGATGTTGATTAGTCTGGCGGGAACGATAATTATTTTTTTAATATCGTTGCCGTCGACGAGTTTGATAACGTCGGGGTTGTTTCTTACGAAAGCGTCCGTTTCTTCTTTCGTTAAGTTGGTAGGAACTATTATTTTCATCTTGATTTTGCTGTTGATTTGAAGCGCGTATTCAACTTCGTCTTTGACGAGTTTCGATTCGTCGCAAACGGGGTAATCGGATAAAAATACCGATTTTTTATTTCCGAGTTGTTGCCAGAACTCTTCGCTGATATGCGGAGCGCAAGGCGCTAAAACCTGAACGAACTTTGCAAAAGTTTCTTTAAGTAATCCCGCGATTTTATTTTCGCAAGCGTCGTATTTTTGCATTGCGTTCAAATATTCCATCAATCTGGCAACTACGGTGTTGAACGAGAAATTATTCATATCTCTGTCAATTTGCTTTATGTAGTTGTTTACGTTGTATAGCAATTCTTTTTCGTCCGATTTAAAATCCGTTTCTTTATATTTTTCGGTTTTATATCCGACTATTTTTTCTGCAAGCGTTTCGATTCGATTGACGAATTTCGCTATCGCCTTAATGCCTTGGTCGTCCCACGGTCCGCCTTCCGTATAAGAGAATCCGAACATAAGATAAAGTCTGAACACGTCCGAGCCGTAATTTTCGATATAATCGTCGGGTGATACAACGTTGCCTTTCGATTTGCTCATACGAGTGCCGTCGGGGCCTAAAATAACGCCTTGATGCACGAGTGAAGTAAAGGGTTCGTCAAAGTTAAGATAGCCCATATCGTGAAGCGCTTTGGTTACGAATCGCGCGTAGAGAAGGTGCATACATGCGTGTTCGGCTCCGCCGACGTATTTGTCTACGGGAAGCATTTTGTTGATGATTGCGGGATCGAAAGGCATATTTTCGTTTTTAGCGTCGGGGTAGCGTAAATAATACCAACTCGAACAAACGAAAGTGTCTAAGGTGTCCGGATCTCTAAGAGCGTCTCCGCCGCATTTCGGGCATTTGCAATGCATAAACTCTTCGCTTTTTGCAAGGGGTGATTTCCCGTCGGGTTTAAACTCGACGTTATACGGGAGCTTGACGGGTAAATCTTTGTATGGGACGGGTACGTCTCCGCATTTATCGCAGTGAATTACGGGGATGGGCGCGCCCCAGTATCTCTGACGGGAAATAAGCCAGTCGCGGAGCCTGTAATTCGTTTTTACGCGCGCAACTCCTTTCGTTGCAAGGTAAGCGATGATATTTCTTCTTGCTTCATCCGATGTCTGGCCGTCGAAATTAAGCGAGTTTACTAAAATGCCGTCTTCGGTCATAGGTAATTCGTTGTTTTGCGAGTTGCTGTTGATTACGCGATTGATAGGTAATTTATACTTTTTTGCGAACTCGAAATCTCTTGTGTCGTGAGCGGGAACGCCCATAACCGCGCCCGTGCCGTACGAGTACAGAACGTAATCCGAAACGTAGATGGGAATTTTTTTGTCGTTTACGGGGTTAAACGCATACGCGCCTAAAAATACGCCCGTTTTTTCTCTCGACGTGGAAAGTCTTTCTATCTCGTTCGTTTTGGAAGTTTCGTAAACGTAATTTTCTACTTCCGCTTTTTGTTTTTCGCTTACGAGTTTTTTAACTAACGGATGTTCGGGGGCAAGGACGACGTAACTTACGCCGAAAAGTGTATCCGCGCGTGTAGTGAATACGTTGAAAGTGTCGCCCGATTCACAGGTAAACGTGATTTCGCCGCCCGTCGATTTGCCTATCCAGTTTTTTTGCATTGCTTTCGTTCTTTCGGGCCAGTCGAGTTTGTCTAAACCGGATAATAACTGTTCGGCATACGCAGTAATTTTGAAAAACCACTGCGTTAAATCTTTTTTAACGACTTCGCTGCCGCAACGTTCACATTTTCCGTCGACTACCTGCTCGTTCGCGAGAACCGTGTTGCAACTCGGACACCAGTTGACGGGGGCTTCTTTTCTGTACGCCAAACCGTTTTCGTAAAGTTTTAAAAAGAGCCATTGAGTCCATTTATAATAATCTTCGACGCAAGTTTTAATTTCGGCGTTCCAGTCGAACATTGCGCCCATTGCTTTTAGTTGATGCTCCATCGTTTCGATGTTTTTAAGCGTCGAGTCTTTTGGGTGAATGCCTGTTTTTATTGCGTAGTTTTCTGCCGGGAGACCGAATGCGTCGAAACCCATCGGCTGAAAAACTTCAAAACCTTTCATTTTTTTATAACGGGCAAAACTATCCGTTAACCCGTAATTGTACCAGTGTCCCAAATGCAATTTAGCGGCAGAGGGGTAAGAAAACATTTCCAAGCAATAATATTTTGGCTTATTGCTTTTTTCGTTGTAAGTATTTATTTTTTGATCTTCCCAGTATTTTTGCCATTTATGCTCGATTGCATGTACATCCATATTTTAAGCCTCCAAAAAAGCATGGTAAAATGTTTAAAATATATTATATATTTTTTTACGGCGGTTGTCAAATAAATATTACTTTAAATTACTTGTATAAAATATAAATATAGGCGACCGAAATTCGGCCGCCGTAAACTGTGCTTAATCGAAATAACCTTTATATCTGAGATCTAACGTATTGTCGGGGAATAAGTTGTTGAATAAATCGATAAAATAATCGTCCGTCATGCTTGCGATATAATCTACTACAATTTGGTTAGGCTCGATGTTTTCGTAAGGCAATTTGCGTTTGTAATGTGATTTGTTGATATAGCCGATATGATGAGTAAAAATATAAGAATATTTGTTGTTATTATGCATGTCATAAAGTAATTTATCGTACATTTTTGACATCATGGGTTTAAGCACGGACGACGTTTGACTTTGCGTTTTTTCGGCGTTGTAAATTTTTTGATAATTTTCTTGTTTAGCCGTTTGCAGTGCTTGAAAATATTCTTTACTCATTTTTATGTAAGGCTTGCCGTAGCTGTTTTCAATTATGTTGGTTGTGATATTGTTTATCATTTCGGCATTGAATACGCCTATTTCGCCTTGTGTAAAATTAAAATCTTTTACCGATTTCGTCAAAATCGCGTCTTGTCTGTCCTTGCCGATATACGCGATAATGTCCGCTATTCTGACAACGCATGCTTCGAGGGTCGACGGAACAAGGGTCCTGACGAAACCTTCTTTTGTGTAAGAGTTTTCTATTTTTTCATCTAGTTCGCTAAAATCGTTTAATGCAGCGGGGCGATATTCGTCAAGTTCGAGTTCTCCGTTGTGCGAGATTATTCCGTCCAAAGTTTGTAACGTTAAATTGTAGTTGAAAATCTTGTCTAAAACTCTGTACGATTGAATATTGTGGTTGAAATGTCTGTTTGTATGATTGAAATATAATTCATCTAAAACGTATTCGCCCGCATGGCCGAAAGGTGTGTGCCCGATATCGTGTCCAAGCGCGATTGCTTCTATAAGTTCAAGGTTAAGATTGAGCGCTTTGCCGATTGTTCTTGCGATTCTCGAAACAAATTGAACGTGTAAACTTCTGTGGGTTATGTCGTCGTTTTTATACAATGAAAAAACTTGTGTTTTGTCTTCGTAGCGGGAAAAGTAAGGGCAATTCATAATTTTATCGATATCCCTGATAAAATTAGACCGTATTGCGTTCGGCTTGTCGTGAGTGTTAAGATTTCTTCTTACCGCATTTTCATCGTTAAACGCATATTCGTTTACGATTTTTTCCTTTTGATTTTTGATTATTAAGTTTTCGATTTCTTTTGATAAGGTAATATACATAATTTAATTATACCATAAAAACATCAATTTTTCAAATTATTTTATAAGAATTGACTTTACTTGATAAATATAGTAAAATGTTATCTAAGCAATCGATTGCCGAATGTGATTTTGCAGTCAGCAACCGTAGGTTGGGTGTTTTGTAAAAAATAAAAGCCCTGACAAATAGTCGGAACTTTCATATAAAATGGCAGGGGAGACGCGATTCGGGCGACTTTGACGTTGCTTGCTTGACGGACTAGCCCTGCGTAGCTTATAGCGGAGCAGTCAGCAACCGTAGGTTGTGTGTTTTGTAAAAAATAAAAGCCCTGACAAATAGTCGGAACTTTTATAGAAAATGGCAGGGGAGACGCGATTCGAACACGCAACCTACGGTTTTGGAGACCGCTACTCTACCGTTGAGCCACTCCCCTAAATTGTAACGTGTCTATTATATTACAAAAAAACGGTTTAGTCAATATTTTTTTATGATAAAAAAGGAAATTATATGAAAAAAAAGGTAACGATTTATACCGACGGCGCTTGTTCGGGTAATCCCGGTGCGGGCGGTTGGTGCGCGATTTTGAATTACAACGGAAGAGAAAAAGTTATTAGTGGTGGCGAAGCGTCGACTACGAACAACAAAATGGAATTGCTTGCAATTATTTCGGGGTTAGAGATTTTGAAAGAGTCGTGTAACGTTACCGTATACAGCGATTCCGCTTATTGTATAAATGCCTTTAACGAAGGCTGGATAGATTCCTGGGTGGCAAACGGTTGGAAGAACTCTAATAAAAAAGAAGTAAAAAACGCCGATTTATGGAAAAGACTTTTATCATTGTTAAACGTTCACGACGTGAAGTTTGTCAAGGTAAAAGGACATTCCGACAATGAAAACAATAATAGATGCGACGAGTTGGCGCGAGCGGAGATAAAAAAATTAGTTTCATTAGATAAAAACTAATCTTTTGTCATATAATATAAATATGGCAAAAAGGCAAGGAATACTCTATTCATTAAACGTAATATTGATATTTTTAATAGGCGTAATGGGGGTTGTTTTTATTTCGCTTTACATTGAAACGCTTAATTTCGGAAAAATATCGCAATATAAAATAGTTATTCAGTTAAGTGTGTTTTGTATCTGTTTCGCCATGACTTTGTTGACTATGATATTATACCTTCTTGGCTTCGATTTTATTTATAAACTAGCGTATTTGATTATTATTTCTATACTTTTGGCTTCGATTAGTTTGTATTTTTTAAAAACGAAAGGCGTGTTGGATAAAATAGACAGTGTTGCCGATATAAGAAGTTATATATCGAGTTTCGGCTCGTATGCCGTTTTGGCTTTTATATTGATACAATTTTTACAAGTGGTCGCGTTGCCTATACCCGGCGTTTTGACAATCGGCGCGGGCGTTTTGTTGTTCGGCCCTTTTTGGGGAGCGGTTTATAGTTTAATAGGTATACTGACGGGGTCTTTCGTTGCGTTTTTTATCGGCAGGGTTTTAGGATATAAAGTTGCTTCGTGGCTTGTCGGAAAGAAAAATCTTGAAAGCGCAATGAAAAAAGTTGAAGGTAAAGACAAAGTTATTTTGACTTTTATGTTTTTGTTTCCTTTCTTTCCCGACGACGTGTTGTGTTTTGTTGCGGGACTGTCGTCGATGGGTGTAAAATATTTTTGTATTATGATAATAATTACAAGAATTATTTCGGTGATAACGTCGTCTTATTCCATAAACGGAAGCATTATTCCGTATAACACTTGGTGGGGTATAGCGATTTGGGGTGTTTTGATTTTGGTTGTTGCGTTTGTATCTTATTTTGTTTATACTTACGGCGATATTTTGGAAAAATATTTCAAAAAAAGGTTTCATAAAAAGAAATGAGAACGATTTTACATTCCGATCTTAATAATTTTTTCGCAAGCGTTGAAATGGCTGCTAATTCCGAACTGAAAAGCGTGCCGATGGCTGTTTGCGGAGATGAGAAGGAACGGCACGGAATTGTTCTTGCAAAAAACGAAATAGCAAAAGCCTTGGGTATAAAAACGGCTATGACTATACATGAAGCGCAGAGTATTTGTCCGAATCTTGTAAAAGTACAAGCCGATTTACAAAAATATAGGTATTATTCTACCGTTGTTCGTAAGATTTATGAAGAATACACCGATAAAATCGAACCTTTCGGTATTGACGAAGCGTGGCTTGACGTAACGCATAGTCAAATGCTTTTTGGCGGTGGAATGGAAATCGCTAAAAATATCTCAAAAAAAGTGCGAGAAAAAACGGGGCTTACCGTTTCGATAGGGGTGAGTTTTAATAAGGTTTTTGCTAAACTTGCTTCCGATATGAAAAAACCGGACGGAATAACTGAGATTTCTTTTGAAAACTATAAAGAAATAGTTTGGAAATTGCCCATAAAAGAACTGCTGTTTGTAGGCAAATCTACCGTATGCGAGTTGAATAGATGTAATATATTTACGATAGGGGATTTTGCCAACTGTAACCGCGATTTTGTGTATCAAAACTTTGGTAAAAACGGGCTGACGACTTTAAAATATGCAAACGGCGAAGACGATTCTCCCGTTAAGGCGACAACGGAAGAAGGGATAAAGTCGGTCAGTAACAGCACTACTTCATCAAAAGATTTTTATTGTTTTGAAGAGATAAAGTCAACCCTTTACGAACTTGTAGAATCCGTTTGTTTTCGCGGAATCAAACAAGGATTGCTGTATCCTAAAACGATAACGTTATGGGTAAGAGATAATGAATTACAATCTTTTACTCGTCAAAAAAAGTTGCCGTACCCGACGGTGATTGTTTCTGAAATATTTAATGAAATTACTAAACTTTTTAAAGACAATTATGTCTGGAATAAACCCGTGCGCAGCGTTGGAGTGGGGCTTACGGATTTTGAAAACGATGCTATTCAATTAGACGATTTGGTTGATGAACGGGTGATGGTAAAAAAGATGTTTGCGCAAGACTGTTTCTCTAAAATTAAAGACGAGCAAGGCGAAAACGTTATCGCAAACGGAATCGTTGCGAAGAAATTGTATCAAATTAAAGAAAAAAACAATAAAGAATAAAACTTTTGGTTGCATTTATTTTGTAGAAAAAGTATAATAAAATAAGTATTTGATTTACGTAGGATTTTTATGGAAAGGGTTATCGTAGTCGGCGCGGGCGCTTCGGGACTTGCCGCGGCGTATTCGTTTGCAAAAAACGGACGTAGCGTTATTGTCGTTGAGAAAAACGAAAAAGCGGGCAGAAAAATATATATTTCGGGTAAAGGCAGGTGCAACATCACCAACAACTGCGCCGTTTCAGAGTTTGTTAAAAATATTGTGCGTAATCCTAAGTTTTTATATAGTTCGCTGAATGCTTTTACACCGCAAGATACGATTGATTTTTTCAATAATTTCGGGTGTGAATTAAAAACCGAACGAGGAAACAGAGTTTTTCCCGTTTCGGATAAATCGTCGGACATTATCGATTCGATGGTAAAGGCGTGCAGGTCGGTCGGTGTAAAGTTTAGGTTTTCTAATAAGGTTTTAGGCGTAAAAATTGCCGAAAACGGTGTTTTTACCGTAAAAACCACATGCGGGGAACTTGTTTCTGATAAGTTGGTTATAGCAACGGGCGGAAAAACCTATCCGCTAACGGGTAGTACGGGAGACGGCTATGCGTTTGCAAAATCGTTTGAGCATAAAGTAACGGATTTGAAACCTTCTTTGATAGGGTTCGATACAAAAGAAAACTTTTGTGACGTTTACGGGTTAACGTTGAAAAACGTTTCGCTCAAAATAACGAATAAAAACGGTAAGGTTTTGTTTGACGAATTCGGCGAAACTGCATTCACGGACAAGGGAATAGCAGGTCCGTTGTTTATTAAGGCCTCGGCATATTTTTGTAGGGAAAATCCAAAAGATTTACGATTCTCGTTAGACCTGAAACCCGCTCTTGATTCCGATACTTTAAAAAACAGGTTTTTAAGAGAGTTCGAAACGCTTAAAAACAGAACGGTAAAAGAATGTCTGTATACGATGTTGCCGAAAAAGTTTATTTCGCAATTCCTTTTAAAAGCGCAAATTAAACCTGATAGAAAAATCGCGGAAGTGAGCGACGAAATGCTCGATAAACTTGTGTATACTATGAAAAACTTTAAAATCGACGTCGTTTCGCTTCGTCCGTTTGCCGAAGGAATAGTTACAAGCGGCGGGGTGGACGTGAAGGAAGTCGATCCGAAAACAATGGAAAGTAAAAAAATTAAAGGACTATATTTCGTTGGCGAGATTTTGGACGTTGACGCTTTGACGGGCGGATACAATTTGCAAATCGCGTTATCTACGGGTATGGCTTCGGGGAGAGTTTATGACAAATGATATTTTGAACATTGCGTTGGACGGTCCGTCGGGGAGCGGAAAAAGTACGGTAGCCGATGTTCTGGCTGCAAAGTTGAATATTTTACATCTTGATACGGGAGCAATGTATAGAGCGGTCGCTTTGAAAGCGAAAAAACTAGGCGTTTCGGTTAACGACGAAAAATCCGTAGAAAATTACTTAAAAAACTTCGATTTGAAAATTGACGTAAAAAACGGAAAACAAGTAACCGTCTTAGACGGAATCGACGTTTCTGACGAGATACGTATGCCCGAGATTTCGATGATGGCTTCGGACGTGTCGAAACTAAAAGCGGTAAGAGTAAAGATGGTTGATATGCAACGTGAAATTGCTAATTCCGTTTCGTGTGTTTTAGACGGCAGAGATATAGGCACGTGCGTTATGCCTAACGCAAAATATAAGTTTTTTATTACGGCGTCGCCGGAAGTCAGAGCGAAAAGAAGATTTGGCGAATTAAAGGTTAAGGGGTACGACGTCGATTACGACGCGTTGCTGGAAGAAATTAAACAAAGAGATTACAACGACGCTAATCGTGCGATTTCTCCGTTAAAACAAGCCGAAGACGCAATTTTAATCGATACCACGAATTTGAATAAAGAAGAAGTGGTTGCTGCTTTAATGGGGTACATAACGGAGCAAAAATGAAAGGATTCAGACTATTTTTTAAACGAGTGGCGACTTTTATTGTTAAAATATTTTTTCCTTATAAAATGTACGGTACGGAAAATATTCCCGAGGGTAAATGCGTGATAGTGTGCAATCATTACGGGTTGTTGGATTTTGCTCCGTTTATGAGATTAAAAGATAAACGAACGTATTTTTTAGCAAAAGAAGAAGCTTTTAAAACTAAATGGATTGCCAGGTTTTTGCATAATTACGGCGCGATACCGGTAAACCGCGAAAGTTTGAGCGTAAACACGGTTAAAGAGTGTATAAAGGTCTTGAAAGATGATAAAAAGTTGGTTATCTTTCCCGAAGGAACGAGAAATAAGCACGGTGAAGAATTGCAACCGATAAAAGGCGGCGCGATAATGTTTGCGACCAGAACGAATTCGCCCGTCATTCCCGTTATGTACGCTCATAAACAAAAACTTTTTCGTAAGAGTAAAATTATCGTGGGGAAACCTATCGATTTAAGCGAGTTTAACGGAAAAAAACTCAATTCTGACGATATTGATAAAATAACTGAAATCGTAAGTACCGAGATGATAAAGTTGCGTCAACGACTTTTGATACAAATCGGTAAATAAGGAATATAAATGAAAATTGTTTTAGCAAAGCATAACGGTTTTTGCGAAGGGGTTAAAAGGTCGGTAAACGCCGTCAAGACGTATCGAAACAAAGACGCATGTATTTTGGGCGAGTTGGTGCATAACTTGTCCGTAATACGAGAACTTGACGATTTGGGAATTAAAACGGTAAACAGTTTAGACGAAGTTGATACGAAAACCGTTTTCATAAAAGCGCACGGCGAAACCAAAGCTGTTTTAAACGAAGCGAAAAATCGCGGGCTGAACGTAGTTGACTTGACTTGTCCGTTCGTTAAAAAAATACATAGTATAGTTGAAAAATATCACGGGCTCGGTTACGCGATAGTGATAATCGGCGACAGGAATCACGACGAGATAAAAGGAATAAACGGGTGGTGCGACAACAAGGCTTATATCTTCGACGGGGATATCGATTTCGACTCGATAAAGGAAGATTCGGCGTGTATTGTCGTCCAAACGACCTATTCGCAGGAAAAATTTGAAAAAATTTTAAAAAATATTCCGAAAAATTTGTGTAAAAAAGTTGAAATATTTAAAACTATTTGTTATACTACTATGGAGAGACAAAAAGAAGCCGAAGAAATAGCGAAAAATTGCGATGCGGTGCTTGTTATCGGCAGTTTGCAAAGTAGTAATACGAACAAACTGCAAGCAATTTGCGAAAAGTATTGCGATAACGTGTTCAGGGTGGACAATTGTTTTTTAGTGGATTATAAAAAATTATGTAAATTTAAGAGTGTAGGGATTGTTTCGGGAGCGTCCACGCCGAATATGCAGTCCTTGGAGGTTTTTGTTAGTATGGAAAATGTCACAAATGTTGAAACATCAGAAGTCAACGCAAGCGTTGTAAGCGAAAAAGTAGAGCCCGTAACTTCGGCAATGGAAGAAGTTATGGAAAAAATGGCTGCTAAGCAACCGAAGTTCAGAGTAGGTCAAGTTTTGACGGCTACTATATCTTTGGCTACGGATGATGGTTTAGCTTTGTATATTGGCAATACAAAAAAAGAGATACCTCTTTCCAAAGACGAAATGGACGGGGATTACAACAAGGCTGACTGGGCGTCGAAAGTAGGCGACGAAATCGAAGTAATGATTATCGGCATAGATCCCGTTAAACTTTCTCAAAAAGCAATAAAGGCTTTGCAGGAAGAAGAAAAGGAAATCGACGAAATCGCTAACGGTAAAGTTTTCAACGTAACCGTTACTTCTACTAATAAAGGCGGTCTTATCGGAAAGTTCGGTAGTTACGTGGTATTTATTCCGTCTTCGCAAATCAGAATCGGATTCGTTAAAGATCTCGATAAATACGTAGGCAAGACTTTAAGAGTTAAGGCTGAAAAGGTAGAAAGAGAAAAGAGAAAGCAAATCGTCGCTTCTCAAAGAGTTATTCTTCAAGAAGAGAAAGACGAAAGAGAAAAAGCAAAGGCTGAAAAAGAAGAAGCGTTCTTCAATGCGATTAAAGAAGGGGACGTTATCAGCGGAGAAGTCGTAAGATTTGCGGCGTTCGGCGCGTTTGTTTCCGTAAACGGATTCGATTGCCTTGCTCATATTTCCGACCTTTCTTGGACGGGTGTTAAGGAATGTTCCGACGTTCTGGAACTCAATAAAAAATATGACTTTGTTATTTTGAAAATAGACAGAGATGCTAAAAAGGTTTCTTTGGGTTATAAACAATTACAACCCAAACCTTGGGATCTCGTACCCGAAAAGTATGCGATAGGCGATATCGTTCACGGTAAAGTCGTCAGACTCGTTTCTTTCGGCGCGTTCGTAGAAATCGAAAAAGGCGTTGACGGTTTGGTTCACGTTTCTCAAATATCTCACGACTGGCTTGAAAGCCCCGTCGGCGCGTTGGAAGTCGGTCAGGAAGTCGACGCTAAGATATTGAATATCGACCTTGAAAAACAAAAGATTACGTTATCTATAAAAGCGCTTAGTCCCGAACCCGAAGAGAAAAAAACGAATCCCAACAAACCGCAAAGAGCGCCTAAGGCAGAAGGCGAAGAAAACGCTGAAAAGCCCAAAAGAAAACCCAGAGCGCCCAAAGTTGAAGACGACGGCGAAATGAGAAGTTGGCAAGACAATCAATCCAGCGGCGCATCGATTGCCGAAATGATTGCAAACCTTGATAAATAATTTTTAAAAGTTCAAGACCGCTTGTAACAAAGCGGTCTTTATTTTGCGCTAAAATATTTTATTAAAAAATTATGGTATTTTTTATGAATATTTTAAAAATATGTTGCATAACTGCATAAATTGTTGTATACTTAATGCTGTAAGTAAAAACAAATAAAAGTTGTAAAATAACGGTGTGAAAATGAGATTTGGTATTTTTACAAACAAAACCGACGTTGATTTGAATAGTTTTTACGCTATTTTAAAGAAAGAAAAAATCGAATATTCGTTAATCGACGCAAAGAGTGATTTGTCTGATATCGATTACGCTTGGGTGTTCGGCGGGGACGGTACCGTTTTGCATATAGCGACGGTGCTTGCCGCTAAAAATATACCTGCCGTTTGCGTAAATTGCGGGCACGTCGGTTTTTTGACGGATTTTGAGTTTGACGAATTAGAAGACGCGGTTCAGCTTTTGCTGGGTAACAAGTTGAAAAGATTATCGAGAATGCTTATAGACGTAATGTTTTCAGATTTAAAAGTTACGGCGTTAAACGAACTCGTCATTCAACGCAACAATTTGAATGAAAACGGCGAAATGATTTTAGATTTAGGCGTATATGTTAACGGTCAACTTGCCGATGAAATAGTCGGAGACGGTGTTATCGTTACGACGCCGTCCGGTTCGACGGCGTACAGTCTTTCGGCGGGGGGCTCGATTTTATCACCCGACGTAAACGCAATCGGAATAACGCCCGTTTGCGCGCATTCGCTTCATAACAGACCTATCGCATGCGCAAGCGAAAGCGAAGTTTGTATTAAAAATATATCAAAAAGTTCTGCGTACGTTACCGTTGACGGAATTATGCTGGGGGATTTAAAAGTAAACGAAACCGTAACGGTAACGAAATCCTACAACGTTTTTACTACGCTAATCAAACAAAACTCTAATTTCTTTGAAAAACTCAACAAGAAATTAAACAGGAGGGGATAATGAATAAGAAACAGCGTCTGAATTATATAATTGACGTAATAAACGACCAAGAAGTGGCGACCCAGGAAGAACTTGCTGCCATTCTTACGGATGCGGGGCTTGACGTAACGCAAGCGACGGTATCGAGAGATATAAATGAATTAGGACTTAAAAAGACAACGGGTACGGTTAAAAAGTTTAAATATTATTTGCCGAAAATAAACATTTCAAACGAAGATCGCCGTATGACCGATTTGCTTTCTAATATAGTAATTTCGCTTGAAGCGGTGAATAATTTGGTCGTGGTAAAAACTTTGAGCGGAAACGCAAGTTCCGCGGGAGTTATCATAGATAAACTCGATATAAAAAACGTTTTAGGAACAATCGCGGGGGACGACACGTTGCTGTTGATAGCAAGGGACGACCGCTCTGCGAAAGATATTGTCGTTAAAATAAAGGAAATATTATAAATGCTGGTAAATCTTACGATAAAAAACGTGGCGTTAATCGATTTTGCCGAGATTGACTTTACGGAAAAACTTAACGTTTTATCGGGAGAAACGGGAGCGGGTAAATCGGTTATCATAGATTCTTTGAACTTTGTGTTGGGTGCGAAAGCGGATAAAAACATGATAAAGCACGGCGAAAAAGAAGCCGTTGTCAAGGCTATGTTTGATTTGTCCGAAAGCAGCAGGGCGCACGATATTTTGCAAGAATACGATATTGACGACGACGCCGTTCTGATATCGCGTAAACTCGATATAAACGGAAAAAGCGAAATCAGAGTTAACGGCAGTGTGCTGACGGCTACCGTAATGAGAAAAATTACAAGCCTTTTGGTAGATTTGCACGGACAAAGCGAACATTTTTCCTTGATTAAAGAAAGCGCGCAATTGAGTTTGATTGATAACCTTTCGGACGAGATTATAAGGGTTAAGGACGATTTAGCGGGTGCTTACAAGGAATACAAGTCTGTTTTAAAGCATATCGACGAATTAGGCGGCGATGAGAGTTCCAGAGCAATAAAAATCGACGTCTTGTCATACCAAATCAACGAGATAAAAAACGCCGACTTAAAAGAAAACGAAGAAGAAGAGTTGCTCGGGTTAAGAGAAAAAATAAAAAATCAAGAAAAGATTTTAGACGGTTTAGGCTCGGCGTTTGGTTCGATTTCAAGTGAAGGCGGGGCGGAAGATACTTTGCAAAACGCGTTGTCGTGCACGTCAAGGCTTTCGCGTTTCGGCGACGAATATTCGTCTTTACACGATAGGTTGGATGCGGTTTTAACCGAAATACAAGACATATCGTCAACTCTGAACGACATGATCGGCGAGTTTGATTTTTCGCCGAACGATGCCGATAAAATCGAAGCAAGACTTGATTTGATAAAGAGTTTAAAGAAAAAATACGGCAAAAATTATCAAGAAATCGTTGATTTTTTAATGAAAGCCGAAAAAGAACTCGAAGCGTTAAACTCCTTTGATGTTTTGGCTGAAAGATATCTTAAACAAAAAGCGGAATACGAGAAAATACTTGCCGAAAAATATGACGTTTTACATAATTTGAGAGTTGAAACGGCAAAAAATCTTGCTGCTTCGATTTTGAAAGAACTTAAAGAGTTGGGTATGAAAAACGCTACGTTTGAGATTAGGTTTAACGAAGTGAACGAAGTTACCTACGATTCCGCGAACGGATACGATAGCGTCGCTTTTATGTTCAGCGCAAACAAGGGAGAACCCGCAAAAGAGTTGTCGAAAATAATCAGCGGCGGCGAGTTGAGTCGGTTTATGTTAGCTGTTAAAACTCAGACCGCAAAAGCGCAAGACGTCGGGACGTTCGTCTTTGACGAAATCGACGTCGGAATAAGCGGCGAGACGGCTATGATTGTCGCTGAAAAGTTTGCTAAGATTTCTCAAAGTACACAAATTATTGCAATTTCTCATTTGCCGCAAGTTTCGGCAATGGCTGATCAAGCAATTTTAATTAAAAAGACGGAAGACGACTCAAAAACGCATACAAACGTTATTACGCTTGACGAATTCGGCAAACTCAATGAAGTCGCGCGACTTACGGGCGGTGGCGTAAATAGCGGAAAGGCAAAAGAACTTGCAAAAGAATTGATAGATTTTTGCAACGATTTTAAAACAAGCATAGCAAATTAAGCAATTAAAGTCAGGCGAAAGCCTGATTTTTTTGTATAAAGATTATACAATAGCACACAATATTTGTGTTTGAGGTGCGTATGAAGAAGAAAATATTGCTAACTTGTTTGATAACCGTAATTTTGTCGATTATGACTTTTTCCGTCAATACGGTTGCGTATGCGGAAAAATGTGACTACTATCTGGGCGGATTTCCGATAGGTTTTTCTATAAATACCGAAGGTGTAAGCGTGTTAGGTTTCTCGAAAAGCGCGGATGGGGAAGAAGATAAAAATATTAAATTGAAAGTTGGTGATACGATATTAGAAATAAACGGGCAAAAGATTTACAATGCCGAAGATATCGAAAATTGTTTAAAAGATTATTTCGTAGGCGATTTAGTGATAATAAAATACGAACGCAACGGAGCGGTTTATTATACGGAAGCCGAACCGTTTTTGGATAATTACGGTAAATATCGGTTAGGTTTGTACGTCAGAAACAACGTGAGCGGAATAGGCACGGTAACGTACGTAAGAAGCGATAATACTTACGCTTCTTTGGGACATCCCGTATTAAATGAGAACGGACAAATAGTAAAAATCGTTGGCGGCGACTGTTTTGCGTGCAATATTTCGGGAATTATACGGGGAAAAAAGGGGAGTCCCGGAGAACTCGAAGGGATTTTTATAAAAGATAAACCGATAGGAACTGTTTTGCAAAACAAAACCACCGGCGTATACGGGGTTTTTACGGATAAAACGTCTTTTAATAAAGATAAAATAGATTTGGAATATAACGCAAAGCCGGGCAAGGCGTATATTTATACTACGACAGACGGATATTTGCCTAAAAAGTACGTTATAAGCATTGTTAAATGCGATTATAAAAACGCCAACAATAAAAACTTTGTAATAAAAATATCCGACGAAGAACTTATCAAAGAAACGGGCGGAATAGTGCAGGGGATGAGCGGAAGTCCGATTGTCCAAAACGGCAAACTCGTCGGCGCGATTACGCACGTTTTTGTAAACGATCCGACAAGGGGATTCGGAATAGCGATAGAAAATATGATAAACGAATAATTTGTCGATTCAATATCATATATTATTCTATGATGTTTTTTAACTTATCTCTTAAAAGTTTATATATAGAGATTGCAGACGTTCTGAAACGAAGAAAGGTTTTTGCAATTATATTATTAATTGTGAGCCTCATCGGGGCAGTTGGGGGAATAACGATAAAAAAGACAGGCGTGTATTTTAAAGGAGTGGATTACGAATACTTCTTAAAATACTCGCTTGTTTGCGTAAACGAAAAAATCGGTAAGGTATTATTAAGCGGCGCTTTGACGATTTTGTGCAATTTTATATTCGTTTTATTGTTTTCTTTTTGTAAGTACTTGTCGCCGATAGTTGTCTTTATCTGTTTTGTTAAAAGTTTTGCGCTTACGCAAACGTTTATTGTATTTTATGAACTA
The DNA here is from genome assembly GCA_934271255.1 of uncultured Clostridia bacterium. Classification (GTDB taxonomy): domain Bacteria; phylum Bacillota; class Clostridia; order Christensenellales; family Borkfalkiaceae; genus CAKQSC01. Next base: position 79,756 of record CAKQQS010000002.1, read on the forward strand.
TTAGGGCTGATAAACTTTTTAGCGCTTGCGATTCTCTTGTTGCCGTTTGAGATTTTGTTTAACGCAATATACGTCTTTTCTTTTATTGTGGCGGGGGACGTAAGTAAAACGTGCGAAACAAATCGGGTAAAAATCGCATTGCTCAGGGCGGGCGTTTTGTTTTTAATCTCTTTAACAATTTATGTTTTATCGATTTTTATCGTTAGAATACTGTTTATTGTTTTGTATTCAAAAACACTATAAAATTACTAAGAAAATATTATATAATTATGTTAGACATAACGAATATTTTTTTGTAATTTACAAATACTTGCGTAAAGGAGACGAATAATGAAAAAGATAAAATTATTGATTTTGTTTATGTTGCTTGTCGCAAGTTTTTTTACAAATAACGCCGTTGCGTTTGCCGACGAAAACTTTACGGTAAAGTCGAAATCCGCATATCAGATGGATTACGCGACGAAAACGGTTATTTATGAAAAAAATCCGCGCGAGCATTTGCCGATAGCGAGTATGTGTAAAATAATGACGCAGTTATTGCTTTACGAAAAAATCGATAAAGGAGAACTGAATACCGACGACAAGGTTATCGTGAGTAAAAATGCGTCGGGTATGGGCGGTTCGCAAGTGTTTCTGGAAGAAAACGGTGAATATAGCGTTGACGATTTGTTGAAAAGCATTTCTATTGCTTCCGCGAACGACGCATGCGTGGCAATGGCTGAAAAAGTTTGCGGTACGACGCAATCATTTGTAGAAGAAATGAACAAAAGAGCGGCTGAACTCAATATGGGCGATACTTTGTTTGAAAACTGCACGGGACTTCCGTCGCCGAATCAATATTCTTGCGCAAAAGACGTTGCGACCATGTTTGCGGAACTGATCAAACATAGCGAATACTTTAAATATTCTACGATTTGGACTGACGAAATCAAACATCCCGGTGGACGAGTTACCGGGCTTACGAACACTAATAAGCTTATAAGATTTTATAAAGGTTGCGATTCGGGAAAGACGGGCTATACTTCCGAAGCGGGGCATTGTTTATGCGCTTCCGCAAAAAGAGATAATATGCGTTTAATAACGGTAGTTATAGGCGCGCCCGAAAGTAAAAGAAGATTTTACGAGGTGTCGACGTTGTTCGACAACGCGTTTAATTCATTTTGCTCAAAAACTATTTTAAGTAAAGAAACGCCGCTTGAAATAACCGCAAAAATCGAAGGCGGTAAAAAAGATAAAGTAATTATCAGACCGAAAGAAGATTTTTCGTATTTTTGCCAAAAAGGTAAACAAATAGCGGTCGACGTAGATTTTGTGTCCGAACAAAAAGTTTACGCACCGATTTTCATCGGTGATACGGTAGGTAAATTGACCGTTTACGTTGACGGGATTGCTGTTGGTGAAATAGACGCCGTGTCGAACGAAGACGTCAATAAAAAGAATTATTGCAATTATATAAAAGACGTAATCGACGGCTGGAAACTTAAATAAATGTTAAAATAAAATAACAAAACAACCGCGAAAGTTCGATTTTTTCGTTCAACTTTCGCGGTTTATTTTAAGTAATCGGTTTTTCTTTGTTATTAAACTTTTACATTATATGTAAAGTCGGAAACAAAATATGCGTTTTTTGTTGCAAAAGTATCCGTTTTATTGTATAATCGTACTGTTGTAGGAGAAAAAATGGAACAAGTTATCAAATATCTTTGCTCTTTTTTAGCGTTACTTATCGTTTTGCCGTTGCACGAATTCGCGCATGCGTTCGCAGCCGTTAAAAGCGGAGATCCGACGCCTAAAATGATGGGTAGATATTCAATCAATCCTTTACGCCACTTCGATCCGATAGGGTTGATTTGTATGGTTTTGGTCGGGTTCGGTTGGGCAAAACCCGTAGTGGTTAATCCCGATAATTTCAAACATAGAACGCTTGACAGTTTATGGGTTGCCGTCGCGGGTGTCTTGACAAACGTCATAACTGCGTTTTTGGTATATCCTTTATTGATTTTGTCTTATCGGTTAGATCGTAGCAACGTATTTTTTTACATAATAAACCAAACTTTATACAGAATAGTTATGATGTCGGTAGTGTTTGCGGTGTTTAACTTTTTGCCGTTAAACCCTTTGGACGGATTCAGGGTTATTCAAGCGTTTACCAAACCGTACAATAAGTTCAGAGTATTTATGGAAAAATACAGCGGTTATTTTCTTTTGGTTTTAGTTGCGTTGGATTTTGTCGGCGAATATATGTCGAAAATACATTACGCATTCGGATATATGCAGATTTTATCTTTGACGATAGCGTATTTAGGCGGTAAACTTTTAATACCTATCCAACTGTTTTGGGGGCTTATTTTTTAATGGCGGAGTTTGAATCGGTTGTCGATTATACGACTAAACTTAATAATTTTGAAGGTCCGCTAGACTTGCTTTTGTATCTGGTGAAAACTGCGGAAATCGAAATACGAGATATTTTTATTTCCGACGTAACCGAACAATATTTGGAATACATACGTTGTCTGGACGAAATCGACGTGGACAAAGCGAGCGAATATTTGAACATGGCGTCTATTTTGCTTGAAATCAAGGCGAAAGAATTATTGCCGCAACCCGAAGAAGAAAATATCGATATAGAAGATCCGAAAGAAGCGTTGTTCAGACATCTTGAAGAATATAAAATGCTCAAAGAAGCTGGCGAGAAACTTAAAAATCAGGAAAACGTAAACAGATTCTATAAAAACCCCGACAAGACGGTAGGAGAAGTAAAAATCGTTTATAACGAGTTTAATCTCGATGCGTTGATAGAAGCATTTCAACACGTTTTGCTTAGAATCGATGAAAGGCAAACGGCTGAAATAGGCAATAAAGAAATAGCGAGAGACGCGTTTACCGTAAAAGAAAAAATCGATTTTATAAGAACGACTTTGCTCGACCACGAGCATATAAGTTTTTTTGAACTGTTCGGCAAAATAACTTCGAGAAACGAAGTTATTACAACGTTTCAAGCGATGCTGGAATTGTTAAAATTACAATACATAAAAGTCGAACAAACGGATACGTTTGAAGATATTACCATAACTTTACGCGAAGACAGGAGTGAAGAACTTGGAGAAATTGACGAATATAATTGAATCTATTTTACTTGTTTCGGGCAATGCCGTTCCCATTCAGGATATATGTGAAAAACTTGAAGTTACGCCTGCGGAAATCAACAAGTGCGTAGAACGGTTAAAAGTAAAATATAGCGCGGATTCGGGAATACAACTTTTATCATTCAACAAAAAATTACAGTTTGCGTCCAACCCCGATTACGCAAGCGCAGTCGCAAGCGTTTTAAATCCCATAAGAGAAAAAGAACTTTCAAAAAGTTTGTTGGAAGTTTCTTCAATAATCGCTTATAAACAACCGATTACAAGAACTGAAATCGAAGAAATAAGAGGCGGAGTATCCTGCGATTACGCTATGATGAAACTTCTCGAACTTAAAGTCATAGAACCTGTCGGAAGAAAAGACGCCGTAGGTAAACCGATTTTATACGGTACCACCGACGAGTTTTTAAAACGATTTCAGATTTCAAGTCTTGACGATTTACCCGATTACAACGAGTTGATGGACAGACTTGCCAAACTCAAAAATCTTACGACGGTCGACTTGTACAATAGCCATCGCGACGTCGTACCGCAAGAACCCGACGGGCAATCCGTTGAGGAAACGCCAGCCGAAACGAACGTTGTCGACGCAATCGGCCATCTTGAAAACGAACTTCCCGATATTAGCGAAGAAGAGATTCCCGACTTTTTGGATGGTGAAGACGTTGTTAAATTATAAGTAAAATATCAGATTTTTAACGCCCGCAAACGTTTTCGGTTTGCGGGCGTTTTTATTAAGTAAAATATCAGATTTTTAACGCCCGCAAACGTTTTCGGTTTGCGGGCGTTTTTATAAGGTAAATATATTTTTATAAAGTGCTTACGGAATATCGGCAGGGACTATTTATAAATTGTATAAATACCGCTTTGTTGCGTATACTTATTTCGTGATATACGTTTACGGGGCGGCTTTTTCTTTTTTGATTTTGATTTTTCCGTTATTTTTGGAAAGTTACGTCTTTTACGATAAAGACGTGAAAAGAATATGTTTTGCTTTATATTTTTTTCGGATTATCAAAATCGTAAGCGGGTACGTTTCGTTTGAAAAGGGCGGAATAGCCGTACATTTGACCGATAAAAAAGCGGTGTTTATATTTTATAGAACTTTAAAAGAAAGTTTAAAAAAGAAAATCAAACTGCCTACCGAAGCGGTTGTGACGGATGCCGAAGCGAATTTGGTTTTCGGAGGGTTGAACAATTTTGAAACGAAAATGATAATATTGACGGTCGTTTCGATTTTATCGAAAACGTTTTTGCCGATCGTTAATTATCGAAAACCTTTTAAAAAGAACGTTCGGTCGATATATTATATAAACGAATCGGATAAAGTTCAGTTAAGCATAAAAATTAAGATTTTGTTTAATAAGCTAACGATTGTAATATTTATAATTAAAAAGATACTAGGTAAAATATATGAAAAATACAGACAATTCAAACAAAATAGAAAAAGTAATTTCGTCAAGTATAAAAGATTTGGCTGAAATGGTAAACGCAAACGCCGTTATAGGTAAGGTTATTTGCAACGATAACGATACGATAATTCCTATAAGCAAAATAACGTTTTCGTTTTTAACGGGCGGTGGCGAATATGGTGAAGTAAAGTTTGCTAAAAAAGGTTCATATCCGATGAGCGCGGGTAGCGGTACGATTGTATCGATAAAACCTAGCGGTTTTTTAGTTAAAGACAAAAGCGGTAAATATAGATTTTTATCCGTACCGAATGACAGCGTTGATAAATTAGTTGATGTTGTAGCCGAGTATATAACGGGATTTAATAATGCGAACGGTTAAAAAATTGTTACTGATTACCGTTGCTTTTGCGGTTACGATTGTCTTTTTCGGGTGTAAAAGCGTTTGTTTCGCTCAAAGTTACGGCGGTGAAATTGTCATTGAAAAAAGTACGAAAAGAACGCTTTACGACTGCAATTCGCGTAAAAAATCGCCTATGGCAAGCACGACCAAGATTTTAACGGCAATAACCGTAATAGAAAACGCCGATTTAAACGACGTCGTTGTAATTGATGAACGAATGACGAACATCGAAGGCTCGTCCGTATATTTGAAATGCGGCGAAAAATATACCGTTTTGGATTTATTGTACGGACTTATGCTGCGTTCGGGAAACGATTGCGCGGTTGCGCTTGCGTTATACGTTGGCAAAAGTTTGGACGGTTTTTGTGAGTTGATGAACTGTTTGGCTAATAAAATCGGAGCAAAAGACAGCCATTTTACAAACCCGCACGGATTACCCGACGATAATCATTATACGACTGCCTACGACTTGGCTTTGATTTCTGCGTATGCTATGGAAAACGAAATTTTTAGCAAAATTGTAGCGAGTCGGTCGTATAAAATTACGGAACAGACGTCTAAAACCGAAAAAAATATTGTAAATAAAAATAAAATGCTTTATTTATACGACGGGGCGAACGGGATAAAAACGGGTTTTACGAAAAAAGCCGGCAGATGTTTGGTGAGTTCGGCGCGGCGGAACGGTATGGAACTTATATGCGTCGTGCTGAACTGCGGCGATATGTGGGAACGTTCGGAAGAGTTGCTCAATTACGGGTACGATAATTACGAAATGGTAAAAGTGTTTGATTCCGAACTTATAATAGATGCGGTAAAAGTAGAAGGAACTGATAAAAAATGTATTATAAAGTGTGATAAAGACGTTTATTTGCCTTTAAAAACCGACGAAATAGACAAGGTCGACATTCTTTACGATTATCCGGAAAAATTGAGTTTACCGATAAACTTTGGGGATATAATAGGAGAAATTAAGTTTTATATTGCAAATCGCTTGATTTTTTCGCAAAATATCTTTACTATATCTAATGTAAACAAAAGTTAAAGGTGTGTTATGAGAATAAATAAATATCTTGCCGAAGCGGGCGTTGCCAGCAGGCGTAAGTGCGATGAAATGATACAAAACGGGTTGGTTAAGATTAACGGTAACGTGGCTAAGTTGGGCGATGACGTCGACGTTGAAAACGATTTGGTCGTATGCGACGGCAAAGTCGTCGGAAAGCCAGATTCGTTTGATTATTATATGATGAATAAACCGAAAGGTTACGTTTGTACGGTGAGCGATGAAAAAGAAAGAAAAACCGTTATGGAATTGTTGCCGTCTACTCATAAAAGGCTGTACCCGATAGGGCGGCTCGATTACGATTCGGAAGGACTTTTACTTTTTACGAACGACGGCGAACTTACATATAAACTTACGCATCCCGTTAATCGGATTACGAAAACTTATTCGGTAAAAATCGAAGGCTTTATTGATGATAAATCGCTGAATGCTTTAAGAAACGGCGTGTATGTCGACGGTAGAAAGTTAAATAAATGCAAAATCGAGATTATCGAACGTAATAAAGAGTTTTCAAAGTTTTACGTAACTGTTACGGAAGGCAGAAACCGTGAGATTCGTAAAATGTTCGAGACAGTGCATAAAAACGTAGTGTTTTTAAAACGTATTAAGATAGGGGAATTGAAACTTTCCGGATTGAACAGGGGTGAAGTAAGAAAATTGCGCCCTGACGAAATTGCATATTTAATGAAACTGTAAAATAAAAACTCCTAACGATTTTGTTAGGAGTTTGCTTATTTTAACGATTATTTTATGTAAAACTTAAACGTGTTTAAAAGTTTGTATTTGATTATAAAGTATAGCGGAATGTCGATGAGAACCACCGCGGGGAATACTATATATAAAATAATGTTTCTATAAATGCTTAAATCTAGTTCCGCAAGTAAAATTACCGCTAAAAATATTAGAATTATATTGAAAATTACTAACGCTGTCGAAACGAAAACCGTTTTTGCGTTTGCTAATCTGCTTATTGATTTTTTGGGTCGTCTGACATAACAAATCGTCGATACGATAGGAAATAATAATCCGACGAATGCCGATATCAAATAAACGCTCGATGAAACTCTTGCCGACGAATCGATTGAAAACGCTAAAACAAGTATTTCTGCTATAAATACGAGATATATCAGCCACGATGAACAAGTTATCAATTTGTTTATCAAAACGTTGCCGATATCTTTAACCTTTTCTTTTGACGAAACTCTGACTTTAATTCCGCTCGATTGAGAGAGCTGTGTGAGATCGTTCAGGTTGATTTTGTTTACGGATTGTGAGATAGGGGCTTTTTTAACGTTGATTTTCGGTTCTTCGGCCGTATTGTTTTTATAAACGACGGGATCTTCGTCGGCGTTAGAACCGACTGCCGATTTTGCGATTATGTTTTGAATTACTTGCCTGTAATTTATCGCTTCATCGTTGTCGATATTCGAGTAAGACTCTTCGTTTTTAATTTCCTGTTGTTTTTTTAATAACGTTTCTTCTAATTTCGCTTGTCTGACGCTGAAATCGGCAATTTCCGGTTCGTTTACGTTTTTTTCGGTTGTCGTCGCAGACGTTTCTGAAACTTTTTCTTCAAAAATCGGTTGCTGTCGACTCGCTTCGTTTTTGTCTTTTTTGCGAATCGAATCGATATTTTCGTTTATATCGTTATCTGCGTCTGCCGATAATAACTCATTGATGATTTTTCTGGAATAATTCCAACTTTTTAAGTTGTTTTCGACGTAAGATCTTCCTTTTTCGGTTAAGTTGTAAAACTTACGCCTGCCCAAATCATCGGTGTCGTTAAAATAAGCGCGAACGTATTTGTCGTTTTCCAAGCGTTTTAAACTACTGTATAGGGTGGCTTGTTTGATTTCGTACTCGCCTTGACTTTTCTGAGATATTTCGTCGATGATTTTATTTACGGATTTATCTTCTTTTAAAAGCGTATTTAAAATTATCGTATCGATATGACCGCGAATAATATCGCTATTTATAGAATTTTCCATAAATGTCTCCAAAACGTTGTTTTTTATCATTATATTACATAAAAAAAGAACTGTCAAGACAATTTTATCATTTTTTAAGATTAAAACATATAAATTATGTCAGACATAAACAATTATTAAAACGCCGATATTATCTAATAAAAGCAAATAGTTTACAATGAACGGCGTAAAAGACTAAAAGGTTGGCGGTAGCAACAATAAAAACGCAACGGCAAAGTGTTTTTCAGGAATATTTAATATTAAAAACGTTCAATAAAAAGCAAATAGTTTTCGATGAGCGTCGTGTGCGATTAAAATATTCGGGCTGATTTTTTTAAGAAAAAACAAAATTGCATATACCGAATTTGTATAAATACGTAATTAGTTTACAAACGACAGCGTGTGTGATTAAAAAGTCGGAGATGCAATAAATGCAATGACGCAATCAGTATTACGTTAAGCATAAACGCGTTTATAATTCTTATGAATTACTTGATAATTATATTGTTTGAAAAATACGTGCAAAATCATTAACTGTTCGTAAAACTTGTGTTTTACGAATAGGATATGTGTCGAGTTGAACGCTGTGAAAAGAGCGCACCGTCATTCCTTTTTGGCAATTTCGTGTAAAAACTTGTCTTAAAAAACGACTTTTTATAAATATTTTAAAAGGTATCCCTTTCGGAATACCTTATTTCTTTTTGATGTATTTTTCATAATAGTAATCTTCGTTTTCAATCAACTTTTGTTTGTCGCGTTCGATTTGGTCGACGACGCTTCCCGTATTGTAATCGTAATACCCTACCTGCGTGTTCGGTGAAAAGTATTTCGTTACGGGCGGATTGATCAATTTTTCCAAATCATCTTTGATTTCGTCATAGTCTACCCCTACCTTTTCGGCAAAATATTGATACACCTTTTTGTTATGGGCTTTTGCCATGTTATTTTTAGTATCTAATTCAAGCAGATATTTTACCCTTCTTGCTTGTTTTGCGTCATAGGTATCTTCTTCTTTTTCCATGTTGTAATCGGGCGGTAATCCCTTCTTCTTTAAAAGTTTTTCATAAACAGGCAACATGAGAATCGTTTTCGGTCGGGTTTTAAAACTATACGGTTTGGGCGGATTTTTCAATCGTCCCCTATAATATTTATAGATTTTCCCTAAATATTTTTTATATGCGGCGTTGCGAACGTACTCTGCTTCGTCAGGCGCGTACTTATGTAACCACACGATTTCGTATATTTCTTCCGCGACGCTGCCGAACTCGTTTTGCAGTTTTACGTACCGATAATTTTTGTATAAGTATTCACTTTCGCCGTAAGTTATTATGTAATTGTACAATCCGTCTAATAATTCGTCATAATTGTCGCTTAAAAGACATACTTTCGGATGCGGAATATATCTTTGTGTAAAAATTATGACGCGTAACGGTAACGTTAAAATAATCGGTTTGCCCATAAATACATTTTAGCACAGTAATTATGATTTGTAAAGGCAGAAAAAGTATTTTGTTATAAAAGATTTACGGGAATTATTTACATTTTAGTTAATTTGGGGTATAATAATAAAAAAAGAAAGAAAACTGTTATGGAAAAAGTCTACATTCAACAAAGAAACGACAACTGTATGAAGAGAATACGCGCAATGCTCGAAGATATGCCGAAGTTTGCAAAAGAGTTTTTGGTAGGTATAGAAACGCATACGACTCCCCTTACCAGATTGAATTATTGTTACGATTTGCGTATATTCTTTGATTTTTTATGTAAAACGAAGTTTAAAGAACTGCAAATTCAAGATTTAACGATTCAAGATATAAACTTTTTGAAAGCAAGCGATATAGAAGAGTTTTTAAGTTATTTAAGTTCGTATACCTTTGAAGGCGTTGAAAGAAATTGTAACGAAAACGCGAAAGCGCGAAAGTTTGCCAGTCTTCGTTCTATGTTCAGATACTTTTACAATAAAGAAAAAATCGATCAAAACATTACTTCAAAAGTTACGTCGCCCAAATTACACGACAAGGAAATAATCCGGTTGGACGATGACGAGTCTAAAAAAATGTTGGATACGGTACGTTTCGGGGACGGGTTATCTCAAAGGCAGCAATATTATCACGCTTTGACCGAAATGAGAGATATGGCTATCGTAACCCTTTTCCTTTTAACGGGAATCCGCGTAAGCGAGTTGGTCGGGTTAGACGTTGACGATTTTGATTTAAAAACTCGTAGTTTCGTTATAACGAGAAAAGGCGGTAATCGTACTATTTTGTATTACGATATACCTATCGAACGGGTAATGTTCCCCTATCTATATCAAAGAAACAATAATCCTAAGGTTTCAAAAGACGAAAAAGCACTGTTTTTATCTTTACAAAACAAGCGTATCACGACGCGAGCCGTGGAAAATATAATAAAAAAATATGCGAAAATATCCGCGCCGCTTAAAAAAATAAGTCCGCATAAATTAAGGAGCACGTTCGGTACGAACTTATATAAAAACACGGGCGATATTTATATGGTAGCAGATTTTTTGGGGCATAAAGACATAAACACCACGAGAAAACACTACGCGGCAATAGACGAAGACCGTAGAAAACTTGCGCTTCAATACATAAAATACCCCGGAGAAGACGACAATGATAGATAATACCGAAGAACTAACGACAGTTGAGCGCGTTTATGCCGTCGTCCCCGTATTCGATAAAGATGAAAAGAAAAAAATCGATTATAAGGCGGAAGAGATTAAAAACCTTATAGAAAGCGACGGCGCGGAGTTCGTCGGAGTAATAACCCCTTTCGTTCGCGAAATAAATCCCGCAACCGTTATCGGTAAAGGAAAACTCGATGAAATCAAAAACGATTTGCAAGACAAAAACGTTGACGTGGTAGTGTACGACGGGGAACTGACCCCATCTCAACTTTTGAACGTCAAGAGCGCGTTAGGTGTTAAAGTAATTGACCGAACGACGTTGATTTTGGATATTTTCGCGCAAAGAGCAACCACTTTGGAAGGCAAACTTCAAGTAGAACTCGCTCAACTCAATTATATTTACCCGCGGCTTAAAGGCAAAGGCGAAGCGTTATCCCGTTTGGGTGGCGGTATCGGAACTCGCGGACCGGGAGAAACGCAACTTGAAACGGATAGACGCCATATAAGGCTTCGTATCAAACATCTCGAACAATCTCTCAAAGATTTGAAAACAAGGCGAAATCTTCAAACTGCAAGGCGAAAGAAGATAAATCTTAAAACGGTTTCTATCGTGGGATATACGAACGCGGGAAAGTCCACTCTTATAAACGCTTTGACGGACTCAACCGTATACGCCGAAAACAAGTTGTTTGCGACTTTGGATACGACCTACCGTAAACTCGAACTTGAAAATACGGATATCGTTTTGGTTGATACCGTCGGGTTTATAAGCGATATTCCGCACGATTTGATAGAAGCTTTTAAATCTACGCTAGAAAGCGCGTTGAATGCCGATTTGATTTTATGCGTTGCGGATATTACTAACGAACCCGATAAACAAACGGAAGTAACCTTAAACACTCTTAAAGAATTAAAATGCGAAGTTCCCGTAATTACCGTATACAATAAATGCGATTGCATTAAAAATCTTGAAGAAATCGATAGAAACGCCGTGTATATATCCGCCAAAACAGGCGACGGGCTTGAAAAGTTAAAACGTAAAATCAACTCTTTCTTTTCAAACAATTATTATACCGTTAAACTGCTCGTACCGTTTACGCAAATCGGGGAATATAAAAAAATGCTTCCGAACGTATCGGTAACCTACGAAAAGTATAACGACGACGGTCTGGAAGCGAAAATAGTGATTGCAAAAGAAAATCTTTATATGCTTAAAAAGTTTAAAACGAGCCGTTAATTACGACTCGTCTTTTTGTATGCCGGTGATTTTGATAATTTTAAAATTATTAGTCGGTTCGATACATTTTCCGCAATTATCGCATATTTTTTGCGGATCGAGATCGCATCTGTCGCACTCTCCGCACTCGTCGCAGATTTTATCGTCGTCTAAAACGCAAACTTGACCTTTTTTCATAAAAATTACCTTCCTTATTTTTTTAAACATTTGTTTGACATATCGTCTGATGTGTGTTATTATATAATTAGTTTTTAGTATCGGGGAGAATAAAAATGCTTAATCACGAAGAAAAAATCGTTGAAGTTTTTGAATACATAAAAGATTATTCGTCTGATTACGGATACCCGCCTTCCGTTCGTGATATTTGCGCGAATTGTCGTATCAAATCTACGGCGACGGTATATAGTTATATCAACGCGCTTATCGAACAAGGGCTTTTAGTAAAATCGCCTTTAAAAAAACGTGCTATAACCGTTGCGGGCAAAAATAATTACAGAGAAGTCCCTGTCGTTGGCAAAGTTACGGCGGGCGTTCCTATTACCGCGATAGAAAACGTTGACGGATACTACCCCTTGCCGCCCGAGTTTTCAAGAATGGCCGATAAACTTTTCATGCTGAAAGTCAGCGGAGAAAGTATGATTGAAGCGGGCATTTACGATAAAGACGTTATTATCGTAGAACAAAGAAATTATGCCGACAACGGCGATATCGTCGTCGGAATGATAGACGGAGAAGCGACGGTAAAAAGATTTTACAGAAAAGACGGCAAAATTATTTTACATCCCGAAAACTCTTCGATGAGCGACTTCGTTTACGAAGAAGGAGTAGAAATACTCGGGAAAGTAGTAGGATTGTACAGAAAGTTTTGATTTATAGAGAAGCCGAAAAAGCGGCTTCTCTTTTATTTTCCCAAACTGTTTATGATGATTTCCGTCATTCCGTCTACGCCGAGTTTCGGATCGAGATGAATAAGCCCGTCGAGTTTTTTAAAAAAAGTTATTTGTCGTTTTGCGTATCTGCGAGTATTTTGTTTTAATAATTCAATGCAATCTTCGTAAGTCGTTTCGCCTTTTAAATAAGCGTAAATCTCTTTGTAGCCGATGCCTTGCATAGCGTTGTTTTGTAAGGTTAATCCTTTATTTATCAAAGTTTGCACTTCGTCGATTAAACCATTGCTTATCATTTCGTCAACGCGGACGTTGATTCGCTCGTACAGTTCGGCTCTCGGAAAATCTATGCAAAACGCTTTATACGGGCGTTTCGGGGTAAGCGTGTCTTTTATATCCGATTTTTTTGTTCCCGTCGAATAAAATATCTCCAACGCTCTTATTACTCTTTTTGAGTCGTTTTTTTCAATGTTCTTTGCGGATATTTCGTCGATTTCATATAATTTATTCCATAAATAATCCGCGCCGAAATCGTCCGCTTCGCGTTTGAGTTTTTCGCGTATTTCGGGGTTTTCCCCACCGTTGCCGTAACTCATATCGTAAATTAAAGAATTGATATAAAATCCCGTTCCGCCACAAACGACGGGATTTTTATTTTTTGAAATCAAATCGTTTACGATAGGCTCGGCGGCGTTTTTATAATCGGCAATCGAAAACGGTTTAAACGGATCGGCAACGTCAATCATGTAATGAGTTACTTCTGATAAATCCTTTTCGGACGGTTTTGCCGTACCTATATTAAAATAGGTGTAAACGCACATAGAATCAGCCGAAATAATAGCGGTATTGAGTTTTTTGGCAACGTTTACGGCAAGACTGCTTTTTCCGCTGCAAGTCGAGCCGCAAATAATAACAGTTTCTTTCATACTATACGTTTAAACCATTTTTCAAGATCCGTTTGAGGGATTCTTATTGCGATAGGTCTGCCGTGCGGGCAACGTAAAGTAAAATCCCCTTTAAGCAAATCTACGAGAGCGGCGATTTCTCTTTGAGTTAAAAAATCCCCTGCCTTAATTGCCGAACGACAAGCCTTTTTCGCGAGTTCTCTTCTTATAATGTCCGGAACCGTTTCGACGTGCAATGCGTTCATGTCGTTGTAAATGTCTTTGAAAAACTTTTTCAAATCGATTTCGTTGAGTTCCAGGGGTAATGCGTTTATTTTAAAAGAATCGTTACCGAAATCTTCTATATCTATGCCGAGTTCTCGTATATAATCGAGTTTTTCACGCAAAAACTCCGCTTCTTTGGGGTTTGCTTTTATTGTTTCGGCAAATAAAAGCGGTTGCGATATGAGAAGCTTTTGTTTGATTTTGCTCATAAAGCCGTCAAAAAGCATTCTTTCGTGAGCAGCATGTTGATCGATAATCAATAAATAGTCGGGAAACTCTAAGAAAAGATACGTTTTGAATACTTGACCTAAAATAACGTACCCTTCTCTCGTTTCGGTTGCAAGCGGTTCGATTTTCGTAAAGTCTTCCGTGTAAGTATTGAGTAATTCCTGACGCCCCGCTTCTAAACGCGCGTCTTCCTGTAAGGCGTCGTTATAAAACTTTTGCGGATGTACTGTCGGGAAGTAATCAGGATTCAGATATCCCGAAACAAACCCGCCGTCAAGGGTCGGAAACGCTTCGTGTTCGTCGGGCGGTGTTTTTTCCGCGTATTCGATATAATAATCGATAGGCGTCGGTTGATTGTTTGCGCGCATAGCGTCTATTTCTGCTTTGTACGTTTCGTCCGTTTGGTATTTTTTATATAACGAAGAATGATTGTCGGGAGGCACTTTTCTGCCTTTCGGCACTTCTTGAATCGGATGCTTTAAAGCCTGCTCTTCTTTTTTAATGCGTTCCAACTCTTCCGTATTGCCCGTAAAAACGCAAGATTTTTCGTAAACGTATTGATTGATTCTATCCTGAATGGCATGATAAACCAAATCGTACACTGCTTTTTTGTCGACGAATCGTACGTCGTTTTTGCTCGGATGAACGTTTACGTCGTAAAGCGACGGATCCATTTCGAGATATAGAATAACGGCGGGATACGTCCTTGATACCAAAGCGTATTGATAGGCGTTTGCAATCGCCATAGAAATGGTTTGGTTTACGATATACCTTCCGTTAAGTATAATGGTTTGGTACGTTCTGTTTGATTTTGTAAACGTTACGTTGCTGATATAGCCGTGTATCGTCATATCGTTTTTTTCTTTTCGGACGAAAAACATATCGCTTAAAAAGTCTTTACCGTAAACGCCTAAAATAACGTCGTCAAGACCTAATCCGAAATCCATTAAAACGAGTTTATCGTTTGCCGTATAAGTAAATGCAATGCTCGGATTTGCAATCGCTAATCTTTGAATTATATCGGTAACGTCGTTTTCTTCGCTTTTCGGTTTTTTCAAAAACTTTGCTCTTGCGGGAGTGTTGAAAAACAAGTTTTCAACTACCATTTCCGTACCTTTTATGGTAGAACCGACGGTTATTTCTCCCATAACACCGCCTTCGATGTGAAGTTTGGACCCTACCGATTCAAACTTGGTTTTAGTCGTAACCGTAACTCTCGAAACGGAAGCGATGCTTGCAAGCGCTTCTCCTCTGAACCCTAACGTCGTGATTGTTTCAAGGTCGTCCGCAGAAGATATTTTGCTCGTTGCATGTGGCAAAAACGCTTTTTTCAAATCGTCCTTGTCAATGCCTGCGCCGTCGTCTATAACTCTGATCATATCGATACCGCCGCCGATAATTTCAATCGTTATGTGTTTCGCTCCGGCGTCGATAGAGTTTTCAACCAACTCTTTAACGACGGAAGCGGGTTTTTCAACGACTTCGCCTGCCGATATTCTATTGTAAACACTGCTGTCTAATAGATTAATCATATACTAATTATCCTTAATTTTTTGTTGTAAATCATGCAAGATGTCAAAAGCGTTCATAGGCGTTAAATTATTGATATTGATATCTTTAATAATTCTCTCTACTTCGCTTAATTGCGGCTTTTCTTGTTCAATCGGTTGTGTTGCGTTAATATTTATGTTTTTATAAGTGTTTTCAAGGCGTTTTAAAAGCACTTTTGCTCTTGAAGTTATGGCTGCGGGTACGCCGGCAAGTCCCGCTACTTCGATACCGAAACTCCTGTTTGCTCCGCCACGCATAATCTTTCTTAAAAAGATTACGGTGTTGTTGTATTCCTTTACGGTAACTTTATAATTTTTAACGCCTTCCATCTTGCCTTCGAGTTCGGTGAGTTCGTGGTAATGGGTTGCGAACAAAGTTTTCGCGCCGATATTCTGAGTTATGTATTCGATAACCGCCCATGCAATGGAAAGCCCGTCGTAAGTGCTTGTCCCCCTACCGATTTCATCGAGAATAATAAGACTGTTTTTCGTGGCATTAAGCAAAATATACGAAAGTTCAGTCATTTCTACCATAAACGTGCTTTGGTCGAAAATCAAGTTGTCGTTTGCGCCTACTCTCGTGAAAATCTTGTCGGTAACAGGCACGTCCGCTTCTTTTGCAGGCACAAAACAACCGATATGCGCCAGCAGCGTAATTAAAGCGACTTGTCGCATATACGTGCTTTTACCCGCCATGTTAGGCCCCGTTATTATCATAGTTCGGCTGTCGCCGTTGTCCAAAAAAGTGTCGTTGGGTACGAATTGTTCTTTGGAAATTGCCAGCAAAACGGGATGTTTGCCGTCGACGATATTAAGCGGTTTTCCGCTGGGTAAAATATTAGGTTTACAGTAACTGTATGTTCTTGAAACCGTAGCGAAAGCAACCAGCACGTCGAGTACGCCGATAGCGTAAGCCGTGTTTTTAAAAGCCGTAAATCGGCTTGCGATTTTATCAACGATTTCCTTATATAATTGTTGTTCGATTTTTAGCGCGCGGTCGGTGCTCGTAAGTATTTTCTCTTCTAAAACTTTTAACTCTTCCGTAACGTAACGCTCGGCGTTTGCAAGCGTTTGACGGCGAACGTAATGCGGCGGAACCATGTCTTTAAACGAGTTTGTTACGTCGATTCCGTATCCGAATACGCGATTATAATGTATCTTTAAAGTTTTAATACCTGTTTTTTCGCGTTCTTCTTGCTCCATTTTGCTGATAAGCATCGTCCCGCCGTCGCGAATGTTTCTGCATTCGTCCAACTCTTTATCGTACCCTTTTGCAATAAACCCCGCCACTTTCGTGTTTGCGGGCGTGTCTTCGGTAGTTATTGATTTTTCAAGCAAATCGCAAATATCTTCTATCGGATCGATACTTGCGTTTATTTTGTTGAGAAGGTCGGATGATAAAGCGGCAAGTTGAAACTTTAAACTAGGAATTGCCATTAACGAGTTTTTGAGTGCGATACAGTCTTTCGGCGTGATGTTGCCGTTTACGGCTCTGTTTGACAACCTTGCGATGTCTTTAACGCTTTTTAACAGTTCCGATAGTCCTTGTCGTATCAACGGGGTGTTAAACAATTCTTCGACGGAATCTAATCTTTCTTGTATTTTATCTCGATCGATAAGAGGATTCAGTATCCACGAGTTAAGCGTTCTTGCCCCCATACCCGTTTTGGTTTTATCAAGTAACCAAAGCAGCGAGCCGTACGTTTTTCCGCCGTAACTCGTTTTGACGAGTTCGAGATTTCTGATTGCCGTCGAATCGAGTTTCATAAAGTTGTTGACGTCGATTATATCTATTTTCGATATATTCTTCATCGTATGCCGTTGCGTGTCTTTAATATAAGAAAGAAGCGCACCGCAAACTGAAATCAAGTAACTGTCGGTAAGTCCCAAACCGTCGAGAGATAGAACGTTAAATTGTTCTTTTATCATTTTTTCGGCAGAATCGCTTGAAAAATAATAGTCGGTGATAGGCGTTACGTTTTTAACGACTTTATGAGTAATTATCGGTTGTTTTTGGAATAGGTCGTACGTTTTTGTGTTGCCGATTATTTCTGCGGGATTAAGCATTACCAACTTATTCGACAACAGTTCTACCGCGTTTGATTTTTCAAACTTTTGAGCGAAACATTCTCCCGTAGTAATGTCTGTCCAGGCAATTGCGCCCCCTTTGTCGTCGACGTAAATCGAAGCCAAAAAGTTGTTGCTTTTTTCGTCGATTAAATGAGATTCCGTCAACGTTCCCGCCGTTACTATTCTGACGACTTCCCGTTGCATGACTTGTCCTTTTACGGGATCGCCTATTTGTTCGCATATAGCGATTTTTTCGCCTAAATTAACGAGTTTTGCAAGGTATCCGTCGAGAGCGTGGTAAGGAATACCGCACATCGGCGCGCGTTCCCCGTCGCCGCAATCTCTGCCCGTTAACGTTAAATCCAAGAGTTCGGACGCTTTTACCGCGTCGTCGAAAAACATTTCGTAAAAATCGCCTAATCTATAAAAGACCAAGCAATCGGGGTAATCTGCTTTCAAAGCGAGATATTTTGTCATCATTTCGGATCTTGCCATCAGTTAACTAATTCACCGTAAAGTGAAATTCCTCCTACTTTATCTATAAGTACGTTCACGAATTCGCCCGTCAAATCTTTGTCGGACGAAAAATATACCATTCTGCCGTATTCGTCGCGTCCTAAATATTTGCTTTTCTTTTCGTCGTAACCTTCGCACAAAACTTCAACCGTTTTGCCCAAATAATCTTTACATAAAGACCTTGCCGTTTCGGATACCGCGTCGATCAGTCGGGTAATGCGGCTTTTCTTCGTTTCGTCGTCTATTTGCCCGTCCATTTTGTCGGCTACGGTCCCTTTTCTTCTTGAATAAATAAAAGTAAACGCGTTAGAAAACTTCGCTTGTTTTACAAGTTCGAGAGTGTCTTTAAAATCTTCTTCCGTTTCTTTCGGGAACCCTACCATTATATCCGTAGTTACCGCGCAATCGGGTATTTCTCGTTTTAAATACGCTAATTTTTCAAGGTAATCTTCTCTCGTATATTTTCTATTCATTAGTTTAAGAACTTCGTTTGAACCGGATTGAATGGGAAGATGAATACAATTGCATATTTTATCTTCCTTTTTCATTGTTTTAACAAGGTCGTAACTAAAATCTTTCGGGTGATTCGTCATAAAACGCAAACGGAACTTTCCCGGAATACGACAAAGTTTTTCAAGGAGTTCTGAAAACGTGATTTTGTCGGACAAATCTTTACCATAAGAGTTGACGTTCTGACCGAGTAAAGTTATTTCTTTATATCCGTTTTTTACTAATTCTTCGACTTCGGAACAGATGTTTTCGGGTAATCTGCTCCTTTCTCTGCCTTTAACGTAAGGAACAATACAGTAAGTGCAAAAATTATCGCATCCTTCCATAATATTTACCCATCCGTTTGGATAACTCGTGCGATATGATTGCATATTTTCATTTACGCATTTTTCACGATTCAAAACTTCTACGACGGATTTTGCTCCTTCTAATTTTTTGTTAAGCAAATCTTCAAATTCGTCAAGGTTGTACGTTCCGAAAATAATATCGACCCAAGGAAAAGTTTTATGTAATTTTTCCGCAACGCCGTTTTGTTGAGTCATACAACCGAAAACCGCGGTAATCAACTCGGGTTTTTTACGTTTGATTTGTTTTAAAGCCCCGATGTTCCCGAAAGCGTGTTCTTCGGCGTTTTCTCTTATCGCGCAGGTGTTGAAAACTATAATATCCGCATCTTTTTCGTTTTCACAAAGTTTATATCCTTTTTTTTCTAAAACGAAAGCAATTTTTTCCGATTCGTGTACGTTCATTTGGCAACCGTACGTAACGATTTTGTAATGTTTGTCCATATTCTCTCTCAATGTATTTTTATAGTATAAAAAACAAGTAAAAAATCATACTAATTTTATGAAAAAATTATTAAATGTTTTACTTATAATATTTACGATTTTATTTATTATAGGAAGCGTATTTATCATATATTGCCTTTGCGTTACCGTAAAAGAAAAACTAAACGTTAAAGCCCTTAACACGGTAAACAGCGGCGTTAAAATATACGACGACGCCGACGAAGTCGTGGTCGTTGCGACAAACGACTCTCAAAACAAGTGTTGCAGCGACGAAATACCCGATTACGTTAAAAAGGCTTTCGTAAGTATAGAAGATAAAAGATTTTATCGTCATAAAGGTTTGGATTATAAACGGATTTTAAAAGCAACGGTAAAAAATATAGTAAGTTTTTCTTATAAGGAAGGCGCGTCCACTATTTCTCAGCAATTAGTAAAAAACACGCAATTATCTAGCAAAAAGACGGTTAATAGAAAACTTAAAGAAATGAAACTCGCAATATTGCTTGAAAAAAAGTTCGATAAAGACGAAATACTTACGATGTATTTAAACACGATATATTTCGGGGAAGGAACTTACGGTATAAAGAATGCGTCGATGAAATATTTTTCAAAACTTCCCGAAAAGTTAAGTTTGGATGAAGGCGCGTATCTTGCGGGAATAGTGAAAGCCCCGTCTTATCTTTCAAACAACTACGATAAAGCGATTGAAAGAAGAAATCTGGTGTTGAAATGTATGTTCAAGCAAGGATATATCGAAAAATCCGTTTACGAGTCCGCTATTCAAAAACGAACGGAAATACGAAAAAGCGAAGCAAAAACGTTTAATAATTATTTTGTTAAAAGAGTATATCGCGAACTTGAAAATCTCGGCTTCGATCCCAACGCGATATCGGAATATAAGGTTTATACTTCGTTTAATAAAAACCTTTGCGAAACCGCTCTGAAAGCGTTTAACGATTGCGATTTAAACTGTAACTACGAAATCGTCGTGATAAACTCAAAGGGACGAGTCGTGAGCAATATAAACAGTTGTAATATCGAAATCTCCCGAAGCGTAGGTTCTGCTATAAAACCCCTTTTGGTTTACGCTCCCTGTATAGAAGAAAACGTTATATCACCCCTAACGAAAATCGAAGACGTAAAGACTGATTTTAACGGATATACTCCCGCTAATTACAACGACGAATATAACGGTTATATAAGTTGCGAAGACGCATTAAAAAAATCGTCTAACGTCGTTGCCGTAAAATTGATGAATATTTTAACGCCGAAAAAGAGTTTAGAATACGCGAAAAAGTTTGATTTAACGCTGGATTATGAAAAAGACGAAAATCTGTCTTTGGCGTTGGGTTGCAGCGCTAACGGGCAAAGCCTTGAAGAAGTTGCTTCGTGCTACGATGTTTTTGTTAACGACGGTTTTTACTATAAAAACAGTTATATCGACGAAATTAAAAACGCCGAAGGTAAAACAGTGTACAAAAGAAAAGAAACGCCGCAAAAAGTTTTCGGTAAAGATACCGCGTTTTTAACAAGTGAAATGCTTAGAGAAAACGCAAAAAGCGGTACTGCTAAAAAATTAAGTTTTCTTAATTTTTATATAGGCGCAAAAACGGGTACGGTCGGTAACAAACTCGGAAACGACGACGCGGTATGTATAGCATATACGAAAGATTACGTCGTCGGCGTAAGACTTTTTGCAAAAGACGAAAAACTGCCTAACAACGTTACCGGCGGGACTTACCCTACTTTTATCGCAAGAAACATATTTGAAAGCGTTTACAAGGATAACAACCCCGACGATATACGAAAACCGCAATCCGTAACGCGAGTGGAAATAGATAAATACGTTTACGATAATTTTAACGAAATAGTTGAATGCAAAAACTCGTCAGTTGAAAAAATATTCGGATATTTTAAGTCAACCAACCTTCCCACAAGGACATTAAAAGACGTTTTAAAGCCAACCGTGTCAAGTGCAAAATTATCAGTAAATGCAAAAGAAATTGAAATCAATTTATGTGTGGCAAACAACTATGAGTTCAGACTTTATAAAGTTATTAAAAATAACACGGTTTGTATTTACGACAGTTCGCTTAACGGCAAAACGGAACGAGTAATCGACGAAGATTTGTCGCCGGATTCGGTATATTCTTATTATCTGATACCCTTTATCGTGTATAACGGCGAAGAAATCGTCGGCGAAAAATACGATGTCGGAAAGGTTAAGACGCCTAAACATTATATTCCCGAGAACTGGTGGGATAGCGATTTGTAAAATTATAATTCGATTTTTTCTATATTTTCCATTGCGGCGTTTATTAGCGATTCGACGTCCAGTCTCGATTCTGCTTTAAGTATTCTGTCCATTTTGGGTTTAATCGCGGGAAACTTTGGTAAAAATACCGTGCAACAGTCTTCATAAGGTAAAATCGAAGTGTCGTAAGTGTCGATTTTTCTTGCGATTTCGATAATGTCGAGTTTATCGTAAGCGATAAGCGGTCTTAAAACAGGCATCGATACAACCGAGTTGGACGAAGTCATACTCTCAATCGTTTGCGAAGCAACCTGTCCTAAACTTTCGCCCGTTACAATCGCTTGGTCGCCTAGTTTTATAGCAAGACTTTCCGCAATACGCATCATAAACCGTCTCATCATGGTAATCATAAGGTCTTCGGGGCATTTTTTGTGTATTTCTTCCTGAATATGGGTAAACGACACGACGTAGAGATTTGCACCGCCGTTGTAATCCGAAATGATTTTTGTTAAATCTATTACCTTTTGTTTTGCCGCTTCACCCGTATAAGGATAAGAATGATAGTGTATGAAGTTAAGTTTCATACCGCGTTTCATCATCATATAACCGGCAACTGGACTGTCTATACCGCCCGAAATCAAAAGCATTCCGTGTCCGGCCGAACCGTTCGGCATACCGCCGAGTCCGTGTATCGTGTCGGTGTAAATAAACGTTCTGCCGTCTTCTCTTATATCTATATCAACGACGAAATCCGGCTCCTTTATATCGACTTTTAACGTCTTGTTGAACCGTTCTAATATTTTTCCGCCTAATTTTGCGGAAAAATCCATTGATTGTATCGGGAAATGTTTGTCCGCTCTGTTAGTGTGTACTTTAAAAGAGCCTTCTCGTTCGCTGCATATAGACAAAACGCATTCGGTGATTTCTTCTTCGTTGTTTTTTGTTACGAACGCCTTGCTGAAAGTGTGAATGCCCGGTATTTTGGATAATTTTTCGAGAATCAATTCTTCGTCCATAGGATCGTAATCTTCGATTAAATATCTGCAATGCATAGGTAAAAACGTGTAATTAAAAGATTTTAAAGACGCTTTTATGTTATTTATAAGCATCTTTTCAAAATAGCCCCTGTTTTTACCTTTTAAATGTATTTCTCCGTAACGTATAATAATTGCTGCTTCCATACTGTTTCCTATAACATTATTTTTTTCAGTTTTGTAACTACTTCGTTTAATTTGTTTGCCGCGTATTCTATTTCATCCGTAGTGTTTTCGATAGAAAAACTAATTCTTATCAGTCCGTCCAAGACGTCGTTTGAATAGCCGCATGCGGAAACAATTCTCGAATATCTGTTTTTGGACGAACAAGCAGAACCGTTGCCTACGATGATATCGTACTTTTCAAGTTCGTGCATAATAACTTCTCCGCGCAGCCCTTTTGCCGAAACGGTCAGAATGTAAGGAGTAGAGGCTTCGCCCGAAATCAAAGTGAAGTCCTCTTTGTTTAAAAGGTCGTAAAACTTTTTCTTCAAGGACGAAACATAGTTAAACTTATCTGTAAAATTCGTCGCGCGTTCTTCAAGAGCGTATTCCATTACTTTTATGCCGAAAACGTTTTCCGTACCGCTACGAAGTCCGTTTTCTTGTCCGCCGCCGAATATCAAAGGCGGCAAAGTTAAACTTTTCTCTTTTATCAGTGCGCCGACGCCTTTAAGCCCGCCTATTTTGTGCGCGCTTATCGAATACAAATCGATTTCCTTGTTCAGTACAAACTTGATTTTTCCAAACGCCTGAACGCCGTCGCTGTGGAATATCGTTTTTGGCGAGATTTCCTTGATTTTTCTTGATATTTTCGATATATCGTTGATTCCGCCCGTTTCGTTGTTGACGTGAACTACGGATACTAAACTTGGTTTAAAGTCGCTGACTTTTTTGTATAAGTCTTGCTCGTCGACTCTTCCGTCGGGAAGTAATTTGCAAAAAACTACGTTATGTCCCCTTGTTTTTAATTCGTTCGCGCTTTTATAGATGGCGGAATGTTCGCCTTCTGTGGTAACGAGCGTTCCGTGTTTGATGAAACCGAATAACGCCGTATTGTCTGCTTCCGAACCGCAAGAACAAAAAACGACTTCGTGTTTAGTCGTCGATAAAAAGTTTAGTATTTTATCGCGGGTTTGTTTTAAATCGGTTTTGACTGCGATTCCGCCGTGATACAATGCGGACGGGTTGTAAAAATATTCGTCGTTATATTTACTTGCTTTTTCAAGCGCATATTTCGACGGTTTTGTAGTTGCCGCGTTATCTAAATAAATCATACTTGTTCTTTCTTCTTTTTAGTCGATACAAAGTCTTTTTCTAATATAGATTTGTTCGAGAACTTTAAAATATTTACCAAATATAATTCGGTACATTCTATTATAACGAGTTTTTTCTCACCTTCAACCGTTGCTGCCAAATAATAAAAATCTTTATTTTCATCATCGGCGAGTTCGCTGTTGGGTGTTGCAAAAATCTTTTTAAATTCTTTTTGTGATGCGTATTTTTCGTAAGTTTCGCTCCCGACAAGCCCTAATTGAATAATGCTCGAAGAATCGAAATTGACTACGGGTTTTCGTTTAACGCCGTTCAAAACCTTCGCTATTCTTACGGAGCCGGAAACAAACGTATAATCGAAAGAAAGCGCGAATCTATATTTTATCTTTTGGCAATAGAATCCGCCTAAAAAGAAAAGAATAGACGGAACGAAAAACAATAAAAGCAGTCCTATGACGCTGTTTTTAAAAGATTTTGTCGGAGTAAACGAGCAAGAGAAAAAGCCCAGCGCAAACAAAACGGCGCCTAATACGTAAAATATTATACCGATAATTTTAAACGTTAAATATTTGCGTCTTGATTTTTGGGCGTTATGATCGTTTACTGTTTCTTCATAAAAAATATCTTGCATAAATTACCTCGCCTATTTATTTTAACACAATAACGTGTCAAAATAAAGCGGATTTTATCATTTTTTTAATTTTACTATGGTTGCGCCCGTTCCGCCTTCTCCGTAACCGCCTAAACGGTACTCTAAAACGTCTTTTGAGTGCTTTAAATAATCGTGTATGCCTTTTCTTAACGCTCCCGTGCCGTTTCCGTGAATAATTCTTATTTCGTCATAACCGTTTATTCTTGCCGAAGCAATAAACCGATCGACCGTTTCGACGCCGTCGAGAACCGTTTGACCTATGACGTTTACTTTGAGCGTATTGACGTCGTTAGTACGTTTAACGGAATAATTCGCTTTGGCGTCTTTTTTCTTTTCGGTGTTTTTAACGATTTTTGAATACAATTCGGTAGCCTTTACAGTGTAATGCATGTTGCCTACGACAACATCCGCTTCGTGTTTTTTTGCGTTAAGTTTGGCAATCGAGCCTTCAAGACCGAAAGCCGGAATATAAACGATTTGACCAACCTTTAAATCTTTTTCGTTAAGTTTCGTCAACTCTTCGCTTAAAGGATTTGAGTCGTTATTGTCGGTATACAAAACGTTTTCCAGTTTTTTCTTTAAACTATTAGCCGTTATTTTATCACTGATATTCAAAACGTCTTTGGATAAAAGTTCGTTCATCGCGTCTAATATTTCTTGCGCTTCGTCAAGTTTTTCGTCGATTAGTTTTCTTGTTTGAATCCGAGCCTTTTCCTTGATTTTTGCGTTTTCGTTTTCAAGTCTTAAACGTTCCTGTTCGATTTTTTCAAGTTCCCGACGTTTACTGCTTTCTATTCCCGACAATTCTTGCGTCAATTTGTCGGCGGTGTGTTTGGATTTTTGGGCTTCTCTCAAAACGTTTTCAAAATCAACTTTTCCCGCGCTTAAAAGGTTGTAAGCGCGCGTTGAAATATTGTCGGGTATACCTAATCTTTTTGCGATTTCGATAGCGTTTGAACTACCCGCGATGCCTATGTTTAATTTATACAACGGCGCAAACGTTTCCGGGTTGAAATCCATCGAAGCGTTTTCTATTAAATCTTCGGTCATGGCAAACTCTTTCAACTTGGAATAATGCGTTGTGATAATGCCGTAACTACCCGCTTTAAGCAAGTATTCGAGTACGGCTAATCCCAAAGACGCCCCTTCTTCGGGATCGGTCCCCGCGCCTATTTCGTCAATTAAAACCAGAGATTTGTCGTCAACGCGTTTCGTAATGTCGATGATGTTTTTTATGTGTGAAGAAAAAGTCGATAAGTTTTGTTCAATGCTCTGTTCGTCGCCGATGTCCGCAAAAACGTTGTTAAATACTGCTATTTTCGAACCTTCGCCGGCGGGGATATATAATCCGCACAACGTCATAAGCGTTAAAAGTCCGGTAAGTTTGAGCGTTACGGTTTTTCCGCCTGTATTAGGACCCGTAATAAGCAAGTATTTATATCCTTGACCGAGTTTTACGGAAACGGGTACAACTACGTTTTGGTCGATAAGCGGATGTCTGCCGCGAACAATATCGATAATACCGTTATCGTTGATTTCGGGCGCGGTGCATTTATTTTTAAAAGAATAAATTGCTCTGGCAAAATCGAAATCTATTTGAGTCAACAACGTTTGGTTTTCGGTTAAGCAATCTGCAATATTGCCAACAAAAGACGAAAGTTGCGCTAAAATCTTGTATATTTCCGCTTTTTCTTCGGATTTTAAGGTTGCGAGATCGTTGTTAAACTTAACGATTGCTTCGGGTTCAATAAAAACCGTTGCGCCGGAAGAAGATTGATCGTGAATCAATCCCTTAACGTTGTTTTTAAACTCTGCTTTAACGGGAATAACGTATCTGCCGTTTCTTACCGTAACAACGTTGTCCTGAATATATTCCGACACGCCTTTTTTGACGTAAGAATTGAGTTGTAATTTAATTCTTTCGTTTAAATTGACGATTTGTTTTCTTATTCTGAACAGTTCGGGCGAAGCATTGTCGCTCATTTCGTCGTTTGAAATTATCTTTGTAAAAATGTCGTTTTGAAGTTCGGTATCAATGTAGATTTTGTTAGCGATTTCCTTAAAATATGATATTTCATAATCATCGACTTTCAGAATATCCGAGCGAACTAGTAAAGAAGATTTCAAGAGTCTGCCGACTTTTAATAATTCGCCCAACGACAAAACCCCGCTTTTTTTCGCTCGCAACAACTCGTCTGTCAATTCGTCGTAATAATTGATCTTGTTTACGCCGTATTTATATAAAAGCGTAGTCGCTTCTTTTGTTTTTTTGAGTTCGTTTTTAACTCCTTCGATATTCGTTTTAGGTTTTAATTGTAAAATCGATTCTTTCGTCGTTGACAAGACGGCAAAATCCGAAACGGACGATAATATTTTATCTAATTCGAGTTTTTTAATTATTTTATCGCTTATCATTTTACACCCCTTTTAAGATTGCCGTAAGTATATTTTTTAATAATTTCTTTTAGTTCGCAGCCGTCGTTTACGGCTTTTAATATTTGATTGATAAAATGCGTATCGTAGGTATTAAAATTAAATATTTCGTTAAAGTTTTTGTCATCGCAGTAAATTAAATCGCTTTCGTTATATATTTCAAATCTGCACGCGCTTAATTTGTATCGCCTTACTTTGTATTCCCTTTTATCTTCGTCAATAAGTACGATATTGTTAGCTGCTGCTTTGCATTTTTGACAATTTTTCAAAAACGGGCAATAAATCAGATTCATTAAAAGAATATTGCCTAAATCAAAAACGTAGGTATTATCTTGAATAAGCCCGCCTTTTTCGATTTCGGTTTTGGATAATTCTTTGGATAGGGCAACCTTGCTTTTTATCAAACTTAAATCGTAAGAGTTGAAAACGTTAACCCCTAAACCGTAAAACAGTTCGACGTCGCACTCTTTTGCGAATTCGATAGCGTAAGTTCCGTCCCCGTAGACTCCGTCAAAACCCGAAAGTTTAGTTTTTAATACGTTTATGTCTTCCGAGTTTACGTACGACGGAAGATATAGGTATTTTTTTGAGTTGCTGAACTTTTCCGCATCTTGGAAAAACTTTTTGAATAACGATTTATCGTTATAATCCGTTGGACAAAAAATTAAATCGGTTATAAATTTATACGCGTCAAAAGAAAAATCGCTTGCTAAAATCGCTGTTCTTTTTTTATTGTTCGGTTTATTATGCGTAACATAATCAAATGAAAAATCTTTATATAAAACCTTATTTTTATTTATTGTTGATAATTTGTTGAATAAACTAGAAAACAATTCTCTGCGATGTCTGTTTAAAACGCTTTTAGGTAGGAAAACTCCGTTTGTGTCAAGCGTTGTGTTTTGTATTTGAAACGGATAGTCGTCCACTTTTGAAAGATTCAGCGTAAAATCGTTTAAAGTCAGTATTTGGTTTTGGCCTTGTTCCAAAGTTTCGTCAAATATTTTTTCTAACGTTAAGCCGTTGCATTTTGCAACAAGTCTTGGCTTTTTTCCGATAAGATATTCGCCGTAAATGTCAATGGGTAGTTTTTTTACGGTTGAAAGTAATTTATCGTTTAATATTTCGTCGGTCGTGATGTTTGCGTCATCCCCTACCGTTGCGGTTCCGTTATATCTGATGATGCCGTTGATAATTTTTGCGTTGCCGACTTCCAACCCGTTGCGAATAATTTTAAAACAATCGCCGTTGACAAACCTTTCGTTTGATTTTATCGTAATAGCGTCTTTTTTTACGGACAAAACTTTGCCTACGTATTCTCCTTTGTGGTTTTGTATTTTGTTTGAAATTATATTTTGAAAATCGTTAAAAGAAATGCCCGAAGTATAATCGCCGCGATTGTACGTTCTGAAAAGTTCGCTTTTATTTGTAGCGTTACCGTAAATAATATTGTTATAATATTTGCAAGCGGCTGCTACGTATTCGGCTCTGCGCATACGACCTTCGATCTTAAAAGATTTTACTCCCGCTTCGATTAAGTCGCGTATTTTATAATCGACGCATAAATCTTTAAGAGATAAAACGTATCCGTCCGAAATAGTTTTGCCGTCAACGACGTATTTATATTTTTTTCTGCACGGTTGCTTGCAAAGTCCCCTATTTCCGCTGTTTCCGCCTATAAAACTCGAAAAATAGCATTGTCCCGAAAACGCCGTGCATAACGCTCCTTGTACAAAAACTTCCGTTTCGATAATTTGCGAGATTTTTTTTATGTCGTCGAGCGTTGTTTCTCTTGCGAGTACGACTCTTTTAAAGCCGTATTCTTTTGCAAGTTTTGCGCCGTATAAGTTGGACACCCCCGACTGGGTGCTTAAATGCAATTCGATTCCGTCAAACGTTTCTTTTAAAAGTTTGCCGAAAAATATGTCTTGTACGATAAACGCGTCCACGCCGCATTCGGTAGCGTTTTTAATTGTGGTTATGTAATTTGAAAGTTCGTTGTTTTTGATAAGAGTGTTTACGGTAACGTAAACCTTTACGCCTAACGAGTGAGCGTAATTAGTGTCTTTTAAAAGTGTTTCGCAATCAAAATTATTTGCGTTTTGTCTTGCGGAAAAATCTTTTAATCCGAGATAAACGGCATTTGCGCCGTTGTTTATTCCCGCCATAAATGCTTCGTGCGAACCGGCGGGAGATAATAATTCTACCATATTGCTATTTTAACACATAAATTGATTTTCGTAAAGAAAAAACGGAAGAAATTATCTTCCGTTTTTTAATTTTAACGAAGAGTTACGCCGATATTTTTCAAAGCGTCGAGTATATTATTTATCGCTTCGTCAACTTCGCTTGACGGGAGCGTTCTGTCAAGAGCGTTAAACTTTAAACTGAAAGCCATACTCTTTTTGTCTTTTTCGATTTGGTCGCCTTCGTAGATATCGAACAGTTCGAGGTTTACAAGGTTCTCGCCCGCGCTTTTTTCGATGCAGTCATAAACCGTCTTGTAAGAAACTTTTTTATCGACGATAAGAGCCAAATCTCTATCGATTGCGGGGTATTTCGGTACGTGTTTGAATAAAACTTTCGTATCGTAATATTTTTCAAGAGTATGGATATCGATTTCGGCAACGTAAACTTCGTTCTCGATACCGAGATTAGTAGCGAGTTCGGGGTTGAATTGACCGATAAAACCTATTTTTTCGCCGTTGACGTAGATTGAAGCGGATCTTGTCGGATGTAAATACGGATATTTTTCGGGTTTGTATTCGACACCCGCGTTTTTGCACATTTTGTCGAATACGTTTTCCAGACTGCCTTTTAACGTAAAGAAAGTTTCGTCTTTGCCGAATGCCGACATAACCAACTTCATTCTTTCTTCGGGTAAATCTTCTAACGGTAAAGTTTTTGGCAAATAAACTTTTGCCATTTCAAACAATCTGCCGTTCAGGTTTTGTCTGGATAAATTGCGTTTTACCGTATAAATCATAGACGGCATAAGCATTGTTCTCATAATACTGACGTCTTCGCCGAGCGGATTCATAATTTTGATGCGCTTGTTTTCGAGTTCGCCGTCTATTCCGAATATCTCGTTTTCCTTTTCGGAAACGAACGAATAAGAAATTATTTCGTTAAAACCTTCCGAACAAATAGTGTTTTTAAGATTTTGCTCGTCGCGTTGGCTAATCGTTCTTCCGCCGTTCGTTACGGTTGCGGTTTCAAGCATTGACGGGACGAGTTTGTCGTAACCGTATTCTCTTATAATTTCTTCGGCTATATCGGCGTAATTCTCTATGTCCGTTCTGTATCCCGGGACTACGATTTTGATATCGTTTCCGTTGACGATTGCGTCAAAACCAAGTTTCGTTAAAATATCGACTATTTCTGTTGACGGTACGTTGATGCCTAAAACGCCGTTAATCTTGCTGATTTTTGTATTGATACAGTTGGTCGGTGTTTCTTTTTGACACAAATTATAACAGTCGCAAGCAACTTGTCCGCAATCGAGCTCGTTAATCAGGTTCATTGCGCGTTTTAAAGCGAGTTCTACGGTGTAAGCGTCTACGCCTTTTTCAAATCTCGAAGACGAGTTGCTTCTTTGGTTTAACGTTTTTGAAGTTTTTCTTACGTTATCTCTTTTGAATATTGCGGATTCGAATAATACGTTTACGGTAGTATCTTTAACACCGCTGTTAAGCCCGCCCATGATTCCCGCTAACGCGACGGGGCGTTCTTTGTCGCAAATTACGAGCGTATTCTCGTTTAAAGTTAACTCTTTGTTGTCGAGAGTAACTATTGTTTCGTCGTTTTTTGCGCGCCTTACGACTATGCCTTTACCGTGTAAATCCGTTAAATCGAAAACGTGCATCGGCTGACCGATTTCAAATAAAACGTAATTTGTTATATCGACCAAGTTATTTATTGACCTAACCCCTACGCTGAATAAGCGTTTTTTAAGCCAGGACGGTGATTCTTTAATTTCGACGTTGGCAACGTAATTAAGCATATATTTCGGACATAAATCGGGCGCTTCGTTTACTGCCGAAACGATTTTTTTGGTACTTACGTTCTTTTTTGTGATGTATGCGGTGGGAACGGGTTTAAGTTTTCTGTTTAAAACCGCCGCAACTTCCCTTGCCATTCCGTATATGCTTTGGCAATCGGGTCTGTTTGCCGTTACGCTTATGTCGAAAATAGTATCTTCGATATCGAGTAAATCCTTAACTTCGAGGCCTAATTTGAAATCGTCGTGAAATACAAGCACGCCGTCAAAACTTGCGCCTTTATAGAAATCGTCGTTGATTCCGAGTTCTTCTCCGCCGCAAAACATACCGTTTGATTCCACGCCGCGCAAACTACCGTTAAAGATTCGTTCTCCGCCGAACAACGTGGCTCCGTCAACGGCAACGGGTACTATGTCGCCGACCGCTATGTTTTTGGCATTTGTAACTATTTGTAAAATGCCGTATTCGCCCGCATCGACTTTGGTTACGGATAATTTATCCGCGTTGGGATGTTTGTCTATCGATAATATTTTACAAGTAACGACTTTATCGAGTTTTTCTCCGTAGTGAATTACTTCTTCAACTTCAAAACCGCAAGAAAATAACTTGTTTTTTAAAACTTCGACGGGTACGTCGCTGATGTCAACGTATTCACCTAACCAACTTAAAGGTATTTTCATAATTATCTCCTGTTGAACTGTTTCAAAAATCTTACGTCGTTTTCAAAAAGATTTCTGATGTCGGGTATGCCGTATTTTATCATTGCTATTCTTTCAAGCCCCATGCCGAAAGCTAGTCCGGAATATACTTCGCTGTCAAGACCGCAATTTTCAATTACTTTTTTATTTACGATGCCCGCTCCGAGTATTTCTATCCAGCCCGTGCCTTTACATAATTTGCAACCTTTTCCATGACATTCGGAGCAGGTAACGTCGACTTCGACGCTCGGTTCAGTGAACGGAAAATATGAAGGACGAAGCCGCGTTTTTGTTGTTTCGTCAAACATTTTTTTAGCAAACTCTTCGAGCAACCCGTAAAGATCGCAAAGGTTTATGCCTTTATCGATAACTAATCCTTCTATTTGATGGAACATGGGCGAATGCGTCGCGTCGTCATCGGCGCGATAAACTCTGCCCGGACTTAAAACTTTAATAGGTGGTTTTTGCATTTCCATCGTTCTGATTTGTCCCGGAGAAGTATGCGGACGAAGTACTAAATCGCTGTTTATATAAAAAGTATCTTGCATATCTCTTGCGGGATGGTCTTTGGGAATATTTAACGCTTGGAAACAATAATAATCTTTTTCGATTTCGGGACCTTCGAATATTTTAAAGCCCATACCTGCAAAAATATCGATGATTTGATCTCTTATAAGCGTTATCGGATGTAAATTGCCGACTTTTTTGCGTACGCCGGGAAGTGTTACGTCAATTCTTTCTTCTTCGTATTTGAGTTTTAAAGCGTGCGCTTTTATATCGGCTTCGAGTTCGTCGATATCTTTTTCAAAATCGTTTTTTAATTGATTGACTACTTTGCCGAAAGATCCGCGTTCTTCGGGAGCAAGGTCTTTCATGCCTTTTAAAAGAGCGGTCAATTCACCCGATTTGCCCAAATATTTGATTTTAAGGTTAATCAAGTCTTTGATTGCGTTTGTTTTCTTGATGTCGTCAAGAAACTTTTCTCTTAAATCTTTAAAAATATTGTCCTGCATACGTCCTCCGTCGTATTCGTAAAAAAATAAACGCCCCGTAACATTAGGGCGTTTTTTGTCGCTGTACCACCTAAATTCGCTTAAAAATAAGCCTTTAAAGTTATAACGTAACTAACGGCAACCCATTACTGTTATTTTCACGAGCGCAACTCCGAAGTGAATACCGCAATTATTTTATAAAGCGTCTTTCAGCCGCGAACGCTTCTCTCTGAATAAAACCTCTATTGCGTCTGTCTTCATCAATGTTTTTATAAATTATACGTTATTGCGATGATTTTGTCAAGCATTTGGCGTATTTAAAAGATAAATTTCGGGAACGTCGCCGACGATTATTACGTCAAACAACATAAAATCGCATTCATTGACTACTTCGGTATATCTGTTCGGAATCGACAGGGCTGTTTTGATTTTTATAGCAAGAAAAACGCAATGTCTCGTTTGGTTTATCCCTTTATCTTCAAAAACCGATTTGAAATCGCATGATACTACGCTTATGGGTTGTATTTTGAGTTTTACTTCGGTTCCGTTTGCATATAAAACTTTAAACGATAAAAAAGAAAACAAAGGGACTTTGACGTAAGACAACTTATTTTTCTTGATTTCTTTTTGAACGGTTGCCGCAAAACTTCTCGAATATTCGTTAATGTAGGTTGAGTTGCTTTCAAAAGAATATATTTTACCATTTTCGTCGCGTGATATTTTATAAAAGTCTTCGTAGGAGTTTTTGTTGAACTCAAATGTGGTTAAAACGTCGTTTACAATCAATTCATTTTGGTTTTCTATCTCGTTTCTCGCTATATGTATCATTGTTGAAATTGCTAGATTATTCATATAGAAAAATAATATAATTATGCCTAACATAACTATAAATGTTTTCCAAAATCGAACAGAAAAAACTTTGCGCATACTATATTTTATGCGCAAAGATTGATTTAATTCTTTTTAGTTTTTGCTTTAAACGAAACGGAAAATAAGTACCCGAAAAATATCGCGGCGGTAATTCCCGCGGCGGCAGCCGTAATCCCGCCCGTTATTGCTTGGAAAAAATCGTACCGAGCGCCTTCCATAGCCCCCTTTGCAAGCAGATAGCCGAATCCCGATATAGGCACGCTTGCGCCCGCGCCGGCAAACTCGATTAAATACTCGTATAACCCAAAAGATTCCAGAACCAAGCCTGTCAACAAAAAATACACTAATATTTTACCCGAAGTAATTTTTGTGTAATTTATCAATAATTGAGCAACGGAGCAAATAAATCCCCCTACCAGAAATGCTTTTAAAAACATAAGCAAAATATCCGAAACGGTATACATCAGCAATTCTCCACAACGACTAAATGCGCGATTGACGGAATACTTTCGCCTTGTTGCGAACTCAGCGTAGATAATAACGCGCCCGTAGCCATAAAAATAACTTTTTTATATTTCTTTTTTAATATTTGCGGGTAAAAATAATCGGCAAAAACCACTGCGCTGCACCCTGCGCCCGAACCGCCTTGAAACTCTTGCTCGTCTTTTTTATAAATAATTCCGCCGCAGTCGACGTGTTTATCGGTGATATCTACGCCTTTTTGGTTTAGCATATCGCAAAAAACTTTGCTTCCGAGTATACCCAAATCACCCGTAACGATTAAATCGTAATCGTTTTCATCGGTGTTAGTGTTTTTAAAATGCGTAAGCAACGTATCGACCGCAGCGGGAGCCATGGCGCACCCCATATTATTTGCGTCTTTTACGCCGTAGTCTACTACTTTGCCGATTGTCGCCATTGTGATTTTAGGCAGATTTTTTACGGCATTTCCTAATAAAAATCCACCTGCTCCCGTAACGGTCCACTGTGATTGCGGCGGTCTTGTCGAACCTAATTCGAGCGGGTACCTGTATTGTCGTTCGGCGGTTGAAAAATGACTGCTCGTTAAACAAACGGCGCGATTTATATATGCCGAATCCAGCATGATAGAAGCAATCGTTAAACTTTCCGTTAACGTCGAACATGCGTTGTAAACGCCTAAAAACGAAATATCGAACTCACGACTGGCAAAACTAGCCGAAATTATCTGGTTAAGCAAATCGCCTGCAATAATTACGTCTATATCTTCCGAATTGAGTTTATTTTCTTTTAACAACCCCGCTATGATAAAGCCTTGCATTTTACATTCCGCTTTTTCGTAAGTTTTTTCGCCGAAAGTATCGTCGTAAATATGATTTTTAAAATATTTGCCGAGCGGGCCTATGCTTTCTTTCGGCCCTACGATTGCGGACGCGCTTAAAATACTCGGCGGATTTTTATCGAAACGAAATGTTTTTTGCATTATATTCTATATAAAATAAAGTAAATTATACCGACAACGACGCTTCCGCTTATACCGAATACGAGAATCGGTCCCGCAACCTGAAACATTTTCGCCGCCATGCCGTAAATATATCCCTCCGACTTATATTCCATCGAAGAAGAAACGATACTATTGGCAAAACCCGTAATCGGAACGATTGAGCCCCCGCCCGCAATTCTGCCTATTCTGTCGTAAACGCCTAATCCCGTTAAAAGGGATCCTAAAAAAATCATTATTATACTAACGCAACCGGCTAGTATATCGCCGCTTAATCCGAACGCAATTTCTAGCATAAACCTGAAAAATTGACCGATTGAACAAATAAATCCGCCAACCATAAACGCACGGTATACCGAACGTATTTCGTTGGTTTTAGGTTGAAAACGGGAAATGTATTCCAAATAATTTTTGTTAGTTTTTTGCATCTTCGGGTAATTCGTCTTTTTGGGTTTGCCATAATATTTCTTCATGTCCGTCGTAATCGTAAGTTTTAATTTTTCTGAACGTTTTCATACAGGTATTATTACCGAAAAAACGCAAAAAAATGCGCTCAGGCAATAATTTGGCGCATTTTCGATAATATTTTATTTTCAAGTCTTGATATTTGTACTTGCGATACGCCCATGATTTTGGCGACTTCGCTTTGCGTTTTGTCTTTAAAATATCGTAAAATAATAATTTTTTGCTCGTTTACGGGCAAACTACGCAAAATCTCGTTAAAATGCAGTTTGTCCGTAATCTCGTCGTTTATATTTTCGGCGGGTAATTTTTCAATCAATTCCATATTGTCGTCGTCATCGCCTTGTTCGTAAATTGAAACGGGCAATTTTGTAGAGTTAAGCGCAAGAATTACGTCTTCTTCGCTCACGCCGAGTTTTTCGGCTATTTCCTTCGGTGACGGCATTCTTTCGTTCGCCATATAAAACTCGTCGCAAAACCTGTTTATTTTACTTGCGGTTTGTTTTATCGCTCTTGAAACTTTTATCGCGCCGTTATCTCTCATATACCGCTTTATTTCGCCTATAATCATAGGTACGGAATAAGTCGTAAACTTCGTCCCGAAACTCGCGTCGTAGTTTTTTATGGCTTTTAACAACCCTATATTAGCAATCTGAATCAAATCGTCGTATTCGATGCCTTTGTTTGAAAACTTGTTTGCGATAAACTTGATTAAAGGCAAATTGTTTTTATAAACGATTTCTTTCGCTTTTTTATCCCCGCTTTGCGCTTTTTTTATATATAATGTTAACGTTTCGTTATCAAGCATAATGCAACCTATCCGGTAATGGTTTTTTCCATATAAATCTCCGTTCCGCTGTTGTCGGAAACAACGTCTAATTTATCCATAAAAGTTTGCATAACGGTAAACCCCATTCCCGAATGTTCGCTTTCGGGTTTAGTCGTGAAAAACGGTTCTCTTGCAACTTTTAAGTCGGAAATCCCTACGCCGTCGTCTTTGATTTTAATATGTATGGTTTTATCGGTAATGTTTGCTTCGAGCCGTATTTCGCCGTTTTCGTCGTTTGGGTATGCGTGTACGATTGCGTTGGTTATCGCTTCGCTAACGGCGGTTTTTACGTCCGATAACTCGGACAAACTAGGATTTAGCGGTAAAATAAAAGACGAAACGCACGTTCTTGCAAATACTTCGTTTTCCGCTTTCGACGGAAAGGTCAATTTCATATAATTATTCATAATATTCTCCGTTAATATTTGGGTATGATTTTATATACTCCGCTTAAATCTAAAATCTTATCGGCGGAAATCGCGGGGTTTTCGATATACATCGGTATATCGAGATTGCTGAGTTTTTTATATCTGCCTAAAATTACCCCTAGTCCCGTACTGTCCATAAACGTAATTTCGGACAAATTAAAAACCGCCTTTTTGACGTAAATATGATTGTTTATCAATTCGTCAAGATTATCTATAATTATTCGAGCGTTGTAGTTATCTAATTCGCCCGAAATATAAACGTATAACGTTGACTGATATATTTTGTATTTGATATTCATTTTGATCTCCTTTTCAAACAATAATATCACTAAAAATAACGAATAATTTATAAGATATTATCGCTTATATGCGAAGATTGTCGTTTTAATAACCCCAAAAAAACATCTTAAAATGTCGGTTTAACAAACTCGAAAAACCATAAAAGGTATAAAAAATCATTAAAAATCACGAAAAAAACAACGTATTTCGGTAATATTTACGACAAATATCAAGGCGGTAAAAAAATATTAAAAATCTTTAAAAAAGGTATGTAAAATGTTTGACAAAATTATGAAAATATAATATTATAGTTAAGCAATTTGAGAAAAACCTCGAATCGGGGTGTAGCGCAGTTGGTAGCGCACGTGGTTTGGGACCATGGGGTCGGGAGTTCGAGTCTCTTCACCCCGACCAAATTTAATGCGTACCCCTTAAAGGGCCTTTAGCTCAGTTGGTTAGAGCGGTCGGCTCATAACCGATTGGTCCGCGGTTCGAGTCCGTGAAGGCCCACCATTATAAAACTTTATATATTCGGCCCGGTAGTACAGTTGGTTAGTACGCCAGCCTGTCACGCTGGAGGTCAGGGGTTCGAGCCCCCTTCGGGTCGCCAAAGTTAACCTGTAACTTGATAGTTACAGGTTAACAAAACTAAATTGAAAATTATGGTTCGGTAGCTCAGTCGGTAGAGCAGGAGACTGAAAATCTCCGTGTCGGTGGTTCGATTCCGCCCCGAACCACCAACCTGAAATCTGCTGGCGTAGCTCAATTGGCAGAGTAGCTGATTTGTAATCAGCAGGTTGCGGGTTCGATTCCAGTCGCCAGCTCCATAATTTAATATTCGGAAGGGTTCCCGAGCGGCCAAAGGGAACAGACTGTAAATCTGTCGTCACCGACTTCGGTGGTTCGAATCCACCCCCTTCCACCAAGAAAAGTACCAAAGCAAGTCTTTGGTACTTTTCGTTTTCAAATAAATCCAACGAGCGTCGGCATTTACCGACGCTCGCTTAATAAGGAGAATATCGAAAAATATTTATTTCGGATTTTTTTCAAATCCGCTACTTTTGGCGGAATCGGGTTTTACCCCTACTTTCACGTTGTCTTGTTTTCTGTTTCGCAACGCCTCGACAGGATTCTCGGCTACTTCAAACCGATAATCTTTACCCTTTACTTTTATTCGGTTCTCTATAACGTTGTGAGAAGCGAGCATATCGACGTCGGGAGTAATGCACTCTCCGTACACGAAAAATCTTGCGTTTTGCGGTAGATTATCGATTTTTTCGTAATCTTCGTCGACAGAAGTAAACTGTACCGTATCTGCTAAAATCTTTCTGACGTATTCGATATTTTCGTGCAACGAAACAGGTTCAGGGAACTTTCCGTCCGTTATAACTTCCTCGGGATCTTTTTTGCCGTAATTTTTTAACAGTCCGCATGCGTCGTGAAGATGAGTTACTTCCGTTAAGAAGTTTTCTTCCCAAATATCTTTAATATATTTGTCCGTTTCCGTTTCGTAGCACGACCAGTACAAATAACATTCGCAGTATTCGTGCCATAAAAGCATTTCGAGCCAACTGCCTTTCGTATCGATAAGCGACTCGTATTGCGTAACGTGTTCTTCTTCCACGAGCGCGATTTCCTGATATAATCTCCTCGACAAATCGTCGTTACCGAAAGTCGCAACGTTCATATAATAATTCATCGTTTGTTGTTCGGCAGCGGTTATAATCATTGTTGCAAGAATACTTTGCTTATCGGCAGTTTTGTTGTTTATGGATTTTCTTACGTTGTCCGTTGGATATCGATGATGTGCTATCGTCGGTCTTCCGGGCATGATTTCCGTATATTTTCCAACTAATTTTTCGGCATGTACCCCTTGCTCTTCTTCTAACTTGTTGGCGTATCGGTAAAGATGATCGAAATCTTCAAGCAAAGCGAAATCCAACGCTTTTTTCACGTTAAAGTTCTTTTCTTTCTTTGCAAGTTCTGCCGTTAAATCAACGGCAAGTTGTTCATAGCCTATCGTGTGTTCCAAAACGGTTTCGTCTTTGGGTTTAAGCATTGAAATCTTTATCTGCTGTCTTTTTTCCTGCGACCTTGTAAACGCAAGCGCGCGTCTTAACTCGTTGTTTTTGACGTGTCTGTCGAATTGATGAGAAAACCAGTTCGCCTCGAACTCCGTACCGTTCATAAGAATAATTCTCGTTTTGGTATACGGATCTACGGCGCGTTTATCGTAAGATTTCGGGTAGAGTTTGTCCCACGTTTCAAATACGGTTTTTTTAAGCGGTTTTTCCTTAAAAGGGTTCATATAAATTACCTCCGAATATAATTTAATGATTCCCCCGAAAAAATTTTTTATACAACAAAAAAACTCACGACCTAAAAAACGATCGTGAGTTTTGATTTTATATCGGGTTTTATTCTTTTTTACCGTCTTTTGCACCCTTTTTCGCACCGACGTAACCGGAAAGCAACGTTCCGAGATCAATACCCGTGCTTTCTTTCATACCTTCTATTACCTGATTTGCTCCGTTCATAACGTCTTTGATGATTTTTGTTGAGTTGCCGTCGCCGTACATAACGATTTTGTTTGTTTTTGCAAGCGGTTCTGATGCGTTTTTAACGACTTCGGGTAATGCGTTAAGGTACATTTCGAGTACAGACGCTTCGCCCATTTTCTTTTGCGCTTCCGCTTTCTTTTCAATCGCTTCCGCTTCCGCCAACCCTTTTGCTCTGATACCTTCCGCTTCTTGTTCCATAGCAAATCTTAACGCCGCGGCTTCCGCTTTTTTCGCTTCCGCCTGTTGCAAGGCTTCGTATTTTTTTGCTTCCGCTTCTTTCTGACGTTTGATTAAATCCGCTTCCGCTTGTTTTTCTGTTTGGTATTTCAACGCATCTGCTTGTTTTTTTATGTCCGCGTCGAGTTGGCGTTCTTTAATGGCGATTTCCTTGTCGGCAAGATCCGCTTCTCTTTCGCGACGAGCGATGTCGGCGTTCGTTTTAGCAACTTCTATGACTTTACGTTGTTCTTGTTGTTGTATGGAGTAAGCCGCGTCGGCAGCCGCTTTTTTGGTGTCTGCCTTGACTTTCATGTCTGCTTGTTGAACGGCAAGCGCGGCGTTTTGTTCCGCTATCTTTTTTTCGGATTCTACTTTGACGGCGTTTGCTTCTTCCTGCGCCTTAGACGTTGCTATCGCGATATCTCTTTGGGCGTTCGCTTTTGCGATTTGCGCGTTTTTGCGGATTTGCTCTACGTTATCGATACCCATGTTCTCGATAGTGCCTGCGCCGTCTTTAAAGTTTTGTATGTTGAAATTGACGACTTCTATGCCTAATTTTTCCATATCCGGCACGACGTTTTCGGTAATTTTTTTAGCGACGCCCTGACGATCTTGTACCATTTCTTTAAGCCCGACCGAACCGACTATTTCACGCATGTTACCTTCGAGTACTTGTGTAACCAAAGCGATGAGTTCGGGTTGACGCATTCCGAGCAACGCTTCGCTAGCGCGCGTTAAAAGTTCGGGATCCGACGAAACTTTTATATTTGCAACGCCGTCTACCGTTACGTTGATAAACTCGTTCGTCGGTACCGCTTCGGACGTTTTGACGTCTACTTGCATAACTCTTAACGAAAGTTTATCTACTCTTGTAAAGAAAGGTATACGCCACCCCGCTTTACCGATAAGTATTCTTTTTTTGCCCATACCCGTTATTATGTACGCTGTATCGGGCGGGGCTTTCATATAGCCCAGAACTAATAAAATTGCTAACAAAACAACTGCTACGCATATAACTGCGATTGACCAAGTCGGCATAAGATTTTCTCCTTTATAATGATTTATTTTTTAAGTATTGTAGTGCTATTATCGTTTTTGAATCTTTAATTTCGCCGTTTTTCAGCATTTCGTACGCGACGTTTAAGTCGAGCCAAAAAGAGTTCAAAAACTCGTTGTCGTCCAGATGTACGCACCCTTTCGTGAAAGTATCTGCGTAGTACAGATATATTTTTTCGTTAGTGTAACCGGGCGTCGGGTAAATAGTGTAAACCAACCGAAAGTTTTCGGCGATTATTCCCGTTTCTTCTTCGAGTTCGCGCCGAGCCGTATTTTCGGGCGATTCGCCTTTGTCGATTTTTCCTGCGGGGATTTCGACGAGTTCTTCGCCGTAAGCGTATCGGAACTGTTTTACAAGCAGGATTTTGCCTTCGTTGACGGCGATTATGCCCGCTCCGCCCGAATGGGATACGATTTCTCGTTCACTCGTTTCGCCGTTGGGTAATTTTACTTTGTCTTTTCTGAGTTTTACGACGTAACCGTCGAATATTTTTTCGCTTGAAAGCGTTTCTTCCGTTAAGTTGCTTTTCATATTATGTTCTCTTTTTCCATTATTGTCGTTACCTTAAATAAATTAAGGTTGTGTTTTCTGTTCGTGATAGCCATAAACTTATAGGAAACGTAAGCATATTTAACAAAATCTCGGTTATCGTTTTGCAAAGCGGTTATAAAATAGTCGATTACGATTAAAATCTCCCCTTTTCTTTTTTTGTCGATTGCGTCGTTGTCCAGAACGTTGTTTTTGTCTTCGTTAAGTAAACTCAATAAAGAGTTTAAAGCGGTTTTGTTTTCGATAACGTCGTTGATTTCAAAAGAGTTTTCTATTTCGTTAAACTTTTCCGCTTGCAATTCTTCGGCGGGCGACAGATTTTTGCCGTCTAAAACTCTGGTTAAAATTGATTTTACCGCGTCGACGAACGGATAAATAAAGTTTTGCAAAAACGAGTTGTAACTTTCGTAAAAACTGCCGTCTTCGTAAAAATACGTTTGTAAAAAAGTCGGGAGATCTATCGATTTGTCGTCAAGACCGACAAGCGTCAAAAAAACGAACGCGATTACTTTGTTCCGGTCGTCGGGCAAAATGATTTCCTTGTGGGCGTCGTCTCCGAAATACGTTGCCGTCGTGTACGCTTTTTTCGCGTTGTTGTAGTCAAAATCTTTTAAGCATAATTGTAGCAATGCGCATATTTGCGAAGAAACCGCCATGGTTTTTAAAAACGACGATATTTTTTTGTCCGCCAAAATATATTTACTCGATAAAAAATCGTCGGCAGACAGCATAAAGTTTTGCAATTCGGCTTGTAAACTCTGATTTATCATTATTTTACTCCTATAAACAACTATATTGTATCACAAAATCTAAAAAAATAATAGTTTTTAACAAAAAAATCGTTATAAATCTTTACATAATCGAAAAATACATATATAATATTAGTGCCGAATTAAAAAACGGCAATAAACAAAAGGAAAAAACAATGCAGCCCAGAACGGATAGCGCGATTAACAAATTAATATTACTTTTCGTATTTGATAAAATGGAAGTTGCCTTATCCGAGAACACGATTTTGGATATTTGCTGTTCGTCAAATAACTGGATTGCTTATATGGATTGTCAACCCCTGCTCGCCGATTTGATTGACAGCAGTTTTATCTATTCTGTAAGCGATAACAGTTATGAAGACAAAATGTACGCAATTACCCCCGACGGCAGAGTTTGTCTTGCAAGTTTTTTCAATAAAATTCCCGCAAGTATTCGGGAAGCCATTTCGTCTTTCGTAAAAACGAACCGCGCTAAATACAAACGTAAACAGGAATGTATAGCCGATTACTATATGAATAAAGACGGAACTTATACGGTATACCTTAAAATCATCGAGCCCGCTCAACCTGTTTTGGAACTGAAAATCGTCGTTCCCAACCGCCAGACGGCAAAAGATATTTATAAAAAATGGGAAGAAAAATCTACGAATATATACTCTATGATATATGAAAATCTAGTCGATTAAAAGACCCCGCGTCGCAATTTGCGACGCGGTAATTTTTTTATAATTTGTTACAAAAATCTTCCAAAAAGTCCCCTTCAAACAATTCGATAAGCCCCTGATCGCATATTTTTGCAAAATCGGGATTGA
Organism: uncultured Clostridia bacterium; assembly: GCA_934271255.1. GTDB lineage: Bacteria > Bacillota > Clostridia > Christensenellales > Borkfalkiaceae > CAKQSC01. Next base: position 122,992 of record CAKQQS010000002.1, read on the forward strand.
TGGGTATTTCTGCGTAGTTATCTATGCCGAACTTAGCGGCAACGTCTTTAATATTTTTGTCGCCGAAAATATTGTAGCGTTTTCCGTTGTCGGGACATTTGAAATACGCCATGTTTTCGATAATGCCGATAACGGGAATATTCATAAGTTTTGCCATATTTACCGCTTTTTCGACTATCATGGAAACGAGTTCTTGCGGTGAAGTCAAAATAATTATTCCGTCGAGTTTTATCGATTGAAATACCGTTAACGTAACGTCGCCCGTTCCCGGAGGCATGTCGACGAACATATAGTCTACGTCGTTCCATACGACGTCCGTCCAAAACTGTTTTACAGCCCCCGCGATAACCGGACCGCGCCATACAACCGGATCGGTATCGTTTTCCAAGAGAAGATTCATAGACATTACTTCTATGCCCGTTTTTGTCGTAACGGGATATATTCCGAGTTGGTCAGCCGTTGCTTTTTCGGTTAAACCAAACATTTTCGGTACGGAAGGTCCCGTGATGTCGGCGTCGAGTATTGCCGTTTTGTTGCCGCGTCGTTGCATTATCGTAGCCAAAAGCCCCGTCGCCAAAGATTTGCCTACGCCCCCTTTTCCGCTGACGATTCCTATAACTTTTTTAATTTTGGATAATTCGTGCGGATTTTCAAAAGTAGGCGCGTTATTTTTTGAATTGCATTCCGTCGAGCAATTCGCGCAATCGTGATTACAATCAGTCATATTGTTTCTCCTATGTAGTTTTTTGTGTTTTAAACTAAAACAAAACTCGATACAGTCGCATATTCGCGGTAAAAAACACAGGTTTAGCCTGTGTTTTATTTGTATCTGTTTTTAATTTTGTTCGTTAAGTCTATAAAAAATTCATTGTTGACGATTTGTTTAAGCGATTCCGTACAATTTTCGTATCGGAACTCAACTTGTTCGACGGTTTTATCTCGACCTATCGTTTTGACTATTCCGTCGTTATCCAGCAAATCGTCCGTTAATTGAAACAAGTGTCCCAAATTATCGGCAAACTTTTCGTACGCCGCTATATTCGTAGCGTTCGCCAACATCGCCGCGCAAACAACGGGCGCGGTAATAAGTTTTGAAGTCTTGTTTTCGTTGATATACGACATTGTTTCAAGCGTTTTCGTATAGTTTTCTGATTCTATATCGACAGCCTGACCCCCTATCATACCGCAAAATCCCGCAACTTCGGATAAGTATGCGGCGGGTTTAACTAGCGAGCCGTCCGTAACGCATTCTTTTAACAATAATTCGTACGAAAGGTTGAGCAATGCGTCTCCGCAAAGCAAAGCCATCGCTTCGCCGTAAAGTTTGTGATTAGTCGGTTTGCCCCTTCTGAAATCGTCGTTGTCCATACATGGCAAATCGTCGTGTATAAGCGAATAATTATGAATCAGTTCTATCGAAAGCGCAAAACTCAAATATTTCGTATAGTCAATATTTAAAGAATCCAACGTTGCCAAAAATAAAATCGGGCGTATTCTTTTACCGTCCGCCAAAAGCGAATACGAAATAGAACTTATCAAATTATTTGAAAGCGTTTTACCTTTTAGCGAATCGACGAAACTTTGTAAATAACTTTCAAACGACCGCTTATAATTTGAATATTTTTCGTCGAAAAGGCTCACTTTCTTCTCCTTAACGAAAGTTCATAAGTGTTTTGCATAAGCATTGCGACAGTCATCGGTCCCACTCCTCCCGGGACGGGCGTGATGAACGACGCAACGTCGGATAGATTATCGAAATCCGTGTCGCCGACGAGCCCGTGTTCCGTTCTGTTTATGCCGACGTCTATTACGATTGCGTCTTTTTTTACCATATTTTTCGTAACGAACTTGGGTTTACCTACCGCTACGACCAAAATGTCGGCGTTTTTAGTATATTCTTCGATGTTTTTAGTTTTGCTGTGGCAAGTGGTTACCGTACAGTTTTTGTTCAATAAAAGTAAAGCGATAGGTTTGCCGACGTTGTTGCTTCTGCCGACGACTACGGCGTTTTTGCCGTTGAAATCAACCCCCGTGCTTTCTATCAACCTTAAAACTCCTTTCGGAGTACAAGCGACGGCGCAAGGTTTTCCCGCCATCATTTTGCCCATATTTTCGTCCGAAAAACCGTCAACGTCTTTTGTAGGCGGAATCATCGAAATGATTTTTTCTTCGTTTAACCCTTTCGGGAGCGGAAGTTGTACCAAAATACCGTCGATATTATCGTCGTCGACGAGTTTTTGCACTTCCGTTTCGAGTTCGTTTTGCGAAACGGTTTCGGCAAGATTGACGTTTATCGAGTTAATACCTATATATTCGCACGCCTTTATTTTGTTTCTTACGTATACTTCGGACGCGGGGTCGTTGCCGACTTTGATAACGGCAAGAGAAATCTTAAAATCCAACGCCGATATTTTTACTTTTAAATCGTCTTTTATGCTCTGAGCAACCGCTTTTCCGTCAATGATTTTTGCTGACATTATTTTTTCTCCAACAGTATTTTATATTCGGCAAGTATTCCGTTTACGAAAGAAAGACTTTTTTCGGTGGAATATTTTGAAACGAGCGAAACCGCTTCGTCAATAGACACAACGAGCGGTATATCGTCAAAATATTTCATTTCCGTCATTGCTATAAGCAAAGCGCATTTGTCCGTTTTGAAAAGCCTGTCAACGTGATAGTTAAACGCAAGGTCGGAAATGATTTTCATCGTTTCGTCGTAATGCGTCATTACGCTTTTCAGTAAAGTTTTCGCGAAAGCCGCGTCTTGTTCGTTGAGTTTTGCGTCGTTTATCATATAAGCGATGAACTCTTTTTCTAGTCCATCGTTAAACATATCGGCAAAAAGCAATTTATATACGGTTTCTCTTGCATCTCTTCTCATATTAGTTCCTCGCAAAAAATGCCACAGTAACGTGGCATTTTATCAATTCTTTTGTTCGGTTATTTCTTCGTCCAAAACGACGTCGACGATGTTTACGTCGACTTTGCCGATTTTGTATTCCGACATTGTTTCAACGTTTCTTTTGATATTTTCCTGGATTTTAAACGCTATATCCGTTACGCAATGTTCTTTGTTGATGATAACGTTAGCCTGAACGTCTACGCTGTCGGCTGTATGCGTGATTTTTATGGCGTCTCTCGAAGCGTGCAGGGAAACGTCTTCTATTTCCGAAATAGCCAAAACGACTATATTTCTGACGATGCCCTTATTATACGTTATTTTACCTTCTTTCGCGCCTTGTTGGTTACGTGAAAAGTATGCCATAAATCACCTCACAAAATACTACAAATACAATGTTACTTATATAATAACATATTTTTTGCGTTTTGTGTAGTAATTTTTTAAGAAATTGATATTATTTTAACCTTTTCGGGCGATTTTGACATCTCTTCGTGAATTATCGTATAAATCGCTATCGATTCGTCTTCGCTTAAATTGTCGTCTTTGACTATTACGTTGACGTTTTCGCTGTCTACCCCTATCAAAACCACAGCGTCTTCAAACCCGTACGATTTTATCAAAGATTCGAGCAACAATTCGTTTTCGGAGTTTTTCGCCAAAGTTTGTTTTAACTGTATGGCTTTACTTTTTTCGGCGTTGCTTGTTTGTTCGTTGGAAATGATTTCGTCTAATTGCAGCAACGTTTCGTTTCTCGACGACGCTCTTTCCGTTCTTCTTTGGCAAAAATAGTCGCCGTTAGTCGTAACCGATACTGTTGAGTTGTCCGTCAGATTGCCGGTAAAAACAAAGTTGCATACGGCGGTTGCGATAAGTAATACCATTAAAGTTGAAAGTAAAACGATTTTTTTCTTTTTGTTCATAGTTTTTCTCCTTTATTTCATTGAAATGATTTCAATTTTATTTAAGTCAATTCCGGTAAGCGTAGTTATCGCGTTTTGAACGCGTTGCACCGTAATAATATTTTTCGCGCCTTCGCAAATTACCACTATACCGATTATTTTCGGGTAAACCTCTTTCAGAACCACAGGTTTACCGTTTACCATAATAGGCGTTTCTTTGGTTGTAACGGTGCCGAGCGTATCCGTTGCGGTCGTTATTTCTTTTGCGATAACGGACTCCTGACACCCGTCCACCGTCAGAATTACGCTGACTTTTCCAACTCCGTCGATTTTGGCGAGTTTGTTTTCAAGTTCTTTTTCCAGCGAGTCGACGTACCCGCTGTATGAAACGGCAACCGTCGTATCCGTACTTTCTTTCTTTTTAAAAATACTCAATAACGTTATCAAAACGAAAAATGCCGTCAATATAACGATAAAGATTTTAAACGGTGTTCCGCGTTTAATTTTTTCAATGTTTTCCTTAAGCTTTTCAAACATAAGACACCTTGTACACTTTTAATATATGACTGAAAATCCGCGATATGCGTAATATGAAAATATTTCCCCGATATTTTCCGCGTTTATAAGCATTTGAATAGGTTCTACCAAAATCGTCAACAACGCCAACGAAAATAAAACGTTAATCAAAACTCTCGTTTTTCCTTCGGGAGCCAAAGATTCTATTATCGATATGAAAGATACCGTGGTTATAACTTTTATCAACCATAATTTAAACATTTTACACCATAATATTTGCCGATAAAACCATAATAAACAATAAAACGAATATCATCAATGCGAAACTTATCGTTACTGCTGTAAGATAATTTAAACTTTTACTCAACGAATCGATAAAACCTAATAAACTTTTACCGCAAAACGATTCTAAAACGGCTGATAACAACTTTAAAAACAACTGCATGGATATTATAGCGAACAGCGGAGATATAACTATCGAAAACGTAAGCAATATTCCCGCATAACCGACCGCGCTTTTAATTATTATCGCTCCCGCGAAAATCATATCTAAACTTCCGCCGACGAGATTTCCGACGATCGGAACGCTTCCCGTAACGGTATATTTCAAGGCTTTGACCGACATTCCGTCGATTGTAGACGCAGTGATTCCCTGTACGGTCATAAGCAAACCGAATATTGCGGAAAAAAGCCCTATCACCCATTTTGCCATACTTTGAAAAAACTCGGCAAACTTTTTAATTTTAATCTTATCGCTGAAATTACCTATTACCGAAAAAACAACCATAAAAGTAATGAGCGGCATAATAAAATACAAGTAAACGTTCGCAATCGTGTTCGTTAAAAATATAACCGTAGGTTGATAAATGCTTGCCGAAGTGTTCGCACCCGTAGAAATCAATAAAGCGCTCATTACGGGTGACATAATCTCTATTAAATTATTTAGGTTTTTCAAAGATTTTTCAACATTTATAATAAGTGATTCGGTTATGCCTAATATCAACGTTATCGCGCTACAATAACACACCAGACACACCGTGTTTTTTATACCGGCCGAAAATGAAAACGCCCCTAACGCTTCGATAATTGCGGTCAATATCGCGATAGCCGATATTATAGCGACGGCAGGTAAGAGTTGATAAAACTTATTTAAAAACACGGTTACGATATTTGATAAAAGACTTTCGTAACTTATATGTAAATCGCCGTTTATTATTTTTTTGACAACGCTAAGAAAAGAAATATCGTTGAAAATAAACTGACCGTTAAACGATAACACTTCGTTTAATTTATCGAAATCTATTTCGTTCAACTCTTTATCAATCGTGTCGCTCAATTCGTTCGAGTATGCTTTAATCAAATTGAAAATTACGCTAAGAACGGCAAATATGAAAAATATTACGATTATTTTATTATACTTGTAAGTATTTTTAGTAGATTTATCACTATCGGTAGCGAAACCGCAATAATTGCGAATTTGCCCGCTAAAATCACTTTGTCCGATAAACTTTTCACCCCCAGATCGTCTATTGCGTTTGCGGTAAACTCAGTAAGATAGCCTATTCCTACCGCTTTCAGAATGGTTGTTAAAATATTTTCGTCGATATTTACGTTGCGAAAAAAATTATTTATACTGTTGATGCTTGACGACAACAGGTTGTACGTAAAAATTATCATAATTATTCCCGCGCCGACGATCGTTATTTGATACAAATCGCTTCCGATATGTTTCAAATACGCTATTGTAAGCGCAAACCCTATTGCCAGCGCAAATAATTTTATAATAGCCATATCTAAAACATACTGAAAATACTTTTAATGGTAGTGAAAAGTTCGGCTATCATATTAAGCACCATCATAAGTACGATTATAAGTCCTACAAGGCTTACAAGCGTTGCAATGTCGTCCCTGTCCGATTTTTTTAATATTTGAGTTACAACGGTAATAATTATTCCGATTGCCGCTATTTTAAAAATTATATTTATATCCATCTTTACTCGCTATATAAAGTTGTTTAAATGATTATTATAAAAATCGTTATTCCCGCCAAAAGCGCGATTTTATACGATACGGGCTTCATTTCTTTGTATTTTTTAAACGCTTTGTCTTTTTCTGCGGAAAATTGCCTATGCTTGTCTTTAACGTAATTTATTTGCGTTTCATAATCCGACTTACCCACTTTATTCAAATAATCGATGATCTCTTTTTTATCGTTTTTCGGTAAATCTTTCAAAAAAGTTTTATTATTCGTTACTTCGTTTTTCAAATAATCCGAAGACTCGAACAAGGGTTTGACGTCGCTTTTAAAATCGCACTCTTTCGCTACTTTATGAACGTCGTCTTTATAATATTCTATCGCGGTATAAAGTTTTTCGTTGAACAAGGTCAATTCGCCGTACGTTTCGTATATTCGTTTGAGTTTTTCGCAATAAAGATTTGCGATAAGAAGTGAAAATCCTATCGATAAAAACCCGAAAATAATTTTAATCATACGAGATTTCTTCCCCTTTGCCGTTAAATATTTTCTTGATTTTTCCTATGATTTCGGCGTCAAGTTCGACGTAATAATCAAAGACGTACGGGCTAAATAATTTTATATCGTTTGCATGTGAAGTTGCTATTACCTTTACGCCCGCGTTGATAGCCCTTAAAACTGCCGAATAGTCTTCGTCGCCGTACAACTCGTCGGTTATAATAACGTCGGGTGAAAGACTTCTTACGCCGTTTTCAAACGCGTATTTTTTTGAACAGTTTTTAAGAACGTCGACGCCGAAAAACTTATTGTTCGACACGATTTCATCACGCTCGTCCACTACTAAAACGGTGTTTTCTCGTTTTTCGGACAGGTTGCGAATCAAGTCGCGTATCAAAGTTGTTTTACCCATGCCCGGTTTTGAAAATATCATCACGTTCGCTAGTTTGCTTTTTAATATTTTTTCATATAACCCATTTGAGCAACCGATTACGTTATGATGCAACCTTATATTTATCGAAGAATAATTCTTTATGGTTTTTATTTCTTTTCCGTCGAAAACGAACTCCCCCGCAAGCCCTATTCGTTCTCCGTTTTCTCCCGTTAAAAATCCGTGTACGATTTTGTCGTTAAAGGCGTATAAAGAACGAAAAGTCAGTTTTTCGATTATACCGCCAAGCTCGCCTTTTTCCAAACAAACAGGCATATTTTTGCCCGTTAAACGATTGTTTTCGGTAAGCGGTTGTAATTTATTTGCATATTTTAAAAGAACTTGTCCGTCGTCGTAAAGTCTTATTTCGTTAAGCCGTAAAAAATCAAGTTTTTCAATTGAGTTTTTAATTCTTTCGGGCAAATAGTTAAACATAACTTTATACAATAAATGTATTCGCAACGAGTTATAAATATAACAAAACCCGTCGCATTTTGTTGCGACGGGTGTCGGAAAAAATATTTATTGTTATTCGAGTTCAAACGCGCCCGTATATAATTGATAATATTGACCTTTCTTGGCAATCAATTCTTCGTGGCTGCCGCGTTCGATTATTTCGCCGTGATCGAGTACCATTATTACGTCCGAATTTCTGACGGTCGAAAGTCTGTGCGCGATGACGAAAACCGTTCTTCCTTTCATAAGATTATCCATACCGCTTTGTACGAGCGCTTCCGTTCTCGTATCGATTGAAGAAGTCGCTTCGTCCAGAATCATCGCGGGAGCGTCCGCTACCGCCGCTCTTGCTATCGAAATCAATTGTCTTTGACCTTGCGAAAGATTCGCGCCGTTGTTTTCAAGCAAAGTATCGTAACCCTGTGGAAGTCTTGTTATGAAATCGTGCGCGTTTGCAAGTTTCGTTGCCTCGATACATTCGTCGTCCGTTGCGTCGAGTCTTCCGTAACGAATATTGTCCAAAACCGTTCCCGTAAACAAGTTTACGTCCTGTAAAACAATTCCTAACGATCTACGTAAATCGCTTTTCTTGATTTTATTGATGTTTATGCCGTCGTACCGTATTTTTCCGTCGGCTATATCGTAAAATCTGTTTATGAGGTTGGTTATTGTCGTTTTTCCCGCGCCGGTTGCTCCGACGAACGCTACTTTTTGCCCCGGACGAGCATATAGAGTTATGTCTTTCAACACTTGTTTATTCTCATCGTAACCGAAATCAACGTGATCCATTACGATTTCGCCTTTCAGTTCGGTATACGTTACCGTATCTGTTGCTTTATGATAATGTTTCCAAGCCCATAAGTTAGTGCGTTCGTTCGTTTCGATAATGTTGCCTTCTTCGTCTTTTTTAGCGTTGACCAGAACGACGTAACCTTCGTCTTGTTCGGGTTGTTGATCCATCAGTTCAAAAACACGCGACGCGCCCGCCATACCCATTGCGATCATCGGAACTTGTTGAGCCATTTCGTTTACGGACTGAGTAGAACGTCTGCTCATACCCAAGAACGGTATTATAAGCCCGAACGTTATGGGCGTTAATCCTTTACCGATACTGCTTAGCCCGATATTCGGCACTTTGGAAGAAATTAAGATTCCGCCGAGTATTGCCAAAAAAACGTAAGTAAAGTTGCCTATATTGCCTAAAATCGGCCCTAAAACGTTTCCGTAAACGTTTGCCTCGCTCGCGTCTTTGAAAAGTTTTTCGTTAAGTACGTCGAAATCTTTTTTGGAAGCGGTTTCGTGCGTAAACACTTTAACTACTTTTTGCCCTTTCATCATTTCTTCGACAAAACCTTCTTCTTTTGCAAGAGAGATTTGTTGAGCGACCATGTGCTTTGAACTTCTTCCGCCGACGACTTTAATTACGAAGAACATCGAAATCGAACATACCAAGAAAATCAAAGTCATGTATATGCTGAAATACAACATTAAACCTATCGCTACGAGTAATGTAAGTCCGCTTGAAAACAGCGTAGGAATACTCTGACCGATAAGTTGACGGATTGCGTCCGTATCGTTGGTATACGTCGACATTATTTCTCCGTGAGCGTGCGTGTCGAAATATTTTATCGGAAGAGATTGCATCTTTTCAAACATATCTTTTCTGAAATGATACAAAGTCCCCTGCGTAACGACAGCCATTATCTGGTTACCTAAATAAGTCGCTAAAACCGAAATAAGATACGTTGCGAACATTATAAGAATGTTTCTTATCAAAACGTTTCTTACCGCTTCGTAGCCGAGATCGATACCGGGAGTCATTACCTGATCGATATTGATCGACATAAACAAAGACGAAACAAGTCCGCCCGCAGCCGATAAAAGCATGCAAAACAATACTAAAATCAAAGATTTTTTGTAATATTTTAAGGTGTATTTAATTATCCTGCCCAACGTACCTTTATTGATTTTGTCGGGCTTTCCTTTTTTCATTCCATGCATTATCGATCACCCCCGACGTTACTGCTTCTCGTTTGCGTTTCGTATATTTCGCGATAAATCTCACTCGTTTTCATTAACTCATCGTGATTGCCTATCGAATCGATTTTGCCGTTATTCATAATTATGATTTTATCGGCGTCTTCGACGGAAGATATGCGTTGCGCAATTATTATTTTTGTTGTGTTAGGTATTTCTTCTCGAAGCGCTTTTCTTATAAGCGCGTCCGTTTTCGTATCGACTGCGGAAGTCGAGTCGTCAAAAATTAAGATTTTGGGTTTTCTCAGGATTGCTCTTGCGATACAAAGTCTTTGTTTTTGTCCGCCCGAAACGTTAGTACCGCCTTGTTCGATATATCTATCGTATCCGTCGGGATTTGCCGTAATAAAGTCGTGGCATTGCGCCAACTTGCAAACTCTTACCAACTCTTCGTCCGTAGCGTCGGGATTGCCCCAACGTAAATTATCTTTGATTGTACCCGAGAACAAAACGTTCTTTTGTAAAACGACGGATACTTCTTTTCTGAGTACGTTAAGGTCGTAATCTTTTACGTTTACTCCGCCGACGGACACGCTGCCCGTTGAAACGTCGTAAAGTCTCGGGATAAGTTGTATAAGCGTAGTCTTTGAAGTACCCGTACCGCCGATAATACCTATCGTTTCGCCCGACTTGATGTTAAGGTTGATATTCGTCAACGCGTACTTTTGCGCGTCTTCACTGTATTTGAAATTGACGTTATCGAATACGATCGAGCCGTCTTTGACTTCTTCGACAGCATTTTCGGGAGAGACTATCTGAGATTGTTGTTCTAACACTTCCGTGATTCTGTGCCCCGATTCGATAGACATGGTAAGGAAAACCATTATCATTGCAAACATCATCAACGCCGAAAGCATTTGCACGCCGTAAGTAATTACCGCAGACAGTTCCGCGGGCGAGAAAGCGCCTTTCGTACCGATAACCATTTTTGCGCCGAAAAACGAGATAAGAAGAGAAGTGAGATACATCGAAAGCATCATCATCGGCGAAGTTAGGGCTATCATTCTTTCCGCTTTGGTAAAGTCTTTTCTGACGTCGCTTGCCGCTTTGTCGAACTTATCTTTTTCGTAATCTTCTCTTACGAACGACTTAACTACTCTAATGCCTGCAACGTCTTCTTGTACCGAATTGTTAAGCGCGTCGTATTTTTTAAAGATTTTTCTGAAAAACGGCATAACTTTAATCATTAAAGTCGCTAACCCCGCCGCAAGCAAAGGCAGAACGCAAACGAAAATAAAAGCAAGTTTCCAGTTTATCGTCATACTCATAATAATCGAGAACGCGAACATCAAAGGAACTCTTACTACGATTCTTAAACACATCTGATATGAACTTTGTATATTCGTTACGTCGGTGGTCAGTCGCGTTACGAGAGAAGAAGTCGAAAACTTGTCGACGTCTTTAAAAGAGAAGTCCTGAACGGCGTAGAATAATTTTTTGCGTAGATTTTTTGCAAATCCGCAACTTGCAATTGCGGCAAACCTCCCTGCTAAAATACCGCTTGTGAGCGAACATATCGCAAGCCCTATCAAAGCCACGCCGTAAACGTAGATTTGTTTCATAGGGACGTTGCCCGCCGAATCGTAGGCGAGCATTTTCGTCATCATATAAGGAATCAAGCATTCGCAAATTGCTTCGAAAACCATGAAAATCGGCGTCAGAACGGAAGGTTTTTTGTATTCGCCGACACACGATAAAAGCAATTTAAAGTTTATGCCTTTTTGTTTTGTTTTTTTCATCTTATGCCTCTATGGTTATATCTGTTTTGCTTAATTATTTATAATAAATAGATTGTTTAATGGTATTATATACGATTTTTTAATATGAATATTGCAATATCGTTGTAAATGTTGTAAAAATATTATAATTCGATGTTGAAACGATATTTTTACAACGTTTAAGTTTTACACGATACATTATATAAATCGAATCTTAAAAGTTTATTGAAAAAGCAAAAAAATATTTTGTTTAACCTTACTTTTTATGTATAATATTTTTAATATCACAAAATAAGAGAAATGTCAAATAAATAGTTGTCGAAAATAAAAAAATCGGGGAAAAATCCCCGAACGGTTTAACAGTTTTGTTGCAGTGTTTGTTTTGGCGCGCTATTGTCCACCAAAATCACGTCTTCGCCTATTTTTTTAATGTTTTCCAAAGATATTTGCATTGTAGAACCGGAATTGAAAAGCGAAACTTTACAATTAGAAATCACGAAATTACAAATTACCCCGCTTGGATAATCAAAGGACAAATCAATTATTTTTCCTAAGTTTTTGCCTGTATTTATATTGACTACGTCTTTCTTTTTAAGATTTGAAAAAGTAATGTCCATACAATATATTATGCCGAAAATATAGAAAAATTACATTATTCTTTGAATACTATATCGTATTTATCTTTATATACGATATTCGATTTAATTTCGCCGCGCAAAGAGTTTAAAGGATACACCCTGCAATTTTTTCCTATTACCGTAGCGGGATTTAAAACGCAATTGCACCCTATTTCCGTATTATCTCCGACGATTGCGCCTAATTTAGTTAAGCCCGTGTCGTATTTCTCGTTTTCGACAGATACGTACACGTGTTTTTTGTCGAGTTTTACGTTTGACGTTATGACGCCCGCTCCGAAATGAACGGCGTAACCCAGAACGCTGTCCCCGACGTAATTGAAATGCGGTATTTTTACTTCGTCGAACAAAACGGAGTTTTTGATTTCCGAAGAGTTGCCGACGACGCAGTTTTTGCCTATAACGCAACCGCCGCGCAAAAAAGCCGAGTGTCGTATTTCTGCGTTCTCGTCTATAATCGTAGGCGAGTAGATTTTCACCGTTTTATCTATTTTAGCGGTTTTATGCGCAAAAACCCCTTCGCTTATTTCGTTAAAATCCGAACTTAAAGTTTTTTCGTAAAACTTGATATATGTTTTCAAATCTTTAAGCAAAATCCACGGGAAATCGAAAACTTGAAAATATTTTTTAAAAATCGTACGGTTTACGTTTAATAATTCGTTAAAATAATCGTTCATATTAGAATAAATGTCGTAACTTTATAAAATATAACTAAAAAAATCAATTTAACTCTTGACAAAGCGATTATTTTATATTATAATAATCTAGCAAATGAATGCTGATATGGCTCAGTTGGTAGAGCGCATCCTTGGTAAGGATGAGGTCACCGGTTCGACTCCGGTTATTAGCTCCAGCGATCCCCCGTAGACGATTTGTTTACGGGGGTTACGTTTTATTCTTATGGAAAATATTAAACATTCTTTTTGTCCGATAATCAATGCGGACTCGAAAATACTTATACTCGGTTCCATGCCGAGTAAAATATCTCGCGAAAAATCTTTTTATTACGCAAACCCTACTAATAGATTCTGGAAGATTTTGTCTTCGATTTTCGCCGTCGATCTGATAAACGCGACAACCGAGCAAAAAACCGAGTTTTTGCTTGAAAATAATATCGCGTTATACGACGTTTACGCCGAATGCGATATGAAAAAAGACGGAAGTTCGCTCGATTCTTATATTTCAAATCCCGTTCTTGCCGATATTCCCAACCTTGTCAAAAACACGAAAATAAATAAAATATTCGTTACTTCAAAAAAGGCATACGGTGATTTTTGTAAAAGATACGGCGAATATTTCGAGTCTCTTAATATTAAAATAACAAACTTGCCCTCCCCTTCGGGCGCGAACAGATCGGTATACAGAACGGACGAAGATTTAATTGTTTGTTGGAAAAAGTCGATATTCGGTTAAAACCGCGACAAAATATTGACTTACCGCGGATATTTTTATATACTGAATATAAGGAAAATCGGTGATAAAATGCAAAGATTGAAAGTTGGATTATTTATAGATACGTTTTACCCTATGATTGACGGGGTTATCAACGTGGTTAATAATTACGCCGTCAACTTGTCGGAATATGCCGACGTTACGGTTTTTTGTCCCAAAGGACTTGACAAAAATTATAAGGATGATTTTCCGTATAAGGTAGTCAGATGTAAAAGTTTAAAGTTCGTCGGGTTCGAATATACCATTCCCGCGCCCTTTCTCGATCGCAAATTCAAAAAAGCGATTAAAGACGCGAATCTCGATATTATACATATTCATTCCCCTTTCGCCGTAGGAAAAACGGGTGTTAAGTTTGCAAAAAAACTCGGTATACCTTGTATAGGCCATCTACATTCGCAGTATTACCAGGATTTTAAAAAAGCAACGCATTTGACCGGGCTTTCTAAAATACTTTTGGCTACGATAATAAAAGTTTTTAATAAATGCGACGTTTGTTGGTCGGTGAACGACGGCGTTTCCGAATTGTTTCGTAAAGAGTATAAATTAAAAGCGCCCGTTCGCGTTCATCCGAACGCTACGGATTTTTTGCCGTTGACAAATCCCGACGAAGCGAAAAGCGAAATAGATGATTTGTACGGTTTGCATAACGAAAAAAACGTCTTTTGTTTCGTAGGACGTCTTACCGCATTGAAAAACGTATTTTTTATAGCCGACGCCTTGAAAATCGCAAGCGACAAAGGGTTGGATTTTAAAATGCTTTTCGTAGGTAGCGGATTTCAGGAAAAAGAACTCAGAAAAAAGATACGCGATTTCGAACTTGACGATAAAGTGATTTTTACGGGTAACGTAAGCGATAAGGAAATGCTTAAAAAGATTTATTCGAGAAGCGATTTGTTATTGTTTCCTTCGCCGTACGACACCGACGGGCTTGTAAAATACGAAGCAGCCAGCCAGCAAACCCCTACCGTTTCCGTTAACGGTTTGTTTTGTTCGAGTAATCTAATCGACAACGTTACGGGCTTTTTATCCGAAAACTCTCCCGATGATTTTGCCGAAAAAATCATACGGGTTTGTAGCGATGAAAAACTTTTGAACACCGTTAAAGAAAACGTTTTTAAAGACTTGTATACAACGTGGAAAGATACTGTTTTAAACTCTTATAAATGCTATATTCAATTAGTAGAAGATAAAAAGAAAGCGATTACCGAGCGGTAATCGCTTTCTTTAATGTTTTTTCCGTTATTCTTTGTTTTTTTAACGTAAAATCATCATGCATAGACACGCTGACGACGTATTCATTTTTAAGTGTAAACGTTTTTGTAACGCCGCCGTCGTTGTTTAAAAATACGCTTGTTCCGTAAAGTTTTGCCAAACTTTCTTTTTTAGTCCAGCATTTGAAAAAATAGGTTTTTTTTCTTTTTTTTAATTTGATTAAATTATACTTTTCAATTTCCTTATCGGAAAAAATCCTGATTATTTTATCGAAATCCGCGCTTTTGATTTTTTCTGCGTCGCAACCGACTTCTTTGCTTGAACAGGTCAAAATCACAAGCCCGTCCGTGTGCGAAATATTATAATAAAAATCCTTGTGATTTGTTATATACGGTTTGTCGTATTCGTTGGTATGAAAAACGCACTTGGAATAATCGACGTTTTCTTTTTTCAGCGCGTAAATCAAAAGCAGTTCGGCTAAAAGAGAAAGTCTTTTTTTCTCATTTTCGATGAGAGAGGATATTTTTTCTTTTCTCGCGGAGTTAACTTGCGAATAGAAAAAATCAAAGTTTTTTTCGTCGGATAAAACGTCCTCGTTTGCGTATAATACAGTGCATATCATATTTTAAGTATAACATAAAACCGTTTACGTTACAATAAAAAGACACCGAATTTCGGTGTCTTTACGTTTATTTTTCGTTTAATTCCGACCAAGTGTGTTCGTGCAGTTCCCCTACTTCCGTTAATCCGAAATAGTCGTTTTGTCTTAACGCTTCGTATACGGCTATTGCAACCGAGTTGCTCAAATTGAGAGATCTTGCGTCCGCAAACATAGGTATTCTCAAACATTCGTCGGGATGTTGCATTAAAAGTTCTTCGGGCAATCCTTTCGTTTCTTTACCGAATACCAAAAAATCCCCGTCCCGAAACTTAACGTCGCTGTGTCTTTTTCTTCCCTTGGTAGTGAAATAAAAAAATCTTGCGTTCGGGTTTTTATCCAGCACTTCTTGAAAACTGTCGTAATAAGTAACTTTTAACAGATTCCAGTAATCAAGTCCCGCTCTTTTTAAAGTTTTGTCGCTTATTTCAAATCCGAGCGGTCTTACCAGATGAAGCGCGGATTGAGTTACGGCGCAAGTCCTTGAAATATTGCCAGTATTTTGCGGTATTTCGGGTTCAACTAAAACGATGTTAAACATATTTTTACGCCTTATAAATAATCTTGCCTTCTCTAATCGTCATTAAAACGTTAAAGTCTTTGTCGAGAACGGTTAAATCTGCGATTTTACCTTCTTTTATACTGCCTAATTTATCGTATACGCCAAGATTTAACGCAGGATTTTTCGTTGCGCAGTCAATCGCTTGTTCAAACGGAACGCCTACTTTTTCGACAAGATTTTTAACCGCGCTGTTCATAACGAGAACGCTTCCCGCAAGAGTACCGTCGGCAAGCCTTGCTTCGCCGTCTTTAACGTAAACGGTTTGTCCGCCGAGTTCGCTTACACCGTCGCCTAACCCTTTTGCTCTCATTGCGTCTGTTATAAGGGTAAGTTTATCGCACGGTTTGCATTTTGCCAAAAGTTTCATTGCCGGTACGGAAACGTGAATGGTATCGGCGATAAGTTCGGAGTTGAGTTCGTCGTATAAAAGCGCGCTGCCGACAACCCCGATTTCTCTGTGATGAAGCGGGCTTTGAGCGTTATAAGTGTGCGTTACGCTTGTCGCTCCCCAAACTATCGCGTTTAAAACGTCTGAGTTTTTCGCTCCGCTGTGTCCTATCGACGCAACGATGTTTTTATCGGCCAGATGTTTGATGAATTGCTCCGCGCCGTCCGTTTCGGGCGCTAACGTAACGATTTTTATCGCGTTTCCGCTTGCGTCGTTATATTCGTCGAAAGTTTCTACGTCGGGATTTTTTACGTATTCTAGCGGTTGCGCACCTATGTGTTTTGGTGAAATAAACGGACCTTCTAAATGAACGCCTAATACTCTCGCCCCGTCTTTCGGATCTTTTTCCATATAATTTTTGACGGCTTTCATTGCGGAAAGAATATTCTCTTTGCTTTGAGTCATCGTCGTTGCCAAAAACGTGGCGGTTCCCTCTTTTTTAACGGTATCCGCTATAATTTTCAACGAATCGAAATCGCCGTCCATTGCGTCCGAGCCGCCCGCGCCGTGAATGTGTTCGTCGATAAATGCAGGAACGACGACTGCATCGTCGGGCAACTCTATCACGTCGACGTTCTGAACGTCTTGACCTATGGTTTTAATTTCGTTATCGAAAGTAAGATTCGTTTTGATAACGCCCTTACCTTCAACGTATATTTTCGTATTTTTAAACGCTAACATATTTTCACCTTATTTAATTAAACTTGCAGCGTCTTCGTCGCAAACGAGAACGCAATTCGGGTGCAATTGTAAAATGCTGGCGGGAACGTCTGTCGTAACTTCGCCTTTTACGAGCCCGTAGACGGCTTTTGCTTTATTTTTGCCGTTTGCAAGTATCAATATTTGTTTTGCGTTCATAATGTTTTTTAACCCCATAGTAAAGGCTTGACGCGGTACGTCGTCTATCGACGCAAAAAATCTTGCGTTGTCTTTTATCGTATTTTCCGTAAGGTCGACTATATGAGTAACGCTGCCGAACGGCGTGCCGGGTTCGTTAAATGCGATATGTCCGTTGGAGCCTATGCCCAAAACCTGAATGTCTTGTTGCGTATTCGCTAAAAGTTCGTTGTATCTGTCGCATTCCGCTTGTCTGTCGGTTGCTTTACCGTTTTCTATGTTTGTATTTTTTAAGTCGATGTCGATATGATCGAAAAGGTTTTCTCTCATAAAATAGATATAACTTTGGTCGCTCGAATAATCGAGCCCCGCGTACTCGTCAAGATTCGTCGTTTTAATGTTTTTGTAACTCGTACCGTTTTCTTTATGATCTTTTATCATGTTTTTGTATAAGCCTATCGGCGTGGAGCCTGTCGCAAGTCCGATAATCGCGTCGGGCTTATGTTTTACGATTTCAGCCATTACTTCAAAGGCTTTTTCACTCATTTCGTCGTAATTTTTCGTTATTATTATTTTCATAAAAAATCTCCTTAATCTATATCGGGGTAAAGGGATGCCGCCGCAATGCTTTGACCGACTCTTCTATTCGATTCGTCGGGTAAACTTATGTCGATTTGGCTGTATTCGGGATATTCTTCTTTTAAAACCTTTCTGCACGTTTCAAGAATAACGTTACCGCCGAGTCCGCCCGTAACCCTTCCTAAAAGTAAGATATGTTTCATGTCGTAAAACTTTGCATAATACGGAATGGTATACGCCAAATATACGCCTATATCTTCGTAAATCGTTTTTGCAAGCAAGTCGCCCTTTTCCATAAGCGCTTGAATTACTTTCAATTTTTGAGCGGGAGTCAACCCGTCTTCAAACTTAAATCCGCCCATTTCGGCAAGTTTGATTACCGCGTCTTGCGAGAAATATTTACAACCTACTCCGTAATCTCCGCTCCATTCGTCTTGCATCGCTTCGTCTTGTAAATCTACGGGAACGAACGCAAGTTCGCTAAGCCATCCGTTGATGCCGCCGTCTTTGTTAATGTATCCTACCGCTTCGCTCGTACCCATAGCGATACCTAAAACACGGTTATCGTTTAAATCTATGCTTCCGGCAAGAGCGGTAACGTCGCCGTCGTTTGCAACTTCTATCGGCGCGCCCATTTCTTTGGCAACGTTGATATACATATTTTTAACGTAATCGCCGTATTTTTGTTTGTCTACTTTAAGGAAAAGGGAAGCAACCATTATTTTGTTTTCAACGTATACGCCCGCCGAAGAAACGCCTATGCTGTCGACTCTCGGCATTTTGCTTGCAGCCGTTTTCATAGCCGTCAAAATCTCGTTGTAATGATAATGCGGATCTTCGGTAACTTTCGGATTCCAAACGACTTCTTCGCTGTATACGACGTTACCGTCGATAACCGCGCTTACTTTTCTGTCCGAGCCGCCCGCGTCGAATCCTATTCTGCACCCTTTCAAAAATCCTCCTACTTTCATGGAAGCGTTCTTTTGTTCGGGAACGTCTTTTTCTTCAAGATACCCTACTTCAAACGGCTTTTCGTAAACGCCCGACATAAAATCTTCGTCGAACGCTCTGTCGCCCGTTTTTGTATACGCTTTTTTAAGTCTTTCGTAAATGACTTTGCTTCCCGCAATCTCGATTTTATACCCGCCGCAAACCCATAAAATGGTTTTTGCGAGTCTTTCCGCGATTTTGTAATTATAATCGTCGTTAACGCCGTCTGCAAATCCGTTATAAGAGTATACGTAATTATACCCGCCGTTTCTGGTAACGACAATCGTTATTTTTTGTTGTTTGTCCGAATTGAGAACCGCTTTATCGTAATCTTCCAGCGCTTTTATCATGGGATAAAAGTTCTTATCGAGTATCGGTCTGATCATATCAATATCTCCTTTGTTATATTTGATTATAGTATAATATTTTCATTCGTCTTTTTCAATATAAAATATTACCCGATATTTATAAAATAGTATGGTAAAATGTTTTATAAAATATTTTACAAAACGGTTTTATTTTGTTATACTTGAAATATGGAAAATCAATTTTATAAAACGGCTGTTTCAAAGCCGATAACGGTTAAAAGTATTTATACGATACATTATCAGGCGTTGCTTAAAAATTATGTTTCGGAAAGCGAATTTCACGACTTTTGGGAAATCATTTACGCCGATAAGGAAAGTATCGACGTTGTTATCGAAAACGAAAAATATCATCTCAATCAAGGCGAAGTCGTATTTATTGCGCCTAACCTTAACCACTATGTTATCGCCGCCAACAACGAGCCTAATATTTTTATTATAAGTTTTGAATGCAAATCGCGCGCGATGAGTTATTTTAACGGAAAAAAACTTAAAATCAGCGATAAAAACAAGAATCTTTTACAAGAAATCGTTAAAGAAGCGGACGGCACGTTTATCATACCCGAGTTCAATCCGAACTTGCATCAACTTAAATTAAAGGACGACTCAAACTTCGGCGGAATAATGGCAATATCAAATCTGCTCGAATTGTTTCTTATAAGACTTTTACGCGGGCTGAACGACGAAACGTCCCCTTATCGTTTTCTGGTATCTAACGACAACGACAACGATTTGAAAGAAAGTATCGTCAAATATTTATCAGATCACGTTTACGATACTTTTTCGTTGAAAGATTTATGCGATAATTTTCATTATAAAAAAGCGTGGCTGTGTTCTTATTTCTATCGTGAAACGGGAACGCATATTTATCAAACGTATATTAAAATGAAAATGGACGAAGCGAAAAAACTAATTCGTCAAAACTACACTTTCGGGGAAATAAGCGATAAATTATGTTACGATAATTTGGGATATTTTTCGGCGTCTTTTAAAAAATACGTCGGAATGACGCCCGGCGAATATAAAAAAAGCATAAAATAAAAAAGAATAAATCAAAAGCGACGCTTTGTCGAAAAAATAATGAAAACGCCTTACTTTTTTCTGTAAGGCGTTTTTTTAGTTATTGTCTGAATTGTTCGTTATATAACGTAGCGTAAGTGCCGTTAAGTTTCATAAGTTCGTCGTGGTTGCCCTGTTCGATGATACCGTCTTGCGTAACGACGGCTATCTCGTCGGCGTTTTTGACGGTAGAAAGTCTATGCGCTACGACTATCGTCGTTCTTCCGACGCTTAACTTTTCCAACGCTTCTTGAATCTGCATTTCTGTAATATTGTCGAGCGCGGACGTCGCTTCGTCGAGTATCAGTATTTTAGGATTTTTCAAAAACGCTCTTGCTATCGATATTCTTTGTTTTTGGCCGCCGGAGAGTTTTACGCCCCTTTCGCCGACTTCCGTATCGAATCCGTCGGGTAAGGACGTTACGAAATCGTAAATATTCGCTTTTTGGGAAGCGTCTATCAACTCTTCTTCCGTAGCGTTGAAATTGCCGTATAAAATATTTTCTTTTATACTGCCTGCAAACAAGAACACGTCTTGCGCGACTATTCCTATATTTTTTCTCAACGACGCGAGTTTAATATCGCGTATATCGATTCCGTCGATTTTAATGTCGCCTTTCTGAACGTCGTAAAATCTTGGCAATAAATGACATAACGTGGTTTTTCCGCCGCCGGACGGACCGACGAGCGCAAGCGTTTCACCCGCTTTAACGGTCAAGTTGAAATCGGATATAACCATTTTGTCTTTGTCGTTCGTGCTATAACCGAACGTAACGTTTTCAAATGCGATATCGCCTTTTTTAACGGTATAATCGATTGCGTTTGCGCGTTCTTCTTCGGGTTTTATCGCCAAAACTTCTTCGTAACGTATAAATCCGCTCATGCCGCCCTGTATTTGCTCGAAAATAGAAATAAACGTTCTTATCGGGTTAATTAAAACTACGATGTATAATATAAACGCCGTTAAGTCGCCTACGTCGATTTTACCGTAATAGAAAAACAAACCGCCCGCAAGTATCGCTACGAAATATAAAAAGTCGGTTAAAAACGTCATGACCGTATGAAAACTTGCCATAACTCTATACGCTTTCGTCCTTGCCGTCTGAAAGTTTTGGTTGTACGTTTCAAAAGTATCGCTTTGGTGTTTTTCGGCGGTGTACGCTCTTGAAACTCTTATTCCGGCAACCGCGCTTTCGATACTTGAATTGATTTCGCTCGTTTCTTCTCTCATTCGTTTCCATGCCTGCATTAAAGACTTTCTGGCAATCGTAAGATAGATTACGATGAGCGGAATTACCGTAGCGACTATAAGCGAAAGCCACGGGTTGACGAATACCAGTAAAATTATCGCGCCGATAATCGTGATGACGGATAAAAATAAATCTTCGGGACCGTGATGCGCAAGTTCTGATATTTCAAACAAGTCGTTTATCATTCTCGACATTATTTTGCCCGTTTTGTTTTCGTCGTAATAGGTAAACGGTAAAGTTTGCAAGTGCGCGAACATTTTTCTACGCATATCGCCTTGTATTCTTACGCCTACCAAATGTCCGTAATATTCTACGAAATACGTCAACCCCGCTTTAACGAGATAAACCGCAAGCAAAGCCCCTAACCAAACGAGCATAAAGTTTAATTGTTTGTTCGGTATAAAATTATTGATAACGTTTTTCGTGATAAACGGATAAAATAAGTTGCAAACCGCTATCAAAAACGCGCAAATCATATCGAGTATGAAGAGTTTGGCGTGCGGTTTGTAATATGATGAAAAATCTTTAAGCAGTTTTCTTACCGTGTATGTTTTATTTTTCGTCTTACGTATTTTTTTCAAAACCTTTACCTCTGACTTCACTCGCGCGCATTATGTACGTAAACGAGTTTTCGTCTAAATTTCTAGCAATTTTCTTTAATTCCGCCGTTTGTTTTTTGCTGACGATACAAACGACTATTTTTTTAGGATCTTTTGAATATGCCCCTTCGCCGTCCAAAATGGTCGCGCCTCTGTGTAAATGATCGAAGATTTGTTCGCAAATCTCTTCCGGCTTAGACGTAACGATATTGAATACGAAAGACGTGTCGGTACCCGTAAAAATGTAATCGGCGACTTTTGAACTCAAAAACAAAGCGATACACGAGAAAATTATCGGCGCGCTTACTCTGACGAACACTTCCGTTGCGGGCATTGCGACTTTTGCCGTCAATACGGACGTGATACCGATTAAACCCGAACAAAACGCTATGCTGAAATCGAATATAAACAAAATCCAAGCGATGTTCATCGTCGGTTTTTTCTTGTAAATTATCATCGAAATTATTTCCGTTCCGCCCGCGCTTGCGTTGAATTTAAACAAGAGTCCCAAACACGCGCCGTCTAAAACGCCGCCTATAATAGCCGCTAAGATTTTAATGCCTACGTTTTGAACGAAAAGCGTAAAGTCGGTTGCTTCCGCAGTGATTCCTGCCGTTGCCCAAGTAAATTGCGGAACGTTCGTCCACTCAAACACTTTTAACGAACCCGCGTAGAAAAATACGGATAACAACGTCAATAACGCGTATTTTTTGTTAACGTAAATAAACGCAAGTATAAGTAAAGGAACGTTCAAAAAGAATATTACGATAGACGGGTTTAAAAGAGTTTTTAAAACCGTGGGACTGTTGGGAAAATATCCCAAAATATTATAAATAATCGTTGCGATACCGCTTGCGCCGCCGGGAGCAAACCCGTTTGGTATTTGGAACATATAAGTTACCAAAGCCCTGCCTATTACGACAAACAAAACGAATATCAATTTTATCGCTTTAAGCAAATATTTTTTAAATAATTCTTTATTATTTTGCCCGTTAGTTTGATTTTCTTCCATCGTACACCTTATTTTATCGACGCTTCGTCGTCGTTGATTTTTATTACAGAGTTATAATAAGCGGTTAAACCTTTTGTCATTACGTCGTAATCTTTTATCGCGATTGTTTCCAAAGACGAGTGCATGGAAAGTTGCGCGATACCCAAATCTACGGACGCAACGCTTAAATGCGAAGCGCTGACAGAACCAAGAGTCGAGCCGCTTCTCATGTCCGATTTGTTATAGAAATCCTGATATTTTACCTTTGCCTTGTCGAATATTTTCTTAATAATCGCCGAAGAAAATCCGTCCGTCGTATAAGCCATATTCGCGTGATGCTTTATAACTATGCCTTTACCCATAACGCATTTGTTCGTGGGATCGCATTTTTCAGGATGATTCGGGTGAATCGCATGCGCGTTATCAAGAGAAATAAGCAACGTGTTCGATAACGCGATTTTTGTTTCTTCTTCCGTTTTACCGAGAGAGTCGGAAAGGCGTGAAATCGTATCGCTTAAAAAGTTCGAGTCGGCGCCCTGTTTAGTCAAACTGCCTATTTCTTCGTTGTCGAAAAGACATGCGACGGAAACGTTATCCGATTTACTTTTGATTAAAGCGGTTACGGAAGATAAAACGCTCGTCTGGTTATCGATTCTAGGCGAACAAAGGAATTCGCCGTCCACACCGCTTTTAAACGGCTTTTGGTCGCTCACTACGAACAAGTCGTAATCGACTACCTTTTCTTTGCAAAGCGATGAAACGACGTCTTTTTTGCCGAGCCCTATTAAAGGTAAAGTATCGACTTGCGGATTCAAATCAGCCGACTCGACCGTTTTCATGTGAATTGCAACGCTTGGAATGGAAATATCGTAATCACTCACGACGTTTTTTGCTTTAAGCGTTTCGCCGTCGTCTACGATGACTCTCCCCGCGATTTTGAGCGGAACGTCGATAAACGAAGATATAATCGCTCCCCCGTATTTTTCAACGTTTATTTTTGCGTAATCTTCAACGGTTATGTCGGGATTTCCTTTGATTTTAAAAGACGGCGTATCCGTATGAGAAGCGATTACGTTAAAAGAAAAGTTTTTGCCGACTTTAAATGCGATAAGGCTGCTACCGTTTCTCGAAACGTAATATTTACCGCCGACTTTTATATTCCATTTCTCGTTTTCGTAAAGTTTTATAAACCCGTTTTTTTCTAAAATATTTATAACGTTCTCAACGCTTTGAAACGCCGTGTATGACGTATTTAAAAAAGTTTGTAAATCCATAATGACCTCACTTAAAAATACTAAGAATCATTATACAATAAAACAAATATTTTAACAACCTTTTTAAGGGTTTAAAAAAGTTTATTTTTTAAAAAAATACCGAACGGGTTCGTCCGTTCGGCAGTTTGATTATTGAGTTAACTTACAATCTTCTATCGTGCAAACGAGATTTTCGTCTTTACGATGCGTATCGTACCATATTTGCGCGATAAACGGCGAATGTTTTGCGATTTCGTCGTACCGCCACGGCGCGGGAACTTCATTATAACTCCAATGTCCTGCTTTCAATACGGTATAAGGAGTAGCGGTAAACTCGTTGCCTTCGTAATCTTTCCATTTAAGCGGCGTGTATAAATCGCCTTTTTTCATATATTGCGACAAACACGCTCCGCCTCTGAAAATAGCGACGTTTTTCATATCTGTAATATCAAGTTCCGAATCGGGCTTTGTTTCGTCGTAGCCGTGGTTAAGCAGCAACCCCTTTTCTTTAACTTTCGTTATATCGCGTAAATCGTCGTAGTCTATTTTCGTACCGTCGGGAAGTTTGCCGTCCCGTAAAAGATTAAAGTCCTTCCATTCGGCGGGTATTTTATTGAATGCTTCGATACCGCCGTAAAACGCGTTTATTCTCCCGACGTTGTTTTCGTTAACCCAACGAATCGGCGCGTTCGGCGAACCGTAACATTTTTGAATAATCGCCTTTTTTATAATCTTTTTAAAAGGCTTGCCTAATTTATAGTACCAAAGTTTTTTTCCGAGTCTTTGAAAAAACTCGTCGAAACTTTCGTATCTGAAATCAAGGTAATCGTTAAGTACGTCGCTGTCGTAAAACCACATACAATGGAAGTTCCGTGATATGTCGTCGTGCGGTTCGTATAAATCTTTAACGGACGCGCCCATCAATTTAAAACCGTTGTCGACCGTGTCGAATCCGGTAACTCTGCTAGACGCGCCGTTGCCTATATTATAGCATTTTTTCCAAAAGGATTCGGGTAAAGTACCGTTATTATCTTTTTCTAGCAAATTACTAAGTAAAATAGCACTAGTTATGTCTGTCGACCACTCGATGGGGCAGTTCCAGACGGTATGGAACATAAGTCCGTCCGTACGGTTGTCCAGCAGTTTATCGTACAGTATTCCCGATTGACGAAGAGATACCCAAGTTTTAATTTTACTGTCTAATACGTATCTTTCCGCTTTGACCTTGCTTGCGCCGTATACGTCGTAATAGGATGGAACGAGCGGATCGCCCACTCTTCCCCACGGGTGATGATAATCCCTAAATCCGTATTCGGCGACGGTGCCGATATTTACGAATTTGGTTTTATCGTTTAACCCGACATCGTTTATCGCGTCGACCAAACATTTAGTGCCTTCAAAATTAGTTTTATAAGTTAAAGCGGCGTCGTAATCGGATTTTGGCGGAATAATTGCTGCCATATGTAAAACGTAGTCGGCGCCCGAAACAGCCTTTTTCGCGGCGGAATAGTCGTAAACGTTGCCGAATACTATTCTTAAATCAACACCGTTTTTTCGGGCGAGTTTATCGTATTTCGTTATAAACCTCAAGTTTTTTTTGCTTCTGCGTAAAAACAGCGTTAAATCGTAATTTTTCGTTTCGATAACGCTGTTTAAAACCCTTTCGCCCATATGTCCGGTCGCGCCGGTAATCAATACTCTTTTTTTCATAAATCGCAGTTGGTAATAAAGTTGTGAATAAACGCGAACGTTTCGGCTTTATTATATTCGTTCAGTATTTCGTGTCTCCCGTTTGAAACGAGCATAAGCGTCGCCTTATTACCGTTTTTCTTGTATCTCTTATACAATTTTTTAACGAGTTTTCCCGAACCGCCTACGGGATCGTCTGCCCCTGCGATAATCAAAATCGGTAGATTTTTGTTGGATATTTCCCATTTTCCTTTCGCTATGCCGACTAATCCTTTAAAAAAGTCGCGATAAAAGCCGTAGCTACACGTAAAACCGCATAATTCGTCGTTGTTAAACGCTTCGACGTTTTGTTTGTTGTAAGAAAGCCAAGCGTTTTTACCTTCTTTTAGTTTCTTATCGTAAGAATTGAAAGTAACGTCTGCAAAGAACGTACCTTCGTTATTTTTTTGTTTTTTGCATTTTTTTCTGGCAACTCTATACCCGAAAGATGCGATCGGTTTAGACATCAACGCCGAGCCGCACAAAATCGCCCCTGCTATTTTATCGCTGGAACACATAAGGTAGTTTTGAGTGATAAACGAGCCGTAACTATGCCCGAAAACATAAACGGGTAAACTGTATTTATTTATCAGATAATCCGTTAAATCGAGTTCGTCGCGCAAGGTGTCTTTAAACAAATCGCCGTCAAGGGCGATTCCCAAGTTGTCTTTATCCGTTAAGCCGTGTCCCCTATGGTCGTCGCCGACGACGATATATCCTTTTGAATTAAGGTATTCGGCAAATTCGTCGTATCTTGCGACGTGTTCGCACATTCCGTGAATAATTTGCACTAATCCTTTCGGTTCGGCTACATCTTCCCAAACAGCCAAGTTTATTTCTTTGCCGTCTCTGGCAGTGAACTTTTCGTATTTCATGTCAATTACTCCTAAAAACAAGTAAGATACCATTATTCTAGCATATTTGTTTACTTTAATCAAGTAAAAAATAAAAAAACGCTTTTTTCAAAGCGTTTTTTATCATATTGTTTTAAGTTTTATTTAACGTTGTTTTTAAGAATGTCTAATTGTTCTTTCAATTCGACGGGTAATTTATCGCCGAATCTTGCGTAATGTTCTTCGATGGATTTCGCTTCCGCATTCCAAAGCGTTTTATCAACGGTGAGAAGTTTGTCGAGATCGGCGTCGGAAACGTTCGTTCCCGTAATGTCGATATCTTCTTTTTTGGGCATTTTGCCGATAGGCGTTTCAACTGCGTCGACTTCGTTTTCACATCTGTCGATAATCCAGTCGAGAACTCTCATATTGTCGCCGAATCCCGGCCAAACGAATCTTCCGTCGTCTTTCATGAACCAGTTTACGTTGAAAATCTTGGGTTGATGTTTGATGAGTTTACCCATATCGATCCAGTGCTTGAAATAGTCGCCCATATTGTAACCGCAGAACGGGAGCATTGCGAACGGATCTCTACGTAAAACGCCTACTTGACCGGTAGTTGCAGCCGTCGTATTGCTTGCCATTATGCTTGCCATAAATACGCCGTGATCCCAGTTTCTCGCTTCATAAACCAAAGGAACGGTGTCGTTACGTCTTCCGCCGAAGATAATCGCGCTGATTTTTACGCCGTTAGGATTATCGAATTCGGGCGATAAGCACGGACAGTTTACGACGGGAGCGGTAAATCTCGAATTAGGATGCGCCGCTTTCGTTTCGCTGTCTTTCGTCCAAGGATTGCCGAGCCAGTCTATGAGTTCGTCGGGCGTATCTTCCATACCTTCCCACCAAACGGTATTATCTTTCGGGTTTAAAGCAACGTTGGTGAACAACGAGTTCTTTTGGCAAGAAAGCATAGCGTTACGGTTGGTTTTCATGTTTGTGCCGGGCGCAACGCCGAAGAAACCGTTTTCGGGGTTAACCGCATATAAATATCCGTCGGGACCGACTTTAAGCCAAGCAATATCGTCGCCGACCGTTTCTACTTTATAGCCTTTCTTAACGTATCCTTCGGGAGGAATCAACATTGCGAGGTTGGTTTTTCCGCAAGCCGACGGGAACGCCGCAGTCATATAATATTTTTTGCCGTCCGGACGTGTAATGCCTAAAATAAGCATGTGTTCGGCAAGCCAGTTTTCTTTTCTTGCAAGGTTAGACGCTATTCTTAAAGCAAAACATTTTTTACCGAGCAAAACGTTTCCGCCGTAACCGGAGTTAACAGACCAAATCGTGTTGTCTTCGGGGAAATGGCATATATAACGCTTTTCCGCATCCAAAGTCCCTTTCGTATGGATTCCCCTAACGAAATCGTCGCCCATAACGTCGAGAACGTGTTTGCCGACTCTCGTCATTATGTTCATGCTGATAACGACGTAAATGCTGTCGGTAACTTCGATACCGAGTTTAGCGAACGGACTGTCGGGATTAGCCATCGAATAAGGAATAACGTACATAGTTCTTCCTTTCATCGCGCCGCGAGAAATATCTTTTAACAACGTATACGCGTCGTCGGGAGCCATCCAGTTGTTGGTTATACCCGCGTCTTCTTTTTCTTTGCAGCAAATAAACGTTCTTCCTTCGACTCTTGCGACGTCGTTCGGAGCCGAACGGTGCAAATAGCAGCCCGGCAATTTTTCTTGGTTGAGTTCAATGAACTCGCCGGTCGATAAAGCCGTCTTGGTTAGTTCGTCAAGTTGAGCCTTGCTTCCGTCAATATAAACGACTTTGTCGGGACACATAAGTTCCGCGCATTCGTTTACGAATTTTTCAACGCTTTTTAACATAATAATTCCTCCGTAATTTAAACGTGTTTGCACACATTATAGCAATATCTTGTTATATTTTCAATCTTTATATCACAATATATACTCTTTTTAATAAAAATATTTTTTTTGATTTTTTTGCGACTAATTCGTTTGACATTTGACAAATATAGTATTAAAATAGTATTTGTCTAAAATTTGGGTTTGAATTTTAGGCATTCTTTTTATAATCGAAAATCTTTTCGGCAAGTATAAAATAATCTCGGTATAACCCCTGTTGTTTCAAACGGTTTACTACGGTTATTTTATGATTTTCAGGTTGATTCGGGTTATAAAAAGTCGCAATATCTGAAAAATATTTATAAACATATTTATATATTATCGGGAGACAATGCTATGAAAAAAGTACAATTTACCGAAACGGTTTTAAGAGATGCAAATCAATCTCTTATCGCTACCAGATTACCCGCTTCAAAGTTCGTCGATATTTTGGACACGATGAACAAAGCGGGGTATTATTCGATAGAATGTTGGGGCGGAGCCACGTTTGACTCTTGTTACAGATTCTTGAACGAAGATCCGTGGGAAAGGTTGAGAATATTAAAATCGCACCTTCCCGACACGAAACTTCAAATGCTTTTAAGGGGACAAAACCTTTTAGGGTACAAACACTACCCCGACGACGTCGTAAGAAAGTTCGTTCAGAAATCTATCGAAAACGGTATTGACGTTATCAGAACGTTCGACGCGTTGAACGATACGAGAAACGTTCAGGTCGCAATCGAAGAAACGGTTAAAAACGGCGCGATTGCTTCGGGCGCGATTTCTTATACGACGAGCCCCGTTCATACTCTTAAAAACTTCGTAAACGTTGCGAAAGAAATGAAAAAAATGGGCGCGTCCACTATCTGCATAAAAGATATGGCGGGCGTTATGGGACCGCAAGAAGCGTCGGACCTTGTAAAAGCATTGAAAGACGGAGTAGATCTTCCCGTAATTTTGCACACCCACTGCACGACAGGCCTTGCGTATATGACTTATC
The DNA here is from genome assembly GCA_934271255.1 of uncultured Clostridia bacterium. Taxonomy (GTDB): domain Bacteria; phylum Bacillota; class Clostridia; order Christensenellales; family Borkfalkiaceae; genus CAKQSC01. Next base: position 152,796 of record CAKQQS010000002.1, read on the forward strand.
TTAAAGCGGTAGAAGCAGGTTGCGACGTTATCGATACGGCGACGTCTTGTTTCTCGGGCGGTACTTCTCAGCCCGCAACCGAAACGTTGGTACACGCGTTTAAACAACTCGGTTACGAAGTCGACCTTGACCAAAAAGCAATTAAAGAAGTCAACGATTTCTTTAAACCTATAAGAGACGAATATCTTAAAGACGGAACCCTTATGCCGAAATCTTTGCTTACGGATACAGACGCGCTTAACTACAAAGTGCCAGGCGGAATGCTTTCCAACTTGTTCTCGCAATTAAAACAATTAAACGCTCTTGACAGACTCGACGAAGTTTTGGCGGAAGTTCCCAACGTAAGAAAAGATTTGGGTTATCCCCCGTTGGTTACTCCTATGAGTCAGATGGTAGGCGTTCAAGCGACGCAAAACGTTTTGTTCGGTAAATATAAAAACGTCGGTAAAGAAGTAAAAGCGTATTTACACGGCGAGTACGGTAAGGCGCCGGGAGAAGTCAACGAAGAACTTCGCAAACAAGTTTTAGGCGATACCCCCGTCATCACCGAAAGATTCGCAAATACGCTCGAACCCGAATTTGAAAAGACGAAAGCGGAACTCGGCGATAAAGTTTCGAGCGATGAAGAAGTTCTTTCGTATATTCTCTTTCCGCAAGTCGTCGGCGATTATTTTGCGAAAAAGCAAGAAGAACGCGAAAGAAAAGTTTCGTATACGATTGAAAAGGTGGAAGATTGATATGAATAAACAAAAACTCAAAAAATTAGCGCCTGTATTCGTGGCTATCGGCGGAGTTCTTGCGATGGCGGGAATTATCGTCGCGTACCTGCTCACCAACAAACAAAAAGACGGCGCAGGCGTTACGAATTTTCTTATTACCGATACTTTGCTTTACGCCCTTATCGGTTTTGCGTTGACAATCGTCGTTTTAATGTTCTTGTGGGGATTTATTGAACTTTTAAAATACGTTTTATCCGCTTGCGAAAAAATCAAAAAGCCCGAAACGATCCCCGCGCAAGATACCGTAAACGATTTAGCGCCCGGTTCTAGCGGGAAAATCAAAACGAACGGCGTACCCGACAAAGACGTTGCCATGATTATGGCTATCGTCGCCGACGAACTTCAAACACCGCTTAACGAATTGAAGTTCATATCAGTAAAAGAAATAAAGGAAGATAAATGATTATGAAATATAAAGTTAAATTAAACGGTAAAATATACGAAGTAGAAGTCGAAAAAGGAAATGCGGAACTTTTGAGCGAATACGACGCGATTTCCGCGCCCGCTACGCAATCCGTAGCGCAGACGACAGCGTCCGCTACGACGACAGCACCCGCTCCGCAAGCAGGTTCGGGCAATGCGATAACGTCCCCCCTGCCCGGAACGATTGTCGATTTTAAAATCTCGGTCGGTTCAAAGGTTAAGAAAGGCGATCTCGTCGTAATTATCGAAGCGATGAAAATGGAAAACGAAGTAACCGCGCCCAAAGACGGCACCGTTACCGCGATTTTGGTTAGCAAAGGCGCGAAAGTCGAACAAGGTACGCCCATTTACGAATTGAATTGAGGTTGACATGAATATAGCAGAAATATTTAAAAACTTGTTCGATCAATCGAGTTTTTCGCAATTTCCGTGGCAAAACGCCGTAATGATTCTTATAGCGTTATTCTTTTTGTTTCTGGGAATCAAGAAAAAGTTTGAACCGCTTTTGTTGGTGGGTATCGCGTTCGGCATGCTTTTGACAAACCTTCCCGGCGCGGAAGTATATCACAGCGATTTATGGACGTCGAGTTCTATCGATTACGGTAAAGTTATGAAGGAAGGCGGACTTCTCGATATACTTTATATAGGAGTTAAGACAAGCGTTTACCCCTGTTTAATATTTATGGGTGTAGGCGCAATGACAGATTTCGGACCGATGCTTGCTAACCCCAAGTCTTTGATTTTGGGCGCGGCGGCGCAACTCGGTATTTATCTTGCCTTGATTTTAGGCGTTGCGATAGGATTTTCCGGCAACCTTGCGGCGGCGGTAGCGATTATAGGCGGCGCGGACGGTCCTACGGCTATTTACGTTACGAAAACATTGGCTCCCGAATCGTTAGGTCCCATTGCTATCGCGGCGTATTCTTATATGGCTCTTATACCCTTGATTCAACCCCCTATCATGCGTTTGTTAACGACTAAAAAAGAACGTATGATTAAAATGGAAGCCCCCAAACAAGTTTCCAAAACGGTTAAAATCATTTTTCCGATTGCAGTTACCATCATAACGGCTTTGTTATTGCCGTCCGTAGCGCCTTTGCTCGGCTGCTTGATGCTAGGCAACTTGTTTAAAGAATCTGGCGTTACCGAAAGACTTTCAAATACCGCTCAAAACGGGTTAATGAACACCGTAACGATTTTATTAGGTATTTCCGTCGGCGCGACTGCGCAAGCGGGAGTATTCTTAAAACTCGAAACGCTTGCGATAATCGCGCTCGGTCTTTTGGCGTTCGTTTTCGCGACGGCGGGCGGAGTTTTGTTCGGCAAACTCATGTGCTGGATCACGAAAGGAAAAATCAACCCCCTTATCGGTTCGGCAGGCGTTTCCGCCGTTCCTATGGCAGCGAGAGTTTCCGAAGTAGAAGGCAGAAAATACGATCCCGACAACCATCTTTTGATGCACGCAATGGGACCGAACGTAGCGGGAGTTATCGGCTCTGCCGTTGCCGCAGGTTTCTTGCTTTCGTTGTTTTGATATTTAAACGCAAAAAACACCCTTCGGGGTGTTTTTTCTTTTATTCCATATACTTTTTTATCGACAGTAACGCGCCTTTTTCTATTCTGCTGACCTGCGCTTGCGATATTCCGACTTCTTCGCTTATTTCCGTTTGAGTTTTTCCTTCGTAATACCGTAGTCGGATTATTCTTTTTTCTCTATCGTCGAGTCGTTGCATTGCGTTATCCATAGCGACTTTTTCAAGCCATTTTTCGTCGTTGTTTCTTTCGTCGCAAATCTTGTCCATGAGCATAAACCCTTCTTCGCCGTTATACACGGGATCGTACAACGAAACGGTGTCGCTTATAGCGTCGAGCGCGTAAACCACGTCGCTTACGGCGACGTTCATATACCCCGCTATTTCGTCTACGCTTGCGCATTTCGTTTTGTCTTTTTCAAGCAACTCTCTCGTTTTTAAAACCTGATACGCCGTATCGCGTATACTTCTCGATACTCTCAAAGAATTGCCGTCGCGTAAAAATCGTTTGATTTCGCCTAATATCATCGGGACGGCGTAGGTTGAAAACTTAACGCCGACGCTCGTGTCGAAATTGTCAATCGCTTTAATAAGCCCTATGCACCCCGCTTGAAAAATATCGTCGGCGTTCGCTTTTTTCGCCCAAAATCTTTTGACTAACGAAAGCACCAAACGAGTGTTGGACACTATAAACTTTCTTCTGGCAAGTTTGTCCCCTTGCTTGATTCGGTTTAATAAAATCATACTTTCGTCATCCGTCAGTACGGGTAAATCGGAAGTATTTACTCCGCATATCATAACTTTTTGATTCATATATACCTCCTGTTATGTATGCGGCGTTTTTCAAGACATTTTTACAAACTCTCTCCTTAATTTTTTGATTATTTTCTTTTCGAGCCTTGATATGTAAGATTGAGAAATACCGAGCGAATCGGCAACTTCTTTTTGCGTTTTTTCTTTGTTACCGTCAAGTCCGAATCTCATATTCATAATTTCCAACTCTCTCGGATTAAGCGTCTTTATGGCGGTTTTCAGTAAATCCGTTTCGACGCTTGCTTCTATATCGGCGTAAACCATATCGGTATCCGTACCTAATACGTCTGACAATAACAGTTGATTGCCGTCGCAGTCGGTGTTTAACGGTTCGTCAAAAGAAATCTCGTTTTTTTGTCGCACCACACGTCTTAAATACATCAAAATCTCGTTTTCGATACATCTGGAAGCGTACGTTGCGAGTTTTATCTTTTTATCCGAATTAAACGATTTTACGGCTTTGATAAGCCCTATCGTACCGACTGAAATCAAGTCGTCTGCGTCAACTCCCGAATTGTCGAACTTTTTAGCAATGTAAACTACCAAACGAAGATTGTGTTCGATAAGTTTATCTTTCATTTTATCGTCGCCGTTAAGCATACCTGCGACTGCTTCGTCTTCTTCTTCCTTGGTAAGCGGCGACGGCAGTACGTCGTTTTTGCATAAATAATCTACTCGATTTTCACCGAAAAACAATTCTAAAATCTTTTGTTTGATTTTGTCGAATAATTTCATTTTTCTCACCTCTTACAACGCCGCAGGCAAAATTAAATCGCAGTTGCTTTTTAGTCGTTTATCGTCGACTATGCAAAGTTTAACGCCTTCTTTTACCGTTTCGCTTTTTCCGTCGTCTAAAATAAGTTTATCTATCTCAAAGGCTGTCAATCTTCCTATTCCGTTAACGGTAGATATATGTACGGAAGAAAACTTTGTCGTTACGCTCATAAGTCGTTGCGCCGTTTTAAGAGAACAAAATACTATTGCGTTGTTCGACTCGTCAAGCGCTTGGTTGCCCGTATCTATAAAACCGTTTAAAATCACTCTTACGTTGCCGTTTACAGCCACGCATTTACGATAACAGCCTATCGAAAATCGTTTTCTATAAAATATGCGTACGACGGCCGAACACAGTTTTATCGCCGAATAAACGGCTAAGACAATGCTTCCGAAAGACATGTTTTCGATAGAATAATTAAGTTTGTATTTGCCGTTAAATATAAAATACAGTCCGTAGACAAACCCTGCGCAAGCAAAGGTTAAAAAGGAAAAAACAAGTATGTATTTGACGTTTTCTTTAAAGTTTTTGCAACCCGAAGAAATATATGCGTAAAATATACAAAATAATACTTTACTTATCGTTTTGTACAAAGGTTTAATCGGGAGTACGGGAAGAATCACCGCATACGCCGTACCTAAAACGGAGTATAGAAAAAGCCACCGAAACTTTGAAGGTCGTTTAACGAGCCTTCTCGAATATTTCAGCAGCATATAATCAATTATCAAGTTGTCAAAAATAACTTTTTCGATGTATATCCGCATACATGTATTCTAGCACACGGATATTTGAAAATTAAATAAACTTTTAGCGATATTTGCGGTAAAACGTCGCAATTATTTAAAAAACTCGATTACAATTTCGTTTTGAACGTACAAATACTCGTCTTTAATTTTTAAAACGTTGCCGTCGAACTCGACGTACTCGGTTACTTTTTTCAACGCTTTTTTGTACTCGTTTAGAAAATCGGCGTTAAACTTTGCGTTAAACTCGTTCACGTTTACGCCGTAAACGGTACGAAGTCCTAACATTATAAACTCGTTTTTTGCCCCGACTTCGTCAATTACGTCCGTTACCGCAACGGGAAATCTGTTTGCTATCACGGCGTTCATATAATCGTCTAACTTTGCAAGATTAGTGTATCTTTCGTTACCGATAAAACCCGAAGCGGATGCGCCCAAACCGACGTATTCTCCCCGTTTCCAGTAATTCAAGTTATGTTTCGATTCGTAATTCGGCATTGCAAAATTAGATATTTCGTATCTGAAAAGACCTTTTTCTTCAAGATATTTCCTACCGAAATCGTATAAATCGGCAATTTCGTCGTCAAGAGGAAGAAGTCCGTTTAAATAATCGTTGTAAATAGGCGTTCCGTCAACGCAAGTGAGCGCGTACATAGAAATATGCTTGACGCCGCCCGCAAGCGCAAGGTCGATTGTTTTTTGTAATTGTTCCTTGGTTTGGTCGTAAAGTCCTATTAAAATATCCGCGCTTTTGTTCACGTCGCCGAGCATATTGCAACAAACCAAAAAATCTTTCGCCGTATGAACTCGTCCCAACCGTTTGAGTACGTCGTCGTAGCCCGACTGCAAGCCTATGCTGAATCGGTTTATGCCTATCTTTTTATATATTTCTACCTTTTTGTCGTCGATAGTACCCGGATTGATTTCAATTGTTATTTCTAAATCGTCGGCTAAATTGAAATATTTCTTTATCTGCTTTATCGCCCCCGAAATATATTCGGGGTTAACGATACTCGGCGTTCCGCCCCCGAAATAAATCGTATCGAAAGTATAGTCTTTAAGACTACTCAATCCCCTGCCTTTAATTTCACGATAAAGACACGCAAAATACGCCTCGATCTTATTTAATTCTTTTGGGTATGACGCAAAATCGCAATAACTGCATTTTTGCTTACAAAAAGGAACGTGTATATATATTCCTGCCATCATTCACCTATTTGTCGTTGTCCGTTTTTAGAATGGATATGAACGCTTCGCTGGGAATAGATACTTTGCCTATCTGACGCATTTTCTTCTTCCCTTCGCGCTGCTTTTCCAAAAGTTTCATTTTTCTGGTAATATCGCCGCCGTAACATTTAGCCAAAACGTCTTTTCTCATTGCTTTTACCGTTTCTCTTGCAATAACTTTACCGCCTATCGCCGCCTGAACGGGGACTTCAAACATTTGTCTGGGAATAACGTCTTTAAGGCGTTCCGCCATCGCTCTGCCCCTTTCGTACGCCTTGTCTTTGTGGACGATCATACTTAACGCGTCGCAGTTGTCGCCGTTTAAAAGCATATCGAGTTTAACGAGATCGCTTCTTTTGTACTCTTCAAACTCGTAATCGAAACTCGCGTACCCTTTCGTTCTGGATTTCAAACCGTCGAAAAAATCGTAAATTATTTCGTTGAGCGGTAAAGAATATTTTAACTCGACTCTCGATTTGTCGAGATATATCATGTCGTGGAAAACGCCGCGTTTGTCCTGGCACAAATCCATAATCGCTCCGACGTAATCGGGCGGAGTAAATATACTCGCTTTGACAATCGGTTCTTCCATATATTCTATTTCGCTTACGTCGGGAAGACGCGTGGGATTAGTTACGTCGAATACTTCGCCGTTTGTCTTATGAACTTTATACGAAACGGTAGGCGCGGTCGTGATTATTTCAAGGTTAAACTCGCGTTCGATTCGTTCCTGAATAATTTCCATGTGCAACAGCCCTAAAAATCCGCAGCGGAACCCGAAACCCAAAGCAACGGAGTTATCCGGCTCGAACACTAACGACGCGTCGTTTAACTGCAATTTCAAAAGCGCTTCTTTCAAGTCGTTGAACTTACTGCCGTCAAGCGGATATACGCCCGAAAAGACTACGGGCTGCACTTGTTTGTAGCCGGGCAAAGGATTTGCGGCCGGGTTGTTAACGTCGGTAATCGTATCGCCGACCTTCGTGTCTTGTATGCTTTTGATACTCGCGGCAACGTATCCGACTTCACCCGCTTTCAAACATTCTTTCGCCATAAGTTTTGGCGAAAATACGCCGACTTCCGTAACGTCGAACACTTTGTCCGAGTTAAACGTTTTAATTCTCGTGCCTTGTTTTACAACGCCGTTTTTAATTCTTACGAAACAAATAACGCCCTTGTAACTGTCGTAATAAGAATCGAATATCAATGCTTGAAGCGGGGCGTCTTCGTCGCCTTGCGGCGGCGGTAAATACTTGACTATTGCTTCTAACACGTCTTCGATGTTCAAACCCGTTTTAGCGGATATTAAAGGCGCGTATTCGGTATCTAGTCCGATAATGTCTTCGATTTCTTGTTTAGTTCCGTCGGGGTCGGCGGATGCCAAATCGATTTTATTTATAACGGGTAATATTTCCAGATTGTTATCGAGCGCCAAATAAACGTTGGCAAGCGTTTGAGCCTGTATGCCTTGCGTTGCGTCTACGACTAAAATCGCTCCTTCGCACGCGGCGAGAGAACGCGATACTTCGTAAGTAAAGTCGACATGCCCCGGCGTGTCGATAAGGTTTAATATATATTCGTTGCCGTCTTTTGCCTTATAGAACATTCTTACGGGCGTAAGTTTGATAGTAATACCCCTTTCTCTTTCGATATCCATCGAATCGAGAAGTTGTTCTTCCATATCGCGTTCGGATACTTGCCCCGTTCTTTCCATAAGTCTGTCGGCGAGAGTCGATTTACCGTGATCTATATGCGCGACTATACAAAAATTTCGTATAAATTGATTCGGTTCCTTTGCCATAGTTGTTCCTTTTATGATTTTATATCATTATTTTAAAGCAATTCGGCGATTTTTGCAAGCAATAAGAATAACATTATAAACTTTTCAAAAAATTAAATAAAAATGCTTGCCTTAAACGTCGTAATGTGTTAAAATAATAAGGCTTGAAAATGCTACTGTGGCTCAGTTGGTAGAGCAGCTGATTCGTAATCAGCAGGTCGCCGGTTCGAGTCCGGCCAGTAGCTCCAAGCATTATCCCCGCTTTTTCAAAAAAGAAAACGCGGGGATTTGTTTTATAGACTTCCGCCAAATTATTGACGAGCGATTAAAACTTATATTCGATTATAATTGCAGGTTGTCAAAACGCTATCAGAGTACGAAAAGGTAAAAAATGCAGAAAAGAAGCTTTGAAAAAATATATAATATTTTGTGCGAAATCGATTGTCGGTTTAAAGAATCAAATCCCGTGATACACCGACAAAAACGTCAGGAAGACGGAACTTTCTATAACGTTTGGACAATCGATACTCAAACAAACAAATACGTTTTGAAAAAGACCGAAGAACGAGAAGCGAAAACGTATAATGATTTTGCAGACTCGCTCAAACTATGCGCGCCTGAACTTTACGCCGTTAAATCGATAAACGGTGAAACGTATATTTTAACGGAATATATCGACGGAACGGATTTATGCAAATGTAACCGCATCGCTTTGAAATCCTGTCTGGATACGCTTATCCGCGTGCAAAAGGCGACGTGGGGTAATGATTCTATATACGGATATACGTTTTCGGAAAGCCTTGAAGACAGAAAAAGACGCGGAACGTACTTGAACGATTCTACGCTTGAAAAAGCATATTCGGAGTTTTTAAAAAAATATCAAACAGTCCCCCTTGCGTTTTGCCATGATGATTTTCTTCCTTTCAACACGTTGATTTCAAGAACGAACGGAAAAGCGTATTTTATCGATTTGGCGTACGCAGGAATATTGCCTTATCCCGTGTCGTTCGCAAGACTTATAGCGCACTGTGAAAACGACGAAAACGCTTTGTTTTTTATGTCGGATTCAGACAAGACTTTTGCAATTGATTATTACTATGAAAACCTTTTAAAAGACAAGAATATTTCACGCGACGAATGGTTAAACACTCTCGATTATTTTTTATTTTTCGAGTACTGCGAATGGGTTGCGATAGGAAACAAATACGGCAAAGACGAAAGTAAATACTTTTACAAATATTTACCTGTTGCAAAGCGACAAGCAGAAAAAATATTAAAAAAACAATCGATATAACCGATTTAAACTAAAAAAACGCCCCCGAACGGTTAAATTGCCCGTTCGGGGGCGTTGATTTTAAAAGAATTTATTAAATAAACAAATATAGTTCTTGTGTTTAACGTTACGCAAAAAGCGGGCGTCGGTATCGCCCGCTTTCGGTTTTTGAATTATTTACAAAGCATAGAAATTATCATGTCGGCGTTTTTAGTGGGATTTTCGACGGGTAGCCCCGCTATCAATCTTGCCTGGTTATATAATATCTCCGCCAACTCTTTTAATTCGTCTTTGTTCTCTTTAAACAATTCGTTGATTTTATTGTAGACTGTGTGATTTGCGTTGATTTCCAAAACTTTTTCCGCCGTTACGTTGCCGCCGTTAGGCATATGATTCAACGTTTTTTCCATATCGATGGATATTTCGCCCTGACTTGTTAAGCAAACGGCGTGTTCTTTTAAGTTTTTGGTAAACTTTACGTTAGCAACCTTATCGCCCAAAGAGTCTTTAATGAACGCGATTACTTCTTTGTCTTCGTCGTTTGCGACTTCTTCGTCAACGATACCCGTGTCGTCGCACGTTATGGAACGGAACTGTTTCCCTTCGTATTCGCCCAAAACTTTGATTGCGAACTCGTCGACGTCGTCCGTAAAGCACAATACGTCGTATTCTTTATCGAGTATTTTGTCCGTTTGCGGTAACGCTTTTACCGCGTCGAGAGTTTTTCCGTTAGCGTAATAAATATATTTTTGGTCTTCTTTCATACCCTTAACGTATTCGTCGAGCGTAACCGATTTATCGTCTTTGACAGAACGGAAAATAAGTAAATCTTTAAGCGTGTCTTTATGGATTCCCCAGTCGCTGTAAACACCGTATTTAATTTGTAATCCGAAAGCTTTAAAGAACTTTTCGTAAGTTTCCCTGTCGGTGTTAAGCATATCGACGAGTTCGTTTTTGATTTTCTTTTCGATACCCGATGCAATCAACTTCAATTCTCTGTTTTGTTGTACCGTTTCTCTTGAAACGTTGAGCGTAAGTTCGGTATCGACTAATCCTTTTACAAAACTGAAATAGTCGGGAAGTAAGTCTTTACACTTATCCATAATCAAAACGCCGTCGGTGTAAAGTTTAAGCCCTTTCTCAAAGTTTTTGGTGTAATAGTCGTACGCCGCTTGTTTGGGAATAAATAAGAGCGCTTTATAGTTTGCCGCGCCTTCGACTGACAAATGTATCGTCTTTAAGGGCTCTTCGTAATCATAGAAATTGTCTTTATAGAACTTGTTGTACTCTTCTTGGGTTATCTCGTTTTTATTCTTTTTCCAAAGCGGTACCATCGTGTTTAACGTTTCGTACTCGTCGACGCACTTTTCTTCGCCGTTTTCGTCTTTTTCGTGTTTATGACATAACAATCTGATAGGATATCTTATATAATCCGAATACTTCTTAACGAGTTCTCTCAATTCGTATTCTTCAAGATATTTACTGTATTTTTCGTCATCGTCGTCATCTTTTAAATAAAGCGTAACCGTCGAGCCGTGTCCATCTTTTTCCGCTTCCTTTATTTCATAACCGTCCGCGCCGTTGCTTTGCCAAAGATACGCTTTTTCGGCGCCGTACGCTTTCGTTAAAACTTCGACTTTTTTTGACACCATAAACGCCGAATAGAAACCTACGCCGAATTGACCTATAATATTTATGTCGTCGTTGCTGTTATCCTTGTTTTCGGTTTTAAAATCGAAAGAGCCGCTTTTCGCTATGGTTCCCAGATTGTTATCGAGTTCTTTTTCCGTCATGCCGATACCGTTATCCGAAATCGTAAGCGTTTTGTTTTCTTTGTCCGCTACGATGTCGATATGGAAATCGCTACGGGAAAGTCCGGAAACGTTTTCGGTCAACGTTTTAAAATACAATTTATCGATAGCGTCGCTGCCGTTCGATAAAAGTTCTCTTAAAAATATCTCTTTATGCGTGTAAATCGAGTTAATCATCATATCCAGCACGCGTTTGGATTCTGCTTTAAAGCTTTTCATAATCAATATCTCCTTATTAGCAAATAAACATTCTAATTGTCAGCACTCTTTGATACTAACTGCTAATATTATACCACTATAAAAAAATATGTCAAGGAAAATAAACAAAAAAGACGTAAAAACTTTACGTCTTATCGTCAATATCTTTTTCGATGTTTTCCTGTTCGGGTATATTTGTTTTGTTTATATAGGTATCTGTCGGGGTTGTTGCGGATTGTTCGCCCCTTTTTCGTTCACGTTTTGCCTTTATGGGGTTGACGATGAACGCTAATTTTGTTTCGGCGATTATTATAGACGACAGAATAACGACGAAGCCCACTAATATTTGCGCGTTCAGACGTTCTTTGCCGAACGCAAACGAGAAAATCGTCGCGAACACCGCTTCAAAGCACATAAGTATCGAAACTTTTTCGGGGCTTGTGTATTTTTGACCCAGGATTTGCAAAAATTGAGCAAGAGCCGTGCAAATAAGCATCAAAAACAATAAATACAGCCATTGCGTCGTAGTTATATTTTTCGGATATTTGGGTATCTCGAAACAAAAAGAAATTACCCAGAATATCGCGCCTGCGACGAGCATTTCTATAACGAATATTTTAATCATGTCGAATCGTTTGTTGTATTTTTCGTTTATAACGATTTGCAACGCGTAAAATATACCGCATGAAATGGTTAAGCAGTCGCCCGTATTTATTCCGTAAAAACCGTTGGTAAGACAAATAAGCCCGACGCCGACGAAACAAAGCACCGCCGCTATTATATTATATATGGTCGGTCTTCTTTTGAAGAAAATCCACGCCAAAACGGGAACGAATATACAATATGTACACGACAAAAAAGCATTTTTCGACGGGGTGGTCATGCTAAGTCCTATCGTTTGTAAAAGATACGCGCACGCCAGAACCAAGCCGAGAATTACCCCGACGAAAACAGAAACTTTATCAAACTTTAAAAATCGTTTTGCGAATATAAATAGGAATAAGAGTCCAGGAATAAAAAATCTTATGCCGAGAACGAAAAAGATCGGTAATTCTTCTATGGCGTCTTTCAGCACTACGAAAGAACTGCCCCATATAATAACTACCAAAATCATGCAGACATATCCTATTATTTTTTCTTTCTTTCCCGTAAGCATACCATTATTCTATACCTTTTTTATAAATTATACAACTATTTTTATGCAATTCTTGATAATTATGCAAAAATATGTTAAAATCATATAGTAAAACAAGGAGCGTTATATGTTAGATTTTTTCAAACGTAAAAGAAAGGCTTACGCCAAAACGATAAAACTGCATAAAAACCACAAAACGAAAATGATCGCGCATCGCGGACTGTCGGGCATTTTGCTTGAAAACACCGTGCCTGCGTTTGAACTTGCTGGAAAAAGTACATATTTCGGAATAGAAACGGACGTTCATATTACGGCAGATTCAAAGTTTGTGGTTTTTCACGACGACAACACCGCCAGAATATGTAATGAAAAATATAAAATAGAACAAACCGATTTCGATACGTTAAGGAATCTTAATTTAAACGATTTAAAAACGGGTAAACCTAATCCCGAGTTAAAAATCCCCACTCTTGACGAATATCTTTCCGTTTGCAAAAAATACGATAAGGTTTGCGTTTTGGAATTAAAGAATCCTTTTAGAAAACAAGACGTTGAAAAACTCGTAACTGTGATTAAGACCTTTAATTATATCGACAAATTGATTTTTATTTCTTTCAATCTCGATAATCTTATATTTTTACGCGAACTTTTGCCGAACCAACCCCTTATGTACCTTACGGGCGACTTCAACGATAAGATTTTAGAACAATTGAAAAAATACGGTTTGGATCTCGATATAGAGTATTCGGCGTTAACGAAAAGTATTATCGAGAAGTTGCATGCCGAAGGTATTCTTATAAACGCTTGGACGTGCGACAACCTTGTATCGGCGAAGAAACTTATTTCTTGGGGTATTGATTACCTGACTACGAATATTTTGGAATGATATGAAAAAAGCGATAAAATATATAATAATCGTCGTGTGCGCGTTTTTTCTCGCGATACTCACCTTTTTATTTATCAATTTGTGCTTTGCCGGGTTTTCTTGCAATTCTTTCGTTTACGGCGGAAAATGGGAAGAACGCGAAAAAGTGTTTGAAACGGCCGACGTTGAATCGCTGAAACTCAGACTTTCAAAAGGCAGTTTGAGCGTTCAGCCGTCGACCGACGAAAAAATTACGATAAAATATTACGACAGTAAAAAATGTTCTTATTCTTTTACCGAAAAAGACGGTGCGTTAACGATAAAACAGGTAAATAACTCGCTGTTTTTTCCTATTTCGTTTAAGGATACGAAATATAACGTGGTTTTGTATTTACCCGAAAATTACGGTAAAGATTTAAGAGCGACCTTAACCGACGGCAACGCGAAAATCGAAAACTTGTTTTTTGAAGACTTAGACGTTGCGGTCGGAACCGGAAGCGTCAATTTAACCGCTATAAAATCTTCTACGATAAAAGCAACGGCGGTAAACGGTAACGTTGCTTTTGCGGACGTTGACGGCACGATTTTGACGTTTTCGACTACAAACGGCAACGTACTAGGAAGTTTGCCGCGCGAAATGCAACACTACTACATAAAAAGCATAATTAAAAGCAGCGGAAAAAACAATTTACCCGAATCGTTTACGGAAGGCGCCATATATTTGACCGCGCAAACCTATAAAGGAAATATAACGATTACTTTTAAAACTTAATACTTTTTCGTCTATATAGCAATCCGCCCCGAAAGATAAACACTTTCGGGGCGGATATTTTTATCGATCGGGCGATAAATTATTTTTTTAACTGTTTTTTGATAAACTCTTCGGGCGCAAACATTTTTTCGGTTTGTTCCGCATCTTTTTTAGCCTGCGCTTGTACTTTTTTATACACGGGATCGCTTGTGAAATCTCTCGTTTTCGTATATTCTCCGCCTAAACTTTCGATAGCGAATCTCATTTCGACGAAATCGTTGTATTTTATATCTTCTCTTTCGATTTCTTTATATAACGTGTCGAGAGCCCTTTCGTCGCCGTATTTTGCAAGCATGTTTGCATATTCGGGAACGTTGTCGGGATGAATTAAAAACTCGTCTAACAAAATAGGTAATATTCTGTCGTCTTTTACTTTACATTCCGATAAAACCGCAGCGAAATACGCTTTTGAAAACTCGTTCATTTTCGGGTACGTTTCAAGCAAAGCGTTTCGTACGATGTCGGCGTTTTCCATAAGTTTTTCTTGTAAAATCTCTAACACGTCGTCGCAAACGCTTCTCGTTAACGCCATAATTATATATTTTTTTAACTGACACGTAGAGCCCATATCCGACAACATATTTACAGCGTACATTAAAAGTTCTTCGTTGCCGTAATCGAGAAGAGCAACCAACTTGGGTTCGCACTCTTTGTCGTCGATAATCGCTTCAACGAGAAAATCCGAAACGGGAATGCCCGTTTCTACGCTTTTAATAAGCGCGTTGATTTTTTCGGTTGCGGTGAAAGTTTTATAATATTCGTTCGGGGAAACCCCGCCGAGTTCTGCAAAAACGTTGTTCCCGAACTTTTCGTAAAGCCCCGCTATTTTGTTTTCCAAAGTTTTTTCGTCGTATTTTCCGATGTTTTTATCAATAAACGATTGCATCGCTTTTTCAAACATTTTATCAAAGTTTACTATTTTTTTCATCAAATTACTCCGTTCATTATTTTCGTCAATTCGCTATATTCTTCGAGTTTACAGCCGAAAACGGCGCAAATCTTGTCAACGTCGTTCACTAATTTACCCGCGCTTGCGTGAGTCGCTATATACGTGCCTACGCATTCCGGTGAAAAAGGCGATTCTTTACCGCCATATTCTGCAAACAACATATAATAAACGTCTTCCGCGACGTCGGCGAATCTTTTACAATCGTTGGTTATCAAAGGCGCGATTTCGCTTATTGCGACGGCGTAACCTTCGATTACGGTCAACGATAAAGCGTCTTCGTTTTTTGAAAAAGAAAGCGTTCTCAGTTTAATTTCCCTGTAAATATTAGAATATACGAATTTTATTTTTTTGTTCAGCCCGCGTAGCGATAACGCTTTCAGCATAACTTTTTTAGTCGAATCGCGAATAGATGCGTCGAGAAGTAAATCGTAAACGTACGGTAATCTTTCAATCGTTGAATAGGAAGCGACGATAACGCCCGCAACACGTTCGATTTCAGGATCTTTGGTAGAAAAACACCAGTCGAGCGCATCGTCTAATTCGTCGGGATTTTTCAACGCTTTTTGATTGCCTTTAAGCACTCCGTCGACAAGCGCGAGACGTTTAGCCCTTTCTTCTTTCGGGATTTGAAAAGTATACGGAAGCGGTTCGATTTTTTTCGCGCGGTCGGGGTTAGCCGTTTCGTTTCCCGCCAGTTTTAAGTAATATCCCGCTATTCTTTTATCGTTGGTTAATTGAATTATTTTTCTGAAATATTTCGCGGCGTTTTCAAATTCGCATAAATTATAATAAGTAATGCCTATCAAAAAATACAAAGTTACGTCGTAAGGTGTAAAATCAAGCATTTTCAACAAATACTTTATAGCCTTTTCGTATTTACCTTGCTCGCAAAAAGACGATGCCAAACGAAAAGTTTTGCCTTCTTCGCCGTTTATTTTTTCTTCTGCGAGTTTTTCGTATTTTGCCGACAGTTGGTCTTCGCCGACGTAATGATATAAAATCGAAGCGTTACACAATGCGTCAAACCCGTCGGGGTTTATAGCCAAAGATTTTTTTGTATAACTTAACGCTTCGGGCATTTTATCGGCAAACATATACGCAAGAGAACACTCGTTTAACGCGTCTGCGTAATATTTGGAGTCGGTATCGAACTCGTCAAGGTGGTTAAGTACCGTATCGACGTTGCTCGTCAGCACGTCTTTGTGCATGACGGCTAGTTTTGCTTTCATTTTATCGTCCTGAATCTCGTCGGCGAAAACAAACCCTTTCTTTTCTTTTATCGGTGTCAACAAATCTTCCGTAAAATCCGTAATAACGTCGGGATCGACGTCGTCCATACCTCCCGCCATTACTTGCTTGTTCATGTAATAAGCGGAAATAAAGTTGTGCCCGAGACAATAGTAGTTAAGCCCCAGTCCGCCGTAGGCTTGTCTTTTTTCATCGTTATCGCAAACGGAAAGGTATTTAAACCATACGTTTATGGCTAATTCGTGTAAATCGCATTCCGAATAAGCGTCGGCAAGCATCATCAACGCTTCTTTATTGTAAGGGTCCTGTTGAAGCGCGTTGTTTATCATAACGATGCCGCCTAAAACGTCGCCGTCCGCTAATTTATCGTCGGCGATATTAAGATACGCGTCAATTATTTTATTCAGTTGACCGATTTTGATTTTCGCCATTCTCTTCCTTTAATTTATCGATGTCTTCCTTGTAAAACTCATAATTTTTATGACAAAACTGACAATTTACCTGAATCTTTCCGTCTTTATTTATCATATCGTACAATTCGTCGAAACCGAGCGTCAGTAATAATCTTTCGATATATTCTTTTGAACACAAACATTTGTAAACGGGGCGCGCTTCTTTGTAAAACAAGGAGTCTATACCGAACGAGTCGATAAGTATATCTTCGAGCGGTTTTTCTTTTATAAGCGTACTGATATTCGTTAGTCCGTTCATGATTTTTTCAGCCTTTTCAAGGTGTTCGTCGTCAGCGTTCGGAAGCGCTTGTAATATAACCGCGCCGGCGCCGATACACGTCAGATCCGTACCTATTTTCACCCCTACCGCTATTGCCGTAGGAACTTGTTCGCTATACGCGTAATACGCGGTAAAGTCTTCGCCTATTTCGCCGCTTATAAGATTGCTCGTTCCGACGTACGGTTCTTTAAGCCCTAAATCTTTTACGACTGTCAACTTACCGTTTGTTCCGACAAATCCGCCTACGTCGAGTTTTCCGTTTGATTTTAAAGGCATATCGCCGTAAGGATTATCGATAGACGCTCTCATTTCGAGTTTACCGTTTCCGCAAACGACTATCTGCCCTGCCGCTCCGCCGCCGTTTATCGTAACGGATAGTTTGTCCGTATCGTTTTTAAACTGACTGCACATATAAGTCGTAACGGTAAGCGTTCTTCCGAGAGCCGCTGCCGAAAGGGGCGAAAGGTTGTGTATTTTGATTATTTCGTTTACCATATCCGTCGTATCTATCGCGGTTACGGAAAACCGGTTGTCTAATGCCGTTGTAGTTATAAGTCTTGCCATTATTTTATATCCTGCCCTTCCAAGGTTACGGGACCTTCTTTAATTTTTATTAAATTATCGGGGGTATTATCTTTTTCTTTAAACAACAGTTTAAGTAAAATCGGCGCAAGGATAGAACTTACAAGTACGAGCATAATCGTAACGGCAAGGTTTTTGGAATCGAGCAATCCGCCGCTTATACCTTTTTGGGTTACGACTAACGCTACTTCGCCCCTTGCTATCATTCCCACGCCTATTTTCAACGAGTCCTTATTGTCGAACTTACACAATCTCGCCACGCCGCCGCAACCGATAATTTTGCCGAATATCGCTACCGAAACGAACGCAAGCGCAAACCATAACACATCCAGTGTAAAGTTTGCAAAAGATATGCTTATACCTATATTCGCAAAGAAAATCGGCGCGAAAACCATATAAGAACTTATCGTGATTTTTCTGTCCGTATATTCGGCGGCTTTATGGTTCGCGGATAAAATCAAACCTGCTATATACGCGCCCGTAATGTCCGCAACGCCGAACATTGCTTCCGCAACGTAAGCGTAAATAAAACATACCGCCAAAGATAATATAGGTAATCTTCTCGTATTAGGATGCCTGTTTTCGATAACGTGAAAAAGTTTGCTGACGCCTATTCCTACGCCGATGGCGACGACGAAATATACCAGCATCCACAAAATGGAAATCCACGCTGCGCCGTTAGGGTTGATTAAGTCCAACAACCAGGAAGAAGTACCCGCGCTTGACGCCCCGCGTTTTAAACTCAAAACGATAGACAAAACGATTATTCCCAAAACGTCGTCTATAATAGCCGCCGACAAAATAACCGTCCCTACTTTTGTTTTGAGTTTATTCATTTCTTTAAGCGTTTCTACCGTTATGCCTACGCTCGTCGCCGTCATGATGACGCCTACAAACAAGCATGAAATAAGATTTTTCGTGCCTAAAAACGCGCAACCTATACCGAACCCTGCGGCAAGCGGAACGAGTACGCCGCCCATTGCAACCAAAAACGCAACGAGTCCCGAAGATTTTAATTCTTTCAAATCCGTTTCGAGGCCTGCGGAGAACAGTACCAGAATTACCCCTACTTCGGCGAATCCTTCCAAAAAGTAGTTATCCTTTCCGGATATCGGCAAAACCCATGCGGGCGGAATATCGAATATTAAGCCCCAGACGGATCTTCCTACGAGTATACCCGCCAAAATAAACCCTAAAACTTGCGGTAGTCCCAACTTTCTCATTAAGATACCGAGAAGTTTAGTCGATAACAAAATTATACCTAATTGCAATATAAAATCATATACGCTTGGCATAAAACACTCCTTTAAAACTTATGAAAGCCGAAACAACGTTTTCGGCTTTCAAGTAGACTCTTATTCTTTATCGTCATTCTCGGCAGGAGTTTCTTCTGTTTTTTCGTCAACGGAAACTTCGCTCGTTTCGGCGGTATTTTCAACGTTTTTATCGTTCATGTGTTCTTCGATATAACGTTTATTGTCTTCGATCATCGCTTGCTTGCTTTCTTGCAAACGCTGTAAATCTGCTCTATTGAAAGTTGTAGGTAATTCTACAAGTTTAATGTCTTCGTCCGTAATGGGCTTTATAGGTTTGGTGGAAAAAATCGAAGTGGTTGCAAACTTTTCCATTTGTTCTTTATATTGTTGCAAACTCTTCGAATCGTTTTTACCGACTTTTTCGTAAATACCGCGATTCTTTTTCGCGCCGGGCACCTTATCGTTGATAAACTTGTCGAATACCCATTGATTGTAATTCGTCCAGACGAGTGTAAATAAAATAGGTCCGATGAATATAAATAAAATGAGCCCTATTTCTCCGAGTATACTGCTTGTCGCGCCGAAAATCAACATCAACCATACGGGGATAAGTCCTAAAAATATAAAGAATATATTTTGCGGAAGAAGTCCCAACGTTAAGAAAAACGCGTTTTTAATCAATTGAAAGTAAGAGCATTTATACGTTACACAAATAGTAAGCATATAGCATACCATAATGGTAACAAAAGCCATTACGATATAATTGCAAACCACCGACGCCGTAAGTAAAAAGTTATTCGCCGAGCCTATCGCCTTTGCATAACTTGCGAACGCTGTCATATATTCGGACAGCCAAACAAGCAACGAATAAATAATCGCCGTTATAAGTATTTGCACAAAGTTAAGTTTGATACCGCGCCAAAAATCGTTGGCTACGAAAATACCTTCCGTCCATACGATGTTTCTTACGATATAAAATCCGCCTGCAACTCCGACAGCCGCAATAATAGCGGCTATGGGCAGTAAGCAATAAATCATAGAAGACTGTAAATTAACCGCTTCCGAAAGCCCCTGTACCAAAGGAAACGCAGGGTAACCGATTCCTATATTTTGGGAAAACGGATATTGCATACCCAAATTGCTTAACGATAACGTTTTTAAAAGTAAAATAATAAAAACGGGTAATAAAAATAAAAGCATCAGAAGATTGATCAAAATCAGTTTGGTAAATCTCGTTTTAATGATGTCCCAAAAAAGTCCCCATCTGTTCGACGGTAACGTCGAGCGGGCGTAAGTTTCGGATTTTTCCGAGCCCATTATCAATCTGTTTATTAAACCGCCTTTTTTCTTGGTTGCCATAAACACTCCTATCGCGCGCATATTTATAGTTATAAAAATAACTCGTATATATTCTATACTAAAATAAAAACTTTTTCAAACAAATACAACATAAATATGGGATTTTTTTATTCTTTTTTCAAAAAACTCAAAAAACGCCCTTAAAAACTCAAATCGGAGGTATTATGAAAGGATTTTCTATGGCAATAATAGGTGTTACGGGACTCGTCGGAAGAACGCTCGTCGACGTTATCAACGAAACGAATCCGCCGATAGAAAACTTCTACATTTTCGCGTCGAAAAAGTCGATCGGAAAATCTTTTAATATTTTAGGAAAAACTTACGCCGTCGCCGAGTTATCCGACGAAAACGTAGTCGGCAAAAAAATAGACGTTGCCGTTTTTTGCGTAAACGCAAAATTAAGCAGAAAGTACGCGAAATTATTCGTTAAGAACAACGCTTTGGTAATCGACAACTCGACGGCTTTCAGAAGGTCGAAAACTACGCCCCTTGTCGTTCCCGAAGTAAACGAAAAGGATATGTATGATAATCGCGGCATAATCTCTAACCCCAACTGTTCAACCATTCAGGGAGCAGTCGTTTTAAAACCCCTTCACGACGCCTTTAAAATCAAACGGGTAATTTTTACAACTTTTCAATCGGTATCGGGAGCGGGACAACAAGGCGTTTTTGATTTACGAAACGGCATTAAAGGAATTAAACCGACAAAGTTTTCGAGAAATATTTTCGGAAACGCCATACCTAAAATTGACGAGTTTCTTAAAAACGGGTATACTAAGGAAGAAGAAAAAATCATATACGAATCAAAAAAGATTTTGAAAGATAAAAATATTAAAGTTACGGCTACTTGCGTCAGGGTTCCCGTGTTCGTATCTCATGCCGAAAGCGTCAACGTCGAGTTTTGCAAACCCGTAACTTTGAAAAAACTTGTATCCGTTCTAAAAGCCGCTCCCGACGTAATCGTAGCCGACGATAACGATTTTGAAAAGTTTCCTACGCAAGCGGAAATTCAAGGAAAAAACGAAGTTTTCGTAGGAAGAATCAGAAAAGACAACTCAAATAAAAACGCGGTTAATTTATGGATAGTGGCAGACAATCTCAGAAAAGGCGCGGCAACGAACGCTTTGCAAATAGCTGTAAAATACTTTGAGAACAGGAGTTAAATATGAATACTTTATTTCTCGGAACTTGCACCGCACTGATAACGCCGTTTAACAAAAACGGAGTAGATTTTGCTAATTTTGAAAAACAAATCGAACGACAACTCTCAAACAAAATTAAAACTCTTGCGGTATGCACGACGACGGGCGAAACACCGACTCTTACCGACTTTGAATACAAACAAGTTATTGAGTTTGCGGTAAACGTCATAAACAAACGAGCAACCGTCATCGTCGGAACGGGCTCAAACTGTACGAAAACCGCAATTTCAAACAGTATTTTTGCTGAAAAAGCCGGCGCGGACGGACTTTTGGTCGTTACCCCTTACTATAACAAATGCACGCAAAACGGCATTGTCAAATACTATACCGACGTTGCCGAAAGCGTTAAAATACCCGTCATAGCGTACAACGTGCCGTCAAGAACGGGTGTTAATATTTTACCGGAAACGATGCAAAAGATATCGCTAATACCGAACGTAGTCGGCATTAAAGAAGCGAGCGGCGATTTGCAACAAGTAAAACGCACGATAAAACTTACGCGCGGTAACGCAAAGATATATTGTGGGGACGACGCGTTATATTACGACTTTTTAAAATCAGGCGCAAGCGGGTGCGTTTCTGCTGTTTCAAACGTGTTCCCGAAAGAGTTCGACGATATATATCTTAACTACATATCGAAAAAATATAACCGCGCTAAAACAATACAGCACGATTTGAAAGAATTGATAGACGCTCTTTACGTCGAAGTAAACCCTATACCCGTCAAATACGTTTTAAAACTGTTGAAATTAGACAGCGGTATACTTCGTCTGCCGTTAACCGAACTTGAAAAAGAACACAAAAAACTAGTTAAAACGGCAATCTTTAAAAGCGGCGTAAAACTATGAAAATCTTAATCGTAGGCATAAGCGGCAAAATGGGCAGAACGTTATTTCACGCTTTAAACGACGACGTTGAGCAGCATGAAATACGCGGCGTAGATATTGTCAAAAACGATATAAAAACCGTTACGTATCACGATTTTACCGAGGTTGATTTTAACCCCGACGTTATAGTCGATTTTTCTTCTCGTTCGGCTCTTGACGACGTTTTGGATTTTGCCGAGAAACATAAAACGAGTTGTGTTTTTCTTGCGACGGATTACACCGAAAACGATGTTGAAAAAATAAAGGAATTATCAAAGAAAGTCGCCGTTTTGAAAACAGCGAATACAAGCGTCGGTATAACACTTTTGCTCAGCCTTGTAAAAAGCGTGAAAAAGGTTTTTAAAACCGCCGAAATTACAATTACCGAAACGCATCATATTTACAAAAAAGACGCTCCGTCAGGTACCGCGCTTGCTATCAACGACGCCGTTGACGGGTCAGCCGAAATTATATCGATAAGACAAGGCGAAGTCGTCGGTACGCACGAAATAAAGTTTGACAACGGTTTGGAAAGCATAACGATTACCCACGAGGCGAACGACAGAAAACTATTTGCCGACGGCGCCCTGCTTGCCGCTGAATTCGTTTATAAAAAAGACACCGGCTTTTATACTATGCAAGACGTTGTAGAGTCTTTGAAAAAATCTGAATATTGACGCTGTTTCAAAAACGACGATAAAAAGAAAATGGCGAATTACCTTTACAAAAGCAATCTTTTTGTGTTATAATAGATTTAATGAAAATATATGACGATATTAAACGTCCGTCCGAATCTAAGGTTGTTGACGGTTATTCGGTAACGGATATAAGGAGTTATTATGAGTTTATTTGATTTTTTCGGTAGAAATACAACTGTCGATCAAACGCCCGGGCGCGGAACGAACGGTTCGAGAATTATGCCCCAAGACAACTTTGCCGTGGGTAGAGAAGAAAAGGAATCGCCGTTGACAGTGTGCCGTCCCCACTCCTTTAAAGACGTTGAAAATATTATCGATATTTTAAAAACGGGCAAACAGGTAATGTTACAAACGGAATCTTTGCAAAATCAAACGAAGTTCAGGGTACTCGATTTGTTGTCGGGTGCGATTTACGCGCTTGGCGGCGGGGTTTACGAAGTCAAGGAAGACACTTACATTTTCACGCCGAAAGGTATTTCCGTAAGGCAATAGCTTTTATTATCGACGGTTAACGATTCGTTTCGTCAGGTGATTATTTAATAATTTAAAAATAGCGCGGTACGCAATTTGCGTACCGCGTCAACTTATATCATGAAAAAAAACAGCCGTTTTCGTTTAAGAAACTCGGCTGTTTATTATTAGTTGAACATATCGTCGTTGTTATCGTCGGAATTACCTCCGAACGGATTTTGATTGTTGGTTTGATTTCCGCCGAAATCTTGATTAGAGTTATCGTTTGAATTCGTACCTGACGAATTAGCCGAATCGTCATCGGCAAACGGATCAACGAAATTATCGTTGTTGCCGCCGGCGTTATAAGTGTTGTTATAATTATTATTAAAGTCGTTGTTATAATTATTGAATCCGTTGTATCCGTTATTGTTCATATTTTGGTTCATAAACGGGTTACGGGAAACGTATCTGTCGTATCTTTGTTTCATATACGCATTGTAATCGACGGGTGTTCTGTTGCATACGCATAAGACCGCTATCGCTTCAAACCCCAAACACGAGAAAATCGTACCAAGTAAATATCTTCTCGGCGAATACTGTTTAAACAACGCGGAATAAACGAATATTTTGAATAATATAACGAGTATGGAAAACGTGGACGCAATATAAGATATTATCTGACCGACGTACGCTAATTTTAGCGCGGCATTAGAACTGTATTCTACCGAAAGCCCGTTATCCGATAAAGAAAAAGCCGGATTTACGCCTTTCAAAAGGCTGAAAAACGGATCGGCAAAAACAAATGCCGTAGATAAAACGTTTACGAACGAAGTAATCCCTACTAGCAGCATAAAGGCTAACGCCATATCGTTATAAACTCTTCCCATGAGTCTTATTTTTCCCGCAAGTTTACCTAAAACATACCAACGGTAAAAAGGTAAATATGCGTACCACGAATGTTCGTACCCCCTGTTCTTTGCCATTTTGCTTAACGCAAAACTTAAAAGAACGTAAAATACTATAAATATCACTATTGCCGAAATTGCAATAGACAACGCGGTCGAAGGCGGAATAGCAATAACCGTCGGTGTTTGTTCCGGTGTCGGGGTCGTTCCCACACTTCCTGCTAAAATCATATTTAATCTCCTATATTTTTAAAATTGCTCTGATGAGTTTTGCCAAAAAACCGAAATCGCTTATTATAATAAGCGCTAATCCGAGCGCGATACCGACGGAAACTAAAATCCACGCCGTTATTTTGTTGGATTTGTTGTTTATTAAACGCAGTTCCCCTTTTTGCGTTAAAAACAACGTTTTAACGGACGAGTTTTTATCGTTAAGGGTAACAGTTTTGCCGTAATGCAAATATTTGCAGTTATTATCCGCATCGGCTGTATTAGTTATAAAATAATGCGCTTCGTTATCGGGCAAAGGCGCGTTTTCGCGTTTTGCCTTATTCATAGCGAACTTTATGAAATAGCAAACGGCAACCATTATACAAATCGCGCCGACGATAATCGACATTATTTCAAAAGTTGCAAACGCTTCGGTAGTCATTATTTCTTCACATACGGCGAATATTTGAGCGAATAAGTTGTTCGCAAAGTGCATCGCGCACCCGACGAAATAGTTGCCGGTAAGCATTACTGCCCCGCCGATTGCAAAACCGACTATGAATTGATAAATAAATTGTTCCATACTGCCGTGCATAATCGCAAACATAAGCGAACTTAATATTATCGCCGTTATGTCGCCGAATTCACGCAGACCTTTCATTATTATGCCGCGGTACAGCCATTCTTCGAATATTGCGGGCAGTATCGGCGTTAATAATACGGCAAATACACCGAAAATAATGTTGCCCGTGTATTCGGGGGTGGGACTCGGCGTTATTCCGAAACGCCCCCATATCGTGTACCAGTCTTGTACGTAAATCTCGGCAACGGGACTGACGACAGCCATCAAACCGAATATAAGCATTATTCCCATAAACCATTGAATAGGCTTTTTTCGGCACGCAAAACCGCCGCCGTTCGCTAATTTGACGTTTTTAATTTTGGCTGTAATAAGCGCGATTGCGCAAATCGACAATTGCGCAAGGACAAGTCCTAAAAACAAAACCAAATACGAAGCGGGTTCGATTTTTGTAACTTTTACAAAAAGGTTGAACGCGATAGATAACGCAAAATTGACGACGAGCGCGATAATGAAAACAAATCCGCTTGTCGTCGCGTTCACGGTGTTCGGATTATAAAGTTTTTGCCTGGCCGCCAAATCTTTCATGGCGGCGTTCGCCGTAAACTTTTCCATTTAACCCTTTTCTCCTTAATACGCTCTTGCAAAAATTACGTTCGTAACCGCTTTTTCTCCGCAAATCGCGCACGTTTCGCTTATCAGTTCGCCGTCTTGCATAACTCTCGTAGTCGCTTGCAACAATTCCTTGACTTTATCTTCGCAAGCCCTGTCGCCACACCAGGAAGCAAGCGCGAAACAACCGTTATCGACCGCGTTTTTTATTTCTTCGATACTTTTACATTTAATAATTCTCGAATCTCTCATCGCTTTCGATTTCTCAAACATATCGTTTTGAATCGTATCGAGAAGCGCAGGTATTTTTTCTTCCAAATCGTCGAAACTCATCGTGAACTTTTCAAGATTGTCCCTTCTGGCGATCATGACGACGTTATTTTCGATATCTCTCGGTCCTATTTCTATACGAACGGGTACGCCTTTCATTTCCCATTCGTTAAACTTCCAGCCGGGACTCATATCTCTCGTGTCTACTTTTACTCTTACGCCGAGTTTTTTAAGTTTATCGCAAACTTCGCTTGCCTTTTCGATGACACCGCCTTTATGAGCCGCTACGGGTATTATCACCGCTTGAACGGGCGCAACCTTAGGCGGAAGTATCAATCCCCTTTGGTCTCCGTGCGCCATTATAAGCGCGCCGATAAGCCTGGTGGATACGCCCCAGGACGTCGAGTATCCGTACTTTTGTACGTTGTCGCTGTCCAAAAACTTCATTTCGCTTGCCTTAGCGAAGTTTTGTCCTAAATAATGCGAAGTACCCGCTTGTAAACTCTTACCGTCAAGCATCATCGCTTCCATACCGTAAGTCGCTATCGCGCCCGCAAACTTTTCTTTTTCCGTTTTCTTGCCCGTTAATACGGGAATCGCCAAAAACTCTTCCGCAAAATCTTTATAGACTTTAAGCATCGTCTGGGTAAACTCTTCGGCTTCTTCGGCGGTTCTGTGAACGGTATGTCCTTCCTGCCACAAAAACTCGCTCGTTCTTAAAAACGGTCGGGTAGTTTTTTCCCATCTTACGACGTTAGCCCACTGATTCATCAAAATAGGCAAATCTTTGTAACTGTTAAGCCATTTTGCGTAACACGCGCAAATAATCGTTTCGCTGGTCGGTCTGACGATAAGCGGTTCGTCTAATTCTTTACCGCCCGCATAAGTTACTACCGCGACTTCCGGCGCGAATCCTTCTACGTGTTCTTTTTCTTTGTTTAAATAACTTTGCGGAATAAACATGGGAAAATACGCGTTTTCGACGCCTTTTTCTTTAAATCTTCTGTTAAGTTCGTTCTGAATGCTTTCCCATATAGCGTAGCCGTAAGGTCTTATTACCATCGTTCCTTTAACGGGACCGTAATCGACGAGTTCGGTTTTTAAAACTACGTCGGTATACCATTGCGGAAAGTCTTTTTCGATGTCCGCTACTTCTTTTACAAATTGTTTTCCTTTATTATTCTCTTGCATAATAGTCTCCGTGTGCGCAAATAAAAATATTCTTAAATATTATACATTATTTTTCGTTGCGTGTAAAGTCATTTTAGCAAAACAAACGGCATAATTCCCTTTAAACCTAAAACTTTTTATAATATATTATAAAACACTTGTATAAAACGGGGTTTTGTTCTATTATAGATATATAGAAAAAACTTTAAGGAGTTTATAATGGATATTACCCAAAAATCAATAAACACACTTCGCGCGCTTTCTATTGAAGAAATCGAAAAGGCAAACAGCGGACACCCCGGTATTTGCTTAGGCTCCGCGCCCATAGTTTACGCTTTATACAGCGAAATTATGAATTACAATTCTAAACATTCTTCGTTCGTCAACAGGGATCGTTTCGTTTTGTCGGCAGGGCACGGCTCCGCGCTTTTGTACGCCGCTTTACACATGTTCGGCTACAAGGTTACGAAAAACGATCTTATGAACTTCCGTCAATTTGAAAGCGTAACGCCCGGACACCCCGAATACGGCGTAACGGACGGAGTCGAAGTATCAACCGGCCCGTTAGGTCAAGGCATTGCCAACGCCGTCGGTATGGCTCTTGCGGAATCCATGCTCGCTTCTAAATACAATAAAACGGGTTATAAAATAGTCGACCACTACACCTACGCGCTTTGCGGAGACGGATGTATGCAAGAAGGTATCGAAAACGAAGCCGCGTCGTTTGCCGGAACGAACAAACTCGGTAAACTTATCGTCTTCTACGATAAAAACAACATTACGATTGAAGGTAATATCGATACGGCGTTTACGGAAGACGTAGGCTTGCGCCACGAAGCGCTTGGCTGGCAAGTGTTATCGGTCAAAGACGGCAATGACGTTTTCGCTATAAAAACGGCTGTTTCAAAAGCAAAGAAAGAGAAAAACAAACCTACTTTGATTATCGTTAACACTCATATCGGTTACGGTAGTCCGTTGGTTGATTCCGCCGCTTGCCACGGCGCGCCGATTAAAGGCAACGATTTGTCCGCAACTCTTAAAGAATTGAAAATGGACGAATACGACAAGTTTGAAATTCCCGAAGACGTTGCCGAAAATATTGAGAAAAAACTTAATAAAAAAGCAGAATACGAAACCGAATGGAACGCTATGTTCGAAGGGTATAAAAGAGCATATCCCGATTTAGCGAAAGAGTTCGTTTCTACTATGAACGGAGAACTCCCCGATCTTGCGTATTTTTATAATAAAGCGGTAGTCGATAAGGTCGACGCGACGCGTAACAACGGTAATCATTGTTTGACGGAACTCGGAAAAATCGTTCCTAATCTCGTTGGCGGTTCGGCGGATCTCGCGCCGTCTACAAAAGCGTTCTTAAAAGGCGAAGATTACTATTCGCCGCTTAACGGAACGGGTAGAAACATTCACTTCGGTATACGCGAACATGCGATGGGAGCGATTGCAAACGGTATGTATTTACACGGCGGATTGCGTCCGTTCTGTTCGACTTTCTTCGTATTTTCCGATTATATGAGAAACGCGATGCGTATGTCGGCAATAATGAATATTCCCGTTTTATACATCCTTTCGCACGACAGTATCGGCGTAGGTGAAGACGGTCCTACGCACGAACCGATAGAACAGTTGTCGTCTTTACGCGTTATGCCTAATATCAACGTTTTCAGACCTTGCGATTCGAGAGAAACAGCCGTTTCGTATAAACTCGCAATGCTCTCTCCCCGCCCTTCCTGTCTTGTTCTTTCAAGACAAAATCTTCCGCAATTCAAAGGCAAGTTCGCAGATATCGAACGCGGCGGTTATATTCTTTTCGACAGCGAAAAAGAAACGCCCGACGCAATCATTATAGCGACGGGCAGCGAAGTCGGAGTTGCGGCGGAAGCAAAAACTCTTCTTAAAAAGAAAGGCGTCGACGTAAGAGTCGTTTCGATGCCTTGCGTAAACTTGTTTGAAGAACAAACCAAAGCGTACAAAGAAAAAGTTTTACCGGGTTCGGTTACGGCGAGAGTCGCGGTCGAAGCGGGCGCAACGGCGTTTTGGTATAAATACGTCGGGCTTGACGGTCAGGTCGTAGGAATCGATACTTTCGGAGCGTCCGGTCCTGCCGACACTTTGTTCGAAGCGTTCGGAATTACGCCGAGAAAGGTTTATGAAGCCGTTAAAAGCGTTATAAAATAATCAGTTAGTCCCCGCAATATTTCTTGCGGGGACGATTTTATATCGTTTATATAGTAATATTATCGGAAAACGAAAACGGACGCACGATTGCGTCCGTGGTTTTTTATTCTGCGTTTATGCCTAAATATTCGTTTATATCGGTAACCCCTTCTTTTATCAGTTTTTTACAAGATTCTTGCAGTTCAACCATACCGTTTTTAATCGCGATTTTTCTTATGTCTTCTGCGGACATATCTTCTTTAATCTTCGATTTTAACTTATTATCGAGATAAAGTATTTCGTGAATAGCGATTCTACCTTTGTAGCCCGTATGATTGCAGAACTGACAGCCGCTCGGTTTGTATACGGAAATAGGTTCGTCGAGTCCTAAAAGTTTCATCTCCTTAGCGGTCGTCTTTGCTCTTTTTTTGCAAACCGGACACAACTTTTTAACTAGTCTTTGCGCGATAACGGCAACCAAAGCGTCCGTTACCAAATAGTTGTCCACGCCCATATCGATTAAACGCGTCAATGCGCCCGATGCGTCGTTCGTATGCAACGTACTGAAAACCAAGTGTCCCGTAATAGCCGCTCTGATCGCTATTTCGGCAGTTTCTTCATCACGGATTTCCCCGATCATTATGATATCGGGGTCCTGACGCAAAATACTACGCAAAGCCGTTGCAAACGTAAGATTTGCTTTCGTATTGACGTGTACCTGATTTATTCCCATCAAAGTATACTCTACGGGATCTTCAACTGTTACGATATTTACCTGCGGGGTATTTTTTTCTTTTAAGAACGAATACAGCGTAGTCGACTTACCGCAACCCGTAGGACCCGTTAAAAGAACTATTCCGTGCGGGTGCATAAGTATTTTGTCGATCGTGGCGTTTTCTTCGGGTGTAAAGCCTAAATCTTGCCTTGTAAATCTGAAAGCCGTTTTGTCGAGTATTCTTATAACGAACTTTTCGCCGTAAACGGTAGGAAGAGTAGATACACGGAAATCGTATTCCGTTCCGTTGATTACCAAGTTAATTCTTCCGTCTTGCGGCACCCTTCTTTCCGCTATATTCAGTCCCGACAATATTTTAAGTCTTGCGCAAATAGCGGCGTAGGATTCTATCGGAAAATCCGCCCTTTCCTGTAAATCGCCGTCGATACGGTATCTGACCTTAACGATTTTTTCAAACGGTTCGATATGAATATCGCTTGCCTTAAAGGGTATCGCTTCTTTTATGATAGAATCGACAAGTCTTACCGCAGGGGCGTTGATAACGTCGTCAATCGATTCGATGGCGGTACTGCCGGACTCTTTTGCGTCTCTTAAAAGTTGCTTATCGCTTTCGGTTTGTAAAGTTTGCAAGGCGCTGGTAGTAGACCTTACGGCGGTAATCGAATCGAGCAAAACGTCGATTTGTGTCGGCGGAACTAAAATATATTCGATTTGTCCCGTATAGAAAATAGAAATCATCGATATTGCATTAAAATCGAGCGGTTTTCCGACGGCAACGAACAACACACCGTTATCGTTTTCAAACAACGGTACAGCCTTGATTTTTTTCAAGAAATTAAGGTTAAACCTATCCGCCAACGTTTCGTCGATATCGAACATATCTATTTCCGCGCTTGCCATATTGTAAAACTCTGCCAAAGCGGGTAACGCCTGCGTTTCCGTCGCGTAGTTTTTAACCTGCATATATTTTTCCACCGTCATATTAAGACGGTCGCAGTCTTGCAACGCAGTCGAAAGTTGTTTCTTTTTTATTATTTTTTTATAAACGTAATATTGAAGTATCTCGTAATTTATGTTCAAAATAACATCTCCTAAGTTAAATTATGCGCAATAACTTTGCTATTATCTTTATCGACGATTTTGTGAAATCCGTTTGCATTATCGAAATCATCGGAGAATATACCGCTATAAACATCAAGGCGATAACGCCGCCGAGTAAACAAAGCATTGTCGGCTGAATGATGCTGGTCGCTCTGAGCAATGCCGTTTCGACTTGTGTATCGAAAAACTTCATCGACCTTTTTAAAACGTCGTCGATACTGCCCGACTTTTCACCCGTCGACAGTAACTGAATCAACATTTGCGGAAACAGTTTTGATTTTTCCATTGCGAAAGTCAACGTCGTTCCCTGCCTTACGTCGTCGATTACTTCCGAAAACTTATGCACTGCGTATTTGTTGCCCAAAAGGTTTTGAACGACTTCAAGACTGTCGGCAAGGTTCATGCCGCTTGCAAGCAACAGCGCCATAGATTGCGTAAACTTGCTTGCAACCAAGTTGATTTGAATATTTTTTACAAGCGGGAGTTTATAAGCGAGTTTTGCCATAAACATTTTGCCTTTTTTCGTTTTTAAAATCAAAACCAACAAGGCGACGAAAATTACCAGCCCGTATAAAATATTCAAGCCGTTTTTTCTAAGCCCCCTGCTCATTGAGAAAACTACGGAGGTTATCGGGTTGGCATTTTCCATATTTAAAGTCTTCAATGTACTTTCAAACTTAGGAACGATAAACAAAAGCATCAAAGAGACTATACCTATCAGCATTACCGCCATTACTATGGGATAAGTAAGCGCGCCTTTGATTTTTCTTCTGAGCGCGGACTCGTTTTCGTAATAATCCGCCAAACTAGTCAAAACTTCGTCGAGAGAACCCGAAACTTCGCCTACGTAAATCATACTTCTGAAAAACTCGGGGAAAACTTTTTTGTGCTTTTCCATTGCCTTACTTAAAAGCATGCCGACTTTTACGTCATCGTATATCATAAACAAAACTTTTTTCAAGTAAGACGAATACGGCTGTTCGCGTAATTGCGCCAAACTTTCCAAAATCGATACGCCCGAATTAAGCATTATCGAAAATTGACGGCAAAGCGTGGTTAATTCGGGTATAGTAACTTTGCCCGTAAGCGAAAAAAACGCGTTAGGCGAAATATCTTTCATTACCGAACATTTTATTAAATATAAATTTTGACGTGCTAATTGCTGTCTTAAATCGTCTTCGTCCTCGGCTAAAAACGTCCCCGTAAACTTTTTATTAGAAACATCGACAGCCGTATATTTATATTTACGCAATTGCTTTCTCCTTATAAAAACAAGTTAAGGTACGCGGTTACGGCAAGTTCGCCGACAAACGCCGCGATTATATATCCTACCGCCAAAAACGGACCGAACGGAAACTCCGTCCGTTTATCTTTTTTTAACTTAACGACCAAAATCGGTAAAATTATCGCCGCAGATATTCCGGCAATAAGTATTCCGAAAAACGACGCTTTTATTCCAAGCGCTAAACCTGACACGGCAGTAAACTTTACGTCGCCGAGCCCAAGTCCTTCTCTTTTAAAAACCAACCGGGCAAAACCGTATAAAAGTAAGAAAAATATTAAAGCAAAACCAAATCCTATCAAATGGGATTTCCACGAAACGTACTTATCGAACGGTGTTGCCAAAGCGCCGAAAACGAGTAGCGCGATATTGTACCTGTCGGGTATAAAGCCGTGTTCGTAATCGGTAAAAGCAACAACTATGCAAACGCTTGAAAACAACATGTTTAAAACTGCGTTTACGTATCCCGTACGCTTAGACAACAACGCAAACCCCACCCAGATTAAAGTATTGAGCGTTTCGACAATCACGTATCTCGGACTTATTTTCGACTTACAATCCCTGCATTTTCCGCGTAAGAAAATATACGACAGAATAGGAATATTGTCATACCACCTGATTTTGTGGCCGCAAACGGTACAATGTGAAGCGTCTTTAACCAAACTTTCTTCTCTCGGCACGCGATAAATCAGAACGTTTAAAAAGCTCCCCACGGACGCGCCTAAAAGAATAGACAAAGCGAAGAAAAACCAAAAGTAAAACGTATCAAGCATTTCATTCACCCGATTTATAATCCGCGTATTTTTTTCTTACGACGTTTCCGCTTGCGTCTAATTCCAGATAAAGTTTAACGTTATTCGTTTCTTTGCTTTTAATTTTAAGTACGTTGTCGTTTACGACAAACTCGAAGTCCTCGCTTTCTTCAAAAACGTAAGTTTTATCGTGTATGAAATATTCGGCGTATTGATCCAAAAGCACACGCTCGTCCACGTTTTTTAAAAGTTCCGCGTTCCCTTTCGTATTAGCGATAACGAGCGTCAGCATAAACGTTATCATTGATACAATCAACAGCATAACGACTACGGAATAGTAAAGTATAAAACCTTTTTTGTTTTTTTTCATACTCAGCCCCCCATGTCGAACCGCGAAAGATAATACGCGGGCAGTTCGTAAGCGATTTTACCCGTTTTCCCTATTACTTGCGCAAAAAAACCTTTTTGCGATAACGTTAAAATCAATTGATAAGGCGATTCTTCGTTATAAGCAATCAAGTTATAATCGTTGCCGTATGATAGCGTGTATCCGTCTGCGTTTTTCACGCCGTCGGTCGCTAAATCTACGCCTAAAACGATGTTTACGTTTTGTTCGAAATTATCTTTACCGCCGAGTTTATAACATTCCAAATAATCGTTTGTAATCAAAACGAAATATTTTGTGTCGAAATTGCGTTTTTGAGTTTGACTTACCGTAAGTATAGCCGTTATCGACATAGAAAAAACGATTGCCATAAGCGCTAACGCAATAGACGTTTCAAGCAGGGTAAAACCTTTTTTGTTTTTCTTTTTCATCAGGAATACACCCCCTTGCCAACGACGACTTTTTCGTTTGAAAAAGGCGTTAAAGTAAAGGATATAGGCGATTTGTTCGACATCGTCGTTCCGTCATCGCAATACATAATAACTCTGAGTACGGTATTTTTGCCGTTTATCGTATACAAATAAAACCGAACGTCTTTGATATTTTCAAGTTCGACGGGTATAGCGTTGATCGTATCTTTCAAACAAACGTTAAGCGTTCCCGTCGTTTCGTCGAAAGAGAGCATCGTCCTTTTGTTTTGATCGTTTTTGTTCGTTGCTATTACAGTTCTTCTGTCATATGCGTCTTCACCGATTTCGTGCGGTATTTCGTTTAGCGATAAACTATATTCGTCGGTTGTCGTATCATATGAAAAAAATCTGTCGTACCAAAGACAAACCCACGTTCTGGCGTTGTCGATATCGGCGGCGAATTGCGCGTCTTTCGTGTTCCTTGCCGTGCTTTTTGCCATCATCGAAACAAGCGTTAATATAGACGACAAAAGTATTAGGGTTACTGCTAACGTGATTGACATTTCCATTAGCGTAAAAGCCCTGTTTGTTCGTTTGCTTTTTTTCATTTTCAAATCAATCAGAAATTGTTCGTTTTATTAAACGTCGACGTAAAAAGCGCGCCGTATAATTCAAGGTTGTCCGTAATATTGACGTTGCCGTCTTTCGTAGGGTTATAATATTTAAGCGTCAAACCGTTGTCTTCCTTGTTCGTTTCTTCGATAACGTAAGCGTATTTATCGGGAAGATTGACCAACGCGAATTCGGGGGCAACGTAATACTCCGTATGTTCCATTTGCATTTTAATTAAAAGCAAGCGTTTTAAGAACAATCTGAAATTTTCGACGACAAACCCTTCCGGCGTTTCGGGAATAGGTCTTAACATATATTTAGGTAATTTCTTAACTTTTTTAACGTATGTTTTTTGTTTTGGCGCCGAATCGGTTGCAGTTATTTCTGCGGGAATCACAGTTTGCGCTTCGCTGTTTTCAAGCGTTTGAGCATCGTGATTCAGCGATTCGTTGACTTTTATAGCCTGCTCGTCGATAAGGTCTTCGTCATCGTCTTCGATAATCGTCATTCTCTTATTTTTCGCTTTTTCGATAGCGTTGATTACCGCGACTTCGGCAAGAGAATTGTCAACGAGATTGTATTCCTCCACAACTTCGTAATCTTTCAGCGCGTTCAAACCGAAATTAAGCGTTTGAAATCCTACCGTACCGCCGTTCATAGAGATAACCACGTTCGTGTGATTTTCCTTTATATCCATAAAAATAAACGTGCTTTTTCTGGTTTTTGGTCTTAACGCGAGAACGGCGTTTAACGTTGTATTCGCTAAATAGGTCGTATTTTTAGGATACAGTTTATATTCGCTGAACGCTTTATAAATATTGTTTTGAATATGTTTGTCAAGCATTACTATTTCGTACGTCGCCAAGTTCTTCGTAGAAGAAATCAGACGCTTTTTAATTGAATAGTCTTTTCTGAACGGATACAAATCCGTCATGCTCGTTTCGAGTGCCAAATCTGTTTTCGCGCGCTTGATAACAGGCACGGAAATAATGTCCGTACCGACACAACTATTAGGCAACACCAACACGACTTTCGGAGACGAGAGCGTTTTATCCGCCAAAAACTCAGGTAACGTTTCGGCAATAATGCCCGCCCAGTCCCCCTTAACGAAACGCTCGTGTTCCGCTTTGAAACATTTTATTTCAGCAGTTGATATATCCGCTTTTTTAATCGTCATGGCTCTGAGACATTCTTCGTGCACGTCAATACACAAAACTATATTTAAAACAGTCAAATTACAATACTCCTATTTTATTATTTTAAGTATAGCACAATGAATTATTCTTGTCAAAGCATATAAAAAAATATACGCTTAAACAATAAAAAAAGCGGGGCTATATCGCATAAAACCCGCTTTTTAATTAAGTTTGATTCCTATTTCTCCCGAAGTCAGTTTTTCTTCTTTTCCGTCTTCGTAAACAACCGTCAACGAAAAATCTTCGTTTATTTCTTTTGCAACCGCACTTTTTCCGTTTGAAAGTTTAACCGATTTACCTATAACAAAACAATATTTTACGTATTTTTCATAAAAATCTTCGCCGTTGATATACGCGTAAAAACGTTTTAAAAACAACGTGAGAAACTTTTCGCTCGTCCCATTTTTCGCTTTGTCGAAAACAGCCGTTGCGACGGATTCGAATTCGCCGTAACCTTTTTTCGGTCTTTCCAGATTAACTCCGACACCCACGACAAGCCCGTATTCGCCTTTCTCGGCCAAAATCCCGCAAACCTTTTTACAGTTCAGAAACACGTCGTTTACCCATTTTACGGCGAAGCGCTCGTCCGACAACGCGCTTAACGCTTCAACGACGGCAACAGCGCATAGCGGAGTTATTTTTTTATCGTAATATTTTTCGTCTTTTAATATTATCGAAAAATAAACCCCTTTACCTTTCGGACTGAAAAAAGTTCTCCCGCGAGTCCCTTTTCCTTTCGTTTGAAAAGTCGTAGCCAGAACGGAAAAATCTTTCATCCCTTTTATCTTGTCGTTGGTCGAAGAACTTTTTCTTACAACGTTTATTACGTAAGGATAATTGTTCAGTTGCTTTTTAATCTTATTTTTCTTTAACGTTATCATCGTTCAAATACGCTTCTAACCTATATATAGGCAATCCCCGAGAAGTAAACTTTTTTTCGTATTCGGTTTGCACGTTACCTTCAAACGAACTGTTGGCTAAATCAAGACTTATATTTTTTAAAATAAACCCGTTCGTCGAAAAACTTTCCAAAGAATACTCGAAAAAATGCATATTGTCCGTTTTTTGATAAATACACCCGTCGGAAGTCAACAGCGTTTTATACACTGCTAAAAACCGTTTGTTCGTCAGTCGGCGGTTTTTATAACTGCCTTTCGGATACGGACACGAAAAGTTCAAATATATTTTGTTCGTCATATGCGGTAACAGATAATATTTCAGATTTTCGACGCTTACGTTTAATAGTTTTACGTTTGGTAATCCTTGCTTTTTAATTTCTTCCGCGCCGACGACTACGACGTTACTCAATTTTTCTACGGCAATATAATTAACGTCGGGATTTCTTTTAGCCGTTTCTATTATAAAACCGCATTTTCCGCACCCCAACTCCAACTCGACGGGGTTGGAATTGTTAAAAGTTTTTTTAAGGTCTATAACGTTATATCTCTCTTCTTCCGCTTTGGCGAAAAACTCGTAGTTTTCTACGGCAAGAATTATATCTTTAACGTTTTCCATGCGTTCGTCAAGATATTTTTTACGTCTCATTCGCATATCAATTACCTTTTATGATTTTACTTCTGTCTTTAAAATATTCGTAAAACCTACATTCCATATTTGAATTATACAATTTTCTATTCTTGTCTGCTTTTTTGCCGAAACACTTTTCAAACTCCGAATCGCTCGTAAGCAAAAAACACGACCAGTTTTCAAGTTTTTTAAATGCTTTACCGAAATCTTTATATACGTTACGCGCTTCTTCAACGTCCAGAGAACGGGAACCGTACGGCGCGTTGGTAACTATCGTCCCGCCGCTATACGGCGATGAAAAATCGGCAACGTCTTGCGTATCGAATCGAATTATATCGTCAAGCCCCGCATTTTTTGCGTGTCGTCTTGCAAGTTTGACGGTATCAGGATCGATGTCATACCCTTTGAAATTCGTTTTCCTATCTCGTCTTTCTTTATCAAGCGCTTCCGTTTTAGCAAGGTTATACACGCTTTTATCGAACTTTTCCCATTTTGTATAATCGAAATCTCTCAATATTCCCGAAGCGATATTCAACGCTTGCCTGACGCCTTCAATGACAATCGTACCGCTACCGCAAAACACGTCGACAAACGGTTCTTCGTACCCGAAATCGCTGAGCATAAGCATTGCCGCCGCTATGGTTTCTTTTATCGGAGCAACGCCGACTCTATCTCTATAACCGCGTTTATGCAGTCCTACCCCCGAAGTGTTCAACAATAAGCTTACGGTGTCTTGATAAATCACGAACTCTATCAAATATTTTTCCGCCGTTTCGGGGAAAAAAGCCGTTTTCGTTTTGTCGCTTAATCTTTGAATAATTGCTTTTTTGATAATCTTTTGCGATGCGGATAAAGCGAAAATCTTACTTTCTCTGGACTTACCGTCGACGATAAACGCGCCTTTTACGTTAAGAAAGTCTTCCCACGGAAAATCGTAAACGCCGTCGAAAAGTTCGTCGAAAGTTTCCGCTTTAAACTCCGTCAATTTTATGTATACCCTGTCTGCCGTACGCAAAAACATATTGAGTCTTGCCACGCTTAAAGCGTCGCCGTCAAGAGTAAAACTGCCGTTAATCGCTTTCGGGTTATCAAACCCTAATCTTATCAATTCTTTTTTCGTAACCGTTTCTATTCCCGAAGCCGAAGTTACTACGATTTTATATTTATCCATATTACAAAATTATCGTTACGGGGCCGCTGTTTTCTTGAAGTATTTTCATATCCGCTCCAAACACACCCGTTTTCGTAGGCACGCCGTTTTCTATAAAACGATTTTTAGCGTATTCGTAAATCTTTTCCGCCTTATCGGGCAATTCCGCGTTTAAAAAATCGGGGCGATTTCCGTGCGAAGTATTCGCCAGCAACGTGAATTGCGATATTAACAGTATTTCGCCGTTTATATCTTTGACGGACAAGTTCATTTTTCCGTTGTCGTCGTGAAATATCCGCATATTACTTACTTTTTTGACGATATAATCGGCATTAACGTTTTCATCGCCTTTCTCTACGCCGAAATATACGCAAAGGCCTTTACCTATTTTCGATACGATTGCTCCGCCTACCGACAGCACCGCGCTGTCTACAACTTGAATTACAACTTTCATATTTTTATTATATCATACCGCTTGTCAATTTACAAACAATTTATATTCGTTAGGTTCGATTTCCGCACAAAAAAGCCCCGACGCATATCGGGGCTTCGTTACGTTATTGCTTTTTTCTTATATCAGGGCATACGCCGACACCGTGTCAACGTAAAACTTTTACTCTAAAAATTGTTTTTTCTTATAGTCGGGTTGATCGGTTAACAGGCAATAATCGCCCGGCCTTTCAACGCGACTTAACTCAGATATTTACAATATTTCAGATAGATATACGAAATTGCGTTTTTTTCTTCGCAAACGACTTTTTCGGCACGAAAACGCATTACGAAAACGTTTTCTCGCTTTGTCGCAAAATACAGTTTCTTAATTTTTATACACGCGCAAAAAACAATGTATAACAACATCAATTCAACGACGACTAAAATTACGCCGACACCCGTACAAGCCAAACCTATTACGGGCGCGGAAGAAATTAAAATAGACGCTTTTATTACTTCGTAATATTCTTTACCTATTAGCGACACGATAAACGGCGAAACGACGCCTGAAAAACAAGATAAAAGAGCGATAATAAACGCAACGCAAGTTACAATTCTTGTCGCGACGGTCGCTATACGCATTCTTTTTGCTACGACGTATTTCGTAAACAACGCGCTTCCCGTAAAGAACAGAATCGATAAACATTTCGTCATATTATCACCCCCCTTTGTCGCTAATAAAAAACAAGCCGATAATTTTTCATCATCGGCTTGCATGTAACTAGTTGTTGTTCAGTTCCGACTTTCGCTTTATTGCGAAATAGGTCTGTTCATTATATCTTTTGCGTAATCTTCTTCGACAAACTTGGACTTAACCAAAATATCTTTGTCCGCCATAAGACCTTCGATAAGCGTATACGTTCTTCTCAAAGCGCGATCCGACCTGACTCTCATCATCATCGGTACTTCTTCATACGCTTTCTTATCGCCTGCGTCTTTCTGGAAGTAAATGTTTGTAGGATATTTTTTCGGATCGAGCGCAAGATATACTCTTATCGTCTTACCGACGATATTGATCTTTGCAACCAAGTTTCTTCCGCAACGGAAACTTTCGCATTTCTTTGAAATCCTTGCGGTAATTTTTCTGTATTGCAAGAACTTGTTCTTGATCGAAGAATAATATTCTCTGTTTTCTTCCGTTGTTTCTTGCATTTTTAAAACGAACGGTTTAGACGGTTTTCTGTTTAAAGACGCGGCGAATTCGTCAACGCCTTCGACGTTATCGTCAAAATCATCTTCTTCATCGTCGTCATCGGCGGGAACGACGGCGGGTTCGTCTTCAACGACTTCTTCCGTCTCTTCCGCTGCTTCTTCAACTTCTTCGGGCTCGTCTTCTACGACTTCCGCAGGAGCTTCTTCTACCGGCGCTTGTTCTTCGACAACTTCTTCCGTTACTTCTTCCTTAGGCTCTTCTGCGACTTCTTCCTTTACGGGTTCTTCGACGGGCTCGTCAGCCGCATTTTGAGCGGGTTGAGCGACGACGGTTACCGCAACTAACGTTTGCGGAACAACGTTTGGCGCTGCGGGCTGTTCGACGGGTTCGTTTTTCTCTTCCAAAGCGCGCTTAGCCAGTTTATTCGTTCTTGCGACGATTACCAAAACGGTAACGAAAATAGCAATAACGAAAAGCGCTACGCCGATAAGGACGTAAGGCATGTAGTTTGTCAATGTCTCGTTTGCTGGTGCTAAAATCATGGTCAGAAACTCTCCTTCCCTTAGTTTATATGGTTATATTATACTACACCTATATGCTTATGTCAATAAAGAAATTAAAAAATTATACCGATTTTTTTCGATTTTTTATTATTTTAACCTAATAAGTCCGAGATGCATGCGATTATTCGCGTTATTTTCTATACGCAAGAACGTCTTTTTCGTACGCTTTAACTTCATCGTACCAAGACGCGTCCCCTTTTACTCCGCATTCTTCACAGTACCTTGTCCAAACGTCGCCGAACGGTAAAGTCTTCATTTCTTCATTCATAACCATAAGTTCGCTGAAATTAGCGGTGTCTTGAAGATTTTTAAGCATTGCCGACGGCAACAGCATCGCGGAAAGCAACGCTTTTTGCCAACTTCTTATACCGACTGCCCATGCGCAAATACGGTTAATGCTTGCATCGAAATAATCGAGCGCCATATATACTCTGTCCAAAGCGTCGCATCTTACGATTTCTTTCGCAATTTCTTTCGTTTCGTCGTCCAAAAGAAGAACGTGGTCGCTGTCCCAACGAACGCCCCTTGTGATGTGAAGAGCGATTTCGGGGAAGAAACACAAAAGCGCGGGAATCTTATCGGAAACGACTTCGGTCGGATGATAATGTCCGTTGTCCATTAAGGGCAAGCACTTGTCTTTGTTCATAGCCGCAAGGCTCAACGTAAACTCCGCGCTACCGCAGGTGTACGACTCTACGCCTATGCCGAAAACTTTCGATTCGACGCAAGGTTTAACGAGTTTCGTATCGAACGGTTCGGAAAGGATTTGTTCGATAGAATCTTTATATCTCATTCTGGGGCCTAAACGGTCGGCAGGAATATCTTTAAAGCCGTCGCCCGTCCAGATATTCATTACGCACGGAACACCCGTTTCTTTGGCGAAATATTCGCTTATACGAATACAAGCCTTTCCGTGTTCT
The DNA here is from genome assembly GCA_934271255.1 of uncultured Clostridia bacterium. Lineage (GTDB taxonomy): Bacteria > Bacillota > Clostridia > Christensenellales > Borkfalkiaceae > CAKQSC01. Next base: position 194,504 of record CAKQQS010000002.1, read on the forward strand.
ATCCAAAACTTTCTAACCGATTCGTCGGGACTAGAAAGCGATAAGCCGTTTTTAACCATCGGGTGAGAGAAGAAGGTCGGGTTAAAATCTATTCCCATACCCCTTTCTTTTGCAAAATCAACCCATTTTTTGAAATGTTTAGGCTCTAACTTGTCTCTGTCGACGAATTCGCCTTTTTCAAAAATGGCGTAACACGCGTGAACGTTGATTTTTTTCTTGCCGGGGCAAAGCGACATCGCTTTGTCCATATCCGACATAAGTTCTTCGGGCGTTCTTGCCTTTCCGGGATAGTTACCCGTCGTTTGTATACCGCCCGTCAAAGGTCCGTCGTGATCGAAACCCGTAACGTCGTCGCCTTGCCAACAATGTACCGAAACGGGAACGGTTTTCAATTTAGCGATAACGGCGTCCGTATCGATGCCGTAGCCCGCGTATATTTGTTTTGCAGATTCGTATCTATCCATAATATTCTCCTTTTTAGTGCAATAATACTGCGGTATTATTTTAGCATAAAATAATCGTAGTTGCAAGTGTTTTATCGAAAAAACGACGACGGTTTTTCCGTCGTCGCGAATATTTATCTGTCTTCTCTGAAATATGAAAGTCCTAACGCCGCAGGCGGTTGGTTTTCCTTACTGTCGAATACGCTCGTAATGATAAGAACGATTACAGTAACGACGTAAGGAGCAAGTTGTATAAGGTTCATCTGACTGGAAGAAATACCGTTTATTCTATAAGCCAGAATGTACAGCGCCCCGAAGATAACCGAGCCGAGAATACTCAAAGCGGGCTTCCACATAGTGAATATTACCAAAGCAATCGATATCCAACCGAGCGCTTCGATACCGTATTCCCACGAACCGCTTAAATAATCCATAACGTAATACAAACCGCCTAACCCGGCAATCGCGCTGCCGACGAGAATCGCAACGTACTTGTACGCGGTAACATTCAAGCCGACGGCGTCCGCCGTAGCGGGATTTTCGCCTACCGCTCTTAAATTAAGTCCCGTCTTCGTTCTCTTTAAGAAGATAGCAACGACTATGGCTATTGCAATGGCAAGATAAACCAAAAAACCGTGCGACAAAAATATTTCTCCGAAAAAGCCTAAACTTTTTACGTTGAGAGATTTTTTGAATATGATTGACGCCTTCGCAAAATACGTTCTGTCGATTTTTCCTTCTATCAAAAATTGAGTTACGCCTACGCCGAACGTAGTTAAAGTAAGTCCCGTAACATTTTGGTTGGATTTAAGAGTAATCGTAAAAAACGCGTACACCAAACCGAGCAAACACGCGAATAAAATCGCAAAGACTATCGCCGATAAAAACAATACGAACGCTTGCGGATTATCGTGATTGTTTCTCATATACAAAGATACTCCGAAACAACCGCCCGCCGCGCCGAAAGTCATTATTCCCGGTATACCGAGATTAAGATGTCCCGCTTTTTCAGTCAATATTTCGCCTACGCAACCGTAAAGGAAAGTCATACCGATACTTATCGCGCCTACTAAAATGCCGACAACGTCCATTATTCTTTACCCCCTTTGTTCTTTTTGTTGCGTTTGATTTTATACGCTATAACGAATTCGCACGCTATGAGCATTAAGAACATAACACCCGTTATTATAGACGAGAAAGCGTCGGTGGTCAATCCGAACTGACTGTTGACTTGCGTAACCCCGCGCTTTAAGGCAATGATAAAGAGTGAGTAAACTATCATAATAAGCGGGTTGAACTGTCCCAGCCAAGCAACCATAACCGCAGTAAAGCCCCTACTTGCCGTCATGTCTTTATTAACCGTCGCATTGATACAACCGGACAAAATAAATCCCATAACTCCGCAAACAATTCCCGTTAAAAACAACGTTCTAATAATAACTTTTTTAACGTTTATACCGACGTATCTGGCGGTGTTTTCACTTCCGCCGACTACGGATATTTCGTAACCGTGTTTGGAAAAACGTAAATATATATACATAAACGCCGTCATAAACAAAACTAAAAGTATCGGTAACAAATGCGCGTTATACAGTTCGGGAACCTTCGCTTCAAAAATAGGATACAACGTACCCGAACCCGTTTTTACCCATAAAGAAATGAAATAAGTTACGAGTCCTTGCGCGATATAGTTCATCATCAACGTAAACAACGTTTCGTTAGTTTTCCAAATCGCCTTGAAAATTGCGGGAAGAACAGCCCAAACGACGCTAGCCAGAATGCTTGCGACGAGCATTATGGGAATCAAAAGCCCCATAGGCACTTTTCCGTTTAAATAGAACATACAAGCGGTAGTCGCAAGACAACCTATTAAAACCTGACCGTCCGCACCGAGATTCCAGTATTTCATTTTAAAAGCGGGAACGATTGCGATAGAAAAGCCCAGCAACAGCGCGGTATCTCTGAAAAGTATCCATATTCTTCTTTCCGTTCCTACGCACCCGTCAAACATCGCCGAGAAAAACGCCAAAGGATTCGCGCCGAGCATTATTAAAGCAAGAAGCGCCGAGATAACGATACCGATAAGTATCGCGCCTACTCTTATAAGCCAAGCGTAAGCGGTCGGAAACGCGCTTCTTTTGGCAACGTGAAACAATGGCTCGCGCGCCTTTTTTATTACCGTCGTGTCAATATCAGCCATTTACTCGTTCTCCTTGTTTTCATTAGTTATATCGACGTTTATCGTCATATTTGCATAAGTCTTTCCGTTGTCGTCCGTAATCGAAGTATAGGTAGGTTCTGCGTCACCTACTTTTGTTTTTACTATTACTTTCGCTATCTTAAACGAATCGCCGACGTAAAACTTTCCGTCGAAAGGCTCTATTTTTTCGCCTTGTACTTCATCGACTTCTTGCGCCGCTTTTTCAAGGTCTTTTTCGGTTTCAGCACGCTCGTATTCTTCCGCGTCGTACGATTTGTTTTCCGTCATCAATAACCCGACGTCGTTTTTATTAGTCGTTCTTCCGTCTACGATTCCAGTAACTTTGCCTGCGCCCATAACCAAAACTCTATCGCACAACGCAATCAAAACGTCCAAGTCTTCGCCGACGAAAATTACCGCCGCGCCGTTTTCTTTTTGTTTCGTAAGCAAATTATAAATAACGTAGGACGAGTTGATGTCAAGTCCCCTTACGGGATACGCCGCCATTAAAACGGTAGGCGCGGACGCAATTTCACGACCGACCAGAACTTTTTGAACGTTACCGCCCGAAAGTTTGCTGACGGGCGTTTTCGCGCTCGGCGTTACGACTTCCAACTCTTTTATGATATCGTCGGCAAGCGCTCTCGGTTTCTTTTTGTTAAGGAAAGGCGTTTTACCCTTTCTGTAAGAACGGAGCATCATGTTGTCGATAATGTCCATATTACCGACAAGCCCCATACCTAACCTGTCTTCGGGCACGAATGAAAGCCTTACGCCGAGTTCTCTGATTTGAAGAGGCGTTTTCGACCTTAAATTGATAGGTTCGCCGTTCTTTTTGGGATCGTAATAAGTAATTTCGCCGCTTTCGAGTTTTTGGAGCCCCGCTATCGCTTCCAAAAGTTCTTTTTGTCCGCTTCCGGCTATTCCCGCTATGCCTAATATTTCACCCGATTTAGCATAGAAAGAAACGTCGTCGAGTTTCTTTACGCCGTCGTGATTCTTTAAAGTAAGTCCTTTAATTTCAAGACGTTTAACCGAGTTGACGGGTTCGGTCCTGTCGATGTTCAGTTCGACTTTTTGACCGACCATCATTTCGGTAAGTTCTTGCGGAGTCGTTTTTGCCGTTTCGACGGTTCCGACGTATTCGCCTTTACGGAGAACGGACACTCTGTCGGAAACAGCCATAACTTCGTTGAGTTTATGCGTGATTATTATAATCGATTTGCCGTCTTCTTTCATTTTCTTTAAAACGGAAAACAATTTTTCCGTTTCTTGCGGAGTTAAGACGGCGGTAGGTTCGTCTAATATTAAAATATTAGCCCCTCTATATAAAACTTTTACGATTTCGACCGTTTGCTTTTCGCTTACAGCGCAATCGTAAATCTTCTTTTTCGGATTTATGCTGAAACCGTATTTATCGGCAATTTCTTTTACTTCGGCGTTTGCTTTTTTTAAACTGTAAACGCCTTTTTGTTTCATACCCAAAATAATATTTTGCGTTACCGTAAACACGTCTACCAACTTGAAATGTTGGTGAATCATACCTATTTTATAACGGAAAGCGTCGTGCGGGGAACGAATTACCGCTTCTTTGCCGTCGACGAAAATCTGACCGCCGTCGGGGAAATAAATACCCGATATCATGTTCATCAACGTTGTTTTACCGCTTCCGTTTTCGCCTAAAAGTGATAAAATCTCGCCTTTTTTTAAAGTGAGATTGACGTTTTTATTAGCAACTACGTCACCGAAACATTTAGTTACGTTTTTAAGTTCCAACGCATAAGTTTCTCTTTGCGTATCTTCGGTAACCGCGCCGTTGTTTTGAAGTTCTTCGCTCATTAGGACTTCTCCTTTTGTTATCGTTAAAAAAGGGAATACGGCGGAGATAACAATCTCCGCCTATTCCGTTAAAAGTTGTTTTTTTCTATTAAGCAGCAGTTATAATCGTAATGCCGTCGATATCTTCAGCAAAATAAGGAGCGGAACGAAGTTCGGGATCGGATTCATCGATATACGTGATGCCGTTAGCGGTTTTTACAACGTTGGTTTCGGGTACAAACTTACCGTCATCGATAACGTCAGCGATATATTCGGTTAAATGTTTGCCGTTTACGGTAAACTTGGAAACGTCGAATACTTTAAGCGTGCCCGCAGTGATTTGAGATTTAACTGCTTCGATTTTTGCAGCGGTACCCTCTGCTACGTTGTTACCTAATTCGGATAATTCAACGGAACCGTCGGCAAAAGTGCCTACGTAGTTCGTCTTAATCGCCGTACCGTTTACAATAGCGTTAATCATGTGTTTAAAATAAGGAGCCCAGTTGATTCTCGAAGAAACAAGGAACGTGTTGGGACAAGCGCCTTTGGTGCTTCCGTTATAAGCAACGTTGGGAACACCCGCAAGTTTGTTTGCAGCTTCGCAAGCAGAAGGAGCGCCCATAGAGTCCGCGTGTTGACTGATTATCGCAGCGCCCAACGAAATTAAGTTTTCAGCAGCGCTTTTTTCAGCCTTTTCTTCATACCAACTGTTTGTAAATTGAACTTTCATAACGACGTTGGGTACAACCGATCTGACGCCAAGGAACCAAGACGTATAACCCGATTTAACTTCGGCATACGGCCAAGCGCCTACGTAACCAACGATATAGTTTTCACCGTCTTTTTTTGCGCTTACGGGAAGAGTGTTGTTTTCAATCATTTCTTTAAGTTTTAAACCCGCAACAACGCCGGCAAGGTATCTTCCTTCGTAAATAGCAGCAAAAGCGTTGTGGAAGTTGGAAAGCTTTTCGATTATTTCTTGGGTTCCTGTTGCATGACAGAATTCAACGTGAGGGAACTCCTTAGCAGCTTTAACTATATAAGGTTCGTGACCGAAACTATCCGCAAAAATTACTTGGCAACCTTGGTCCGCCAAATCAGTCGCAGCGTTATAGCATTCATTGTCTTCAGGGATTTGGGTTTTTATAATAAGTTGAGAATCCTTCATACCGAGATCTCTAACCGCTTCTTTCATAGCGCCGATAAAGTTCTTGTCATAAGTAGATTCTTCACCATGTAAACAAATAAGACCTACTTTAACGTTTTCAAGCGCAACAGGCTCTCTTTTGGCACCGGAAGTTTCTCCGCACGCAACGAAAGAAACGCAGGACAATGACATTAAAATGCCGAGTACAATTGCTAAAATCTTCTTCATTAAAAAATACCTCCTACCCTTACGGGTTTTTTAACTCGTTTATCTACGAAAGACGATTTTGTCGTCGTTCATACTTTCAATTTGCGCCAAAGATAACAAATCGATACCCTTTTTGCGCATTTTGTCGCCCGCGCCCTGAAAAGACTTTTCGATACCTATCGCAACACCGCAAAGTTCGGCGCCCGCCTGACCGATAATATCGATCAACGCGTTGCACGCTTCGCCGTGAGCAAGAAAGTCGTCGATAATCAAAACTTTATCGTCTTTGCCGAGATACTCTTTGGAAACGACTATCGTATTGTTGTTTTGATGCGTATACGAAAACGCGGTGGAAGAATATACGTCCGAAGACATATTGCTCGTTTTCGATTTCTTTGCGAAAACTACGTTACAATGAAAAAACTGCGCCGTAATACAAGCCATACCGATCCCCGATGCTTCGATGGTCAGTATCTTGTTTACTCCGCAGCCTTTGAAATGCGTATATATTTCTTCGCCCATTTGACTAATTAAAGAAATGTCTAATTGTTGGTTCAAGAAAGAGCCCACCTTTAAAACGTTTCCTGGTAAAACCTTTCCTTTATTCATTATCATTTCTTCAAGAAGTTTCATTCGTACACCCAAATAAAAAAATAATAATCAACCGATTGCAAACGTACCGCTTGCTCTCGATTACACCTGGATTATAACCGAACCAAACTCTAAAAGTCAACGTTTAATTTTCATTTTCCGATAAAAAGTTATATTTGTGCATATTGCACAAAATAACTATCAATTATGCACAATGCGCATTTAATGCCGTCAACTGCCGAACTCATAATTCCGCCGGCATAACCTACTTCCCCTATCGGGTATAAATTAGAGTGCGTTACGCTTTGCATTTTTTCGTTTCGCAAAACCCTTACCGGCGAACTCGTTCTCGTTTCCGCGCCCGTCAGTACTGCGTTTTCGTCGTCAAAACATTTAAGCCTTTTCGCCATATCTTTTATACCCGCTTTCATAGGTTCCGTCAAAAAGTCGGGTAATAATTCGTTAAGGTTTGCAAAAGTTACGCCCACGGGGTAACTCGGCTCGACCGTTTTAAATCCCGTAGATTTCCTGTTTTTATAGAAATCGCCTAATAAGCTTACGGGAGCAGAATACTCTCCGCCGCCGAGTTCAAACGCTTTTCTTTCGATACTACGCTGAAAATCTATGCCTTTAAGTTCGTTGCCGTCGCCGAAATCTTCTTTTCGCACCTGAACGACCACCGCGCTGTTAGAGTTTACGGCGTTTCTCTTAAACTCGCTCATACCGTTTACGACTACCGTATTTTCTTCGCTCGCAGCCGGCATAACGTAACCGCCCGGACACATACAAAAAGTAAACACTCCGCGATCCGACGCGTTACTCGTCAGTTTGTAGTCCGCCGTACCCAGATTCGGGTGGTTGTAGAACTTGCCGTATTGCGATTTGTTTACGTCTTGCGCCAAGTGTTCTATTCTGAAACCTATCGCCATATCTTTACGTTCTATCATTACTTTATTATTATACAGCGTTTTAAAAGTATCTCTCGAAGAATGTCCTATGGCAAGAATTACTTCGCTTACGTTTAACTCGAAAGTATTTCCATTTTCGTCAAGCAGTTTTATTTTGGTTATTTTGTTGTTCGCAGTCGAAAAGTCGACGAAACGGGTGTTGAACAAAAACTCCCCGCCGTTATTTATAATTTCGTTTCTGATTCCTTTTACCGTTTCGGGCAGTTTGTCGCTGCCGATATGAGGTTTGGAGTCGTACAAAATACATTCGGGCGCGCCGTGAGAAACGAATTCTTTTAAAACGAAATCTTTATATTCGCTCTTAATTCCCGAATTGAGTTTGCCGTCCGAGAAAGTTCCCGCCCCGCCTTCGCCGAACTGTACGTTGGAGTTTACGTTTAGTTTTTTCGTCTTAACGAACGCGTCGACGTCCTTTTTTCTGTCGTCAACGTTTGAGCCGCGTTCTATGACTACGGGACAAAGTCCCGCTCTCGATAAAACGAGCGCGCAAAACAACCCCGCCGGTCCCGAACCTATGACGGCTATTTTTTCTTTGGGCAGATTACACCTTTTAATTTCGAGAGTCGGCTCGGTATACTCTTTCACGTCGTATTAAACCGACCATAAAAGGAAAATACTTCCTTTGTCCCTTGCATCGACCGAACGTTTTACTATTTTAAAATATTTAATTGCCGTTTCTTTTAACCCGACTTTTTTAGCGGTTAATCTTTTAATACAATCCGCAGTAGCGTTTAAGTCGGTTTTTATCTGTATTTTTTCCATATTTATTTAACGCCTTGCGCTATTATATACCCGCTTGCAAAAGCAAAATGTAAATTATAACCGCCGCAATCTCCGTCGACGTTAAGCATTTCTCCCGCGATATATAACCCGCTGATTAGTTTGCTTTCAAAAGTTCGGGGATTTATCTCGCTTGCCTTAACGCCGCCTTTCGTTACTTGCGAATCGGCAAACCCTACCGTATCGTCGATTTTTATTTCTATACGTTTCGCGTAGTCTGCGCTTTTAAGTATATCGCCGTTTGCAAGTTTATAAATAACTTTGCCTACTTGTTTATGAATTATTCCCGTAAGCAAGTCTTCGCCCGTTAAATAAGGGCAGTTCTTTTTCTTTTCTTGTAAAAAACTTATCAACTCTTTTTTGCCGACGTTCGGTATAAAGTCTATTTGCAACGTCGTCTTTTTTACGTCGGTTATATACGACGACAAAGAAAATACGGTGTTTCCGCTGACGCCGTTTTCCGTAAACAATAAATCGCCCGTTGCGGTTTTAATTTCTTTACCGTCAGATAAAAGCGTTACTTTCGCCCCGACTTTTATACCACGTAAATTATTAAATCTTTTCGTATCGCATTTGAGTTTAACGAGCGACGGGGAAAGTTGCGTTATCGTATGTCCGAAAGGTTTCAGCAAATCGAAGCCGTTTCCGTCCGTGCCGAAATGTCCGCCCGATTTACCGCCCGTTGCCATGACGAGATTTTCAGCCGTATAGCATTGACCGTTTTCGCAAATCGTTTCAAAAGCGTTGTCGCGTTTTCTGACGCTTTCTACCTTACAGCCCGTTTTTACGACTAAACCCAAACTTTTAAGTTTATACATAAGCATATCGAGAACGGACGAAGCCTGAAAACTCATCGGGTATATCTTGCCGTCTTCTTCGGTAAGCATAATCCCCGAATCGTTGAAATATTTTTCAAACTTTTCCGAGTCGAAAATTTTTAACGCGTGTTCGGCAAGTTCCGTATCGCCGTGATAATGAGATAAAGACAAATCGACGTTGGAAAGATTTCCCCTGCCGTTGCCCGTAGCTATCAATTTTTTACCTATGCGGTCGTTCGATTCCAAAATACAAACGTTGTCGCCGCCGAACTTTTTTGCGCATTCTATCGCGGATATTATTCCGCTTGCTCCGCCGCCTACGATAATTACTTTATACATCATAGTTTTATTTTAACATAAAAACGTAGTAATTGTATCGATTTTTCCTAAATTACTTGACTAAACTTCGTGAAATTAGTAAAATAATAGTAATATTACGAAAGGAACTTTGTTTTATGTATAATTTACTTGCTTCCGATTTTTTTAAAAACGCTACCAACCGCAACTGGTTTATCGCTTTTGCCGTCGCCGTTTTCGTTATGATCGGCGTTACGGTCGCGTATTTGATTTTAAACAAAAAATTAGCACAGGCAAAAACGAAAAAACCGCAGTTTACGATTGACGATAAAGATTCAGTCGACGCAGACATCGAAACGGACGAACAAACGGAAACGCCCTGCGTTGACGACGCGAATAACGAACAATTAAAAATCGACGATACAAACGAAAAAACGAACGATACGACAGACGAAAAATAACCGATAAAAAAGACGAGCGATAATGCTCGTCTTTTTCATATTCTAACGGTTAATAAGTTTTTACGCGTCAGTAGTTGTTATATAATTCGTTTAAAGCGTCTATCTGACTTTGAATAAACCTGCCCGTGTCCGTATCTTTGACGTATACTCTCGACGGGTATTTTTCTATCATAACGCTTTCGCTTTCAAGGTCAAGCATATTCGTTACGGCTTCTTCTTTCGAGCCGAACGGTTTGTGACTTACCAAAATCAAACCGTGTGAGTTGCTGATAAGCGTATACCCCGCTATACCCGTAGTCTGGTGATACGCTTTATTCATGCCGCCGTCGATAGTAATATGTTTACCGCCGCCGTCGACGGGACTTTCGCCGCTCTTGACCCGTACGGGCATGTGTCCGTTGATTATATGAGCCGTTTTCGGGTTCAGTCCGAACTCCAAAATCACTTTGTCGCAATAGTTCTCTTTTTTGATATAGCTGTAATAATAATTTTTCGTTTCGCCGAAACTTTTTTTGTCGAAATATTCTTCGTACGTCGCCATTACGTTTCTGCCGTATACGGGCGAGTTTTTCCCGCACCATAAATACCACATATAATCCTTGCAGTTCTCGTTAATTTTAGCAGAACGAATGACGTATTCCAACTCGGTGTAAAGGTTTGCGCCTTTATAACGCGATCCTAACACTTCGACTTCGGTAAACTCGCCGTCTTCGTCGGTCGGAACGCAACCGTGCATCAATAAGTTGCCGTTGTATTTTTTTACCAAACAGCCTTTTTCGAGTAAAAAGTTCATATGCTCTTTAAGGCGTTTGCTCTCTTTGAACGATTTGACAAGACCATCGATAATTTCTTTCTCGGCGGTATCGAAATCTTCGGATATAGACAGTTTTTCTAAAATAAAAAGTCTGTTATCCATACCGTATTCGGGATGTTTTTTTATCAAAGCGTGTTCCGCTTTAAATTGCAAAAGCGTTATTGCTTTGTGCATTTTGGCAAGGTTCGTTTCGTCGGTCAAAGTTTTGTCCGTTTTAATTTTAAACTCGGCGCAATCGTCGTCTTTGTATTTCATTACCGAATAATAATACAATGCTCTCAAATTGATTCCGTACGCGTTTTCGAGTATATGTAAATTGTTGTATTTAATATTGATTCTAAGCACGTTCAGCACGCAAGCAAGGTTGCCGAAATGCGCGCCCAGCCACAACACGTCGTGGTTGCCCCATTCGATGTCGACCGAATGATATTTCATAAGCGTGTCCATTATTTTGTCAGCGCCGCTGCCCCTGTCGTATATATCGCCGACGATATGTAAAGTGTCTATCGCCAAACTTTGTATTAAATGACAAAGTTCCCGAATTACGTCGTCCGCTTCGCCGTACTCTATTATTCCTTTGATTATGTCCGCATAATATTTATCTTTGTCTTCCAGATGAACGGGAATATTGATGAGTTCGTCTAAAATATACGCGTAAGTCTTCGGCAGCGCTTTTCTTACTTTACTTCTCGTGTATTTAGAAGCCACGACTCTGACCATTTCCGTCAAATCATATAAAGTTTTAGTATACCAAGCGTTTAAATCTTCCGTTTCCGCCTTTATTATTTGCAATCTTTCGCTAGGATAATAAATCAGCGTTGCGAGTTCGGTTATCTCTTTTTCCCGAATATCCGAGCCGAACGCTTCTTTGATTTTTTGTCTGATAACCCCCGACGCGTTTCTCAAAAGGTGATTAAACGTTTCGTTTTCGCCGTGAAGGTCGCTTAAAAAATGCTCGGTGCCTTTGGGTAAAGCCAGAATCGCGCGAAGATTTATCATTTCTACGCTCGCGCTTTTTTTCGTCGGGAAAAACTTTTTCAATACGTTCGTTTCGTTATACATATCGTCTCCTTAAAAACTGACGGTAAAAATCATATATGCGTCCTTTTTGCAGTCAACGTCGATATTCCACCCGTTGGCGACGCATAACGCTTTTGCGATAGAAAGCCCTAAACCGCTCCCGCCCGTACTTCTCGACCGCGAAGAATCAAACCGATAAAATCTTTCAAAAAGTTTGTTTTTGTCTTTCGGTTCTATATCGCACCCTTCGTTGTAAAAACTGATTTTTTTCTGAGCCGACCGACACGTTACCGTTATCGCGGTCTTTGGCGTTGCGTACTTTACCGCGTTCGTTGTTATAATAGACACTATTTTTGAAAAATCTTTTTCGTTGCCTTTCGCTTTAAAATCTTCCGTTGCGTCGATATTTATTGTCTTTGCGTTTTCGTACGCCAAAACTTCAAATTGCAACACCGTGGTTTTTAATAACGTCAAAACGTCAAACTCCGTTTTGACTTTAACCTTCGTCTTTTCTTCCGCTTTCGACAAATCTATGAGTTCGCCGATGAGTTCGTTCATTCTTTCCGTCTGACTTTCGATATTTCCCAGCCATTCGTTCTGACCAACGTCGACTTTCAAAACGTCCATGTTCGTTTTGATTATCGCAAGCGGAGTTTTGAGTTCGTGCCCCGCGTCGGCAATAAATCTTTTTTGTTCGTTGAAACTTTCTTCGACGGGTTTAACTACCCAAAACGACAAAAAATAAGTCAATAAAATCATCATTGCGCAACCCGACGCCGTATAAATGACGATAGTTATTATCGTTTGTTTCGCAATACTTTTTTCTTTGCTGAAATCGCCGAGCACTATCGTGGTATCGTCGTTTTCAAAATGTTTATAGTAGAAAACGTTCCCTATATTACCGCAAAGTTTATTTTCGTCCATTACTTTTTTTACGAGTTTTATCCTATACTCGTCGCTAGCAAAAGAACTTCCGTCGACGTAATATTCTTTAAATCCGCTAACGTCGGTTTTAGTGAGTTTTACAACCGCAAACTTCGGATCATTTGCAAGCGAACTATCTTTATCGACCAGTCTGCCGTATTCCCGTAAAGAAGCGTAAGCCCTCTCTTTCTGGTTGCTTTTCGTCGATATGAAAAGCCCTAAAAAAATCGATAAAATTACGACGAGAATCAAAAGCGAAGTTATGAGTATGAACTTGTATCTTAATCTTTTAAGCATTTTTCTCTAATTTATACCCCACGCTTCTTATCGTTTTGATTTTTACGTTGCTGTTTAACGCTTCGAGTTTTCTGCGCAAAAAACTGATATATACTTCTATCGTGTTATATTCCGCTTCGCTGTCGTACCCCCATATTTTTTGAAAAAACTTTTCTTTTTCGATAATCGTATTGTTTGAAAGCATAAGCATTTCCATTATCTCGTATTCTTTGCCCGACAATAACGTTTTAGAGTTTTCAACGCTTAATTCCCGCGTGTTTTTATTTAAAGTCAAATCGCCGAAAGTCAAAGAGTTGCCTACGTATTCGCCCTTTCTTCTCGAAATAGCGTTTAAACGGGCAAGCAATTCTTCCGAATCGAAAGGTTTTGTGATATAATCGTCCGCGCCGATATTTAGTCCCGTAATCTTGTCTTTCGTTTCGGTTTTTGCCGACAACAACAAAACAGGCGTCGAAAAACCTTTCGCCCTGAGTTCTTTTAAAACTTGAAACCCGTCCTTTTTCGGCATCATTATATCAAGCAAAATCACGTCGTAATTACCCGTCAAGGCGTAGTCTAAACCGTCTTCGCCGTTATAGACGGCGTCTGCGAGTATTTTGTTTTGCGATAACAGTTTAACTAACGCGTTAGCCAAACGGTCTTCGTCGTCAACGATTAAAACTTTCATTGATTTTCCCTTTCTTCCATTCTTTTTTTGATTTCTTTTTCAAACCCGTTGTTCTTAGGTTTATAATACACTCTGTTTTTTAACGTATCGGGCAAATATTGTTGTTTTACGTACCCGCCGTAATTGTGCGGATATTTATATTCTGACGACAGTTTTTTGTCTTCTTTACTTCCGTACACCGAGTTTTTTAAATGCGGCGGAACGACGTCGTCTTTATTTTTTTCTACGTCTTCCCTTGCCGCGTCCAACGCTATCACCACGCTGTTCGATTTGGGCGCTTCGCAAACGTAGATAATAGCAGCCGACAACGGAATTAACCCTTCCGGCACGCCCAACCGTTCGAGCGCGAGCATTGCGTTCGTCGCAACCACACCCGCCATAGGATCGGCGAGTCCCACGTCTTCGCTTGCATGTACGACTAGCCGTCTTGCGATAAGCATAGGATCGCAACCGCCCGTGATAAGGCGTTGACTGTAATAAAGCGCGGCGTTGGGATCGCTGCCGCGTAAACTTTTACAAAACGCCGAAAGTATATCGTAATACAACTGTTCGTCGTACGACATAGCCTTTCTTTGAATTGACTCTTCCGCGTCTTTAAGCGTTACTTTAATTACCCCGTCTTTTGTCGGATTAGTTGTTAAAACCGCCATTTCGAGCGCGTTATACGCAACGCGCAAATCACCGTCGGAAACGACTGCTATATGGTTTATTGCGTCTTCGTCTACCACCGCGTTATAATTTCCGAGTCCTTTTTCTTTATCAATTAAAGCGCGGTTTAACGCCGTAACTATATTTTCTTTCGTAAGTTTTTTAAGTTCGAACACACGGCATCTGCTTACGATAGCCGGCGTCATCGAAGCGTACGGATTTTCCGTCGTAGAACCGATGAAAATTATCGTTCCGTCTTCGATAGCGGGGAGCAACGAGTCCGATTGCGTTTTGTTGAACCTATGACATTCGTCAAGTAAAAGATAGGTTTTTTTGTTTTGTTCGATCTTTCTTTTCTTTGCTTCGTCGACGACCTTTTTAACGTCCGCTACGCCGCTGTTTACGGCGTTCAACTTAACGAACGCGCCGTCCGTACCGTTTGCGATTACATTTGCAAGAGTGGTTTTGCCGCAACCCGGCGGTCCCCAAAAAATACAACTGCCGAGATTGTCCATGCGTATTGCCCTACGAAGTAAAGACGTTTCGCAAATAATGTGCTCTTGTCCCAAAAAATCATTTAAAGAAACCGCTCTCATTCTATCGGCGAGCGGCGTAAGTTTCTTCGTTTCGTTATTATTAGTATTTTCTTTTACTAAATCAAACAAATCCATTATTTTTCTTCCTTTAAGTAATTTTTTACGATTTCGGCTACTTCTTCGGGTAAATAATCGTCAACGGGTTTGCCGAACGCCAAAAGCGTTCTTACCGCACTGCCCGATACGTGCAAATGCTTTTGCTCCGCTTGTATAAAAATCGTTATAACGTCTTTTTTTAAATCGGCGTTTACGTAGTGCAGATTTTTTTCGTACTCGAAATCGACGGAGTTTCTGACTCCCCTTACGCAAACGTTCGTATTTTCTTTTTCCAAAAGTTCTACGAGCAGCCCGTCGTAAGAAACGACTTTTACTCTATCGTTGTTTTTATACGCCGATTTTATCATGTTTTCTCTTACGTCGGTCGGAAAAAGTTGTTTTTTGTCTTTGTTGATAAGAATCGCGACGACGACTTCGTCAAATATTTGCAAACACTTATCTACTACGTCGGCATGTCCTATCGTAAACGGATCGAACGTACCCGCAAAAACACATTTACTCATTTACTTTTCTCCTGAAAAAGGTTACGTACGCTCGCCCGTATCTTCTTTCGTCGTATTTTTCAAGCCCGTCGATTTCCCCTTCAAATGGTTTTTCGTTTTCGTAAACGACGATGCCGCCTTCCTTTAAAACGTCCGTTTTGCTTATTGTTTCAAGCGCCTTTATACCCAAATCGGACTTATACGGCGGATCCAAAAATATTATTCCGTATTTGTTGGCAGTACGCGTCAAATACGATACTCCGTCCGAAAAAACAGGACGTTCTTTACGCTGTAAACTCGCAAGATTTTCGGAAGCAAGTTTAACGCTGTCTTTCGATACGTCGACGAAATCCACTCTGTCAGCCCCGCGCGAAATCGCTTCTATACCGACAGCGGCCGTACCGCAAAACAAGTCTAAAAAGGAATTGCCGCCGATTATCGGCATTAAAATATTAAACAGGCTTTCCCTTACAATATCGCTCGTAGGACGAATATCGGAGCCTTTAAACTCTTTTAAAACCCTGCTCCTGTATATGCCCGATACTATTCTCATTTTCTTTTCTTCTTTTTAGCGTCTTTTTGTTTTCTCTTTAAATATTGCTTATATTTTTTCGGATCTTTTTTAATTTCTCGCTCGTGTACCAAAGCGGGATTCTGAACGCTCTTTCCGCCGTAAATATACTGCGACGTTTCGTTTAACGCGTTCAATTGTTGTTTTGCTTTATATCCGCCGTAAACGTACGGAATAAACGTCGACAAAATCGAGAACGGCACGCCTATCAGCATAAAATAAACCGTAGAGTTTTGCCACCCTTGCGAACCGAAAAACGCTATGGGCGCAAACGGGGTGTAATACAATGAATAAAGAATCCTTATTATACCGCCGAAACTACCGAAAGAGGTTAATTGTTCGACGTATTTTTCCTGTTCGCTGTTCCACACTTGTTTATAAACGGGTAGGTTGCAAGCGTGTAAAATACCGTAAACCAAAACTAAAAGTATCAAAGGAATTACCGCAATCAAACCGTACAATACGCCTTTATACGCGGAAAACTCTTTTTCGTATTCTATTCTGGTACCGTCGCTTAACCTGTCGATATTGTCGTACAAGGCTTTATTAGCGTAAGTAGTTTTCATTTCTTCGGCGCCGACGGATTTATAGTATACGAAAATAAGCAATGCGTAAAATCCGAGCGCGACTATACCCAAAAGGGTTATAAAATAATAATATTTTTCGTTGATAAGTAAAATCAATATACCTATCGGGCACATTATGAGAGTATACAAAAGCGAGAACAACCCCGTTTTTAAAATATATTTTATTATTTTACCTACGTCTTTTTTCATATCAAACTCCAAGTCTTCAAGTATACTAATTTATTATAACATTATTTTAACGCGCTGTCAAAGTTTTTTCAAAAAAAGACGCGTTACATAGCGTGTAACGCGAATTAAAATCAAACCAAATATTCGTATTTTGCGTTCCGAGTGAGCGCGCATAGTATTTCGTAAGGAATCGTTCCGTTTTCTTTGGCTAAAACGTCGGCGTTTTTCTCTTCGTTCAAGATAGCGTAAGTATACTCTTTTTCGCCGTTTACGGCAAACACGTTCATACACGAGCGATTGACTGCGGTTTTGAAATCGTACCGCACGCCGTCGGCGTAACCACCTTCGACAAGGGAAACTTTTCCGCAGAAATTCGTCTTGAAGTCCCCGTACAAAAAAGGTTGGTTTTTCTTTAACGTTTTTACGTCTAAAACGGACGAGTTTATTTCCATGCATTTTTTAAGGGTAATCTTGCTCGTTTCAAATGGCGTATATCCATAAATCATCAACCCTATTCTTACCATATCCAGATGATACAACTTTCCCAAAAGAGTTCCGCCGCTTGCAGAAATATGCCGAACGGCGTCGGGGAAAATACGTTTCGTCAGTTTGCACGGAAGAACGAATTTCATAAGTTGTCTTTTTGCGCTTTGCTCGTTTACAGGGTTATACAAATGAGAGTAAATACCCGTAACTTCCACGCATCCCGATATTTTAGCATTTAACAAAATCGCTTGCAACTCTTTTTCGTTTTGTATACCGAATCTATTCATTCCCGTGTCGTATTTTATATGCACGTAAGCCGTTTTTCCTATTCTTTTCGCCACGTTTCTTACGGTTATAAATTGCTTAAAAGAACATATCGACGTGGTAACGTTATAAAACAACGCTCGGTCTATATCTTTATCGGGCATTAAAACCAAAACGGGCTTATCGATACCCGAAAGCCGTAAATCAACCCCTTCTGCAATCGAAGATACCGCAAAATAATCGACTTTGTCGTTAAGTCGGTCGGCAACTTTTTCTTTTCCGTGTCCGTAGGCGTTCGACTTTACTACCGCGCAAAACTTTTTATCGCCTATAAGTTTTTTAATCTCGCCAACGTTAAAATCAATCTTTTTTAAATCAACCGTCGCTTTAATCATAATAAAATATATGCGAAACGGCATGAAAAAAGACGAGAAAGTTATCTCGTCTTAGTATTTATCATCAGTCTAAATAATTATCTACCGCAAGAGCGACAGCCAGCGCGCCTTCGCCGATATGACAAGTTACGCTTAAAGAAAGCGGATCTATTCCGCCAAACCGTATCGACGGAAAACGGTCTTGCAATTCTTGCGCGAACGACAACGCGTTTTCGTAATTGTTGGTATGCGCCACAGACATAACCAAACAACCTTTTTCGTATACTTCTTTAAGTTTGCCTTTTATATCCTTTTCGACCGCCTGTATCATAAACGTTTGCGCTTGTTTTACGGTACGAGCAAGCGCGAGCCTTTCAAACTTACCGCCGTCGGACGTTAAAACGGGCTTAATTTTCAAAACGCTTCCTATCAACGCGGCGGCAGGGTTTATTCTTCCGCCCTTTTTCAGATACTTCAAATCGTCGACCATAATATATACGGACGAAAGTTTTGAAGTGTTTTCCAAATAGGTTTTTATGTCGACGGCGTTTTTTCCTTTTTCCGCCATTTTCAACGCTTCAAAAACGCTTTCTTTCAGCGTTACTGATATTCTTGTATTGTCAACGACGACGACTCTGCCGCCGAAATCCTTGCATAACGCTTTCGCCGTTTCGCAAGAACCCGAAAGTCCCGACGACATAGGAATATAAACTATGCTTTTCGTATTTTCAAGCATTTTTTTAAACCTTTCCTGCAAATCGTATGCGGAAGGTTGCGCCGTCATTATGTCGACGTCTTGTCTTAATAGTTGAAAAAACTTGTCTTGCGACAAGTTTACGTTTTCAAAATACTCTTCGTCGTTTATAAAAAACGGCATCGGTATTATGGTTACGCCCAACTTTTCTGCGAGTTCTTTGTCAATGCCGGCGTTAGAGTCGGTAACAATTTCTATTTTTTTCATTGTTAGTACCCGTTATTTTAACGTCGTAGTCTTATCTCCGTCGTTAAAGTACAAAATGCCGAGCGTGTTCGGTCCGCAATGGCTCGATACGGTCGAATTTGCGGTGCTCGTCAATATGTTGGTAAAACCGTTAGCCGTCAATTCCGCTCTGACGTTTTCGACAATATTACCCATATCGGAAGAAGAGTACGTGATGAAAATTATACTCTTGTCGGCGTTGGGATAATCTTTCAACGTGTCTTTTACGTAAGAATTAACTACGCTTTCTATATTGCCGCGATATTTTCTGTCGTTAGTCATTTTACCGTCTTTTACGATAATTCTCGGGTGAATCTTTAAAAGGTTCGCGCCGAACGCGACGAGCGCGCTGCATCTTCCGCCCTTTCTTAAATATTCGAGCGTGTCAAGAACGAAACTTACCTGCAAATATTGTTTTCTGCCTTCTAAAATATTAAAAATCTCTTCGGCTGTTTTACCTTCGTTCGCCAAAACTCTGCCGTATATACACAAAAGCGCGATACCCGTAGACAACGTGCGTGAATCGACAACGAAAACGTTGTTTAATTTGGACGCCGCGCTTTTAGCGTGTTCGTACGCGCTCGACATACAAGACGAAAGCGAAACGTGAACGATTGCGTCGTGGTCTTTGAGTAAGTTTTCAAAATGTTCCGTAAACTCGAACTCGTTTACGGCATTCGTTTTCGGCAAAACTTTCGTTTTAGCCGTATAAGCGTATATTTCTTCCGCTTTGATTTCACCGTCAAAATACGATTTGTCGCCAAGCGTAATTCCGTAAGGTAAAACAGAAATGTCGTATTGTTGCAATAATTCTTTTTGTATATCCACAGTTGATTCAGCCGAAATAGCGATTTTCATATTGTAATCTCCGTTTGTTAAATATTATAGCGTAATCGAACGCTCCGTTCGGGCGACGACAACGTGCGCCGACCCTATATGAAATATTAAAATATTATAAAAGTTATGTCAAGCGTTTTCGCTCAATTCTCTTGCGAAAATGCACCCGCAGTAGTTTTGACGGTATATTTTCAACTCTCTGCACAATTCTATCGAGCGTTTATACCCGTCTTTTTTCTTAAAGTCGGCGAACAAAAACTTTACGCCGTACCGTTCCATACAATCTCTGCCATGCTCGTTCAAACTCTCGGCGTCTTTAAGCGGACTTATTGATAACGTTGTGGAAAAATAATCGAATCCGTTTTCTTTGGCGTATTTACAAGCGTTTTCGATACGCATAAACGTGCATACCTTACACCTTTTGCCTCCTTCTTTTTCTCTTTCCAGACCCGAAACTTTTTGAAAATATTCATTTGGGTCGTAATCGCATTTTATAAGCCCGACGGCAAAACGCTCCGCTAATTTTACCAAGTTGTCGTAACGTTTTTCGTATTCTGCTTCCGGATATATGTTCGGGTTGAAATAATAAAGCGTTACGTTAAAATAATCTTTCAGTCTTTCAACGACAGCCGAAGCGCACGGCGCGCAACACGCATGCAGCAAAAGAGTCGGCTTTTTATCAAGCCGTTCTATTTTTTTAAGTTCTTCCGTCAACAGATTGTCGTAATTCGTTTTGTTCATAATTTTTCTTTTATCAATTCGTTGCCCGATAAAGTTATCTTATAGGCGTTTTTGTTTTCCGTAACGACTTTCGTAAACTCTTCGTCGACGAACTCTATCGCGCAGTCGTTTTCAACCGCGTAAGAAAAAGGTATTTTACTGTCGATTATCGCTTTATCGAAATCGGTTATTCTATCGTCGTAATGCGGACACATACAACCCTTTAACGTACCTACGCCGTCGTACAGATTATACTCGCCGACATCTTTCAAATCGTGGTCGGAATACATCTTTTCAAAATGAAATATCGCGCCTGCCGATAACCCGACTATGATTTTCTCGTCAAGATACGCTTGCTTCAATATATCTAAAAAACCGTTCTCTTTCCATTTTTCAAGCATATAAAGAGTATCTCCGCCGCCGATATATATCGCGTCCGCATTGGCGACTTTGTCTTTGATTTTATCCATATTCATTTCGCCGTACACCATCAAAGCGACTTCCGCTTTTATATCGAAAACGGAGGTGTACGTTTTTCTGAAACTGTTAAAGTAAGGCATGCTGTCGTGGCTTGCCGTTCCTACGAACAAAGCGTTGCCCCTACCGCCGTTTGCCTTTTCTTTTATCAGCCCCGCGACGTATTCGTCTATTTTTAAAGTGGTCTTATTTTTAATTTCACCGCCACCTATCGCAATAATTCTTCTCATATTTTTCACGCATGCGAAAAACTGCTCGTGTAAAGTTCCGTATATAAACCGTTAAGTTTAATCAGTTCTTCGTGAGTGCCTTTCTCCATAATTTTTCCTTTGTCCATAACTAAAATCAAATCCGCTTTTTCGATAGTCGATAATCTGTGCGCGACTATAAACGAAGTTCTTCCTTTCGCCATTTTGTCAAAAGATTTTCTTATCTTGACTTCCGTCCTTACGTCTACGAAAGACGTCGCTTCGTCAAGTATAATCATGTCAGGAATATACAGCATTGCCCTTGCGATACAGATAAGTTGCTTTTGTCCTTCCGAAAGGTTTACGTTTTCGCCGATTACGGTATCTAAACCGCCCGTCAAACGCTTTACGAAACTTTCTGCGTGCGCTTGCTTTATCGCTTGCCAGACTTCGTCGTCCGTTGCCACTCTGCCGAAGGTAATATTATCTCTGACAGTTCCCGTAAACACGAAACTGTCTTGTAAAACCATACCGAAAGAAGTACGCAACGACGCTCTGTTAAGTTCTCTTATATCGTTGCCGTCCATCAATACTTGTCCGTCGTCGACGTCGTAAAAACGCATCAGAAGATTGATGAGCGTCGATTTCCCGCTACCCGTTCTTCCGACGATAGCGACCGTCTGCCCTTTCTTTGCCGTTACGTTAAGGTTTTCGATAAGCGGTTTTTCTTTGACGTACGAAAAACTCACGTCTTTAAACTCTATCTCTTTGCTGCCTTTTGTAAGAACGAGCGCGTTGTCGTCGTCTTTTTCTTCTTTGTCGCAATCGAAAATCCTTGCTACTTTTTCAAAAGAAGTAGCCGCGCTTTCGAGTTCCGTAAACACGTCGCTGATTTCGTTAAACGGTTTTGCGTATTTTTGAGCGTAAGTCAAAAACACCGTCAAAGTACCGACGGTAAGCGAAAACGCCCCGCCGTTGATTATCGACAACGCCCCGATAAGCGCCGTCAACATATAGATGATATTATTGACGAATCTCGTAGTCGGGTTAGGAAGCGACGAGAAAAAAATCGCTTTTATCGACGTTTTTTCGAGTTTTTCGTTTATAGCGTCGAACCCGTCTTCCGCTCGTTGCTGATAATTGAATATTTTATATACCTGCGCCGAAGCCGTCGCTTGTTTAACCTTTGACGATATTTCTCCGCGCAAATCTGATTGCTTTTTAAAATATTTGTGAGTGCCTTTACTGATAAACGTGGCAAGTATCAAAGATAACGGCGTTATACAAACTACGATAAGCCCTATCTTATAATTCATCGTCATCATAATGACGATAGTTGCAAGTATCGTAAAAATACCCGTAAACAGTTGCGTAAAGCAAAGTAAAAGTCCGTCCGAAATCTCTGCGATATCTACGACCATTGTAGAAATTAAATCACCCGATTTCATTCCGTCGATAAACCCGACTTTGGCTTTCAACAAATCGTTAAACGCTTGCTTTTTTATATCTCTTACAGCAAGATATGTTATTTTTGAAGCGATGGTTTCGGTCAACCATTCAAAAAACAAATAACCCAAAGTAAGAGAACCTATCAAGGCGCATTTTCTCAAAACCGCGTTTATATCGGTAATATTATCTATCGCCTTACCTATTAAAATTACGGACGTAAGCGAACAAAACACCGAAACGAGCGCCGACAAAATAAGCAAAACAATAAGCAACGGGTGTTTGAACGCGTACGAAAACAATCTGAAAAGCGGTTTTTTTGAAATCTTATTCATTTCCGCCTCCTATCGATTGCAAATCGCAAATCTCTTTGTATTCTTCGCAAGTTTCGTAAAGGTCGGCGTGTTTACCGAGCCCCGCAATCTTGCCGTCTTCAAGTACCAAAATCTTGTCTGCGCCCATAACCGAACTGACTCTTTGCGATATTATCAAAACGGTCAGGTCTTGAATGTTTTTGAGGTTTTTTCTCAAACTCAAATCGGTTGCGTAATCAAGCGCGGAAAAACTGTCGTCAAGAATAAGTATCTCCGATTTTTTAGTCAACGCTCTCGCTATATTCAGTCTTTGTTTCTGCCCGCCCGAAAAGTTTGTTCCGCCTTCTAAAACGGCTGTATCAAGCCCGTCTTTTTGCATAACGAAATCGTACGCCATTGCCGTTTTCAAGGCTTCCAGCATATCGTCTTCGGTTGCGTCGGGATTCGCTACTTTAAGGTTGCTTTCAACCGTACCGTCGAACAAATCGAATCGCTGAAACGCTACGGATATTTTTTTGCGAAGTTGGTCGTTTGAATATGCGTTTATATCGACGCCGTCGATTTTTATTTTTCCTTCGTCTATTTTATACAGTCCCGAAATCAAATTGATTAAAGTTGTTTTTCCGCTACCCGTACCGCCGATAATTCCTATCGTTTCGCCCGTTTTTACGTCGAACGACACGTTTTCGAGCGTTGAAGTCTGATCGTTATACGAAAAACTTACGTTTTCAAAACTTATAGTACCCTTTTCGTTCGTTTCCAAATCGCCGTTTCCGTTAAGGTCTTCCGACAAAGGCACCGATAAAAACTCGTTTAATCTTATCGCCGACGCTTGCGCTTTCGACAGTAATATTATCATATTAGACAATACGAATATCGCGTTTAAAATCTGCAAAATATAGTTTACCATTGCGGTAATTTCGCCGGCCGTCATTATTCCCGTTTTTACTTTGCCGACGCCTAAATAAACGACGACTATAATCATAAGGTTTGCTATTACGTAGGTAAGCGGATTTAACAAAGAAGATATTTTCGACGCGCCTATTTGCTTTTTTGCAAGGTTATCGCTCAGTTCGTCGAAATTGCGTCTTTCACCGTCTTCGGCGTTGAAAGCCCTTATTACCTTAACGCCTTCTACGTTCTCCTTGGATATTCGGGAAATATCGTCGTTGTCTTGCTGTATAGACTTGAATCTCGGAACTGTGAGTTTACCTATAAACCATACTATAAAAAGTATTACAGGAACGCCGACTAATATGATTATTCCCATATAAACGTTGAGTATAAAAGACGAAATTATAGCGCCGATTATAATAAAGGGCGCACGTAAAAACAATCTTAAAAACCTGTTTACGCCGTTGGAAACCTGATTTATGTCCAGCGTGAGTTTGCTGACGATACTCGATTGTCCGAGCCTGTCTATATCGGCAAGGGACATTCTGTTTAATCTGTAAAAACATTCTTTACGCAAAACCGTGCCGATACCGACGCCTGCGACTGCCGAAAAATATTGCGCTATCAAAGCGACCGTAAGCCCCAAGACGCCCATACCGAGCATTAACGCGGTGTACTTGTATACAAGCGCTTTGTTAGGCGTACCGCCGACGTTTATGCCTTTATCTATAATCAGCGACGTTAAAATAGGTATAACAATCTCGAAACTCGCTTCCAGAAACTTGAAAAGCGGAGCGACGATACATTGTATTTTATAATTTTTCAAATATTTAATCAGTTTAAACACGATAATTTTTTCCTTTCGTATATTTTAGCACATTTTGAGTAAAAAACAAACAAAATACAACCCGTTTTTATCAAATAACGGCTTTACCCGAAACAAAACTTTCAAAGAAACCGCTCATATCGAGTCCGACTTTACCGAACGCTCCGCAAAGCGAATCGAAATCGCATATTTTAAACTTGTTATCGGTATACAAAGTTTTCAGACTTTTAAAAAACGCTTTGTCGCCTACGCTTTCTCTCGCCATGTCGAACATTATCACGGGTTTTACGTAATTCAACTCGTAATACTCGTATTCGGTCTTGTACTTCGACAAATGTCTGTTCATACTCGTGTCTTTGCCTAGTTTGAGCGCGTCGTATACGGAACAAAACGTTTTATACGACTCTTCGTAAATCTTAACGGCATTTTTACGATTTTCACGACCTTCGTTAAACTCTTTAAATAAAATCGTCGAATATTCGGCAAGTCCTTCGTCGATATACCCCGCAGTCAGTTGATTGTTTCCGACGACACCGTACCACCATTGATGAGCAAGTTCGTGCAGAATTACGTCTTTATAATCCTTGTCGTTGCAATTCGTCATTGCAAACGCGCCGTATTCCATACCGCCGTTTATCAAAGACGTTTCCGCCACCGTATAAGTCGCGTAAGGATATTTTCCGAAAACTTCGCCGTAAAACTCCAACCCGCGTTTTATCAAAGAAAGTTTATTGTCGATATTTTCGTCGTTAATATAATAATAAAATATCTCAACGTCTTTGACTTTTTCGGTTTTGACCTTATATTTTTCGCTCATTACAATCGCGAAATCCCTTATTCCGTTAATCCTGACGACGTACGAGTCGATTTTCCCTTTATGCGTTTTTGAAACCGTTTTACCCGAAAAGGCGCAAACGTAGTCGTCGGGACAACTAAACCTTACGGTATAATCCGCCGAGTATGAATAAAAAGGATCGCCTATATTATAATATTCGCATTCAAAATCCCCTGCTTTTTCTTTAACGCATAAACTCGGATAAAAATTGCCTAAATTGACGCAAACAGCGTTTTTTCCAAGCCGATGCACCGCTTTCGGAATAGTTACGACGAAGGAAATCTCTATCGTAATTTTATCGCCGTAATACAATTCGTCGTCTAATTTTACAGCCAAGACGTTTTCGTCCTTGCCCGTCAAGTAAAAACTCAACGTCTTTTCTTTTTCTTTTACGGACGAAATCGTTATTCCGCCGTAACTTTCCCCGTCGTAAAAATACAACCGTTTATACTCGTTTGATACGGGCGGAAACGCAGAGTCTTTTCTATACGCCGCGGGATATAAATTAAAACGTAATTCTTTATAACTTACGTCCGTTTTGTTCACGAAGGTTACTTTTTCGGTTGCGGTTACGCTGTTGGTTTCCGAGTCGTACGCCGCCGTTATGTCGTAAGATAAATCCGAGTAACTCTTTTTCGCGCATGAGTTGATTACGGGTAAAAAAAATACGATTATCAAAAATATGTACAAACCTTTTTTCATATAAAAAATATATGCGGAAAACTTTCCGCATATACCTAACAAAAGTTTATTCTGTTTCCGTAATACTCTTTTAAATAATATTCGTCTTCTTTCGGGATGTCGCCGTCAAGTTCTATCACCGTCGAGCATGACAAAATGATTTCTTTTACGATTTTCAAATCTTCTTCACCGAGCAAAATACTTCTGTTTAACCTTTTGAACTTATTGTCGTACACTTTCTGTTTTGTTATATACGCTTTACTCTCCTTTTTTTCGTTAAGAAGATAAGTCATAAACTCTTTCAGTTCGGTAGGTTTAAAGCCTTTGGGAATATACGACACTACTTCGTCCCATTTTTCTTTTAGCGGTTTAAGTCTGAAATGCATTATTCCGTCAATCGTATAGTTTTCCATACCGTCCATTTTTCTTAAAACGTATCTTTTGTCGTCTTCCAAATCCGCGGATATTATCGCGGAAAGCAACAACTCCCTTTCTTTTTCGTTCAGCCCTATCGGGCGTATTTGCGGTTTGATATACTTGCTTTTATAGTTAATCGTAATTATGTCCGCTATTCGGTCTTCTATCTCCGCTTTTACGACTTTAAAATACCTTTCGTCCGCTTCGACGGTTATATGAATCCTATCCCCGAAAATCTTTTCGGTAACTTTCGAGCCCGTGTTTAAAAACACGTCCCCTAAACTGCTGTAAATATAAATCGAGTTTTCGTATGCCTTGAAATTGTCCGTAACGGTAATACTTTTCATCTCAACTATTTTATGTAATATTCATAATAATTATGAAACTTTCCCCTTCTTTTTCTTTTTTACGATACGGTAAACGAGTTTATAGCCTTCCGAAAGAATTATTACGAAAAACGATACGAAAAGTATCTTGAATATCGTGAACGCGCTGATTTTTCCGACTGAGAAAACCTTTGGAAAAACCGTACAAATAACGAGTTGCAACAAAAACGTTATTCCAAACGCCGCAACCGCTATCTTGTTGTCTTTCAAACTTTTAAAAATACTCTTTTTTCCTATTTCGATACAATTAAACGCGTTAAATAACTGAATCGTCGTAAACAGCATAAATATGACGCCCTGTGTTTCTCTTTCGTCTACCTTTAATAAATTGACCGCCGTTTGCAGTATGCAAATAAGTACGCAAATAAATCCTTGCAAAGTTATTCTTATAGCCATGGATTTCGTTAAAATCGGGGCTGTTCTTTTCACCGGCGGTCTGTCCATAAGTCCGCTTTTTGACGAGCCGAGTCCCAACGACAATGCGGGCGGTCCGTCCATAATTACGTTTATCCATAAAAGTTGAATAGTAGTAAACGGCGCGGGCAGTCCTAAAATCATGCACAAAGCGACGAAAAGTACCGCCGAAAGGTTTACTGTCAACTGAAAAGTTATGAACTTTTGTATATTTTCGTAAAGTTTTCTTCCGAACGTTACGGCATCGACTATCGACGAAAAAGAATTGTCCAACAAAACGACGTCGCTCGCTTCTTTCGTGATTTCAGAACCCCCGTCCCCCATCGCTATTCCTATATCCGCGCTTTTTATAGCGGGCGCGTCGTTGATTCCGTCCCCCGTTACGGCGACAACTTCGCCTACGCTTTTTAATGCGGATACGAGTTTAAGTTTGCTGAAAGGCGTACTTCTCGCAACTACTTTGACTTCGCCTATTCGCTTTTTCAATTCTTCGTCGGACAAATTATCTAATTCGCTTGCCGTGTATATTCCGTTTTGCCCGTTTGAAATATCGAGTTCTTTCGATATTTCCGTTGCCGTTTCGATATTGTCGCCCGTCATCATCAAAACTTTGATTCCCGCGTTTTTACATTCTTTTATCGACTTTTTAGCGTCTTTTCTTACGGGATCTATAATCGACACGAATCCGTCGAAAGTCGTTTTATTTTCATAAACGCTTGCAAACGCCAAAACTCGTTTACCTTTTTGTTCTTCTTTTTTCACGGCGTTGAATAATCTTATTTTTTCTTCGTCCGAAAGATTAACGGCGGCTATTATCTTTTCGGGCGCGCCCTTTATATACGTCTTTTCTTTTCCGTCGTAATCCACCGTCGTCGACATATATTTTCTATCCGACGAAAAAGGAAGTCTTGCGATTATTTTGTATTTGTTTCTCAAATCCGAATAATTCGATTTCTTTTCTTCTTCATACGCTTCGAGCAAAGCGCATTCGGTAGGCGATCCTATCTTTTTAACTATTCCGTTCGCCTTGACTATATCGGCGGTGGTGTTTATGCAAAAGTTTTCTTCGAGATTTTTACTGAAAGTTATACCTTTTTTACCGCAATCGCTGAAAAAACAAAGTTTATCGACGGTCATTTTGTTTTCCGTAAGCGTTCCCGTTTTGTCCGTACAGATAACGCTAACCGCGCCCGCCGTATCCGTTGCCGTAAGCCGTTTTATAAGTACGTTCTTTTTAGACAATTTGCTCATATTCAGCGCAAGCGAAACGGCAACGATCGCGCTTAGTCCTTCGGGGACGACGGCAACAATCAATATAACCGACGAAAGAAATGCGTCGGTTAACGTATCGAACGTAAACGACTTACAAACTATCGATTTAACCACCGTTACAACAAAAGTCAGCACGCTGAAAACCGCGCCTATCAAAGTAACCGTCTTGCCGAGTTTTGAAAGTTTTTCAAACAACGGACTGTTACCCCTTTCTTCGCTGAGTTTAGCCGCTATCTTCCCCATTTGAGCGTTTTTACCTACCGCGCTAACTACGTATTTACCGTTTCCCGACAAAACGAAAGTACCCGAATACACTACGTCGCGCTTATTTGCGCCTTTTCTTATTTCTCTGCTTTCCCCCGACAACGCCGATTCGTCGAGAGATACGTCTCCGTCGACGAGATACCCGTCCGCGAATATCTTACTGCCGTCTTCTATGCACACCAAATCGCCTACGACGAGTTTGCTTTCTTCAATTTCGTCGACGCTACCGTTCCGTATAACCTTTACTTTTGAGTCCGAGTATTCCCGACTGAGTTTTTCAAAAGCCTTTTCGCTGCTTCCTTCCATAAACAAAGTTATTCCGACGGAGATAACTATCGCGGCGGAAACGCCTATCGCTCCCGAAAAATCTTTTTCGCCGGTTTTGACGTACTTGCCTATGCCCGTCCCCAAAGTCAAAACCAAAGCGAAAAACAGAATAAGCATCATAGGTTCTAATAAGGCGTCTATTATCTTTTTGAATATATTTTTCTTTTTAGCGCGTTCAAAGACGTTTTCGCCGTACAACCCGCGATTTTTTGCGACTTCGCCGTCGTTTAAACCGTAATTTACGTTCGTTTTTACGTATTCGTTCAATCTTTCGACTCCTTTAACGATTTATCTTTACTATCTTATTTACATTTCGGTTTTTTTATGTTATGATTATTTTCAGAAACCAAAAGGAGACGGAAATGATTAAAAAACTATACGATTTCGAGTCCGATAACCAAACGATAGAAGTTTTTTTGTTAACGAACAAAAACGGTATGGAAGCGGTAATTTCGTCGCTGGGCGCAAGAATCATAAGCCTTACCGCTCCCGACAAATACGGAAAATATAGCGACGTTTTAATGGGGCTCGGCAAAGCCGAAGATTACGCGAATACCGACGAAAAGTTTTATTACGGCGCGATTATCGGCAGATACGCAAACCGTATCGAAAAGGCAAAGTTTACCTTAAACGGCGTGGAATATACTCTTTGCCCGAACGACAACGGCAATTCCCTTCACGGCGGTAAAAACGGGTTCGATACGAAAAACTTTCAAGCGTCTTTCGATAAAAAATCCCTTTATCTTACTTATTTTTCAAAAGATTCGGAAGAAGGTTACCCCGCTAATCTTACTTTAAGAGTTACCTATACGTTGGACAACAAAAACCGGTTTATAATAAACTACGATTTCGTAAGCGATAAAGACACGGTTTGCAATTTTACCAACCACGCGTACTTCAACATAGGCAACGACGACGATATTTTAGATCAAGTTCTGACAATCAATTCGTCGAAAATCACACCCGTCGACGACGAACTTATTCCGCACGGTGATTATCTCAATATCGACGGAACGCCCTTTTCTTTTAAAGGCGGAGTAAAAATCGGACAAAATATACACAGCGACGAACACGCTATAAAACTTTGTAACGGGTTCGATTTTAACTATTGTATCGACAGAAAAACGAAAAACAAACTCGAATTTGCGGCAAGCGTTTACGACAAAAAAAGCGGTAGATTTATGACTTGCGAAACGACTTTGCCCGGCGTTCAACTTTACACTTCCAACATTGCGGAAGGCTCGGTAGGTAAAAAAGTTTATAAAAATTACGCCGCGCTTTGTCTTGAAACGCAGTACTACCCCAACTCGCCGAACTGTCCTTCGTATCCGTCGCCGATACTCAAAAAAGGCAAGGTAACTCACGAAACGACGATTTATAGATTTTTCGTTAAAAAATAAATATTTAAACGCCCCGACAATCGTCGGGGCGTCAGTTATTCGTCGTAGTTTGATTTAATCAATATTTCGTTACGTTATTGTTTTTATACGTAGTAAACCTTATAGTGTACCCGTTATCGTTTATCGGTTCGCTTTGTTCGACGAGTTGCCAAGCGGGGAGTTCGTCTAAATTAGGGAAAAAGACTTCCGCGCCACCATCGGCGTCTACTTTCGTTATATACGCCGTGTCGGAATATTCGAGCATAGTTCTGTAAAACATTGCGCCGCCTATCACGAAAACGTCGTCGGTGTCGTATTTTTTAAGTTCGTTAAAAAGCCCTTGCAAGTCGTGTACGATTATGCAATCGTCCCGTTCCACCCCGACGGGCGCCAAAACGATATTCGTTCTGTTTTTAAGCGGTTTAGAGTTAGGAAAAGAAAGTAAAGTGTTATACCCCATACATACGACTTTATTCAAAGTGGTCGTCCTGAAAAACCGCATGTCTTCGGGGAGATTGAACATCAAATCGTTCTTTTTACCTATTCCCCATTTTTTATCGGCGTGTAAAATGATTTTCATTAAATGGCAACCTCTATCTTTTCTTCGAGTTTAGTAAAATTATAATCTTCGAGTTTAAAGTCGTCTACCGTAAAGTCGTAAAAGTTTTTAACGTCTTTGTTCATTATGAATTTCGGAGCGGGATACTCGGGGTTTTTTAATATTTTTTCTACGAGCGGAACGTGTCTGTCGTAAATGTGAGCGTCGGAAATGACGTGAACGAGTTCTCCGACTTCAAGCCCCGATACCTGCGCGAACATATGAATCAAAACGGCGTACTGAACGACGTTCCAGTTGTTCGCCGTCAAAACGTCGTTGGAGCGTTGGTTGAGTATTCCGTTCAACTTGTTGCCCGTTACGTTAAAAGTCATCGAATACGCGCAAGGATACAAGTGCATTTCGTGCAAATCTTCAAAATTATAAATGTTCGTCATTATACGCCTTGACGCTTTGTTATGTTTCAAGTCGTACAAAACTCTGTCTACCTGATCGAATTCGCCTTCTTTATATATACTCTTTTTTGCAAGTTGATAACCGTACGCCTTGCCGATCGAGCCCGTTTCGTCCGACCAACTGTCCCAAATATGACTGTTAAGGTCGTGAACGTTGTTGGACTTCTTTTGCCAAATCCAAAGTATTTCGTCGATAGCCGACTTAAAAGCCGTTCTTCTGATTGTCAAAATGGGAAACTCTTTCGACAAGTCGTACCTATTGACGATACAAAACTTTTTTACGGTATGCGCTTTCGTACCGTCTTCCCAGTGCGGTCGAACGTCTAAGTTCGTGTCCCAAACACCGTTGTCGATAATATCTCTGCAATTTTGTTTAAATATTATATCTGCATAACTCATATCTCTCTCCTAAAACGCGTCTTTTGTAATATTCTTCCATCTATGAGCGATGTACGCCATAGAAATGCGTTCGGGCGTTATTTTCATCATACGGTACAAAAACCTGTTAAAAAAACCGGGAACGTATATTCTTTTGTTTTTCTTAACTTTTTTAAGCGAACTTTTCGCTACGAACTCCGGCGATTTTGCCGAAAGCTTCCCCCAAATCCCTTGTCCTTTTATATCTTCGCAAATGTCGGGACGAGTGTAAACTCCGCCCGGAAGTACGGTCGTGATTTTTACGTTTTGTTTTTTCAATTCTAGTCGCAACGACTTGAAAAAACTCGTTAAACACGCTTTCGTCGCGCTGTATAAGGCAAAATACGGCATGGGAGTTACCCCGCTCATGCTTGAAATCGTAATTATTTCTACGGTTTCGGCTCTGCGTTTTAGCAAACTATACGTATTAGTTATCGTACCTTCTACGTTTACGCGTTCTTGAAAAATCAGTTTTTCCAAACTGTAATCGAGCACAGGAAGTTGCGTATCGACGCCCGCAACGTTTATAATTCTATCGAACTTGAACCCTTTTTCGTCTATATAAGCGAACATCTTAGCCCTGTCGCTTTCGTCGTTAAGCATACAAGGGAAAATCTCTACTTTAACGTTAGGTTCGATTTTATGAATATCGTCTTTAAGAGTTTGAAGTTTATCCGAACTTCTTCCCGTCAAAAACAAGTCGTACCCTTTCGCTACGCATTCGTATACGAACGCTTTGCCTATTCCCCCCGTCGCTCCCGAAATAAAAGTATAACTCATTTCGTATGTACCGCCTTTACGGTTACTCCTTTAATCATTCCGAGTTTCCCCGAAAGTCCGTTGATTACTTCGCCGGTAGCGTCCATCGCTATGCTTATTACGGATATACCGCGTTCTTTTACGGGTATACCGAGTCTTCCGATAATGTTTTCGCGATAAGCGTGCAAAACGCCGTTTACTCTTTCAACCGCCGTTTCGTCTTCGATTATTATTGCCAAAACACCTATTTTAGTATCCATAATTTTTCACCCGATACAATTTTAACATTTTTTTAATCTTTTAGCAATAGAAATCCTTTTCTTTTACGTATTTTTTAAGTTTACTTATACTCTTTTTCTCTATTCGCGACACGTAAGAACGGGATATTCCCAAAATTACGGCGACTTCTCTTTGCGTATAAACGGGTTTACCTTCCAGCCCGTATCTGTAACTTATTATCTCAAACTCTCTCGGCAACAGCGTCGACCTGATGATTTTGACGAGTTCTTGCGCCGATACGCTCTTTTCTACGCTTAAAATTACGTCTTCTTCCCCGCCCGTCAGAATATCCGACAGGTTTAGTTCGTTACCTTCTTTGTCGATGCCGATGGGTTCGTTTAACGAAACGTCGTTTTTATATTTTTTATTTGCCCTTAAAAGCATCAGAATCTCGTTTTCGATACATTTCGCCGTATACGTCGCAAGTGTAGTTCCCTTTTCGGGCGAATAACTGTCTATCGCCTTTACGAGTCCGATACTTCCCGCGCTTATCAAATCGTCCGTTTCGTATGCGCCCGCATATTTCTTAGCCATGTGAGCAACGAGCCGCATATTGTGTTCGATAAGAGTGTTTCTTGCCGCTTTATCTCCGTTCAACGCTTTTTGAACTAATTCGGTTTCTTCTTTTTTGCTAAGCGGCGGCAAAAAGCACCTTCCCGTGATACTTCCCGTCAACGCGCATATTTTTTTCAAAAGTTCAAACAATTTTTTAAACATAATCCACCCCCGTTTCGTCGTAGATAATTTAAATTACCGTTACATAATATGAACGCAAAACTTATAATAGGAGCGTATGCTTGGACGTTTTTAATTGCAAAAATACGCGTTGTGTGTTAAAATATTTTTATGAGTATACTTGAAATTAAAAACTTATCGCATAAATACGACGAAAAGGTATTGTTTTCGGACGCATCGCTTTCGATCGCAGCGGGCGAACACGTCGGGGTTGTCGGTCTTAACGGAGCGGGAAAATCGACTTTCGTCAACATTTTAAACGGCTCCGTCATTCAGGACGAAGGCGAAGTAAAATGGCTTAACGGCACTAAGATTTCTTATCTGGATCAACACGCCGACATTGACAGAACGTTGACCGTTATCGAATATTTGCATGGCAGTTACAAACAACTGTACGACGATAATCTGAAAATGGAAAAACTGTATTCTTCCGTTGCGGAAATAACCGACGAAAACGAAATGGAAAAAGTTCTCAATAAAGCGAACGCAATTATGGAACGGCTTACCGATTCGGGATTTTTTGAAATAGATTCTCACATTAAAAAAATCGGTAACGGGTTAGGACTATCCGTCATCGGTTACGATACGCCCGTTTCAACTCTTTCGGGCGGGCAACGCGCGAAAATCATGCTTACCAAACTTATTCTCGAAGAACCCGATTGCATGATTTTAGACGAGCCTACCAACTTTTTGGACATCGAACACGTCGCTTCTTTGGTTACTTTTTTGAACAATATCAAAAAAACGGTTATCGTAATATCTCACGACACCGATTTTTTGGATTCCGTATGTACGACGATAGTCAATATCGAAAACGGAATAGTGAAAAAATATAACGGTAACTACACGCAGTTTTCAGCGATGCGGGAAATGAACGCAAAACAGTACGAAGAAGATTATTTGCGACAACAACGCGAAATTAAAAAACTCGAAGACTATATCGCTAAAAACAGCGCGCGGGCGGCTACCGCAGGCATGGCGAACGCCAGAAAAAAACAACTCGATAAAATCGACGTTATCGCAAAACCGAGAGTCGTATACGACGCGACGTTCGAGTTCCCGTACAGCGAAGTTTTAACTAAAACTTTTTTGGTCGTAAAAGACCTTTCTATCGGGTATAACGGCAAAGCGATTTTACCGCCGATAAACTTTACCTTAAACTCTACGGACAAGATTTGGGTTCGCGGCACGAACGGTATAGGCAAAACGACTTTATTGAAAACTCTGATGAGAAAAATCCCCGCAATTTCGGGAACGTTCGATTTTCATATAACGGCGAAAAAGGCTTATCTCGAACAAGATTTGGAGTTTTACAACCCCGAAGACAACGCTATGGGGTATTACAACGCCGTTTATCCGCAACTCGACTATAAAGACGTGCGGTCGCATTTAGCCAAGGTCGGAATAAAAGGCGACCTTGCGACAAACCCTATTTCGACTCTTTCGGGCGGAGAACAGGTAAGAATCAAACTTGCCGTCTTATGCAACCAAACTTCAAACGTTTTGTTACTTGACGAGCCGACTAACCACCTTGACGTAAGAGCGAAAGAATCGTTAAAAAAAGCGATAAAAAATTATCCCGGCGTAGTCGTTCTCGTAAGCCACGAAAGACAGTTCGCCGAGCCTATATGCAATAAAATATTAGATGTCAGATAATAAAAAACCACTTCCGAATAATCTTTTCGGGAGTGGTTTTATTTTACGCGTTTTCTTTCATCATTTCTTTGACTTTCATAAGTCTTGTCAGACTTCCGCGTTCGTTTTCGTCAAGTTTCATTTGAATGTATCTGATAGTTTCGTTCAATTGCGGAATCATTACGTATTCCAAAGCGTTTACTCTTCGTTTTCCCCTTTCGATTTCTTGCGAAAGCATAAACATCGTTTTTTCGATTTCGGCAAGCTTGACGATCTTCGGCATAATTTCGTTCATTATTTCCACCGATTTATCCGCCTGACTCGTAACGCCTATGGGCGAATACGGGTACTTTTCGTCCGTTTTGCTTTCCGTGATTTCAAGTTTGGGGACTTCTACGTTCATAAAGTTTTTTACGCCGCAATCAAGATTTACCGATACCGACGGCATAGAAAAAGCAAGTTCTATTTCGGACGACGACATAAACAGCCTTGCGACGCTGAACTCTCGCAAAGCCCCTACGACGTCTTGTTCCACTTCTTCTCGTAAAGCCTTATTCTCTTTTATTATTTCGGAAAAACGGCGTACCATTTCGTCCGTTTTATCCTTTAAAAGTTTATGTCCGCGCGTTGCTGTTTTAAGTCTTGCTTTAAGACGTTTTAACTCCATACGCGTCGGGTTTACGTTTAATCTTGACATTTTAATCCTTTAAATATTTATCGATATATTGTTGTTTTATACGTTTAAGCTCGCTCTTCGGCAATACTTTAAGCAAATCCCAACCGATGTCCAAAGTTTCGGTTATGCTTCTGTCCGTATCAAAACCTTGCGAAACGTAACTCTTTTCAAACATTTCGGCGAACTTAGCGTATTTCTTGTCGATGTCCGTTAATGCCGCGTCGCCCAAAATCGCCGATAATTCTTTCGCTTCTTTACCCCTTGCGTAAGCGGCGAACAGTTGGTTCATCGTGTCGGCGTGGTCTTCTCTCGTCTTACCGTTTCCGATACCTTTATCTTTCAACCGAGAAAGGGACGGCAATACGTCGATAGGCGGTAATACGCCTTTTTTATAAAGTTCTCTCGACAATATAATCTGCCCTTCGGTAATGTAACCCGTAAGGTCGGGAATGGGGTGAGTTTTATCGTCTTCGGGCATCGTTAAAATAGGTATCTGGGTTATCGAGCCTTTCTTACCCTTGATTCTGCCCGCTCTTTCGTACATTGTCGCCAAGTCCGTGTAAAGGTATCCGGGATAGCCCCTTCTTCCCGGTACTTCTTTTCTGGCAGCCGATACTTCGCGCAGCGCTTCGCAATAGTTGGTAATGTCCGTAATGATAACCAAAACGTGCATACCCAAATCGTACGCAAGATATTCCGCGCAAGTAAGCGCCATACGAGGCGTCGCTATACGTTCGATCGCGGGGTCGTTTGCCAAGTTGGTAAAAAGCACCGTCCTTTCTATCGCACCCGTCTTCTTGAAATCTTCGATAAAATAATCCGCTTCTTCGTACGTTATGCCTACCGCCGCAAAAACTACCGCGAATTTGTCGTCGCTATTTAAAACCTTCGCCTGTCTTGCGATTTGCGCAGCGAGTTCCGCATGCGGTAAACCGCTCATACTGAACACGGGCAATTTTTGTCCGCGCACAAGCGTGTTCAAGCCGTCAATTGCCGATATTCCCGTTTGAATAAACTCGTTGGGATAATCTCTCGCCGAGGGATTTATCGGTTCTCCGTTGATATCCAACGTCTTTACGGGTATGATTTGCGCTCCGCCGTCCCTTGGTCTGCCCATTCCGTCGAATACTCTGCCGAGCATGTCTTCGGAAACGCCGAGTTCCGTACATTTACCCAAAAATCTCGCTTTGCTCGTAGATATCTGTAAACCTTGCGCGCTTTCAAACAACTGTACCAAAGCGTTACCGTCCGTCGCTTCCAAAACTTTTCCGTATCTTATTTCGCCGTTTTTTTGTTCGATTTCGACGAGTTCGTTATATTTTGCGTCGTGTACTTTATCGACGAGAACGAGCGGTCCTACGACTTCTTTAATTGTTTTATATTCTTTAAACATTATTCGTTACCCCCGCCGAGCGCCTTGATTTCAAGTGTAATTTCCTGATCGATTTTATCGAGTTCCCCGATCTCGCTTTCGGGTATATATTTGGATCTGCCTATTTTTTCTTTTACGGGTAAATTAAGCAAGTCGTTGAAACTTGCGCCCCTGACGAGCGCGTCCCCGCCTAACCTGTGATAATCGTATAAAAGTTTAAGCATTTTATGTTGTTTGTCGAGCGAAGTATAAGTGTCTACTTCGTGGAAAGCGTTTTGATGCAAATAGTCTTCTCTTATAGATTTTGCCGTTTCCATAGTAAGTCTGTCTTTATACGAAAGCGCGTCCGCGCCGACAAGCCTTACTATCTCGTCGAGTTCCGCTTCTTCCTGCAAAATAGACATAGCAAACTTACGAAGTCTTATGAAATCGCTTGATATGTTTTCGTTGTACCATTCCGTCAACTTATCCGCGTAAAGCGAATAACTTATCAACCAGTCGATTGCGGGGAAATGTCTTTTATACGCAAGCTGCGACGACAACCCCCAGAACACTTTGACGATACGAAGAGTCGCCTGAGAAACGGGTTCGGACAAATCTCCGCCTTGCGGCGAAACCGCGCCTATCGCGGTAACCGAGCCGGTTAAACTCTCGCTGCCCAAAACCTTTACTATACCCGCTCTTTCGTAAAACTCCGAAAGTCGGCTTGACAAATATGCGGGATAACCTTCTTCGCCCGGCATTTCTTCAAGACGTCCGCTCATTTCACGCAACGCTTCCGCCCATCTCGACGTGGAGTCAGCCATTATCGCTACGTTGTAGCCCATATCCCTGAAATATTCGGCAATCGTAATTCCCGTGTAAATCGACGCTTCACGCGCCGCAACGGGCATATCCGAAGTGTTCGCGATAAGAACGGTTCTTTTCATCAAAGGGTGTCCCGTCTTCGGATCTTTCAGTTCGGGAAACTCGTTCAAAACGTCCGTCATTTCGTTTCCGCGTTCGCCGCAACCGATGTATACGATAATATCTGCGTCCGCCCATTTAGCGAGTTGGTGCTGAACGACGGTTTTTCCGCTGCCGAACGGTCCCGGTACGGCTGCGACACCGCCACGCGCGATAGGGAACAAAGTGTCTATGACGCGTTGTCCCGTTACCATAGGCATATTCGGTGTCATTTTTGATTTATACGGTCTGCCTTTACGAACGGGCCATTTCGACAACATAGATATTTCTTTGTCGCCGTCAGCCGTTTCGATTACGGCAATCGTTTGAGTTATGTTAAACTCGCCGCTCGTTATCATTTTGATTTTACCTTCCGTTCCGTAAGGTACCATTATTTTATGAACGACTATTTCCGTTTCGTCTACCGTACCTAAAACGTCTCCCGAAACGACGTAATCGCCTTCTTTTTTGACAGCGACGAAGTTCCATACTTTTTCGTGATCGAGATTATCGACGCTGATACCTCTCGATATTCTGTCGCCGTATTTTTCGTAAACTTTTAAAAGCGGCCTTTGTATGCCGTCGAAAATGCTTTCTATAAGTCCCGGCCCGAGTTCTACCGACAAAGGCTCGTTCGTGGTATAAACGGTGTCGCCCGCGCCCATACCGCTCGTTTCTTCATATACCTGAATAGACGCCTTGTCTCCGCGAAGTTCGATTATTTCACCGATAAGTTTTTTCTCGCCGACCTTTATTACGTCGTAAAGTTGACTGTCCTGCATATTTTCTGCAATAATCAAAGGTCCGGAAACCTTTATAACTCTTCCTTGCATTTGCTTCTCCTGATTATTTCTTAAATAAAATATCTACGCCGAGAGATCTTTCCATCTCTTTTTTTAACCTGTCCATTCCGTACCCGTTACTACCGTTTTTTGAAGGTATGGGTATAATTACGGGATACGGTTCCGACGAATAATTTTTTATAGTGTCGTCGAGTTCCGCGGCGATGGTATCCGTAATAAATATGATTTGATAGTTTTTCGCAATCCGTTTAAGCGTCGCTCTCGCCATATCGCTGTTTTCCGTGCCGTAAGCGTCAACTCCGCCCGCCTTAAAAGCGAGTATGCTGTCGCCGTCCCCTATTACAGCCATTTTACCCTGCATATCCGTCCCTCACTCTGACTTTAATTTCGTC
Source organism: uncultured Clostridia bacterium (assembly GCA_934271255.1). GTDB lineage: Bacteria > Bacillota > Clostridia > Christensenellales > Borkfalkiaceae > CAKQSC01. The sequence continues at coordinate 233,869 of CAKQQS010000002.1, forward strand.
TTTATCGAGATTGTTTATAAGACCCACCATAACGATACGAACGTTTTTGAACTCGGAAACCGTATAAAAACAATACAACAAATACGGCCGTACAGACGACGTGTCGTACAGTTCTTTTTTAAAGTATTTTACCGCGTAATCGTCGTAGTATTTTTCAATGACTTCTAGCGGTTTTCCCTGAACGTATTCTTTGATACTTTCCAAAAGTCCTTGCGACAAAACGTCTTTTTTGATTTTGTCGATAACTATTTCGTCCGTTTCGCTCAAATATTTAAAGACCTTATCGTCGATTTTTCCGCCCGAAAGTTTAAGAGTTTTAAACTTGTCGTAATTTTTAACTCTTAACGCCGTCAAAACGTTTATCACGTCGGCGTATTCCGTATAAATAGCCTTTAATTCGGTATGCGATTTGGAGCAAGCGCATAAATCTTTATACATTGCTTTTTTGAAAATCGAATCGACCGCGCTGCCCGTCGCTTTTTTATCGACAAACAAATTATCGCATTCTAAAAGCGCGTTTTTTAAGTTTACGGTAAGTCCCGAATAATCGTCTTTCATAATCTTTTCGGCTAAATCGCCCGACTTATACAATCCGCCTGCGTTGACCATTGCCGAAACGTCCGTTTTTAAGTACTTTTTACGGATATATGCTTGCGCGTTTTGGTAATCGTACGGCAATAAAAAGTATTTTAAAATATTTTCGTCCGGGCACGTTTCTATCAGAAAACTTCTGAACTTTTCGTACTCGGCGAAAATTAGGCGTTCAAAATCGAGAACGCTGTCTATTTGCGTTCCTTCTCCGAAACCCGATTCGGTTAATACTTTAAGCGCGTCGTTTGCGGTTTTGCACTCTAACATACGGTTCAACTTTTCTTCACCGACAAGTTTGTTTTCAAGTGCTTTCGCCCTAGCGCTCGCATAAATAGTATTGCCTTTCATATTTACTCCGTTTTAAATAATTCCTTGCACATTTCCGCCTGATATTTCTCTATCGCGAAATCTACGTACGATTTAAAACTCAAATCTTTGTCGCAAATCTCGCCGATAAGTCTGACTCCGCCGATAAAATCGCCCTTTGCGTCGTCAACCTTTAAACCCAAGGTTTTAACTACGTCAAGCAAAAGTATATCGTCTTTTGTTACAGGCGAGTTTTCGGGAAGTTGAACGACATCGCCCTTTTCGGCGTACTTCGACATGAGCGAGTTAAGCAACTTCAAATATTCCGTTTTGTCAAGGTTTAAAAGGTTTGTCAAAACCTTGTCCGCCGTTGCGGTAAGTACCTTCCTTTTTGACGATAAAATCTCTTTTTTAACGTCAAGATTCGCAAGGGTAATCCTACGAGAAATCAAGTTCTCGCAATCGGCGTTCAAAATCTCGGTCTGAGCGTTTTTATACTCGTTCGCCCAGTCCGTTGCTTCTTTGATATTTTCGTTGCGTTTGTTTTCCGCCGTTTTGTTTATAAGTTCGGCGCGGTTGTTCGCGTCGCTTATTATTCTTGCGATAATGCTTTCTTTTCCGTCCATGTTAAACCTATATTATATAAGAATAATCGAAATAACCAAACCCAAAATCGCATAGAACTCAATCATTGCGGGGAAAAGAATCAATTTACCCGACAAACTTTCGTTTTTTGCGACCGTATAAATGCCAGCAACAGCCGATTTGCCTTGAAATATCGCCGACGTGATACCTGCGATTGCAAGAGGCAACGCAGCAAAGAATACTTGCCAGCCCGCCGAAACGCTCATACCCGCCGTCAAAGATCCCTGACCGATAAGCGCAAGAACGAATCCGTAAATACCCTGCGTTGCGGGAAGTACTACCAAAATGAATACTTTGCTGAACTTTTTACCGTCTTCCGCAAGTACGCCGGACGCCGCTTGCGACGTCAAAAACAAACCTATTGCAGAACCTATTCCGCACAAAATTACGCAAAGCGCAAGCCCTGCAAGTCCGATTGAATAACCCATTTTTTAATCCTCCGATTTATTTAACAAATTAATATAATTAAACTCCGACGAAAACGGTTTGAAAAGTTCCCCTTCGCCGTCGTAAAACTTTCCGAAATACTCGACGTATTGAAGTCTGCTGTCGTGTATATACGCGCCTAAAATACCCATACCCAAGTTGAATACGTGTCCTATCAGGATAATTATCGCCCCGAAAACGTAGCCGAAAGGACTAGTCATAACGCCCGTTCCGAGTTTGTCGAACTGTTGCGCAAAAACAACGCCCGATAACATTAAACCGAACAGTCTTGCGTAACTCAAAATATCCGAAACGAGATTTATAAGTCCGTACGCCATTCCGAAAGGTTTCGCCGCTCTCGAAATGCCTTTACCCTTTCTTACGGACGCCAAAGCCATTACTCCGAACGAACCGAGCGCAACGTACAGCCCCGGCATCTGAATAGCCGTTAATATCGGTTTGACTTTCGTATAATCTATATTGAAAAAGTCAAACAAGAACTTAGCGGCAAAGAACACCAGCCCCGTAAAGAACGGTATCCATAACAAGCCGTCGAACAAACTGTCCAAAAAGCGTTTTTGCTTAATCATGTTAAGCCCTTTCATTACGTATCCGGCAGTTAAATGAACGACACCGAGCAACATCGTAAACAACAACGTCAACATAGTATGACTCTTGTCGACTTTACCCGCGCTGTCGAAACATTGCGGCATAACAGTAAACGGCAGTATCGAAAATCCGAACAGCGAATTAAACAGTACGCCCCAGATTATCGTAAACAAACCGCCCCACGCGACTATTTTCAAAATCTTTTTAAAGCCCGTTTCGCGTTTTATAAACACGCACCCGAGTATGCCCGCTAAAAGCATAACGAATCCGTACCCGATATCCGCCATTATAAAACCTAAGAAAATCATAAAAAACGCGAACACGCTCGGATTCGGATCCAACTCGCCGTATCTCGGTACCGAATACATATTAGTAACGAATTCAGCCGACTTGAACACCTTGTTGCTTTCAACGAGCGTCGGGGCGAATTCGTCTCTCGGCACTTGTTCGATTTCCACTAAAACCGATTTAAAAGAACTGACTAAAACGTTCTTTAATTCGACGGCGTTTTTCGTAGGAACGTATCCTTCGAGAATAAACGTTTTTTGCGTGTTTCTAAAATCTTCGCTCGCCTTTATTTTGTTTATGACGAACGTCATGTAATCGGCGCAAATCTTCATATCTCTTAAATCCGCCGATCTCGAACGAATCTTTTTTTCCGTACGCTGATATTCTTTTGCGATTCGCGATATTTGTCCGTCTACTTCTTTGATTTTTTCTTTGCAAGTCAAATCGAAATCGTACGGACATTTTTCAAAACCGTATTCGTAGAGTTTTTTCGTATATTCGTCTTTAAGCGATATATGAGAAATAAAAGACACGGTCGCCTTGCCTTCCGTTTGAGAAATAAGCGTCAAAGCGCAAAGTTCCTTATCTTTTAAATATTCCGTCAACGCGTCGTATTTATTTAACGGCAAAAGCCCCAAAGTTACGAAAGATTGTTTTGTGTCCCTGAAACAATAAAACTTGTCCGTAACGCCGATATACGCGCTTAATTGCTTTTTAAAGAGTTGCAGTCTTGTCGTTTCCGCGTTATATTCCGCCAAACGGTTTTGATACTCGTTAACTTTGTCGACGATATAAAAAACGTTATATTCGTTTCCCGCGGCTATCATAAACTCTTCGTAATCGCAATCGAAATAGTTATTCAGCCCGACTACGTTTTTAGGGTATTCTTTCGTACCTTTCAAGGAGTTGACGTGTTCCGAAATTATCTCTATGGCTCTATTCAGTTTATCGAGTTTTTGGCTTTCTTCGGTCAATCTCAACTCGTCGGTAATTTCAAACGTGTTCTCGATATCTTCCGTCTTTTTAAGTTCGACGACGCAAGTTTTGTGAATTACGTTTAAAATCTTTTCCTTTTCGGTTGATATGCCGATTAGCCGCAACTTTGACATTTCGGCAATAGACATTATTCAGAGAACTCCTTTGCTATTTTTAAAGCAACCGCGTCGGAATATTTCATCGCGTTTGTTTCGATTTCACGCGCGGTTTCCTTGCCCTTGACTAAAATCTCGTTATATAATTCGGTAGCCTGTTTTTCTTTTAATTCAAGTTGACTTCTTCTGAACGCTTTGAATTCGCTAATGGCGTCGTCTTTAATTTTACGACATTCCGTTTCCGTGTTTATTTCCGTAGTTTTAGCGTTTTCTTCGGCAACGGAAATAATTTTTTCCGCTTCCGCTTCGGCATCGAGAATCGAATTGATGACTTGTTCAATCATAATAACCACCTAAATATTCGTTTACAATTATTTTAACACTTTCTAAAAAAATAGGCAAGAAATTATTCATAATTTCTCTTTTTCTTTGATTTGTACGCATTTTTCAAAAAAAATAAAAAAAATTGAAAATCTGCATAAAAATGCTTGCATAAAATTGCAATGTGTAGTATATTATATAAGCAAGTTTTTGCTGATGGGAGCATAGCTCAGCTGGGAGAGCATCTGCCTTACAAGCAGAGGGTCATAGGTTCGAGCCCTATTGTTCCCACCATCATTTGTGGGAATAGCTCAGCTGGTAGAGCGTTACCTTGCCAAGGTAAATGTCGCGGGTCCGAATCCCGTTTCCCACTCCAAAATACGTTTGCGCCGAGGTGGCGAAATAGGCAGACGCAAGGGACTTAAAATCCCTCGATGGCAACATCATATCGGTTCAAGTCCGATCCCCGGCACCATAGAACACGATGATGTTATCGTCGTGTTTATTTTATCAAAACCCCTTTTATAGCGGTTTTTAATTTTTTTGCATATACTTTTTGATGGGAGCATAGCTCAGCTGGGAGAGCATCTGCCTTACAAGCAGAGGGTCATAGGTTCGAGCCCTATTGTTCCCACCATCATTTGTGGGAATAGCTCAGCTGGTAGAGCGTTACCTTGCCAAGGTAAATGTCGCGGGTCCGAATCCCGTTTCCCACTCCAAATTTGCGGCGCCATAGCCAAGTGGTAAGGCAGAGGTCTGCAAAATCTTAACCCCCAGTTCAAATCTGGGTGGCGCCTCCATCTTAAAGCACTTCGATCGAAGTGCTTTTTTTACACCCCCTTTTCCCTTACGGCAACAAATCAAACCGATTTTTCAAAAACAAAAACTCTCGTTAAAAATCGACGAGAGTTTTTTATTGATAATGCCGCGCAAAAAAACCGGGCAACGCAATTTACGTTGCCCGCATTTTTTAATTATAATTCTGCGAAATACTTAATCGTTCTTACCATTTGGCTGGTGTACGAGTTTTCGTTGTCGTACCAAGCAACGACTTGTACTTGATAAGTATCGTCGTCAATCTTGCTGACCATGGTTTGAGTGGAATCGAACAACGAGCCGTATCTCATGCCGATTACGTCGGAAGAAACGATAGGATCTACGTTGTAGCCGAAAGATTCGTTCGAAGCCGCTTTCATTGCAGCGTTGATACCGTCAACGGTAACGTCCTTGCCTTTAACGACAGCCGTCAAAATCGTGGTAGAACCGGTGGGAACGGGAACTCTTTGAGCGGAACCGATAAGTTTGCCGTTAAGTTCGGGAATAACCAAACCGATAGCCTTAGCCGCGCCCGTCGAGTTGGGAACGATGTTAGCCGCACCCGCTCTTGCTCTGCGAAGGTCGCCCTTTCTGTGAGGTCCGTCCAAAATCATTTGGTCGCCCGTGTAAGCGTGAATAGTGCTCATGATACCGGAAGCGATGGGAGCGTAGTCGTTAAGCGCCTTTGCCATAGGAGCAAGGCAGTTAGTCGTACAAGAAGCCGCCGAAATAACTTGATCGTCTTTCGTCAACGTCTTTTCGTTTACGCTGTAAACAATCGTTTTAAGGTCTTTGCCTGCGGGAGCGGAAATAACTACTTTCTTCGCGCCTGCGTTGATGTGAGCCATAGATTTTTCTTTGGAGCAATAGAAACCCGTACATTCGAGAACTACGTCTACTCCGATTACGCCCCAAGGAAGATCCTGAGCCTTAGGCATAGCGTAAATGGTGATTTCCTTGCCGTCAACGGTGATAGAACCGGGAAGTTTTACAGTCTTTCCGTCTTCTTCGTAAACGGGTTCTTTGGAAGTTACGGTATGAAGATTTTCACCGATCTTTCCGCAATAGCCGCCCTGAGCGGTATCGTATTTGAGAAGATCCGCAAGCATTGCGGGGCTCGTCAAATCGTTGATTGCTACAACTTCATAGCCCTTAGCGCCAAACATTTGTCTGAATGCTAAACGACCGATACGGCCGAAACCGTTAATTGCTACTCTTACGTTAGACATATTAAAATATCTCCTTATATAAAAATATATTTTTTACCTTGTATATTATATTATCTTTGGCACGGTATGTCAAATATTTTACTTCAATTTTTCGGGATTTAACCCTTTTAATTCGTCAAGAACGAATAGTCCGTCCTTTCTTATCAACGTATCGTCAAACCATATCTCTCCGCCACCGAATTCGGGCGTCATTATAAGCACCAAATCCCAGTGAATCGCGCTTTGATTACCGTTTGAACAATCTTCGTAACAGCAACCCGGCGTAAAGTGAATAGACCCCGCGATTTTTTCGTCGAACAAGATATCGCCCATGGGTTTGGTAACGTACGGATTGACGCCGATAGCGAACTCGCCGACGTATCTGGCCCCTTCGTCGGTATCGAAAATCGCGTTGATTTTATCGGGATAGTTGCCCGTAGCGTTGACGATTTTACCGTCTTTGAATTCAAGCGACACGTTTTCAAACTTGATACCGTTTTCAATCGACGGCGCGTTATACGTTATTTTTCCGTTGACGCTGTTTTTAACGGGCGCGGAATAAACTTCGCCGTCGGGAATATTGCACTGCCCCGAACACTTTACCGCGCCTATGCCTTTAATAGAAAAGGTCAAATCCGTATCTTTCGCAACGAGCCTTACTTTGTCCGTTTTGTCCATCAACGCTTTAAGATTGTCCATCGCCTTGTCCATTTTAGCGTAATCTAAATTGCATACGTTAAAATAGTAATCTTCAAACGCGTCGGTCGACATACCGCAAAGTTGCGCCATGCCTTGATTCGGGTATCTCAAAATAACCCATTTGGTGCCTTCTACTCTCAATTTGTGATGAACGGGATACGCGTAGTACTTAGACTCCAAAGCCGCCTGCTCGTCGCCTATATCGGAAAGTTCGTAACTGTTGTCCCCGCCGCGTATACCGATATACGCGTCCATCTCTTCCATACGATACGCGTCGTACTTTGCGCGGAGTTCCGTACCTTCCTTAGTCGCGCCCTTTAACAGTTCTCTCGTAACTCTGTTGTCGAAAAGTTCGACGAACGGATACCCGCCTACCGCGTATACTTCTTTAATAAGCGCGTTTACGAGCATATAATCGACGCCTTTCGCTTCGATTAAGATTTTTTCGCCTTTCTTTAAGGCTACCGAATAATTTATAAGATTTTTTGCCAAAGTTTCTATTCTGGGATCTTTCATAGTAATTATTTCCTTTGTTTTTTTATAATTATACAACATATTTTTAAAAAACGAAAGTATTTAATACAAGTATTTGCAAAATGAAACGAAATGGTATATAATATTGTCAGACAAAAAAATCGGAGGACTGTTTATGCCATTAGTAACAACTAAAAAAATGTTTGAAAACGCATATCGTAACGGCTACGCTATCGGCGCATTTAACGTAAACAACATGGAAACAATTCAAGGTATCGTAAACGCGGGCGTCGCTCAAAACGCACCGCTCATTTTACAAGTTTCGTCGGGCGCGAGAAAATACGCTAACCCCACTTATCTTAAAAATCTCGTAACCGCCGCAGTCGAAACGTCGGGACTTCCCATCGCGCTTCATCTGGATCACGGCGATTCGTTTGAACTTTGCAAAAGTTGTATCGACAACGGGTTTACTTCCGTTATGATAGACGCTTCCAAATACTCGTTTGAAGACAACATTAAAATCACAAAACAAGTGGTTGAATACGCTCACGATCACGGCGTAGTCGTCGAAGCGGAACTCGGCAAACTTGCGGGCGTTGAAGACAAGGTTTGCGTTTCCGACGAAGACGCTCAATTCACCAACCCCGACGAAGTTTACGAATTTGCAACGAAAACGGGTATCGACTCGCTTGCAATCGCAATCGGCACGAGCCACGGCGCGTATAAGTTTAAACCCGGTCAGAAACCCAGACTTCGTTTCGATATTCTTGAAGAAGTCGCAAAGAAATTGCCCGGTTTCCCCATAGTTTTGCACGGCGCGTCGTCCGTTCCGCAAGACCTTGCTAAAATCATAAACACTTACGGCGGGCAAATGCCGGACGCAATCGGTATTCCCGAAAACATGCTCCGTAAAGCGGCGACGATGGCGGTTTGTAAAATCAATATCGACTCCGACCTTCGTATGGCTTGCACGGCGGCGATAAGACAACATTTAGTCGATCACCCCGACCATTTCGATCCCCGTCAATATCTGGGCGACGCAAGACTTGCCGTTCAAAAACTCGTCGAGCATAAACTCGTAGAAGTTCTGGGTTGCGCAGGCAAAGCCCCCGAATGTATGTAATTTAATTTCATATACGAATAAAGCGTTTGGATTTTAAGTCCGAACGCTTTTTGTTTTGTGAAAAACGTAACGCCCGTAGCGATTTTGCTACGGGCGTTAAAATAATTTAATCTAAGGTTGATATTGTATTTCCGACGCGGCGCCGACTCTCGGTATCGTAAACGACGCCATAGACTTCCAGTACTCTCGCCCCGCGGTGGTTTTTATTATCTGCCCCGTGTTGTCGACGTTCGTATACACCACTTGATACGCGTACAAAAAGTCGTTGGTAATATCTCGGTCATCGTCGCACAAAAAGACGTCTAGTTGCAAATCGGTGTCGGATTTGTTGATAATCGTTATTTCGTAAAGTCCGTTTGAATATTCGCTTTCGGCAGGCGTTTTAATAAACCGTACTTGTACCGAAAAAGAGTTTACGTCCGTTCCTGCGGGAGCGTTTATCGCGAAAAGCAACACGGAGAACTTATCGACGCCAAGCAAGTCGGGAGCGTCGCGGTATTCCGCTTTAAAAGAGTTGGTTACTTCGTTACCGTCCGAACTGATAATACCGCTGATAGCGTCGCCGCCGTTCGTGCCGATATCCAGATACATAAGGTACGCGCCCGTCTTTTCTTTAACGGAACCTAAACAAAACTCGCCTTTGTTTACGGGTATTTCAAAATAGAAAATCCTTGTTCCTTGTTTATTAAAGCCAGGATTCTTTATCCACTCGGTATTGAAAACGGAAGTATAGCCCGCAGGCAAAGAACTACCCGCCACAGGGACGACAAAACCGTCGCCGTAAGTACCGTCGGTATACTTGTAATAATATTTCGACGCGCCCGACGTGTCGCCGTTCAACGCGTAAACTTCGCTTATTTCTTTTATGTCGACAATTTTTTGATTTTCGTTACGGAACACCTGATGTAAAGAGAAAAACGTGTTGTTTTTTTCAAAATAGTCCCCCGCAAAGAACGTAATAGCGCCGCGCTCTACCAGATGGAAGTTCACGCTGTCCATAGGCATTTCGTAATCATCGTATTCTTTGCCAAGAACGACCGCTTTCTTCGCTTTTACTAAATAATCTTTGGAAATCTCGGCGTCCATGAAATGTAGTCCGTATACTCTGTTGGAGTTTTTAAGCGTTTCGCCGAGTTGTTTCTTCGCTTCTTCGTATATAGGCGAAGAATCTGTTTTTTCACGTATTCCCGTGGCGTCTACCGTGAATATTTTCTTAAAATTATTGTTTGAGTATGAAGTGCTTACGTTGCTTATCGGGAAATACGAAATACGAATATCGCCGTAGGCTTTTTGATCTTCGGGAGTGATGTCATTATTAGAATCTTCCAAACGCGAACCGCTTATTACGTAACCCGTGTTTAAAAGAGAAACTCTGTACGGATCGTTTGCGTCGTACCAACCTTTCGTCGTATCGTAACTGTCGATAACGTTACCGTTTTTATCAACGGTAGTCGCTTCGGCGATTCTTAACGGAAAATACGTCTGATAACCGCCGTCAACCGTTTTAACGTCTTTGACGACTACGACTTCCGTCGTCTGCTCGGCGGACGAACCGTTCATTTCTATCAGTTCAGTTTCCGTACTTACCGTAACTGCCGTAGGAGTAAGTTGCTTTTTTGTAAAAGTAAGCGTAACACCGTTTCTATCAGCTGTCCACCCGCTCGAATACGTAAGATACCTGCTATTAGCAGATAAATTGCCGTTAGAGTTTTGCCACGACATGGGAGAAGTAGATATATTTAATTTATAAGAAACAAATATCCAACCGCTTCGCTCAATCGTCAAATATTTATTCGTGCCTTTTGCCCTGATCGTTCCCGACGGATAGTTGCTACCCGATTCTGAAAACTTCCACAAAGTAGCGTTGCCGCTGTTTCCGTTTGTTACGCCGTCTTGCTTTTCGTTGATATTAAGGTAATTAATACCGTATGAAATCGTATAATACAAACCGCAATCGACGATTTTCCAACCGTTGTCGTACATTAAATAATAATCGGTGTCGCCCGCCTTTAAATACCCTTGCGTAGTTTTTACCCAGTTTGTCGCCGCGTTCGCAAAAGAACCGTCCTTTTGACCGAGATAATATAGCGTGCCGTTGTAATAATAGGTTATGTACCCTTGATTTTCGTTTGAGAAAAAGAAGTGCGTTGCTTCGTTTTTGTTAGTAGTTTCGGTAAAAGAGTCGGCGCCCGCAACTTTAAGATATTTTCCGTTTCCGTTGCTTATTATTTGATAATTATGCTGATATTGATTAGGAGCGATTAAAAGACAAAGGCACCATTGATTGTCCGAATTAAGCCCGAGATAATATTTAGAGCCGTCGATAATCGTATATAAGCCGTTTCCGTCGAAAGCCCAGACGGTGGTAGCCGTTTCGGAAATAAAGACGCCCGACGAACCGTTTGCTCCGAGATAATATTGATCGTACCGTTCGTTTTTATTGTAATAAGCGTACATACGCCCGTCCGATTCATGCACCCATTTAGACGAATTGTCTTTATCGGTCGAAGATACACTGCCGTCAGCAACGGCAAGATAACGCCCGCCGCAACTTATATAAAAAGCGTCTTGTTCATCGGTAGTAACGGTGTACGTAATAACGGTTTTGGGCATACGCGAACCTTCGCCGTACATACACATATAATCACCATTAGTGTTTGATTCATGAATATAATAGTATTTACCCGCGTAGTCGGTTGTGTAATAATCATACTTTACAGGTATCGTCGTGCCATACCATGAGTCTGTGGTTGTTCTGAAATTGATGTTGTCCCAAGAGCCTTCGTAGACGTGGGTTTCGCCCGTGTTTTCGTTGATAACGACCGTTTCGGAACTCAGATACGTTTCGGGTACCGTCGTATTATTCAATATATTGTTTAAACGGGTGTGCATTTGTTTCATGTCCATGCTACCGCCAAAACCCGCGTTGTCGCCTTGCGTGCGTTGCGTGGCTATCAGTTCGCCGAGCGTGTTTACTTCGTTGCCCTGAGCGTCTTCGACGTGCCCGAAATAACCGTATTTACAGTTTGCGGCGTTGCCGCCCGTGATTATGCAGTCGTTGACGTACACGTCCGTTACGTCCGCGCCCGTGATTATATGCCCCGCGATATAGCCTACGAACGCCTGATTGTCGTGGGGTTTGTGTTCGGTGGTTAAAGCGGCGTCGACTTGTTGATAAATGCTCGAACCGTCTACGCCCGTTAAGTCAATCGAATAGTTAGACGTGTATAAGTTTTTAACTTTTGCTATGCTCGATACGTAACCGAAAAGACCTACGTCGGGAGTTTTGTATTCTACGCCGTTTAAGGAAGTTACGCCGATTATTTTAAGGTTTTGCAAAGTCAGTCCGCTGCCGTCGAACGTTGCCTGAAACGGTTTTTGCGCGGAACCTATCGGTAAAAGTCCGTTACCGAACGCGCCGTTGCAGTAAGATTTTAAGTTTAAACAGCCGTTCGGGTCGGCTTGATTGTTCGACGTGCCGTTGTCGTCGTAATAGAATACCTGATACCCGTTGCCGTCGTCTACATTGTCAAGGTTTAAATCTTTACTGCCGAGTCTGAAAAACAACGATCCGTCGATGAACTTCGCGCCGTCTTTAAAGTCGGGGTTCAACTGGTAAAGCATTACAAGGTTATAGTAATGCACGGGACGGGTAATCTCATAGGGATTTGCTTCCGTTCCGTCGCCTTTATGAAAATATTGTTTCAAAATACCGCCGCTGCTTTCGTTGACGCCGATACTTTTACCTTTTGTAAACCATGCGAAAGTTACTACCGTACTCATTGCAAACAGTACGATAATCAACAAACTCGCAATAATCGATAAAAGGAATCTTTTTTTCATGTTATGCCCCTTGATTTTTGTATATCATAACGGAGTTTAAGTCCCCGAGTTGACCGTCGAAAAGTTCTTCGGTAGTTCCGTCGAATTGAGTGCCCGTATCGTCTATAAGCGACGGGCTGTAATCAAGTATTACGTAAAGCGATTTGCCGTCCGCCCACGTTACGTCGTTGCTGTGTATTTGCGTCGTTTTGACGTGCGACGCGCCTTCGGCTTTTCTGAACGTATATTCCGTCGTATCTTTTAGTCCGTTTACTACGTTAGAGTAAACTTGCAAAGGAGTCGCGCCGATATTCGAGTCGAGCGCGCCAACTCTATACCCGACTACGTCGGACAAGTGGTCCATTGTCGGCGTACCGTCAACGCAACTAAACGTCAATCCCAAAGTTTCGCCCGCCGTAATCGACGATAGGTCGATTTTTATTATAATGGCGTTCGTTTTGTTTCGTTCGGTGAATATTTTGTCGTAAATCAACATTGAAAGGTTTATCGATTCATTGTCGGTTATCGTTGTTTCGATTACGTCGTTACGGAAATCGTTATATTTGTAAACGGTAATATTTTCTATCACCAAACTTTCTTTGCCGACAGTTATGTGCATACCACTACCCGTAACCTTATCGTTTTTAGCAAACCAAGCGAGCGAAAAGTTGACAAGGGCAAGCACGAGAATTACCCCCGTTACCGCTACGGAGAAAAACGATAATATTATTTTTTTGTTTTTTAATATTTTATTATTCATCTTTTCTCGTTTCCGTTTCGCTCAAAAAAAATTGCGTTATAAACAAAAAGCCGGAATATCTCGATAACGGATAATCCGGCAACTGGCTGACTCTTTAAGCCCCTATAGCTTTGCGTAATAGCCTTACGACTATTTTGCTTTTACGATTAAGTTTTGTTAAGAGTTGCCCCGAAAAGCGCACCTCTTTACACTACACATTATATAGCGTTTTTTTTCTGTTGTCAATATTTTTTATCGTGTTTTTAGCGTTCGCGATGAAAAAATCGTACATTTTCGGCAATAAACCGCGATTTTCGACGGTAAACAAGCAAAAAACGTCTGAATCTTTGCTTTTAACTATCGTTATGAAAGTAACATTTTTTCGTATTCGTCGGCGGGAACGGGTTTTGAGAAATAGTACCCTTGCATAAGTTCGCAACCGTACGAAAGCAGCATGTCCGCTTGTTCTTTCGTTTCAACCCCTTCGGCAACGACGGGAAGATTAAGACGGTTTGCCATTCGTATTATCGACGAAATGATTATCTTGCCGCGTTCGTTGTTGTCGGAACCCGACAAAAACTTCATATCGAGTTTCAAAACGTCGATGTCGAGGTCTTTTAAAAGGTTAAGCGACGAGTAAGCCGATCCGAAGTCGTCCATTTCGACAACGAAGCCCGTTCTTCGCAATTGTTTGACGACTTCTATCAAGTGTTCGGTGCGTTCCATATACGCGCTTTCGGTAATTTCCAAATGCACGCTCGAAACGGGAACGCCCGCTCTTCTTACGACATCGGTCAGTCGTTTGACGAAGTTTTTGTTATGAACGTATACCCTTGAAAGGTTTTGAGAAACGACAAGAGATTTGTCGGGCATCATATCCATCCATTTTTTCAGATAATTACACGATTTTTCTATCGTGTATCTGTCAAGGGCGGAAATAAGTCCGCTTCGTTCTAAAAGGGGCATGAACGTTGCGGGCGAAAGTAACCCTTTCGTCGGGTGGCGCCAGCGTACCAACGATTCAGCGCCCGTGATTTTGCCCGTTTTGTAGTTGACTTGCGGTTGAAACCACGTTTCAAACTCGTTGTTTTTCAACGCTTCGTCGAAGTCGTTTAACAGTTCTTGTTTTTCCAACTCGACGTCAATCATTCCTTTTTCGTAAAACCCGATGCCTTTGTTGGCTTTTTCTTTTAACGCGTGTAAAGCGAGCAACGCTTTATAACTCATTTGGTCGTAGGTGCAATTCGGTTCGCATAAATCGTAAACGCCGACTTGAATACGAATGGGTATTTTTACCGCGTAATTGACGAATTCTTTATAAAACGAGTAATAATAGTGTTCGACGGGCGGGCATTTTTCCGTACAAAACCTTATAAAATGGTCTGCGCCTAAATGTCCCGAAAACGTTTCTTCGTTGTCCATAGATTTCATATATTGTCCGAAATCCCGTAACATTTTGTTGCCGGCGTCGTAACCGTATACACCGTTGTAGTCGCCGAAACGGTCTACGTTATATCTTTGTATACGAAACTTTTCGTTCGGATGTTCGGCAAGCCACTTATTGACTTTTTTGCTCATACCCGTCGAGTCGTACAAGCCCGTAAGCGGATCTATGTCGTTTGACAAAATATCCGTTACGTCTTCAAAATCCATAAGTATATAGCGTTTACTATCGCCGCAATATTTATAAGACAGGCTCTTGTATTTGCATTTCAGGTTGTGTTCCGAAAAGGCCTGATACGTTACCGTATACGACGGTTTGGTTTCAAGTTGTTTTTTGACGACGGAAAGCGTAGTGCTTTCGTACGTCTTTGGTTTACTTATATCGTCAATATAGTCCGTAACGAGTTGTTCTATGAGTTTTGTATAAGGCACGCCTTCTTTACCGACGTATTTGCCGAGTTTGCCCATCAAAAAATCGTCGATGGGAATAATTCTCTCCTTATCGACGTCAAGTAACAATACCGAATCGCAATGTTCTTTGAATAGTTGTTTTAATATTTGTTGTTCCATAGCGTTGTCCTGAAA
>CAKQQS010000003.1 GCA_934271255.1 uncultured Clostridia bacterium
AGTTAAGCTCGCTTGCGCAGAAAGTACTTTGCGGGTGACTGCACGGGAGGATATGTAATTGCCACTTCCATTAAAAGAACCTAACCTATCGGCTAGGTTCTTTTTTTTATTCAACGGTATTTTTTATAACGAACACCCCCGCCTTCGCCGACGGATAGAACGTCTTTACGAGTTTGAAAAACGATATAGTTAACCTTTTAATTTTAAAGCCGCAATGGTTAAGAAAAACGCCTTGCAAGTGAAAAACACTTGCAAGGCGTTTAATATTATCGCTTTGAACCATACTAAGGTAACTAAAATCGACGACTTGATAACTTTTCTAACTAAATCGCGTCGCGCTTAACATCGTCGCAACTAATTGTCGCGGCAACTGAAAAATATGACAAACGAAATGGATTATTTATAGAACTGTTCTCTATATTTGCCGGGCGCTAATCCCGTGTATTTGTGGTACAAGCGGCTGAAATAAGTTTCGTTATCGTAGCCGAGCGTAAACGCGATTTCCTTGACGGTTTTATTGCTTTCAAGAAGCATTTTCGCCGCTTCCGACATCTTTTTTTGCAAAATATACTGCTTCGGCGATATTCCGAACTGTTTTGTGAACACGTTTGAAAAATACGTTTCGTTGTAACAAACGAGCGTACTTAATTCTTCGTTCGTAATCTTATCGTACAGGTGTTTATCGATATAATTCAGCACGGAAACGAACGTTTCTTTTTGCGGAGAAAGGGTGGTATCCGTTAAAAATCGTGAAAACAAATAGTGCGCAAGACTGTTCATCTCAACTTCGTTTGAATAAGTCTTTTTTTGCAGGTTTTCCTTGAACAATTTAACGATTTGCCGAAAAATCCACTCGTCGTTTTCCGTTTGTTTTATCATTATTTTCGGCTTATAAACGGACAGGTAACTCGCAGTCGTAACGTCAAGGCTGAAATGGAACCAGTAATGCCCCATACTGTTTTTGCAAACGGACTTGTTTACCGAAAA
Organism: uncultured Clostridia bacterium; assembly: GCA_934271255.1. Lineage (GTDB taxonomy): Bacteria > Bacillota > Clostridia > Christensenellales > Borkfalkiaceae > CAKQSC01. The sequence continues at coordinate 988 of CAKQQS010000003.1, forward strand.
CGCGGGGATAAAATAGAGATTGTTCGGCGTTAAATCGTACGGAATATTGTTCAGATAAATGGTAGCCGAGCCGTCTTTTATAAAATAAATACGGTAATACGGAAAGTACGTAACCCGTTTTTCCCACGAAGATTCGACGACGGTATAGTCCGCTTCGGTAATATTCAGTTCGCTTTTTAAAAACGGATTAAAATATTTCATACGACGACGCTCCTTTTTCAAAATTATGTCATAAAGTAATGATTTTGTCAAATAAAATAGCGTAAAAACTGTAAAAAGTGCAATATTCTCTTAAAATTGTTTATTGATTGAAAAATATATTGATATATAATATAAGTGAAGATACAATATTATAATGTATAAATATGAACGGAGTACTCCGTTGTTTACGTCTTTGACGTAAACAATACCACATTAACAGCCAAAGGAGAAGAAAATGAAAAAAATTATTTGTTTGTTTTTCGCGCTGATTGTTTGCGTTTGCGCTTTCGCGGGTTGCGAAACTACGGAGGGCGGTAAACCGAACGAAAATCCCGGCGTCGATTTGAAAAAGTATCCTTATTACGTCAACCCCGACGAAGCGGCGTATAAGTTCGACACCGAACAACAAATCACGCCCTATTTTAAAGGCAACGTTATCTACAATGAAACGATACTTTTGGAAGACGACGGCGAATCGATAAGCGGAAAACTTCAATACAACCCCGTTAAGATTTTATCCGTCAGGGATTACACTTGGAAAACGGAATATTCCGCCGACACGTACAAGGTAGACGGCAACACGATTTCTATCGACAAAGCAAACGGGTACACTTCTTTGACTCCCGAATCGGGCAAGATACCGTATCTTACTTCCAAGAACCTTGCGGGGCTGGAACTGCCCGACGGATACAAACTTTCTTCCGGCATTGCTAACGTGAATACGGACTGTGTGCAGATGGGCAGCGTAGTTTATTCCGAAAGTTCTTTTTATTACGGACACCAAATACAGGTAAGTTACGTTTACGACGTTAAAGATTTAAAAACGACCGATTTTGCCGACTACTCGACTTCGGGACTTGAAAAAACGAAAGCCAAACTTATTGCGGGCGAAGACTTGAAAGTCGTAGTAACGGGGGACAGCGTCGCGCAGGGTTGTTCGTCGAGCGGGTTTTTCAAACACGAACCCAACTTCCCGACGTGGGCGGAACTTATAAAGACGGGACTTGAAAGCAAATACGACTCAACCGTTACAGTCGACAACCAGTCTCTTGGCGGAATGACTTCCGACTGGGGATCGGCGGACGCTCAAACGGCGAAAATGAAAAAAGCAAACCCCGATTTATTGATAATCCATTTCGGTATCAACGACTGCGGAAGCAATAATTCGGCTAACGCGTTTAAGGACAACATCGAAAAAATCATCATGGACGTACAGGGCGCAAATCCGAACTGCGAAGTGATTATAATCAAAGCGTTCACGCCCGCGCCGTCGGCGTACGATTTGAAAACGTTTGAAAAGTACTGGGCGAAAGCGGACGCTCTTGCCGAATCGTGCGACAACGTCTATACGCTCGATATGTACACGTTAAGCAAAACTCTTCTCGAAACGAAAAAATATGCGGACGTTACGGGCAACGGCATCAACCACCTTAACGACTTCTCGGTAAGATTGTACGCAATGAACATTCTTTCCGCGCTTATAAAATATTAAAAATCAAGATATAGGAGAAAAACTATGAAAAAATTATTATGTTTGGCATTTGCATTATTATTGACGATGACGACGTTGTTTTCCGTTGCTTGCGGTAAAGGCGGCAATAAGCCGTCGGGCGGTGGCGATACGCCTCCCGAAAAAATCGTTATAGATATTGACAAAGATATATCTGCGGACATTACCATCGCGGTACCGGGCGGTAACTCTAACGAAAGGACGATGATTAAATGCCTTATCGACGATTTTGCCGAAATGTATCCTAACGTAAATATCGATATGAGTTTCGTTACGGTAAACAGTTACGTTTCCGACGTAATGAACTTGGCAGCGGCGCAAAAAGCAGGCAAAGACGTTATGCCCGACATACTTTGGACTAACTCTCCCGACTATCTTGAAATTGCCGACGCGGGCATTTACGAAGATCTTAACCCGTATATAGAAGCGACCGAGCAAGCGGGCAAAATGAACTTTGAAGAAGAGTTCTATACCGAATATTTCAGAATGGGCGAATTGAAAGGTAAAAAATACGTCGTTCCCAGATCTTGCGACAGCGTAGTAACGTTTATCAACACCGAGTTGTTTGAAAAAGCGGGCATCGATATGACGAAAGTTAAAAACGGTTGGACGTGGGAAACGTTTATGGACGTTTGCGCTCAGATGAGAAGTTGGATGGACAAAAACGGTAAATCGGATTGTTACGTAATCGACGCAAACCTTACGACGTGGTTGTCCGTATGTTATCCGATGCTGTCGGCTTACGGTTCCGAACCCGTCGACGATAACGGCAAAAACTCCATTTCAAACGCAAAAACGATGCAATGCTTGGAAATGGTAAGAGAAATGGTAAACAAGAAATATATATGCGACACTCAGAACGCTACGACCAAATCTTTTGAAAACGGCGGCAGCGCGATGATATTCCAGTCGGCGTCCGTTTCCGTTTACGCGGAAAAACTCGCGTTGAAAAACAAAATCGACCTTGTATCTTTCCCGCTTATCACGGCTAACAATACGCCTAAAATCGGCGCGGGCATCGCAGGATATTCCATTACCAAAACGAGCAAGAACAAAAACGTTGCGTGGGCTTTCCTTCGTTACCTTTTGAGCAAAGACGGACAACAAAAAATGGCGTTGAACGGACTTAACCTTGCTTCGATAAGAAAAGACCTTTCCGATTACACGACTGCAAACTGGGGTTTGAAATATAAAGACCTTAACCTTGCGGCGTACACTTACGGCTCGGAATACAAGACCGCGTGCGAATTCTTCACGAAAGCGGACCTTTCGGCAAAAGCGGACATACAAAAGGCAATACAAACGATGTTTGCGGGCGCGTCTAACGCAAGCAAAGACCTTACGAAAGTAATGGCGACCGCAAAAGCGGATATCGACGACGCGTTGATATTCTGACGCGAGGATAAATAATGACTGAAAATAAAAACGTTGTGGGAGAAGACGGTATCGCAAGAACGCCCGACGAAAGAGTTCGGGGAATGTATACCGTCAACGCTCCCGTAACGCCAAAACAGAAAATTAAAAAGTTTCTTAAAGACAACAGCGTAGGTTGGGCGTTTAACTCGCTTTTGTTCGTCGGGTTGGTAGTGTTTACTTTCATTCCGGCGATATATTCGCTGTATATGTCGTTTTTCCGTACCGACGGCGTAAGCTTATGGCAATGGTACGGGTTAAAGAACTATAAAATGATTTTCGGCGTAAAATGGGCAACCGAAACGAAAGGCGCGCTTCTCAACACCTTTTACTACACCGTCGTGAGCGTTCCTTTGGGACTTGTAACGTCCTATTTCGTCGCGTTGCTCGTAAATACGAAAGTAAAAGGCGTAAACGCGTTCAGAGTTATGTTTTACTTACCTTGTATGATACCCGCGATTGCAGGAGTATTCTTGTACAAGGATATGATGAGATACAGCGAATTTACCACGCAAATGGGCTTTTTCAACAGAGTGCTGGTCGGCTTGGGATTACCCGCGTCGAGATGGGTGTACACGGAAGGTCCTAAGGCGATAGCGTCCTTGTTTTTCCTTAACTTATGGGGCGTAGGCGGCGGAATGATACTGTGGCTGTCGGCGTTTAAAGCGATAGACGTGCAGTTTTACGAAGCGGCTGACATCGAAGGGGCGAGCAAACTCGTTAAGTTCGCAAAGATAACGATACCCATGTCAACCCCGATGATATTTTATAACTTGATAATGTCGGTTATAGGTTGCGTTCAGTACACGGGTTCGCTTATGTACAGCGACGGTATAAACGTCAGCGACTCTCTTAATACGCTGGGCGTTCTGATTTACCAAAAAGCGTTCACTACGGCTAAATGGAAAGGATATGCGTCCGCTCTTTCGTGGGTAATGCTTATTATGATAGGTATACTTACGTTCGTTTTGTTCAAAACGAGCAAATGGGTTTTTTACGGGGAGGACGACTGATATGGCTGAAAACATTAGTTCTTTCAACGCAAAAACCGTGCTTGACGAACACAACAAACAAGCGAAGAGAAAAAACGCTGCTTTTAAAGTATTCCTTTACGTTATAATGTCGCTTTTGGCGATATTCCTGCTGTTCCCGTACTTTTACATGATTTGTCAAAGTCTTATGAGCGTTGACGAAGTATCGACGTTAAAGTTTTTCCCGTCGAAGTTGATGTTAAAAAACTACGTAACGATATTCAAAACGGGCGGATACGGCGAAGGGTTGATGTATACGTTGATAATTATCGGGTTCAACCTTGTAGTCGTACCCTTGGCGTCTTCGCTCATCGCTTACTCGTTTGCAAAACTCAGATGGGTAGGCAGAAAAGTAATGTTCTCTTTGATGCTCGGTACGATGATGTTACCTGCGGCGGTTACTCAACTTCCGTTATACGTAATGTACGCGAAGTTCGGCTGGCTCAATACGATTGCTCCGTTTACTATACCAAACCTTTTCGGCGGCGGCGCGATATATATCTTTTTGATACGACAATTCATGATGGGTATACCCAACGCGTTGGAAGACGCGGCTAAAATCGACGGAGCGAACACCTTTACGAGATATTTTAAAATAGTACTCCCGTTATGCGTTCCCGTACTCATTTACGTTATGGTGCAAGTATTCATAGCGTACTGGGGCGACTACTACGGCCCGTTGGTATTCTTGAACAACTATCAGAATAAAGGCGCGGTAAAAACGATAGCGCTGGTATTGTACGGTTTCACTACCGACCCGTCCAAAAGGGGTTCTCAGGGCAACGAAGTAGTTTTCGCGGGCGCGGTGTTTATGTCGATAATTCCTACTATTTTGTTCGCGATTTTCCAAAAACAACTTATTGAAGGCGTTACGATGTCCGGATTGAAAGGATAATTTCAGGAGAAAATATATGAAAAAAATAACAAGCGTTATACTTGTGATTGCAATGTCTTTAACCGTTTTGTTCGCGGTTTCGTGCGGTAAAGCAACGAATCCGAAAGATAAAACGACAAGGGTTGCCGATACACGGGGACTCAACGAGTTCGAGTACACGGCGGCTAGTCTGACGGCTACGGACAAAACGGACAGAGTCGCGGAAGCGGGCGCGGTAAACAAGGGCTACGACGTGGGAATATTCTACCACACCTGGCACGGCGCGCACGAAACGCAAGGCGACGAAGAGTTTGCAAACGATTATTTGTCGGGCAACAGACAGTTGGACATCACGAAGATTTTAAAAGAATGTCCCGATTATTTAGCCCCCGATTTTTTAGGAGTCAATTCGCAAAGGTTTCACTACTGGGGAGAACCGCTTTACGGTTACTACCGCAGCGAAGATCCGTGGGTAATATCAAGACATATCGAACTTATGATGGCTATGGGCGTAGACTTTTTGGTATACGACTACACCAACAGCGTCGCTTATCCTCAGCAAGCGACAAAGATTTTCGAGATTTTGCAAAACTTTGCGAATCAAGGTTTCGACGTGCCGAAAGTTACGTTTTATACGAACACGGGATCGGCGAACATGATTTTGTCTCTTTACGACGTCATATATTCAAAAAACCTTTACAAAGACTTGTGGTACGCTCCTAACGGCAAACCGCTTATCATAGGCGTAAAAGCAAACTCTTGCTCCAACCCGATGTTGTACGAGCAATTATACACCGACTTCTTCGATTTCAAAGAATCGCAGTGGCCCAACGGCTCTACTGCGGAAGACAGAGAAACGGGCATGCCGTGGATGAGTTGGAACTACCCGCAACCTAACGTAAACGGGTATATGAGCGTTTCTCTCGCGCAGCACCCGACCGCTCAGATGAGCGATCCTTACGGAAGCAAGGGCAGGGGTTACGACTGGAATAAGTTCAGGAATTATTCCAAAAACAAAGAACTCGGCACGAATTACGAAGGGCAATGGCAAACTGTGTTCGACAACAACGCTGACAAAACGAAACAAACCGTCGAAAGAGTTATGATAACGGGTTTCAACGAATGGATGGCTCAAAAACTCGACGACGGAAACAACGCGTTTTTCTGCGATACGTTCAGCGAAGAGTATTCGAGAGACGTTGAAATGATGAAAGGCGGTTACGACGATAACTACGTCATTCAGACTTTAACGAACACGCGTAAGTTCAAATATACGAACGCGAAACACTACAAATACGCGACTAACACCGTTGATATAAGGAACGTAACCACCGACTGGGGAACGTTTGCCAAAACGTACAGAGATTTAGTCGGCGACGCGATAAACAGAGATTTTGAAGACGCGTTTAAAACGATGAGATACGTTGACGATTCCGCAAGAAACGACATTGCGAAAGTACAGGTAACGCACGACAATGTCAACTTGTACGTAAAAGTTACTTGCGACAAAGACGTAACGGCTTATAACGGTACGGACGTCAACTGGATGAACCTTTTAATAAAAACGGAAGAAGGCAACGAAAACTCGTTCGGAAGTTTTAATTATATAATCAACAGAAAACCGAACGGGAACGGAACGACTACGATAGAAAAGTCTACGGGCGGATACAACTGGACGGACAGCGGCGTCGCTAATTACAACGTAAGCGGCAACGTGATAATATATTCCATTCCGCTCAAAAGTTTAGGACTTTCAAAAAATAACTATTACGTAAGAATAAAAGCGTGCGACAACGTAACGAAATACGACGATATTATGGACTATTACGTTTCGGGCGATTCCGCTCCGATAGGCAGGTTTGCATATTCTTACGGATATTAAGGGGAAGGTATGAAAAGATTTTTCAGTGTAATTATTGCAGGAGTTTTAGCAATGGGAACGTTGTTCGGTTGTGAAATGAGCGGGGGTGGCGGCGGTAACGTTACACCGCCCGAACCGTCGTCGAGAGTCAAAGACACCAGAAACTTAACCGTTCAGGAATACACCGAGTATAACACGGTGGGTACAGACGCGTTAGGCAGAGTTATTTCCGAAGTCGACGGCAAACGCGACGGCGCGAGATACGTCGGCATTTGGTACTCCATTTGGCACGGGCAACACGACAGTCAGCAAACCGCGATTTACGACAACCAAAAAATAATCGACGAACACGGCGAAGAATACGTTCTTCAAATCGGCGACAGCGAATACTCGAAAGTAAACGAGTTCCATTTTTGCAGCGAACCGCTGTTCGGGTACTACAACATGATGGATCCGTGGGTTGTTACAAGACACGTAGAAATGCTGACAAACGCGGGTATGGACTATATTTGTTTCGATACTACCAACGCGATAGTTTATCAGGACGTAGTAAAACTCGTGTTGAAAATCTTACAACAATTTCAGGATCAAGGCTTTAACGTACCCAAAGTAATGTTTTACACAAACTCGAACTCGGGTACTACGGCAAACAAAATATACAACGAGTTCTACCAGACGGACAAATACGACAGTTTATGGTTTTCGCCTAACGGCAAACCGCTCCTTGCGGGTATCACCGAAACCAACAACGGGTCGAGCGATCAGGTAATGTCGTTGCCCGACTACAAATACGGCGATTGCATTTCCAAAGACTTGTACGACAGATTTGAAATCGTAGAATCTCAATGGCCGCAAGGCGTTTGGGAAAACCCCGACGCGATTCCGTGGATGAGTTGGAAATATCCGCAAAACATACACGACAAATATAAAGCGATAAGCGTCTCGGTCGCGCAACACAACTCGAATACGATAATGTTCAGCGACAAACAGCCCGCAAGCAGCAGGGGTTACGACTACAAAACAGGCAAAGTTTACAAAAACTATCAGGAAGGTCAGAACTTCAAAAACGAATGGCAAACTGTTTTCGACTACGAAAAGCAAGGCAAAGAAATCCAAAACGTTATGATAACGGGCTGGAACGAATGGATGGCGATAAAATACCCGAGTGCAAACGGCGGATACTTTTTCTGCGACGTGTATAACGAAGAGTATTCAAGGGATATCGAGCCTATGAAAGGCAGTTGCAAAGATAATTTCTATATGCAACTTATACAAAATATTCGTAAATACAAATACACCGACGCCAAGCATTACGAGTACCAAAAACTGACGATTGACGTAAACGACAGCGACCTGACAATGTGGGACGTGGTAAAAGCGCACTACAAAGACTTTGACGGCGACGCGATTGCAAGAAATTACAGATCGTCCACCGCTAAGTATGTAATGTATAATGATAACAGCAACAGAAACGATATAACGGACGTTAAAGTCGTTCACAACTCGAAAAACCTTTATATTTACGTTAAGACGAAAGAAAATATCACCAAACACAAATCGGGCGACAAAGGTTGGATGAACGTCTTGATAAACGCGGGCGACTCGGAAAAGAACTTTGAAGGGTACAACTACGTTATCAACAGAAACCCCGCCGCGGACGGAACGACGAGTATCGAAAAGTCTACGGGCGGATACAACTGGACCAACGAAGGAACGGCAGAATACCGCGTATACGACAACGTTATCGTATACAGCATTCCGCTTTCGGTATTAGGGCTTTCGGGCAACAACTGTTATATAAGGTTTAAAGTTACGGACAATATAACCAACCCGCAAGACGTAATGGACTATTACGTAAGCGGAGATTCCGCGCCGATAGGAAGACTTTCGTACAGTTACGGATATTAAGGTGAAAATATGAAAAAGTTTTTAAGTTTGTTATGCGTAGGAATGTTGTGCGTAACGCCTATGTTCGGTTGTGGCGTACCGACGGAAAAACCGCCTAAAAAGGAAGATAGAATTATGCACGATTACGCAATGTACGACGGAGTTACGTTAAGCAGCGACTTATGGACGACCGTTCCCGAAACCATTTACGACGAAGACAACGACAGACACGACAAGGGTATCGACGGCACTATTAAAGCGTTGTATTACAGAAACGACTACAACGGTCAAAAGAGTTACGCGTTCGCCTTTTTGGGCATACCTACGGGCGTAACGAAAGGTAGCAAAAATCCGGCGGTATTACTCGTTCACGGCGGCGGCGGTACCGCTTACTGGGAATGGGTACGCGACTGGGTAAACAAAGGCTACGTTGCCCTTGCAATGGATTTGGAAGGACACGTTCCCCTTAAAACGGGCAACTCCGACTGTGCTCCGAAAGATTTGTATACGGACTCGGAATATCCCGCTCCGCACAACTCGAACTACGGCGACGCCGCTAACCCCATTGAATCGACCTGGATGTATTACGCCGTAACGACGGCGATAAGGGGCAACACGTTGTTGCATAGTTTAGATTGCGTCGACGTTCAGAAGATAGGCGTTTGCGGAGTAAGTTGGGGCGGCGTAATCACTTCGATTATCACGGGATACGATGACAGATTTGCGTTTTCTATACCCATTTATTGCTCGCTTAATATGTATACGGGTTACGGCGGCGGAAACCTTTACGGTTATTACGTCAACCATGCGGCGGCAAGAGTCTGGGACAACGACGCGGGCTTGATACAAAGAGAAACTCCGTTGTTCTTCCTTGCTCAGAACGACGACAAAAACTGCGCTCCCGCGTGCATATCGTACACCGCTTCGAGATGCAAAAACGCAACCGTTTCGTTTATCAACGGCTGGCTTCATAGCCAAACGCACGCGATGAAACGCAACGAACCTTTCGAGTTTGCGGACAGCATAGTAAAGGGCGGTACGGAACTTATAACGTTTTTGACAAATCCCGAACAAGGACAAGGCAGCGTGTTACTGTTTATACCCAAGGGCAGAGAAGTAAAGTCGGCGTATATTTTAGGAACCGAAACGGAAATGGTATCCGTCAACAATATGACGTGGGTAAAGAGCCGCGTTGCGGTAGAAAACAAAAAGATAGCCTACGAAATCACGCAAGATATGCTTGATAGAACGGATTCGGGCGTAATAAAATATTTCTATTTGTACGTAGAAGACACGCTCGGCAACGTAACGTCATCTTTGATTAAAGAACTTTAAGACTGTAAAGCGACGCTACGAAAAGCCTTCCTTGTGTAAGCCACTGATAATGGCGTTAAAGCGACGGTCTTGCACCGAATTTTTGGCTAATACATTGTTACGCTCACGGCTTATACGCTTGTATTAACCCGTTCGCGTGCCTCGTCTTAACCTAAAAATACGGCGTAAGACTTGTAGACAATCAAAACGTCGCTATTTTCGATGATTTTGTACAAAGGCGAGAGCCGTTGTACAAACGTACAGCAAACGAGCATTTGTAGAAAAGCGCGTAAATATCGCCGTTTTGACGAGGCTTTAACGCCATTATCAGTGGCTAAGGTGGCGATGTGCGACGGAAGAATTGACCTATGTAAAAACAATCCCCCGCCGACTTTCGTCGGAGCCCCCTTTGCACAAGGGAGCCGTAAACGGGGAAAGATTTTATAACAATCGTTATAAAGTAGTTATAAAAAGATAAACGTAACAAAAAAAGGTTTAAACCCGCAAGGGTAAAAAATAAAAAAGTATAATTTTTTAGGAGGAAATTATGAAGAAGATTTTAACAATTTTACTTTCGGTACTCATGGCAGTTTGCTTATGCGGTTTTGCTACGATTGCATTTGCAGACGGCGAAGACACGCCGACGGTAACTGAAAACAAGGCTTTTGAAATGGGCGATTTTGCGAGTTGGAATGACAACAACAGTCAAGCCTGTGCCGAGTTTTCAAGGACTATCATTATGGACGGTATGGCCGATTTGTACGGCGGTATGATTTTTAATGCGGGCGCAATCGCAAACGATATGTCCCTTGTTAAATTGCATACGGTTGGCGGAAAAACGGCTAACTGCGCACAAATTCAGTACGTAACGGTTGCAAGAGAAACTTTTGCGTTCTATTTCAATAAATCGGAAGTTGACGGTTGGGGAAAAACAGCCGTACAGAAAGGCGATTATATCGAAATAGGCAAAGGGCTTACGTTTACCACCGAAAATCAAGGCACCTACGAAGTAAAGGAAACTTTATATTACGTTTGGAACGGCACTACGTTCGTAAAAGGCAACAAAGCGCCGCTTGCTATTGAAAATATAAACTTCGATGCGGCAGGTTGGAACGCTCTTCTTATCAGATTTGATGCAAACTGTGGCGTTGCTAATCCGTGGGGTCCCGCTCCCGATATGAATTATATCGAATACGTAAATAGCGAAAACGTTGCAATTACCGGACTTAACCCCGTAACGATGAACGAATATATCTTTATTTTCAATCACGTAGCGGAAGCGAACGAAATGATTACCTTGAAAGAAGGTCTTGAATTCGGCGGAAAGAAATTATATAGAACCGTATCGTATATTACGTTAAACGGATTAGGATTTGAAGAAATCAAAGCTACCGAACTTAACGCAGAAGATAAAACGATGCTTGTAGGCGCAGTTGAAAACGTTGTGTTTACTTCCGGTACCTATCCTACTCTTCCCGTTAAATATACTATCGAAAATGAAGAAATCGCAACGGTTGTAGGAAAGGGCTTGACCGCTCAGGTAACGGGCGTAAGCGCGGGTACTACCAAACTTACCGCTACGTTTGCCGGCATTACCAAAACGATAGACATTACCGTTGAAAACGTCGGCGCAGAACTCGACCACATTACCGTTGACGGCAAAATCACCGCTCATAAGAGAGATACGGCGCTCGACCTTTCTACTTTAACGGGTACTAAACATTACAGCGACGAATCCACGGCTGCATTTGCGGTAACGGCTGATATGCTTAGCGGCGAATACAACCTTAACGAAGTAGGCGAATATACTCTTACCGTAACGGTAGGCGAAAAAACTTGCCAAGTAACTCTCGAAGTTCTCGATATGCCCGAACTTTCGCTCGTAGACATCAACTACAACGGCGCTTGGTCGGCAATCCTTATCAACTTTAACGAAAGAGTAGCGCAAGAAGGCGACTTCGACGTTAACAATATCGACCTTGTCGACATTAAGATAGTAGACTCTAACGGCGACGCTTTGAACTATGAATTAAAGAGACGTGAATCTTATATTTTCGCGTTCGGCGCGGCAAGTCAGGTCGGCGACAGAATTACGATTAAAGCAGGCACGATTTTCGGCAACAAAGAACTTAAACAAGACGTAACGTACGTTTACGCGGCGTTAAACAACCCGTGGGTACCGTACAATCCCGAAACGCATAAAGTAGATACCGTTTCCGTAACGGCGCCAAAGAACTGGCTTGCAGTCGGAACGACTCTCAAACTTACCGCAACGTTAAACGAAGGCGCGGTAGGTACCGTTAAATATTCTTCGTCCAACACCGACGTAGCGACGGTAAACGAAAACGGCGTAGTTTCCGGCGTTTCCGAAGGCGAAGTAACGATTACCGCGAAAGCAGGCGGAAAAACTGCTACTATCGATTTGACGATTACCAAAGCGTTGGCGATGAAAGGCGTTGAAATGTCCAACGTTTACACGATTTGGGTAGAAAAAGGCGGCGAAGTAGTCGTTCCCGAAGACTTTACCGCTCACGTAGTATACGAAGACGATTCTTACAGCCCCGACTTTGCTATCACGGCAGAAAACTTCACGTTGGCGGCGGTAGATACGTCCGTAGTTACCCCGCTTACCGACAGTTCGGTATTCGTAACGGTAAAAGGCACGATATCCTACGAAGGTAAGGATTACGAAGTAGATATCAACGTTAAGGTTTACGAACCCGTTGAAATGTCCGTTAAAGAAATTGCAATCGTCGAATGGTTTGCGTACAACATTTTCGTTGAATATCCCAACTCGTCGATAAACAACGGCAACATTACTCACGTCGCTCCCGAAGGCAACAGCTTGTTCAAGTATTACAGAGCGGACGGCACGGAAGTTAAATGCGGCACCTATCAGTTGTCCGGCGGTAACATTGCATTGTTGCCGAGTTTCAACGACGGCGGAATGACCTTAGAAAATTATATTTCTGAAAATTATTATCGTAACGGCGACAAGATAGTCCTTCAAAAAGGATTCGCAGGTTACGTTTGGACGGGCGAACTTGCTCCTACGGCAACCGACGCTAACGCGTTAAAGTTCGGTACGGGTATGTACGTCAGAGAATGCGTCCTTCAACAAGAATTGACTTACGTTTACAATGCGGGAACTTTGCTTTGGGAAATCTACATTCCTTACGACGGCATTAAAGCGGCTAGCGAAGAAGTAAAAGTCAGCGTAGGCAAGAGCGTTTCTCTCGGTGTATCCAGAACTCCCGACAACGCGACGACCGGTCAAATCTCTTACAGCGTAGCGGATGAATCGATTGCTACCGTAAACTTAAAGACGGGCGCAGTTACGGGCGTAAAAGAAGGCAATACGACGGTTACCGCTACCATTACGGGCGATTTCGGCGAATTCAGCGTAGTAATCAACGTTAAGGTAGAAGACGCTATAACGGGAATCAAGTTTGCGGAAGATACTTCCATTAAAGTTAAAGTCGGCGCGGAATCCATCGATTTCACGGGCGTAAAGGCTGATTTCGTATACGGAAGCGGAAAGACCGTTGCCGTAGATCTTAGCAAGGCTACCGTAAAAGGACTTGACACGGCTGAGGCGGGTACGATAAACGTAGTAGTATCGGCTGTCGGTCCCGACGGCGTAACGTACAGCGCAACGGTTGAAGTTACCGTTGAAAAAGCAAAGAAAGGCGGTTGCGGCGCTGTTTCGCTCGGACTCGTTTCCATGCTTACGGTCATCACGGCAGGCGCGTACGTTTTCTTGAAAAGAAAATAATAGACAAATAAACGCAAATTAAGGCAAAAGGTTTTCCCACGCCCCGAAACGGGGCGTGGGTAATACTAAAAACACGGAGTAAAAATGTTAAAATTAGCAGAGTTTAAAACGGAATATCAAATCAACCCCGTAGGAATAGACAGTTTAAAACCGCATTTTTCTTGGAAATACGGTAAAGATTTCAAATCGGAACAAAAATCGTACAGAATAACGGTCGCTACAACGACAGACGGTTTACGCTCGCCCGACGTTTGGGACAGCGCGGTCGTTGAAGACGGCAACAATATAGGAATCGAATATAACGGCGCGGCGTTGAAATCGCACACGGTGTATTACGTCAAATGCTACACGCAGGACGCATCGGGCGAAAATTACGAAAGCGACATTTGCACTTTTGAAACCGCGCTTTTAAATAAAACGGACTGGCAAGGACAATGGGTATCGTTGCCCGTCGCGTTCAACGGCGGAACTCTTTTGTTCAGAAAACAATGGGAGTTACCCGTCGATAAAAAAATAAAGTTTGCGAGAGCGTACGTTTGCGGGCTCGGTTATCACGAGTTTTTCGTAAACGGTAAAAAAGTAGGTAAATCCGTGCTCAACCCGAGCAACGTCGAGTACAGCAAACGCGTAATGTACTGCGTATATCCTATGGAACTGAACGCGGGCAAAAACGTGGTCGGTATAGAACTCGGTTACGGGTGGTTCGGCGCGAGAAAATTACTTGCGCAATTTTACGTAGAGTTTGAAGACGGCACGGTGTTTGAAGACTATACCCGTCCTTGTTACGGTTGGTGGTCCAGCGGAAGTCCTACGATAGACAACGGAGTTTACAGCGGCGAGATTTACGACGCTCGTCTGGAAGACAAGTACCCCGCAAACTGGGCGACGAACGACTATGAACCGACTTGGGAAAACGGCTGGATGTACACCATTTGGACGCCCGCTCCCAAAGGCGAGTTGGAAGCGCAACAAATCGAACCTATCGAAGTTTGCGACGTTTTCCCCGAAATATCGAGAGAAGACAAAGGAAACGGCGTTTACGTTATCGATATAGGTCAGAACGTTGCGGGCTGGTTAAGAATAAAAGTCAAAGGCGAAAGAGGAGCGTCCGTAACTCTTAAATTCGGCGAACTCCTTGACGCCAACGGATACGTCAATCAACTCAATTTGCGTTCGGCAAGATGTTCCGACACGTATATTTTGAAAGGGGACGGCGAAGAAGTCTGGGCGCCCAGATTTACCTATCACGGGTTCAGGTACGTTCAGGCCGAAATCAGCGGCAACGCTCAACTTATTTCGGCGGTAGGCGAACACGTACACACGGCGACGAAAGTAGTCGGCGAGTTTGAGTGTTCGGACGAAAGATTGAACAAATTACACAAAAACGCCGTAATTACGGAGCAAAACAACGAACATTCCATTTTGACTGACTGTCCGCAACGCGACGAAAGATTCGGTTGGCTTAACGATTTGGGGTCGAGAATATACCAAACGATATACAATATCGATATGTCCAGATTTTCGCCCAAGTTTATACGCGACATTACGCACACTCAAACGGAAGAAGGCGCGATAGCGGATACCGCTCCGTACTATACGGGCGGAATACCCGCAGATCCCGTATGCGTTATTTATTTACTGCTTGCCGAGTACGGGTATAGGTATTACGGAGATAAACACACTTGCGTTGCAGAATACGACGGGCTGAAAAAATGGACGAATTACTTGCTTTCTCACTCGAAAGGGTATATAATGGATTATGCGTATTACGCCGACTGGGTAGTTCCGTATCCCGACGAAAAATGCGATAATATTTACGTTTCGACGTTGTATTTGTTATGGCATTTGCAAGAAATGTCGAAAATCGCGAAAATCGTCGGTAACGACGCCGATGCGAAAACTTACTTAAAGCACGCCGAAAACGCTAAAAAGGCAATTCACGAAAAGTATTTCAACGAAACGACGATGAACTACAACGGCGGCACTCAGACGGAAAACGCGCTCGCGATTTCGTTAGGCGTTTGCCCCGACCGTTACGCGAAAGCGGTTGCGGAAAACATTTATAAAGACGTCGTAAATCACGACCACCACTGTTCGAGCGGCAATATCGGTTACAGACACGTTTTCTACGTTTTAGCCGATTACGGGTACGCGGACGAAGTTATCGACGTGTTGACCAACCCGAAATATCCGGGCTGGGGCTTTATGCTCGAAAACGGCGCGACGACCGTATGGGAAAGATGGGAAAGCGAAATGTCCAACGAAATGGACTCTTTCGACCACCCGATGTTCGGCAGTTACGACGCGTTCTTGTATAAGTATTTGGGCGGATTAAGCGTAGACGACGACGCGGTCGCGTGTAACAAACTTACGTATTCGCCCGTGTTTACGACGAAAATCGATTTTGCGAACGTCAGGTACGACACGGTGAACGGCGAAGTTAAATGCGGTTGGAAACGCGACGGCGGAGATATTACGGCGCGGTTACAAGTACCGCCTTGTACGAGTTTAACCGTTGGGTTCGATTACGTTTTGAACGGCAAAGACGGTAAAAAAGGCGACAAACTTTATTGCGGTAGTTACGAATTGAAAGTAAAATAAGGAGATCTTATTATGAAAACTATAAAAGATAAGTATTTGGTAGTAGGCGCGGATTTCGCGGGATACCCCTTAAAAGAAGCGGTATGCGAACATTTGAGAAAACTCGGTTGGAAAATCGAAGATTTGGGTTACACCAAAGACACGAAAGACAACGATCCCGAAATGATGTTCCATAGAGTAGGGTTAAGAGTCGGTTCCAAGATAAGCGAAGGGGAATACGAAAGAGCGTTGTTGTTCTGCGGCACGGGTATGGGCATACATATCGCGGCAAGCAAATGTCCGCACGTTCACGCAGGCGTAGTGGAATCCGTTCCCGCGGCGTTAAGAGCGATTACAGGCAACGGCGTAAACGTTCTTGCAATGGGCGCGTTCTACGTTGCTCCGCAAATGGGCATAGATATTGCCGACGCGTACCTTAACGCAAGTTTAGGCACCGGTTGGGAATGGTGGCACAACTTTTACGAGTTCCACAAACTCGCAATCGACGAACTCGAAGCGTTCAACTACGACGAGTACAAGAAAAACGGCTTTAAAGTCAACTATCTCGGCAACTACGACTTGACGCTCGAAAATAAATAATCGAAAACTTATATAAAGACCTATACGGCTTGTTTCGGCAAACCGTAACCAACAACCCCCGACAGGGACGAATAGTCCCTGTCGGGGGTTGTTCTTATACAATAAAAAACGGGTAGCATTACGCTACCCGTTAAACGGTTTATCATATTTATCAATACATACCGCCCATGTTAGCGGGAGCGGCGGGTTCTTCTTTGGGTATATCCGTTACGATGCTTTCCGTCGTCAAGAATACCGACGCAACGGAAGCCGCGTTTTCAAGCGCGGATCTCGTAACTTTGGTGGGGTCGATAATGCCGCTTGCAACCATATCGCAATATTCGTTGTTGAGCGCGTCGAACCCGTAATTTTTCTTGCCGGATTTAGCGATTTCGTTCAAAATTACCGAACCGTCAAGCCCCGCGTTGATTGCGATTTGTCTTAAAGGCTCTTCTACGGCTTTTAAAATGATGTTAGCGCCCGTTTTCTCATCGCCCGACAAACTGTCCGCCAACTTCTTTAAAGTCGGTATAGCGGCAATTAAAGCGATTCCGCCGCCGGGAACGATACCTTCTTCAACCGCAGCTTTGGTCGCGTTGAGCGCGTCTTCGATACGAAGTTTCTTTTCTTTCATTTCGACTTCCGTCGCCGCGCCTACATTGATGACGGCAACTCCGCCCGCAAGTTTTGCAAGTCTTTCCTGTAACTTTTCCTTGTCATAGTCGGAAGTCGTTTCTTTAATCTGGTTTTTAATCGCTTGTTTTCTCGCTTCGATAGCGTCGGTATTTCCCGAACCGCCTACGATAGTGGTGTAGTCTTTGGTTACTTTAACGCTCGAACAAGTACCGAGCATATCGGGGGTAACGTCTTTAAACTCAACGCCCGTATCGGAAGATACGACCGTCGCTCCCGTAAGAACAGCAATATCTTCGAGCATGGCTTTTCTTCTGTCGCCGAAACCTGGCGCTTTGACCGCAACGCAGTTGAACACGCCTTTGAGTTTGTTGAGAACTATCGTCGTCAACGCTTCGCCTTCTATGTCGTCGGCGATTATAAGGAGCCTTTGTCCTTGTTGAGCGATAGGCTCGATTACGGGCAAAATCTCTTGTATTGTGGAAATCTTTTTATCGGTGATAAGGATAAGGGGATTAGCGTAAACGCATTCCATCTTGTCCGTATCCGTTATCATATACGCCGAAGCGTAACCTCTGTCGAACTGCATACCTTCTACGGTAGTGAGTTCAGTTTTCATCGTTTTGCTTTCTTCTATCGTGATAACGCCGTCGTTACCGACCTTTTCCATAGCGTCCGCGATAAGGTTACCTATCTCGGCGTCGCCCGCGGAAATAGACGCTACGGAAGCAATGTCTTTTTTACTGCTTACCGCCATCGAGTTGGCTTTAAGTTCTTCCGCCGTACATTCTACCGCTTTCTTAATACCGCTCTTGATAACGATGGGGTTTGCGCCCGCGGCGATATTTTTGATGCCTTCGCGAATCATTGCCTGAGCAAGTACGACTGCCGTAGTCGTGCCGTCGCCGGCAACGTCGTTCGTCTTGGTGCAAACTTCTTTAACGAGTTGCGCGCCCATATTCTCGAACGGATCTTCGAGTTCTATTTCTTTTGCTATCGTAACGCCGTCGTTTGTAATGAGCGGCGAACCGAACTTCTTGTCCAGAACGACGTTTCTTCCTTTCGGTCCTATCGTGATTTTAACGGTATCGGCAAGGGTGTCGACGCCTTTTTGTAACGCTTTTCTGGCTTCTTCGCCGTATTTAATTTGTTTAGCCATAATAAATCTCCTTTTTATTCAATTATAGCGAGTATATCGCTTTGTCTGATGATAACGTAATCTTTCCCGTCGAGTTTAAAATCGTTTCCGCTGTACTTGGAATACAAAACGGTTTGTCCTACGGCAATTTGCATCGTAACGTCTTTTCCGTCGATTACGCCGCCGGGGCCGACCGCAACGACTTTACCCGTCGATTGTTTTTCTTGCGCCGCGCTCGGCAGAATGAATCCGCTTTTAGTCTTTTCTTCGGCGGCAACAGGTTCTAAAACTACTTTATCGAATAATGGTTTAATTGTCATATTTTTAATCTCCTATACATTTGATTGCTAGCACTCTATGCATTCAACTGCTAACATTTAATATTATATACATATTTTTAAGTTTGTCAACTGCTTTTAACGATTTTAAAGAAAAATTATTGCAAAAATCACAGATTTGTGGTAGAATAAGAAAAATAAAAAAACAGCGGGGACGGAATAATGGACAAATGGGATAAAAGATTTATGGAAATGGCTGAAACGGTAGCGGGGTGGTCGAGTTGTTATCAGACTAACAGGCACGTCGGCGCGGTGGTCGTCAAAGACAACCGAATACTTACCACGGGTTACAACGGCGCGCCGCAAGGCGTGAAAAGTTGTACGGAAAAAGGCGAATGTTTAAGAAGAAAATTAGACATTCCCAGCGGTACTCGTCAAGAAATATGTTACGCCGTGCACGCCGAACAAAACGCAATCGTGCAAGCGGCAAGATTAGGCGTGTCCTTAAAAGGAGCAACGCTATATTGTACTCACCAACCGTGCGTTATATGCGCGAAACTTATAATCAACTCGGGTATATCGAGAGTGGTTTACAAACACGGTTATCCCGACGAGTTTTCGCTCGAATTATTCGGCGAAACGGATATAAAACTCGAAAAGTTTGAAGAATAAAATCAAAACAGTCTACCGCCCGTAGACTGTTTTTTAATTTTTTAAAGAGATAGTCGTTCGCGACTCAAACGCCGCAAAGCAGCAGGCTATGACAAAAGCGATAATTTACCGTAATACGAGAATAGGGTATAGAAAGCAAAACCGTTTTTTATATACGTAAATATAAAACCCCCGCCCGAATTGTTCGGGCGGGGGTTAAGCCTTTAAAAAGGCAGATTATTTCATAGATTCTTCTACTGCAACCGCAACCGCAACGGACGCGCCGACCATCGGGTTGTTGCCCATACCGATCAAGCCCATCATTTCTACGTGCGCGGGGACGGAACTCGAACCTGCGAACTGAGCGTCGCTGTGCATTCTGCCCATGGTGTCCGTCATGCCGTAAGAAGCGGGGCCCGCAGCCATGTTGTCGGGGTGAAGCGTTCTTCCCGTACCGCCGCCCGAAGCAACGGAGAAATACTTCTTGCCGTTTTCGTTAGCCCATTTCTTATAAGTGCCCGCAACGGGGTGTTGGAATCTGGTGGGGTTGGTAGAGTTACCCGTAATGGAAATGTCAACGTCTTCGTGGCGCATAACCGCAACGCCTTCGTTTACGTCGTCGCAACCGTAGCAAAGAACTTTCGATCTTTCGCCGTTGGAATAGGGGGTGGTCTTAACTATGTTAAGAGTATCGGTGTAGTAGTCGTATTTCGTCTGAACGTAAGTAAACCCGTTGATACGGCTGATTATAAACGCCGCGTCTTTACCCAAGCCGTTAAGAATGACTTTAAGGGGAGTTTTTCTTACTTTATTAGCGGATTTAGCGATACCGATCGCGCCTTCCGCCGCAGCGAAAGATTCGTGTCCCGCAAGGAAACAGAAACATTTCGTTTCTTCCGTCAAAAGCATAGAAGCAAGGTTGCCGTGTCCCAAACCGACCTTTCTCTGGTCTGCAACGGAACCTGCGATACAGAACGATTGCAAGCCTTCGCCGATTGCTTTCGCGGCGTCCGCCGCTTTAACGCAACCTTTTTTAATCGCGATAGCCGCGCCTACGGTATAAGCCCATACAGCGTTTTCAAAACAGATGGGTTGAATACCTTTAACGATTGCTTCTACGTCGATTCCTTTGTCAAGGCAAATCTTTCTCGCTTCTTCCAAATCGGCTATATTGTAAGAGTGGAGAACTTTGTTGATGTTGTCAATTCTTCTTTCATAACTTTCAAAAGTAACGCTCATAATAAAACTCCTTACTCGACTCTCGGGTCAATGTATTTCACTGCGCCGTCTTCGGGGTTGAATCTGCCGTAGTGTCCGCTGGCCTTTTCGTACGCTTCGTTGGGGGTAAGACCTTTCTTGATGAAGTCGGTCATCTTTCCGAGAGAAACGAACGAGTAACCTATGATTTGGTTGTCTTTGTCAAGCGCGATTTTGGTAACGTATCCTTCCGCCATTTCAAGGTATCTGGGACCTTTTTCTTTGGTGGAATACATCGTACCTACTTGCGAACGCAAACCTTTACCCAAGTCTTCGAGCCCCGCGCCGACGGATAATCCGTCTTCCGAGAACGCCGACTGACTTCTGCCGTAAACGATTTGCAAAAAGAGTTCTCTCATAGCAACGTTGATAGCGTCGCAAACAAGGTCGGTGTTAAGCGCTTCGAGAATAGTTTTGCCGGGAAGTATTTCGGCAGCCATAGCAGCCGAGTGAGTCATACCCGAACAACCTATCGTTTCGACCAACGCTTCTTCGATAACGCCGTTTTTAACGTTAAGGGTAAGTTTGCACGCGCCTTGTTGGGGAGCGCATCTGCCGACGCCGTGAGTGAAGCCGGAAATGTCGGTAATCTCTTTGGATTGTACCCATTTCGCTTCTTCGGGAATCGGCGCGGGACCGTGATTCGGTCCTTTCGCTACGCAACACATATCTTGTACTTTTGTAGTATATTGCATAATATCCTCCGAATGGTTTATATTTTTACCGATTCATTATAACACAATATTTGCCGACAAGCAATAAAAATTGTTTGCTTTTTTAAGATAATTATATATATTTTTAATATAAAATCAAAAAAATAAAAAATAATGTTTATAATCCTTGCAAATAGTGGTAAATAATGTTATAATCACTATATATTGTGGTATATTCTGCTAAAAATATTCGGAGATTGACTTAAAATGGACTTATCACTTAACGTAATGGACGTTTTGAAAGAACGCGGGTTCTTGAAACAAACGGTGTACGGCGAAGATTTATATAAATTACTCGGTGAAGAAAAAATATCGTTTTACGTAGGATTCGATCCTACTGCGGACAGTTTGCATATCGGGCACTACATTCCCATAATGGCAATGGCGTGGATGCAAAAATACGGACATACTCCCATCGCGTTGTTCGGCGGCGGAACGGGTATGATAGGAGATCCTTCGGGAAGAAGCGATTTGCGTCAGATGATGACGAAAGAAACGATTGACCACAACATCGCGTGTTTTAAAAAGCAGATGTCGAGATTTATCGATTTCGACACGGCGGAAAACAAAGCGATTATGGTAAATAACGGCGACTGGCTTTTGGACCTTAATTACGTTGACTTTTTAAGGGACGTCGGCGTGTATTTCAGCGTCAACAAAATGCTTACGGCGGAGTGTTACAAAAACCGTATGGAAAAAGGACTTACGTTCCTTGAATTCAACTATATGTTGATGCAGGGGTACGACTTTTTAAGATTGTACCGCGACTACGGGTGCAAACTCGAACTCGGCGGGGACGATCAATGGAGTAACATGCTTGCCGGCGAAGATCTTATAAGAAGAAAAGAAAACGCTCCCGCGTATGCCATGACTTGCACTTTGCTTTTAACGAGCGACGGCAAAAAAATGGGCAAAACCGCGAAGGGCGCTTTGTGGCTTGACGAAAACAAAACCACGCCTTACGAATTCTTCCAGTATTTCAGAAACATCGAAGACGTCAAAGTCGCCGAATGTATGAAGCTTTTGACGTTTATGGAACTTGACGAAATCGAAGAACTCACGAAGTATAAAGACGAAAGAATCAACCTTGCGAAAGAAAGACTTGCCTACGAAGTAACCGCGCTCGTTCACGGTAAAGAAAAAGCGGAACTTGCGAGAGAGCAGGTAAGGGCGGCTTTCAGCGGAAACACGGACAATATGCCGACTGCGGAAATAAGCAAGGACGACAACAAAACGGTAATCGACGTTTTAGTCGCTTTGGGACAAGCGAAGAGTAAAGGGGAAGCGAGAAGACTTATCGAAGGAGGCGGAGTATCCGTCGACGACGAAAAGATTCTCGACGTGCTTTCGCCTATTCCCGAAACGGCTGTAAACAACGGAACTTTCGTTTTGCATAAAGGCAAAAAAGTTCACGTCAAAGTCGTTTTGAAATGAAAGAATATCTGACCGTAGCGAAAAAAAGCGTTACGGAAAAAATAATAGAAAAATCGCGTTTCATAACGACGATCGCTCCCGCTCGAAGCGTGGAAGAAGCAAAAGAACTTATCGAGAAAATATCAAAAGAAAACTCGTTTGCGACTCATAATTGTTACGCGTATATCATCGAAGACGCGGACGGCGTGAAAATGAAGTTCAGCGACGACGGAGAACCGCAAGGAACGGCGGGACTGCCTATGCTTGACGCGTTGAAACAAAACGAACTCAAAAACGTTCTGGCTGTCGTTACGAGATATTTCGGCGGAATCAAACTCGGCGCGGGCGGACTCGTGAGGGCGTATTCTTCGTCGGTATCGGAAGGAATCAAAAACTCCGAAATCGTCAGAGCGACGCCGTGCGACGTGATGTCTTTTGAAATCGATTACGATTTTTATAACACTGTAACGCGAATCGTTTCGGAGTGTTCTGCGGTTATAAAAAAAGCCGAATTCGGCAATAGAATACAAGTAGAAACGATAGTAGAAAAAAGCAAATCCGAAACGTTATCGAATAAGATTACGGAAAGCAGTAAAGGTAAAGTAACGCCCGATATAATCGGCGAAGAATACTGTTTTATAAAATAGGGGTAGATATGAATATAGAGTTTATTAAGGCGACAAAATTGAAAGATAAACCGAAAAGCGGTGAAAGATTAGAGTTCGGCAAAACTTTTACGGACTACATTTTCACTATGCAATATACCGAAGAAGAAGGTTGGAACTCCGCGAAGATAGAACCTTTTTCGCAACTTAGTTTATCGCCCGTTTCGGCGGTAATCCACAATGCTCAAAGCGTGTACGAAGGATTGAAAGCGTTCAAGAGCGAAAACGGTGAAATCGTTTTGTACAATCCGATAGAAAACTTGCAAAAACTCAACCGTTCCGCAGACAGACTCTGCATGCCGAGAATCGACATCGACGAAACGCTTAACGGGATTAAAGAACTCCTGAAAGCGGACAGCGAATGGATGCCTACCGACGAAGGTAAAGCGATGTACATAAGAGTAACGATGATAGGCACCGATGAAAACCTTGGCGAAGGCGTCAGCAAAAATTATTTGTTATACGTCGTTTTGTCGCCCGCGAACGCTTATTATTATAAAAAAGACGAGCCTATGAAAGTCGTGGTCGAAGAAAACTATTCGCACTTTTTAGGCGGTTTGGGCGCGATAAAAGGCGGTGCTTCTTTGGGCGAAACGCTCAAAGCGAAAGAAGGCGCGTTGAAGAAGGGCTACGACGACGTAATGTGGCTTGACGCAAGCCACAAACTCATCGAAGGAGTCGGGCAAATCAACGTATTTTTCGTCGAAGGGGACAGAATATATACTCCCGAACTCAAAGGCTGCGTGCTGGTCAGCAGCATGCGCGAAGACGTAATCGAATTATTGACGGCGAAAAATTACGACGTCAAGGAAAGAAACGTGCCTTTGAAAGAATTGAATAAAAAATTAAGAAAAGGCGTGATAACGGAAATCTTCGTTGCGGGCGCGGGCGTTGTCAAACCGATAGGAACTGTCGGAATAGGCAAAGAAAACTACGTCGTCGGGGACGGAAAGATAGGCGATATAACCAAAATGATTTACGATTATATCACGGGCGTACAATTCGGTCGGTTGCAGGATTCCTACCACTGGATTATGAAAGTATGAGTCAGATAACGGCTATAACTCCCCAGATAAAAGATAAAGGAAGAGTAAATATTTTTATCGACGGTAAGTTTTGTTGCGGAATGCAACTCGAAACGGTCGTAAAAAACAGATTAAAGGCAGGTTGCGAGATAACTTCGAGCGACCTTGCCGTAATGCAATTAGAAAGTGAAAAATCCGTCGCTTTGGACAAGGCGATGGGTTTTATTTCTTCTTCCGTCAAGACGGAAAAGGGCGTTTTCGACTATTTGGTGAAGAAAGGATATACTCAACCCGTCGCGGCGTACTGCGTCCGGAAACTCGTCGGTTACGGTTACCTTGACGACGCAACTTACGTCAAGGCGTATTTTAAGAAATATTCAAAAACGAAAGGCGTTAGGCTTATAACGTTGGAACTTAAAGCAAAAGGAATCAAAGCGGATATAATATCGGAAATTGCGGAAGAATATACCGACGAAACGGACAATGCGAAAGCGGTTGCCGACAAATACCTTAAAGGCAAGGTGAGAGATTTTAAAAACCTGCAAAAAGCGTACAAATATCTTTTGAGCAAAGGGTTTTCGTACGAAACGGCGAAAAACGCGATAAAAGGTGAAGAATGCGACGAGTTTTAAGCGGAACGAATATGCGAAAAGCGGATAAGCGCGCGATAGAAAAGGGCGTAACCGAAGAAGAACTTGTATCGAGAGCGGGGACGAGCATCGCGGAAACGCTTGCCGAACGATTCGGCAAAGACGCTAAAATGCTTTTCGTAACAGGCAAAGGAAACAACGGCAAGGACGGTTTGGTTTGCGCCGACGTTTTGCGTAAAAAGGGTTACGAAAAAATCGACGAGTATCGCGTCGCCGATATGACGGCTGATATGCGCGACGACTACGACGTGATAGTCGATTGCGTTTTCGGGACGGGGCTTAAATCCGCTCCGAGCGGTGATTATAAAAAAGCAATAGAACTGATAAACGACAAAAAGGGGTACAAAGTATCCGTGGATGCGCCAAGCGGGCTGAACTCCGACAACGGCAAAGTTGCGGGCGTTTGCGTTAAGGCAGACTTGACTATTGCGATCGGCGAACTTAAACTCGGCTACTTTTTAAACGACGGAAAAGACTACACGGGCGAGATTGAAGTCAAAGACGTCGGCATAGACGTTTCAGACGAAGATGCCGTGATTTTCAGCGAAAAAGACGTGGTTGAAAAATTGCCGAAACGCAAGGAAAACTCTAACAAAGGCAGTTACGGTAAAGTAACGATAATCGGCGGAAGCAAAAAGTACGTCGGGGGCAGTTTGCTTACGTTGAACTCACTTTCCGCGATAAAAAGCGGGGCGGGTTACACGGCGATTCTGGTACCCGAAAGTTTGTATTCGACGTACGTCGCGAGAGTTTTGGAAACGGTTACTTTCACGGGCAAAGACGACGGCGAAACGTTCGTCAAAGACTTTGACGGAATGGATTTGGCGTTGGATTTTTCGGACGTGATTTGTTACGGAAACGGTATCGGCGTAAGTCGGGGCGTGTACGACAATCTGACGTATATACTCAAAAAATCGACGAAAAAAGTTTTGATAGACGCCGACGGATTGAACGTTTTGTCTGAATACGGCGTCGGCGCGTTGAAAGAAAAAAATTGCGAAGTGCTTTTGACTCCGCACGTCAAAGAGTTTTCAAGACTGACGGGCAAAAGCGTCGAAGACGTTTGCGACAACCCCGTAGGGCTTGCGAAAGAGTTTGCGAAAGAGTACGGCGTAACGGTTGTTTTAAAAAGCAACTCGACGGTGATTACGGACGGCGAGAAAGTCGCGTTGAACGTCAACGGCAACGACGGACTTGCAAAGGCAGGATCGGGCGACGTTTTGTCGGGATTGATTGCGGGACTTATGGCAAGGTTAAACTATTTCGACTCGGCGGTTGCGGGAACTTATATTTTCGGGTATTCCGCAGACAAAATCGCCGAAAAGACGAGCAGAACTACGCTGACTCCCGTCGAAGTAATTTCGGGATTTTCGGATTTTTTCAAAAAAGCGGAAAAAATATAAAGGAAGAAGACTATCGTTTGCGTATTTGAATGCGTAAACAGGTTAAAAAGGGCGAGTAAGCGGGATAAAAACGGGTTTACGAAAAAGTTTTTGGTTTTTTTGAAAAAAATAAAGGAAAAACTTAACTTTTTGCGTATATAAAATGTGAGAAAGCGAAAAGGAGAAAAAGAATGTCCAAACAAAGCATGTACGAAATGGAAGAACAGTTTTTTTCTAAGTACGCAACTAAATCTAAGAACAGCAAAGGCAGGTTAGTTTACGAACCCGAATGTCCGCTGAGAACGGACTTTCAACGGGACAGGGACAGAATAATACACTCCAAAGCGTTCAGACAGTTAAAAAACAAAACGCAAGTGTTTTTTTCGCCCGAAGGGGACAATTACAGAACCCGCCTTACTCACACGCTTACCGTTTCGCAAATAGCGAGAAGCATAGCGTGTTCTCTCGACCTTAACGAAAACCTTGCCGAAGCGATAGCGCTGGGGCACGATTTGGGACATACGCCTTTCGGACACACGGGCGAGAGAATATTGAACAATCTTTGTCCCGAAGGGTTTAAACACAACGAACAAAGTCTGAGAGTAGTCGACGTTCTGGAAAAGGACGGCGAAGGGCTTAACCTTACGTTTGAAGTAAGAGACGGAATACTCAACCACAAGATATCGATGCCGTCGGCGACGATCGAAGGCGAAATCGTTTCCATATCCGACTGGATAGCGTATATAAATCACGATATAGAAGACGCTATAAACGGCGGACTTATCAAAGAAAAGGATTTGCCGAAAGACGCGATAAAAGTGCTGGGAGTCAATTCAAGAGAAAGAATCAATAACATGATTTTTTCCATTTACGACAACAGCAAAGACAAACCGCATATAAAAATGAGCGAAGAAACGTTTGCCGCAACGAAAGTTTTAAGAGAGTTTATGTTCGACAACGTTTACTTGAACAGTCTTGCTCAAAAAGAAGAAATCAAAGCGGACAGAATGCTTACCGGCATGTTCGATTTTTACAAACACAACAAAGACGAATTGCCGGAATACTATAAAAAATCGTTAGAAAAATACTCTTTGGAAAGGGTAATCTGCGATTATATATCGGGCATGAGCGACCGGTACGCGACGTACGTTTACGAGTCGTTGTTCATACCCAAGAGTTGGGGACACTAATGGCGAAAGGTTACGATCAGGAGTTTTTAAGCGAACTCAAAGCAAAAAACGATATAGTCGAAGTTATATCTAAATATATTCCGCTCGAAGCGAAAGGGAGAAACTACTGGGCGAGATGTCCGTTTCACCACGAAAAAACGCCGTCCTTTTGCATAAACAGAGAAGAACAGTTTTACCACTGTTTCGGGTGCGGTAAAAGCGGCGACGTAATAACTTTCATTCGAGAGTTCGAAGTCGTCGATTATATGGACGCCGTCAAGATTTTGGCGGACAGGGCGGGAATGCCTTTAAAAAACTTCGATTACGACAGCGAAAAGATAAAAGAAGCAAAAGAGAAAAAAGAACGACTTTTAGCCGTGCTCGGCGACACCGCAAGGTTTTATTACAAAAACCTGTCGACCGAACGGGGCGCGAAATATCTTGAATATATTTATTCAAGGGGATTCGGCAAAGACGTAATAAAAAAGTTCGGGCTGGGCGCGTCGTTGGACTACGAATCGCTCCCGAGATTTTTGACGGGCAAGGGACATAAAAAAGAAGATATTCTCGACGCGGGCGTTTGCGGCGAAAAGAACGGCAGACTGTACGATTTCGAAGCGGAAAGGCTTATCGTTCCCATAATCAACGCCTACGGACAAGTCGTCGCGTTCGGGGGCAGGGTTTTGGAAAAGAAACCCGATTTCGCAAAATACAAAAACACTTCCGAAACGTCGGTTTTCATCAAGAACAAAACTCTTTTCAACATAAACAATCTGAAAAAACTCAAAAACGAAAAGGGCTTCGGCGACGTTATTATGGTAGAAGGTTATATGGACACGATCGCGCTCGTATCGAACGGGTTTGAAAACGTCGTCGCGAGCATGGGAACGTCGCTTACCAAAGAGCAGGCGAGATTGCTGAAAAGGTACACCGATAAAGTGCTTATTTGTTACGACGGGGACTCGGCGGGGCAAAAGGCGACGATACGCGGACTCGAAATACTTTCGGACGAAGGGTTGTCCGTAAGAGTCGTAAGCATGCCCGACGGACTCGATCCCGACGAGATTATCAAGTTGCGCGGGAAAGACGCTTACAGAAAATGTCTGGACGACGCAAAACCGCTCATCGACTTTAAACTCGACGTTTTGAAAAAGTCTTACGATATAACCAGAACGGAAGACAGAAGAAAATATTTAAAAGAAGCCGTAGATATAATTCGGTCGAGTCCGAACAAAATCGAGCAAGAAGAACTGCTTAAAACTCTGAGCGACGAGTCGGGGATAACTTTCGAGTCGTTGAGAAAACAACTCGACAGCGAAACCGCACCCGTAAAAGAAGAAAAAGAGATAGTCGCTCACGAGAAAGAAGCGGGCGAAAAGAACTTGCAGGCGCAACGATTTATTTTGGAATCGATGCTTTTCAATAAGACGTATACGAGAGATTTCGACGTAAACGATATAGAGTTCGATAATCCCACTCATATTGCAATAGCGAAATACATAGACGGCGAAAGAAAAGCGAAGAAACTTTGTAAGATAAACGTTTTGTACGACGTTCTTGAAGGAAACGACGCGTTAAAAAAAGAACTCGACACGATATGCGGGCTCGGACTTGAAGAACGGGAAGAGCAAGTAGAAGAAAGGTATTTCAACGACTGCGTAGCGACCTTGAAAAGACAGAAACTAGAAACGGAAATAGCGTCTTTGACGGAAATGTTGAAACAAATAGAAGAAATTGAAAAACGTTCCGAAATTAAAAGAAAACTTATGGAAAAAATTGCGGAACTGAGCAGAGTCTAACTAATAGGAGAAAGATATGTTACAAGATCAAATTAACCAAATCATAGCCGATTTAATACTCGATTACAAGATTAAAGGAAGCGTAACCTTAAACGAATTGTGTTCGAGATTCGACACCTTAAAGGAAGACGATCCGGAATCGATGGACGCCATAGTAACGGGGCTCGAAAGAGCGGGCGTACAGGTAGTCAACGATTTTGTCGACGATAAAGGGGGCGACCTTTACGAACAACTCGTTTCGGAAATAAGCCTTGACGATCCCGTCAAGATGTACTTAAAAGACATAGGCAGAGTGCCTCTTTTGTCGCCTAACGAAGAAGTAGAACTCGCTCAAAAAATGTTTGAAGGGGACGAGGCTGCGAAAAAAAGATTGTCCGAAGCGAATTTAAGGCTCGTAGTATCCATCGCGAAAAGGTATATGGGCAGGGGCATGTTGTTCCTTGACCTTATACAGGAAGGCAATCTGGGACTTATGAAAGCGGTTGAAAAGTTCGACTATCAAAAAGGGTTTAAGTTTTCGACGTACGCGACGTGGTGGATTCGTCAGGCGATTACGAGAGCGATTGCCGATCAGGCGAGAACGATAAGAATACCCGTTCACATGGTAGAAACGATAAACAGACTGAAAGCGGTTTCGCGTCATTTGTTGCAGGAACTCGGTCGCGATCCCACGCCCGAAGAGATTGCGAAAGAAATGGACGTAACCGTCGAAAAGGTTATAGAAATACAAAAAATAGCGCAAGACCCCGTATCTTTGGAAACGCCTATCGGCGAAGAAGAAGACAGCCATTTGGGAGATTTTATCGAAGACGTTCAGGCGGTATCGCCCAACGACTCGATTGCCGCTACTATGCTTAAAGAACAACTTTTAGGCGTTCTGGACACGCTCACTCCGAGAGAAGAAAAGGTTTTAAGACTTCGTTACGGTCTGGACGACGGAAGACCCAGAACGCTCGAAGAAGTAGGCAAAGAGTTTAACGTTACGAGAGAACGTATTCGTCAGATAGAAGCGAAGGCTTTGAGAAAGTTAAGGCACCCGTCGAGATCGAGAAGGCTCAAAGATTTCTTAGAGTAATATGTCGGTAAGAATTAAAGAACTTTGCAGTAAAATAAAACCATGTAAAAAGTTGGCGGACGTCGGTTGCGATCACGGACTGTTAACGCTTACCGCCCTTAATTCGGGCAAATGCGAAAAGGCTTTTATAAGCGACGTGTCGGCGGAATGTTTGAAAAAAGCGCAAGAACTCTTGTCGGACTTTATCGAATGCGGAAGAGTCGGTTACGCCGTGTGCGACGGGCTTGAAAAAGTCGACGACGATTGCGACGCGGCGATTATCGCCGGCATGGGCGGAGAAGAAATAATCAAGATTTTGAAAGAGAGCCGTTTTAAACCGCAAAACCTTTATCTGCAACCTATGAAAAATGCAAATAAAGTCAGAGAATATCTGATAAATAACGGTTACGGCATAACGCTTGATTATACGTTTTGCGACGGCAAGTTTTACGACTATATAGTCGCTGAACGCGGCGAAAAAAGAGAATACGATAAAGACGATATAGCGTACGGCAAAGACAATCTGAACGATATGCCGAAAGCGTTCGTCGACAAATTGAACGCGGAACTTAAAACTTATAAAAGCGTGCTTTGTAATTGCAAAACGGAAACGGCGAAAAAGGAACTCGTTCAGAAAATAAACGATTTGGAGAAAGTACTTAATGTTACCTAAAAAAATATCGGATATACTAAACGAAAGAATACCGCTCGATTATAGCAAACGGTACTGCGAAAAGTTCAACGCGTACGACAACAGCGGGCTTTTGGTAAACACGGGCAAAGACGTTAAAAAGATATTGTTTTCACTCGACTTATCGATGCGCGCCGTCAAAAAAGCAATAGATACGGGCGCGAACATGATTATCACGCACCACCCGTGCATCTTTAATCCGTTAAGCAGTCTGGACGAAACGGACGCCGTAACGGTATGTATAGAAAACGGCGTTTCGGTTTATTCGATGCACCTGAATCTTGACGTCGCGACGGACGGCATAGACGAACGGCTTGCGAAAATGCTCGGCGCGGAATCGTTCGGCGTTTGCGAAGAAGTATACGATAACGTAGGTTACGGCAAAGTGTTTTTGGTAGAAGAAACGACTTTGGACGAATTCGTCGCCAAAATCAAAAAAGATTTTAATACGGAAAGGGTTTTGTTTTACGGCGACGGAAAACATAAGGTAAGAAGAGTAGGCAGTTTTTGCGGCGGCGGTTCGAGTATCGCCGTTAAGTACTGCGACGCGGTGGATACCGTCGTTACGTGCGACGCGCCGCATCATATAATTTTAAGATTGACGGAAAAGAACAAAAACGTGATTTTATTAACTCATTACGCAAGCGAAACGTACCCGTTCAAAGGGGTGTACGCAGAACTTAAAGACGCCTTCGACGGCGTTAAGTGTGAGTTTTTCATAGATGAAAGGTTTATTTAAAGGAGATTATTATGTTGGAAGAATTATTAAAATATCAAGAGTTGGACGCTGAACTTTACGAACTCGAACAGTCTGTTGTAAAAAGCGAAGTAAGGCAAAAGACCGCCGTCGCGAAAAAGTTTTTGGATTCGGTTAAAGAAAAACTCGATATGATCGAAGAAAACGCGAAAAGGCTCAACGACACCTACGATAATTATAAAAAGACCTACGCCGAACTAACGGCGGAAAAAGAAGATTTTGAAAAGGCGATAAACGACGTGGCTGACGGCGACGAAGTTGCGTATTTACAAAAAAAAGCAACCGATTTAATGAACAAAATCGGCGTTGTCGAAAAGCAGACGAACACGCTTAAAAAACATATCGCGGAACTTATGGAAGCGTACGACAAATTAAGACGCCAAACGTCCAACGCGAAAAAACAATACGAAGAATACGCCCCGAAATACAAAGAGCTGAAAGAGTCCAAAAAGAGCGAAATGGACGGCATTGCCGCTAAACTTTCGGCTATGGAAGCGGGGATTGCGAAAGACATCATGGAAAAATACAAAATAAGGAGAAAGAGCGGATTTCCCGTTCTGTATCCCATGCGCGACGACGGAATGCTCGCTTGTCCTAAATGCGGTATGAGTTTTTCTATGGCGGACAAGAACAAAATCGCTCAGAACGGCGTAATGGAATGTGAAAGTTGCCACGTTTTGATATACGATAAATAAGTCGACGGCGGCGTTTCGTTCAGGCGACAAGCATAAAATTGTTGTTTGTGAAAATCAGAACCAATATATAAATATTTATCGCCAGAATAACGGGAATAAGCACCATAAGAACAAAACTTTTCAGTCGGTATTTCATAGCGAACATACCTACGAAAATACCCAAAGAACCGCCGAGAAGTGCGGTAAGCAACAGTTTACCGTCGGACAGAGTGTCATCGTAACTCTTTTCTTCGAGGCGCGCCTTCTTTTGGATTTTAAGAATAACTATACCGTAAATATTTATTGCCAGATAGTATACGGCGATAATCATATAGAAAAAAACGTTCATAAGATAAATATGCGTAATTTTAGCGTATTTAAGCACGAATAGGGAGAAAAAATATGAAATGTATGTATTGCGGATGCGTCGACAGCAAAGTTATAGATTCAAGAACGAGCGACGACGGAACGACTATAAGAAGGCGTAGGGAATGTTTGTCTTGCGGCAAACGGTTTACGACTTACGAAACGATAGAAAACACGCCCGTACTCGTCGTCAAATCGAGCGGAAACAGACAAGCGTTCGATGCGAGCAAAATCAAAGCGGGAATTATCAAATCTTGCGAAAAAAGACCTGTATCCATGCAAAAAATCGACAAGTTGGTCGACGACATAACGAAACAAATATACAATTCGCTCGATCAGGAAATCAGCAGCAAGGAAATAGGCGAAATGGTAATGGACGGGCTGAAAAAAATAGACGAAGTCGCGTACGTAAGATTCGCGTCCGTATACCGTTCGTTCAAAGATATTTCCACGTTTATGGAAGAACTCGAATCGATGATGAAAAAGGAAGAAAAATAACATTTTGCAAAAACCGCCTAAAAAATCAAAAAGGGCGGTTTTTTTTGGTGTTTTTTATTGAAATAAAAAGATAAATATGGTACAATGATTATTGTTGAAAAAATTAAGAACTATCAACGGAGGACGATATGGCAAAAAATTGCGCGGTACCGTTTAACGGTACGAAAGAACAAAAAGCCAAACTTGACGAAACGCTCGCCGGTTTAAAAGGAACCAAGGGCGCGTTGATGCCGGCTTTGCAGAAGGCACAGGAAATCTACGGATACCTTCCTATCGAAGTACAAACCATGATTGCCGAAGGCTTGGGCGTTCCCCTTGCCGAGGTTTACGGCGTTTCCACGTTCTATTCTCAATTTACGTTGACGCCCAAAGGAAAATATCAAATCGGTATTTGTTTGGGAACGGCTTGCTACGTAAAAGGATCGGGGGACGTTTATAACAAACTTCAAGAATTACTCGGCATATCGGGCGGAGAAATTACGCCCGACGGGAAATATTCGCTCGACGCGACTCGTTGTATCGGTTGTTGCGGATTAGCGCCCGTTTTGACTGTCAACGGAGAAGTTTACGGTAAAGTAACCGTCGATTCCGTTAAAGACATACTTGCAATGTACAAGGATTGAGGTGAATCATGGATTTGAAAAAACTTAACGAGATACAAAAGAAAACCCTTGCGACGATGGGCGTCAGAGAAGTAAAAGACGGCGTAAAGCATCATACCGTTCTGGTATGCGGCGGTACGGGTTGTACTTCGGGACACTCTAAGGAGATCTATAACGAATTCGCAAAAAAGATAGCGGACGAAAAGATTGACGCGAACGTCATAATGACGGGCTGTTTCGGTCTTTGCGCGTTAGGTCCGGTAGTAATCGTATATCCCGAAGGCGCGTTTTACAGTCAGGTACAACTCGAACACGTCGACGAAATATGCGACAGCCACTTGAAAAACGGCGTAGTCGTCAACAAATATTTGTATAAAGAAACCGTAAACGAAGACGGAACTATTAAACCGCTCGGCGAAACGGGCTTTTATAAAAAACAACTCCGTATAGCGTTACATAACTGCGGAAGAATCGATCCCCAAAACATCGACGAATATATAGCGTTCGACGGATATAAAGCGCTCAACAAAGCGTTGTTTGAAATGACTCCCGACGAAGTTATTCAAACTTTACTCGACTCCGGTTTAAGGGGCAGGGGCGGCGCGGGATTCCCGACGGGAAGAAAGTGGCTGTTCACTAAAATGGCTGTCGGCAACGAAAAGTACGTCGCTTGTAACGCCGACGAGGGCGATCCGGGCGCGTTCATGGACAGATCCATAATGGAAGGCGATCCGCATTCCGTTATAGAAGCGATGGCAATCGCGGGACATACGATCGGCGCAAATCAAGGCTACGTCTACATAAGGGCGGAATACCCCGTAGCGGTAGAACGTTTGCAAATCGCTATAAACCAAGCGAGAGAATACGGCTTGCTCGGTAAAAACATTTTAGGCAGCGGATTCGATTTCGATATAGAAATAAGACTCGGCGCGGGCGCGTTCGTCTGCGGCGAAGAAACGGCTTTGATGACGAGTATCGAAGGACATAGGGGCGAACCGCGTCCCCGTCCGCCGTTCCCCGCAAACAAAGGTTTGTTCGGAAAACCGACGATGCTTAACAACGTTGAAACCTACGCTAACGTTTGTCAGATAATTCTTAACGGCGCGGAATGGTTTGCGTCGATGGGCACGGAAAAATCGAAAGGAACGAAAGTTTTCGCGCTCGGCGGAAAAATCAACCATACGGGACTCGTAGAAGTACCTATGGGAACGACTCTTCGCGAAATTATATTTGAAATAGGCGGAGGCATACCCGACGGCAAGAAGTTCAAGGCGGCTCAGACGGGCGGTCCTTCGGGCGGTTGCATCCCCGCAAGTTTGATCGACACCAAAATCGACTACGATTCCCTTATGGCGATAGGCTCGATGATGGGTTCGGGCGGACTTATCGTAATGAACGAAGACAACTGTATGGTCGACATCGCCAAGTTCTTCCTTGAATTCACCGTTGACGAATCTTGCGGAAAATGTACCGCGTGCAGAGTCGGAACGAAGAGATTGCTCGAACTTTTGACGAAAGTAACGGACGGCACGGCTACTATGGAAGACCTCGATAAGATGGAATCGCTTTGCTATTACATCAAAGAGAACTCGCTTTGCGGTTTAGGACAAACAGCGCCCAACCCCGTACTTTCCACGATGAGATATTTCAAAGACGAATACATCGCGCACGTTAAGGACAAGAAATGTCCCGCGGGCGTATGTAAGAAACTTTTGAACTTCAACATCGATAAAGATAAATGTATCGGTTGCGGACTTTGCGCAAGAAACTGTCCGGTAGGGGCTATTGCGAAGACCGATTATATTGCAGAAGGACACAAACTCCCGTCGCTTGCAATTGACCACGCTAAGTGCATAAAGTGCGGAGTATGTATGAACAACTGTAAATTCCATGCAATCAGCAAAGGTTAATAAGGAGAACTAAAATGGTAAATCTTAAAATAAATAATATTCCCGTAAGCGTCCCCGAAGGAACGACGATTCTCGAAGCGGCAAGAACGATCGGTATAAGAATACCCACGTTGTGCTATTTGAAAGAAATCAACGCGATCGGCGCGTGCAGAGTCTGCGTCGTAGAAGTAAAGGGCGCAAGATCCATGGTAACCGCTTGCGTATATCCCGTATCCGAAGGCATGGAAGTCATCACCAACTCCGAAAAAGTTAAAAAGGCAAGAAAAACCACTTTGGAATTATTGCTTTCCACACATAAACAAGACTGCTTGTCGTGTTCCAGAAACTTGAAATGCGAACTTCAAGAACTTTCAAAAGAATACGGTTGCGATTCGCACGCGTTCGACGGCGAAAAAGTAGCGTACGACAAAGACGTATCTACGCCTTATCTCGTCCGCGACGACGAAAAATGTATTCTTTGCAGACGTTGCGTCGCAACTTGCGCCAAAGTTCAGGAAACGGGCGTTATCGGCGTCAATAATCGCGGATTCAACTCGCACGTTGCGTGCGCGTTCGATACGGATTTGACGGAATCCCCGTGCGTTGCTTGCGGTCAATGTATCAATGTTTGCCCGACGGGCGCGCTTCACGAAGTCGAAGAAATCGACAACGTTAAAAACGCGCTTGCAGATCCCGAAAAGGTCGTAATCGTCGCTGCGGCACCCGCCGTAAGAGCGGCGCTCGGCGAAGAGTTCGGCATGCCTATCGGAACGAACGTAGAAGGTCAGATGATTACCGCTTTAAGAGCGCTCGGATTCGATAAGGTGTTCGACGTAAACTTCGGCGCGGATATGACCATTATGGAAGAAGCGACGGAATTGATTCAAAGAATGACGAGCGGCGGAACTCTCCCCATGATAACGAGTTGTTCGCCGGGTTGGGTAAGATATTTAGAGTATTATTACCCCGAATGTATTCCTAATTTAAGCACTTGCAAATCTCCGCAACAAATGACGGGCGCTTTGGTAAAGACTTATTACGCGGACAAAGCGGGTATCGATCCCAAAAATATTTATATGGTATCGGTAATGCCGTGCGTCGCTAAAAAAACGGAAAAGTTACGTCCTCATACGGACGCGGCGGGCGTTCCCGATATAGACGCCGTTTTAACCACGAGAGAACTCGCTAAAATGATAAAAGAAAGCGGACTTATATTCCCCGAACTTAAAGGCGGCGAATACGACAATCCGATGGGCGAATTCACGGGCGCGGGCGTAATATTCGGCGTAACGGGCGGCGTTATGGAAGCGGCTTTGAGAAGCGCGGTATATATGCTTACGGGCAAAAATCCCGAAGATCCCAACTTTAACTCTGTGCGCGGTATGGACGGAATCAAAGAAGCGACGTTCGACGTTGCGGGCAAGACCGTAAGAGTAGCGGTTGCAAGCGGACTTACCAACGCTAAAAAGATTTGCGAAGATATTAAAAACGGCGTATCTAAATACGACTTTATCGAAATCATGTGTTGTCCGGGCGGTTGTATAAACGGCGGCGGTCAACCCATCATTCCCGAATACATCAAGAGAGACGTCGACTATAAGACGTTGAGAGCAAACGCTTTATACAGCGAAGACGAAAAGAGAACGATAAGATACAGCCACGAAAATCCCGCAGTTAAAGATTGCTACGACAACTATCTCGGAAGCGTAGGCGCGGAAAAAGCGCATCACATTCTTCATACGCAATACTTCAAGAGAAAGAAATATCCCAACTCTTGATTAGCAGACTAAAAATTATCGGCGAGGCAATAAAAACTGAAAAATTGCCTCGCCCGCTTTTTAAATTACAGATATGAAAATAAACGCTAAATATACTTGTTACGAAATAATAGGGGCGACTCCGCTCGACGACGACGAAAGTATGACGATGTGCTTTTTGCAAAACGGCAAACTTTTGTATACGCATAAGTTCGGGACGAACGAACATAACAGAGCGTATTTTTACGACGTGGTCGGCAATAAGGTAAACGTTTACGAGAACGTTTTGTCGCAACCGTGCAACGTTTTTATTTACGACGACGAGTATATTACATCCGTTGTGAACGGCGTTACGATGCGTTTTAAGAAGATAGGAGAATGAACGAATGAACAAGATAGGATTCGATAACGATAAATATTTAAAGTTACAATCTGAAAAAATTAAAGAACGTATAGCAATGCTTGGCGGAAAACTGTACCTTGAATTCGGCGGAAAATTATTCGACGATAACCACGCGTCGAGAGTGTTGCCGGGATTTTTACCCGACAGCAAACTCAGAATGTTACTCGAATTGAAAGATCAGGCGGAAATAATCATTGCGATAAACGCCAACGACATAGAAAAGAATAAGATAAGGGGAGATTTAGGCATCACCTACGACCTTGATACGTTAAGACTTATCGACATATTCAAGGGGCTGGGGTTATACGTCGGGAGCGTCGTTTTGACGATGTTTGCGTCGCAACCCGCGGCGATTGCTTTTCAGCAGCGACTTGAAAAAGTCGGAATACCGGTATACCGTCATTACGCGATAGACGGGTATCCTTCAAACATAAACAAAATCGTTTCGGACGAAGGTTACGGTAAAAACGAATACATACCGACTTCGAGATCGCTCGTAGTCGTAACCGCGCCTGGACCGGGAAGCGGGAAAATGGCTACCTGCCTATCACAACTTTACCACGACTATAAACGGGGCATTAAAGCGGGTTACGCAAAGTTTGAAACGTTCCCCGTATGGAACTTACCGCTCAAACACCCCGTAAACTTAGCGTACGAGTCGGCAACCGCCGATTTGAACGACATAAATATGATAGACTCTTTCCATTTGGAAGCGTACGGCGAAAAGACGGTCAACTATAACCGCGACATAGAGATTTTCCCCGTACTGAACGCAATGCTCACCAAAATTATGGGCGTATCGCCTTACAAATCGCCTACGGATATGGGCGTAAACATGGCGGGGTATTGCATTTGCGACGACGAAGTTTGCAGAGCCGCTTCGCGTCAGGAAATGATACGAAGGTATCTTGACGCTGCCGTAGAAGTCAAAAAAGGCGAACTCCCGTTGTCCGTTTTATCCAAACACGACATTTTGCTGCAAGACGCCGGCATAACGCTTGCCGAAAGACCGATAATTCAGAAATCGCTCGACAAGGCGGCGGCGACGGGCGGTCCTGCCGTTGCGATAGAACTTAACGACGGCAGAATAATCACGGGTAAAACGAGCATACTTTTGGGCGCGAGCGCGGCGGCGGTGTTAAACGCGTTAAAGGTTTTGGCGAATATCGACGACGACGAACGAATAATCGCTCCCGAAATAATCAAACCTATCGAAGACCTTAAAATCAACCATTTCGGCAGCCATAATCCAAGACTTCACATAGAAGAAATGCTGATTGCGTTGTCCGTAAGTTCCGCAACGAGCGAAAACGCGAAAAAGGCGATAGACAAACTCGGCGACCTTCAACACGCGCAAGCGCACTCGACGGTAATTCTCGCTAGCGGCGACAGGAATACCTTTAAAAAATTAGGTATTAACGTAACGAGCGAAGCGGTTTACCAGGTAAAAAAATTATATCACGGCGGACATTGATATGAAAAGAATCGCTATTTTTGAAAAAGTAAGTTTCGAGCAGTTTAAAACCGCGTTCGACGGCGTAGACGAAAAAATCGTAAAAGATATTTACGACGACGTCGTTTTGCCCAAGCGCGCGACTTTTGGGAGCGCGGGGTATGACTTTTTTGCGCCGTACGACGTAACGCTCAACAAAAACGAAACGGTTAAAATCCCTACGGGCGTAAGAGTTAAAATCGAAAACGGCTGGTTTTTGGCGATTTATCCCAGATCGGGACTAGGCTTTAAATACCGCTTGCAACTCGACAATACGGTGGGAATTATCGACTCGGACTATTATTATTCGGATAACGAAGGGCATATTTTCGTCAAGATGACCAACGACTCGAAAATCGACAAAACGCTGACGGTTAAAAAAGGCGAAGGCATTTGTCAGGGTATATTTACCGAGTTCGGCGTTACTTACGACGATGACGTTACGGTAATCAGAAACGGCGGTTTCGGCAGCACGGATACGAAAAGAAACTAAAAAACTCTTGACATCGATTTTTTAAAAGCATATAATAAATTGAAGGTTGACGGTTCCGTTAACCCGAAAATCACTTTTTTAAGCATAATTTTGCTCACACTGCGTTTTTTCTTATAGTTGGGCGGTCGGGTAACTCCCGGCCGTTCTC
Organism: uncultured Clostridia bacterium; assembly: GCA_934271255.1. Classification (GTDB taxonomy): domain Bacteria; phylum Bacillota; class Clostridia; order Christensenellales; family Borkfalkiaceae; genus CAKQSC01. The sequence goes on from CAKQQS010000003.1 coordinate 41,610, forward strand.
CCTTTTATAAGTAAAGTTACAGTCTTTTTAAAAAATGTAATATAATATTATGACAAATAACGCAAAAACCTTGCGTTATTTTTATTTTAGTGGTATTATAATATAAATAATAGTTATAAGAGCATCGATTAAAAGGTAATAGTAAAATGTTGGAAGATAATATAGCGGCAATATCCACCGCGGCGGGCGCGGCAGGTTGCGCGATAATAAGAATAAGCGGAAAGGATCCTTTCGGCGTCGTCGATAAAATGTTCACGGCAAATTGCAAAAAAAAGACTTGCGATTTCGAGCCGTATAAATTATACGTCGGCGAGATTGACGCGGGGGCGTTTAAAGATTACGGAATGTGCGTAATTTTCAAAGCGCCCAGAAGTTATACGGGCGAAAACATGGCGGAGTTTCATACTCACGGCGGCGTGGCGATAGTAAGGGGCATTTTAGACAAAATACTTACGCTTGGGGTACGCCTTGCCGAACGCGGCGAGTTCACTAAAAGAGCGTTTTTAAACGGCAAATTGTCATTGTCGTCCGCCGAAGGTCTTATCGATATGATAGACAGTCAAACGGAAGCGGAAGTCAGAGCGGGGTATTATCTTTACAGAGAAAACCTGAAAAAGAAAATCGAAGACACGCAGGAGATATTGACGGACGCGCTTGCGGAGATAAACGCGAGCATAGATTTTCCAGAAGAAGATTTGGAGTTTGAAGCGTTGCCCGAAATAAAATCGAGATTAAACAAGGCGATTGCGGACACCGAAAGCCTGATTGCGACGTATAAAACGGGCAGAAAAATCAAAAACGGCGTCAAAGTCGCGATAGTCGGCAAGCCGAACACGGGCAAATCGTCTTTGCTCAACGCGTTGCTCGGCGAAGACAAAGCGATAGTCAGCGCAATCGAAGGGACAACGAGAGACGTCGTCGAAGGAAGTATTCAGATAAACGGAATATCTTTCGATTTTTGCGATACGGCGGGAATAAGGGAAAGCGACGATACTATCGAAAAGTTGGGAATAGAGAGAGCGAAAAAGATTTTGAATTCGTCCGACTTGGCGGTGTTCGTGCTTGATTCGTCGAGAGCGCTTGACGACTACGACAAGGAAATCGCCGAAACGGTCAAGGACAAGGAGAAAATAGTCGTTTATAACAAAATAGATATAGAAAAGGGAAATACGGTCAGCGTAAGCGCAGACGTAAAGGTTTCATCCAAAACGGGCGAAGGGTTGGAAGAACTGAAATCGATGTTGTATGAAAAAGCGATAGGCGGCGGTTTTGACGCGTCTGCGGACTATATCACGGAAAAAAGACATTACGAAGCGTTGTTGAAAGCCCTTAACAACCTTAAAAAAGCGGTTGAAGGGATAGACGCGGGCAACTCGCTCGATTTAGTGTCCGTCGACATTACGTCGGCGTGGACGGATTTAGGCGACATATCGGGAAAAACGAGTAGCGAAGAAATCGTAAACGAGATTTTCGCAAAGTTTTGCGTAGGAAAATAAAAAGAATAACGAAAGGTGAATTATGATCAACTTGGAATTATACAAAGTATTCTATACGGTAGCGAAAACGGGCAGTTTGACTAAGGCGGCGGAAGCGCTTTATATATCCCAGCCCGCCGTTTCGCAATCCATAAAACAGTTGGAAACGGCTTACGGCGGAAAACTGTTCAGAAGAACTCATTCGGGAATGGTTTTGACGGAAGTCGGCGGAAAACAAGTCTTTCAACTAGTCGAAAAAGCGATGAAGTTTTTAGAAACCGCCGAGTTTAAATATTCCGAATTAAACAGTTCGGCGTCGGGATTTTTAAGAATATGTTCGTCCGATATGACGATGACGAACGTTTTGCTCCCGTACGTCGAAAAATATCACCAGAAATACCCGAACGTCAATTTGGTTTTGCAAAACGGCTCGTCCAAGGAAATAGTCGGCAAAGTAATCGAAAAGAAAATCGATTTAGGGGTAGTCAATTTACCCGTCGAGGATCAACGCGTCGACGTGTTGGACGATACGCATTTACTGCACGACGTTTTCGTTTGTTCGTCGAGATTTTCCGATTTGTTGAGCGGTGTAATACCCTTGACGATTTTAAAAGATTATCCCCTGATAATGCTCGATACTTCGACTACGAGCCGGCAAGAAGTAACCAACTTTGCTCATTCGCACAACGTTACGTTCGTACCCGAAATCGAATGTAGCCGAATAGACATGATGATAGGTCTTGCGAAAAGCGGTATGGGTATAGCGTGCGTACCCCAAGAATACGTTAAAAAAGAACTCGACGGCGGGGAACTCAAACTCATTAAAACCGAACCCGAACTTCCCGCAAGGTCGCTCGGCATCGTAACTCTTAAAGACGAAGTTTTGACTTTCGCCGCGAGAGAGTTTATCAACATATTGCAAGAGGAAATATAATGAAAAAAGGTATTTTCGTAAAAATATTCGCTTTCGCGTTATGTTTGGTTTTGGCTTTTCCTTTTTTCGCGTCTTGCGGAAAAAACGAAAAAAGAGATATGACGGACAAAGAAATCGAAAAATATTTCAACGTTTCGTCGATAGGAATGTCGCTCATTTCCGCGCCGGTCAAAATAAGTTACGAATCGCGCGACGAAGAAACGAGCAAGAAAGTGGACGTAATTTTCGCTTTCCAGAACGCCGAGTTCTCGGGGCTTTCCAAAAAATACGACAAACCCTATACTTCCACCGCCGTACAGGTGCAAATTATTGTCGACGGCGACGAAGAGAACGCGTCGTATATAAGTTTATTCTACGACGGACTTTATTTCAATTCCAAGTTTACCGACCTTTACGTCGCGTTCGATTTTGAAAAGTTGTTGGCGGGTTTCGGGCTGGGCACTGACGACTCCGATATAACGGATACCAAAGAAATAGACGACATTTTCTTCGGCGACACGGAAGCGAGCGAAGGTGGCAAAAACGACAACGACGGGTGGGCGCTTAAAGGCTACGAAGACTGTTTCGTCGGAGAAAAAGAAAACGGCAAATGGCGCGTTAACGTCGATTTGTTAGCGATGCTGAACGTCGCGATGAAACAACATAAAGAAACGTTGGAACCTTTTTTCGACTTGCTTAAACCTTACTTGCCGAAAGGATTCGATATTAAAGACTTATCGACGTGGCGTTTACCGAAAATGAGCGCTGAGTTCGTGTTCGATAAAGGCGGCGAATTTCTTGATTTGAAAGCGAAAATCGAACTTGCGGGCAAATCGCATTTTATCGACGCGGGTTTTTTGAAGACGGACAAGGAATGCGTTATAAAAACGGATTTCGACAAGAGCGAATACATAGACGTCGTAAACGGAATATTCCAGTCGGGCAGTCTTGATAATTTGACTAATAATCTCATCAACGTCCTTACGTGGCTCAAAAACGGTAATTTCAGTTTCGATTTCAATACGACTTCCGTCGTAACGAACAACGTGAAATATAAAGTAGCGGGCAGGGTGAATATCGAAACGAATCTGTATTCGTTGATTGAAGACGCGCTTAAAGGATCGGAATACAGCGAGTCCGACGAAACGGCGGAGAAAGACGGTGGCGAAAAAGACAAGGGCGGTATAGACTTGTCGAAATTCGGCGATGGGCTGGAAAACGGGCTGACTCTTTCTTTTGTGGTCAACGCAGTCAATTTGTTGAAAGATATTTTGGCTAAAACGGACTTTATATTTACTTTCGACTTGATTAAGTACGACGAAAACGACAAACCGCTACGCGAACTCAAAGGCTTTAAAGTAAAAGTGCTGAACGGTCAGGTATCGCCCGTCGACTTAAACAACGGCGCGGTAAAGGTTTTGGACGAAAACGACAAACATTACGGCAGAGAGTTTTTGTACGCCGACAGATACGAACAATTCCACGGCGATTTAGTTAAATCGATAGAAGCCTTTTTGATGTTCGATTTCCTTGACGGCTACGTTCAGATAGTCAGCGAACTTAACAGCATTAAACTCGAAATAACGGAATCGGGACTCGTCAAACTCGTTTTGAACGAAGGCGAAAAAGAAGAGTTTTTCTTTGAAATAACCGCATTCGACACGGTCGCCCCGATAAAATAAACGCCGTAAACGAAAAACTACGGGCATACGCGAAACGTCAGTAACGAAAAAATACGGACGATTACAAAAACGCTTGTAAAAAGCCGCCCCGAGCGAAATGCTCGGGGCGGCTGTGTTTTTGCGGTATATTCCGTATTATTTCTGCGATATCTCGGTTGCGAACTCGTTGACTCTCGAATCGGTGAACAGCGAGTATAAGCGGCAAGAAAGGGTGTCTACGGCGAAAACTTTTTTTGCCGTGCCCGACAACGAATAGTCGCTTTTTCGTGTTAAAAACGGGTATTTAGCCTTGTTTTTCAGTTCGCCGATAAGTTCCAGCCCTTTTTTGTTTGCGGCAAGAACTTTAAAGTAAAGCGCGTCGTCAAGACCGTCTTTGACAAGCCCGTTCGTAATTTTCAAAAGGTTGGCTACGCATATTCGTCTTATTCTCGTTTCGGTATACCGTTTGGTGATGATTTTGCTTAAAGCGGTATCGAAATGCGTGTTGACTTCGCACAAATATTTGATACGGTTTTCAAGACCTTCCGTGCAATCGGGGACTTTTTTCATATCTTCCGTATCGCTCGTTAAAATGTTCGTCATAAGCGGTTTGTCCATGTTCGGCAAGGCGTCGGGTAAATCTTCGTAAACGTAATCGGGGACTACGCTTTTTAGTTTTCCTTTACGTGTATTGCCGATAGCCGCCCGTATAGAACTTGCCGACGTGAGTTTTTTGTACAGAGTATCGTCGTTGTGTTTTGCGTCGCGAAGAAGGGGTACTATTTCTATATCGGCGTTGTTTTTGATTATCGCTTTCGTGTATTCGAGTCCCAAAATATTGTTGGGATTTTCAAATAATTCCGAGTTGAACCCGTCGGGGTTGAGCGACTTTAAGGCAAGGTATTTCGCCCTTACCAAAGACTCTCCGTTATTAAGGTATTCTTTGATTAACGACTTGAACTCTTTGCTTTCGTTCAAAAGGTATTTTGCGTTGGTTTTAAAGGATTCCACGTCGCCCGATTCCGCTCCGAAACAAAACGAGCAGGGAACGTTCAAAGCGTTCATCAACTTAACCGCGCCCGAAGAAAACGTTTCGGCGTTGCCTACGGCGAACACCGACGGCAATTCTATAACCAAATCCGCCCCGCCTTTGATTCCCCAGACCGCGCGGGTATATTTATCTGCGACGGCAAGATCGCCGCGCTGAACGAAATTACCGCTCATAAAGACGATTGTGTAATCGGGCTTGATATTTTCTTTGATAAAATCCAAATGTTTTATATGCCCGTTATGAAAAGGGTTGTATTCGCATACGGTTGTGGCAATTTTCATAAAAAACTCCTAAAAAACAGTCAATGTTATTTACTTTTTCAAGCAATTAAGGTATAATATCTATTGTTTGTATTTATACAAACATTTTACACTATTTACGAAAAATAATCAAATCAAAATAAGGAGATATCATGACAAAGGTTTTAGAAAACATTAAAAAGAGATCTTCTGCTCTTTGTAAAACCATCGTTCTTCCCGAAGGGGAAGACAATCGCGTAGTACGCGCGGCGGCGCAGTGCGTTAAAGAAAATATCGCAAAGATAGTTCTTTTGGGTAACGCCGAACAAATCAAAAAGGACAACCCCGACGTAGATTTGACGGGCGTCGTCATAATCGATCCCGTAACGAACGGCAAGACGGACGAGTACGCAAAACTTCTCTATACGTTAAGAGAAGGCAAAATCAACAAAAAAACGGGCGCTCCCGAATATGCCGCGGTAGAAGACGCAAGAGCGTATATTTTGAAAGACTACACGATGTACGGCGCGTTGATGCTTAAACTCGACGACGTCGACGGAATGGTTTCGGGCGCGTGCCACTCGACCGCGAACACGCTCCGTCCGGGACTCCAAGTAATAAAAACTTCTAAAACCGTACCTATCGTATCGGCGTACTTTCTGATGATTGCGCCCGAATGCGGTAACGAATATTGCGAAGACGGTTGCTACATATACGCCGATTCGGGACTTAACCAGAACCCGACGAGCGAAGAACTCGTATATATCGCTAAATCGTCTGCGGACAGCGCGAGAGCGATTGCGGGTATAGAACCCAGAATAGCGTTTATTTCTCACTCTACGAAAGGCAGCGCAAGGCACGCCGACGTCGATAAAGTGGTAGATGCGGTAAAATGTTTCAAAGAAGCGTATCCCGACGAAAAGGCGGACGGCGAACTTCAATTCGACGCGGCTATCGTTCCCGACGTAGCGGCTTCCAAGGCGCCGAACTCACCCGTTGCGGGGCATGCCAACGTGCTGATATTCCCCGATTTGGACGCGGGCAACAGCAACTATAAAAACACGGAAAGATTAGGGCATTTCCAAGCGATAGGACCGCTTTGTCAAGGTCTTGCGAAACCCATTAACGATTTGTCAAGGGGTTGCCATACGGAAGATATTGTCGCCGCGGTAGCGATTACGGCAATTCAAACGCAAATAAAATAAAATCAAAAGGGGTAAGAATTATGAAGATTTTGGTAGTAAACGCAGGCAGTTCGTCGCTTAAATATCAACTTATCGATATGGAAACGGAACAGGCAATAGCAAAAGGCGGCTGCGAAAGAATAGGTATCGACGGCTCGTTTTTAAAACATAAATCGGCAAAAGGGGAAGTCGTCATCGAATCGCCCATGCCCACGCATAAAGAAGCGATTTCGCTCGTATTGAACACGTTGACGAGCAAAGAAAACGGGGTTATTTCTTCTATGGACGAAATCGACGCGGTAGGACACAGAGTCGTCCACAGCGCGGAAGACTTTAATTGCTCGGTCGTTTTGACGCCGGAAGTTTTGGATATTTGTAAAAAGAACACGGAACTCGCTCCTTTACACCAACCCGCAAACCTTATCGGGATAGAAGCGTGCAAGTCGGTTATGCCAAACACTCCGATGGTAGGCGTGTTCGATACGGCGTTCCATTCGACGATGCCCGACTACGCGTATATGTACGCGCTCCCGTACGAGTATTACACGGACTACAAAGTAAGAAGATACGGTTTTCACGGTACCAGCCATAAATACGTTTCGGGCGTTTGCGCGGAATATTTAGGTAGAACCGACCTTAAAATCGTAACGTGCCATTTGGGCAACGGCTCGTCGATGAGCGCGGTGGTAAACGGCAAAGTTATAGATACGTCGATGGGCTTTACGCCGCTTGCGGGCGTTCCTATGGGAACGAGATCGGGGGACGTGGATCCTGCGGTAGTCGAATATCTTACGGGTAAACTCAATAAGTCCGTAGGCGAAGTGCTGAATATTTTAAACAAAAAATCGGGCGTTTCGGGAATAAGCGGAGTATCGAGCGATTTCAGAGATTTGAGAGCGGCTAAGGAAAGCGGCAACGACAGAGCAAGACTCGCGCTCGATATGTTTACGTATAACGTAAAGAAATACATAGGCGCGTACGTCGCCGCTATGGGCGGAGTCGACGCGATAGTATTTACTGCGGGTATCGGCGAACACGACGAACACGTCAGAGCAAGTTCGGTCGAAGGTTTGGAATATATGGGCGTTAAACTCGACGAGAAAAAGAACTTGGAGCGTTTCGACGGTCCCGTTCACGAAATACAAGCGGACGACAGCAAGGTTAAGATTTTGGTAATTCCCACTAACGAAGAACTCGTTATCGCAAGGGAAACAATGGATTTGGTAAAATAACTATCGGTAGGTTTTTATGGAGTATTTGAAACCCGAAAAAAAAGCGATATGGTTTGCTTTATTGACTCATCTTCCGCTCGCGTTGATAGCGGAAGGCGGTCTTGGCGTCGCTATATATTTTTCAGGTGTTTTGCAAGGCGTCGCGCCGTTTTTGTATACCGTTATCGCAATCGCCATGACGGTTATCGCGTACGTAGGCATAGCGCGTCCTGTTTTGCTTTGCAATACTTATCGGATAAGAGTCGAAAAGAGTTACGTCGAAATATGCTATCGCGCTATCGGCGAACACTGTTCGATTACTCCGTTGCACGGAAAAACCGAATACGAAATAAAAAAATACCCGCTGTTTAAAACAATGTACAGGGTGATACTGAAAAACGGCGGACATAAGTTCGTCGTCAGGTATTTATCGCAAAAAGACACGGAAACGTTAAAGGAGACGATCGATGACAGAGATTAAACAAAGTCGTTATTTGTTCGTATGGTATATCGTCGGATTCGTCATATTGTCTTTCGTGGCGTGTTTGCTTATCTTGAACTTATGTACGATAAACATAGCGGAAATTACGGAACTAGAACTCCTTTGCGCGTTTATGCTGTCTGTGGGGATAGACATACCCGTTGCGTTATACACGAAATATCTGTACGAAAAAAAGACGGCTAAACTGTACGACGACAGAATAGAGTTCGCCGGAAAAGTAATTAAATATAAAGACGTTTTGGACGTAAATATCGACTCTACGCTTCTTCGTAACGTCAGTAAAGTTACCATTCACTCGGACAAAGAACAAATACAACTCGTGTTAAACTCTTTCGGTTTTACGACCTTGTTTGAAACTATGCCGGGGATGAAAACGGGACTTGACGGACAACCCGCCGACAAAATTAAACTCGAAAGGAAATCCGCAGTCGATACGATGACTATCGGCGTTCTGAACTTAATGTTGTACCTTACCATTGCTTTGGGTATTATGGTTACGGTAATTCTTACGTTCCGCCAACACGCCGGGTCGCAGATAGTAGCCGACTTCGACAGGGGTTACGTCTGGAAATCCGCGATAGGCGTGTGGGTAGTCGTAATGGCGGTAAAACTTATTTCCTACGTCGTCGTCAGGCAGAAATATTATAATTACAGCCTTAACTTTTACGAAGACAATATGGTCGTCGTATTCGGTAAAAAAATACTTAATAACAGAGAAGTTAAAATCGCCAACGTAAACGCCGTTTTGATTAAACAAAGTTTAGTCGCCAAGATTTCGGGCAGATATAAACTTAAACTCATCACGGACGAAGTCGGCAGCGGCGTAAACGATTTCGATTATTTTCCGTACTTGTTGACGGAAGAAGAAAAAGACACGGTGCTGAAATATCTTTTAGGCGAAAACGCCGTCGAGTGCGAACTCGTCAGGTCGTCGCCGAGATCGTACGTTAAATCTTTGATTATCGGCGCGTGCTTAACCGCTCTTATCGTGTTTGTTTCCGCTTATTACTCGTGGACGTTTTTAATGACGCTTATACCTTTATGGTATACTCTTACGGTAGTAATGGTTAACAAGAAATACGCGTTTGTAGGCGAAAATCTGGGCGTCGTGGGGTACGGTTTTACGTCGAACACGCTGTATTATAAGGTCAACAAAATAGAAAGCATCGAAGGGGACAGAGACGTAGTGGACAAGGCGTTGAGAACGTATATGACTATGATATATTTCTACGGATACAAAGAACAAATATTCATAGGCAGTTTTGACAAACAATTATTCCATACGTTGTCGTCCAAATTAAAAAAATAAGTTTAAATCGTTGACATTAGTTCGCAAATATAGTAAAATAGGTAGGCTACTATGAAAATAGACGTAAACAAAATAAGAAGACTCGGCAAAACGGAAGAAAGTTTTTCGTTTCTTTATATGCCGAATAACGAAATAATAGATTTACCTAACGCGGCGTTTGAAAAAGAAACGGAAGTAGAAGGTACGGTTTATTTGAGCGACGACGGAAATGCGTTCGTTAAAGGCGAGATAACGTTTTATTTGGTAGGCGAGTGTTCTAGATGCTTAAAGCAAGCGAAAGCGACGGTTAGTATCCCTTTTGAAGAAAATTATACCAAACTCGGCGACGACGGGAGTTACCCGATTTTGCGCGGAACGGTAGATTTGACGAAAGCGGTTGACGACAATATAATTATGAATATGCCCATGAAACTTCTATGCAGTTCAGATTGCGAGGGCATATCTTACAAAAGCGAATAACGCTAATAACTCATAGAGGAGAAATATTATGGCAGTACAAAAAAGTAAACATTCAAAAGCAAAGACAAACGCAAGATTTGCAAACAACTCAAAGGTAACGGCGCCCGCGCTTGTCGAGTGTCCGCAATGCCATGAACTTAAAGTCGCGCATCAAGTATGCAAAAAATGCGGTTACTACGACGGTAAGGTCGTTGTAAACGTAGAAGACAAAAAGAAGGCAGACTAATTTAGTTTTATAATCCGATTAAAAGAAGCAGGAGTATTTATACGCCCTGCTTTTTTGCGTATTAAAAATGACGCCAACTTTAAACCGCAACCCGTTCGGGCTGCGGTTTATTCATAAAACGTGCATATATTCGTCAAATATAAATATTTTTAAAGCAAACTATAAGTATAAACGATAACGAAAGTATAAAAATGCAGCAAAAACGATAGTAAATTATAAATATTTATGATATAATGTAACAAAAAATATACATAGCGATGGCGAATGTCGGCTAGCAGAAACATACTTTTTTATTACAGAGGGAAAGGGCGGTAACCGTAAAGGTTGCCGTCCTTTCTTGTCATTTTATTTTAATAAGTTTTTCGGCGAGAGCGATTATAAAATACATCAACCCCGCCAAAACGCAAAGAATAACCGTCGCGCTCATTACCAAATCGAGATTAAGCACTTGCCCGCCGTATACGATTTGATAACCGAGTCCTTTGTTTGAACTGATATATTCGCCCATAATCGAGCCTATCCACGCCATACCTACGTTTAGTTTAAGCATACTGACGAACGTCGCGAGAGAGCCGGGAATAACGAGTTTTGTTAAGATTTGACCTTTCGACGCGCCCATAGACTTTAACAACAATATTTTGTTTTTGTCGGTTGCGAGAAATCCCGTGAGCATTGTAATTATCGCGACGATGATACCTATTAAAAACGCCATAAAGATAATCGAGCCCGCGCCTATGCCGAACCAAGCGATGATGATAGGACCTAACGCGATTTTCGGAAGGCTGTTCAAAACGACGATGTAAGGCTCGGATACCCGCCTCAGCGTTTCCGACCACCAAAGTACAAGGGCTACAACCGTCCCGACAACCGTCGACAGAAGAAATCCTACCAACGTTTCGTATAAGGTAATACCTATATCGTCGATAATTCCCGCTTTAAAAAGTTTACCTGTCGTTTTTATTATTCTCGACGGACTGCTTGATATAAACGGATCTATGACTTCGTATTTGGCAAACAATTCCCACAAAAGGAGAATGGCGACGAGCAAAGCGATTCGTATCGCGTGAATTAAAAAAGTTTTCAGTTTTAACCGTTTTAAGAAATCAAGGTGTTCTTTCGTGTACGTCTTTTTCATCTTTAAGTTCCTTCCAAAGCAAATTAAACCATACGGAAAAATCTTTTTCTTCCCGTCTATATAGCGGGGACAACGCTTTGTTAAAGTTTGGTGTGTAAACGTGCCTTACTTTTGCGGGACGTTTCGTCAAAACGATGATTCTGTCCGACAAACTCAACGCTTCCGAAATGTCGTGAGTAACCAGAATAGCGGTTTTTCGTTCGCGTTTTATTATATCGTAAACGTCGTCGCAAACGTCCAGCCTCGTTTGATAATCGAGCGCGGAGAAGGGCTCGTCGAGAAGAAGTAAATCGGGCGAAGTCGCAAGCGTTCTTATAAGCGCGACTCGTTGTCGCATACCGCCCGAAAGGTTGCTCGGATAACTTTTTTTAAAATCTTTAAGCCCATACTTGTCGAGTAGCGAAAGGGCGTACTTTTTAGATTCTTCGCTTTTATTTTTAGTGATTTCAAGCGGCAAAAACACGTTCTTTTCTATTGTTCGCCAAGGAAAAAGTTCGTCTTTTTGAAGCATATAGCCGAGTTTTTCGTTCGGTTTGTCGATAAGTTTGCCTTTTAAAAAGATTTTCCCGCCGCTAGGTTTGATAAGGGACGCAATCATAGAAAGAATCGTCGTTTTCCCGCACCCTGACGGACCGATAATCGACACGAATTCGCCTTCGTTTACGTAGAAAGACAAGTCTTTTACCGCTTGCGTTTCTCCGAGCGTAGTGTGGTAGTTTAAAGATACTTTATCTAATTGTAAAATCTTGTCGCTCATAACGCTACAAACCGTTCACGAACGTATTATCCACCAGAACGTCGTAGTCCACGCGCTTGGCAAGTTCGCCCGCGTTTTCCATAACGTCTTGAAGTCTTATAAACGAAGATTCGCTCATTCGTAAATCGGACACCCAGGCGTCGATGGATTTATACGACTTGACGGAGTTTTCGAGCGTTGCTACGGGCGTTCCCGAAAACTGCGGAGAAATAAGCGCGGCGACTTCCCGTTCGGTATGCGAATAAATATACTCGTACGCTTTTTTGATACATTTTAAAAAGTTAGAAACTATATCGGGGTTGTTTTTCAGATAAGACTGCGTAGCGATAAAAGAAGTATAGGGGATTTCCCCGCTTGCTTTCCCGACGCTTGCCACTACGTAGCCTTGCCCCGCCTTTTCGATTTCGCTTGCCGTCGGCTCGAACGCCGTAACGTAATCGCCCGTACCGTTGACGAACGCCGTCGCCGTCATGTTGAACTGAATATCGTAGTTAAGAGTAACGTTTTGTTTGTCGATCAGGTTATGGCTTTTTAAAACGTATTCGAGAGTCATTGCCGGCACCCCGCCGCGCCTGCCCGCGATAATTTCTTTATTTTTAAGATTTTCCCACGTAAAAGTGTCTTTTTCGTCAACTCTTGAAATCAAGAAAGAGCCGTCTTTTTTAGTCAATTGACCGAATACTTTCGGGTAATCTTTTTTACCGCCGAGATAAGTGTAAATAGCCGATTCGGGGCCCATAAGTCCTATGTCGGCTTTGTTGGATATAAGCGCGGTCATAGACTTATCCGCCCCGCCGCCGTTGACGAGTTTTACGGTATAACCGTATTCTTTGAAATAATCGTTTTCTATCGCAACGTATAACGGGGCGTAGAAAATCGAGTGAGTTACTTCGTTTACGACAATCGTCGTATTATTTTTCCCGCACGCGCCGAACGGCAGAACGGAAAGAATAAACGCGAATAGAAATGTAACGGTTTTTTTCATTTTGCCTCCAAAAAAATTCCATAATATAGTTTATGTTTTAAAGTTTATATTTGACAATATTATAAAAAAGTAATATAATACAAGCAAACGTCTTGTCGCCCGAAGAGAAAAAGGCTTTGGCGCGGCGCGCAATAGGGTCGCTTTGTGAGAAACTCGTTAAAACGCGGTAACAAACCCGTTTTATTCGAGTTTTATTAAACGTACGACCTGCAAATAAGCAGTAACAGAGGTGCCGATATGGATATGCCTAAAACGTATAATCCGAACGAATTTGAAAAAAGAATATACGGCGAATGGGAAAAAAACGGATATTTTCAAGCAAAAATCGATCCGTCCAAATTACCTTTCACCATAGTTATGCCCCCGCCCAACATCACGGGGCAATTGCACATGGGGCATGCGTTGGATGAAACCGTTCAGGACATTTTGATAAGGTTTAAAAGAATGCAGGGGTATTCCGCTTTATGGGTACCGGGCACCGACCACGCTTCGATTGCGACGGAAGTAAAAATCGTCGAACAACTCGCGAAAGACGGGTTGACGAAAGAAGAAGTCGGCAGAGAAGGCTTTTTAAAAAGAGCGTGGGCGTGGAAAGAACAATATAACGACAGAATAATCGCTCAATTGCGTTGTTTGGGTTCGTCTTGCGACTGGGACAGGCTCGCTTTCACTATGGACGAAAAATGCAGCAGAGCGGTAAGAGAAGTTTTCGTCAACTTATACGACAAAGGACTTATTTATCAGGGCAGCAGAATTATAAACTGGTGTCCGCATTGTAAAACCGCTTTGTCGGACGCGGAAGTCGAGTATAGCGAAGAAAACTCTCATTTATGGCACGTCAGATATTATTTTAAAGACAGCGACGAATATATAACGGTAGCGACCACCCGTCCCGAAACGATGTTCGGCGACACTGCCGTTGCAGTCAACCCGAAAGACGAAAGGTATACGGGGCTTGTCGGTAAAACGGTTATTTTGCCGATAGCGAACAAAGAAATACCCGTCGTTGCCGACGACTACGTAGAACTCGATTTCGGATCGGGCGCGGTAAAGATAACGCCCGCTCACGATCCCAACGACTTTGAAGTAGGTTTAAGACATGACTTGCCCGTAGTAAGGGTTATGAACGACGACGGCACTATGAACGAAAACGCGGGTGAATACGCGGGGCTTGACAGATTCGAGTGCAGAGAAAAGTTGGTCGAACAGTTGAAACGAGAAGGGTATCTCGACCATATCGAAGATTTAACTCACAACGTAGGACATTGTTACAGGTGCCACAGCGCGGTAGAGCCTATCGTTTCAAAACAATGGTTCGTAAAAATGGACACGCTTGCAACTCCCGCGATTGCTGCGGTTAAGAAAAAGAGCGTTTCCTTTATTCCCGAAAGATTTTCAAAGATATACTACAACTGGATGGAGAACATCAAAGACTGGTGTATTTCCCGTCAACTCTGGTGGGGACACAGAATACCCGCCTTTTACTGTGACGATTGCGGTGAAATGACCGTTTCAAAAACGGACGTAACCAAATGTCCCAAATGCGGAAGCGAATGTATTCGTCAGGACGAAGACGTTCTGGATACTTGGTTCAGTTCGGCTTTGTGGCCGTTCTCAACGCTGGGATTCCCCAACAAAACCGCCGAGTTGGATTATTTCTACCCGACCGACGTTTTGGTTACGGGATACGATATTATATTCTTCTGGGTAGCGAGAATGATTTTCTCGGGGCTCGAACACATGAAGAGAATCCCCTTTAAAAACGTATTTATTCACGGACTCGTAAGGGACGCCGAAGGCAGAAAAATGAGCAAATCGCTCGGCAACGGCATCGATCCCATAAAAGTTATCGACGAATACGGCGCGGACAGTTTAAGGTTTTTCCTTGTAAACGGAACGGCTCCGGGCAGCGATATGAGATTTATCGAAAGCAAAATCGAAGGCGCGAGAAACTTTATGAACAAGATTTGGAACGCTTCGAGATTCGTCATAACTAATTGCGACGGTAAAAAAGTCCCCGAAATAGGCAACTGCAAATTAAACGTAGCGGACCGCTGGATTATCACAAGACTTAACAAGGCGATAAAAGAAGTTACGATCAACCTTGAAAAATACGAACTCGGCATAGCGTTATCGATTTTGTACGACTTTATGTGGGACGATTTCTGCGACTGGTACATAGAACTCACGAAACCTGTTTTGTACGGCGAAGACGAAGACAAACGCCTGTCGACGCTCGGAGTTCTGGTGTTCGTGCTTAAAAACGCGTTAAAACTTTTACATCCGTTCGTTCCGTTCATTACGGAAGAAATATATCAGAACCTGCCTGACGCGACGGGATCGATTATGGTATCCGATTTCCCGAAATACAACGGCAAGGGTAACTATACCAAAGCAAGCGCGGAAATGACGTCGATAATGGACGTAATCAAGGAAATAAGAAACATTAAAGCGAACGTCGGTTGCGCTCCGTCCAAACGCGTAAAACTGTACGTTAAAACGGAAAACAAAAACTTTTTGAAACACGGTGACGTGTACGTAAAGAAACTTGCGGGCGTAAGCGATATTGCTTTAATCGAAACGAAAGACGAATTACCGCCTAAAACCGTTTCAAAAGTTTTGGGATTTGCCGAACTTTATATTCCGTTGGGAGAACTCGTAGACGCCGAAAAAGAACTTGCAAGACTACGCGGAGAACTCGACAAGGTAGAAGACGAAATAAGAAGGGCGAGCGGAAAACTCACTAACGCGGGCTTTTTGGACAAAGCGCCCAAACAACTCGTCGAAGCGGAAAGGGACAAACTCAACAAGTATCTCGAAATGCGCGAAAAAATCAAAACGCAAATCACCGATTTGCAAGAATAAAAAACACGGCGCGGCGTTGTCGCCGCGCCGTAACGTTAAAAAGGGCGGTACGCAATTTTGCGTACCGCCTTAATTTTATGTTTAGTAAAAATCATAAAGTTGCTTGAAAAGCCCGTTATGAACGCCGAGCGAAAGTCAATATTTAGGATTATCGATTCGTCCTATAAACACGGGCAAATCGTTTCTGTCGTAAACGACGTAGATAAAAGGTTTGTTCAAAACGACGTTAATCGTTTTTTCGACGCTCGGTTCAACCGACATAGCTTTGTCTCCGCCCGCAACGCTTACGGACTTTATAACCGTTCCGTCTTCGTTAAGTGTGATTTTGTTTTTTTGTAAAACGAAAGACAGATAAACGTTGGCGTTAAGTTTTGCGTCGTCGAAAATATATCCGAAACTATTCACGGTTTTGTCGAACAAAACGGAAAGACCTAAGTTATCGCATAAATCTTTAAGGTTCATAAGCCCGTCGGCCTTAAACTTCGGAACGCTCAGATTGACGATATATCTATCGTACGCGCCGTTGTCGAGCGTCGTTTTTTTGCGCGCCGCGTCGTCTTTGAAAACGTTTACGCCTTCCGTCAACTTAAACACGTCGTCTTGCGCTTCGTCTTTGGCGACGAGATATTTGATTTTCATTCCGTTTCGATAATAATCGTACACGGAAACGTAATCGCCGTAATCGTAAACGTCGGTCGTGGCGTAAGAGTGTTGCATATACGATGCTGTCGCCGTCGTTTTATCGCTTAAATAAAAGGTATCGGTATACGTTTTGTTCGTGTTGAAAGCCGTCGCCCAACGGTTGTTGAAATACATCGTGGCAAACAACATGAAAACCGTATCTTCCGTGATATTGAAATCGTTCGCCTTGAAAAATCCTTTGTCCTGAACTCTTTCGTCAACCCAACCGAGCATTTTTTTAATGTCGTCGGCTTTTAGAAAATCGAGTTTGAACGCTTCGCAATAGTATTTTGTCAAAGCGGCGATATACTCGTCGTTCGCTTTGAACTCGTTAGTCAAAAACATACCCTTAAATCTTTGAAGCGTTCCCGAAGCGTTAGAGAAAAAATTGTTCTTGTAGGCGTTCAAATACTCTTGTTCGCGCGTTTCTCTGTCAAGCCCCAAAAGAGCGTTTAAAACGCCGCTTGCCGCGGGATTGACCGTAGAAAGTTCAAGCACTGTAAAATTGTCGTAAAGGGTGATGGGGGAGAAACAAAAGTTCTCGGAGTATTTCGGAAATGCGGAATACGTTCTGTTTGCGAACTCGCAAACGCTTGAAACGAAAGATTTGCTTACGGGCAGCGCGCCGTCGGTGCCGTCGGGATAAACGACTTTGTTCAGCGCGCCGAACGAATCCGCTTCGATAAGGTCGAGTTCTTTCGCGTAATACGTTTTCAACTCTTCCGAAAAAGTTTTCTTTACGGTGTTGAAACATGCGGTAAAGAGCGGCGTGAAAAAGACGACGAAACAGCATAACGCCGTAATCGACGCAAAAGTTTTTCTTCTTTTCATAAAGGCCTCCTTTTTATTTGGTAAAATCGGCGATTTCTTCGTCGGTCAAATACCTCCATTCGCCGTATTTTAAAGTATCGTCTAACTTTATATTCCCGAAAGAGATTCGCTTTAAACTCGTAATTTTATTACCGACCGCCCCGAAAAGACGGCGTATTTCGTGATATTTACCTTCCGTCAACGTGATTTTACCCGAAAACGCATCGGTTTTTTCAACGACGCACGGTTTAGTCGTATACCCGTCTTTAAGAGTAATTCCCCGTTCGATTTGTTCTTTGTCGAAATCCGTCAACGCGTCCGCGCAACCGTACTCGTACGCCTTTTTTTCGTGTGTTTTGGGCGCTAACCGCTTATGACTCGAAATCCCGTCGTTCGTTAAAATCATTAACCCGCAAGTATCTTTATCGAGCCTGCCAGAAGGGAACAACCCGAGATTTTTCAATTCACTCGGCAATAAATCGAGCGCTGTTTTTTCGCGACCGTCCCGAGTCGCGCTTACGTACCCCAAAGGTTTATTGAGCATTACGTAAACGTACTTTCTGTACTTGATTTTTTTACCGTCAAGAATAACTACGTCTTTGAATTCGTCTATTTTCATATCTTTTTTCGTCGCGACAACGCCGTTTACAAACACTCTTTTTTGCTTTAACGCAGCGCCCGTTTCAGTTCTCGACAAAACGCCCTGCTCCGAAAAAAACTTATCTAATCTCATCATACTTACATTATAACTTACGCCAAGCCGTTTGTCAAGAAGTAATATTTTGACGAAAAACGTAATAAAATAAGTAAAAAAGGAGTTACTATGAACAACTGTCTGTTATGGGTAGGGATTTTGCTTTACTTAACGCAAAAAGGCGTTATATCTTATACGCAACTTTTTATTTTGCTTGCTTTAATTTCGACGATTCCGTCCTGTTCTTTCACGCCTAATTGCCCCGATTAACGCATATTTAACACAATTTGTCATAAATAAGTTGACTTTATATGTAGAATGTAATATAATTTCATTACAAAACATTGAATATTATGACATTCGGGGCATATATGGAAAAGAAATGGAAAAGGGCGTTTACGCTCGTAGAATTATCGATAGTTATAGCGGTTATCGGCATAGTGTCGGCAATAGTAGTGCCGATACTCGTAACGGTATATAAAAAATCCGGCGAAGTCAAGGAACTCAGTTACGTCGAAACTTCCATAATAAACTATATGGGAGAGTTCAGCCACGACCGAAAAATGTTGTCGTATATAGACGGACAATATTTTCAGTTGAGCGAAGACGGAAAAGTCGGCTATTATAAATGGTCGGACGACAAACTAGAAGAAGTTACGGACGAAAAAGAAATTATCGCATTAAAAGCGAATTGTAATTTCGAATATCAGTTCGGCGGCGACGAAAAATTAAAATGGAGCGGAGGAAAGACCGCAAAGAACAATAAGGGAATCGACTGGTACCCTGGTTTTTATAAAGTCGTTTTGAATTATATGGACAACGGCTTTGCCGGTTCGGGGCGTAATACCGAAGAAAAATTGTTCGTCAAAAAAGGCGAAAAACTCGACCTTTCGGAAAAGACGAGCGAATTGACGGGAAAGAACGTTGAGTCCGCAAGCGCGGACTACATATCGGACGATACGGCAAAGCAATGGACGACGATAGACGACAAGGCGGGTAAACTCGTATTTTTCGACTATTTGACGGAAACGCCCGACAAAGACATGACTTTATACGCCGTTTGGCGCAACGACGGCGAAAACTTTAAACTCGTAGACGAGTACGGCAACGGTATAGTCGGTTTTAATTACGATACTTTCGGCGACGGGTTGGAAAAACTGCCCGACGACAGACTCGACGAGTTCGTAAACAAGGAAGAAGGTAAAACTTATTCTTTCGTCGAATGGGAATATTACAACGAAACGTACGGCATAAAAATAACTGCGGGCGACGTTGCTAAGTTTAAAGGATTCGCTAATATCACCGTAAAGGCAGAACCGAAAATCGACGCTTGGAAAAACAGACTGTACGTCGATTTTGTCGATGCGAACGGCAAGACTACGGGGACGACGGAGTATAGGTACGGCGACGCGTTAAAACTTACGGAAGGGGCGAAAAAGTCTTTCGACGTCGGTACGGAAGATTTTAAGAAATATCAATACAATTTTGCGTCTTGGACGTACGGCGGAAACGAGTATTTCGTCGGCAACGAAATAATACTTAAAGGCAAAGATAACGAAAGAATAACGCTTACGGCAAACTACGAAAAGTCGGCTAGAAAATATAAAGTCAACTTTATTATTCCCGCCGAGTTAAGATACGGCAAATCTACGGACAAAGTCATATCGTCGAACGTGTATTATTCGGGCGAAGAAGACCATTTTAACCATACGATAACCGCGCCGGTATCTGACGCGGACTATAACGTTTACGGCGACGTTTTGGGATATACGGTTTTATCGTGGAAATATTCGGACTTGTTCTTGAACGAACAATCCGTATTGCTTGACGACGCTTTTTCGTTAGATAACGAAAGTATTTTAAGCGGCGAAATAAACTTTAACGTAACCGTCGCGCCCAACGAGTACGTCGTAGAGTTCAAAGACGGCGGGGTAAAGATGACGAACGTCGGGGACGTTACCTTTACGGTTACCGACGCGGCTGTTTTGCCCGAAGGATACAAAGAAGGGTGTATTTTCGACGGCTGGAAAGTCGGTAAAGAGTTTATTTTAACGAACGCGGTCGATAAAGAGTTTTTGGCGGACAAGTTTTTCAATTTCAGAAAGATAGGAGATACGAAAGACGGCGCGGGAGTGTATTCTCTTACGATGACGGCGGAGTTTTATAAAGTAGCAATCGGCTCGAAAACTTCCGCTATCGATCAAATCGATTTTTCCGAAATACCAACTACCGCATTCGAATCGTCGGACGTCAATAAGTTTACGGCGGCGTACAATCCCGACAGAACGGTAGATTTTAAGTTTTATCTCGAAGATAACGGACATTACTCGATAAACAAAGCGTTGACAGTTTTCCTTAACGGCGAAAAACACGCGAATATCGAAAAAGATATAACGCAATCTTGCGAAATCGACGGCGTGAAATATAACGTTTATACTTATACGATACCGTCGGAAGAACTTAACGTTTCGGATAAAAACGAGTATTCCGTCGGCGCGACCGTGCTTTTCGTAAGGAACGGCAAGGAATACGACGTTACTATCAACAGCGGTAGATTGACGCTCGATATAAAAAAGGCGAATCCGTCGTGTAACGAACTCGTCGACGTAACCTATTATTATAAGGAAAATCTTAAAAAATACAACGGGTTCAGCGACGGATACGCATGGACTAACCAAGACGCCGTAATTCTTACGAAATCGGACGCGATATACGAAAACTGCGTTACGTTCACGCCCGCGGATACGGACAACTACAACGTTTTGACGAATATAGGCGTAAAGGTAAAAATCGCGCGCGGTACAGTTGTTTTGAATTCGGGGGACGGCAACGTTTTCTTCGATTACTTAGACAATAAATCGAACGGCGAAAGCGTAAGAACGTTTAACGCGGCAGACGGCGGATTAAATCTTTCAACGACGGAAAACGACTACGAATACGTTTCGCCTACGCAAATTAAAATACACCCGATAATAAACGACGAATACGCATTGCCGTACGTCCGTACCGTTAAAACGTACGACGCGTCGTATAACGAACAAGGCAAACTCGATTACAGCGGAGAAGAACTTGTTTGGTTTGGCTCGAACGACAACGTAGGACAATTTCATTTAAGCGGGGCAAGCGAATGGAATGGTAGCGACGACAATGGGAAAAACAAGATTTTCCCTATGAGTAAAGAAAACCCGACCGTTACTTTCTACGGGTTTAAATATTATCAGACGAAAACGGAAGAATACGTAACTACGAACGGCAGTCAGTTGGCTGTATACAAAAACTCGTCCAAAAGATATAAAAGAATGATTTTACCTTTTGACGGAAACTGTACGGAAGTGTTTACAACGAAAGGCGGTTTAATAGACGGTCGCTCGGCGGATTTCGGACTGTTCAGCACGTCGACTTCTTACGATAAAACGGTAAACTCGGTTATTATACCGAAAAAATACACGAAAATACATACTCACGGAACGTTGAATATAAACGCGTTTTCGCACAGTTCCGCTCTCGAAAAAGTAATTATCGAAGGGCGAATAGAACTCGATAAGTACACTTTTACGGGAAAAGGATTAGATGCGAAAAAGGTATCGGACGTCATTCAACTAGGCTCGTAACTTAACTTTTAACACGCATAAATATAACGATAAGAATCAAAGCGTACCGTTCGGTGCGCTTTTAATTCGTTATAAAATCGTCAAAAAATTATCGCATTATACATTATTTATAGGCAATTGCTTGACAGACAACTGCTTTTGTAATATAATTTTATTACATTGTAATATAAAATCGTTACATAAGGGAAGAGTATGAAACTTTTAAAAAGAGTAAGTTTAATAATATTCGCGTTAACGACGATTGCAAGCGTCGTCGTTTTTTGCGGTTGCGATAAATCGAATAACAAAACGGGCGGAACCGAACCGCCGAAAACGGAGTTTACCGTTACTTTCGTCGATGCCGACGGGGAAAAAATCTACGACGATAAAAAGTATAAAATCGGCGAGAAAATCGTCGAACCCGCCGAGCCTTTAAAAACCGGCTATTCGTTCAGGTGCTGGACGTACGATGGAAGAAGATATAATTTTGACGCGCTGCCCGACGCGGACGTCGAGTTGGTTGCGGACTTTGAACAAACTTTCGTTTCCCGCGTGGTAACGTTGGAAATCAACGGCAACTACGAATATATTTCTTGTCTTGACGGCGCAACATTCGTTTTGCCGCAAACCGCGTTCAGAAAAGCGGACAAACAATATATTTACGACTTTGAAAAATGGGTAATCGTCGACGACGGCTCGGAAAAGGACGCGTCCGGCGAATACAAAGTAACGAAAGATTTACATTTCGTGGCGAAGTTTACTCAAACGCTTCAATCGTACACGGTAACGTTTATAGACAACAATTACAACGAGTTTGCGAGTTTTAAGTTGAACTACGGCGAAGAGATAACTCTTCCCGATGCGACGCCGAAAGGAAGTATGGACAAAGCGTACGAATACACGTTTGCGGGGTGGAACGGCTACGTTCCGGAAATGACCGTTACGGGCAACGTTTGTTTCGTAGCGAACTACAAAGCGTCGCCGAGAGTTTACGAAATAACGTATAAAGCGTTTGACGACGTGGTAAAAACGGAAACCTGCGCTTACGACGGCGCGCTTAATTTCCCGACGGATTTTTCTTATACAGGCTACGACTTTTCGGCGTGGCAATGGGACGGCAAACTTATAGACGAAACGGCGAAAGTCGTCGGCGATATGGAGATTGTCGCAACGTTTACGCCGATAAAATACGACATAATTTTCAATACTCTTTCTTTGTATTCCAAAGAGCCTTTGCAGTTCACGATAGAAGACGAATTCGTTATTCCGAACGACGAAAACATGGCTATGGACGGCTACGAGTTTTTAGGCTGGTACGTAGGGGACAAGAAAGTCGAAAAAATAGTTAAAGGCACTTGCGGAAACGTTACTCTCACCGCCAGATGGAGCGACAAAAACTTCGTTCTCGTAACGGAACTTACGGGCGTTGACAAAGTATACGACAAGTTGCCCGAAAGGCTTGTCTACGAAGTCGAATATCACGACGAAAGTTTAACCGTTTCCTACGACTGGTATTTTAAGGCGACGGGCGAAAAAGAGTATACTTTACTTGAAGAAAAAGGCTCGACGATAACCGTCGTCAACGTATTAGACAGCGGCGAGTATTACGCCAAAGCGGTTGTGAACACGGGTACGAAAGTTAAAACTTCGGAAAGCGCGAAAGTGACCGTTTCCATTCAAAAAGCGGAACAGCGCATACACGTTCAGGACGTTCAGACTTACGTTTACGACGGCGAATTGCACGGTATAAAAGGCATAGCGTTATCCGACGCGAGCGCAGAGCCGATTATAGGTTACGGCGATTCGGAGTACGACGGGTTGATTGACGCGGGCGAAATCACGGTAACGATTACCGTGCCGGAAACGGACAATTACAAGGAAGCGATGACGACCGTAAAACTCGTCGTCGAACCGAGAAAGGTAAGAATATTCGCCGAAGAACTCGAATATACGGGCAACGATTTGTGGAAAGACGTTTCTCTTTACTATACGGACATTGCGGGCGAAAGACAACCCGCCGGCGCGATAGAGCCTTATTCGATTATCGACGCGGGCGTGTACGACGTCAAGGCGCAGCCCGACAGTAAAAATTACGTCTTAGACGAACAATACACGACGATAGTAAAAGTTTTACCCGCCGAATATACGGGGCTCGTTCCCGAGATAGCCGAACAAACGGGATATATAAACAAAACCGTTTCGAGCATTGTTCTTCCCGATTCTTCTTTCGTCTGGAAAGACGTTGAAGAAGTTATGACCAAAGAAGGCGAGTACGACGCGTATTACAACGCGGGGGCGAATTACAAACCGCGTCCCGTTAAAATAAGCGTTAAACTGATAGCGAAAATCACTTTTAAAACGGGCAACGGCGACACGGGTTACGACGATACGACGACAGACGTTGCGTTAGGAAAAACTTTGGTTTTCCCGACAGTTACGAACGGCGACGGCGAAGAACTGATTTGGTTTGCCAACGATTTGGGTATAGGCAAGTTTTATCGCGGCGACGCAAAGACTCCCGTAGTCGACGACAACAAAACGTATTACGGACTTTGGTATTATCAATCGAAAGCGAGCGAATACACCACGAAAGGCTCGGTATTACATATTTACAAAGGCAAGGTACATGCCCGTATGATTTTACCTACCGATTCGCAATACGATTCGGTGTATGCGTCGGATACCACATGGAACGTATCCGAAGCGTTGGGCATATTCAATTCGGGCAACTTGAAGAGTTTGATAATTCCGTCGAACATCACGAAAATCAATCATAGAAAATATATTTCGGGCGCAACCGAAGTAGACGCGTTCGGTTATTGCAGTAACTTGTCTGACGTAATAATCGAAGGCAATTGTCAGATAAGCAAGTTGTCTTTCACGTCGAAAGGACAAGGCGCTCACGCGATTACGAACTTAACGTTGCTCGGCAACGGGGCAAGCAGGGCTGCTAACGACAACAAACTCGAATGTAACGTTTGGGTATCTTCGTTAAACGCAAGCGTTTACGGCTCGGACGTATGGGGCGATAAAATTAAAAATTACGAAACGTTATGAAAAAATCTTTTAACTTAACACACATTTTAATAACGGTATTTGCGGTCGCGTTGACGCTTTTCGCGGTTTCGTGTACGAGCGCGCCGACGGATAAAGGCGAAGAAAAGGTAAAGTATTACACGGTAACTTTTTACGCCAAAAATCCCGAAACGCTGGAAGACGAACTTTTTGAAAGAATAAAAGTCAAAAAAGGCGACCGTATACCGCAAACGATGAATATTCCCGACCATTACGAATCGGAAGGGCGGTATTATTATTTCAGCGGTTGGATTATTAAAGACGAACTCGCCGATATAAGCAAATATACCGTCAAAAAGAACACCGAACTCACGGCGCATTATTCGAGTACGAAAAAGACGTTTACTTTGATTTTCGATTGCGGAGATTTTCATCATTACGAACCGAACGTAAACTACGGCGACAAGATTACCTATACGGGACCTATGCCGACGAAAGAATGTACGGAAGAAGGTTACGACTATCTTTTTAAAGGGTTTTCGAGAACCGAACAAGGCGAGGTGCTTGGCGCGGACGAAGACGATTTCAGCGATTTGCTCGACTCCGATTCGACGGTAGTAAAAACGGAAACGTTTTATCCGAGATTCGTTAAAGTCAAAAAAGTTTGCGCGGTAAAGTATTACGACTTTCAAGGGGACGTTTCTTATATTCAGACGGTCGAATACGGCGACAAGATAAAAAAACTTACCGACAAAGACAAAAGCGAACGCTTGGGATACAGTTTTATAGGATTTTTCTATTTTGACGGCAACGGTGCTTTGTTGCGAGATTTGGAAAACGAGTTTGAAGTCAAATCGGATATTTCCGTCAAAGAGATTTGGAACCACGATCCCGTCGAGTACGAACTTACTTATTTGTCGATGGACAAAACCTATAAAAAAGTCAATTACACGATAGAAGACGAGATAGACGTGTCGAAAGTCTTGCCGAAAGCCAACGGATGCACCTTTGAAGGCTGGTACGATAAATCGACGGAGCAAAGAGTAACGTATATTCATAAAGGCAGTTACGGACCGAAAGTGTTGGTAGCAAAATACAAAGCGAACCCGACTGTCGAAAAAGACCTTAACTCGGTCGTCGAATCGAAAGTCGGCAACAACGTAAATCTTGAATTCGTCGTCGACGCGCCGTTAGGAAGCATTATAACGTATCAGTGGTACAAGGACGGCAACGCGATAGAAAACGCCGTTTCGTCCACGTACACGATTTTGGGACTGGAAAAGAACAACGGCGAATACGTTTGCGTCGCGGGAGTCGACATTAAAGGCGCGGAATCAACAAGGATTTCAAGCACTCCGTCGCTCGTATATATTTCCGATACGGAAGCGAAAATGCTTACCGTAACGTATAAGTGGCGGGACGAAACGAAACAAACGCAAATAAAAGTTGGCGGTAAAATCGACTTGTCGTTCAGCCCCGAAGGGTACGAAAAAGATTCGAGAAAATACGTTTTCGACCACTGGGAACTCGACGGCGTTCAGGTATCGCCGAATAAAATGCTGTTAAAAGACGCAACGCTCGTTGCCGTATATATGCCGATTTATAAAGTAAATTATTTGTATAACGGCGTTGTTATAGACAGCGAAGAAGTAGTTAAAGGACATACGCCGAAAGCGACCTTAACAAAAGACGCTCTTGCAAAATTACCCGAAGTCAAAGCGGGGTACGAGTGGTCGGCGGGTATTTTGAATACCGAAATTATCGACAGGGACGTAGACGCCGTTTGCAAAATGGAACTTAACCGCGACATTCAGGTATTTTTGGAACAATCGCTCGATTGCGTATTTAACGAAAAAGAGATAGGATTTACCGTCAATTTAGACGTTGCGGGAATACGATTGAAACTTTTCGTCGCGGTTAAAATAAAAGGACTTCGCGTCGAAGATTTGCACGGCGCGGGCAAAGATTTCAAGATTGCCGATTTAATAGATTGCGTCGATATAAAAATCAAATCGGGTACGACTAATCCCGTTATAGTACATATAGTAAACAAGACGTTTTACGTTACTACCAACGGCGGAACGTTCAAAACGACGTATCAAAACGTAGTAGATATACTCGAAACTACGGGGGTTTTCAACTTAAAAGAACTTCTCGGTCAAAACGTCGACAAGATAGACGATATTATACTTAACATGGTCGACGTTATAGACAAGACGGCGGAAACCGTCGAGTCGATAACTCTCGATACGACAACTAATAAACTTACGATAATACCTAATATCGGCGCGGGCGTTACGTTCACGATAACTTCGGATATCGTAAACGACAAATACTCGGTGAACAACATAAACCTTTCTTACGGCGACAAGATTTCCTTCGATTGTCAGGTTACGCAAGGGCTGTCGATATCGACGGCGGGGGACGCTACCGCAGCCGATTATACGGACGCGATAAAGAACCTTACCGATTCGATAATAAATCTCGTCAACGGCAGACACTATAAGATAACGGGCAACGTAACTCTCGATTCGCCCAAAGCGGACGTAGGGCTCGAAGCGAAAATCGACAGATACGAAACGGGCGACGTAGACTATTACGGCAACCCCGTAACGACTCCGTTCTCGGCGTATCACCTGACGATTGATTTGCCGAAGATTTCAATGGTCGTTTCGATTGTAAAAGATAAAACCGTGTCGGAAATATTCGTCGACACGAGATATCCCGACTTGATTTTGTTCAAGAGAACGGTAAACGGGTCTTCCGTCGAATATAAATCTAATCTGGATTTTATGAAAGACGGCAAACTCGACACGATGTCGCTCGTCGTATGGCTGGCGAATCTTGGTAATATAGTCAACAAGTTCGCAGGGTCTACGATGACCGTCGACTACGATTTGGCTAACTTGTTAAAGAGCGTAACGTACGCCGACGGCGTATCGAAAATCGTGCTTTCAAAAGACGCTTTGGTGTTCAGCGACGATATGATTGCAGTCAACAAGGACGTCGAAATAAGCATCGGCGTAAACAACGGTTATCCCACCCGACTTTCAATCGGCACGGCGATGTCGCTTGCGGGTATATTGAAACCGAACATTAACTTAAACCTTACGCTCGACGACGAAGTTACGAGAAACAATACGGATTTAGGCGCGCAAAAAGAGTACGCGGATTTAAAGAATTCGCAGTTTGCAACCCTTTGATTTTAAAGGAAGACGAAAAAACGTCTTCCTTTTCTCTTGTAATTTTTCAAATAAGTATGTATAATTATATTATGAGCGTTATTGAAGAGAAGTTAAAACTTTTACCCGACGAGCCGGGCGTGTATATAATGAAAGATAAAAACGGCAACGTCATTTACGTCGGCAAAGCGAAAGTTTTAAAAAACAGGGTAAGGCAATATTTTTACTCAAACGTCAAAACTGCGAAAGTCGCGGCTATGGTAAACAATATCGTCGATTTCGAGTATATTATCACGAAAAGCGAAATCGACGCGCTTTCTCTTGAAAACAATTTAATAAAAAAATATAAACCGCGCTATAATATTCTTTTGAAGGACGACAAAACGTACCCGTATATAAAGATAAACTTAAAAGAAGACTTTCCGACATTCACCGTTACGAGAAGAATAAGGAAAGACGGCGCGAAATATTTCGGACCGTTTATGGGCGGCGTGTCCGTACGCGACGTAATAGACGTAATAAATCAAACGTATTCGATAAGACCGTGCGATATTAAGATAAACGCTAATAAACTTCAAAAAGTTTGCTTAAACTACCATATAGGGAAATGTTCGGGCGAATGCGCGGGGCTCGTAGCACAAGAAGACTACGCAAAACGGGTAGAAGGGGCTTTGGACTTTTTGAACGGCAACGACGACGCGCCCGAAAAGATTCTGAAAGAAAAAATGACGGCGTTCGCCGATAAGGAAGAGTTTGAAATCGCGCAAAGTTACAAAGAAAAACTTATGATGCTCGACAAAATCAAACTCAAACGAATAACTTCGCTTAACAGATTTATCAACGCCGACGTGATAAGCCTTACGTCCAACAACATTTATACGGCTGTCAATATGCTGTTCGTGAGAAGCGGCAGAATGGTAGGCGGTAAAAATTACGACTTCGACGTGTCTTTCGACGGGCTTGCCGACGACTTGACTCAATTTATTATCCGATATTATAAAAACGAAGTCGAACTCCCCGACGAAATAATAGTCAATCTTGAAGTCGACGCCGACCTTTTGGAAAATTATTTCAAAACGTATTTCAATAAATCATTGTCGGTTATACACCCGAAACAGGGCGTAAGAAAGCAAATAAGCGACATGGCGGAAAACAACGCGAAAGATTATCTTGACAAAGTTATCGACAAAATCAACCATAAAGACGACATGACGGTGAACGCCTGCGCAAGACTCCAAAAGGTTTTAAGTCTGGATAACTATCCGAGACGGGCGGAATGTTACGATATTTCAAACGTAAGCGGCGTGGATAAAGTGGGGTCTATGGTAGTGTTTATCGACGGCGAACCCGCGAAAGATTTGTACCGTAAGTTTAAAATAAAAACAGTAGAAGGAGCGAACGACTACGCAAGCCATCAGGAAATGATGAGAAGACGGCTTACGAGATTGCGCGCGGGCGACGAAAACTTTGAAAAACCCGATTTGATTATAATCGACGGCGGAAAAGGACAACTGTCGAGCGTAAAAGAAGTATTCGACGAGTTTAACGTAAACGATATAGATTTGGTCGCGCTTGCCGAACGGGAAGAAGAGATTTACACGACTAAACAATCCGAGTCGATAATAATCGATCGGCACGATTACGTTTTAAAATTGATGCAACGGATTCGCGACGAAGCGCACAGATTCGCCGTAACCTATTTCAGACAACTCCACAACAAGAAATCGCTCGAAAGCGTTTTGACGGAAATCGACGGGGTTGGCAAGGTTAAACGGCAAAATCTGATGAATGCGTTCGGCGACGTTTCAAAAATTAAAAAAGCGAGCGTAAAAGAACTTGCTGCCGTCGAAGGTATAGGCGAAACGCTTGCGAAAGAAATATACGCGTATTTTCACAAAGGAGAGAAGACTTGAAATATAAACTTATCGCGTGCGACTACGACATGACTCTCGGTATAAGACCGAATATAATATCTCAAAAAAATATAACCGCCGTCAAAGAATATCAACGCGCGGGCGGGATATTCGTAGTTTGTACGGGACGAATGACTGCTTCGATAAAGAACATTTTGGCTGTAAACAACATAGATTGCGACGTAATAGCATATCAGGGCGCGGTAATACGCCTTAAAAACGGCGAACTCATATTAAACGGCGGAATAGACGCCGAAACGGCTTACAGGTTTTTGGTAAAGGCTGAAAGTCTTAACGAGCATCTTAACGTTTTCGTAAACGACGTGCATTATACGGACAGGCTTAACGAATATACGGATTTTTACGTAAAGTCGAGCGGCACGCCGTGTATAAAAGTCGACGGAAAATTATCCGATTTCGTTTTGAAAAACAACGCCGTTTGCCAAAAGATTTGCATAATGAACCCGAACGAAGAAATAGGGGCTAAAATCGACTTTTATTCAAAAGAGTTTCCCGAACTCGAAGTCAACAGCGGTGCGTATTTTTTAACGGAAATTATCGATAAAAAAACGAACAAAGGAAACGCCGTTAAAATTATAGCGGAGCATTACGGAATCGATTTGAAAGACGTAATCGCCATCGGGGACAGCAGTAACGATATAAGCATGATAGAAGTCGCCGGGCTCGGCGTCGCCGTCGGGGACGGAAACGAAACGCTGAAACGCAAAGCGGACGCGATTGCGCCCGACTTTAAAGACGACGCTGTCGCTTATGTGATTGAAAACTATTGCAAAAAATAACGAAAGGGTGTATACTTGAAAAATAAACCTACGCATAAAGTGGAAAAAATATGGAACAAAAAACTATTATACTTGAAGAAAACGTAACAAAAAATATCGATTTGACGAACGTTGAAAAAGTACCCGTTCTCGTGTTGAGAGGAAAGGTGCTTTTTCCGGGTACGATAGCGGGACTCGACGTGGGTAGGGAACGGTCGATTAAGGCTGTCGACTACGCGCTTAAACACGGGTTGCCTCTTATGATTGTAACCCAGAAAGACGTTCAGAAAGAAGTTCCCGCCGAAGAAGACGTTTATAAAACGGGCGTTATTTCGATAGTGGCGCAAATAGCGAAACTCGCTACGAAAATGCAAAAAGTCAACGTCAGGGGGCTTTTCAGAGCGCAAATCGTCGGGTACGAAAAGGGCGACGATTTCGATTTCGTAACTTTCGAGAAAAAGGACTTTTTACCGTCCGACGAGATAGACACGCAGGCGGCTTTGTCTTTGGCTAAGGAGTCTTTCGCGCAGTTTATAGTGCTTGACAAAAAGACGAGCGCGAACAAGGACGTGTTCGACGCGATTTTAAACATTACGGACGCAAACGAATTCGTCAACAACGCGGCTTCCGTCGCGCAGTTTAAATATCCCGATTCCCAGACGCTTATGGAAGAAGACGACACTTATTCTCGTTTGGTGGCGTTTTACGGGTTGATACAAAAAGAAATCGAAGTCGCTAAAATCGAAAGAAAAATCAACGCGACGGTTAAAAAGAGCATAGATAAAAATCAAAAAGAATATTTGCTCAGAGAACAAATAAAAGCGATACACGACGAACTCGGCGACGACGCGGACGCAGGCGAAAAACTTGCGGACAAGATTAAAGCGAAGGGTATGCCGAAAGAATCGGAAGAAAAAGTTTTGAAGGAAATCAAAAAACTCGACAAACTTTCTCCAAACATGCCCGAGTACACGATTTTACTAAACTACGTCGACCAGATATTAGATTTGCCGTTCAGTGAAAAATCCGTCGATACCGAAGATATAAACAAGGCGAAAGAAATACTCGACGAAGACCATTTCGGACTGCAAAAAGTCAAAGAAAGAATACTCGAATATTTGTCGGTAATAAAACTTACGGGCAAAATAAAAGGGCCTATATTATGTTTCGTAGGCCCGCCGGGCGTCGGCAAAACGTCGATAGCCAAATCGATAGCGAGAGCGCTTGACAGAAAGTTCGTCCGTATGAGTTTGGGCGGCGTCAGGGACGAGTCGGAAATAAGGGGACACAGAAGAACTTACGTTGCCGCAATGCCGGGCAGAATCATTTACGCAATGCAACGCTCCAACACCGTAAATCCCGTGTTTTTGCTTGACGAAATCGACAAGATAGGCAAAGATATTCAAGGCGATCCCGCAAGCGCGCTTTTAGAAGTTTTGGATCCCGAACAAAACAATTCGTTCAGGGACAGGTATCTGGAAATACCTTACGATTTGTCGGAGGTTATGTTTATAACGACCGCGAATACGCTCGAATCCATTCCCGCTCCGTTGCTTGACAGAATGGAAGTAATAGAAATCGGCAGTTATACGGAAGAAGAAAAGGTTTGCATTGCCGACAGATATTTAGCGCCCAAACAAATCGCCGAAAACGGTATCGACAAAGACCGTATAGAGTTCACGGAAGACGGAATCAAAAAAGTAATAGAGAATTACACGTCGGAAGCGGGCGTAAGAAATCTTGAACGCGAAATATCGGCTATTTGCAGAAAAGTAGCGACGAAAATCGCGTGCGGAGAGTTTACGGACAAAATAGTCGTAACGAAAGAAAACGTACCCGAGTTTTTAGGCCCCGAAAAAATCGACAAAGACGATTATAAACGGGAAGACGCGGTAGGCGTAACGACGGGACTTGCCTGGACTCAGGTCGGCGGGGTTACTTTAAACATAGAAGTCGCGCTAATGAAAGGCAAAGGCGATATTCAACTTACGGGTAAACTCGGCGAAGTAATGAAAGAATCGGCAAGAATCGCGTTGAGTTTTATAAAATCTCACGCCGAAACGTACGGAATAGACGCAGATCGGTTTGAGAACACGGACGTTCACATTCACGTTCCCGAAGGGGCGACGCCAAAAGACGGTCCCAGCGCGGGCGTAACGCTCGCAACGTCGATTTTGTCGGCTTTTACCAACAAAAAAGTTTCGGGTAAAGTCGCGATGACGGGTGAAATCACCTTGACGGGCAGAGTCTTGCCGATAGGCGGGCTTAAAGAAAAAGCGCTCGCTGCGTACAGAGCGGGAATTAACAACGTAATTATACCCAAAGGCAACCAAAAAGACGTTTCGGATATTCCCGAAGAGATACGCGGCAAAATCAAATTCGCGCCCGTTTCGAGAATCGACGAAGTGTTTAAGAAAGCGATAAAGGAATTATAATGGAAAAGTTAAAAGGCTCGTTTATAACGTCGGTAGCGAACGCGAACGACTTTTTGAAAACGGACAAAAAAATAATCGCCATAGCGGGCAAGTCGAACGTCGGTAAGAGTTCGCTCATCAACTTTATCGCAGGGCAGAAAAAATTAGCGAGAACATCCGTTACTCCGGGCAGAACAAGACTCGTTAATTATTTCGATTTCGGGGACTTTATTTTAGCGGATTTACCGGGGTACGGTTTTGCCAACGTATCGAAAACGGAAAAGGCGAAATGGGCTAATCTTATGGAAGAGTTTTTCAACGCGACGGAGATACACCACGTCTTGTCGCTTATAGACATAAGACATTCTCCGACGGCAGACGACAGAAATATGATAAATTATTTGTACGCGTACAGACTGCCTTTTACGATTATCGCGACGAAAGCGGACAAACTCGGCAAAAGCAAAATCAAACCGCAGGTAACGTTTTTGGCAAACGAACTTAAAATGACCGCGCTTGACATTATAGCGACGTCGGCGGAATCGGGTTACGGCGGGGACGCGCTCATTTCAAAAATCAAAGACGTGATAAAGCAAGACGTTTAATAAAAAACACGGCTGACGAGAACTCGTCGGCCGTGTGCTTTTTTTGCGGTTATTTGGTAGGTTTCGTATACAATTTCGTTCTCATACGCGGCAAAATGTCCGCGCTCGTACCGATAGGCAAATCGCGGTTGCGGTAATCGTGTTTGTCGCAAAACCATTGCAGTTCTTTTTGCATACGCTCGATGTTTTTCGTTTGCAGTTCGGCTAAACATTTAACGTACTCTTCCGTTTTCGATTTTGCTTCGTTTGAATATTTTAACAAGTTCAGGTAATCGTGCAGACAAAAACCTTTGGTCGATAAAAGCATATCTTTAAACTTCGGCTCGTTATAAAACATTTGAGCGACGGTTTTGTAATATCTTACCATATTGTCGTTTATAAGGTCGCAAATAAGACAGGACGAAAGGGCGTTTTCGAGTTCCGTCGCTTGTTTGACGGCAGCCTTGTAGTTTTTTGGCGGTTCGATTATTTTCATAATGGTTTTATCCAGCCGCGTCAACGTTTGCAACGCCACGCCGAGTTTGTTTTGGCGAGCGACCATCATGTCGTAATGATGAGCGCAGAATCCTTTCTTGTTTACTTTGTCGCGCGCCGAGTCGACCATAACCGCTTCGTTAAGGAATTGTTCGACGATATTTTTTTCTACGATTTGTTTTATTTCGCAAAGGGGACATTCGGTCTTCGGGTTGAAGTTTTGCAAAATCAAGCCCGTCGAAATGTGGTAATTCATATTTTTTCTCCTAAAAATGTAAGAATATAAGAAAATTATACAAAAAATCGTAAAAAAAATAAAGTAAATATTGACAAATAATTTATTTTATGGTATAAATAATAATGACGTTAGGAGGATTTGATAATGGAAGCAGGTGTATACAATCTCACAATTAAAGGCAAACTCTTTAAAAAACGCGCAACGGTAGATTTTTCTCGTTGCGATAAAATCGTTAAAGGCGTATTGAAAGTCGGCGAAAAAGCGAGACATTCTTACGAAGTAAACGGTAAGTACGACAATAACAGACTTGAATTTTACGGTTCTTACGTTGTTTGGAAACCGCATTTCGTAACCGTTTCCAACTGCACGGTAAACGGCAACACGTTTGACGGCGATATAGAGTTTAACGGCAAGAAAAAGAAAGTACACGGCGAGTTAGCGGCTCCGGTTGAACCGGTTGTCGACGACGAACTTGCCGCCGAATAAAATTATTTAAGGAATACGGCGGTTGCTTGAATGGTAACCGCCTGTTTTTGTTTTATGAATTGTTTGTTTATTTACAACCCCGTCAGCGGAAAGGGGAAAATTAACAAAAAAATCGACTACATAAGATCAAGACTGCTTGAAAAATATGACGAAGTCGACGTGTACGCAACGAAATGCGCGGGGGATATGACCGTTCAGGCAAAAAACGCTTGCGGCAAATATAACGCGATAGTGTTTTACGGCGGGGACGGTTCTTTTAACGAAATAGTACAAGGACTCGGCGAAAACGAAAACCGACCCGTTCTCGGATATTTACCGGGCGGAACGGTCAACGACATCGCCCATTCGCTTAAAATACCCGTGCGGCTCAAAAAGGCGTTGCGCAACGTGTTGAAGGGCAAAGTCGATACTTACGATTTGATAAAGATTAACGAGCAATACGCGTTTTACGTCGTGTGCGCGGGGGCGTTTACGGGCTGTTCGTATTTGGCCGAGCAAAAAGAAAAGAAAAAGTACGGCAAAGTCGCTTACGCTTTTGAAGTACTTAAAAACGAACTGAAACTCAAAGATTTCGGAGTAACGCTTGATTTTGAAAACAAACATATCGAAACGAACTGCGAGTTTTTGATGGTGCTGAACAGCAAACACGTCGCTTCGAGATACGTTTATCGTCAGGCGGATTTGCAGGACGGTAAAATCGACTTGTTTTTTATAAAACAGGTGAAAAACCCCAAAGGGTATCATAAAGTAAACGCTTTTTTCAAAGTGCTTAACTATTTCGTTTGCGGAATAAAAGTTTGCGCGCACAGATTCAGACACGGTTGGAAATCCGATTACGAGCATTATTGCACGGGCAAATTAAAATTGAGCATTCCCGAAGAAGTAAGGTGGAACCTTGACGGCGAAAAGGGAATGTGCGGACCTGTCGACATAGACGTTTTACAAAGGCACGTCGCGGTCATAGTGCCAAATAAATAACTTAACGACGTTCACGGAGAGCAACAAAGGTTGCCCGCCGAAACAATATGTCCAAACGCAAAAAGTATTTTTTTTCGTTTAAACAACGCGTTAACGCAATAAAAATATTGAAAACGGCTCGCGGAAGATTTGTCTTCCGCGAGCCGTTAAACTTACTCGTCTTTATTAAAAATATCTGCGAAAACTTTTTGTTTGGATTTTTTCATAACGCGACCGATGAATCGGGGACTCGTTCTCGGGAAAAACTTATACATAACCCGCATAAACCACGCGTCCGAGCCGAAAACCATACGCCTTTTCTTTTTTACGATTCCTTTTACGATTTTTTTAACCATAGAGTCGCGGTTAGACATAAACGAAGAGATGAGTTTGTTTTTGCTCATATCTTCCGCCTGATTGACGAAAAGATTCGTTTTTGTAAACCCCGGACAAATATACCCTACGTAAAACTCGGGGTGTTCCAACCCGAAACATTCGGTAAGGCTTTTGCTTGCCGCTTTCGCCGCGGTATATAAAGAAGTACCGGGCAATGGGCATAACGCCGCCGAACTCGAAACGGTAACGAACGCGGGCGTTTCGGATTTTATTATATGGTCGTACATTACCATAATAGCGTACGCGGGGGCGTAAAAATCTACGTTTACGCACAGTTCGAGTTGTTCTTTCGTATAATGCTCGTACCTGTCGAATCTGGGAAAGATTCCCGCGTTATTGATAAGCATGTCGACCTGAATACCTTTGTCTTCGAGGTGCTTTTTTATTTCGAGCCAGGACTCGTATTTGGAAGCGTCGTACATAAGGTACGAAAACTTGTCGGCTTTGTCGCCGAGCGACGTAATAAACTCGTCGAACCCGTTTTTATTGATGATTACGGCGATGACGTTGCAATCGTATTCCGTAATCAATTTTTGCGATATACCCGCGCCGATTCCGCTTGCGCCGCCCGTAATTAAAACGGTTTTTCCGTAAATCCAACGTTTCTTCATAGAAATGCTCCTGAAAGATGTTATATATATTTTAGCACGAATTAGTAAATGTGTAAAGTTTGTTTATTAAATAATTGAAAAAAAAGGGTGATTGTGGTATACTTTTTAATATGGATAACTATTTGATACGATTAAACGAAGAACAAATAAAACCCGTTATGGACACCGAAGGCGCGGTTTTGGTAATTGCGGGCGCGGGGAGCGGTAAAACGAGAGTACTTACCAGCCGAATCGCCCATATCGTCAACGATTTGCACGTACCGTGCGAAAACGTGTTGGCAATCACGTTCACGAACAAAGCGGCGGACGAAATGAAAAGCCGTTTGTCGGCGGCTGTGCCCGATTCGGAAAACCTTTGGGTATCGACGATACACAGCATGAGCGTAAGGATTTTACGCGCGAATATAGTCGTTATGGGGTACACGCCCGATTTTACGATATACGACGACACGGACAAAGAAAGGGTTATCAAAAGAATACTCACGGATATGAAAGCGGACGAAAAGGAACTTAAACAAGCCAAGTTCCATATTTCCAACGCAAAAAACGAGTGCTTGACGCCCGAAGAATATTTGTTGAGAAATTCTACGATTCCGAGTATAAGAATGTACGTCGAGATAATGAAACTTTACGACAGAGCGTTGCGGGAAGCAAACTCTCTCGATTTCGACGACTTGCTAGTCAAAACGTACGAACTGTTCGTGGATTATCCCGAAATATTGCAACAATACGCGTATCGGTTCAAATACATACACGTCGACGAGTTTCAGGACACCAACGTCATACAGTATAAAATAATCAGACTGCTTGCGTCCGCGCACGGCAACTTGTTCGTCGTAGGCGACGACGACCAAAGCATTTACAGTTGGCGCGGCGCGAGAATAGGCAACATGCTTGACTTCGACAAAGATTTCAAG
Organism: uncultured Clostridia bacterium; assembly: GCA_934271255.1. Lineage (GTDB taxonomy): Bacteria > Bacillota > Clostridia > Christensenellales > Borkfalkiaceae > CAKQSC01. The sequence goes on from CAKQQS010000003.1 coordinate 79,344, forward strand.
AATGCCAAAGTGTATAAACTTGAACAGAATTACAGGTCGACGAAAAAGATAATTTCGCTTGCCAATCATATAATAAAAAACAACCGTTCCCGTAGGGAAAAGGTGCTTTGGACGGAAAACGAAGACGGGGTAAAACCGCAATTTTATATTGCCGACGACGAGTTGTCCGAAGCCACTTACACAGCCACTCAAATAAAAAGCCTTGTGTATACGGGGCAATACGATTATTCGGATTTCGCCGTTTTGATGCGCGTTAACGCCCTTTCTCGTTCGTACGAGCAAGAGTTTATGAAATACGGTATTCCTTATAGGATTTTCGGCGGATTCAGATTCTTCGAGCGTAAAGAAATCAAAGACGTAACCGCTTATTTGAAATTGATAAACAACCCTTTGGACAACGAAGCGTTTTTGCGTATCATAAACTACCCGAAAAGGGGTATCGGCGAAAAAACGATTTCTCAGATGCGGGAATACGCGAAAGGTTCGGGTTTATGTTTGTTCGATGCGGTTGTCGACGTCGACAATCTCGAAATCGGCAAAGCGGCGAAAGAAAAAATCGTGGAGTTCCGAAACCTTATAACGAAGTTTATCGTTAAAAAGGAAACGGATACACTTACGAATCTGGTCAAAGAAGTCATTCAGGACGCCAAGTTCGCCGACTTGTTCAACGAAGATACGGAAGAAAACAAGTCGAAAAAGATGAATATCGACGAATTGATAAACTCGGTCGCAGAGTTTGAACGCGCCAACGCGGACGCGAAACTTTCCGATTATCTTAACTCGGTAACATTGAGTTCGGATACGGACGATATCGAAAGCGATAACGTCGTAACCGTCGCAACCGTTCACGCGGTGAAAGGGTTGGAGTTTAAAACGGTATTTATTTGCGGGCTCGACAACACCGTGTTTCCGTTGGTTCGCGCGGGGGACTCTCCCGACGAAACGGAAGAAGAAAGACGGCTTATGTACGTCGCTATCACGAGAGCGAGAGAACGGCTTTATTTAACGAGAGCGAGAAGCAGGTTTTTGTACGGCGACAGAAGATTTACGGCTCAGTCGGATTTTATTAAAGAATTAGCCGACGAATTAGGCTTAAAACCCGCGAAAACGGCATATATTTCGCCTAATAGGGACGACTCGTTCAACAATAGAAAAGAGCGGTATATCGACGAAGAATTGCCAAGCGAAAATCACGGCGGGTACAACAGCGGTTACGCGCACAGAATGTTGTCTAATTCGGGCGTGAAGCAAGAAGTCAAAAACGGCGACACGAGCAAGTTTTCGCCGGGCAAACTCGTACGCCACCCGAAGTTCGGCATAGGTACGATAATTTTAGTCAAAGGCGCGCAGGGCAACGAAGTAGCCGACGTCGCGTTTAAAGGTATAGGTGTAAAATCTTTGGCGCTCAAATTCGCGCCCTTGGAGTTGTTATAATGGATAGAATGAGAGAACTTGTCGACAAACTTAATAAATACGCTTACGAGTATTACGTTCTGGACAACCCGACGGTATCCGACGGCGAGTACGACAAACTTTACGACGAACTCGTTAATTTGGAGAAAGAAAGCGGCGTGGTTTTGTTCGATTCGCCGACGAAACGGGTAGGGGGAGAACCTATTTCGGCGTTTAAAAAACATAAACATCTTCAACGGCTGTATAGCCTTGACAAGGCTCTCACGGAAGAAGAAATAATCGCGTTCGAGAACAGAATACGCAAAATCGATTCGAGCGAAATCGACTATACCGTCGAGTATAAGTTCGACGGATTGACCATTTGCATAACGTTCGATAACGGCAAGTTCGTACGGGCAACCACGCGCGGAAACGGTATCGAAGGAGAAGACGTAACGGAGCAGGTTTTGACGATAAAAAGTTTTCCTCTCACGATAGATTATAAAGGCACTTTGGAAGTACAGGGCGAAGCGATTATTCGACTTTCCGTACTTGAAAAATACAACGAAACGGCAAAAGAATATTTGAAAAACGCAAGGAACGCAGTCGCGGGCGCGATAAGAAATCTCGATCCGAAAGTAACCGCTTCCCGCCACCCCGAAATAATGTTTTACAACGTAAACTATATGTCGGAGGGCAGACTCGATTCGCAAATAGAATGCGTTGAGTTTTTGAAGAAAAACGGTTTTAAAGTACACCCGTTTTTAAAGATTTGCCATAATATTTCGGAAGTTATGTCTGCGATAAAAGAAATCGAAAAATCAAGAAAAACACTAGATATTTTAACTGACGGAGCCGTCGTTAAGGTGAATGATTTCAAAACGCGGGAAGAATTAGGCAGCACGGACAAGTTTCCGCGTTGGGCAATCGCTTTTAAGTTCACTGCGGAAGAAGTTACCACGAAATTGAAAAAAGTCGTCTGGCAAGTCGGAAGAACGGGAAAACTAACTCCGCTCGCGTTGCTCGAACCCGTCGACCTTGCTGGGGCGACCGTGCAAAAAGCGACGTTGAACAATATGGGAGATATACTCAGAAAAGGAGTCAAAGTCCCGTCGAGAGTTTTGATAAGACGCTCCAACGAAGTTATTCCCGAGATTTTGGGAACGACGGAATATTACGACGATTCGGCGGACGTAGTACCCCCGAAAGTTTGTCCTTATTGCGGCAGCGAAATAATCGAAGTCGGCGCGAATTTGTTTTGCCCGAACAAAGACTGCAAACCGAGAGTTGTAGCAAACCTTTCAAACTTTGCGTCGAAAGAAGGAATGAATATCGACGGGTTTTCGGAAAAGACGGCAAGCCAACTTTTCGACGCTTTGAAAACGGATTGTTTTTCGGAACTGTACAAACTGACTTACGACGACTTGTCGAAGCTGGACGGCTTCGGCGATAAAAAGGCGGACAATTTGTTAAAGGCGATAGAAAAATCAAAGAAAGTAGATTTCGCTCGATTCATTTACGCGCTCGGTATCGACAACGTCGGTAAAAAAACGGCAAGGGACTTGTCGAAGATTTTCAAAACGTTTGAAGACCTGAACACCGCCGATAAGGAAACGTTGGCAAAATTAGACGACGTCGGGGAAATAACGGCGGAGTGCATTTATAACTATCTGCGCGACGAATATAATATACGGGAAATAAACGCGTTGTTCGATTCGGGCGTAGAGATAAAATACGATAACGAAAAAAAACAGGGAGTTTTCAGCGGAGAACGAGTCGTGTTGACGGGAACGCTCGTTGATTTCAAGCGTAGCGACGCTCAGAAAATCATAGAAGATTTCGGCGGAGAATGTCAGTCAAGCGTAACGAAAAACACAACTCTCGTGATAGCGGGCGAGTCTGCCGGCAGTAAACTCGACAAGGCGAATAAACTCGGAATAAAAGTTATTGACGAAAATGAGTTTAAAAACTTGATAAGTTCTTGATATTTACGAGTTTTTATGTTATAATAAATTAATTATCGAAAGAAGGTGTGTTATATGTACAGCATGACGGGCTACGGCAGGGCGGATTATACCGACGAAAAGTTTAATCTGACCGTTGAAATAAAAACCGTAAACAATAAGAATCTTGATTTAAACGTAAAATCGCCGAGAATATTTTCCGCTTTTGAAGACTTGATACGAAAAACGGTATCGGCTAAAATAATTCGCGGACACGTCGACGTGTTTATAAGTTTTTCCGATTTGAGAGAAGACAGCGCGGAATACGAATTGAACGTCGGCGCGGTGGAGAACTATATCGGTATGGCTAAAACGCTTACTACAGAATACGGTATCGAAAACGACCTGACTGTTTCGAGCATGTTAAGATTGCCCGACGTTTTGAGAGATAAAAACGTCGCGGACGACTATTCTTTTATGGAAACGCCGTTGGTACAAACGTTAAACGACGCGCTCGATAAACTTAACGTTATGAGAAAAAGAGAAGGCGAAAAACTTTGCGTCGATATGCTCGGCAGAGTACAAACCGTCGAAGATTTGTTGGGAGAAGTCAGACAAAGAGCGCCGCTCGTGGCGAAAGATTACGCCGAAAAACTTAAAAAGAGAATTGCCGACGCGCTTGCCGACGTCAAGTACGACGAAACGAGATTTTTAAACGAAGTCGCGTTCTTTACGGACAAAGCGAACATCGACGAAGAAATGACAAGGCTTTCTTCTCACATATCGCAATTCAGAGATTTGACCAAAGAAGAAAACTCGGGTAAAAAACTCGACTTTTTGATGCAGGAGTTTAACAGGGAAACGAACACGATTTGTTCAAAAGCAAACGACATAACGGTAACGCGTACCGCGCTTGCGATGAAAAACGAAATAGAAAAAATCCGCGAGCAAGTACAAAACATCGAGTGATTATGAGAAATATTTTATTTGTAATATCCGGACCTTCGGGCGTAGGCAAAGGAACGATAGCCAACCTTTTATGCGAAAAAGATAAAAACATAGCCTTGTCGATTTCCTGCACGACCAGAAAACCGAGAAAAGGCGAAGTCGACGGCAGAGAATATTTCTTTATTACGAAAGAAGAGTTTGAAACGAAAATAGCGAACAAAGAGTTGCTCGAATATTCGATGCACTTTGAAAACTATTACGGAACGCCTAAGGATTACGTTTTAAAACAACTTGAAAATCGCGACGTTTTGCTTGAAATAGACGTCGACGGCGGACTTGCGATAAAAAAGAACTTTCCCGACGCCGTTCTGATAATGATTACTCCGCCTTCGCTTGACGAACTCAAACACAGGCTGATAGCGAGAAACACAGAAACGGAAGACAAAATCAAATTAAGGCTTGCGAGAGTAGAGTTCGAGTTAGGGCTTAAAGACGAGTACGACTACGTTGTCGTGAACGACGATTTGAACGCGACCTACGATAAGGTGCGCGAAATAATAAACGATGAAAAAAATAAACAGTGAGGACATACAATGATACAAAAACCCGCAATAGATAATTTAGTAAAAAAGACAAACTCAAAGTACGGACTTTGCGTCGTTTGTTCTAAAAGAGCAAGAGAGATTTTAGACCATTCGATAGCGATTAACGAAGATACTTTGGGTAAAGACAAACCCTTGACCGTCGCCGCGAAAGAAATCGCGAACGACAATATAACCATAACGAAAGACTGATATAAAAGGTTCGTCCGACCGACGGACCTTTTGCCTAATCAAGGAAAAAACTATGTACGCCGAAGTAATGGTAGATATCACTAATAGCAAAGTCGACAGAAAATTCGATTATAAGTTCGACAGCGGTAACGTATTCGTCGGAAGTCGCGTTATCGTCCCTTTCGGCGCGCGAAAAATTAACGGCGTCGTCGTAAAAATCAAAGACGATACGGATTTCGATAAAACTAAAATCAAAAGCATAATCGGCGTATCGGAAGATATACCCGCGTTGACGGAAGAATCGCTAAAAACGGCGGATTATATTCAAAGGCGTTACCACGTAACGAAAACGCTTGCGTTAAGGCTGTTTTTACCGTCCGAAATGCGTCGGGACGAAATAGGCGAAAAAACGGTAAGAGCGGTTTGTCTGACGGGAATAGCGAACGCCGACGAGATTATAGGCAAAAAAGCAAAAAAACAGGAAGCATACGAATATCTTTTGAAACGCGGCGAAGAAAAGTTCCCCGCGCTTGCGAAAATGTTCGGCGCGAGCGCGATAAACGGACTGATAGAAAAAGGCGTGTTTTTCGTTAAAGACGTTAAGGTGGAACGTTCGCCTTATTCCGATTTAAACGAGAACAAGAAAGAAATAACGCTTACCGACAAACAGGAAAAAGCGGTCGAAAGCATAAAAAACACGGATAAAACCGTAACTTTACTATACGGCGTAACGGGTAGCGGAAAAACGGAAGTTTACCTGAAACTCATAAACGATACGCTCGAAAAGGGAAGAACGGCAATAATGCTCGTTCCCGAAATCGCGTTGACTCCGCAAATGTTACGGCAATTAAGGGCGAGATTCGGCAACGTCGCGGCGATATTCCACAGCGGACTTACCGCGGGCGAAAAATACGACGAATGGTGGCGGCTCCGCAACGGCGACGCAAGAGTCGTCATCGGGGCGAGAAGCGCGATTTTTTCGCCGATAGAAAACGTCGGGTTGATTATTATCGACGAAGAACACGATTCGAGTTATTCGAGCGAAAAAAGTCCGAGATACAACACTCTCGAAATCGCGTGTTTCAGGGCGAAGTTCAACGGCGCGAAAATAGTTTTGGGCAGCGCGACTCCGTCGATAGAAACTTATAATTCAGCGAAGAAAGGCGTGTATAATCTTGCGGTTATGCCGGACAGAATAAACAAAAAACCGTTGCCCGAAATCATTATCGCCGATATGCGAAAAGAGATTCGTCGCGGTAACCACACCGAGTTTTCGTCGGCGATGAAAGAAGAACTTAAAAACTGTCTTGACGACGGCGGGCAAGCAATGATATTCTTAAACCGCAGGGGGTATTCGCAATACGTTATTTGTACCGAATGCGGTTACGTTCCCAAATGTAAAGATTGCGACGTTTCGCTTACCTATCACTATGACGACGATTCGCTCAAATGTCATTATTGCGGAGCGAAATATCACATGATAACGCAATGTCCCGCATGCGGAAGCAAGTTTTTACGGTACGGCGCGTTGGGTACGCAAAAAGTCGTTTTGGAACTGCAAAAACTCTTTCCCGAAGCGAAAATACTCAGAATGGACAACGACACGACGGCGAATAAGGACGGGCATTTAAAAATATTGACGGCGTTTCAGGAACGGCGGGCGGACATTCTGGTCGGCACGCAAATGATAGCCAAGGGGCACGATTTTCCCGACGTTACGTTCGTAGGAATTATCGACGCGGATATGAGTTTGCATTTTTCCGATTACAGAAGCGGGGAACGTACGTTTCAACTCATAACGCAAGTCGCGGGCAGGAGCGGCAGAGCGGACAAGCAAGGCAAAGTCGTTTTGCAAACGTATTCGCCCGATAACTATATATTAGGGTTTGCCACGGCTTACGACTACGAAGGTTTTTTTGAAAGAGAACTCTCGGTAAGACAAGCGACAAAGTTCCCGCCGTTTGCGAAAGTAGTGAGAGTGCTTGCGACTTCTACGGACGAAGGGGAATGTATCGAAGCGGTAAAATACGCTTTCGGCGACGTAAAAGCGTTGAGAGAAAAGTTTCAGGACAATTTCGTTTTCGCAAACTGCATGAAAGCTCCCGTAAAGAGAATACAAAACAAGTTCAGATATCAGATATTGTTAAGACTTGCGGGCGAAACGCAAAACGTTGTCGACGAAATATACTACATAGCGAAAAAATACACGACTGCGGAAGTTACGTTAAGCGTTGAAGAAAACCCCGCAAGCATGAATTGAGGTAAAATATAATATGGCGATTAGAAACATTGTGCTTTTAGGCGACGAAGTATTGAGAAAAAAATCCTTTCCCGTAACGGATTTTTCTGCTAAAACCCACGAACTTTTAGACGATATGAAAGACACGCTTACGAAAGCGGAAGGGGCGGGACTTGCCGCCGTTCAGGTAGGCGTTTTAAGACGCATGTTCGTATGCGACGTTAAAGAAGGGTACTTCGAGTTTATCAACCCCGAAATAATAAAGCAAAAAGGCAAGAGAAAAGATATAGAAGGCTGTTTGTCCATACCGAAAAAACACGGTTTCGTTATAAGACCGCAATACGTTAAAGTCAGAGCGCAGGACAGAAACGGCGAATTTTTTGAAATCGAAGCGGAAGACTTTTTCGCGAAATGTATTTGCCACGAATACGACCATTTAGACGGAATCGTATATACCGACAAAGCGGTAAAGGTGTTCGATGAAGACTGATTTGAAAATAGTGTTTATGGGTACGCCCGATTTTGCCGTACCGTCGCTCAACGCGTTGATAGATAACGGCTATAACGTAGTCGCCGTCGTAACTCAACCCGACAAACCCGTCGGGAGAAAAATGGTTTTGACGCCGTGCCCCGTCAAGGTCGCCGCGATGAATAAGGGCGTTAAGGTTTTGCAATACGCAAAAATTAAAAACGAAGGGGTTGGCGATTTGAAAGAATTAACCCCCGACTTAATCGTTACTTGCGCTTTCGGTCAGATTTTGACGCAAGAAATCATCGATATACCGAGATTAGGCATAATCAACGTTCACGCTTCTCTTTTACCTGAATACAGGGGCGCCGCGCCCATTCAATGGGCTGTAATAAACGGCGACAAGCGTACGGGCGTTTCTATAATGAAAACGGAAATAGGCATAGATACGGGCGCCGTGGTACAAGTCGAAGAAACGCCTATATACGAAGACGAAACTTCTGGCGAGTTGTTCGACAGATTGTCCGAAATAGGCGCGACGGCGTTAATCGAAGCAATCGGCAAAATCGAAAACGGTACCGCCGTATGGACGAGTCAGGACGAGTCGAAAGCCACTCACGTAAAAATGATAAAAAAAGAAGACGGCGTTATCGAATGGAACAAAACCCCGCAAGAGATTCACGATTTCGTTCGCGGTATGAATCCGTGGCCGTGCGCGTACACGGGGCTTTTCGGCGAACCGCTTAAAATATGGAAAGTCGAAAAAAGCGCAGTAGCGTTCGACGTTCCTGCCGGAACGGTGGTTACGGCAAACTGTAAAGACGGCTTGACAGTCGCTTGTAAAAACGGCTCGGTCAAGATTTCAGAACTGCAAAAGTCCGGCGGAAAGCGTATGGATGCAAACGCGTTTTTGTTAGGTAATACCATAGAAATCGGAACGGTTTTAAAAATATGATAAACTATCTTTACGACTGTTATAGAATACTTAACAAAGTATACAGCGACGGGGCGTTTTTAAAGCAAGCGATATTGTCGACCGACATAGAAGAAAAGAATCGCGCGCTGACGGTAAAAACGTGTTACGGCGTTTTGGACAACGATATACGGCTTTCGTATTATATTAAAAAATTATGCGAAAAATCGCCTAAACTCGTCATTCGCACTATTTTGAAAATCGCAATGTACGATATGGAGTTTTTAGGCAAACGCGATTACGCCGTTATCGACAACGCGGTCGAACTGACTAAAAAGTTAGGCAAAGGCGGGGCGTCGGGTTTCGTAAACGCCGTGTTGAGAAAGTTTATAAAAAGCGAAATACCGCTTCCCGAAAATGGCGGCGCGGAGTACTTTTCGGTAAAGTATTCCTACCCCGTTTTCGCGGTAGAAAAAATCATACGTGATTACGGCGAAAAAGTCGGCGAAGAGATAATGGGAACGACGGGCGGAAAAACGTTCGTAAGGTTTGAGAAAGACGGCGAAAAGTACTTGACCGAACACGGCGTAAGATATGAAAAAACGTGTTTTGAGAACTTGTTCGTTTGTGAAAACTTCGTCAGAAACGCCGACTTTGACAAAGGGATTTACACCTTTCAGTCGATAGGCTCCGTGGCTATTTGCGACGTAGTAGAAAAGGGCGAAAAATTGCTCGATTGCTGTTCCGCTCCGGGCGGAAAAAGCGTGCTTTTGTCCGACAAGTTCGATAGCGTAACGGCGTGCGACGTCTATCCGCACAGGGCGGAACTCATCAGGGCTTACGCCAACCGTATGGGTAAGAAGAATATAGAAGTCGTCGTTGCGGATTCAAGCGTTTTTAATCCCGATTTCAAAGAGAGATTCGACGCCGTTTTGTGTGACGTTCCGTGTTCGAGTTACGGCGTCGCGTCGGACAATCCCGACGTTAAACTCGACGGAAAAATCAAGGATATAAACGAGATAAAAAAGGTACAGTTATCCATTCTCGAAAACGTGTCGAAATACGTTAAGACGGGCGGTTTTTTGTATTATTCAACGTGTTCGATTTTCTTTGAAGAAAACATAGAAAACGTTAGGAGTTTTTTGAAAAATCACGACGAGTACGAAATTGTGAAAACGAATTCGGAATTGCCTCATTCGGACATAGACGGCACAATGCAGTTTCTGCCGAATATTTCTATGGGACAAGGGTTTTATACGGCAAAATTAAAAAGGGTAAAACAATGAAAAGAGTTTTGGCGGATTTGTCGCTTACCGAGTTAACGGAATATCTTGAAAACATAGGTCAGCCGAAATACCGCGCAAGCCAGATACTGAACGGGATTTTGAATTATAAAGACCTTGACGAAATGACGAATCTTCCCAAAGATTTAAAGGCTCGGCTTGACGAAGATTTTTATATAAAAGGGGTTACGATTTACAAAACGCTCACGTCGAAAGACGGCACCGTTAAGTTCTTGTTCAAACTCTGCGACGGCAACGTAATCGAAGGCGTTTTGATGAAATACAAATACGGCAACACTCAATGCGTTTCGACGCAAGTCGGATGCAGAATGGGCTGTAAGTTTTGCGCGTCGGGGCTTGACGGGTTGGTTCGCAACCTGACCGCGGGCGAAATACTCAGCGAAGTTTTGGCGGTCAACGCGTATCTTGGCGGTACGACTGAAAAAAGAGAAGTTACCAACCTTGTTTTGATGGGTAGCGGAGAACCGCTCGACAACTACGATAACGTAATGGATTTTTTAAGAAAAGTAAGCGACAAAAACGGTCTGAACGTAAGCGCGAGAAACGTAAGTTTATCTACTTGCGGACTCGTACCGAACATTTATCGGCTAGCCGACGAAGGCTTTGCGCTCAACTTGACGATTTCATTGCATAACCCGTTCGACGAAGAGAGAAAACTCGTAATGCCCGTATCGAACAAATACAGCATCGACGAGATTTTGGGCGCGTGCGCGTACTATTTTGAAAAAACGGGCAGAAGATATATATTCGAATACGTCTTGATAAAGGGCGTAAGCGATACGAAAAGGCACGCCGACGAACTTATAAAAAGGCTTAAAGGTAAACCGTGTCTTGTCAATTTGATAAGACTTAACGAAGTAAAAGAACGCCCGCTCGAAACTGTAAGTTTAAAAGACGCGGAAGTCTTTCGGGACTTGCTAAATAAAAGCGGAATAAACGCGACTATTCGCCGTCAGATAGGCGTCGATATAGAAGGCGCTTGCGGACAACTCCGCAGGAAGTGTATACAAAACGAAAAAAAGGAGAATTAAAATGGAAAACGGTATAAAAATCGCGCCGTCGGTATTGTCTGCGGACTTTTCAAAAATGGGCGAAGAGATTAAAGATATAGCGTCGAAAGGCGCGGATCTCGTGCATCTTGACGTTATGGACGGCGTGTTCGTTCAGAACATTACGTTCGGTATAAAACTCGTGGCGGACGTAAGAAAGGTTACCGATTTACCGCTCGACACGCATTTAATGATAATAAAACCTTGGAAATACGTCGAAAAGTTCGCTTCGGCGGGCAGCGACATAATTACGGTGCATTACGAAGCGTGCAAAACAAGACTCGGCAGAACCGTAAGTTTAATACACAAATGCGGCAAAAAAGCGGGCGTCGCGATAAACCCGAACACTCCCGTAAAGAAAATCAAAAGGTTAATTCGCAAATGCGATTTGATTTTGATAATGAGCGTGTATCCGGGCTTCGGCGGACAAAAATATATTTCGGAAGTAACGAGTAAAATTGCGGAAGTCGACGGTATAAGAAAAGGGCTCGGCAAAGATATTTTGATAGAAGTCGACGGCGGAATAAACGAAGAAAATTACATGAATCCGAGAATTGCGGGCGCGGACGTTTTGGTTGCGGGCAACGCGATTTTCAAAGCGGCGGACAGGGCGAAAGCGATTGAAAAATTAAAATCGTAAACGGACAAACTTACCGTCATTTTGCGGTTTTGCGGGCATATAATAAAGTAGGGAGAAGAACTATGAAAATTGTATGTTGTTATAAACCGCCGAAGATATTAAGACGTTTTTTAAAACTGTTTTACAGAAAGAAAAAAGAGACAGCCTAAACTGTCTCTTTATTTTTTTGCAAAAAAGAAACTGCATTAAAAATGCAGTTAATTTACATAATTACGCTCTGTTAACTTTTCCGCTCTTTAAACAACGGGTGCAAACGTATTCGGACGAAACGGAACCGTTATCGTGAACTACGTTAACCTTTTGTAAATTAGCCGAGTAAGTATGGGGAGTTTTACGATTCGAGTGAGAAACTCTGTTACCTGCTGCTTTCGCCTTACCGCATACGCTACAAACTCTGGACATTATAATTACCTCCGAATGAGTATTTCCTAAAAATTAGCATAACTACTTTATCATAAAAAAACGCAAAATGCAAGCAAACAAGCGGAAAAAAGTAAAATATTATATTTTTTTTTGAAAAAACCTAAAAAAAGTTCCGTAGATACGGCAAAAGCGTTGCAAATATAGTTCAAATGCTGTAAAATATAATATAATTGAGGTAAAAATTATGTCGGCAACTACTTATAACATTTATGGAAAAATAAATATATCCAACAAAGCCATAGCCAAGTTCGCATCGAAAGAGGCTACGGAATGTTACGGTATTGTCGAAATGGTCTCAAAGAGCCTGCCGGATCGCTTAAAAGAAATATTCACGCGCGACATCTCGGGCAGGGGAATAAAGGTTACCGCAACGAGCGACCGTATCACGATAGACGCTTACGTCATTATCAAATACGGCGTGTCGATAAAAGCGGTTGCCGAATCGCTTAAAGAAGCTATAAAATACCGCGTAGAAAAGTTCACGGGTATGATAGTCGAAACGGTTAACGTAAATATTCTCGGCGTTAAATTGTAATTAAGCGATCGATTAACCGGAGGGTTTTTTTTCATGCCAAAAAGTATAAACGGCGCGACGCTGAAATCTATGTTCGTCGGCGCGGCGAAAGTTTTAAATAATAATAGAACAAGGGTGGATTCGTTGAACGTTTTTCCGGTGCCTGACGGCGATACGGGAACGAATATGTCGTACACGATGAAATCCGCCATAAAGGAACTCGAAGAGTGCGAAAGTAATTCAATAGCGGACATCTCCGGCGCGGTTGCGCACGGAGCGCTTCGCGGCGCAAGGGGCAATTCGGGCGTTATTTTATCACAGATATTGCGCGGCTTTTGCAACTACGTGGGAGAACTTTCTCAAATCGATACGAAGGCGTTCGCCAAAGGTTTGGACGCGGGTACGAAAGTTGCGTACAGCGCGGTTTCAAAACCGAAAGAAGGCACGATTTTAACGGTAGCGAGAATGACTGCCGAATGCGCGCTTTCGTGTTGCTCGAAACATAAAGATTTTGAAGTATTTTTCCCCGAAATCCTGAAAAAATGCGCGGAAGCGCTCGAACTTACTCCCGAACTGTTACCCGTATTGAAAAAAGCGGGCGTAGTAGACTCTGGCGGAGCGGGATTGCAATGTATCTTTACGGGCATGTACAAAGTGCTTATCGGCGAAGAAATAGAAGACGCGCCCGCAGTTGAAGACGAAAAAACCGAAACACCCGCATTTTCGGGAGAAAACGCGGATATAATCGCGCTCGGCAACATCGAGTTTGCGTATTGTACCGAGTTTTTCATAATAAACCTGAAAAAGAAAACCACGATAGCCGACATCGACAGATTGAGAGAAAAACTCATGACTATCGGCGATTGCGTTATAGTTATAGGCGATTTGGAGTTTGTCAAGGTGCACGTTCACACTAACACGCCTAACGTCGCGTTGGGAGAGGCTCTCAAACTCGGAGAACTCGACAGAATCAAAATCGAAAACATGCTCGAAGAAAACAGAGAACTTCAAAAGAAGTTGGAAGAAGAGAAAAAGCCTATCGGTATGCTTGCCGTATCGGCGGGCGAAGGGCTCACTACCATTTTCAGGGAACTCGGCGTAGACGGGGTTATTTCGGGCGGTCAGTCAATGAATCCGAGCGCGAGCGACATTGCGGACGCCGTTCAGAAAATCAACGCGGCAAACGTGTTCGTTTTCCCCAACAACAAGAATATAATTCTTGCTGCCGAGCAAGCGAAATCGTTAGTAAAATCCAAACAAATTCACGTTATACCGACAAAGAGTATTCCGCAAGGTTTCGCAAGCGCGATGTCGTTTAATCCGGAAGCGACTCTCGAAGAAAACAAAGCGAACATGATACACGCTCTCGATAACGTCAAAACGGGACAAGTAACGTACGCGGTAAGAAACACCAACGTCGACGGATTCGATTTGAAAGAAGGCGACATCATCGGTCTTGACAACAAAAACATTTTGACGAAAGGCGACGATATCGATAAAGTCGTTATCGATTTAATTTCGGCTATGATCAGCGCGAACGATTCGATGATAACTTTATATTACGGCGAAGACAAGACGGAAGAAGAAGCGGAAGCGTTGAAAGAAAAAGTTGCGAAGGCTTATCCCGATTGCGATATAGAAGCGTATAGCGGCGGACAACCGATATATTATTATCTGGTTGCCATCGAATAATTGAAAGGAGAAAAAAGGGAAACGTCTGTTTCCCGTTTTTTATATGGATTTAACGGTTATTAAAGGAATCAGCGAAAAACGACAAAAAGATTTTGCGTCTATGGGAATCTACGACACTGCGGATCTCATAAAACATTTTCCGCGCGCCTTTTTGGACCTTACGAAAGTCAAACCGTTAAGCGATTGTATGAACAACGAATACGTTTTGACGGTAGGGCGGATTATCAACGTCCCGAAATCTTTCGTTTCGAGTTCAAAAAAAATTAAATACGTAAAAATTATATGCGAACAAAACGGCGTGCCGTTTACCGTTATTTGGTTCAACCAGCCGTACGTTTTGAAAAAACTCGTTTCCAACGAAGAATATTTGTTTTACGGAAGGGTAAAAAACGAATACGGTCAGTCGACTATAACGAATCCGAGTTTCGAGCCGGTCGAATCCAACTATCGGCTCAAAGGCATAATTCCTCAATATTCTCTTGCGGGAACGCTTACTCAAAAAGTGGTAAGGGACAGCATAAATCTTGCGTTACGCGTTGAAAAAATAAACGACGCGATTCCTTACGATTTGCAAAAAAAATATATGCTCGCCCCGCTCGGCGCGGCGTATAAAGAAGTGCATAACCCTAACACGATGGCTTTATGCAGAGAAGCGCAGGAAAGAATCGCGCTGGAAGAATATTTCACTTTGATTTGCGCGTTCAGGCTTATCAAAGGGGACAGCGAACAAGTAAGGGTTAACAAATACGACGTTACCAAAGAAGACGTTCGCGGATTTATAGACAATTTTGAATATACTTTCACGAAAGGTCAGTTGACCGCCGTCGGCGATATATACTCCGACTTGACGGGCGCGACCGTTATGAACAGGTTGATAGAAGGGGACGTAGGTTGCGGAAAAACCGCCGTCGCATTGACGGGAATATTTATGGCGGCAAAGAGCGGTTATCAGGCGGTAATGCTCGCTCCTACCGAAGTTTTGGCAGAACAAAACTTTAAAATCGTCAGTAAATATCTTAATAATTTTAATGTAGAAATACTTACGGGCAGTAAGACGGTTAAAGAGAAAAGGATTATTAAAGAGAAGTTGAAAACGGGCGAAATACAAATACTCGTAGCGACGCACGCGGTACTTCAAGACGACGTGATTTTTCAAAATCTCGCCTTTGCCGTTTGCGACGAACAGCACCGTTTCGGCGTATCTCAACGCAGCAAACTCTTGTCGAAAGGGGATAACGTATGCGATTTGCTCGTTATGAGCGCAACGCCTATTCCCAGAACTTTGTCGCTTATATTTTACGGCGATTTGAACGTTACGATAATCAAAGACAAACCGAAACAAAGAGCAACCGTGTCGACGCATATAGTACCCGCTTATAAGTACGACGGAATGCTTTCTTTCGTGAGAAAAGAAGCACAAAACGGCAGACAAACGTATTTCGTTTGCCCCAAAATCGAAGAAGACGAAGAAGGGACGGTTATGAGCGTAACCGAACTGTATTCGGGTTTAAAAAACAAACTTCCCGATTTAAGAATCGCGTTATTGCACGGAAAAATGAAAGACAAAGAAAAAAGCGAAATAATGACGGCGTTCAAGAACAAAGAATACGACTGTTTAGTGTCGACGACGGTTATCGAAGTCGGCGTTGACGTTCCCGACGCAACCGTTATGGTAATATACGACGCGGACAGATTCGGGCTTTCGCAGTTGCATCAGTTACGCGGACGAGTAGGCCGTTCGGACTTGCAAAGTTACTGTTTTTTACTTACGAACTCTACTACCGACAAGGCGGTCGAAAGGCTTAACGTGTTCGTAGATTGCGACAACGGATTCGACATTGCGGACAAGGACTACGAAATGCGCGGTTCGGGTGATTTTCTGGGAGAAAGACAAAGCGGAAAGTTTATCGGCGAAGTGGGTAATTTATACCACGGCGCGCAAACCGTACTGTTTGCGAAAAAACTGTGCGACGAAGCGTTTTCTCGCGGGCAAATCGACGCTTCCGTCAAGGAATCGGCGTATAAAAAATACGAAAAATTACAAAACGTTTCACTAAATTAAAAAACTTGATTGACTAACGCGATTTTATGTGATAAAATCGAAAAAGTAATTTACTCACGGAGACTATTATGGATAACTACGTTGACCAAACGGTCAGAAGAAACGTTTTTGCGAAAAGAATCGTAAAAGCGGAAAACGTCGACAACGTTCAGGCGTTCTTGACGGAAAAACCTTTGCAAATAGATTTGGCTGAAAATAACGGAATAACGATGAACGGCGGCGGGTACGTGATTTTGGATTTCGGTAAAGAAATGCACGGTACGGCTCGTATTTTAACGCACGGCGTCGATAGCGGCGAAGCGAAAGTGCGCATAAGATTCGGCGAATCGGTATCGGAAACTTGTTCGGACGTAGGGGGAGCGAAAAATGCCACCAACGACCATTCGACGAGAGACGTCGTCGTTACCCTTAACCGTTTTTCGGACATGCAATTTTGTCAGACGGGGTTCAGGTTTATAAGGATAGACAATCTCGACGCCGCAAAGATACGTTTCAGAACGATAGTCGCGGTAAGCATCATGCGTGAAGACGAACCGACGGGCAAGTTTAAATGCAACGACGATGCCGTAAACGAAATATTCGACGTCGCTTCGTATACTTTAAGACTTAACATGCAAAACTATATCTGGGACGGCATAAAAAGAGACAGACTCGTGTGGATGGGAGATTTGCACCCCGAAACGAAAAGTATCGCTTGTCTTTACGGCAAACACGATTTAGTAAAAAAATCGCTCGGATTTATCAAAGAACAGTACCCAGTACCTAATTTTATCAATAATATGCCCGTATATTCGCTTTGGTACATAATCGCATTGTACGACTATTGTTACGAAACGGACGAAAAGGAATATTTAAAAAGCAATCTCGATTATATCGAAGGCATAATCAATCAATTCAACGGCTTAATCGATGAGGACGGAACTTACCGTTTCGACTTTTTCTTCGACTGGCCTACCCGCGAAAAGCCCGATCAGGAAGAAGGTATAACTTCTATATTGTATATGGCGGTCGAGAAAGCGAGCAAAACGTTTGAATATTTCGGCAAAACGCTTTCTTGCGCAGACGAACTTTTAGAGAAAATATCAAAGAAAAACAAGACGGTTACATGGGCGAAACAAAGCGCCGCGTTTTTGGTATATAGCGGATTAGTCAAGCCCGAAGAAATGGCTGAGTTTTTAGTTAAAGACGGCGCGAAAGGATTTTCGACGTTTATGAGTTACTACATACTTGCGGCGATTGCGATGTCCGGTAACTACAAAGGCGCGCTCGACTGCATGAAAGAATATTACGGCGGTATGCTTAAAATGGGCGCGACGTCATTTTGGGAAGATTTCGATCTCGAATGGATGAACAACGCCGCTCCGATAGACGACTTGGTTCCCGAAGGTAAAAGCGACGTCCACGGCGACAACGGGGCGTTTTGTTACGAAGGATTCAGACACAGTTTGTGCCACGGTTGGTCGTGCGGTCCCGTTCATTACTTGTTGCATCACGTCGCGGGCTTTAACGCGCTTGATTTCGGAGCGAAAAAACTGCTTGTTTGTCCGCATTTGGACGGACTTGATTTCGTCGAAGCGTCTTTCCCGACGGCAAACGGCGTGGTAACGATGCGCGCCGAAAACAAAAACGGCAAAATATACGCAAAGATTTCCGCGCCCGATAACGTAGAACTCGTTGTGGAAAACTGTATTAGGGAATAAAAAAGGGCGGTGTTTACCGCCTTTTAAATTAAGGATATGAAAAGTTTAAAAGAGTTATACAAAATAGGCAGGGGGCCTTCGAGTTCGCACACGATGGGACCCGAAACCGCCTGCAAATATCTGAAAGAAATATACCCCGATATGGACGGGTACAAAGTCGTGCTGTACGGTTCTTTGGCGCGGACGGGCAAAGGACATATGACGGATAAGGTTATAGAACAAACGTTTGACGGGTACTACGGCGAAGTTGTTTTCGATACGGAAACGACGGATATTCCTCACCCTAACACTTTCGATATGTTCGCGTATAAAAACGGAAAAACGATAGGTAAGGAACGCGTTATCAGTATCGGCGGCGGCGACATAAAAATCGAAGGTCGCGCGGACGTCGAATCGCCGGACGTGTACCCGCATAAAAACTTTACGGAAATAGCGGAGTATTGCGCCGATAAAGGTTTAAGGCTCAGCGACTACGTCGACGTCTTTGAATCCGAATCGCTCAACGACTATCTGAAACTCGTTTGGGAAAAAATGCAAACGTCGGTCGAGAACGGTTTAAACAAAAACGGCGTGCTTGCGGGCGGCATAGGGGTTGAAAGAAAGGCTAAAACGCTTTACGAATCGACCAACCCGTACGAAAACGAAATCACCCGCGAAAACCGACTTGTTTGCGCTTTTTCGTTTGCGGTGAGCGAAGAAAACGCAAGTTTAGGCGAAATCGTAACCGCTCCTACGTGCGGCGCGTCGGGGGTATTGCCCGCGATTTTGTACTACTATAAACAAAAAAACGGTTTAAGCGACGATAAAATCATACGCGCGCTAAAAGTCGCGGGCGTAATAGGCAACGTCGTAAAAACCAACGCGTCCGTAAGCGGCGCGGAATGTGGCTGTCAGGCGGAAATCGGCACGGCGTGTTCGATGGCTGCCGGCGCGCTTGCCGAACTGAACGACATGGACGTCGACCAGATAGAATATTCTGCCGAAGTCGCTCTCGAACACCACTTGGGACTGACTTGCGATCCCGTAGGCGGTCTTGTTCAGATACCGTGTATAGAACGTAACGCCGTCGCGGCAATGCGAGCGATAAACGCCGTCAATTTGGCAACCTTTTTAACTCATTCGAGAAAAATATCTTTCGATATGGTCGTAGAAACAATGTACAAAACGGGCAAAGACATATCGAGAAGTTACAAAGAAACCGCCGAAGGCGGTCTTGCCACCACCTACAAAAATAATAAAAAAGTCTGAATCGCGAACGCAATCAACGTAGTAAAGGGGGGCGAAAAAACGCAACCGACGTAGCGAAAAATCGGCAAACCGTAACTTGTCCGCCGATAAGCGTCAAAACAGCGGCAACTCTCGCCTATGCGAAAAGGTTTAATACCCCAAAAAAACGACGCTGCTCAACAAAATATCGTTGACGTTTTCGTTTTTCAAAGAATAATAAATGTTTTTCCCGCGCCGCGTCGCAACGACGTAATCGTTATCTTTCAACGTTTTCAGTTGATGCGAAACGGTCGTTTGGTTAAGGGACAGCGTTTCGGTAATTTCGGTTACGGTAAGGTTAGCGAGCGACAACGCGGAAATTATTTTCAATCTTGTCGGGTCGGACAATATAGCAAATACGCTTGCCATATCGAACAACGACTCTTCGGTAGGTATGTACTCTTTAATTTGATTGTTTTCTATCATAACGAACGCTCCTGAACCGCCTTGTTTATCGGACGGCTCGGTATTATACGAAAGACAACCGCCGAAACTTGTTGCGCCAAGTATTGCGAAAGGTATCGTCGGCACGCTCTTGACAGGCAAAAACCACCCGTCGAAGATGCGATAACGGTTATCCTGAAATCATTGTATCACAAAAAACAACAACGGACGCGAAATATCGCGCCCGTTTTTCATATTAGACAAAATAAGTTACAATCAGACTTTTTCTATTTTAATTATCGTGGCAACCCCGTCGGCAACGGTAAACGCCACGTCGAAATTACCGTACTGCATTTTATACACTTCGTCGCCGTCCTTTTTGTACGCAGGTCGGGGATCGTCGCCGATACAATCGATAATAGTCGACTTGTCCGTTTCGTCAACCCCGTCGAAAACTTCCGGAACGAACTCAACGCGAAGTTTGTAATCGGCAAACTCGTCGGCGAATCCCGCTTTTGCGTCGGGTACGCAATCCGCATACGGCACGTACGGTTTAATATCGTAGATAGGGGTGCCGTCCAGCAAATCTACGCCCGAAACGGTTATTTTACACGACTCGTAATCGACGTTTACGATTTTCGCCAACGTAAGTCCTAGATTATTCGGTCTGAAAGGCGACCGCGTGGCAAATACTCCCGTTCTCACGTTCCCGCCGAGTCGCGGCGGTCTGACCGTGGACGCGCTTTCTTTCGCCTTGTCGAACCCGAAAATAATCCATATATGCGAAAACTCGCCAAGCCCTTTTAACGACTCGGGCTTTTTATACTCGTCGACGAACTCGATCGTCCCCGAAAGCGTGGGAACTCTCCCGCTTTGTCTGGGAATACCGAACTTTTGCTTAAACTTCGTTCGTATATACGCGATTTGATTTATAACCTTACTTTTTTCCATGCGACAATTCTACCACAAACACGCAAAATATTCAATAATTTTCAAGAAAATATATAACATTATATTATAAAGAACAAAAAAACCGCCAAAATATTGCATAAAAATCACTGTCGACTGAATATATTCACAAACATTTATAAGCGATTATTCAAATTAAACTGTTAGAACAATGACATATTTTAATAAAATATTCGCATATAATGTCATTATACACGATTTTTAGTAATTTTAATGCAAAAAGATATAAGCATAACTTATATTGCGTATAAGAATAAAAAATATAATAATTTTAAAAATCGGTTAAATATTTTTGACTTTTATTCAAATAGAGTATATAATAAATAAAAATTGATAAGCGAATATCGTGATTCGGCTTTTAAAAGAGTGAAACTCTTTTCTTCGGGCGACTGCCCGTCAAACAGCCAGAACCGAACCGACGACTGACTTATCGTTTTTTATTATAAAGATTTTAATTTTGGAGGTCAAAATGAAAAAGACATTGAAAAAGTTTGTAGTTGCTTGTCTTTCTGCATTTATGCTTGTTTCGATTTCTCTTACAGGCGTAGGGTGTGGCGGCGGACCGAATAAACCCGATAACCCCAACCCGCCGGATCCGACTCCCGCGGCAAGCAAATACACCTATAACGCGGTATATCAGGGTATTCCCGGCAAGTGGAGCCCGCATACTTGGGAAAGTAATCCCGAAAGTATTATACTCCGCTATATCACCATGGGGCTTTACGACGTTGCTCTTAACGACGCTAAGGACGGATACAAATTCGTTCCCGAAATGGCTGCGGCTGAACCCGTAGACGTTACGGCAGATTACGTCGGTAAATACGGCGTTAAAGACGGTGATTCGGGCAAAGCGTGGAAAATTGCGTTGAACCAAGCGGCTGTTTGGGAAAACAACGCTAAAATAAACGCGGACACCTACGTATATTCTATGAAAGAATTACTTAACCCGAGAATGTTTAACCGTCGTGCGGACAGTTATACTACGAGTACGTTCCAGATTTTCGGCGCGTCCGATTATTTGAACTCGACGACTGCCGACATATACAACGGCGTTGCGGCTATGGGCTTTGCGTCCAACCAAGCGGCGATAGATGCGGGAAATCAGTTGTATATCAACTTGTTTGACTTATGGGGCGGCGAAGGCGCTGTTAAGTTCGTAAGTTACGATGCGGAAACGGATACGTTGGTTACGGATAACGACACCGTTCTTTCCAAGTGGATTCCCGTTGATGACGAAACGCTATGGCTTGATCCCGCTTACGAAGGCGGAGATCCCGCTGCAACAGGCATGTTGTTCTCTGCTAAGGCTATCTGGACTCAATACGGCGGTTCTATATTGGAAGTCGGCGGAAGTTATGCAAAAGACATCGCTATCAAAGTAGCGAACGAAAAGTTAGGGTATACCTTTGAAGGCGACGGCACGGGTAACGGCGGCGTAGGCGTATTAAAGACGGGCGAATACGAAATCGTTTTGTTCTTAACGCACGAAGTTACTTTGTTTGAAGTACACTATAACTTGGGTTCCAACTGGATTGTTTACGAAGATTTGTATGAAAAATGCAAAACTACGGCCGGCGGTCTTGTAACGAGCAGTTACTGCACCACTAAGGACACGACGATTTCTTACGGTCCTTATAAACTCGACAAGTTCAATGCTAAACAATATTATAGTTTGTCCCAAAACAAAAAATGGTACGGTTATACCGACGGCAAACACGTAGGTCAATTCCAGACCACTAACGTAGACTATACTTACGTTACCGGTGAAACCGCAAGAGAAGTAACGAAGTCGATGTTCTTTAACGGCTTAATCGACGATCTTTCTCTTCAAGCGGCTGAAATGGCTGTTTACGGTACGAGCGAATATCTTGTTTGCGAACCGCAAAGTTATACGTACCAGTTCTTCTTGGGAACGAACGTTGAAAAATTAAAAGCAAAAGATACCGCTACGGAAAATCACTCGGTGCTTTCTTTACCGTCTTTCCGTAAAGCAGTTTCTTACTCTATAAACAGAAAAGCGTACTGTGCGGAATATTCTCCCGCGTCTAAACCCGGATTCGGCGTACTCAATGAAATGTACGTTATAGATCCCGACACGGGCGAAACGTATCGTAGCACGGATGCTGCAAAAGAAGCGTCTCTTAAATACAGCGGATTTACTGTTGTAGACGGAAAATGGACGTCGAGAACGGGACACGCGTATGATTCGTTGGATGCGGCATACGAAGATCTTTCGGGTTACGATCCCAACTACGCTGCCGAATTGTTCGCTCAGGCGTTCGATGAAGCGGTAGAAAAAGGACTCTATAAAGCAGGTCAGGACGTTGTTATTAACTACGATAATACTACCGGCGCGTCCGATAGACTTAAAGCGATGGTCAAATCTTTCGACGATCAACTTAAAGCAGCGTTGGAATTAGTTCCTGCGGAAAAGAGATTTAAGAGCATTACGATGAAGATGAACGAAGCGTATAATACGGATGACGAGTACTGGGCTGCGCTTAAAAACGGCGAAATGGATCTTTCTTTCTCGGCATGGGGCGGCTCTGCATTCGATCCGTTCGGCGTAATTTACTCTTGCTATATCGATCCTAACAACACCAACAACTACGGTTTCGACGTAATGGCTAAAACCATCAAGGTTTCCGTTGAAGTTAAAGCAGGCGACGTTGTTACGGGCTTTGTAGGTCCTGTTGATACGACGTTGTACGATTTGGCTTCTTGGCTCGGAAACAATCAGGACAACAAGTATTATACTTCTGCGGAAAACAACTTGTACACTAAGTTCGGCGCGGTAGGCAAAGCGTCCAAAGACGTAAAAGTTAGAGCGATGGCTGTTTGCGAACTTGCTCAACTTGAACAAGTAGTTAACATTCCTATTTATTATTCGTACGTAAATTCGCTCCACAGCGCGAAGTACAACAACGGTACCGACGAATACGTTCAACTTATAGGCTTTGGCGGAATCCGTCACGTAACCTACAACTATGATGACGAGCAATGGGCTGCTTTTGTAAAATCCAAAGGCGGAAATCTTGAAGATTTCTATAAAGCGAACTAATATTTGCTGTTTGCACAATAAAAAAATGTGAACACGGCGCGTTTGCGGAAAAATATTTCCGCAAACGTTTTCGTGTATATAAAAGGAAAAAAACATGTTAAAATACGTAATAAAAAGAATCCTTTTACTGTTATTAACGCTGTTGATTATATTATCGATTTGTTTTATCATGATAAAATTGCTCCCGCTGCCCGTCGTTCAGGGAACAGAAAGCGTAAGAAAACTAGTCGAAGCGCAAAGAAGGGCAAGGGGCGCGTACGATCCTATCATGGTACAATTCTGGCGGTTTTGGAAAGAGGTATTCACAAAGTTTGACTGGGGTACGGGTGAAAATATTTATCCCACGCAGTCTGTTGTAAAAATTATCGGGCAACAACTCCCCGCAACCATTTCCGTTAACCTTTTCTCTATTTTATTAAGCGTTCCCGTCGGTTTATTGTTGGGAATATTTGCCGCTATCAAAAAGAATAAATGGCAAGACCATCTGATTTCTACTACGGTTATGATTTTCATATCCGTTCCGTCTTTCGTTTACGGCTTTTTGCTTTATTTTATATTCATAGGCAAATTACAAATATTCGACTTAAAAGCGCTTCGTATCGATTTAGACAAAAACGTTTGGGGACAGGTTTTTGCTCCCAAGTACGTATATAATATGATTCCCGCTATTCTCGCGTTATCTTTCGGCACGATTGCAGGGCTTACGAGATACACGAGAGCGGAACTTTCCGAAGTTTTGACAAGCGATTATATGTTGCTTGCAAGAACTAAGGGCTTGTCCAGAAGACAAGCGACGATTCGCCACGCCATGCGTAACGCAATGGTACCTATTTTCCCCATGATTTTGGGCGAGTTCATTTCTATTATGAGCGGTTCGCTTATCATTGAAAACATATTCAATATAGCGGGTATCGGCGGATTGTATATCGACTCGATAAACTTGCTCGATTATAATTTCTTTATGGCTTTATCCGCTTTCTATACGGCGATAGGGCTTGTCGCGGGTATTATAATCGATTTGAGTTACGGATTTATCGATCCTAGAATAAGAATGGGGGCGAAATAATATGAAACAAATAGATATTAACAATATTGCTCCCGAAAAGTTTGCGTTCGTTCAGACCAACGTATCGTTAAACGACAAAATGCTGAAAACCAAACCCGTCGGCTATTTTAAAGACGCATGGAGAAGGTTTAAAAAGAACAAATCGTCTATTGTCGGTATGGTTATCATCGTGTTGCTGTTGTTGTTCGCTGTTTTCGGGCCCATTTTTTCAAGGTATAAGGTTTCCGATTTCGACGGCTATTATAACAATACTTTACCCAAACTCTTTTCGGACGCGGGCGGTTTTTGGGACGGAACCAAAAAGGAAAGTTCCAACAAAGCAACCTATCAGTTAAGAGACGCTATGGGCGTTGAAAGCGGCAGAAAAACCGTCGTTCAGACTTACGGTCTAAAAATGGTAGACAACGCAATACCCGGGAAACCGCAGGTAGCCCTTTATAAATACCGTTACGACACCTACAATATCGTAGGATACTTGTTGATGGAACTTTCCGTTACGGAATATCAAAAGATTCAGGCGTATCAAAAAGAAAACAATATGCAAATATTGTATCCCGTTTGCAAAAGATCGGATATGTTCGATCAAAGCAACGGAAACTACTGGTATAAAACGCATGCAAAGAACGCTGCCGACGGCTCTTACAGAAAGGGCGAAGCGGTTTTGGACGAGAACGGGAAATATCAACCCATTTACGACTTGTCCGCTACGGATTCTATCAGAAACGCCGACGGTACGACTACGCCGTACGACAGTTTAAGAATAGACGGGGACGACGGCAGTTATCGTTACGCAAGGTATAACGGAAGTAACGGATATTACACCGTAAGAGTTTGTTATTATAATTATTACGTATATAAAAACGGATTCGAGCCGTTCTTCCTGTTCGGTGTTAACAGTTTAGGTCAGGATATGTTCGTATGTATCGCTTCGGGTACGAGATTATCTTTAATTCTCGCGTTAGGCGTTGCCGTGATTAACTTTATAATCGGCGCGATTTACGGCGCGATAGAAGGGTATTACGGCGGAGCGGCGGACCTTATAATGGAACGTGTTTCCGATATATTGTCGGGTATACCGTTTATGGTCGCGGCGATATTGTTCAAGATGCACCTTGCAAAATCGCTCGGGGCGATAGGCGCGCTGTTGTTCACCTTCGTCATAACGGGGTGGATAGGCACGGCGAGTACCGTTCGTATGCAGTTTTACCGTTATAAAAATCAGGAATACGTTCTGGCGGCAAGAACGCTCGGCGCAAGCGACAGGCGAATTATCATGAAACATATTTTCCCCAACGCTTTGGGTACTATCGTTACCAGCGTAGCGTTGTTTATTCCCAGCGTTATTTTCTCGGAAACGTCGCTTTCGTATTTAGGCGTTATTTCGTTGTCCGATCCGCCGAAAGGCATAATAAGTTTGGGTACGTTATTGACTGCGGGGCAAACGGCAATCGCCACGTATCCGCACATCATGTTGTTCCCGTCGCTCGTTATTTCGCTTTTGATGATTTCGTTTAACATGTTCGGTAACGGGCTTAGAGACGCGTTTAACCCGTCGCTTAGGGGTTCGGAGTAAGATTATGGAAAAGAAAGAAGTAAAACTTGCTGTAAACAATTTAAAAATATCTTTCCGTACCGACGGCGGTAAAGTACAAGCCGTAAGAGATATTTCGTTCAATTTATATAAAGGCGAAACGCTTGCGATAGTAGGCGAATCCGGTTCGGGTAAATCTGTTACGACGAGAGCCGTTTTGGGTATTTTGGCTAACAACGCCATTAAAGAAGGCGGTCAGATAATTTACGACGGTCAGGATTTGATGAAGATTCCCGAAGAAGTATTTCATACTTTGCGCGGCGACAAGATTTCGATGATATTCCAGGATCCGTTGTCCAGTCTTAACCCGATTATGAGAATCGGCAAACAAATGACGGAAGCAATGATTATCAAAGGCAGGCTAAACCGTAAAAACTCTCGTAAAGACTTTAACTCGATGCTTGCCCGCGTCAACAAGTACATGAACTTGTCGGGCGACGGCTCGGACGTTTCCGCAAACAAACAAAAATGTAACGATTTCAATAAGTTTGAAGCGAAGCACGCAAAATTAGAGTTTGCCTACAACGACGCGAAAGCCGTTTTGGACGAAGTCGTCGCTAATATAGACGACGTTACGTTCCGTATTTCAAAAAACGTTTTAAAGGGTATCGACAAACCGATAATCGAACTTTTGGGCAAGGTACAAAGAACTTACAATCCGTTCCTGATACACGACGAAATACCTAAAATCGAAAATCTTATGCAAGAAGTCAAAAGCTTGCTGAAAGACAAGAAAAACGACGCGCGTTATCACAAAATATCTTTGAAACTTACTAATATCAAAGATATTTTAAAAGGCGCGATAGGGTTTGAGGAACCTAACTTTTTTTCGATCGGATATTATCTGACGTTCTCTAAAAACCCGCTCCCCGACGGGACGGTAAGAAAAGTCAATTTGATTTTGCATAAATATCTCGACGATAACTTTATGCTCGATTTCATTGAAACGGCGAAACGCGGCGTTATGCTTTCAAATCGGAACGCTATCGAAAACAAAAAGAAAACGTGCGCGTATATCGACGCTAACAAATCGCTTTTCGCTAACGGCGAACTAAATAAAAAAGACGTTAAAAAGTATGTGAAAGAATTGACAAAACTCGTAACGTCGTCAATCGACAAGTTAGACGTAGTAAAAGACAACGTCGCGTATACTTTCGGCTCGACGATGGCGTCCGCGCTCGAACTGTATTTCGGCGCGATTAAGAGAAACAAAAAAGAAGAATCGCGTTACGCTAAACAAAAAGCGAGTTACGACAGACTCGTGGCAAGGGGCAAGACTCCTACTTGGCAGGTAATCGATAAAGATATTATCGACCTTGACGACGCGAAAGAAGACATCGTAACGGTTATCGACAGAATATATTCTCGTTTCGACGCGGATATTAAAGAAAACGATAACGTAGATTTCGATGCGAAAACAGTCGCTATTATCGACTATCTGAAAGACAAGGCGTCGAATTACGCGTACAGGGTTACTC
This sequence comes from uncultured Clostridia bacterium, assembly GCA_934271255.1. GTDB lineage: Bacteria > Bacillota > Clostridia > Christensenellales > Borkfalkiaceae > CAKQSC01. Next base: position 107,220 of record CAKQQS010000003.1, read on the forward strand.
ACAGCATGGCGAAGAGCCGCGCGCTCAAACTTTTGGAAGAAGTAGGTATTCCCGAACCCAAAAAGAGATATATGCAATACCCGTTCGAGTTTTCGGGCGGTATGCGTCAGCGTATAGTTATAGCAATCGCGCTTTCGGCTAACCCCGACATTTTGATTTGCGACGAACCGACGACCGCGTTGGACGTTACCATTCAGTCGCAAATACTCGAACTTATCAAAGAAGTCAAGAAAGAGCGTGATCTTTCGGTAATTTTCATAACGCACGACTTGGGCGTAGTTGCGAACATGGCGGACAGAGTTGCCGTTATGTACGCAGGCAAGATTGTAGAAATCGGCACGGCGAACGATATTTTCTATTCGCCCGCGCATCCGTACACTTGGGCGTTGCTTTCGAGTATGCCCGACCTTGATACGAAAGAAAAGTTGGAATCTATTCCGGGCACGCCGCCTAATATGATTTACCCGCCCAAAGGGGACGCTTTCGCAGAGAGAAACAAGTATGCGATGCAAATCGATTTGGAAGAGCAACCGCCTATGTTTAAGATTTCCGACACGCACTATGCGGCTACGTGGTTGTTGCATCCCAACGCTCCGAAAATAAACCCGCCCAAAGCGGTTACCGACCGTATTAAACGTATGCGACAAAAAATGAAGGAGGCAAAGAATAATGGCTGATAATCAGGAAGTAATTTTAAAAGTCGAACATCTTTGCCAGTATTTCAAAATGGGACACGGCCGTTATTTAAAAGCGGTCGACGACGTAAGTTTTGACGTTAAAAAAGGCGAAGTTTTCGGGCTGGTAGGCGAGTCGGGTTGCGGAAAAACCACGACGGGAAGATCTATCATTAAACTTTACGACATAACGGGCGGCAGCGTATACTTTAAAGGTCATCGTATTTGCGGCGGCGTAAGCAATTACAAACCGAATATAGCGAAAGCGAAGAAAGAGTACAAGGAAAAACTCAAAAGGCTCGAACAGGAAAAACAGGACGAGTTGAACGGCGGAGCGAACGCCGAAGAAGTCGAAAACAAGTACAAACAACTCACAGACGACGCCGAACGCGAACTTGTTGAGTATATAACGCAACAAAAAAAGGACAAGGCGGAATCGATTCACGCGCAAAAATATTGCGACAGAGATTACGCGCGAGAACGCGTAAAAGAAGTTCTTGCCGAAAGAGCGGCCGCTTTGGAACAATGTACGACGGAAGAAGAAAAAATCGCCGTATCGAAAGAGTATAAATATAAACTCAGCCTTGCTAAAAAAGAACGGCTTGTTACCAAAATACAAATGATATTTCAGGATCCCATAGCGAGTTTGAATCCGCGTATGTCTATACGCGACATTATCGCGGAAGGTCTTGTTATAAAAGGCGTTAAGGACAAGAAATATATTCAGGAAGAAGTTTATAAAATGCTCGATTTGGTAGGGCTTGTTCCCGAGCACGCCGACAGATACCCGCACGAGTTTTCGGGCGGACAACGTCAACGTATCGGCATTGCTCGTTCCGTAATAATGAAACCCGATTTGATTATAGCGGACGAACCCATTTCCGCTTTGGACGTATCGATTCAGGCGCAAGTAATCAATTTGCTTAACAACCTGAGAGAAAAATTAGGGTTAACCATTTTGTTTATCGCGCACGACTTGTCCGTCGTAAAATATTTCTCGGACAGAATAGGCGTTATGTATTTCGGTAAAATGGTAGAACTTGCGTCTTCGGACGAATTGTTCGCTCATCCGTTGCACCCGTACACAAAGTCGCTTTTATCGGCGATTCCTTTGCCCGATCCTATATTTGAAAAGGACAGAAAGAGAATTGTTTATAATCCCATTGCGGAACACGACTATTCGGTCGACAAACCGACGATGCGCGAAATAACGAAAGGGCATTTCGTATATTGCAACGACGCCGAAGAAAAGAAATATAAAAAACAGTTAGGATAAATCCGAATGTTAGAAAACAACTCTAAGAGTAAATTATTGAAATACGGCATCACCTTCGCGGTCGCGGCGGTGATTGCCGTTATAATAATGTGGGCGAAAGGCTTGTTTACGGCAACTGCGAAAGCGGACGTGTACCGTATATTGTGCGACGCCTTTTTTGTTCCGGGAATAATGTACGTTCTTTTAGGACTGTTGTTTTTCGTTGCGGGAGCAGGGTCTTTCGACGGGTTTAATTACGCGCTGAAAATGGCTTTTTTGCGATTTACCTTTTCAAAAAACAAAAAACGCGTAACCTACGCGGAATACAAGGAAAGTAAAGACGAAAAACGTAAAGACGGTTTTTCGATATTGTTTTTGTTTTTAATAGGTCTGATATTCGTCGTCGTTTCGATTATTATGCTTATTTTATATTACCGCGTTAAATAATGCGGTATTTTTTTACAAGGAGAAATTATGTTTGATTTTAAAAAAGGGTACTACGCCGACGTCAGAATAGAAGACAGATTTTCTACTTACGTATCGTATCGCAACGGAAACATGGAAGAATGTAAAGAAAACAGCGTTAAAAAAGCGTTTATCAGGGTTTTTGACGGCGAGAAATGGTATTACGCGTCTACGTATAAACTAGCCGATATAAACGGCGAACTCGACAAGTTATACGCGTGCGCCACAAAAAACGATAACATAAACGACGATAAAATCGTTAAGCGTTTTGAAGTGAACGTTTACGATAACCTAAGATTTGCAAACGACTGCGTTAAAAACGTCGATATAAAAGAAAAATCCAAGTTTTTAACTGACAGATTACAATACTTACAAAACGATTACGTTAAAATGAACGTCGCAACGTATATAGACAGGTACAGCGAGTACGAGTTTTACTCGTCGAAAGGCGCGTCTTTGCATTACGACTTTCAACTTTCGGGAGCGGTTTTCGTCATCGCGCTCGCTAACGAAAAGGATAATTTCACGAACTATACGCAAAAATGTTGCGACGCGTTCTCGAAAGTAACTTTCAGCGAACGCGAATTAAAAGATTTCGTCGATGAAGGGGTGCATTTTCTGAACAACGCCAAGAGCGTAACGGCGGGCGCTTATCCCGTAATATTCGCGCCGGAAGTTGCCGGCGTGTTTGCGCACGAATCATTCGGGCATAAATCGGAAGCGGATTTTATGATAGGCGACGAAACGATGAGAAAAGAATGGGCGATAGGCAAAAAAGTAGGCTCGGATATACTCTCTATTTACGACAGCGGGCTTGAAGAAGGTTCGGGTTACGTCTTGTTCGACGACGAAGGCACGAGAACGAAAAAAACGTATCTTATCAAAAACGGCGTGTTGACGGGAAGACTGCATAGCGTAATCACGGCAGCCGATATGGACGAAGAATTGACGGGTAACGCAAGAGCGATAAATACCGATTACGAACCCATAGTGAGAATGACCAGCACGATTATAGACGCGGGTAAAGACACTTTCGACGATTTGGTAAAGGGTATAAAACACGGATATTTCATTAAAACGGTCAAACACGGATCGGGTATGAGTACTTTTACCATCGCGCCGAATATCGCGTACGAAATAGTCGACGGAAAAATAGGCGAACCCGTAAAGATTGCCGTAATAACGGGCAACGTGTTTGAAACGCTGGGACTTATCGACGGACTTTCAAACGAGAAAATCGTATGTTCGAGTATTTCGGGCGGTTGCGGTAAAATGGAACAATTCCCGCTTCCGGTATCCGACGGCGGTCCGTACGTAAGAATATCCAAGATGAATATTCAATAAGGAGAAAGGGTTATGAATAAAGAAAAAATCATCGATTCGGAAACTTCGTACAGCGTAGGTATAGTCAATAACAATGTGGACGCTTTAAGAGTCAACGACAATAAATCTACAAGCGTAAGAGTGTATGAAAACGGTTGCATAGGAGTCGCGGGCGCGATAGGCGACGCGGACGAAACCGAGTTGACGAAAAGGGCGGTGAAAAATCTTTCTTTCGGCGTAAAATATCCATGCGATTTTACGAAAGGACTCGTTAAAAGCGTAAACGACGCGAAAAAAATACCGACGGCAAACGATTTTATGAAACAAGTCGAAAGCCTTGTTGCAAAACTGTCCGACAAATATCCCGATTACGTGTTTTCCAACAAGGTCAACGTTGAATCGAAAAAGGTTATATATACGAACTCGGAAAACACGAGTTTGGATTATGCGAGCAGCGCGTACGACACGAGCATTATGATAAAAGCCAAATCGTCGGCTAACATTTTCGACTTGGGATACGGCGCAAAAAACGACGTGTTCGACGCAGACGCGATAGTCGACGAAATAAGCGTTTTGTTGAACGCTTACGAAACCCCGATTGATTTTCCCGACGAAAAATTACCCGTTATAATCGACTCGGCAAGCCTTGCGGGGCATATCGTCAACGGCTTGGTAGCCGAAACTTTTTTGAGCGGAGCGAGTTTGTTTTCGGGTAAGTCGGGACAAAAAATATTTAACGAAAAAGTCAGTTTGTGTTTTGACAGAACGCCGAACAACGACAGTAAAACGCCCTTTTTCGATAAAGAAGGCACCGTTAAAGAAAATTACAAGTTCGACCTTGTAAAAAACGGCGTGCTTAAAGGACTCGTAGCGACAAAACGCACGGCGGCTATGTTCGGAATAGAAAGTTCGGGTACGAGCGTATCTACGTTCGATTCCGTTCCCATGGCGGGGGCGGGCGGATATACTTTTGAACCGACTTGCAAAGACTTAACGGAAATAATAAACGGCAAAGCGATTTACGTGTATATGACGAGCGGCGGCGATATGACGCCCGCAGGCGATTTAGGAATGCCCGTAATGCTTGCTTACTTGTACGATAACGGTAAACTGACGGGAAGACTTCCCGAATTCGGTATCGGCGGAAACATATTCGACGTACTCGGCAAAAACTTTGTCGGTATATGCAGAAACGATATTTTTAATTATGACAAACATAAGGTGCTGGTATCTTATTTCGATATCAACAAATAACTTTTTATGAAGACGAATGTAAAAAAATATACAAAGTTCGGAATGCTGAAATACTTTTTAAAGGGTAGCGTGTTGTTTTTTGTATGCGGTATAGCGTGCAATCTCGTATACACGTTGCTCGGTTCGGTCATTCCGCAAATAATAGGCTTTTCGGTCGACAGCGTAATCGGCGACAATCCGGTATCCGCGCCGTTTTATATAGGGTGGATAATAAAAGCGTTCGGCGGGTTAGATACGCTGAAATCAAAGATTTATCTATTGTCGGTAACGATAATCGTCGTTGCCCTTATAATCGCGATATTCAGATTTTTATCCGAAAACTTTCACTCGCTCGGCAACGAAAAACTGATGAAGCGTATGAGAAACGGATTGTTTTCTCATATACAGGAACTTCCTTTGTCGTGGCTCAACAAAAACAAAACGGGCGATATAATTCAGCGTTGCACGTCGGACACCGCAACCATTTCGGAGTTCGTTTCGCAACAACTTATTTCTTTGTTTGAAGTAATCATTTTAATTACGGTATCTTTGGCGTTTATGTTTTCGATGAACGTCAAACTTGCTTTAATCGCGGCGTGTTCGATACCCGTAGTTATCGGGTACTCGACCTTCTTCCGCTCAAAAGTAGCCAAACATTTCCTTGCGTGCGACGAAAACGAAGGCATTTTGTCGACTTACGCGCAAGAAAACTTTACGGGCGTAAGAGTCGTTAAAGCGTTCGGCAGAGAAGCTTACGAAAGCAAAAAGTTTGAAAATCAAAACCAAGTGTATACAAATAAGTGGATGAAACTTTGTAAATGGCTTTCAATTTACTGGGGCGCGGGCGATTTCGTGTCGGCTCTGCAAGTTATGCTCGTGATCGTTTTGGGAACCTTGCTTTGCGTCGACGGGAAATTGACGTCGGGCGAGTTGATTGCGTTTATATCGTATAACACGATGCTTATATATCCCGTTCGTTCGATAGGCCGTATGATAAGCGAAATGAGTAAAGCGGGCGTATCGCTTAACAGAATACGCGAGATAATGAACGCCGAACCCGAAAACTACGGCGTAGACGACGGCAGCGTCGTTAAAGGCGACGTTGTTTTCGATAACGTTTCGTTTTCTTACGACGGCGACGAAAAGGTTTTGAACGGCATTAGTTTTTCCGTTAAGGAAGGCGATACTCTCGGTATCGTCGGCGCAACGGGTAGCGGCAAATCGACCATAATTCGTCTTTTGAACGGCTTTTACCCCGATTATTCGGGAGAAATATATATCGGCGACAAGAATATTCGGGATCTTCCGTTAAAGGTTTTAAGACGAAGCGTAGGCACGGTGTTGCAAGAACCGTATTTGTATTCCAGAACGATTGAAGAAAACATATCCGCATTAAAGAACGTCGATCACAATTCCGTCGTTCGCGCGGCTAAGGTTGCTTGCATAGATAAAAACATCGACGCGTTCGCGAAAGGATACGGCACGGAAGTCGGAGAAAGGGGCGTAACCCTTTCGGGCGGACAAAAACAAAGAGTCGCTATCGCAAGGACTATATTGACAAAATCGCCGATTATGGTTTTCGACGATTCCCTTTCGGCTGTCGACAGCGAAACGGACGCGTCCATAAGAGCGAACTTGCAACAAGAATGCAAAAACGTTACTACGATAATAATCGCGCACAGAATAAATACCGTAAAACGCGCCGACGAGATTATCGTATTGAAAAAAGGCAAAATCGTCGAAAAGGGAACGAACGACGAGTTGCTGAAAATAAAAGACGGGATATACAAGCAAATATACGATATGCAGTTGAGTTTACCCGACGAATTAAAGGGGGATTTTGCTAATGAAAACTAACGCTAAAAAATCCGACCTTAGATTTTTCGGATTGCCAAAATTAAAACCGTACGTAAAACCGTACTCGAAAATATTCGCGTCGCTCATAATACTTGCGTTTATAGGCGCGCTGTTCGACACGATATTGCCGTTGTTCCAGAAATATGCGATAGACAATTTTATCGCCAAAAAAACGACCGACGGGCTGGTATGGTTTATCGTTCTTTATCTGATATGTATCGTAATTCAAACGCTTTGCAATTCTTTTTCGACGTATAACTGTTGTCAGATAGAAATGTACGTCGGCAGAGATATGAAACGCGCAAGTTTTAACCATTTACAGGAATTGTCCGTTTCGTATTACAACACGCACAGCGTCGGGTCTATTCACTCGCGGGTAATGAGCGACACGAACAAAATATCTTCCGCTTTATCCTGGTATTTACACGACGCGTTATGGAACGTTTGTTATCTTGTCGGCAGCATCGTTTTAATGTTTGTATTAAATCCGTTACTTGCGTTATGCGTAGTCGTAATCGTCCCGATCGTCGCCATAGTCGCCGCGTATTTCAGAAAACGCTTAACGACTTTAAACCGCGAAGTAAGAGAAACGAACTCGCAAATCACGGGCAGTATAAACGAAGGCGTTACGGGTATGATAACGACGAAATCTTTGACGGTCGAAACGGAAACGGAAAAACAGTTTCACGAACTTACCGAACGTATGCGCAAAAAATCCGTTGCGTTAAGCAGACTTAGGGGCGCGTTGTTTTCGATAGTAACGTTTGCGTCTTTTCTTGCGCTTGCGCTTGTATTGTGGTACGGCGGAGTCATAACGGTCGAAGGCGTGTTGATGATAGGAACTCTTTCCGTGTTTATGACGTACGCAAGGGGACTTATGGGACCCGTTCAGTGGACGATAAACATTTTCTCTTACCTTATAAACGTTAAAGTAAACATAGAAAGATTTTCCGCCTTAATGGAAAGCGAAAGCGACGTTAAAGACAGTAAAGAAGTTATCGAAAAGTACGGCGACGTGTTCAACCCCAAAAAAGAAAACTGGGAAAAAGTACACGGCGACGTCGTGTTCGACGACGTTACGTTTAAGTACCCCGACGGCAACGAATACGTTTTGGAGCATTTCAACCTTACCGTCAAAAAGGGAACGACGGTAGCGATAGTCGGGGAAACGGGCGCGGGCAAAAGCACGCTGGTGAATCTCGTGTGCAGGTTTTTCGAGCCGACCGAAGGCAGAATATTGCTTGACGGCAAAGATTTGAGAGAACGTTCGGTCAACTGGTTACACAGCAACATCGGGTACGTTTTACAAACTCCGCACTTGTTTTCGGGAACGGTACGGGAAAACCTTTTATACGGCAACCTTGACGCTACCGACGAAGATTTGGACAGAGTAATAAAAGAAGTCAACGCGACTTCCGTTATCGAAAGATTAGAAAACGGCTACGACACGGTAATCGGCGAAGGCGGAAACTCTCTTTCGACGGGTGAAAAGCAATTGTTGTCTTTTGCAAGAGCGATACTTTCCGACCCCGCGATTTTCGTTCTGGACGAAGCGACCGCGTCGATAGATACGTTGACGGAAAAACTTATTCAGGACGCGATTCTCAAACTTATGCAAGGAAGAACGAACTTCGTTATCGCGCACAGACTTTCGACGATAAGAAACGCCGATACGATTTTGGTTGTCAGCGCGGGCAAAATAGTAGAGTCGGGCACGCACGAAGAATTGTTGAAAAAACGCGGAGAGTATTATAACTTATACGTCAAACAATTCAGAGAAGAACAACTCAACGAGTTTAATGCGAAAAACGGCTGAAAAGGTATTCGATAATAATTTAAAGGCACTCCGAGAAGGGTGTCTTTTTTATAACGGCAAGTTAACGAAAAACGTTATTTCATATTTTTTTCGGCGGTATCGAAATAGTCGCAAATCTTTTCGAGAAAATGCCACTTGTCGTTAATCTTTTTAAAATATTCGACGCATCGCATGACGTATTTTACCGTTTCGTCGTCTACGCTGTCGTAGTTTAACAGGTTTATTTTATCGTGAAAATCAAACATTTTAACGAACGCCGCGATTTTGTCGTCGTTTATTTTGTCGAAATATTCGTCGTAGGTCGAACAAGACGTATCGTTCAATATAGGCAACGCCTTGCCGATAGTTTTATCAAACGTGTTTTGCCAGCCGTAACGATAAAAAATCTCTTGCAAATCGTCCAGCGTTACGTCGGTATCTTTAATAATATCGTGTAATATCAGCGTTTCTTCGATACCCGCGTAGGGCGAAGGTATGCCTTTTTCTTCGAGCAAACTTATCTCTACCGAACAGGGAATATCTTGCATTATGCCTACGAAACGAGTATACTCGCTAAGGCACCGCCCGAAATGGTATATATACAAATCGCCGTTACGTCTTTTTCTTCTGCCGTAAGCGTACTTGATTATGGCGTTCGACAACCACATTCCGTCGTTTTCAAAATCGTCGACGTCTTCTTGCGATAACCCGCATTTGTTAATAACGAAATCTTCTATTTTTTCACTAAAAGTCATATATTTATCTCCTTAATTCTTATTTTTTAAATATGCGATTTCCGATGGATATTCGTAAAGCACTTTCTTTTTAAAATCATCGGTCGGGCAGGGGATTCTGGTTAAATCGGAGTTGTGCGTCAGGTCCGCGATTTTAACTACTCTCGCTATCGAATTTTTCTTGCAACGAACGATATAATCGAATCGTTTGTCGCCGAACTGTTCTTCGGGTTTTCTTCTCGTAACGGCGTCGAGCGCGGATACTATGTATTCGGGAAACCCTTGTTTTTTTATATCGTCAAGCGTTAAGGGGGTATCTTCTATTACGTCGTGCAACAAAGCGACGATTTTCTCGTCGTAGGTTTTACACATTAACGCCACCGTTATAGGATGAAGAACGTAATCCGTCCCGCCTTTATCTTTAACGCCTTTATGAGTGGTTACCGCAATACTCAAAGCCTTTTTCATCAACTTGATTTTTGTCATTTTTCGTTTTCTCCTTTTTTAATCGTTTGCATAAGTCAAACAAGACCTTATGCCATTAGTAGATATTTGTTTTTTCTCTTTCGCAAGGTCTAGCATAAACTCCCAACCGCTTTCGTTTAAACCTTGTTTTGCAATGTCGAAACTTCTTTCGGGTAACCCGCAAACGTTGACTACGTAATCTCTTACCAACTCTTTTTCTTTTTCGCTAATCATTTTTTAATCTCCTTTTATTTTTTTTCATGTGAACGCAAGATGAATCGCAACCGTTTTTCAACTTACAACCACATTATAACGCCTGAAAATATAAAAGTGGTCGCGGTTTTTGCGACATATTATTGAAATAAGAAAAAGATTTTGATATAATATAAATATGAAAGGGTTAAACGAGTATATTAAATCGCATAACGACGGTAACGAAACTTTTACCGAGATGCTTTTACGGTTAATCGACGAAAAGGGGTTTACCGACGTAGAGGTTTACACTCGCGCGGGTATGGACAGAAAGTTTTTTTCTAAAATCAGGTGCGACAAATACTACAAACCGAAAAAACCTACCGTATGCGCGCTGGCGCTCGCGCTCAAACTCGACAACGCGACGTGTAAAAAGTTGGTTAAAAAAGCGGGGTATATTTTAACGAGCGCAAGTAAGTTCGATTTGACGATAAGGTATTGCATTGAAAACGAAATATACGATTTGTATAAGGTAAACGAACTGCTTTTGGAACAGGGACTTAAAGAAATCGATTAGCGAACCGTTCGTTATCAGGGGTTGAAGAAAAAAATAACCGCCGTACGGAAACCCGTACGGCGGAAACGCATATATTGAATTATTATTCCCACTCGATAGTAGCGATAGGCTTCGGCGACAAGTCGTAAAGGACTCTGTTGACGCCGTCGACTTCGGTAAGTATTCTGTCGGTAATTTTCATCAAAAGTTCAAACGGCACGTTTTCGACGGTTGCCGACATAGCGTCTTTGGTGTTTACCGCTCTTAAAACGACGGGCCAGCCCATAAACCGCTTGCCGTCCTTAACGCCCGTAGACGTAATGTCGGGTACGACGGTAAAGTATTGCCATACTTTTCCTTGTAAACCTGCGTTGGCAAACTCTTCTCTTAAAATCGCGTCCGCTTCTCTTACCGCGGTAAGTCTTTCTCTCGTAATCGCGCCAACGCATCTTACGCCGAGTCCGGGGCCGGGGAAGGGTTGACGATATACCATTCCGTCGGGAAGTCCCAAAGCCTTGCCGACGACTCTTACTTCGTCTTTATATAAAAGTTTGATAGGTTCGACCAACTCGAACTCCAAGTCTTCGGGAAGACCGCCTACGTTGTGGTGCGCTTTAACTCCTTTACTTTCGAGAATATCGGGGTATATGGTACCTTGCGCAAGGAAAGAAATATCTTTGAGTTTTCTCGCTTCTTCGGCGAACACGTCGATAAATATCTTACCGATGATTTTTCTTTTTTGTTCGGGGTCGGAAACGTTTGCCAAAGCGTCTAAAAACCTGTCGGTCGCGTCGACGTAAACAAGGTTAGCGTTCATTTCGTTACGGAAAACCTGTATAACCTGTTCGGGTTCGCCTTTTCTCAAAAGGCCGTGGTTGACGTGTACGCACACAAGGTTAGAGCCGATTGCTTTAACGAGTAAAGCGGCAACGACGGAAGAATCAACCCCGCCGGACAGCGCAAGTAAAACTTTTTTATCGCCGACTTGTTCTTTAATGAGTTTGACTTGTTCGTCAATAAACTCGTTTGCAAGCGCTTCGTTTGTAATTCTCTCCATATTTTCAGGACGTTTATCGTTTTGCATAAAAATCATCTCCGTATTTTTTTATAAGTATATCAAAAATTATTAAAAAACACAAGTTTTTATATATCGATTTGCTTTAATTTTTATTCGCAATAAAAATTATTTAAAGTTTTTAATCGACTTTTGAAAAAAATGAGAAAATGCGGTACTCTCAATCGTATATAAAGTGAAAAAGACTTTTCTTTTTCGGTGTTTAGGGATTAAAAGTTTAACGGGATCATGAATAAATTACGGCTACAATATTTGCTTTCTAAACTGAAAGCGGGCAAAAAAGAATATTTCGACGAGTTTTATCGCCTTACGAAAGGGGCGGTTTGGTACGTCGTCGGTAAATACTTAAAAGACGAGTTCGGCGCGGAAGACGTTATGCAGGACGCGTATATTTCGTTTTTGAACAATCTCGAACGGGTGAAAGACGATCCTTTGCCCTATTTGTGCGGAATTGCAAAAAACAAGGCGCTCGACGTGTTGAAAAAAGACGTTAGAATCGACAAGAGTTTGCAACCCGAAGATTTGCAGTTAAGCGTTTGCGACGACTACGAATTCGACGCCCCGCTTTTACAGACTTGCAAAAAAAAGTTAAGCAAAGAAGAATATTTTATACTTGAACACACCGTGATTTTAGGTTATACGCGGGTGGCGGTCGCCGAAATGATTGACAAACCCGTTTCGACGGTTAATAGAAATTATAACAAAATGTTAGTAAAAATCAAAGAAATCGCAAAGGAGGTATACAGATGAAAGGGTTAAAAAGAATAAACGAAGAATTAAAAGCCAACGCCCCCGATCTTTCGGCAAAAATAGTCGAAAGCGTTGACTGGAACGCAGTTGCTCAAAAGAACAAACCGACGAAAACTTCCGAAAAGACTTTCCGTCGCCCGCTCGGTTTTTCACTTGTCGCAGCCGCCGTGCTTGCGATTTTGATAGTCCCTATGTCCGTTATTTTTATCGGTAAGCAAAAGGCTCCTTTAATCGCCTACGCCGCTTACGACGTGGTTATAGACGTCAATCCAAACATTTCTCTTACGGTAGGGAAAGATAAAAAGGTAACCGTTCAGAAGGGGCTGAACGAAGACGGCGTGGTTTTTTTGCATAACAAAAATTACGTCGGATTAAATATCGACGACGCTACTCGTTCGATTTTCACCGAACTGAAAAACAAAGGACTTATAACTTCGGGTTCGGTCGTTCGTATTTCCGCGTTCGATACGAAGACGCGCGTTATCAAAGACGACGTGCAGTACGATATAGAAAACAATCTTAAAGACGTTTTGGGCAACGACGTAACTCTGTTGTTTTTGTCCGACGAAGAACTTGACAAAATTGAAGATTATTACGAAAACCATACGCTGAAAGAAGACGAAAAGAAAATCCTGAACGCGTTTAAAGAAAAGGTACTCGGCGTTGCAAACGAAAAACTTGCGAACGCAAAAAGCATTAGCGGTATATTAAAAAAGTATACTAAAAGCGATACCGAATTAACGCCCGACGACGCGGAGAAGTTGGTTGAGTTTGCGGCAAAATATAAAATCGAACTAGATTTTAACCCGTACGAAAGAATAGAATACGACGACATTAAAGATTTTATCGAAGACGTAGACGAGATTTGCGAAGATTTGGAAAAGGGTATTAAAAAAGTTGCCGAAAAATCGGACGATTACTCGGAACTTATGGAAGAACTCATCGATTTAATAAAAGATTGTCTGTGGGATTGAAAACTTTTTTGAAATATTTTTAAAAAAGTGAGAATTATCACGGCGCGCAATCGTATATGTAGTGAAAGCGCTTTGTTGATGAAAACAAAAAAACTCACAAGGAGAAAAGATTTATGAAAAAGAAAATAATCACGACTATTGCAACTATTACTATACTTTCGGCGTTATCGCTGAGCGCGTTGGCTTGTAACGGAAGCGGCGCAGGCAACGCTACGGCAAACAAAACCTTTAAGACGAGCAACGACTTTTTCGCGATGTCTGCTGCTTCCGGCGTAAGTTTTTTTAACGCCGAAACACCGGATACCGTTTACGCTCCCACGCTTAGATTTATGTCGGCGAAAAGCGCAGAAACGAACGAAACCGACGAAGCGGCGCCCGTTCGCCCCGCAGAGTTTACGGACGAAACCGTAGCGGAAATTAAAAACTCGCTCGTAATGTTCGACTCGATAGTCGGCGGCGGAGTAAGTTCTTCTGTCGAAGCAAACGGCGATACGGAAGGGGACTACTCGGCTTACGCTTATAAAATGACGGTTGGATTCGGCGGCGAAACGGCGGTAATGTATTATAACGAAACGGGCGTAAAGACGGAAACGGAAGAAGACGACGACGAGGTTGAAACCGAAACGACGACTACTTTAAAAGGCGTTCTGGTGTCCGGCGCGAACGTGTACGAAACGGACGGCAAGAGAAAGGAAGAAACGTCCGAGAAGGAAAAAGAGTTCAAACTCGAACTCACGGTTAAAAAGAGCGACAAAGATTACGTAAGATTTACCTACGGTACGGAAACGGAAGAAGGTGAAAACGAAACGAAATATGAATGCGAAATATACGAAAACGGCGTAAAGATTCAGGAAACCGAAATAGAGATCGAAGAAGAAAACGGCAAAACCGAAATCAAGTTCGAGCTTGAAAAAGGCGGAAAGAAAGACGGCGTCGAATACAAAATAGTAAAACGCTCTGAAAACAAGTTCGATATTCGCAGAGAAGAAAACAAGAAAAAATCTTACATTCTTGCGGAGAAGACGGCGGACGGATATAAGTTCACTTATTCCAACGGCTTTTCCGAATCAATAAACTTATAATCATAATCCCCCATAAAACATGTTTTCTCTAAACAGGTCACCCCGCCGCGAGTAACTCTCGCGGCGGGGTGTCTTTATTTCGTAAAATTGAGATTAAACAAAAAAATCGTTAGCGTAACGCTGACGATTTTATGGCTGGGGTAATAGGATTCGAACCTATGAAATAACGGAGTCAGAGTCCGTGGCCTTACCGCTTGGCGATACCCCAAAATATATTCCGACGATTTTCGCGATACTTTTTCGGTAAAACCGATATAAGCGTTTGCGGTTAAATTGTCGGTGAATAAAAAGTGTTGAGTCAGTCTATAAGCCGAGTTCTGTATTATGCGGTTATTTATCTAGGACTAACGTCTCCGTCAGCCTCAAGCGATATTTTAACGAAACTTATCTGCGAGCAACATTATATAAGTTTCCCAATCTTGCATCGAACGGGGTTTACACGGCTATTCGCGTTACCGCGAACACGGTGAGCTCTTACCTCGCCTTTTCAACCTTACAGACAAAAGTCTGCGGTACTTTTCTGTTGCACTTTCCTTAAAGTCGCCTTCACCGGGATTTCTCCGGCGTTCTGCTCTGCGATGCTCGGACTTTCCTCATTGACGGCTTAAACCGTCCCCGCAACCGCATGGCTGACTCAACTATATCATTATAACACATCTGTTTCGATTTGTCATCTGATTTTACCGTTTTTAATCAATAACATTAAAACTGTTATGTCCGCGGGGCTTACTCCGCTTATTCTGGCGGCTTGCCCTAAGTTAAGCGGTTTGATTTTATCAAGTTTTTGTCTTGCTTCGAGCCTTATTCCGTCGATTTTTGAATAATCGCAATCGGGCGGAAGGGGTTGGTTTTCCAAACGCTCGGTTTTCGCTATTTGTTCGAGTTCCGCTTTTAAGTATCCTTCGTATTTTATCGTCGTTTCAATCGTTTCGAGTATATCGTTTTTAATGCCGTCGAACGCGTTAAAACTTTCTTTAACGTCGAATATCGATATTCCTCGTTTAATCATATCGGCGTAAGTAATTCCGCCGTTAAGCGCGTTCCCGCCTCTTGCCGTAATAAACTCGTTCGCTTGCTTAGGCGTTAGTCGGGTTTGCATTTCGGCTTCCGCTTTTTTAAGCATTTCGCGACGTGCGTTGAAAACTTCGATACGCCTTTCGCTCGCCAACCCGATTTTTATGGCGATAGGGGTAAGCCTGATGTCCGCGTCGTCCCCGCGCAGCGTTAATCTATGTTCCGCTCTCGAAGTCATCATACGATAAGGCTCGTTAGTTCCTTTCGTTACTAGATCGTCTATCAAAACGCCTAGGTATCCTTCGTTCCGCTTTAAGATGACGGGCTGTTTATCGGTAATATACATAGCCGCGTTGATTCCCGCAATCAAACCTTGTCCCGCCGCTTCTTCGTAACCGCTGGTACCGTTGATTTGCCCCGCCGTGAACAAGCCTTTTACTTTTTTGTATTCGAGAGAGGGGAGAACGTCGAGCGTGTCGATACAATCGTATTCGATAGCGTAAGCGTACCGCATGATTTCGCAACGTTCGAGTCCCGCGACGGTACGATATATTTCGCGTTGAACGTCGTGCGGCAAGGACGTCGAAAGTCCCTGAACGTATATTTCGTTCGTATTTTTGCCTTCCGGTTCCAAAAACAGCTGATGCCTTTCTTTGTCGGCAAACCTGACTACTTTATCTTCGATCGAAGGGCAGTATCTCGGACCTATTCCGTGAACTTTCCCCGTGTACAAGGGAGAACGGTCAAGGTTATTTCTTATAATTTCGTGAGTTTTTTCGTTGGTGTAAGTAAGGTAACACGGTTCTTGTTTTTCGGGTATCCTTTCGCTTAAATAGGAAAAGGGGTAAACGTTCGTTTCGCCTTCCTGTATTTGACATTTAGAAAAATCTATCGTCCTTTTGTCGATTCTCGCGGGCGTACCCGTCTTGAACCGCCTTACGTTAAACCCTAAATCGATAAGGCTTTGCGTAAGCCCGTTAGCGGCGGAAGTAAACCCGTTAGGGCCGCTGTATTGTTTCCATTCCCCCGCGAAAATAAAACTGTTTAAATATACGCCCGTCGCAACTACTACGGCTTTACAGTCGATTTTGCCGCCGAAAGAAGTCTCTACACCCGAAACTTTACCGTTTTCGGTGAGTATTTTAGTAACTTCGCCTTGAAGAATACGTAGGTTAGGGGTGTTTTCAAGCGTTTCTTTCATTACGGTATGGTAAACGTTTTTATCTTCCTGACTGCGTAAACTTTGAACAGCCGCTCCTTTTCCGCGGTTGAGCATACGGATTTGCATACACGCCTTATCGGCGCATACGCCCATTTCTCCGCCCAAAGCGTCGATTTCTCTGACCAACTGACCTTTCGCAGTACCGCCGATACTCGGATTGCACGGCATAAACCCTATACTGTCAAGGTTGAGCGTTATGATAGCGGTTTTAAGTCCCAGTCGGGAAAGAGCAAGCGCGGACTCGCACCCTGCGTGCCCCGCGCCTACGACTACCGCATCGAATTGTCCTTCGTTAAATATCGTCATTTCTTTAAAATCATATTTTTAAGATCGTTTACGTCGGTTGCGATCTTCGGGTTAACCGAAATGAGTTCGGCTATTTTATCTCTTGAATATATAACGGTCGTGTGATCTCTGCCGCCCAGCATTTCGCCTATCGTAACAAGGGGTAAACTCATCAACTCGGTAATAAGATAACAACATATTTGCCGCGGTTCGACAAACTCTTTGTTTTTCTTTTTGCCTATTAAATCCGCTTTGGTGATATGATAAAACTCGGCAACGGTTTTTATTATGTCCGCAACCTTTATTTCTTCCTGATTAGAATCCGCCACTTCGTTCAACGCTTCTTTTACGAAATCGATCGTGATAGCTTTTTCGTGCAATCTGGAAGCGAAAATAACGTTTGTTAGTTTTCCTATTAAAGAACGAATATCGTTATCGCTCGTTTCGGCGATATACGTTAAAACGTCGATGGGAATAATACATTTTCTTTCTTCCGATTTGCGTTTTAAAATAGCGATTCTCGTTTCTATTTCGGGCGGTTGGATTTCCGTAATAAGTCCGCCCTCGAATCTGGTGCGAAGTCTTTCTTCGAGCAAAGATATTTCGCTCGGATGACGGTCGGAAACGAGAACGATTTGTTTCTTTTGCATAACGAGTTCGTTGAAAGTATGGAAGAACTCCGTTTGCGTAGTGGTTTTGTTGGAAATGAACTGAATATCGTCGATAAGCAAAACGTCTACGTTTCTGTAACGATTTCTGAACTCTTGTCCGCGGTTTGCGCCGTGCGAAACCATTTCAACCAAGTCGTTGGTAAACTTTTCGCAGGTAACGTAAGTAACGTTGATAGTCGGGTCAGACGCTTTCAGTTTGTTTGCAATAGCCATCATAAGGTGCGTTTTTCCGAGTCCGGTACCGCCGTAGATAAACAGGGGGTTATACGCTTCGCCGGGTTCTTCGGCGACGGCTTTCGCCGCGGCGTATGCAAATTCGTTCGACGAACCGACTACGAAGTTATCGAGAGTAAACTTCGGGTCGATAGGCATACCTTGCGGCTCGGTTGAATAACGCGAGTACGGGTTTGCGCCGAGTTCGTCTAATTGCGAACGGGTAACAATTTCAAAATCTTTAATGTCGGTGCCTTGTTCGATAATCGCTTCTCTTACTTTTTCGTACAAAGTGGTAGTAACGCCGTGCGAAAACGTTTCGCTCGGCGCGCATAAAATAAGTTTTCCTTGTCTGACGTCAACCGCTTTAAGAACGGAAATGAACGTGGTGAAAGACAAGTTTGAAACTTTTGCTTCCAGCACCGTTTTTACGTTATTCCAGAAAATTTCGTAAGATTCCATATTTTTTACCCCGTTTTCTTGAAAAATATTTTGTCGTTTGTTATACTTAATATAATACTTTAATTATATAGTCGACCAGTGTTTATCAATTATAACAAATTACGAAAAAAAAATAAAGTGTTTAAAGCAAAAAAACGAAATTGCGGTGAAAAATGTATATTAAAGAATTGAAACTGCATAATTTCAGGAACTTTGAAAACGAAACGTTTACGTTCGGCAAAGGCTTGAATATTTTGCACGGAGCCAACGCGCAAGGAAAAACTAATACGGGCGAAGCGATATTTTATTTATGCACGGGATATTCCCCGAAAGCGAGCAGAGATACCCAACTCGTACGAAACGGCGAAAAGGAAGGGTGCGTTGCGGGGACTGCCGTCGGTATGTACGGAGAAGTCGACGTTAAGATAAACGTAAGCAAATCGGACAAAAAATCGATTTTCGTAAACGGTACGAAAATAAACAGGTACGGTGAACTTATGGGAAACATCAACGCAGTGTTTTTCAACCCTCACGAATTAAAACTCGTTCAGGAAAGTCCCGAAGACAGAAGAAGATTTTTGAACATCTCGCTGTCCGAACAATCGAGAAATTATTTTTACGCGTTACAAAAATATAACAAAATATTAGAACAACGCAACGCGCTGTTAAAAGACAGAGATTATCGGACGGTACTCGACACCTTGCCCGTATGGGATAAAACGCTTGCGAAAGTAGGCGCGAAAATAATCAAAGCGAGAATAGATTTTATGAAACTGCTTGCCCCGAAAGCGCAGGAGTTCCATTCGTATATAACCGAAAACAAAGAACTTTTGGAACTCTCGATGGAAAACGGTTATACGGACGATATCGACGAAATCGAAGCAAAACTGCTGGCGGGGTTAGAAGGGGGAAGGGATAGGGATATACGTTTAGGATATACGTGCATAGGCCCGCACAGAGACGATATAAAGATACATTTAAACGGTGAAGACGTTAAGGTTTACGGTAGTCAGGGGCAACAGCGAACGGTCGCTTTGTCTATGAAAATGGCGGAAGTAAGCGTTTTTGAAAACGTGTTCAAGGAAAAGCCGATACTTATTCTGGACGACGTTATGAGCGAACTCGACAGAAAACGTCAGAAGCGTTTGATAAGCGCGCTCGGCGATATTCAGGCGATAGTTACCACGACGAACGTAGACGGCGGATTGTACAAAGTCCCGCATACGCGATTTGAAATAAGAAAAGGGAAACTGTTTAAAGTAAAAGAGATTAAATAAACAAAATTAAAGGACGCGAAAAAATCGCGTCCTTAATTTTAGCCCAAAAAATTATTTACAACTCTTTGTACCGCTTCTCTTACCACAACCGGTGGTTTTCTTTGAAGTTCTTTTCATTGCGTTTTCCTCCTTGGGTAAAAAAGCGAAGTTATTTTTCAAAATCAACTTTAACGAATCCTTGACCGCTGCCGCAAACGGGACAAATATTCCATGCTTTATAGAGTTTGTCGAAATGTCCGCAGTTAGCGCAAGTATACGTTTTTTCTTTGTCGCTTCTGAACAAAGTACCGTTTTTATAATCGTTTAGCATCTTTGAAAAAACTTCGCGGTGGTGCAGTTCGATTTCGCCTATCAGTCTGAACTTGTCCGCAATTTCGTTATAACCTTCTTCTTCGGCGGTTTTCGCTGCGGCGTTATAAAAAACGCTTTCTTGTTCTTCGCTTTTTATCGCCGAAAGCAACCCGCTTTCAACGTTTTCGGCAACGAAAGGGAAATCACCCGTAATATTTATATTGTTTACGTCGCCGGCGTTGGCATTGAGCAAGGTCATTTCTTGTTTTGCGTGCCAAGTTTCGTTTTTTGCAAGTTCTTTAATTGTATCGGCAAGCGTTTGATAGCCTTCCTTTATCAATAAATCCGCAATCATCTGATATCTCAATCCCGCCATACACTCCGCGGAAAAAGAGAGCGCAAGGTTTTTATAAGTTTTGCTGTCTTTAAAATCCATCCTTCGACTCCTTTCGTTACTATTTTGTCCGTATTTAAGAAAATTATTCGGACAAAGCGTAATATTTTTATTTTCGGGCGCATAGCATATTACAAAAACGGACAAGGAGAAAACTTATGGCAGAAAATTACGAATACGCCGAAATGCTCGAAATACCCGTGCAAACCTGCACGGTATCGACCAAACAAAAACAAAGCGCCGCAAAAAAGCGTAAACCCAAACTTTCAAACGTAAAAGAAAAAGTCGTCGAAAAGGTAAACGAAACTCTTGCGGCGGAACAAGAACAAGCGAAAGCGAGTGCCGAAAAAGAAGAAAAAACAGAACAGGCGGTTAGCGAAGAAGTCAAGGCCGAAAGTAAATTTGAAAGCGAAGAAGTCAAAGAAGTTGTGAATGAAACGAAGACAAACGAAAAGAATGACGAAACGGAGAATAAGCCGAGCGAAGACGTGGCAAACGTTGAAAAAACGGTTACCGTTTCGTATAAACCGAAAAAGAAAATCACCGTAATCGGTATGGAAACCGTCGCAATCGTCGCGCTCGTATTATTTATAGTAATTACTAATTTGGTTATGAGCAACAGCGGTATAAACACGCTGTTAAAAATGATGAACGGCACGTACGTAAGCAAAACGGCGGAGAACAATCTGGCGTATACCGTATTCAGCGCAACCACTCCCGCAAGTTACGACAAAGTAAGCGTCAAAGACGGAATAATAACCGTAAACAAGTCGGGCAGTATTTACGCGCCGTGCGACGGGAAAATAACGGACGTACAAAAAATCGACGGAAAAATTACCGTTGAAATCACGCATAGCACAAACTTCAAAACGGTTATAAGCGGCATGGATTTTTTATACGGCAAGGTAGGGGACAAGGTGTATTCGAACGTGCCCGTAGGCTTTTTGGATAAAAACGTCGTAACCGTCAGTCTGTACGACAAGGGAACGCTTATAACGGACTATACCATTTCCGGCAACAACATCGTTTGGGCGGTATAAATTGAAAATTGAAAGTTAAAATAAAAATACATTATTTGTTTTACGTCGTAGCGTTCGCGTACCTGTGCGTCGGGAGATTTTATACGTTTGCAATATACATTTTAAGCGACGTTTTGCACGAACTCGGTCATAGCGTGATTGCGAATAAATACGGCGTAAAACTAAACGAAATACTCTTGATGCCGTACGGAGCGGTCGCGTCGGGAAAAGCGGAAAGTTTGACGGTGAAAAGCAACCTTGCAATAAGTTTTGCGGGGCCGTTGACTAATTTGCTGGTATGCCTGACTTTCGTTACTCTTTGGTGGCTGTTCCCCGAAAGTTACGCGTTTACGGACGAAATAGTTACGGCAAACTTCGGTTTGTTTTTGGTTAATATGCTACCCGTTTACGGGCTTGACGGCGGACGGATAGCGGAATGCTTGCTTGCTAAAAAAGTTAAGGAAAAAGCGGCGAAAATCATTTTGAAAACTTTTGCTTTGGCGATAGGGCTGTTGTTCGTCGCGCTGTTCGTTTATACTTGCTTTAACACGATAAACTTTTCTTTGCTTTTTTTCGGCGGATATTTATTGCTTTCGCCGTTTACCAAAACGGACGAATACAAGTATTTGAAAATCAGCGATTTTCTGTCGGTAAACTTACCCAAAGGGGTAAAAGTCAACGGCATAGCGATAAGCGACGAAGCGAAGATTGTCGACTTGCTCAACTGTCTTGACGTAAACGCCTACAACGTGTGTTACGTTTACTCGAAAATGCGACTCGTCGCCGTTGTAGATCAAGCGAAAATTATAGAAAAATGTAAAGAAAAACCTATATTCGCAAACGTAAAAGAAATAGTATGACTCCGCGAACTTTTTTGCGGAGTTTTTCATATAATCAAGTATCTTTGCCGAAAATTATACGAACGAACTTTAACGCGACGGTTGGTTAAATCCGATACGTATCGGCGGTTAAAAGGGTATGATTTTCGGCGAATACTCGGAGGTTGTATGGGAATATATTTCGGCACGGACGGTATACGCGGAGTCGCTTTGAAAGAACTCGATTCGCGGCTGGCTTTTAACTGCGGGAACTCTCTTGCGAGAATAGGTAAAAACGTCTTGATAGGAAAGGACACGAGAATATCGGGAGACTGCATAAAACATGCGTTTATCGCGGGGTTTCTTTCGGGCGGCGGAAACGTGGCGGACTTGGGAGTCGCGTCTACTCCTTGCGTCGCGTATCTTACGAAACGGCTCGGGTACGATTACGGCGTCGTGATAAGCGCGTCGCATAACGCAAGCGAGTATAACGGTATAAAGGTTTTTAATTCCGACGGGGTAAAAATAGACGACGACGAAGAAGAAAAAATCGAAAGTTTTTTTACCGAAACGCTGTACGCCGCTCCGCTCGGCGCGGGCAAATACTTTGAACGAAGCGATTTGATTAGTTTATACGAAGATTTCGTCGTGTGCGGAGCGTGTAGTTTAAAAGGGTTGAAAATAGGTCTGGACGCGGCTAACGGCGCGGCGTATATAATTGCCGAAAAGGTGTTTAAAAGGCTCGGCGCGAAAATATTTATGACGGCAAACAACCCGAACGGCGTAAACATAAACGCCGACTGCGGCGCGACGCATATAGAACATCTTGCCGATTTCGTTATAAAAAACAAACTCGATTTGGGCTTTGCTTTCGACGGAGATGCCGACAGGGTAATGGCAGTAGACGATAAAGGAAGAGTAATCGACGGCGATTTGATTTTATACGCTTTGGCAAAATCGTATATAGAAAACGACGGCGTAAAAATAACCCGAGTCGTAGGCACGCCGTACACGAACTTAGGCGTTCAGGAAGCGTTAAAACGGCTAGGCGTCGAGTTTTTAAGCGGCGACGTGGGTGATAAATACGTCGCAAAACTTATGAAAAAACACTCGGCTATAATCGGCGGCGAACAGTCGGGACATATAATTCTTGCCGACAAACATACCACGGGAGACGGCGTGTACACCGCCGTTAAACTGTGTCGAGTGTATTCGGAGAACGGCGGGTTTGAATATTTGTTCAGGATAGACAGGTATGAGCAGGCGACGAGAAACGTGGTCGTAGGCGATAAGGTAAGGGTGCTCGGAAGTCAGGTTTTAACGGATAAAATCGAATATGAAAGGGCAAAACTCGGCAAGACGGGGAGAGTTATGGTAAGGGCGTCCGGCACGGAATCTTTGATAAGAATCTTTGTCGAATGTCAAACGAAAGGCCGAGCGGAAAAAATTGCCAAAAGAATAGAAAGCGTTGTGGAAAACATAGAATAAAAGAGCGAAGCGCGGCATATACATAATTGAGTTATCCACAGCGCGAAGCCTCCGAACGGCGCGTAAAAGGGCAAAAATGTGGATAACTCGGGAGTTATGCACATAAACGTTGAAAATTATTTAAAAAATATAGGAATAGCGATAATTTGTATAATAGGCGTATTGTCCGTCGTTTTTTGTTCGATTAAGTTGAAAGACGGCGCAAACGACGTCGGACTTACGCCGCATAAAACAACTATCGTAATCGACGCGGGACACGGCGGAATCGACAGCGGCGTTTCGGGTATAAAAAGCAAAGTTAAAGAGAGTTCTCTGAACTTGGAATACTCTAAATGTCTGTTGGATATTTTAGTATCTTTCGGGTTTAACGTCGTTTTGACAAGACCTACGGAAGCGGGGCTTTACGGCAGCGCGACCAAAGGGTTTAAAAAACGGGACATGCTTAAAAGAAAAAAAATAATCGAACGTTCCAACGCCGATATTTTGGTTTCGATACATATGAATTATTGCAACGTAAAGTCAAGACGCAGCGCGCAAACCTTTTATAAAAAGGAGCACGACGACTCGAAAAAACTTGCGTTTGCGATACAAAACGAAATAAACGCTCTCGACGAAACGGTAAAGAAGACAAATCCGCTCGTAGGCGATTATTACGTGCTTAACTGCGCCGACATACCTTCGGTTTTAGTCGAATGCGGTTTTTTATCGAATGAAATCGACGAAAGAATGTTGCTTGACGAAAAATATAAAAAATCGCTGTGTTACGCCGTCTATAAAGGCATTGTTTCCTTTTTAACGAATAAATAACGCTCGGTTGACGAATAATAAGAAAGTAGCCGAAAGGTTAAAAACGCTGTTTGTCGGTTCGTGATATACGCGATTGCTTAAAGGCGTGAAAATGTGAGAAAAACGCGCGAAAAACCGCTCGGCTGCAATACGGGTTGCGTAGAAACGTAATCGTAAAGGAGTTGTTATGTCAAGAAAGAAGAAAGATAAGGTCGTAAAGTTGACCGAAGAAGATTACAATAAGTACATTATGTCGCTGAAAGGCTCCAAACCGCCGTTACTTATAAAAAAGGCAATGGAAGAAGAAAACAAAAGTTGACGAACCGCTTTAAAACAGTTATTTAACGGGGTTGCGATGCAGCCGATATAAAAAGTTTGTAAAAATAATAAAAGTTTAATTATTTTACTTGAAAAAATGGACAAAAAGTGGTAAAATGTTAATAATTTTACAAAGGAGTATGCAATATGGTAAATGTTGTCGAAGTCAAAACTCATAAACAAAAAAGACTGTTTGCAACATATCCGTTAAAACTTTTTAAAGGTTGCCCGTATTACGTTCCGTCGCTCCGCAGCGACGAGATGAACACGATGAATCCGAAAAAAAACTTTTCGCTCGCTTATTGTTCCGTAAAATGTTTTTTGGCGTATAAAGACGGCAAACTCGTAGGGAGAATCGCCGGTATCATACAACGTAAATACAACGAGATTTCAGGTAGAAAATGTATAAGGTTTTCCCGTTTCGACTGCATAGACGATTTTGAGGTCGCAAAGGCTTTGATCGGCGCGGTAGAAAAAATGGGCAAAGAAAACGGCATGGACACCCTGCACGGACCTTGGGGATTTAACGACACGGACAGAGAAGGGCTTCTTACTTACGGTTACGATAAAAGGTCGACTTACGCTACGAACTATTCTTACCCGTATATGAAAGATTTAGTTGAAAAAACGGGGTTTAGCGAAGAAGCGCACTGGGTTGAAAACAGAATCAAGATCCCCGACAAGCCTTTTGAAAAATCCGCAAGGGTAGCGCAACTCGTAAAAAAAAGACTGAACGTCAGGGACGTAACGGAAACGATGTCGGTTAAGCAAATCGTGAAAAAATACGGCGACGAATGGTTTAAGACGTATAACGAAGCGTATAGTCAACTCGACGGATTCGTGCCGGTGGAAGGTAAAGAAAAGAAAAACGTTTTAAAACAATTTGCGACGATAATCAACGGAGATTTCTTTTCGTGCATAGTGGACGAAAACGAAGAAGTGGCGGCTTTCGGTGTAGTGTTACCCGATATTTGTCCCGCTTTGATAAAGCATAAAGGAAAATTGTTTCCGATAGGTTTTTTTGACGTTTTGAGTGCAATTAAAGATCCGGAAGGAGTTGAAATGGCGCTCGTCGGGGTAAAGCACAAATACAAAAACAGCGGTATCAACGCAATTATAATAAACAAAATCGTAGAGAGCCTTATAAGGTATAAGATACCGTACATAGAAACGAACCCCACGCTCGTTACCAACGACAATATACAACTTCAATGGAAGTTTATGGAAACGGAAATAATCAAAGAACGTAAAACCTACGTTAAACATATTTAAAAGTAGAGAAAAAGTGCCGATTAGACACTTTTTCTTTTTATTTTGCTTGAAAAAGGGGGTTGAAAATGTTATAATATATAGTAAAGTACGTTATACGGCAATTTGGAGAAAAAGTATGGACAGGATTCAGATTAAAAACATTTTCAAAGATCCCGCTAAGTACGACGGACAGGTCGTAACTGTTTGCGGTTGGGCAAGAACGATAAGAGACAGCAAAGCGTTCGGTTTTATAGAACTCAACGACGGCAGTTTTTTCAAAAACTGTCAGGTAGTAGTCGTCAGAGAAAAGTTGTCTAATTACGACGAAGTGGTTAAGCAGAACGTCGGCGCGTCTTACGTTGTGGAAGGTAAGGTCGTTTTGACGCCCGACAGACCGCAACCGTTTGAAATAAACGCGGTGAAAGTTTCCGTCGAAGGAACGTCCACGCCCGATTACCCGTTGCAAAAGAAAAGACACTCTTTGGAGTTTTTGAGAGAAATAGCGTATCTTCGTCCCAGAACGAACACTTTTAACGCTGTGTTCAGAATAAGGAGCGAAGCGGCTTTCGCGATTCACAAGTTTTTTAACGACAGAGGATTCGTTTACGTTCACACGCCGATAATCACGGGTAGCGACTGCGAAGGCGCGGGCGAAATGTTTCAGGTAACCACGCTCGACTTAAACAACGTTCCCAAAACGGAAGACGGGAAAACTGATTACTCGAAAGACTTTTTCGGCAAACCCGCAAATCTTACCGTTTCGGGACAGCTGAACGTCGAAACGTACGCAATGGCGTTTTCAAACGTATACACTTTCGGACCTACTTTCAGAGCGGAATGTTCCAACACCACAAGACACGCGGCGGAGTTCTGGATGATAGAACCCGAACTTGCATTCGCCGACTTGTCGGACGATATGGACTGCGCGGAAGATATGGTAAAGTTCATTATTTCGTACGTTATGGAGCACTGCGAAGAAGAACTCGCGTTCCTTAACAAATTCGTCGACACGGGGCTTTTGGACAGACTTAACAACGTAGTCGGCAACTCGTTCGTAAGACTTACTTATACCCAAGCGATCGAAATACTCGAAAAGGTTAAAGACAGATTCGAATATCCCGTTTACTGGGGCGCGGACTTACAAAGCGAACACGAAAGATATTTGACGGAAGAAGTATATAAAAAGCCTGTATTCTTGACGGATTATCCTAAGGAAATAAAAGCGTTTTATATGCGTCTCAACGACGACGGCAAGACGGTAGCGGCGGCAGATTTGCTCGTTCCGGGTATAGGCGAACTCGTCGGCGGCAGTCAAAGAGAAGAGCGGCTCGAAGTTCTCGAAAAGAGAATGGACGACCTTAAAATGGATAAATCGTTGTATTCGTGGTATCTCGATTTAAGACGTTACGGCGGGGTGAACCACGCGGGTTTCGGTTTAGGGTTCGAGAGAATGGTCATGTACTTGACGGGTATAGCGAATATAAGAGACGTAATACCTTTCCCGAGAACGGTCGGAAATCTCGAATACTGAGAAAGGAAAACTTTAAATATGAAAATTATAGTAGATTGCCACGGCGCCGATAACGGCGTCGCGACTGTCGTTAACGGGGCGGTCGAAGCGTTAAAAGAAAAAGACGGTTTCGGCGTCGTTCTCGTCGGCGATAAAAATCAAATCGAAAAGGAACTCGAAGGCGTAAATCGCGACAGAATAGAGATTGCGGACGCTCCCGAAGAAATCACTTGCGACGAAGAACCCGTAAAGGCGGTAAAGGCGAAAAAACAAAGTTCGATAGTAGTAGGGCTTGAAACGTTGAGAAAAGACGACGAAGCGAAAGCGTTCGTCAGCGCAGGCTCGACGGGCGCGATACTCGTAGGCTCGTTGTTGCTCGTGGGCAGAATACAAGGCGTTTCAAGACCCGCTTTATGTCCCGTGCTACCTAGTTTAACGGGTAAGGTTTTGCTTTTGGACAGCGGCGCGAACGCGGATTGCAAACCGATAAACCTTTGTCATTTCGCGTTGATGGGGGCGTGTTATTCGGAAGCGGTTTTAGGCGTAAAAAATCCGAGAGTCGCTTTGCTTTCAAACGGTACGGAACCGCATAAGGGCAATCAACTCGTTCACGACGTATACCCGATGCTCGAAAGTATCGAAGAAATCAATTTCGTCGGTAACACCGAAGGAAGGGATTTGTTGAGCGGTAAGTTCGACGTGGTCGTAACGGACGGTTTCAGCGGGAACGTGGAACTCAAAGCGTCGGAAGGGGCTATTAAGTTTTTGATGAAAAACTTAAAGACCAGGATTTTTGCTAGCGTAAGGGGAAAGATAGGCGCGCTTTTCTTAAAGAAAACCTTTAAAGAACTGAAAAGCGAACTTGATTACGGCAGTTTCGGGGGAGCGATTTTGCTCGGCATAAAAAAACCCGTGTTCAAAGCGCACGGATCGGCTGAAAGCGGATCGATAAAGAACGCGATACTTCAAGCGGTAAACGCCGAAGAAAGCAAGTTGATAGAAAATATAAGCGGCAAACTCAAAAACGCGGATTTGTCGCAATTTAAGGTAGAATAATTTATATGTTGTTTGATTTAACGGAATGCGAACAAGCGATAGGATATACGTTTAAAGACAAAAACTTGCTTCGTCAATGTTTTACTTTTAAGTCGTACGCCAACGAAAACCACGGCGGAAAAGATAACGAAAGGTTGGAATATCTCGGCGACGCGATTCTTGGTTTCGTAGTGGCGGAATACCTTTACAAAACGTATTCGTACGACGAAGGCAAACTGACCGAAATGAGAATAAATCTCGTGTCGAAGACTCCGCTGCAAAACGCCGTAAAAAAATACGGGTACGACTCGTTTATGTTGATAGGGGTCGGCGCGAAAAAGGATTTACACGGCAACGAAAAACTGTTCAGCAGTTTGTTCGAGTGTATAGTCGCGGGCATATATTTGGACGGCGGTCTCGAACAGGCGAGAAAGTTTATACTTGCCAAACTCGTAACGAAAAAAGGCGACAAAAAAGCGGAAAACAAAAAGGTTGCCGTAAAAAATCTTGCGACAAAGGACATAAAATCCACGTTGCAGGAATACGTTCAAAAACATAAACTCGGATCTATCGAGTATAAAGACGTAAAAAAGAGCGGACCGGATCACGAACCGACTTTTGAAGTGGCGTGTTATATAAACGGTAGCAAAAAGGGTACGGGAAAAGGACACAGCAAAAAGGAAGCGCAAAGCAATTCGGCGACGACCGCTTTTGCCAAACTTACAAAAAATAACAGCGTAAGGAGTAAGTAACTTGAACTTTGAGAAATTAGAATTATTCGGATTTAAATCGTTTGCCGACAAAACGCCCGTAAAGTTTGAAGAAGGCATTACGGGAATAGTCGGACCTAACGGTTGCGGAAAATCCAACGTTGCCGACGCTATTCGCTGGGTTTTGGGCGAACAAAGCGCGAAAAATCTACGCGGAAGCACCATGCAGGACGTTATTTTTAACGGCACGGAAAACAGAAAATCCCTTTCTTATTGCGAAGTTTCGCTTTACTTTAACAATGCGGACAAGCACCTTTTCGACGTTGATTACGACAAAGTAATAATCACTAGAAAACTTTTCAGAAGCGGCGAAAGCGAATACATGCTCAACAAAGAACCGTGCAGACTCCGCGATATAATCGATTTGCTGCATCAATGCGGCATCGGTAAAAACGGATATACGGTCATCGGACAGAACAAAGTTACTCAAATAATGAACTCGAAGCCCGAAGACAGGAGAGCGGTTTTTGAAGAAGCGACGGGTATCGCAAAAAATAAGAGTCAGAAAGCGGAAAGCGAAAAAAGGCTCCAAAGAGTTAAGGAAGAACTTACCCGTTACAACGACCTCATAAGCGAAATAGAAAGCAATTTAAGGTCGACGGAAAGAAAGGCTGAAAAGACGAGGGCGTACAATAAACTTGCCGAAGAACTCAAAACGAACGAAATCAACGCGTATATTTACAAAAGGGACAGCGTCGACAGCGAAAAGAAAGCGATTAACGACAAAATCGCTCAAATCGTCGTCGACTTGAAACGCGTAAACGAACAACTCGAAGAAATTAAAGACGAAAACATATCCGCGCTCGTTAAACTGCAAAACAGCGACAACGAACTTTCTAACGCAAACGCAAGGTTTACCGACGTAAACGTAAGCATCGAAGCGAAAAACGGCGACATTAAAGTTTTCAAAGAAAGAATAAAGTTTTTAAACGAACAAATAGACAGCGCGAAAAACGAAATATCGCAAAACGATTCGTTTATACGCGAGTATGACAAAACGATTGCGTTAAACGTCAGAAGCATAGGCGAAACGGAAAACAAAATTACCGACTGCGAGATAGAAATCGGAAAACTTAACGACAGGCTTTTGGTACTCGAAGGGGTAATCAGAGAAGGCGACAGCCGTACGGACGAAATAAACCGCAAGGTTTTGGACTCTTTGTCAAACCTTTCGGACATCAATCTGAGCAAAGGTTCTCTTTCGGGCGAGTTGAACGCGATTATTACCAGAAAACAAGAAGTTGACGAAAGACTCGGCGCGTTGTTTTTAAAGAGAAAAGGGTTGTTTGACGAAAAAGAATTGTGCGACAACCAAATCAACGAACTCGACCGCAAGATTTTTGAAACGAAAAACTCGGTAAACGATAAAGAAGACGAAATAAAATCGTTAAACGAAAGGTCAAGCGAACTCAACAATATAATTTACAACTTAAACTCGAACACTACGGCTTTGGTTACGAGATGCAACATGCTTTCGGGAATTAAAGACAACTTCGACGGGTATCAGTACGCCGTTAAAAGATTGATGGCGGACGCTAAACGGGACGCAACTCTTTCAAAAAGAATAAAAGGCGTCGTAGCGTCGTTGATTCGTACCGACAAAAAATACGAAATCGCAATAGAAACCGCGCTCGGCGTAGCGGTACAAAACGTAGTTACGGGTACTCCCGAAGACGCGAATTTCTTAATAGATTACTTGAAAAAAACGAATAGCGGAAGACTTACTTTCTTGCCCGTATCGTCTATGAAACCGCGCAATGACAACGCAAGTATGTCTTCGGCGTTGAGAGAAAAAGGCGCGCTCGGCAGAGCTTGCGATCTGGCAAGATACGACGGCGAATACGAGAGAGTTTTCAGCAACTTGCTCGGCAACACGCTCATCGCCGAAAGCAAGGAAAGCGCGGTATATATCGCTAAAAAATATTCTTTCGGGTTTAAAGTAGTAACGCTCGACGGCGACGTTTTCGCAACGCAAGGCTCGGTTACGGGCGGTTCGAGAAAAAGCGACTTTAACGGTTTTCTTGCGGGCGACAGGGAACTCGAAGAACTTCAAGACAAAATCAAGAAAGCAAGAGCGGAAATGGACGACTTGAAGGCGGAAAGAGACAAAAACATCGCCGATATAAACAAGCAGTCGGACAATTTGACGGAACTCAACGACTTGTATTTGACGTATAAAGAAGATTTGGTTAAAGTAAGAGAAAGATTGACTTCGGCGGAGAACGCATTGTCCGACGCGGAAAGAGATATCGAAGAATACCAGAATCTTAAAACCAACACGGATAGAAGATACAACGAACTCGCCGCAGAACTCGAAAAAGTAACGGGCGGTACGGCTAAAATCTTATCCGAAAAAGACACTGCGTCTTTGGAAGCGGCGGAAAGCAAAAAGAATGCCGAGTCGGCGAAGAAAGACAAGGACGAAATCATCGAACAAATATCACGTCAAAAAGACGTTTTGTCAGGGCTTAAAGCGGAAAAAGACGGTTATTCGATGGAGAACGTAAGGATTTCAAACGAGATAGCAAGACTTAAAAACGACGACAACGTATGCAACAATAATATCGAAAGTTTGAAAGCGGCGATTGAAAAGACGCAAAAAGAACTTGACGCCGTAGCTATTTCCAAAGAAGACCAAGACCGTCTGGACTCTATTAAGAAAGAAATCGACGAAATCAACGCGAATAAAGACAGGTTAAACGCAAGAATAAGAGAACTCGAAGAAATGCGTCAAAACCTTATGAACGAGTCTACTAATTTAACAAACAACAAAGCGGCGCAGGAAGTCGCAATCGAACAAGTCGAATCGGCGGTTAAGTATCTGGAAGGAAAGGTTGCCGAAAACTATATGCTCGATTATAACGGCGCGTTACAATATAAAGTAGAAGATTTTGACGTAAACGCGGGGTTGGAAAGAATACAAGAACTCAACGAAAAGATACGAAATCTAGGCAATATCGACGCGGGCGCAATCGAAGAGTACGAACAAATCAACGAAAGATATCAGGAAATGCTTGCTCAGAAACAAGACATCGAAAAAGCGGGCAGCGATTTGAGAGAAGGTATCGACACGCTGCGTCAGGAGATTTTAAAGACGTTCAACGACGGATTCAAAATTATCAACGAAAACTTTACGAAGATATTCAAAGAGTTGTTCGGCGGCGGTAAAGCGATGCTCGAACTAGACTATACTGACTGCGAAGATCCTTTGGAAGCGGGTGTTGAAATCAGAGCCGAACCACCGGGAAAGAAACTGCAAAAAATATCACTTCTTTCGGGCGGCGAGCAGGCTTTGACGACGATTGCAATATTGTTCGCGATACTGAAATACAAACCGATGCCGTTTTGCGTACTCGACGAAATCGAAGCGGCGCTCGACGACGCGAACGTCGGCAGGTTTGCTAATTATTTAAAGAAGTTTTCCAAAGAAACGCAATTCATCGTCATTACGCACAGAAAACCGACAATGGAACTTGCCGACTCGTTGTTCGGCGTAACGATGGAAGAAAAGGGCGTATCTAAAACGGTATCCGTCAAACTCAGCGACGCCGCTAAGTTCGACGTACAATAAGGAGAAATAATGGGCATTTTCGGAAAATTGAAAAACGCCTTGAAAAAAACGGGCGAAGGGTTAAAAAATAAACTTTCGTCCATTTTTTCGGGACGGAAAATCGACGACGACTTTTACGACGATTTGGAAGACGTGTTGATATCGAGCGATATAGGTGTGAACACTTCTATGTCGATAGTCGAAAAACTGCGTAAAGCGGTTAAGGAAAATAAGGTCGCGGACGAAGACGGCGTAGTCAAACTTTTAAAAGAAGAACTCAAAGAGATTTTAAACGGCGTGGAGCCGTTCAGACTTGAAAAGCCCGCCGTATTGATGGTAATAGGCGTAAACGGAGTAGGTAAGACTACGAGCATAGGTAAACTTGCGTCAATGTACTCGTCGAAAGGCAATTCGGTAACGATTGCGGCTGCGGATACGTTCAGAGCGGCTGCCGCCGACCAACTTGCTGTCTGGGCGGACAGGGCAAACGTAAAAATCGTCAAAAGTTTTGAAGGAGCCGATCCGTCAAGCGTTGTGTTCGACGCGGTAACGAGCGCGAAAACCAGAAAAACGGACGTTTTAATTATAGATACGGCAGGCAGGCTTCACGTTAAGGAAACCTTGATGGAAGAACTCAAAAAAATGAACAGAGTAATCGCGAGAGAATACGAAAACGCTCACGTTTACAAACTTATCGCGCTTGACGCGACGACGGGACAAAACGCTTTGAATCAAGTTAAAGTCTTTAACGAAGCGGTCGGTATCGACGGTATAATTTTAACCAAACTCGACGGTACCGCAAAAGGCGGATTCGTAATCAATTTATGCAACGAACTGCACGTCCCCGTAGCCTACGTCGGAACGGGCGAAAGCGTCGAAGACGTCGCGGAGTTTGACGCGGACGAATTCGTCGACGGAATCTTATAAAAATACGGTAACATTTTCGATAAATCTTATTAAAATCCTTGACAAGGAAAGATGAATGTAATATAATGGTGTAAAGTTGTTTTGCTTTACACCTTGTTTTTTAGGGGAAAATATGAAAGATTTGCGCTATTGCGAGTTATATGAATTGTATAAAAATCTTTTGACCGACCTAAGGAAAGAAGTTGCGTACGATTACTATATGTGCGATTTGTCGTTGGGAGAAATTGCGGAAACAAGGGGAATATCGAGGCAAGGCGTAAACGACTGTTTGAAAAAAACGAGAGAACAGTTAGACGAGTTCGAGAAATCGCTTGCGTTATGCGAAAAACTTAAAAGAATAAAAAACACGTTTAGCGAAGACGTTGCGTTTTCGGTGACAGAGATAATTAAGGGATAGAATAGTGGCTCAGGTATTTTCAAGTTTAAGCGAAAAACTTAATCATATATTCAGTAAACTCACCAAACGCGGTAAACTTACGGAACTTGAAATCAAAGGCGCGATGAGAGAAGTTCGAATCGCTCTTCTGGAAGCGGACGTAAACCTTACCGTTGCAAAAGAGTTTATCGCAAAGGTAAGCGAAAAGGCTGTCGGGCAAGACATATTAAAGAGTTTGACCCCCACGCAACAAGTAATTAAAATCGTCAACGAAGAATTGACGGCTTTAATGGGCGGTACGGTCAGTAAATTAGAAGTGTCGCCTAACCCGCCCACCGTAATAATGGCGTGCGGATTGCAGGGCGCGGGCAAAACGACGTTTTGCGGAAAACTTGGTTTGCATTTAAAAAAACAAGGCAAAAAACCTTTGTTAGTCGCGTGCGACGTGTACAGACCCGCAGCGATAGAACAGTTGCAAATAGTAGGTAAAAACGCGGGTGTGGACGTTTTTGAAAAAGGACAAGGCAACCCCGTTAAAATAGCAAAAGAAGGGGTGGATTACGGTAAATCGTACGGATACGATACCGTCATCATAGACACGGCGGGCAGGCTTCATATCGACGAAACGTTGATGCAGGAGTTGGTAGAGATACAAAACGCCGTAAAGCCTACCGAGATACTTTTAACCGTCGACTCCATGACGGGGCAAGACGCGGTGAACGTTGCCAAAAAGTTCAACGAAACGCTTTCGATAACGGGCGTAGTTCTCACGAAACTCGACGGCGATACGCGTGGCGGCGCGGCTCTTTCCGTTAAAGCGGTTACGGGCAAACCCGTAAAGTTCTCGTCCGTCGGCGAAAAGTTGGGCGATTTGGAACCCTTTTATCCGGACAGAATGGCGAGTCGCATTCTCGGAATGGGCGACGTCTTGTCGCTGATAGAGAAAGCGGAAGCGGCGGTAACCCAAGAAGAAGCGAAAAAAATGGAAAAGAAGTTCCGCGAGAACTCTTTTACGTTAGAAGATTACTTGTCGCAATTTGAAACGATGAAAAAAATGGGCGGTATGAGAGAAATGCTCTCTATGTTGCCGGGACTCGGAAATAAGTTCGGTAAGATAAGCGACGCCGACATCGACGAAAAGAAAATCGAAAAAGTAAAAGCGATAATTTTGTCGATGACGCCGAGAGAAAGACGCAATCCCGATATTTTAAACTCGTCGAGAAAAATGCGTATAGCAAAAGGCAGCGGCACTACCGTTCAGGACGTAAACCAACTGTTGAAACAATACGAACAAACCAAGCAGATGATGAAACAAATGCGCGGCAATAAGATGTTCAGGTTTTAAGTTCAATCGTCAAACGTACACGGGGTGAGAAAACCACGCCGATTGTCGATGAAAGCAAAGAACGAAAAGTTCAGGTTTTAGGAATAATCGTCAAACGTGCACGGGGTGAAAGATTCTCGCCGATTTTTGATGAAGAAAAAAACAAAAGAAATAAAAATATTTTTAGGAGAATAAAAAAATGGCAGTAAAAATCAGACTTACCAGAATGGGTGCGAACAAAGCGCCTTTCTATCGTATCGTAGTTGCGGACAGCAAAGTATCGAGAGACGGCAAATGTATCGACGTAGTAGGGCATTACAACCCGACGACCAACCCCGTAGACTTGGTTGTAGACGTTGAAAAAGCAAAGAAATGGGTAGCGAACGGCGCTCAACCCACCGAAACCGTTAAATCGTTATTAGTACAAGCGGGCGCGATGGAAAAACCGACGAAATTATCCGCGCCGAAAACGAATCCGAAAGGCAAGAAGAAATAAGTAGGTGAAACGCTATGATGGATCTTATTAAGTACGTCGTAGAACAGTTCGCCGAAAAGAAAGACGAAATCGAATATTTAGTCAACGAAACGGACAGCGAAATAGACGTAACGGTAATTCTTGCCGATGAAGATATGGGTAAAGTTATCGGCAGACAAGGCAAACTTGCAAAAGCGCTTCGCACGATAGTAAAGACGTGTCAGGGCAAAGATGCAAAAAAATACAATATCGAAATTAAGGAACGCGGAGAAATTGAATAATTTCTCCGTTTTTACGCTATGAAAGAATATTTGACGGTTGCAACCGTAATAAAACCGCAAGGAATAAAAGGCGAACTGAAAGTTTACCCTATGGTTGACGACGAAAACAGTTTAAAAAAATTAAAAAGCGTAATAATCGCAGGGGTAACGTACGACGCGATTTCGTGGCGAATAAACGTCGGCGGTTGTTTTTTGACGATTAAAGAAATTAACGACAGAAACAAGGCGGAAACCTTACGTAACGCCGAAATTACGGTAAAAAGAGAAGATTTGGTTTTACCCGACGACAGAATGTATATAGCGGACATTATCGGACTTATCGTAAAGACGGACGACGGCAAAACCGTCGGTACGTTGAAGGACGTTTTAAAGGCTAAAACGGACGTTTTCGTCGTGGAAACGACTGACGGCGAGTTGATGTTCCCGTCGGTAAAAGGACTTATCAAAGACGTAGATTATAACGGCGGAGCTATTACGCTCGACGCCGAACGGTTTAAGGAGATTTCTACTTATGCGGATTGATATTTTAACGCTTTTTCCCGAGATTTTCACACCGTTGAGAGAAAGTATAATCGGCAGAGCGGTCAATTCGGGTAAGTTGGAAATAAACGTTTATAACATAAGAGATTATTCGAAAGACAAACACAAAAAATGCGACGACGCGCCATACGGCGGCGGGGCGGGAATGGTTATGATGCCCGAACCTATCGCCGACTGTATAGAAAGCGTAGATCCGAACCACGAAGCGTTCAGATTATATACTTCTCCCAAAGGCGTTAGGTTTAATCAGACGCAAGTCGCGGGGCTTATAGAAAAGGGCAGACTTCTTATTTTGTGCGGACATTACGAAGGGGTTGACCAGCGAGTTATAGATTTGTATTTCGACGGCGAAATATCGATAGGCGATTACGTGCTGACGGGCGGAGAATTGCCCGCAATGGTAATAACCGACTGCGTAAGTCGTTACGTCGACGGAGTTATCAACAGCGAATCGCTTACGCAAGAAAGTTTTACAAATAATCTGCTCGAATATCCGCAATATACACGGCCGAGAATCTTTAAAGGGATGGAAGTCCCCGAAGTTTTAATCGGCGGTAATCACGGCGAAGTAGACAAATGGCGACTTGCCGAAGCGATAAAAATAACCAAGGAAAGAAGGCCGGACATTTTAGCGGAAGACAAGGAGTAATCATGCAAAAGATTCAATGGTTTCCGGGACATATGGCGAAAGCCGTACGCCTTATGGAAGACAACTTGAAATTAGTATCGGGAGTTCTCGTGATATTAGACGCGAGAGCGCCTTTCGCGTGCATAAATCCGAAACTCGACAAACTGTTTGAAAACAAAAGAATATTATACGTCGTAAACAAAAGCGATTTAGTCGAACAAAAAGACGTAAACAGAATACTCGATTCCTTTAAAAAGCAATCGAAACAATGTATCGCCGTGTCTTTTTTCGATAAAAAGTCTATGGTAAAGTTGAAGAGCGCTTTTCTTTCGATGTTCGACGACATAATCAAAAGGAACGAAGAGAAAGGTATTTTCAAACCGATACGGGCGATGGTTGTCGGTATTCCCAACACGGGAAAATCAACCGTAATAAACGCGCTTTGCTCGGCTAAAAAGGCGATAACGGGCGATAAGGCGGGCGTTACCAGAAGCGGTCAATGGGTTAAAACGGGCACCCTCGAATTATTCGATACGCCGGGTACGATGCCGTTTTCTTTTGAAAATCAGGAAAACGCAAAACATCTTGCTTATATAGGGTGTGTAAACGACGATATTCTGGATTTCGGCGACCTTACGTTTGAACTCATAAAAGAACTCAAAGGCAAGTATCCCGAACTCTTAAAAGCAAGATACGGGCTTACGGATTTAGATAAGGAAACTATCGAAATATTCGATGATATTTGTTTGAAACGCGGGTTTATTTTAAAAGGCAAAGAACCCGATTACGACAGGGCTTCCGTCGCTATTATAGACGATTTGAGAAAGGGCAGAATAGGTAAAATAATTTTTGAATAATGGAAAATAAATTAGAATACGAAAAGAAATACCTTGATTCGGGTATGAAATACATAGCGGGCGTGGACGAAGTCGGCAGAGGTCCTTTGGCAGGGCCCGTCGTATGCGCCGCGGTAATTATGCCGCTTGACGACGAAAGCATAATCGAAGGCGTCGACGACAGCAAAAAACTTTCGGCAAAAAAGAGAGAAACGCTTGCCGAAATTATTAAACAAAGAGCGATTGCGTATAACGTTTTTCAGATAGAAAATACGGAAATCGACGAGATAAACATATTGAACGCTGTAAAAAAATGTATGACTAACGCGGTGCAAGGGCTTAAAGTAACGCCCGACAAAACGCTCGTTGACGGCGTTGACACGCATTTGAACCTGAATGCGGAATACGTTATTAAAGGCGACTCGAAAAGTTATACGATAGGCTGCGCCTCGATACTTGCCAAAGTGTACAGAGATAACTTGATGGACGAATATGCGAAAGTTTATCCGAATTACGCTTTTGAAAAGAATAAGGGATACGGCACGAAAGCGCATACCGACGCTATAAAGGAGTATGGATTATGCCCGATACACAGGGTAAGTTTTACAAAAAACTTTACGGAAAAATAGGCGAAAAGAAAGCGGAAAAGTACCTTTTGAAAAAAGGATACGCTTTGCTCGAACGCAACTATAAAACAAAGTTTGCGGAAGCGGACTTGATTTTCGACGACGCGGGCGTTTTGGTGTTCGTCGAAGTAAAGACGAGAAGTTCGGCGGATTTCGGCGAGCCGTCGCAGGCGGTGAACTACGCCAAACAAAAAAAGTACGTTAAATTAGCCGAATACTACGTTATGACGCATAACGTCGACAAAGACGTAAGGTTTGACGTCGTAGAAGTGAAAAAAGGCGAAATAAATCATATAAAAAATGCTTTTTCCTCTTAAAATCGCTTGCAAAATAATTTTCAATATGCTAAAATATTCAAGTAATTGAGCGGTCCTCTTGTTTTTGTAATCAACGAACGCTTAAAAATAGGGAGGCAGAGACTATGGCAAATATAATCGATGCAATAAATCAGGAAAACGTAAAGAAAGACGTTCCCGTTTTCAACGTCGGCGATACAGTTAAAGTATCAGTAAAAGTCATCGAAGGTACTCGTGAGAGAATCCAGGCTTTTGAAGGCGTTGTAATCGCGAAACGCGGCGGTTCTATCAGCGAAACGTTTACCGTAAGAAGAATCTCTTTCGGTGTCGGCGTTGAAAGAACATTCCCGTTGCACTCGCCAAAGGTAGCCAACATAGTAGTAACAAAAAGAGGCGCAGTCAGACGCGCTAAATTGTTCTATTTGCGTGGTAGAACCGGTAAAGCGGCAAGAGTTAAAGAAATTATTTGACAGTTTAAAGGGTTTGCGATATAGCAAACCCTTTTTTCGTGCAAATAAAAAAACTTTCTCGGTTTTATTAGTTTAAAGTATTTACAAAAATAACATTATAATATATAATAAAAATAATGTTTAATAAAAGGGGCTTTATCATGAAAGCATTTTCTAAGATTTTAACGGCACTGATTTCACTTTTAATTTTATCCGCGTTCGTTGTTTCTTGCGGCAACTCGGCTTATAAACCGTACACGTTCTACAAGATACAAGGCGACGCAAGCGTCAAGTACTATCACGGCGTAGACTTTAAAGTCAATTACGCTAAGGATAAAATCGATGATACCTACGCGAAAGAAATGTGGATAAATATCGCCGACGTGGACAAGACGAAAGGCGTAGATAAAATAACCTTTAAGTTTTATTCAAAAACGTCGTCGGGCACATGGACGAGCGATTCGTCTTTCTTCGGAAGAACAAGTACGTTCAGCGTCGATAACAAAAAAGAAAACATCGGCGGGAACGGAGTCTGGCTCAGAGTATTCGACAGCATGAAAATAACTTCGTCGGCAAGAAACGAGTTCAGAATCCTGACGGACAACGAAGTTAAAGTAAACCAAATAATTATACTCGACGCTGACTATAAAGCGGTAGAGTTCGATAAAGTAACGGCTGTCGGCGGCGTAAACAAAGATTTCGCGAACAAAGACATCGTTCTGGACGACGACGTAAGCAAATTGATAAAGAGCGCGACGAATATGTTTAATCGTCCCGATACTTTCGTAAGAGAAGAAAAGTAAAATTATGTTATCGAAAGTTATAAGTTACGTATTAAACGGACTTGACGGAGTAAAAATCGAAGTAGAAGCAGACGTCGGAAGGGGACTGCCCTCTTTCGATATAGTCGGCTTGCCCGATACGGCGGTTAAAGAATCGAAAGACAGGGTACATTCCGCAATAAAAAACAGCGGAAAAAGATGTCCTACGCGAAAAACTTTAATAAATCTTGCGCCCGCCGACGTGAAAAAAGAAGGCACTTCGCTCGATTTACCCATTGCGCTCGGCGTACTCGTGTCCGACGACCAACTGATAACGACCGAACTGAAAGACACGGTATTTTTCGGGGAATTATCTCTCGACGGAAGTTTACGCAGAGTAACGGGATTACTCCCCATGCTTATTTCGGCGGTAAACGACGGGTTTAAAAAATTCGTCATACCCAAAGAAAACGAAGCGGAAGCGTCATACATAGAAGGAATAGAAGTATATCCCGCTAATAATTTGACGGAAGTAACTAATCATTTGTCGGGGTATCAACGCATACAATTTATACCGACGAGAAGTTTTGAAGAAGCGCTTGACAACGTAAGTTACGGAGCGGATTTAAAATACGTTAAAGGACAAGCGGTTGCGAAACGCGCGCTCGAAATCGCGGTAAGCGGCGGACACAACATTTTGTTCGTCGGACCGCCGGGTACGGGTAAAACGATGCTTGCTAAATGTATACCTACGATTATGCCCGATATGACGTTAAGGGAAGCGCTTGCGGTAACGAAAATACATTCCGTCGCGGGGCTTATAGACGAAAACGTCGGCATAGTAACCAACAGACCGTTCAGAAGTCCGCATCACACGGCTACAACCGTCGCGATGACGGGTGGCGGTAAATCCGTCAAACCGGGAGAGATAAGTCTTGCTCATAACGGCGTTTTGTTCCTTGACGAAATGCCTGAGTATATGAGAAGCACGCTCGAATCTTTACGTCAACCGCTCGAAGACGGTGTGATAACTATTTCAAGAGCGAATTCGACCGCTACGTATCCCGCCGATTTTATTCTGTGCGGAAGCATGAATCCCTGTCCTTGCGGAAACTACGGTTCTCACGATAAAGTTTGCACGTGTACACCCGCTCAGATAGAAAAGTATAAAAGTAAAATATCGGGTCCGCTTTTGGACAGAATCGACTTGCAAGTAGACGTTGACAGTGTAAAATACGAAGAACTTGTGCATAAAGAAGAGGGTGAATCGTCGGCTACCGTCAGAAAACGCGTAAATCGTACCAGAACTATTCAGAGAGAACGGTTTTCCGACGAAAAAATATATACAAACTCTCAAATGACGGAAGCGGAAATAAACAAATATTGCGTATTGACGCCGACTTGCGAACAAATATTGAAATCGGCGTACCAGAGTTTGCATTTTTCGGCGCGAGCGAGAAGCAGAATATTAAAAGTTGCAAGAACAATCGCCGATATGGATTTGTCGGACGACATAGCGGAAAAACATTTGCTCGAAGCGATAAGTTACAGACATAAATAAGGAACGTATTTTTTATGAAATACACGAAAGAAGAAGTGTCTTTGATTTGGCTTGACAGTTTTTTGAACCTGACGTACAAGACTAAACTCAAAATGGTCGAGTCGGTTAAAGATCCGAAAGAGTTGAAAGAAAACTTTTATCCGTTCAAAGATTTAATAATTGCCGACGGCGGCGAAGAACTGTTTAATTTGATGCAACGCTCGAATACCGAAAACTACACGAATTACATTCTCGGCGCGCTCGATAGACGCAATTTGCGAATAATAACGATATATTCGGAAAATTATCCCGAAAGTTTGCGGGTTATAGATCTTCCGCCGCTCGTTTTGTACTGTATCGGCAACGTAGACTTGTTGAACGAAAAGAACACGTTAGGCATCGTCGGTAGTCGCCGAACCTTGCCCGAAGTGCTTAAAAGATGCGAAAACGTTTCCGAAAAAGTGTCGAAGAACGGATTTGTCGTAGTAACGGGTATGGCGCAAGGAGCCGACAGTAAAGCGATAGAAGGAGCGGTTGCCTGCGGTAATATCATTTCGGTAATTGCCAGCGGTATAGACGACATATATCCCGAACAAAACAGATATTTGGTAAACAAGGTCGCGGAAAAGGGATTAGTCGTCGGTGAACATAATCCGGGGATAAAATCCAAACCGTATTTGTTTCCTATAAGAAACAGAATTATCTCGGCGCTTTCCCGCGGGGTGCTTATTGTCAGCGGAAGCAAAAAGAGCGGTACGAGTTATACGGCGAATTTTGCTTTGGATTACGGCAAAGACGTTTTCGCGTTTCCGTACAGCGTGGGAATAGAATCGGGCGAAGGCTGTAACGAACTTATAAAAAACGGCGCTAATTTAATTACGGACGCCGATGAAATATTGAGTTTTTACGGTGTGGAAACGAAAGACGAAAAGGCTGAACAACCGATAAACGACGAAGAATCGTGGTTGCTCGACGTTATACGGCAAGGCGCCGTTCATATAGAAAAATTAGCGGAAAAAGTAAACAAGAGCGTGGTCGAGATAACGCCTACGCTTTTAATGCTCGAAATAAAAGGAAAAGTCGTTAAAGACGCAGGGAACGTATATTCGGCGTTGTAAACGCGTAGCGGAGGAATAAATGCAATTAGTAATAGTGGAATCGCCTTCAAAAGCAAAAACGATAGCAAAGTACTTAGGAAAAGGCTTTTCTGTGGACGCTTCCGGCGGACATATCAGGGACTTGCCCGAAGGACGCATGGGAATCAATTTCAACAATAACTTTGAACCTACTTACGAAATAATAGCGAAGAAAAAAGCAGATATAAAAAGACTTGCCGAAAAGTGCAAAAACGCGGAAAAAATATATCTTGCAACCGACCCCGATAGGGAAGGAGAAGCAATCAGTTGGCACTTGGCGGAAGTCCTTAAAATAAACTTAAACGACGATAATAGAATAGAGTTCAACGAAATATCGGAACACGCCGTAAAAGACGCGTTGAAAAATCCGAGAAAAATCGACATTAATTTAGTCGACGCTCAGCAGGCAAGACGAGTTTTGGACAGAATCGTCGGTTATAAGATTTCGCCTATCGCGACGAGAAGACTTTCGGCAAATCTTTCTGCGGGCAGAGTACAGTCCGTCGCGCTTAGACTTATAGTCGAAAGGGAACGCGAGATTTTATCTTTCGTCCCCGTAGAATACTGGAACGTAAAAGCAAACCTCAGAAACAGCGAAGATTTTAAGTTTAAGGCGCAGTTAACAGAGAGAAACGGTAAAAAGTTCAAACCGTCGAGCAAAGAAGAAAACGACGAAATAGTCAATCTGTTAGACGGCAAAAACTTTAAGGTAAAATCGGTTAAAAAGAGCGTTACTAAATCGCACGCGCCCGCGCCGTTTACTACTTCGACTATGCAACAGGACGCCGCTACGAAAATGAATATGACGTCTTCGCAGATAATGCAACTCGCTCAGCACCTGTACGAAGGTATCGAAACGGAAGACGGACACGTAGCGTTCGTAACGTATATAAGAACGGACTCGGTAAGAATATCCGAAGACGCTCAGGCAAAAGCGCTTGCGTATATAAAGGAAACCTACGGGAACGAATACGCCCCCGCAAGACCTAACGTATACAAAACCAAAAAAGGCGCGCAGGACGCTCACGAAGCAATCAGACCTATCGACGTAAGCAAAACGCCCGAAAAGGTAAAAGGATTGCTCGACAACAACCATTACAGACTTTATAAACTTATTTACGAAAGATTTATAGCGTCGCAAATGGCCGAGGCTAAATACAATACGGTATCCGTCGAAACGGAATGTGAGAACTGTATGTTTAAAACGAACGGGAGAACGCTTTTATTTAAAGGGTACACCGCCGTTTACGACGACTCGGCGAAGTTGGACGCGGGCGAAGACGTAGAAAACGCGCAGGGGTTGTTGCCCGACCTTAAAGAAGGGGAAGTTTTGTTCAACGACGGAATAATCGGCGAGCAAAAGTTTACAAAACCGCCCGTAAGATACACGGATTCCACAATCGTTAAACTTATGGAAGAAAAGGGTATCGGCAGACCGTCCACCTACGCTACGATAGTAAGTATTCTTTCGTTTAGAAAATATACGAAAAAAGAAGGAAAATATATCGTTCCTACCGAAATAGCGTTTAAACTCGTAGACTTTTTGGTTAAATATTTCAAAGAAGTTATGGACGTAGGATTTACCGCGGAAATGGAAGATAAGTTGGACGAGATAGGCGAAGGCGGTAAAGACTGGCATAAACTTATCGCGGACTTTTACGCTCCGTTTGAAGAAGAACTTAAAGCGGCGGAAGTAACGGACGTGCTTTGCGACAAATGCGGCGCGCCCATGCTGATTAAAAGCGGCAGATACGGAGATTATTACGCGTGTTCGAGATACCCCGACTGCAAAAACATCAAACCCGTTAAAGAAAACGCGGCGATACCTACCGAATACATTTGCGATAAATGCGGTTCGATGATGCTC
Source organism: uncultured Clostridia bacterium (assembly GCA_934271255.1). Lineage (GTDB taxonomy): Bacteria > Bacillota > Clostridia > Christensenellales > Borkfalkiaceae > CAKQSC01. Next base: position 152,065 of record CAKQQS010000003.1, read on the forward strand.
GAAAGGGAAGGTAAATACGGCAAGTTTTTAGCGTGCAGTAATTTTCCAAAATGCAAAAACACAAAACCGCTCGGCGAAACCAAACCGAAGATTGCAGACGAAAAATGTCCGACTTGCGGCGGGGATTTGGTTATTAAAAACGGCAAATACGGCGAATATTTGCAATGTAACGCTTGCGGATACACTAAAAACAACGCCGAACTCGTCGGCAAATGCCCGAAATGCGGCAGACCGCTCAAAAAAATGAAATCAAAAACGGGCAAAACGTTCTACGGTTGCTCGGGTTATCCCGAATGTGATTTTTACAGTTGGGAAATACCGAACGGCGAAAAGAAAACGGATAATAAAAACAATAAAGGCTGATACTTGATGAAAACGGTACGAGTTGTCGGCGCGGGACTTGCGGGTACGGAATGCGCCTATTATTTGGCAAATCACGGCTTTAAAGTTCTTTTGTACGACATAAAACCTAATAAATACACGCCCGCTCATAAATCGGACAAGTTTGCAGAACTCGTTTGCAGTAATTCGCTTAAATCCAACGACGTTTACGCAAACGCTTGCGGGTTGTTAAAAGAAGAAATGCGACGGCTCGGTTCGTTGGTTATAGAAGCGGCGGATTCTACGAGAGTGCCTGCGGGTAACGCTCTTGCCGTCAACAGAGAAGATTTCGCCGAGTATATAACGAACAAGATAAAAGAGAACGAAAACGTAACGTTTATAAGCGAAGAAATAACGGAACTTACCGACGACGTCGTTACCGTTTACGCGACGGGACCGTTGACTACCGACGCGCTTTCCAAAAGCATAATGGCAAAAACTGGGGACGGACTCTCGTTTTACGACGCGTCCGCGCCGATTATATCGGCAGAGAGTATAGACATGACTCGCGCGTTCGTCGGCGACAGGTACGACAAAGGGAACGGCGATCATATAAATTGCCCTATGGAAAAAGACGAGTACCTTGCTTTTTACGACGCGCTTATAAACGCCGAAAGGACGGAATTGCACGATTTTGAAGTGTCCGTGTTCGAAGGCTGTATGCCCGTCGAAATTATGGCGAAACGCGGAGTCGATACTTTGCGATTCGGTCCGCTTAAACCGAAAGGACTCAGAGATCCGAAAACGGGCAAATCGTCTTACGCGTGTTTGCAACTGCGCAAAGAAGACGGGTACGGAAACTCGTATAATATGATAGGATTTCAAACGAATTTAAAGTTCGGCGAACAAAAACGGGTGTTCGGAATGATACCCGCCTTAAAAAACGCAGAGTTTTTAAGATACGGGGTTATGCACAGAAACACGTTTTTAAACTCGCCTGAATGCCTTAACGCCGATTTGTCGATGAAAGATTACCCTAACGTTTTCTTCGCGGGACAAATAACGGGTGTCGAAGGATACGTCGAGAGCGCCGCTACGGGGCTGCTTGCGGGGATTAACGTCGCAAGACGACTTAACGGACTCGAAACGCTTAAATTAGACAACAAAACGATGATAGGCGCGCTGTCTAATTACGTCGCTACGCCAAACGCGGATTTTCAACCGATGAACGCTAATTACGGTATTCTTGAAATAGGCGATCAGGTAAAAGATAAAGCGGAACGTAAAAAAAGACAGGGAATACGCGCGTTAAACGAAATAGACAAGATTAAGGAGATAATAAATGAGCATTGATTTTAAAGGTACGACGATATGCGCCGTTCAAAGAAACGGACACGTCGCGATTGCGGGCGACGGTCAGGTAACGCTGTCCGAATCGATAATTTTCAAAAACTCGGCGGTTAAAGTAAGAAGGATTTTCGGCGGAAACGTAATTTTCGGGTTCGCGGGTTCCGTCGCGGACGCGTTTACGCTTTCCGAACGGTTTGAAGAAATGTTGAATAAGTTCAGCGGAAATCTTACAAGATCCGCGGTAGAACTTACGGAACTTTGGCGAAGCGACAAAGTAGCGAGAAGACTCGAAGCGATGATGATTGCCGCCGACAAAGACACCGTGTTGATAATTAGCGGTAACGGTGAAGTCATCGAGCCTGACGGTGGCGTTTGCGCTATCGGCAGCGGCGGAAATTACGCGCTTGCGGCGGCGAGAGCGTTGTTGCAGGAAACGGATTACAGCGCGGAAGAAATAGCGAAAAAGGCTTTGACGATAGCAAGCGAAATATGCGTTTACACGAACGACCACATCACTTGCGAAGTGTTATAAGGGGTGAAATATGGAATTGACGCCTAAAAAAATAGTTGAAGAATTAGATAAGTATATCATCGGACAGGAAACCGCGAAAAAAGCGGTGGCGATCGCGCTTAGAAATCGTTATAGAAGAAGCAGATTATCCGACGAATTGAAAGACGAAATAACGCCGAAAAACATCATAATGAAAGGACCTACGGGCGTAGGAAAAACGGAAATCGCAAGACGACTTGCAAAACTCGTCAGAGCGCCGTTTATCAAGGTGGAAGCGACTAAATATACGGAAGTAGGTTACGTCGGCAGAGACGTAGAATCTATGGTAAGAGATTTGGTCGAATGCAGTATAAGGCTCGTCAAAGAAGAAAAGACGAGAGAAGTTCTCGAAAAGGCAAGAAAGGTAGTCGAAACTAAAATCGTAAAGATTTTAGCCGAATCGAGAAAGACCGAAAAAGGCGATACGGCGGACGACATTTTCAAAGCGCAACTGCTTGAAAATCTGAGAAAAGGTTATTTCGATAAAGAAACTATCGAAATAGAAGTGCAAGACTTACCCAAGCCTATGGAATTAGTGCCGGGCGGCGCGGAGATAAGTATAGGCAATATATTCGGCGATATGTTCCCGAAAAAGACGAAAAAGAGAAAGATTACCGTAAAAGAAGCGATGAATATGCTTTTAAACGAAGAAGCGGACAAACTCATCGACGACGACGCGGTCAACAGCGAAGGCATAAAAAGAGCGGAGCAGGAAGGTATAATATTTATCGACGAAATGGACAAAATCGCGGGCAAAGGAAACACGAGCGGCGCGGACGTTTCGAGAGAAGGCGTTCAGCGTGATATTTTGCCGATAGTAGAAGGCTGCACCGTAATGACGAAATACGGTCCTATCAAAACGGACTACATTTTATTCATCGCGGCGGGGGCGTTCCACGTCAGTAAAGTCGCGGATTTGATTCCCGAACTGCAAGGAAGATTCCCTATTTTAGTCGAACTTCATTCTCTTACCAAAGACGATTTTATAAAGATATTGACGACGCCCGAGAATGCTATCACCAAACAATACGAAATACTCCTCGGCGTCGATAACGTCGACTTGTCGTTTACCGCGGGCGCGATAGAGAAAATGGCGGAAATCGCCGAAAATCTTAACGCAACGGCGGAAGACATCGGAGCGAGAAGATTGCATACCGTTATGGAAGAATTAGTCGAAGACGTTTCTTTCAACGCCGGCGGCGAAGAAGTACAAACCGTGCGTATAGACGAAGAGTTCGTTTTAAACAAGTTCAGCAAACAGTTCGCGTCGAAAGATTTGAGAAAATACATTTTATAAGGGGTTTACCATGCTTATTAAACCGAAAGGCACAAAAGACATTTTGCCAAACGACAGTTACAAATGGCATTATATAGAAAAAACGGCAAGAGAACTTGCGATTGTTTACGGGTTTAAAGAAATAAGAACGCCCGTTTTCGAGCATACGGAAGTGTTTTTGCGCGGTATAGGCGATACGACGGACGTAGTTGATAAGGAAATGTACACCTTTAAAGACAAAGGCGATAGATCTATAACGTTAAAGCCGGAGGGCACGGCGGGCGTTGTCCGTTCGTTTATCGAAAACGGAATGCAGTCGGACGTGCTGCCGAAAAAATTGTTTTATATAATACCATGTTTCAGATACGAAAATCCGCAAGCGGGAAGATTGCGCGAGTTCCATCAATTCGGCGTAGAAGTTTTGGGTTCGCCCACTCCCGATATGGACGCGGAAGTTATCTTGTTCGTCAAGAGTTTGTTTGACAAATTAGGCATCGGTTCGCTTGAACTTAATATCAACAGCATCGGGTGTAAGGAATGCAGAAAAACGTATAACGACGCCCTTAAAGAATATTTAAAACCGCACCTTTCGGAAATGTGCGAAACGTGCAGAGAACGTTTCGAGAAAAACCCGTTGCGTATTCTTGACTGTAAAGAAGAAAAATGCAAAGAGATTTGCAAAAACGCTCCGAGAATGATCGACCATCTTTGCGACGACTGTAAAAACCATTTTGAAAAAGTCAAGAGTTTGCTTGACGCTTGCGGCGTGGCGTACAAAGTCGATCCTAATATCGTAAGGGGGCTTGACTATTACACGAAAACGGTATTTGAATTCGTTTCGGGCTCGATAGGCGCGCAAAGCACGGTATGCGGCGGCGGAAGATACGACGGGCTGGTCGAAGAAATGGGCGGCGGTAAAGTGCAGGGTGTAGGTTTTGCGTTAGGCATCGAAAGATTGCTTTTGTTAATGGATTCCGTCGGCGTAACCCTTCCCGACGACAACTGCGTAAAATTATATCTTGCGCCGATGGGCGAAGAGCAGTACAAAGCGGCGTTTAAGATAGCGCAAACTTTAAGAAACAAAGGCGTAAAAGTCGAAATAGACCACATGAACAGGAGCGTTAAAGCGCAGTTCAAATATGCCGACAAGATAGGCGCGGAATACGTCGTCGTAATCGGCAGCGGCGAAATCGAAAGCGGTAAAGTCAACGTTAAGCATATGTCGGACGGCGAACAACAACAAGTCGATTTAGACAAAATAACGGAATATTTTAATTGAGGTGGGGTATGATAGAGTTTACAGACGTTAATTTTCAGGAAACGGTAAGCACGGCGGACAAACCCGTCGTAGTAGATTTTTGGGCTATTTGGTGCGGCCCGTGCAAGATGCAATCGCCCGTATTTCACGAAGTGGCGGAAGAATATAAAGATAAGGCGATTTTCGGCAAAGTAAACGTCGACGAATGCGAAAAGATAGCCGTTGCTTTAAAAATCGAAGCGATACCTACGATAATGGTAATCGTCGACGGCGAAGTTAAAGAAGTGAACGTCGGCTACGCGAAAAAGGAAAAACTCGTAGAGTTGATTGAAAAATATTTATAATTACGGAGAGAATATGAAAACCGATATAGAAATTGCTAATTCGGTTGAATTACAACCGATAACCGAAATTGCAAAAAAATTAGGGCTTGCCGATACGGATTACGAACAGTACGGCAAATACAAGGCAAAACTCTCGCTCGAACTTAAAGACAAAAAATCGGACAAAGCGGGTAAACTCGTTTTGGTTACGGCTATTACGCCCACGCCTGCGGGCGAAGGCAAAACGACTACCACGATAGGTCTTGCCGACGGCATGAGAAAACTCGGCTACGACGTTACGGTAGCGTTAAGAGAACCGTCTCTCGGTCCCGTATTCGGCATAAAGGGCGGAGCAACGGGCGGCGGATACGCGCAAGTCGCTCCTATGGAAGATATAAACCTGCACTTTACGGGCGATTTTCACGCGATAGGCGCGGCGAACAACTTGCTTGCCGCAATGCTCGATAACCATATATTTCAAGGCAACGACCTAAAAATCGATTTGAACCGCATAACGTGGAAAAGATGCGTCGACATGAACGATCGTCAGTTAAGATTTATCACTGACGGACAGGGCGGAGAAAAGAACGGCGTCGAAAGAAAAGACGGCTACGACATAACCGTAGCGTCCGAAATAATGGCGGTGTTCTGCCTTGCGAAAGACGTTTCGGATTTAAAGAAAAAACTAGGAAAAATCATAGTCGCATATAACGTTGACGGCGCGCCCGTTACGGCGAAAGATTTGAAAGCGGACGGCGCGATGACGGCGTTACTCGTCGAAGCCTTGAAGCCTAATCTCGTACAAACGCTGGAAGGCACGCCCGCGATAATTCACGGCGGTCCGTTCGCTAACATCGCGCACGGATGCAACTCGATTATCGCAACGCAAACGGCAATGAAACTCGCCGACTACACTATAACGGAAGCGGGCTTCGGCGCGGATTTGGGCGCGGAAAAGTTTTTGGACATAAAATGCAGACTTGCCGGTTTAAAACCGTCCTGCGTCGTAATAGTCGCAACGGTACGAGCGTTGAAAATGCACGGCGGGGTTGCCAAAACGGACTTGGGAACGGAAAACGTTCAGGCATTAAAGGCAGGCATTCCCAACTTATTGCGTCATATTTCAAACATTAAAGACGTATACGGACTGCCGTCGGTAGTGGCTGTCAACAAGTTCCCGACGGACACCGACGCGGAAATCGACGAAGTAATAGCAGAATGCAAAAAATTAGGCGTTAAAGTAGTTTTGTCAGACGTTTGGGCGAAAGGCGGAAACGGCGGCATAGATATGGCGAAAGAAGTCGTAAAACTTTGCGAAGAAAAATCCGACTTCAAATATTCATATACGGATGATTTAAGCATAAAAGAAAAAATAAACGCGGTTGTTACCAAAGTGTACAGGGGGGACGGCGCAGAGTTCACAGAACAAGCCGAAACCGAAATAGCGACTTTGGAAAAATTAGGCTTCGGCGGACTACCCGTGTGTATCGCTAAAACGCAATACAGTTTTTCAGACGACATGAAAAAATTAGGTGCGCCGACGGACTTTAAAGTAACGGTACGGAGCGTCAAAGTATCCGCGGGCGCAGGGTTTATAGTAGTTCTTACGGGCAACATAATGACGATGCCGGGACTACCGAAAGTCCCCGCCGCAGAAAAAATCGACGTTGACGACAACGGAAAAATATCGGGACTGTTTTAAAAACTCCGCCCCCGCCGAAGAGTTCTTTCGGCGGGGGCGATTATTTTAACCTCGTTTTATATTAAAACGGACGAGAAAAACAATAAAAAGCAAAAAGGGGAGTCACAAAAAATAAAACCACGTATGAAAAATGACTTTTCGATTGACAAAAAGTTACATAATTTGATATAATTACTATGTTTTAATAAAAAGAGTAAAATACCGGTCAAGGGTTATCTTCTTCTCCGGCATACCACACGCATGCGAAATGCAAAACGCTATCCTTTAAGGATAAAAATAAGGAGAATAGGTATGATT
>CAKQQS010000004.1 GCA_934271255.1 uncultured Clostridia bacterium
ATCCCAGCCGAGTACCACCGACGCTTTCGTCGACAGCCTACTTATATTATCACATCGCTATAATACTTGTCAAACGTTTTTCAACGGTTTTTAAAATTTTTTTCACTTTTTTTTAACTCTTATTTTTTTAGATTTTTTCTATAAAAACAAAACGGCGAAAAACTTCCGTCCGCCGTCTTTTATCTTGTATATAACTCTTTTTTATACACTTTATGTTGTATAAATCGTCAAAAAATCGCCTTTTCTATTACTCCGCCGCCGATACATTTATCGTCTTTATAAAACACCGCGAACTGTCCTTCCGTGATAGCGCGCTGTTTTTCAAAGAACGTAACTTCCGTACCGTTTTCGGTAATCTTTACCCTGCAACCCTGTTCGGGCTGACGGTATCTGAACTTCGCCGTACACTCGAACTCTTTCTCTTTCGGCTCAAAAGGTATCCAGTTGACCTTACCCGTTACCAGCCCTTTTGAATACAACCTTTCTTCGTCCCCGTGAGCGACGTACAAAACGTTGTTCTTTAAATCCTTTTCGATAACGAACCACCGCCCTTCGCTTTCGCCTTGCTGTCCGCCGAGCCCCAAACCTTTCCTTTGACCTATCGTGTAATACATAAGCCCCAGATGTTCGCCGAGAACTTTCCCGTCGTACGTTTTGATAAGCCCTTTCTTAGCGGGAATATACGAAAGTAAAAAGTTTCTGAAATGTCTTTCGCCTATAAAGCAAATGCCCGTAGAATCCTTTTTCTTGGCGGTGGCAAGCCCGTTTTCTTCGGCTATTTTTCTTACTTCCGCCTTGTCCATTTTGCCGAGCGGGAACAACACGTCTTTCAACTGTTCTTGCGACAGTTGGTTTAAAAAATACGTCTGATCCTTGTTTTGGTCTTTCGCTTTTAACAAATAATGAACGTCGCCGTCGTGCAAAATGTCGCAGTAATGCCCCGTGGCGATATAATCCGCGCCCAACTCTTTCGCGTAGTTCTTGAACGGGCCGAACTTTATCTCCCTGTTGCATAAAACGTCGGGGTTGGGCGTTCTTCCGTTTTTATACTCTTCCAAAAAATACGAAAAAACCCTGTTCATATACTCTTTTGAAAAGTTGACGGAAAAATACGGGACGTCGAGCATATTCGCCACGCGTCTTACGTCGGCGTAGTCCGTTTCGGAAGTACATACCCCGCAGTCGTCCTGCTCTTCCCAGTTGTTCATAAAGAGTCCTATTACGTTGTATCCTTGTTCTTTGAGCAAAAGCGCGGCGACAGAACTGTCAACCCCGCCGCTCATTCCGACGACTACCGTCTTTTTCATTCTTCCGTTTCCTTATTATCTTTATCTTCCGCCGTTTCATCCGCTTCCGCCGTTTCGTCCGTTACGCTTTCGTCCGGCGCGCCTTCTTCTGTTGCCACTACGTCTTCAACGGGTTCTTCGTCCCCGTTTTTCTCTTTTTTTGTTTTAGGCAAATAGGGAATTACGATTATCGCCATTACTACGGAAATCAACACTTGCAACGCGTTTCTGTACAGACTGATAAGCGCGGTTTCAAGGTTGCCGTAAATAAAAGTTTTCGCAATGAAAAACCCGAGCATCATAAACAGCCCCGCCGTTACCATGCAAACGCAGTCGAAAACGAGTTCGTGTTTCTTTCCCCTGACCGCTTTGAACAAGAACCCGAGCATAAACCCTTCGAATCCGTGTATGATAAGACTTATGAACATAGTCGTCGGGTAGAAAAAGAAGTCTGCGAAAAACGTGCCTACTCCGCCGACGACGAGCGCGGATATCGGGCCCAGCGCGTACGCGGCGATAAAAATTACGGCGTCGCTTAAATTAGTATGACCGCCCGACAGCGAAGGTATGCTGACGAACGCCGTGAAAACGAAACACAGCGCGGTTAATATTCCTATATAAGCGATTCTCTTGGTTGGCGTTAACATTTTTCTCTTCCTTCGGGTTGGTTTTTCGTCTTCAACCCTTAACGGCGGCTTTTATAAAACCCCGATTGATTTAATACCACCATTATATTCTGCGCAAGCGGTAAAGTCAAGCGTAGACGAGCCCCTTTCTTTATTAAGCGTGTTTTTTACGTCCTTATTACATTATATATATATTATATTTAAAAAAGCGTTCACAAGAACGCTTTCTGTTAAACAACTTATTATTTATATTTCCAGTAGCCCGGCATAAACACGAGAAGCATGGGGAAAATCTCCAACCTGCCCGCCAACATATCGAGCGAAAGAACAAACTTTTGAGCCCAGTTAAAGCAGTTGAAATCCCCCGCGTACGCCGTGCCGTTCCCGAAGAACGGGCCTACGTTTGAAAGGGCGGACAATACCCCCGAGGCGTTTTCGCCGAGAGTCGTCGGGTTTTTCGACATCATTCCGAGCAAAGATACGGCCAGCGTCGAAAATATAAGCACCGTGAAATACAACGCTATAAATACTCTTACGTTAGACGTGTCCGTCGCGCTCAAAGTTTTTCCGCCGAACTTAACGGAAACGACTCTGTTCGGTCTGTAAACTTTCGTCAAATCCGCTTTTGCGGACTTTATCATTATGCACGCTCTCGATACTTTCATACCGCCCGCGGTCGAACCGCCCATACCGCCGATAAACATCAGGAATATGAGTATCGCCTTGCTGACCGTCGGCCAGGAAGTGAAGTTTTCGCTGAAAAATCCCGTGGTCGACGAGAAAGACAGTACCTGAAAAGACGAATGTCTTAAACACGTAGCGAAATTGTCGTAAGTATTTAACAGCGACAGCGCGATAACCAGAATAGATACCGCTAATATAACTAAATACGTTCTCAGTTCTTCGTTTTTGAACACTTCTTTTACGCTGCCCAGCATAAGCATAAAGTACAGCGTGAAGTTTAAACTGCACAAAAACATAAACACGGTAACGACTATTTCGACGTACGGATCGCCGTACCCCATAACGCTTGCCGCGTTTGAAGAAAATCCGCCCGTCGACACCGTGCCCATTGCGTGAATAACGGCGTCGAACAACGGCATTTTCACGACGAGCAAACACGTTTCCAAAATGGTGAACGTAAGGTATATTATATAAAGTATAATCGCGGTGAACCGCATTTTAGCAACTATTTTGTCGGAGCGATACCCCGTAGACTCCGCGCCGAAAATGTACGTCGTGTCCCCTTCGGCGTTCGGGAAAACGGCAAGCATGAACACGAGTATGCCCATACCGCCGAGCCAGTGAGTGAGTTCTCGCCATAAAAGCACGCAATGCGACAGTTCGGTTACGTCTTTTATAACGCTTCCGCCCGTCGTGGTGAATCCCGACGAACATTCAAAAAACGCCGAGAAAAAGTTTTTGATGCTGCCCGTCAACATATACGGCATGCACGCGCATAAAGACATCGCCAGCCAAGAAAGTCCTACCAGCAAAAATCCGTCCCTTGCGTACAGGTTGCGTTTTTTCGGTTTTATAAGAAACATCAACGCAAACCCTATGCCGAAAGTTATCGCGGCGGAAAGACATGTCCATAACGCGTCGTAATATTCTTCGTAGCCAAGCCCCACGACGAACGCCACGAACATAAACGCGGATTCGATTACGAGTATCTTGCCTACCGTTCTGAAAATCTTTTGAAAGTTCATATTATTCTATTATGTCGTCAAGCGTGTCAAAGTACAAATGTTTGCCTATAACTACGACGCTGTCTCCTTCAAATAATTCGGTACCGCCGCTTGCAAGAATAAGTTCTCCGTCGTGCAGAACGGATACGATAAGCGCGTCTTTTTTAATGGGTAAATCTTTTATCTGTTTGCCCGAAAACTTGCTTCCGACGGGGATTTTAAACTCCGCCGCTTCGCCTTGTCCGTTGAACATTTTGTAAAGAGAAATTACTTCTTCGCCTTTCTTGCTCGTCATTCCCCTGACGATTTTAACTACGTTGTTGGCGGTTACGTTTTCAGTCGATACGATACTGTCCAGACCTATTTGCTCGAACATGCCGCCGACGAGTTTATGATTTATTTTGGTTATGACTTTCTTTACGCCTTTTTGTTTCGCGTAAAGAGAAAGTATCGAGTTGGTGTCGTCCGCGCCCGTAAGAGCGATGAACGCGTCCGTATCGTCGATGCCTTCTTCGTTCAACAGCGTTTCGCTTCTCGCGTCGCCGTGTATGACGCTTACGTAATCGATTTTACGTTGCATTTCTTCCGCTTTTTCTTTGTCGATTTCGATTACTTTTATCTGAACGCCTACGCGTTTGAGTTTTCCGACGAGCCTGTACGTAACGGGACCGCCGCCTACTATCATTATCTTTTTCGGTTTTGTTTTGTACACGCCGACTTCTTTAAAGAACTCGTCGAGCATGTCTTTGTAGTCGGCGACGCTCAATACGTCCCCCGCCTTGAACACGAAATCTCCTTTCGGGATTATAAGTTCGCCGTCTCTTTCTACCGCGCAAATCAAAAAGGGCGTTTGCATTTTTTGAGCCGTTTCTCTGAGCGTCAGTCCTTTCATCAACGACAGATCGTTTACTCTCGTTTCCGCAAGTTCCAGCTTGCCGTCGGCAAACGTGTCTACGCTTATCGCGGACGGGTACTTTAAGAGTTTTGCTATTTCGTCCCCCAGCGCGTAGTCGGGGTTGACCGTGTACGATAAACTGAGTTCGTCTTTCAACAGCGTCAGATAATCGGCGTATTCGGGATCCCTTACTCTCGCTATCGTTTGTTTCGCGCCTAGTTTTTTAGCCGTCATGCAACAAAGAATGTTCTTTTCGTCGGAAGACGTAGCCGCGATAAGCAAGTCCGCGTCCCCTACTCCCGCCTGAATCTGCGATTCTACGCTTATGCCCTTTTCCTGCAACGTCAGAATGTCGTAAGTACCCGCGAGCCTTTTCAAAACTTCTTCGTTGGTGTCAAGAGCGGTTATGTCGTGTCCTTCCTGCGCAAGTGATTTTATTATCGTTTTGCCTATTTTTCCGCAACCGATGATTACAATTTTCATTATTTTTGCCGTATTCTACAAAATACGGTCTCCTTTTACAAATATTTTTCTATTTTCCCCGTTTTAAAGTGATACTATCTCTTTATGGAAAATATTTTATCGGTGTCCCCCGCGTTGGGACTGTTATCTTTAATCTTTCTTTTCGTGTTGTCGTCCGTAACGATAATCTCCGTAAAATGTATATTACGGCTTTTAGAAGAAATAAAGTCTTTAAAAGAGTTGCCGCGACAACCTAAACCCTCCCCGAAACATAAAGACAACGGGGATTTAAACGTGCGGTCGAAAGATATAAAGTCTATCACGTTTAAAGACGACGCGGCGTAACCGCGCACCCTTTACCGTAATATCGCCCTGCTTTTCAGCCGTGAAGTTTTTCGCCTTCGCCCCAAAGTCTTTCAAGATGATAGAAATCTCTGTTGGAGTCGTCGAAAACGTGCAAAATAACGTCGCCGAAATCGATAACCGCCCATCTTCCTTCGTTTACGCCTTCTTCTCTCAACGCTTTACCGCCCGCTTTCTCGACTTCTTCGAGAGCGTTTTCGCACAAGGATTTAACGTGCGTGTTGGATTTCGCGCTCGCGATTATCATATATTCCGTTATCGTCGTTTTGTCTTTTACGTCTATACACGTTATGCCTTCGCCTTTCTTGTCGTCCAAAGCCTTTAACACTATTTCTTTCAATTCGTTCGCTTCCATAATTCACTCCTTTAATACGTATTGTTTATAACACTCTTTCGTTAAATTACAAAAGTTGTTTTCGTCAACCGCGGTTTGCAAATGTTTCATCTTTTGCGCAACGCACGCCGAGAAACATTCGTCCGCGTCTTTTTCTCTTATTTTTCTCAACCTTTCCGCTTCGGGATAATCCCTGCCCTTTTCGGTCATATCCGCGATAAGTATTATTTTGTCAAGGTCGGTCGCGTCGCGCCTGCCCGTAGAATGGTACCTTATCGCGTTTATTATTTCTTCGTCCTTTATTCCCAAAACGTTTTCGGCGACGTACGCGCCCAAAAACGCGTGTTCGACCGCTTCGACGGAGTCGGGCGGGGAAACGTACCCCTTATAATCGGTTTTGTTTAAATATTTAGCGCAGTCGTGGAGCAAAGACACCAAAAACGCTTTCTCTTCGCTTATTTTTTTGCGTCGAGCAAGTTCCAGCGCGCAAACGACGACTCCCGCCGTGTGGATTATTCGTTTTGGTTTTTCGTTTTTCAAAACGAAGTCTATATATTTTTTATACCGAGCGAAAAAAGGTTTTTTCTCGTCGATATACTCTTTCGCTTTTTGAGTAACGAAAGGCGAAATATCGAGTCCCAACGCGGAGTATACTCTTATTTCGGTTGCCGAAACATCTTTACCCGTATACGACAACTCCGAAAATCCGCACCCGAATTTGTTTAAAAAATATTGCCGTTCGTAGTCAAGATCTATTTCCGAGCCCGTTCTCCCGAACGCCGCCACCGTGCAAAGTTCCGTGATTCTTTTCGGTTCTTTCCACGTTTTAAAGTCGACGAGCATATCCGCCCCGACGATAAAAAACAGTTCGTCGGCAAACTGCCTGAAATGTTCGAGCGTTTGGTAAGTATAACTCACCCCGCCTTTTTTCAGTTCGTAGTCGCTGAGTTTTATTTTGTCTTCGCCTTCTATCGAACGTTTTATTATTTCCGCGCGCGTTTCGTTGTCCAACGGAACGTGTCCGTTTTTATGCGGAGCCAGATTGCACGGCATTATAAGTAGTTCGTCGAGCCCGAGTTCCCCGACGGCTTGTTTCGCCACCGCAAGATGCTCGGAATGAAACGGCTCGAAACTTCCGCCGAAAATACCTAATCTTCTATACATATTTTTATTTTACCACTAAAATAAAGTATTTGCAACTCGTTATAATAAAACTCGTAAAATATGTTAAAAATCTAACTATGTCGAAAGTTTATATTCCGCTCGTTTTTGATAGTGTTTTTACGAGTTTTTTCGTGTTTTTGGGACTTTTGTCCTTGTCTTCTACGTTTGCCGAACGAAAAGTCGCGTTGGCGGTAAGCGTCCTTTTAAGCGCGCTCTTTTTGTACGTTTTTGCGTTTTTCTATTTTAAAAAACTCAAACGAAACTACGCTACCGTCAAAGATAAAACCCTTGCCGACGACTTGTTTTTCACTTTACCGCAACTGCCGGAGCCCCAAAAAGAAAAGTTTTTTCGCGCGATTGCGACAAACCCCTTACGCTCGGTTTACGAGTTCAGGTTTTCGCCCTTGACCGTCGACGACGTTTTGATTAAAATCGAAAAAAATCTCTCGCCCGTTATCTTTTACGGGGTGGCTTTCAACGACGAGTGCGTTAAGTTTTTCAAATCCGAAACCCGCGCGAAACTCGTTTACGGCAACGAATTGTTTAATTTAGCCAAAGAGAAAAACGCTTTGCCCGACGAACTTTTGTCGAGCCGCAGGAAAGTTACCGTCAAAGAACTTTTTTTAAACCTTATCAAAAAAGAAAACTCCAAAAAACTTTTTTGGTTCGCCGTTTTTTTCATATCTTTTTCCTTTATAACGCCGTTCAGACTATACTACGCGATTTCGGGCTGTATATTTTTAGCCCTTTCGCTTTCTCGTTTTCTCTCCCGCTGAACTCTTTTCGTTTTCCGTTTTTATGGTACTGAATTGACAAACTAAGCGCAACGCTTAGAAAAAAATACGGTAAATTATTCCCGCCCGAGCGAACGCTCGGGCGGGAATATAAGTTATTTAAGTTTTAATACCGCTTTTATTATATCTTCCTTTTGAGGGAAGAACTCTTTTTCAAACTCGTAAGGCGGCGTTATCCAGTTTTTTGCCCCGAGCGTTACCGGAGCGCGTTTTAAGTGTTTAAACGCAAGAGAAGTTATTTTGCTTGCCATTTCGCTTATAACCGAACACCTTTCGCATTCGTCCGAAACAAGCACTATTCTGCCCGTCTTTTTTACGCTTTTTACTATCTCCGTATAATCGAACGGGCAAATCGACCTTGCGTCGAACAAGTCGCAGGAAAGCCCGTGTTTCGCTTTGAGTTCCGCCGCCGCGTCTTTCGCTCTGTACAAAGTCGCCCCGACGGACAATATCGTTGCGAATTCGCCTTTTATCTTTAAACTCGGTTTGCCTATTTCGATAAAATAATTTTCTTTGGGAACGGGCGTGAAAATCTCTTCTACGCCGAAAAGTCTTTGACTTTCCAAAAATATAACGGGATCCGTACCGTTCAGCGCGGTAGCCATAAGTCCTTTCGCGTCGTACGGGGTTGCGGGGTACACCACTTTAAGCCCCGGAACGTGCATTAAAAACGCCGACCAGTCCTGAGAATGTTGCGCGCCGTATTTCGCCCCGACCTTGACTTTGAGAACGAGCGGCATTTTTATTTCGCCCGCCGCAAGAGCCTGCCATTTGGGAAGTTGGTTGAAAACTTCGTCCCCCGCTCTGCCCAAAAAGTCGATGAACATCAGTTCCGCCATAACCCGACCGCCGCTCATCGCGTAGCCCACAGCCGAACCGACTATCGCCGACTCGGATATGCCCGTGTTGAAAAGCCTGTGATAAGGCAAAACTTCTTTAAGCCCCCTGTATATATCGCCGTCGTCACCCCAGTCCCGACATTCTTCGCCGTAACAGATAAAACTCTTGTCTTTGTAGCATTTGTCGATAACCGCTTCAAACATGGCGTCGTGGAAAGTAACGGATTTCTTTCTGGGCGTTTTAATTCTTTCTTTTTTGTTTATTTCGACGTATCTGGAAACGTCTTCTATTTTTTTAAGCGTTTTGTCTTTGCCGCCAAAACTTTCGACGGACAAATCGGAATACATAAGGTTTTCAAGGTCGGTTATGTCCGTAAGTTTGCTTACTCTTTCGTTCGTAACGAGCGAAAAAATGTCGTCGAACTCCGCTTTTACGTTCTTATCGATCGTGCTTTTTTCGGTCGGACGCATAACTCCTTCGTCCATAAGACTTTGACTGTAAGTCAAAAGCGGATCGATTTTCTCCCACGCTTCTATTTCTTCTTTTGAGCGATAAGTCGAAACGTCGTTCGTGTTATGTCCGATAAACCTATACGTAAGAACGTCGAGCATACACGCGCCTTTGCCTTTTTTGACCAACGGCAGTTTTCGTCTGTACGCGTCGATAACGGCAAGCGGATTAAATCCGTCTACCCGTTCGGTCATCATATTGTTCTGCGTTACGCCCGCGCCCACTCTCGCCAGAACGCCGTAACCCATAGTTTCGCCTACCGTTTGAGCGTTCATCGCGTATTGATTGTCGAAAAAGTTGAATATCACGGGCAGTCCGCCGTTATATCCTTTTTCCCAAAGAGTGTTGAACTGATCCATAGTGGCAAAGCCCATCGCTTCCCATACGGGGCCGCAACCTATCGCGCCGTCGCCTATGTTGGCGATGACGACGCCGTCTTTTTTCATTACCTTCTTATATAACGCCGCGCCGACGGCAAGGTTAGTCGAACCGCCCACGACCGCGTTGTTGGGATATATGCCGAACGGCATAAAAAACGCGTGCATGCTCCCCGATATTCCGCGCGAAAAACCCGTGTCTTTCACGAGTATTTCGGATAGCAAGCCGTAAACGAAAAACTTTCGCGCTTGTTCTTTGACGGGCAGTTTGTCAAACCCTTTAAGAGTTTTTACCGCCTTATACGTCTTTCCGCCGTTAGCCGTTTTCATTACTGACGAAAGAACGTCGTCCGACATTTTTCGTATCGCCGAAAACCCTTTCGCCAGAACTTCGCCGTGGGAACGGTGCGAACCGAATATAAAATCGTTTTCCGTCAAATAGAACGCTTGCCCGACCGCGCCCGCTTCCTGCCCCATAGACAAATGAAAAGGCGAACGGCATTCGCATTTTTTACCGTTGTATTCCTTGTTTTCTTTTACGCAAAAAAGCGCGTTTTCAAACAAACGAATATAAGCCATATCGTAATATATGCCTTTCAATTCTTCGTCGGTAAAGTTTTTACGTTCCGTCGAAACGTTTCCCGAATATTCGTTCAGTTGTATTTTTCCGAGATCCAACTCGCCTTTCTTTCGTAAAACGTTCGGATCCAAAAATTGATTTTTAGGCATACCTTTACCTTCTTTCCTTACCCGTCGGTCTGTTTTTCGCTTTATCCTTCCCTTTCTGCGCCGCCCGTCAGCAACTTGCCGCTTTCATAAGCCAACTAGTCGGCAAAATCTTGGCGAGTAGCCTGTAAAACTTGTAAACGAATCTGTTGGTGTATATAAACTTGCCTTTTTTCAAACTTTTCAAAGCGCCTTTCGCGACCTTGTCGACTTTGCAAAACGGCAACCGCATAAATCTTCTGCTCGTTACTTCACCCACTTTTTCAAACTCGGTGAGCATAGGTCCGGGGCAAACTATCGTGCATTTGATTTTTTTGTTTTTGAGTTCGTAGTTTAACGCCCTTGAAAAACTCGTAACGTACGCTTTCGTCGACGAATACACGCTCATGTACGCGTTCGGAACGAAACTTGCGATAGACGACACGTTGAGTATTCTTCCCCCCTCGCCTACGTACGGTAGTACCAGACGGGTGAGTTTTGTAAGCGCAAGAACGTTTACCTTTATCATTCTTTCGAGTTTGTCTTCGCTCATTTCGGAAAAATCGCCGTAATACCCAAGCCCCGCGTTGTTGATAAACGCTTTTACGTTGGGTTTTTCGGTTGCCAGCAACGTCGTAAGTTCTTTTAAGTCGTCGTTTTTAGTAACGTCGAGCGTTAAGATTTTGGCGGGGATTTTAAGTTCTTCCGCCGTTTCGGAAAGTTTTTCTTTTCTTCTTGCGACGAGCCAAATCTCGTCGACGGAAAAGTAGTTGCCGAGTTGCAACGCGAGCGATTTTCCGAACCCGCTCGACGCTCCCGTAATAATCGCTATGTTTTTCATTTTGCACACTCTCCTTTCGTTAACGGAATGCTTGCGACCGCGTTTAACGTCAAATCCGCAAAATTACGCATTTTATATTGAATATACCCTTCGGCGGCTATCATACAGCCGTTATCCGTACAGTACCTTTTTTCGGGCAAAACGAGTTTCAGCCCGTTTTTCTTCGATTCGGTTTGCAGTTTTTCTCTCAGATACCCGTTTGCGGTAACTCCGCCGCCGCTCGTTATCGTCTTTACGCCCCTTTCTTTGGCAAGCGTTATAAGTTTTTCCGCAAGAACGTCTATCGCCGCGCTTTGAAAAGAACGGGCTACGTCCGCCTTATTTACTTGTATGCCTTTCTGCTCGGCATTATGCGTATAATTTATAACCGCCGTTTTCAACCCGCTGTACGAAAAGTCGTTCGTCTTTTGTCCCTTGAACATCTTTGGCAGTTCCACGACGTTTTTCCCTTCTTTCGCAAGCCGTTCTATATTAGGTCCGCCGGGATAGTTAAGCCCTAAAAGCCTTGCTACCTTATCGAACGCTTCGCCTACCGCGTCGTCGAGCGTCGCGCCTAATATCTCGAATTCGGCGTAATTTTTAACGTATATTATCGCCGTATGCCCCCCGCTTGCAAGCAGCGACATAAACGGCGGCTCCAACTCTTTGTCGGCAAGATAACTCGCCGCAAGGTGTCCGCGTATATGGTTGACGGGAATCAACGGAACTTTCAGCGCGAACGCCAACGCTTTGGCGTAACTTACGCCGACGAGCAACGCCCCCAACAGCCCCGCGCCGTACGTTACGGCAACGGCGTCTATATCTTTAAACGTCATTCCCGCTTGTTTAAGCGCGCCTTCGACCGCCTGATTTATCGCCGTCGTGTGCGCTCTCGAAGCGATTTCGGGTACGACTCCGCCGAACCTTGCCTGTTCCGTCGCGCTCGAAATTATCACGTCGGCTAAAACGTCCCTGCCGCCCTTTACTATCGAAACGGCGGTTTCGTCGCAACTCGATTCTATACCGAGTATTACCGCGTCGTCCTTAACGACGGTGTTTTTTTGAATATCTTCAAAATAACTCATTACGATTTTCTTAAATACTCGACGATAAAGTCCTGAATGTCGCCGTTCATAACTCTTTCTACGTCGCCCGTTTCGTAGTTCGTCCTGTGGTCTTTAACCATCGTGTACGGACAGAAAACGTAACTCCGTATCTGACTGCCCCATTCGATTTTCTTTATATCGCCTTTGATTTCCTTGTCCTTTTCAAGCCTTTCCGCTTCTCTTTTTTCGATGAGTTTGCTAGTCAGCATCATCATGCACATTTCTTTGTTTTGCGTTTGAGATCTCTCGTTCTGGCACTGAACGACGATGCCCGTCGGTATATGCGTGATTCTTACCGCCGAGTCCGTTTTGTTGACCTTTTGCCCGCCCGCGCCCGACGAACGGTAGGTGTCTACCTTGATGTCTTCGGGGCGAATATTGATGCTGTCGTCTTCCGTGATTTCGGGCATTACTTCTACCGACGAAAAGGACGTCTGTCTGCGTTTGTTCGCGTCGAACGGGGATATTCTTACAAGCCTGTGCACCCCTTTCTCCGCTTTAAGGTATCCGTACGCGTTTTGCCCTTCTATCTTGAACGAAACGCTTTTAAGCCCCGCGCCGTCCCCGTCGAGTCTGTCGAGTTCGGTAAGCGAAAACCCTTGTCTTTGCGCGTAGCAAATATACATACGGTAAAGCATTTCCGTCCAGTCGCACGCTTCCGTTCCGCCCGCGCCCGCATGCAACGTCATTATGGCGTTGAGCGAATCGTATTTGCCGCGAAGAAGCGCTTGCAAATGAAGTTTTTCGATTTTTTCTTCGGCGATATTAAGTTCTTTGTCAAGATCGGCAAAAACGCTTTCGTCCCCTTCTTCTTCGATAAGTTCGAGCAATACTTCCGTGTCTTCGACCGCTCTCGCGCCTTGATCGTATACCCCGATTTTGCTTTCGAGCGAAGATATTTCTCTCGAAATCTTTTCGGATTTTTTAATATCTCCCCAAACTTCGGGTTTTTCGAGTTCCGTTCTCAGTTCGTTTACTCTCGCCCTGCATTCTTCTATTTTCAAAGACGCCCCCGCTTCCTGCAAAAGGGTTAAAACGTCTTTGATTCTCATTTTATATTCGTCTGTTTTAAGCACTTAAAAACTCCTTGATTTTAAAGTCTTCTACCGCCGAAAAGTTTTTCGGCGGTAAAGTCGTAAGTTATTGTTTTTTCACTCGGTTACGGGCGTTTATAAGTTTTTACCGCAACAGTTTTTATATTTCTTTCCGCTTCCGCACGGACAAGGATCGTTTCTGCCCGGCGCGGACTTGGACTTGGGCGTTCCGCCTGTTTGCTTGGAACCGTCCCCCGCCTTGTTTATCGTGATGTCTTTTCTTTCTTCTCTTTCTTCCTTGACGGGTACTCTTTGAAGTTCTACTTTAAGCAGCATTTTTACGGTTTCGTCCTGAATACTGAATATCATGTCGTCGAACATTTCGAGCGCTTCTTTCTTGTATTCGTTGACGGGGTTGATGTTTCCGCCGTAACCGCGCAAACTTATGCCTTTACGCAACTGATCCATGCTGTCGATGTGGTCTATCCACTTGACGTCTACGCATCTTAACAAAATGTCTCTTTCTACAATCGTAAAATCGAATCCTTCGTCCTTGTATCTCTTTATCTTGTTTTCGTATTCTTCTATCGTCTTGTCGAGAACCGCTTTATACAAATCTTCGTAAATCATGTTCGGCAAGTCTTTTTCTTTGATAAAATCCGAGCCGACGGGTATCAGATACCTTTCGATAGTGTCGTTGATTTGTTTCGCGTTCCAGTGTTCGCCCGTTTTGGATTTGTCCACGCAAAGGCTTAACGAGTTGCCGACAAGGTCGGGAATAAACGCCAGAATCTCGTCGTGAATGTTTTCGCCTTTCAATACTTTCATACGTTCCGCGTACATGACTTCGCGCTGCTTGTTCATTACGTCGTCGTATTCCAAAACTTGTTTTCTTATACCGAAGTTCTTGCCTTCGATGTTTCTTTGCGCGTTTTCTATCTGACGGGAAAGCATCTTCGCTTCGAGCGGGGTGTCTTCGTCTACCTTGAACACGGAATACAGTTTTTGGAGTCTGTCGCCGCCGAAACGTTTAGCCAAATCGTCTTCGAGCGATATAAAGAATCTCGATGCGCCGGGGTCTCCCTGACGTCCCGAACGTCCGCGCAACTGGTTGTCTATACGGCGCGATTCGTGTCTTTCAGAGCCTATTATCATAAGTCCGCCGACTGCGAGAACCTTTTCTTTCTCGGCGTCCGTTTCTTTCTTGAACTCGTTATACAAATCCCAGTATTGTTTCCTTATTCCCGCGATTTCTTCGTCGATTTCGCTTATAAAGGAAGTCGCAAGTTCGATTTTGTCTTCTTCGATTCCCTGATCGCGGAGTTTTCTCTTCGCAAGATATTCGGGGTTACCGCCGAGCATGATATCCGTACCGCGCCCCGCCATGTTCGTCGCTATCGTTACCGCGCCGAATCTGCCCGCTTGCGCTACGATGTCCGCTTCTCTCGCGTGGTTTTTCGCGTTCAAAACGTTGTGTTTTATCTTTTCTTTTATCAAAAGACGGGAAATCTCTTCACTCTTTTCGACGGTTACCGTACCGACAAGAATGGGTTGACCTTGTTCGTGTCTTTCCTTAATCTCTTTTATTATCGCCCTTTCTTTGCCCGCTACCGTAGAGTAAATAAGGTCGTTATAGTCGATTCTTTTAATCGGCTTATTCGTGGGAATCTCGATAACGTCAAGCCCGTAAATCGACCTGAACTCTTGTTCTTCCGTCTTCGCCGTACCCGTCATACCCGAAAGCTTCGTGTATATTCTGAAATAGTTCTGGAAAGTAATCGTCGCAAGCGTTTTGTTTTCGTCCCTGACTTTTACGCCTTCTTTCGCTTCGATTGCCTGATGCAGTCCGTCGCTGTAACGCCTGCCTATCATAAGACGTCCCGTGAACTCGTCGACGATGATGACTTCGCCGTCGTTTACGATATAGTCGTTGTCCCTTTTAAAAATGTGGTGCGCTTTCAACGCTTGTTGAATCTTATGCGAAAGATCTGCGTTTTCTACGTCCGCAAAGTTTTCAAGATTGAAAAACTTTTCCGCTTTCTCCGCGCCCTGTTCAGTTATCTCGACAGTCTTTTCTTTGATGTCCATCGTGAAATCTTCGTCGATTTTCAAGTTTCTTACGAATCTGTCGACGGACATATACTTTTCGCTCGATTCTCCGCCCCTGCCCGAAATGATAAGCGGCGTTCTCGCTTCGTCGATTAAAATCGAGTCGACTTCGTCCACGATAGCGAAACTGAGTTCTCTTTGTACCATATTTTTAAGATTCTTTTTCAAATTATCTCTCAAATAGTCGAACCCGAACTCGTTGTTCGTGCCGTACGTTATATCCGAGTTATAAGCGATTCTCTTGTCGTCGTCTTCCATACCCGAAACGATAACGCCGACGGTAAGTCCCAAAAACTTGTAGACTTTGCCCATCCACTCGGCGTCTCTCGACGCAAGGTAATCGTTTACCGTTACGATATGCACGCCTTTGCCCGCGAGCGCGTTAAGGTATGCGGGGAGCGTTTCTACGAGCGTTTTACCTTCGCCCGTTTTCATTTCGGCAACTCTGCCCTGATGCAAACATATACCGCCCATTATCTGTACTTTGTAATGGCGCATTCCCAGAACTCTGTTAGCCGCTTCCCTTACTACCGCAAACGCGTCGTACAAAATATCGTCGAGCGTTTCGCCCTTGGCAAGCCTTTCTTTCAACACGCCCGTTTGAGAAATAAGCGTTTCGTCGTCCATTTTCTCGTAGACGGGGGCGAGAGCCAACACTTTGTCCGCCATTGCGGATAATTTTTTAACGTCTCTTCTCGATTCGCTTGTTAAAATGTATCTTATAAGTCCCATTGTCAATAAACTCCTTTTTATATCTATTTATGATGACTAACCGACGCTACGGTTAGAAAATATACGTTTTTCGCGCCTTTGTCGAACAGCGTTTTTCCTATCGAGTCCGCCGTCGCGCCCGTCGTCAATACGTCGTCTATCACGAGTACCGACGTTCCCGTTATATTTATACCCTTTTTCAGTTTAAACGCGTCTTTCAAATTGCGTTGTCTGTCTTTAAACCCGAGTTTTGCCTGCCGTCTTGTGTTTTTGTTCTTTAACAAAATCCCGTCGAGCGGCAACTTCAACGTTTTGCAAAAAGTTTCGGCAAGATACTTCGACTGGTTGAAACAAGCCCGCGAAAACCATTCCTTTCTGCTCATCGGAACGTAAGTTATCACGTCGACGTCTACGTCCGCTTTATAAAACGCGTCTATCATTCCTTTCACCAAAAAGTTTTTGTATTTCTTTTTGTGGTTATACTTAAACCGTTTTATAATCGCGGGTATTTCCGAATCGTACTCGTATTCGCTTATACCTTTCGTTATTTCTATCTGCGTGCTTTCGCACTCTTTACAAAAAGCCCCGCCCGTACTCTTCTGCCTGCCGCATTTCTGGCACGGCTCGGTTATCAAAGGCAACCTTTTCATGCACTCGTCGCACACTTCGTCGTCGTTAAAGTTTTCTCTTCCGCAAATAAGACAGGTATACGTTTTTGAAAACACGTATCTGTCCGCAAACGCACGTAACTTTTTCATTATAAGTATTTTTCCAAATCCTTGACTCTGTCCGTCTTTTCCCACGGAAGATTTTCTTTACCGAAATGTCCGTACGCCGCCGTCTGGCTGTATATCGGGCGTTTAAGGTCGAACAGTTTTATAATCGAATACGGTCTTAAATCGAACTCTTTCGTTATAATCTCCGCAAGTTTTTCGTCGGAAAGTCTTCCCGTTCCGAACGAGTTGACGAAAACGGATACGGGACGAGCGACGCCTATCGCGTACGCGACTTCGATTTCGACTTCTTCCGCAAGTCCGCTCGCTACGATATTTTTCGCGATGTATCTTGCCATATACGTTGCCGATCTGTCGACTTTCGTCGGGTCTTTACCCGAAAAACATCCGCCGCCGTGAGCGCATCTTCCGCCGTAAGTATCGACTATAATCTTTCTGCCCGTAAGCCCGCTGTCGCCGTCCGGCCCGCCGATTTCAAACCTGCCCGTCGGGTTGATATAAATCTTGGTTTTGTCGTCCATGAGTTCTTTGGGCATAACTTCGTCGATGACGAGTCTTTTTATATCGCTACGAAGCGTTTCCGTGTCTATCTTGTCGTTGTGATGAGCGGACAACACTATCGTGTCGATTCTTACCGCTTTGCCGTCTTCGTACTCTACCGTAACCTGTCCTTTTCCGTCGGGACGCAAATAGTCGACGAGTCCTTGTTTTCTTACGTCGGCAAGACGTTTGCACATTTTATGCGAAAGCATTATGGGGAGCGGCATCAGTTCCGGCGTTTCCTTGCACGCGTACCCGAACATCATTCCCTGATCGCCCGCGCCTATTTCGTCGGCAAGTTCGCCGCCCGCTTTCCTTTCGAGCGACGCGTCTACCCCCAAAGCGATATCGTCGCTTTGTTTGTGTATATGCGTTAAAATCGCGCAACTGTGGTAATCGAACCCGACGTCGGGATCTTTGTACCCTATTTCTTTTATGGTATCTCTTACCACCTTGTTTATGTCGACGTAGCATTTCGTCGTTATTTCGCCCATTACGAGAACGAGCCCCGTAGTAACTGTACATTCGCAAGCGACTCTGGCGTCTTTATCTTCTTTAAGCATTGCGTCTAAAACGGCGTCGCTTATTCTGTCGCATACTTTGTCGGGATGTCCTTCCGTTACGCTTTCACTTGTAAAAAACTTTTTCATATATATCTCCGCCTTTGCTTTTCGGCATGTCGACCGAAAACCTTTCCCGTCCTGTAAAGACGGAACATATCGTCGTCGGTTGGCATAATAGTCCATTTTAATCTTTTCTATTTTAGCATACTTTTTTATTTTTAGCAAGATAAACGTTAATAATTTCTATATAAGTTGACTTTTTAGTTTATTTGTTTTACAATAGTACGGTATCATAAGGAGATAAACGAAATGAAATTAGGCGTAGTAGGACTTCCCAACGTAGGAAAATCCACACTTTTCAATGCAATAACTCACGCCGGCGCGGAATGCGCGAACTACCCGTTCTGCACAATCGAGCCGAACGTCGGTATCGTCGCCGTACCCGACGAAAGACTTCAAAAACTGACCGAACTTTACAACGCGAAAAAAACCACCCCCGCCGTCATCGAATTCGTCGACATAGCGGGGCTCGTTAAAGGAGCCAGCCGCGGTGAAGGACTCGGCAACAAGTTTTTGGCTAATATCAGAGAATGCGACGCTATCGTTCACGTGGTCAGATGTTTTGAAAACGAAAACATTACTCACGTTTCCGACAAGGTCGACCCTATCGACGATATTACCACAATCAATCTCGAACTCGTTCTGGCGGATTTGGAAAGCGTTACCAAAAGATACGACAAAGCATTTTCTATGATTAAAACGGGGGATAAAAAGTATAAAATCGAGTCGGAGTTTTTGTCAAGACTTAAAACTCATCTCGAAAACGAACAACCCGCAAGAACTCTCCCCCTTAACGGCGACGACGAAAAAGAGTACCTTGACAGCCTTTTCCTTTTGTCCGCTAAACCCGTGATTTACGCCGCTAACGTTTGCGAAGACGATATGGCGAAAAATCCCGAAGATATTCCTTTGGCAAAACTCGTAGTCGATTACGCTAAAAACGAAGGCGAAGAGTCGTTGGTTATCTGCGCTAAAACGGAAGAAGAACTTTCTATGCTCGACGACGACGAAAAGCAAATGTTCTTAACCGAACTAGGTCTTTCTTCAAGCGGTCTGGACAGGCTCGTTACAGCGTCTTATAAGTTGTTGGGGCTTATCAGTTACCTTACCGCCGGCGAAAAAGAAGTGCGCGCCTGGACTATAAAAAGCGGTACGAAAGCGCCGCAAGCCGCAGGCAAAATACATAGCGATTTCGAGAAAGGTTTTATCCGCGCGGAAATCGTCGATTACGACGACCTTATCTCGCTGGGCGGGTTTAACCAGTGTAAGGAAAAAGGTAAAGTCAGAAGCGAAGGCAAAGACTACGTTATCAAAGACGGCGACGTCGTTTTGTTCCGTTTCAACGTCTGACAAGCCTGAGGCTTGGCGCAAACCAAATGTTTGACGGGGCGTCTAGGGGCGTTTGCGAAACAGTTTGTATCAAGGTTCACCTTGATAGTAAGGTTGAGAAACGGCTTGGCGCAAACGTCTAGTTGCTTTTGCGAAACAGTTGCTATCAAAGTTCACCTTGATAGTAAGGTTGAGAAACGGCTTGGCGCAAACGTCTAGTTGCATTTGCGAAGTAGTTTCTATCAAGATTCGCCTATAAAAAGTCGGATATATAAAACGATATAAAACCCCCGCGGGGACGGTTTAACCTTCCCCGCGGGGGTTCGTTTTTTATTAAAATATTTCTTGTCGACGGGTTTATAAAACCGATACTTTTTGTCGACTTTTTAAACGACGCCGTTTTTTACGGTGCGTCCGAAAAAATTATATAATCGCCGACGCCGTTACGACAAATCATTTATACGTTGCGTAGCAAACGACGGTAATGCCGCCGCCCTGCGTTTCATAGCCCTTTTCACCCAACAACACGTCGGCGGGGAATTGCAAGTTGATACGCGCGGTCATTTTCGTCAACGCGCCCGAAAAATTGTCGTAATCGACGACGAATTCGGGTTTGTTCGGTTTATATAACCAAATAGAGAAAAACGCGTTTTCTTCAAAATCGATTTTATAATCGAACGCAGCCGTAACGTTATACTTTTTTCCTTGAATGGTTACCGTCTTTTCGTCTTTCGTTCCGAACGTAAAGTTGATTTCTTGCAACGCTTTCTTGTCAAACTCCGCGTTTAATTTTTCCTGAATTGTTTTATACGCGTTTTCGCCGCTTATTAAACTTTCTTTCGTCGTTCCGAGAGAAGATTCCCATTCGATTTTATCGAAATAATCGACGCAAATCCGTTTCAAGGACAAAACTTTGCCGTCAACCGTATACGACAAGTCGTCCGTCGACGTTATCCCGGCAAAGACGAGCGTTTTGCCCCAAGGGGTTATCGGTTGTTTTCCGCAACCCGAAAACACGCAAAGCGCGCAAACGAGCAGCGATATGCCTGCAAATAATCCTTTGATTTTTCTCATAAAACGTTCTCCTTTTTTACTAACCGCGTGGATTTTTAACGGTTTTTCCATTTTACTTATTCGGGCGTTGCGATTCGCAACGCCCGAATAAATTATAATATATTTTTCACAATCTGTCAAGACAAATTGTCGATAACGCCTTCGACGATAAAGGAGCCGTTCGTCGTGGTCGCGCTGCCTTCGGCAAATCTCGTTACGCCCAAAGCCTTTGCGTCCGTGATAATCGCCGAAAAGTCGCCGAAAGTCCCGTCTTTATACACGGCGTAAACCATATATCTTATTGCCAGACCTTCCGTTTTGATTCGGGTTGCATATTCCGAATTCGCGTCGACTTTCGCCAGCGCCGTAGCGATATAATTATTATACCACCCTTTCAGCATAGACGAGTCGTACTTTTTGATAATCGAGCCCGTAGGCGTATCGTCCCAGTATTTTTTGTTGAACAAATCCGAGTTTGCAAGTATGTGGCAACCCGTCGTGTCCTTACCCTTGTCTTTCGTAATCTGTTCCGAAAGCGTTTTATACCACTCTCTTTCCGCCCTTATAAGATTATACATTTCCGTTCCGCCCGCGCCGTAATAGGCGTTGCAGAAGTTTTGTATAAGCGTTTCCGTATCCGCGTTTACGTCTTTTGAGAGTTTACTCTTCAAATAGATTTTAAGCGCGTTGAAGTTCGTCGCGTTTATCGTTCCGCTGACGCCCTGATCGGCAAAATAGTCGAGCCCGAACTCGGCGTACTTTTTATAAGTAGCCTGCATGTTCGTAAAGGTGTCTACGGGTACGAAATAGTTGTCGAACTGCGCGGAATATTTCCATACGGAAACTTCTCCGCCGAACGCTTTCCATTTTTGCAGTTGAGTAAGGTAGTACGCGTTCTTTTTGCCGTAAGGACCGTTTGCCGTATCGTCGGTTATCGCGCGGTAAAAACTCGATTCTATCGGCGCGAACATTACGCCGAGCGACACTTTGTCGGACGAAAAGAACTTTAATTCTTCGCTGTACGTCGGCGCGTCCAACACGGCGTTATACGCCATCATATAAATCTTTATTTTTCTCGAAAGAGCGTACTGCCTGTCGAAAATCTCGGCAACCTTGTTCATAAACGCGACGTATTCGCCCGCGTACGAGCCGTGCGTGGTTTTAAGCGACTCCGAAAGAGAGCAATTACACCACCCGCGCCGATCCGGCGGACCGAAAAAGATAAAATCTTTGACGTTCCTCGCCGCGTCTTCTCTTATCACTCTGTCGTAGACGTATTCGGCGACTATTCCCGCCATTTCGTCCCCGCCCGAAGCAAGACACAGCGTTACGAACTTAACTCCGCTGTCCGTCGCCGTCGTTTCGTAGTACCATTCGGGGTGAGCCGAGCCGTACGTTTCGTAAGGAACGGCGTCTAAAAAGTTGTGCGGAGTACCGCCGTAGACCTGCCAACTGTTGACGTACCCCATACGGCGTTGATAGGTCATATTGACCGTACCCGAATCGTTTGAAGAAATTGCGCCGTCCATCGCCCACACGTTGTCAAGCGACGGGTTGAACGTAACGTTTTCTACGTTGGAATAATCAAAAAGGGCGTCCGCGTACTCTATCACCGTATCGGTGTATATTTCCAGCCCGAAAAGTTGTTTTAAAAGGGCGTAAACGGCGTTAAGAGAGCCGTATTCGGTGTTGCCGTAAAGGTATATTCCTTCCGCCGATTTGTTAATTTTATAGCCTGTGTCGGTATAAAGACCGTCAAAGGAAAGCCCTTTACTCTCGGCAAGAGTTTTGCCGAGAATAAAGTAGCATTCCTGTTCGTCCAAAGAGTTTACGTCCGTTACGTACGTTACCGAAAGGGTTTTACCCGTGATACGCTCGTAAAGCGAAACGAACTCCTGCTCGGCGAATTGTAAAACCCTTTCGTTTTCGTTATTGCCCGAATGGTTTACGACCGCCAGAGTCTTTATACCGTTTACGCGTTTTTTAAGTCAACGATAGCCTTAAACGTTTTAGCGAAATATTCCTGATTCCAACCGTCCGCTTCGTTGAACGTCGCGCCGGCAGCTATCTCGGCAAGCGTTTCGTAGTTTGCGCATCCGCTGATAGTAACACCACCCCATTTTTCTCCGCAAGGATTTTCCGGCGCTGCCGACATCGCGTTGTTATACGCAGCATAGCAATTTATGATTTTACCCGCTTTTAATAAACCGACCACAGTTCCATAACTTGTAGAAGCGGCTACGCCGTCAGACGTAAGCGAAGTTATACAGTTGGAAACCGTTCCGCCGTTATTGATACCCACCAGCGTAGACGTATACCAACCTTTTGCCTTATAAGTTACTTCCGCATAAACGTTAGTAACGACGCCTGTGTTTTCGGATATAAATCCTTCATAGGAAGAATTGCAAGCCTCAAACGTAAATTGTATTGCAATATTCTTTATATTTCCAACGTTTTTTCCGATAAAGCAATATCCGTAATCATCAGCCCCGCTGCTTGTTTTTCCTTTATAGTAGAAACCAAGTTTAAAGTTCTTTAAGGTATAGCCTCTTCCGTCCAACTCCCCGCCGAACTCAGATATTATTCCTTGACTATCACCACCGAAATCGATATCGCTGCCGAGCGCATATTTACCGTTTGGATTTGCATTGATAACAGAAACAAAGTTTGCCATGTTGGCTTGGGTAAGGATAGTTGTTTCTTCTACGGGTTCGGGATCTTCTTCGCCGAATACAAGTTTACCGTCTTTAATCGACCAGTATTTGCTCCAACCGTTCGCCGTAAAGTCTACCGCCGCAAGAAAAGCCGCCGTATCTTCGTAGTTTGCGCAGTTTTCTATCGTTTCGCTGCCGAACGATTGTCCTGCTGCGTACGGCAAATCGGTAACCGCGATGACTCCGTTACAAATAGCGTGAGCGTTTCTTATCGTTCCGTTATGATTTGCGCCGGCTACGGGGCCGACTACGGACGTCGTGGAACCGCTCCAACTTACTACTACGTTGTCGATTGTTCCCGAGCCTTTGTTTGCGCCGATTACCGTACCCATATAGTTGGGCGCTTCGCCGTCAATGGATATTTTAACGTAAACGTTTTCTATTTTGCCGTAATTGTGTCTTATAACTCCCGAGTGATTGTTCCCCATTTTAGCGGGAGCCGAATAATACAAGCCTACGTTTCTTATCGTGCCCGCGTTTTGAATTATAAATGCAAACGCCCAGTCTCCGGCACCGTCTAAATCGCCGAGTTTAAGTTTAAAGTTCTTTAACTTGTAACCCATACCGTCGAAGATTCCGCCGAAGTTGGCAACGTGGGGAAGTTCCGCGTTTCCGAAATCGATGTCTTCGCCCAAAACGTAGTTGTCGTCGGGATTAGCGGAAATAATCGCCGAGAAGTTGTCTTTGTCTGCCTGAGTCAATACTCTTGCCAGAATCGCTACGTATTCCGCGTTCGCCGTTACAGGTTCAAACTCGGGTTCCCAGCCGATTATCGCATAGCCTTCTACTTTAACGTCTTCGGGAACGGTTATTTCCGAACCGTACGCAAGTTTTATCGTCTTTAACACTTCGTCGCCGTTCTTAAACGTAACGTCGTATTCGTTGACCGTTTGGTCGAATTGAGCGGTATAAACAACGTCGCCCGTTACCGCGACAATTACTTTGTCCCAGCCTTTGAACGTGTAAGTATATTGAGCGTCCGCCGATTTTACGGGAGTTTCTCCCTTGTATTCGGGAACAACGCCGTATTCTACCAAACCGCTTTGGAGTTCGACTTCGCCGTTCTTAAACGTTACGGTATATTTGTTGACCGTTTGGTCGAATTGAGCCGTGTAAACAACGTCGCCCTTTACCGCCGTAAGGTCTTTGTCCCAGCCTTTGAACGTGTAAGAGTGTTGCGCATCGCCCGCCTTTACGGGCGTTTCGCCTTTATATTCGGGAACAACGCCGTATTCTACCAAACCGCTTTGAAGTTCTTCGTCGCCGTTTTTAAACGTTACGGTATATTTGTTGACCGTTTGGTCGAATTGAGCGATATACTCTATATCACCCTTTACCGCCGTAAGGTCTTTGTCCCAGCCTTTGAAAGTGTAAGAGTGTTGCGCATCGCCCGCCTTTACGGGCGTTTCCCCATTATATTCGGGGACTATGCCGTAGTCTACCAAACCGCTTTGCAATACGACTTCGCCGTTCTTAAATACAACGGTGTATTTGTTGACCGTTTGGTCGAATTGCGCCGTATATACAACGTCGCCCTTTACCGCCGTAAGGTCTTTATCCCAACCTTTGAAAGTGTAAGTATATTGAGCGTCCGCCGGTTTTTCGGGCGTTTTTCCGTCGTACGTAGGAACTACGCCGTATTCTACTTTGCCATTTTGTATTTCTTCGTCGCCGTTCTTAAATATAACGGTGTATTTGTTGATTACGCGTTTGAACTGAGCGGTATAAACGACTTCGCCCGTTACCGCGACAATTGCTTTGTCCCAGCCCGTAAAATTATACGAGTATTGCGCGTCGCCCGCCTTTACGGGCGTTTCGCCCTTATATTCGGGAACAACGCCGTATTCTACTTTACCGCTTTGAAGTTCTTCGTCGCCGTTCTTAAAGGTTACGGTGTAACTTTTCTTTTGAGCGTCGAGAACGAGCGTATACGTCGTGTCTTGCGTTGCGGCTACTATTTCTCTGTCCCATTTCCACGCGTAAACGAATTCCGCCGTTTCTTCGGGAAGAACGGGATAAGTTCCTTTGAACTCGGGAATTTCCCCTTTCTTTACTTTGACCGACGACAACTCCGCGCTGTCTTTGTCAAGGAATACTATGTTGTATTCCGAAGTATTCGTCGATCCGAGTTCGCAAGCGGTAAACGCGAAAAGCGCGGACACCGTCATCGTAGCAAGAACTAAAATCGCCAAAAGTTTGCCGAATTTTTTCATGATTTTCTCTCCTTATATTTTTTTATTTTCCTTTTCGTCGCGCAGGCGACGAAACGTTTATCAACCGAAAACAAGTTCGCCGTTTACTATCTTGAAGTATCCGCTCCAACCGAGCGCGGAATCTAATTTCAACGCCGAAATCATATCGAAAGCGGAGTCGAACGCTACGGAGTCCGTAACCGTTCCGTCTATGTTATAGCACGTTATAGGAATATCGCAACCCGAAACGTTGGCGTAACAGCGTTCTATCTTACCGCCGTTTTGATTATACCAGGCAACCGCCGCGACAGCCGAATATTTGCTCCCTTCCGCGTCTTTGCCGACTATAACCCCGTCCGCCGCGCTAACGTCTACGATACAGTTTCTTATCGTGCCGCCCGAGTTTTGTCTTGTTATCGCGCCGCCTTTCTGATAGTCGTTTTGTATCGTTTCTATTATTTTTACTTTCGAGTAAACGTTTTCGATAACGCCGCTGTTCACGTCGACTATCGCTATTCTGTCGTTAGGCGAATCTTTCATCGAATAGTCGAACGAAATGTTTTTAATCGTCCCTTTGTTTTCTGCGAACAAGTACGCGTTCCAGCCGTTGGCTTCCCCGCCCGCAACGAAGTCGAGCGTAAAGTTTTTAAGGCTGTGTCCTTTTCCGTCGAGAGTGCCTTTCAGCGTGATTTTTCCCGCAAGTCCTTTACCGCCGAAATAGACGTCTTCGGCAAGAACGTAATACGAGTCTTCGTCGCCCGTGAACAAGCCTATAAACTCGCCCGCGTCCGCATTCCTTATCGCTTTGGTAACGAAACTTACGTTCAACGCTTTGTACGTTTTGTCGGCGTAACTTATTTTAATCGTATATTCGCCGTAATTCAAAGACCCCTTTTTGACGGTAAGCACGCCTTCGTTAACCGAAACGGGCGTAACTTTTTTGTCGTTAAACGTTACCGTCATGCCCGAAAGGGTAACGTCTTCGGGAACGGGTATCGTAATCGCGCCGTCTTTTTCTTCAACGTAGTCTATGTTAAGATACGTCGTCGGAATAAGACTTATTTCTTCGCCCGAGAAGAAAAGGGAATATTCGTTCGCCGTCCAGTATTTGTTCCAACCGTCGTCCGACGAAAAATCGTAGACGGCGAGTATTTCCGCCATGTCCGTAACTCCGCGCCAGTTCTTTAACGTAACTCCGCCCGTGTACGCTTCCGAGTAGCATTTACCCGCGCCGTAAGCGGAAGAGTCGTTAAGCCCGTTCCATTTTTCGCCGAGCGTGTAGCAGTCGATAATAGAACCGCCGTAACTGAACGCGACGTATGCGCTGAGTCTGTTTCTTAAATTGTGTTCGCTCGGGTACGTCGGCGCGACCGTTACGCAGTTTTTGATAACTCCGTAGTTTTTGCCGACTACCAACGAGCCGTACCACGCGCTGCCTTTGACGTGCGCCGTTACGAACACGTTGTTTATTTCGCCGTTGTTGCTATGAATCAAATCGGAAAAAGTGTTTTGACCGTTTTCGACGCTCGTCGTCGTTTCGTAGCGAACAGCGAGGTTTTTGATAACCCCTCCGTTCGTCGCTATATACGATACGTACGTTTGAGAACTGTCGCCAAGGTCTTTCCACCAACCCGTTGCGGGTTTGTCTAACGTTATTCCTTTAAGCGTTCTTCCCCTGCCGTCGAGCGTGCCGTAAACCTTTATCGGCTCCATAGTCTTGCTCGACCACTCGACGTCGACGTCTTCGCCCAAAACGTAATAACTGCCCGCGGGTATTTCGCCGCCGCTTTTTAAAACGGAATGATTGTCCGCCGTGAGTATCGCCGTAGCGTAAACCCCGTCTTTTACCGAACAAATCCATTTATCGTCCTGCAAAACTATTTCCGTTTCGCCTTTTTCAACGGTCGGGCGGGACAAAACTATCTTTCCGCCGTCCTTTTTTTGAACCGTTTGGGCGTTTCCGCCGACGATTACGGACAAGTTGTCCGTCGCCGCGCAATTAGCGGGTAAACCCGTTTCGAGAGTAGCAGTTTCCTTGCCGTCCGTTACCGAGTCGAACAAAATGCCTTCGTCCGCGACGTAAACGGATTTTTCCGCCGTAACGTTAAACGAATAGGAATAACTTTCCCCGTTATATTTAAAGTCGCATTTTATTTTAGTCGCGCCTGCTCCGACGGACGACGCTATCGCGCTTTTTCTCCCGTCTTGGTCTTCCGTTGCCGCAACCGTAACTATTTCGTCGTTTTCGGTCGTCCATACCACGTTCTGAACAAACTCCGTTACGTCGCTCAAATCGAAATACGCTTTTACGCCGAGATACGCGCTGACGTTATACCCGAGCGACGAGTCGGCTACGAGTTGCAGCGTAACGTTTTCTTCCGTCGGCTCGACTATCATTCTTCCGTGTACTTTGACGGTTATCGTTTTTACGACGGCGTATCCGCAATAATTTGCCGTAACCGTCAACGCGGTAACGCCTTCTTTCACGCCCGTAACGACTCCGCCGTTTACCGTCGCAATCCCTTCGTTTTCTACGTCGTAAGAGATTTTCGCTTCGACTTCTTCGCCGTTAAACTTTACGGCGGTGTCTATTTTGTAAGTCTTGCCGACGAACGTTTCGATATTTTCGTTTCCGCGAACGAACTTAGGGTACCCGTCCGGCAAAACTACCGTTATAACGCAGTCCGCCTTTTTGCCCCCGCAAGTCGCCGTTACCGTAGTCTTTCCCGCGTTTACGCCGAAAACCGTTCCGTTTTCGTCGACGGTTGCGACGGTTTCGTCCGAAGACGACCATACGAACTTGCCTTTACCGACGGAAAGGTCGGCGGAAAGCCTTTCGCCTTTGCCTTTTTCCACGGTGAGTTCCGTCGCGCTTAAAATTACCGTTCGGTTGTCTTTTACAACGCTTTCTTTTTTACCGCAACTTATCGCTAAAGCCGACAAGGAGAGTATTGCCAAACAAGACAAAATAGAAATAAATAATTTTTTCATCTTATTTTCCCCCTTACAGATAGTTGCCTATTTTAAGCGCTTCGCGTAACGGCCACAAGTTAGCCGTAGCGTCCGCTTGTTCTTTAACGTGGTTAAACCCGAGTTTCGCTACGTCGTTATACAGTTTGAGTTTGAACGCCACGTTGTAGTCGTAAGAGTCCTGCAAATAAAGAACGCCGTAGATATACCTTACGAACACCCCGTCTACCATAATATTCCTTTCGAGTTTATTCGTCGAGTTGTCCGCGCAAACGTCTGCGACTTCCCCGTCCGCGCCGAGGCTTTCGAGCGCGTTGTCGAGATAAGCAAGCCAGCGTTTGACCGTTCCGCGTTTCCAGTATTCTTCCAAAAGCATCGTCTGAGAATAAATGCTTTGGTTCCAGGCGGGCGTTTCGCCGTGGTCTTCGCCGTTATACAGCGAAAGCGCGCGGTATTCGTCGTAAATCCTTTTCATCCACACGCCGCCTTTTCCGTAAGCGTGGGCAAAATAATCGTTCGTGAGTTCGTCGACGTCGAGCGTCGGATCGACCATAAGTTTAGATAACAAGTACAGTTTAAGCGAGTTGAATCCCGATACGTTGTGCGCCGAGTTCGCCAACTGATAAAGATAAAGTCCGATATTGTAGTTCGATAAAAGTTTCATATCTTCCGCCATTGCGTTGAAGGTATCGAACGGCAACAAATAATCGTTAAAGTTCGTGCCGTAGTCCCATACCCAGAACTCGTCGAACACGGCGTTCATCTTTTCGAGCATGTTTAACGCCGCGGCGTTTTCGGGAGCCGACCACGCGAGCGAATGAGTTTTCATCGTCATACACGCCCACATCGCCGTAACGTTTTCAAGCCCGCCCAAGTTAGCGTTTTTAACGTATTTGCCCTCTTTTACGTCGACGGGTACGTCTTCCGTGTCGAGATACAGCAACGTTACGATTTTTACGTTTCTGTCGTCCCCTTTCGCCGCAAGTTTTTCGGTTATCTTTTTGCCGATTTTGTCGCACGTAACGAGCATAGCCCCGCTCGTCGCCCCGTAAGTCGCTTTCGCCGTTTCGCAAGCCGAACAGGTACACCAACTCTTTTTAACGTCCATCATCGAAAAAACGGCGTACGTTTTGGTTAAGTTTTCTTCTTTCAAAAGTTCTTTGACGAAATAGTCGGCGACGACGTTTACCATAGCGTCGAGTTTGTCTTTGTCCCCGTGAGCGGTATAACACAGTTGTTGTCCGCTCGTCGCAAACCATTCCGAGTGTTTTTCCCCGTACGTTTCGGGGTTTACAATATTTAACGAATTGTGGTGGTTGGATACCGTTATATGGTAATCTTCCATAAGCCCCAGCCGTTTGGACGCTATCGTGCTGCCGTAAAGGTTCATTCCCGAATAGTCGGCGCGCATGGGTATCGACGCGGTTACCGTCTTGTCCGCTTTGAAATAGTTAAGGTCTTTAACGTCCTTCGCTATTTCGTACACGCCGTCCTGATAAAACTCGTAGCCGAACATATAGTTAAGCAGTTTATACGCCCCGTAAAGAACGGCCGACGGACTTCCGCCGATAACGAACAGTTTTCCGTCTTTGCCCGCTACCCGATACGTCCCTTTGCCGAGTTCTTCCCCCGTCGAAGCAAGGGCAAGCCTTGCGTAAGACGTAGAGCCGAAAGAAATTATCTTCTTTTCCTTGCCCGTCGTGTCTTTGTCCTGCATTACGGGCAGAGTCAACCCCGTCGCTTCTTTGAAAAACGTCGTAAACTCGCTCGCCGCCGTCTTTACGTCCGACGACGGAGCGTTTTCCGTTACGATAACGTAATCCGTTTTTCCGCGCCGTACGATATATTCGTCTTTTACGACTTCGACGTCTTTGCTTATCGTTTTGCTACCGTCGTCGACGAGTATTTCCTTTTTGCCGCAACTAACCCCTACGGCTGCGAAACAGAGAATAATCAGACAAAAAATCGCTATTATCTTTTTCATCAGACCACCTCCGTATAATAATAGTATTCGGCGATATTGCCTTCTTCGTCGCTAGCGGTTATCAGTATTTTATACGTTCCTTTCTTGTCGAACGTATATCCGTTTTCGGCAGGTATTTGCCCTTTGCCGTCGGGATCGAACACGACGACGAAAATATTTACTTTCATTCCTTGCGGGTGAGTCGCCGTCGTTTCGGGTAAAATCAACTTGTCCCCGCGTTTAGCGACGGTCTGAGCAACTTCGCCCACCGTAAGCGAAGGAGATTCCCCGCCGATTGCCGTAACGTACATTACTTCGGACGCTTCGTTTTTGGACAAGTCCTTGGAAGTGTACTGTATACGAATATTCATTCTTTCTTTAACTTTGATTTTATATGCTCTTGCCGCGGTCGCCCCGTTAAGAACAACCCCGTCTTCCGATTTCAGATATTCGCCCGTAGCGTGATTTTTAACGCTCACTTTCGCAGGACGGTAGCCGTCTATCACGTCCAGCCCGTACGCGGGGAAGAGTTCTATTTCTTCGCCGACGAACGTTTCGGGTAAATACGATCCTTTTCTTATAAGTTGCGGTAAGTTTGCGTCTTTTGATATTTTATTCAGACGTTGCCCGTTTATTCTCGAAATAACGAGTTGAGCGTTGTTCGACGTCGTTGAAAAAATGAGAAACGCTTCTTCCGACGAAAAGCCTTTAAACCCTTTAAGATTTATTTTCGTTTCGTTGCCGTCCCCGACGCCGCCGTTGGTTACGGTAATCGTTTTAGTTGCTTCCGCATACGAAAAAGTTATTTCGCCCGC
Organism: uncultured Clostridia bacterium; assembly: GCA_934271255.1. Lineage (GTDB taxonomy): Bacteria > Bacillota > Clostridia > Christensenellales > Borkfalkiaceae > CAKQSC01. The sequence goes on from CAKQQS010000004.1 coordinate 30,758, forward strand.
CGCGCCGTTTACCGCGTTTACTTTGCCGACAGACGAGTCGACGTTGTTCGTTACGGTCAGCCCCGTTCCGTTTATCGCTATTTTTACGCTTAATTTATTGTCCTTGTCTTTCTCGTCGACAAGACGTATTTCAAAAGACCTGCCCACGCCTACCTTAGACGCGTCTAATATAGTCGTAAACCTGCTTACGTACACTTTGTTGACAAACCCGACGTCTTTGTTTCTGTGTTTCGCAAAATCCATAACGACGCCCGTTTCGCCTACCGTAAGCGCGCCGCTTTTAACGACGAACAACGCAGAAGTGTCTATGCCGTCGTCCGTAACGAGTTTTTTAACGGGTACGGTTACGCTCTTTTCGAGTTCCCCTTTCGTCCACCTGACCGTAAGCGTCGAAGCGGTTTCGTCGGTTATCGTGAAAAAGTCGTCCGATACGCTTTCCGTTTTTCCGTTGTCGTACGTTAACGTAACGTCGCTCTTTTCGTATTTCACGCCCGATTCGTCGTAAGATTTAACAAAAACTTCGGGAAGTTTATAAGTTCTGTCCGCTAAAAAAGCGGGTTCTAACGAAAAACCTTCCGCCGCTTTGTCGAAAGCGGGAGCGGGCGACGATATCGCGGCGACGCTCGTTGTCGTTACGGTGCGCGAATAGTCGCATAACGTCCATTCGAGGCTTATATCCCCCGTCCTTTCAAAAACATAGGTTACGTTTTGTTCGCTTGCGTATTCCCCGTCGTAAATTATTTCTTCGCCGTCGGAATATTTCGCTTTGACGGTTAAAGTCCTTTTGCCCGTACGGTCGTCCGAAGACACCGCCGCGCCGAACGAAAGAGTTTCCCCCGCAACGCCCGTGATTTCTGCGGGAGTTACGGCGAGTTCTTTTGCGTCGTCGACGGCTTTTACCGTCAATACGGTTTCCGTTTTCTCGCCGTTGAAGTTTTCCGCGAAATATCTTATTTCGTACGTTCCTTTTCTTTCGGGAACAAACTTACCGTTTGCCGTTTCGATTTTAAGCCCCGATTTTTCGCCGTACAAAAAGTAAACATCCGCCACTACGTCCACCCGCGTTTTGCCTACGGTCGCGGTCGCCGTAAATATTTCGTACGGTTTACCGACTTCCGCCATAGGCAGCGAAGACGGAGCGTACCCCTTGCAATCGACGGCGATTTTTGCCGAAACGTTTTCCCCGTCGACTTTTATTTCAGTTTGTTTAACGTAAGTTTTTCCGTTGACGGTAGCGGTGTAAATTATCATATATCTACCGCTAAGAGTAAGGAAAAACCCTTGTTTTCGGGTGAGTTCCCCGTCGGGAAGTTTAACCGAAACGTCCGCTTGCGCGCTGTTGCCGTTTACCGTTATCGTCCCCGTAGGTACGTCAAACCACTCGTTCAACGAATATTTTTCTTTAAGTTGCGTTTGAACGGTCAGTTCCGCCGCCTGCGCTTTCTTCGTCAACCCGATACCGACGACAACGCCGACCATAGCGACTAAAACCGCAACCGTTAACGAAACAATCGTTATCCTTAACTTTTTCATTCTTTCTCCTTTTTACTCTTTAAGTCCCCCTAAGGACAGGTTTCCCATCAACTTTTTGTTAAAGAACAGGAAAATTATAAATATCGGCACGACCAGAACCATCGTCCCCGCGACTTTGACGGGTACGGTACTTACTCCGCTGATAGTAGATTCGTTAAACCTGAACAACCAGTAAGCAATCGTCGGGTACTCGTCGCCCAAATACAATAAAGGCGTTTGGAAATCGTTCCAAAAAGTAATAAACTGAATGAGCATTACCGTGCCGAAAAGTATTTTTACGAGCGGTAAATATATTCTGAAACATACCGCGAAGTTGCCCGCGCCGTCTATTTTCGCCGCTTCCGCATACCCGTCGGGCATACTTGCGAACGCGCCTAAAAAGACGAGATAGTACATACTTAAAAAGTGCATTTTAAGTATCCACATACCCCATATCGTCTGGTACATTCCCAACGACTGAACGAGTTTGAGTTCCGCGGGGTAGTTGCCTACGACGGGAAGTATAAGGCAAACGAGCACTACGGACGTATAAACGTTAAGCCATTTGTACTTTTTGCCGAATCTTGCTATGACGTACGCTACCGCGCAAGGAGTCGCCGTCGTAAAGAACGCGCACCCTACCGTGTATAAAAGCGTGTATTCTATTATGCCGAAAGCGTCTATTTTATAGTCGCCGTTTATACGATAAAAATTGTCGAATACCTTTTTATAATTATCGAAAGTTATCTTTTTGGGAAATCCCGCGACGTTGCCCAGCCCGAAATCGCCGTAAAAATCTTTTACGCTCGTCAAGAGTCCCCATACCGTCAGCCACAACAGCAACGCTACGTATAAAACGAGTACGATGAACGTAACGACGAAAGCCGCGTCGCCCGCCGTGAACTTTCCTTTTCTTCTCGCCTTGAAAACGGGGCGGTTAAAAACTTTTTTCATCTATCCTGCCCCCTTTAAGCGATTTTTTCCTGCCACATAGTCATAAGTTTGTTTATAATAAGCGTTACGGGTATAAGCAACGCGCTTAAAAACAAACCGAACGTCGCGACGTAAGCGTAATTTTGTCTGCCGCCGCGTTCCGCGATGAGTTTGTAAAAATAATATCCTATCGTTTCGTATTTTTGCGCCGCGCCCAACCCTTCGAAATAAAACAAGTTGAACTGGTTAGAGAAAAGCCCCGCTATTCCGCAAATAAAGAACGTTTTTATAGTCGGGAATATTGTCGGAACGACTATTTTCAAAAGTTGAGTCAGGTTGCCCGCGCCGTCTATTTCGGACGCTTCCATAACGGAAGACGAAATGCCGGACATCGCGCCTAAATAAAGCAATAGCGTTCCGCCCGCGCTGAACAATACGTAAGCGAGCATATACGCCGCGTATTGCGTTTTCGCGTTCGAGTAAAATCCGTACTGAATCTGCGCGCCGAACAGTTTGTGCGTCGCGTCGGGTATAGCGTAGTCCGCAAAGTAGCGGTACAAAAGACAAAGCGTCAATAAAGACAACAAACTCGGTAAATACAAAAGCACTTTAAACGTTCTGAATAAAGGGAACTTTTTGTAAACGTAATACGCGAAACATATCGCTACGGGAATAGATATAATAAGCCCTGTCAAATATACTATAAACGAGTTTTTCAACGCAAAATGCACTTCCGTCGACGACGCAAGGTCGGAAAACACCCTTTTAAAGTTTAATACTCCGTTGGATACGTATTTGCCGTTTTCGTACCGCTGAAAAGCGAGAGCGAAAGAGTTTACGTTCGTTCCGATATAAAATATAAAGAATTGCAAAGTCGGTAAAATAAGCATCGCGACTATAAACGCCAAGTCGTTTTTGTTTATTTTGCGCTTTATTTTAGCCTTTGTCATACCTTAACCCCGAAATCAGAAAAATCGTGAATAACTTTGTTTCCACGCCGTTTCCGTTTTGTTTGAATACAGCGATTTGAAAAGTTGTTTTGCCGTTTTCGCTCCCTTTAAGTCGTCCGCGATACTGCCCGCGCTTACGGAGAACGTTTTGCATAACTTCAACGAACTGTAATTGTTCAGATAAATAGCGTTTTGAGAATACGGCGCGACGACGCTTTTTCTTACGTCGTAACAACTCTGAGCGTATTTACTCAACTCGTTATATTCGTCTGCCGAAAGTTCGTAATCGACGGACGCGGGAAGTCCCGTTGTTTTGTTAAACGCAACGAGTTGCGCGTCTTCGTAACAAAACTTTAAAAACTCTTTCGCAAGTTCTATCTTGCTTTCTTTTATGCTTGCTTTTATAAACGCGTTCGTCAAGTCCGTCGTCGCGATAGTAAACTTTTCGCCTATCTTGTCTTCCGTCGCTTTGGGCAACGGCATAAACGCGAAGTTTCTTTCTTTTTTGGAGTACGATTCCCCTTTGTTGTCTACGAGTCTGTCGAAATCGCCCGTCGCTTCGTTTTCCCACCAGTTGCCGTCCATAAGGAACGCGTGACGTACGGTTTTGCCGAACTTGGTTTTTACGTCGCCCGTTTTACCCGCAAGGAATTGATACTGCGCCCCGTGTTGGTCGAGCGAACCGAAATTGTTTTCCGCGTTCCACGCGTCCGTATCCGCTATCCTGTCCAAAAAGTCGAGCGCGTAATATCTTCCCGCCGTCTTATAAATCTTATACCCTTCCGCAGGAGTTATTTCCGTTTCGGGAAGTTTTACTATGTTTCCCTTGTCGTCTATTTCGATAAGGTTTTTCGCCGTTCCGCTGAACGTATAGTTGAGTTCGAGTTGTTCTTTGCCTTCGTAATCCGCCGCAAGTTCGGACAGGAACCAACTCAAATAGTCTTTACGGTTGCTCCCCGACCAGACTATCGGCACGATATCTATGTCCGTGTCTTTCTTTATCATATAATCGCAAAGCGCGTAAAACTCGTCGTACGTTGCGGGGAGTCCGTCGTCCGCCGTTCCGTATTGACCGTCGGGTCCCGCCGAAAGATTGTCTCTTTTTGCGTTGGGCGCGGTAAACGCCGTCGTTCCCGTATAATTCTTTTCGCTCGGCGCGCCGTCTTTTTTATAGAAAAACGCTTCTTCTTCAAACAAGTCTACGTCGTAAACAAGCCCCGCTTGGTGGTCGTGGTGGGGAAGAGCGTAATACTTGCCTTCCCCCTTATAATTATAAAAAGCCTGTTGTTCGGGCGACATTTTGCTTTTTATCGTTTCGCCGTCCGCAATCGAGTTGACTACGTCCGTAATATCGAGCAACTTCGAGTTGCCTGCCCATTCGTAGTAATCCACGTCTTCGATAAAGAAAACTTCCCCTTTCGCCGCGTCTACTTTGTCGAAATAGGTACTGCCGCCGTCGTGTTCGTTAAGAACTCTTACGTCGACGCCTTTTTTATCCTTTTCAAACGACCTTTCGGCGTATTTTTCTTCAAACCGTTTTTCCATTTCGGCCATCCACTTATCACCGAATCCGCCGTTGTAGTTCGTTACGTACAAAACGCTTTTATCGCCGGCGTCGTCGTTTATTTTCGTTTTTCCGCACGCCGCCGCACCTACGCAAGTCGTCGCAATCAACGCGCACGCTACAAGACTTAAAACTTTCTTTTTCATTCTTTTTCTCCTTTTAGGTTTTCAGCCTTCTCCTTTCGGGTTTTTTTCTCGCCGCTTACTTAAAGCCCTTTGTCGACGGCAAGCCGTACCCCGACACTTCCTTGTATAAAAATTATAACAAACGGACAAACTCATTACAAGTCTTTTTCTGTCGTGTTCTTGCTTTTTTGTGTATTCTTTTTTCGTCGTTTTTATCAAAAAAACATAAAGCCTATGCGATACCGTCGATTTTTTTTGCGTAAGATTGACAGTTTTGCCTTTTTATGCTATTATTATGTTATGAAAAACAATTTTCCCGATAAATCGGTGGTGCTGTTCGACAAAAAAAAGTCGGCAAGTCGATTCGGATTAGGCGGCGCGACTTTAAACAGGTATTCTTCGTCCAGCCCGTACCCCGACGAAGACGTTTCCTTTAACTGGCTAGCATGCGAATATCCTTATCTGCACTATCACGATTATTTTGAAATCCTCGTCATTACGGGTGGCGAACTCATAAACGACATAAACGGCGTAACGTACAAAATGCACGGCGGCGACGCGTGTTTGATTCGCCCGAACGATCGTCATAGGTTGCTTGCGGGTAAAAACGCCGAAGGCGGGCAACAACTTAATTTTTTAATCAAGACGGATTACGCCGAACGGTTGCTCGAAAATTATCGGGCGGGAATTACCGACGAGTTGATTAAATGTCCCGACGCGCTTAATTTTAAAATATCGGCGGAATATATAACGAAACTGACTAATACCTGTCTTGGCACGCAGTCGACTAAAATCTCCGTCAAGGATAAAACCTTGCAGTGTAAAATCATCGTTTGTCGGCTTATCAATTCGTTTATGGACAAACGGTTTTCTATACTGCCCGCCTACCCCGAATGGTTCCAAAGGCTTCTTTCTTACCTTAACGATCCCCATTCGGATATGAGCGTTGAAGACCTTGCCAAAACTACGTCTTATAGTTATTCTCGATTGTCGAGAATATTTAAAGACCTTATGGGTATAGGCATCATCGAGTACGCGCGTAACATTAAAATGGATTACGCCGCCGAAATGTTGAAAAACACCGATAAACCCGTTACCCGTATCGTAGAAGAACTTAATTATTCGAGCATCAGTTATTTTAACCGCGCTTTTAAAGAAATTTTCGGCATTACCCCCACCCAAATGCGTAAGCCTAACGCTTAGCGGGGTGTCTATGTGCGTGTGCGAAGTATGTACTATCAAAGTTCACCTGAAAATAGGGTTGAAAAGTGTTTGCGGGGCGTCTATGTGTGCGTGCGAAATATGTGCTATCAAGGTTCACCTGAAAATAGGGTTGAGAAGTGTTTGACGGGGTGTCTATGTGTGTGCGAAATATGTGCTATCAAGGTTCGGCAGCCTGACGCTGCGCGATATATCTGGTTGGTTTTACGAAAATCAACCTATCACTGTTCGGCAGCCCGACTCTTAGCGGAATATCCGTATTCCTTTAACGAAACGTTTCCCAAATCCGTTCGCTTTTTAGCCGCCTTGTACGCAGGAAAACCTTTCCCTTATAAAGCCCGCCTTGTGTAAAGGGGGGGTGGATTGACAAGCGACAGCGAAGTCAAGACGGGGGGATTGTTAAAAACCGTTACCCTACGCCGAGTTTCTTATCACGCTTTTGACGGAAAAAGTCAAAAAAGAAACCCCCGAAAATATTTTACCTTAAAAATAACGGCAGCCGCCCGATTTACTGATATGCACGAACGTTGCCGTTAAAAACCTTATTTGCTTTTTAGACGGTTGTCTGAAAGATAAAACTTATACGAAAGACGAAAGCCCCCGCGTTTGCAAAATTGCAAACGCGGGGGCTGTTTTTTACGTTATTTAGATAATAAGAGTTTGTCGTTTGCGACGAAACCGTCAGTCGACTCAAACTTGTCAAGTAAATCTTTGACCGTAAGATTTTTCTTTTCTTCGCCCGAAATCTCGAACACGATTTTGCCGTCGTTCATCATTATCAGCCTGTTGCCGTAAGTTATGGCGTCCTGCATGTTATGCGTTATCATAAGTGTGGTAAGATTATCTTTTTTTACGAGTTTTTCGGTGGTGGTAAGTACCGTTTTCGCCGTTTTCGGATCGAGCGCGGCGGTGTGTTCGTCAAGCAACAAAAGTTTAGGTTTTTTCAACGTCGCCATAAGCAAAGTCAACGCTTGCCTTTGCCCGCCCGATAACAGTCCTACTTTTGCCGAAAGCCTGTTTTCAAGCCCCAAACCCAACACGGACAACGCTTCCGCGTAATATCTGCGTTCTTTTTTGGTTATTCCCGGCAACAGTCCGCGAAACGTTCCGCGACGATTCGCAAGCGCAAGGTTTTCTTCTATTTGCATATCCGCCGCCGTACCCATGTTGGGATCTTGAAAAACCCGTCCCAAAAACTTTGCTCTTTTGTGTTCTTTCGCTTTGGTAACGTCCGCGCCGTCGAGAAAAATGCTCCCGCCGTCTACGGGGTAAGTCCCCGCGACCACGTTCATAAGCGTCGACTTGCCCGCGCCGTTGCCGCCTATTACCGTTACGAAATCGCCGTCTTTCAACGTAAGAGTTACGTTGTCGAGCGCAACCCTTTCGTTAGGCGTTCCCTTATTGAAAACTTTGGTAACGTTTTTAAGTTCGAGCGTTACTCCTTCGGGGGAAAGCCTTTCTTTGTTCTTTTTCATTGTTTTTCGTCCCCCTTTTTCTTTTTTAACAACCCTTTAAAATATTTTCCTTTCCAGTACGGTATCGCAAGGAATATAATAACAACTATCGCCGACAACAGTTTAAGCAAATCCGTATCGAACCCGAAACAAACGACTACCTGATACACGATATAGTATACGACGCTCCCCAAAAACACGCTGAACAGTTTGACGGCAAAGTTTTTGCCGAGAAGCGTTCCGACGTAACTCGCTTTTCTTTTAGCGATAGCGAACTTTTCGCCGTTTTTACGTTTCGCGCCGAACAACCCGTAAACGTTTACGCCCAAAACCGCCGTTCCTTTGAACAAGTAGCCGAGCCCCACGTTTAACGCTTCGCCTATTATAACCGCCGCAAGCCCGATGACGATTGCTCCCCTGCCCATGTTGACGTCCGCAAAGCCTTGATATTGACAAAGCAACGCCCCCGACAACGCGACGAGTCCGTTAGATATCATCAGCGCGATGATTTTGTTTATTTCCGTGTTTATGCCCTGCGCTTTCGCCATTTTCGAGTTGCTTCCCGTAGCCCTTATCGAACAACCCCTTTCCGTACCGAAAAACCAGTACAGAATAAAAATCACTATCGCCGTCGCGCCGAACAAAATACCTATCGCCGCGGGTACTTTAAGTTGCGAAATCAATACTTTAAAGTTTCTCGCGCTGACGGATACGTTCGATTTGCCGAGTACTTTTAAGTTTATCGACCAAAGCATAAGTTGAGTAAGTATTCCCGACATTATGGGAGGGATTCCGAAAAACGAGTGTAACAGTCCCGTTACGAGTCCCGCCGCCGCGCCCGCCAGAATCGCGCAGAACATAGCAAACCAAACGTTGCTGCCGTTCGTTACCATAACGGCGCAAACGACCGCGCCCGTGCAAATAGAACCGTCAACCGTAAGGTCGGCAAAATCTAATATTTTGTAGGTTATAAAAAGTCCTACCGCCATAACTCCCCATATAAGCCCCAGAGCAATCGCGCCCGGCAGAGAGTTTACTATCACCGTAAACATATACGCTCCTTATTTTTTGTCAATCGCCACGTAGTTTTCGGGAACGGTTATTCCCAACTCGCGACAAATCTCTTCGTTATATTTGTATTGCGGGTTCGTATCGTAAGCGACGGGCATCGTCGAAACGTCCCCTTGTTTAAGCAAAATCTTCGCCGCCATTCTGCCCGTTTCTACGCCCAGATTGTAGTAACTTATCGAAAGAGTCGCTATTCCGCAACCTATGCAAGTACCTTCTTCGCCGCAAATAACGGGAACTTTCGCGGGGCGGCAGATATTGTCTATCGCTTCCTTGTTGGACGCGGCGGTATTGTCCGTCGGTACATATATCGCGTCGCATTCGTTCGCCGCGGTCGTTACTACCGCCGTAAGGTCGTTGGAATCGGCAAACGGGTACGCTTTCGTCGTCAACCCTTTCTTTTCCAAATGCTTTTTTATTTCGGTTACCTGATATTTCGAGTTCGTTTCCGCGCTGCAATAAATTAACCCGATATTCTTTGCTTTCGGCAACAGTTCGGCGAACATATCCGCTTGTTTGTCAAGGGGGGCAAGGTCGCTCGTTCCCGAAACGTTCCCGCCGACAACCCCGTTAAAGTCTTTTATCTTCAACGCGTCGCCGTAATCGGTAACGGACGTTCCCAAAACGGGTATGGTTTCAGTCGCGTTGACCGCCGCCTGCAAAGACGCCGTGGCGTTAGCCATAATCAAATCGACTTTCGCCGAAACGAACTTGTTTACTATTACGCTGCACGTTACGGGATCGCCCTGCGCGTTCTGAACGTCGAACTTGACGGTTTTACCCGCTTTTTCGAGTTCTTCTTTCAACGCGTCTTTAAATCCTTTGGTAGCCGTGTCCAACGCTTCGTGTTGAACCAACTGACAAACGCCTACCGTAAAATCCGCTTTTTGTCCCCCGCACGCCGTAAACAGTCCGCATACGGACAACGCCGTAACGAGCGCCGTCATCAATACAACTAATTTTTTCATAATCTTTCTCCTTTGTCGTCGGTCAGCCCGAAAGTCGAGCGAGAATCGTTTTTACCCGACTAATAAAAAAGACTTACCGACGAACGATAAGTCTTAAATCACTTGATTTTTTAAGCAAACGAAAACTATCGTAGTCAATTATTAACTAAGACCGAAACATAGTAATAATAATATACGAAGTTTACTTTTTTCATAACGCTTGCTCCTTTTTCGTCTATCTTACACTATTTTAACACGCTTGTCAACGCTTTTTCAAAACAATTCGTATTCTTTCCTTATTTCTTCGAGTTCCTTTTTCCACACAACGTTACTCGCGTCGCTGGGCATTCTCAAATCGCCGCGCGGCGACAAAGCGACCGAACCTATCTTTACGCCGTCCGGCATACACGACCGTTTGAACTGTTGAGAGAAAAATCTGTTGAAAAAATTATTGAGCCATTTGAAAATCGTTTGTTCGTCGTAGTCGCCTTTAAACGCGCGAATCGCTACCCTGAAAATCTTTTTTGGAGAAAAACCGCATCTGACGTAATAATACAAGAAAAAATCGTGCAGAACGTACGGCCCCACCACGTCTTCCGTGATTTGTTCGATTTTCCCGTCTTTCGGCGGAATGAGTTCGGGGCTGACGGGCGTGTTCAGAATATCGAGCAACGTGTTTTTGAGTTTTGTTTTCGACGTTCCCGCAACGCACCTTACAAGATGCCTGACGAGCGTTTTCGGTACGCTTGCGTTGACGTTGTACATACTCATGTGGTCGCCGCAATAAGTACACCAGCCGAGCGCGGCTTCGCTTAAATCACCCGTGCCGATTACAAGCCCGCCCGTCATGTTGGCTATATCCATCAAAACCTGCGTCCTTTCCCTTGCCTGACAGTTTTCGTAAGTTACGTCTTTGTTTTCTTCTTTCTGCCCTATATCTTTAAAATGACGTAAAACCGCTTTTCTTATATCTATCTTTTTAAGCGTAACTCCCAACGCTTTCGCCAAACTCACCGAGTTGTCAAACGTTCTTCCCGTCGTGCCGAAACACGGCATCGTTACGGCGATTATTTCTTTTCTGTCCTTTTTTAAAATATCGAACGCTTTGACGGTAACTATCAACGCGAGCGTGCTGTCGAGTCCGCCCGACAACCCTATTACCGCGCTTTTCGCGCCCGCGTGGCTTACTCTTTTGGCAAGCGCGCGCGCTTGCATGTTTAAAATAAGTTCCGCTCGTTCTTCTTGCTTTTTATCTCCTTTCGGAACGAACGGCGTTTTGTAAACGTCAAAATCGAGTTCCGTTTTCGTAACACCTATATTAAAAAGTATAACCGTTACGGGCGTTACGGGAACGTCGTAGTTAAACTGTTTGCTCCTTTCATATTCGAGCCTTTTCAAATCGACTACCGCTTGCGCGGTCTTATACTCGAACGGTTTGCCTTCACCTTTGATTTTACCGTTTTCCGCTATCAGCGTATGCCCCGAATACACGACGTCCGTAGTCGATTCGCCGTCCCCTTCGTTTGCGTAAACGTAAGCGCAAATAAGCCTTGCCGACTGCGAAGTTACCCGTTCTCTTCTGTATTCCGCTTTCCCGACGAGTTCGTTCGACGCGGACAAGTTTAAAATAAGCGTCGCGCCGTTTAACGCAAGGTTGACCGACGGGGGCGCGGGCGACCATAAGTCTTCGCAAATCTCAACCCCTATTTTCAACTGACAAAAATCTTGCGCCGAGAACACGAGCGACGCTGAAAACGGATAATTTTTCCCTTTAAACGCAATCTCTTTATATTCTTTCGGCGCGGGCGCGAAAACCCTTTTCTCGTAAAACTCGTTGTAGTTAGGTAAATACGTTTTCGGCGCGAAACCCAAAATCTCTCCGTCGAAAATCACGACCGCGACGTTATATATAAGCGAGTTTACTTTTATCGGCGCGCCGATTACTATAACCGCTTTTATTCCGTTTGAAAAAGCCCTTATTTCATCTACTCCGTCCGCAGCCGAACTTAAAAGCGCGTCGTCGTAAAACAAATCTCCGCAAGTGTACGCGGTAACGCAAAGTTCCCCGAACGCCATGACTTTTACCCCGCCGTTATACAGAGAAAGTATTTCTTCTTTGATTTTTTGAACGTTAAACTCTACGTTCGCAACCTTTACTTCCGTCGTTGCGGCGGCAACTTTAATAAATCCGTCTTTCATTTTACACCTTTTTATACTTTTTACCGATTTTTAAATATTTTAATTTGCGGTTTTTTGTCGATTTTTACAAAAACGCTCGTTTTTTTGCTTTTTAAAAATCTCACTTTTTACCGATTTTTGCAATTTTCGTTATTTTACGTATATTTATTTTACACCTTTTTTATAATTTTTGCAAGAAAAAAAGACAACGTTTAACGGCGTGGCGATAATTTTTTATCGCCACGCCGCAATTTTCTTTGTCCCGACAAAAAACCACCCCCGACGGCGAATGCCGTCGGGGGTAAAAATCAGTCTTCTATTAAACCTTTCAACACTTTGCTAGCGTGTTTAAGTCTTAATTCTGTGTTTAAAATCTTTTTTCTTATTCTTATCGATTTCGGCGTAACTTCCATTACTTCGTCGTCGTTTAAAAATTCCATAGCGTCTTCGAGTCCCATTTTTCTGGGCGTTTCGAGTCTTAACGCGTCGTCGCTTGCGGAAGAACGGGTATTCGTTAAATGCTTTTTCTTACAGACGTTGACGACTATGTCCCCTTCTTTGGGAGAAACTCCTACTACCATACCTTCGTAAACTTCCGTGCCGGGCGTGATAAACAAACTGCCCCTGCCTTGCGCGTTGAACAAGCCGTAAGTTACCGCTTCGCCCGTTTCAAACGCTACCAACGAGCCCGTCGAACGGCGGGGTAAATCCCCTTTGTACGGTTCGTAACCCATAAATATCGTGTTGAAAACGCCTTCGCCTTTGGTATTCGTCAAAAACTCGCTCTTGTATCCGAAAAGTCCGCGTTCGGGTACGGAAAACTCTAACCTTATACGGCTGCCTATGTTTTCCATTTGAATAAGTTCGCCTTTTCTGTCCCCCATCGCCGAGAAAACGGAGCCCGTAGCGTCTTGCGGAACGTCTACGACGAGCCTTTCGATAGGTTCGCATCTGACGCCGTCTATCGTTTTAAACAAAACCTTTGCCGGCCCTACCTGAAACTCGTACCCTTCTCTGCGCATGTTTTCTACTAATATGGAAAGGTGCATTTCGCCCCTGCCGCAAACTCTGTACGAATCGGCGGATTCCGTGTTTTCTACTCTTAACGAAACGTCTTTTAACAGTTCCTTAAACAGTCTGTCGTGAAGGTGTCTGGTCGTTACGTATTTGCCTTCTTTACCCGCAAACGGGCTGTCGTTTACCGAGAACGTCATTTCTACGGTAGGTTCGCTTATTTTTACGAACGGAACGGGTTCAACCGCCGCAGGACTGCACACGCTGTCGCCTATCGAAACGTTTTCAAGCCCCGATATACATACGATATCGCCCGCTTTCGCCGTTTCGACGGGACTTCTTTCAAGTCCGTCTATCTGATACAAACTTACTATTTTGCCGTTGCCCGAAACGCTTGAATTGTTGTAGTTGCAAAGGTGAACGGTATCGTTTACTTTAACGACTCCGCGTTCTATTCTTCCTATACCTATTCTTCCGACGTAATCGTTATAATCGATTGACGAAACGAGCATTTGGAAAGGTCCTTCGTCGTCAACTTGTTGCGGGGGAAAATGGTTTATAATCGTTTCAAACAAGGGTTTTAAGTCGACGCCCTGAACGTCGGGGTCGAGAGTCGCCGTTCCTTGTCTTCCCGAACAGAAAACGATAGGACTTTCAAATTGATCGTCCGTTGCGTTAAGGTCGAGTAAAAGGTCTAATATCTCGTCCTGAACTTCTTTTATTCTCGCGTCGGGACGGTCTATTTTATTTACGACTAAAATTAGTTTATGCCCGAGTTCCAACGCTTTTTGCATAACGAATCGGGTTTGGGGCATAGGTCCTTCCGCCGCGTCTATCAAAACCAGAACGCCGTTTACCATTTTAAGAACGCGTTCTACTTCCCCGCCGAAATCCGCGTGCCCCGGAGTGTCTACCAGATTTATTTTAATATCTTTGTAGTATACGGACGTGTTTTTTGCAAGTATCGTGATTCCGCGTTCTCTTTCGATGTCGTTTGAATCCATAACCCTGTCCGCTACTTGTTGATTAGCCCTGAATATTCCGCCCTGTTTCAACATTTCGTTGACGAGCGTCGTTTTACCGTGATCGACGTGCGCTATAATCGCGACGTTTCTTAAATCGTTTCTGGTAATCACTGTTTTTTCTCCCGATTTTTTAATTCATTCTCTATAACCGAATAATTATTGCACAAAACCGTCTTTTTGTCAAGAAAAACGTAAACGGCTGACGATTTTTTCGTCAGCCGCGTGATATTTTTTTTATTCCGCCGTTTCGTTTACAATCCATTTAGCGTACATCGTTTTAACTTCCGTCGTAGGCGTCATTTGATTATCCCATTCGGTTACGCAGGTATCTTCCATATACCAGCCGCCGAACGTATACCCTTCTCTCGTAGGAACGGTCGGCAATACGTACGGCGTGTTTTCGTCGACTATCAAATCTATCCAGTAGATTCCTTCGTTCGGCGCGCCTTCGTAGTTAAACGTAAACACGTAGTTTGGCGTTACAAGATTTTGCACGTACTCTTCAACGGTTTTCACAGGTCGATCACCTAGTATGTCGAATTGTTCGACGACCATATCGTAATGTTTTTGCGGTACGGTTGCTATTATACATTTGCCGTATGAATCAAACGTATACTTTGTGGCAGAAAAATAACATTTTTCAACCCTCGTATAGGAAAAAGACTCTACGCTCGGTATCATTACCCGCAACCTGTCGTCATAATACGCGCCGTCTTTTGCCTTAAACGTATTTTCAAAAAAAATCTTATCCATCGTATACGGAAGATATATTTTTCGTATGTTTTTCCAACTGCTCGGTGCAAGGCTGCTAAGTTCATACATCACCGTATAATAAGACTCTTGCCCCCTCATACCAACTACTCTATATTCCCCGCTTTTTATCGTTTCGGGTATCACGACGGTTTGCGCGTTCTCATCAAAGTCGTATTCGGTATCGTTCTTTTCTTCGTCTTTTCTTTCAACAAAAAGTTTATGTAAATACGCTTCTTTCTTCTCTTTATTGCAATAATACCTTATATTGTTTTCAATATAATAAAAATATTTTGTGCCGGGAGCGTTCTCGTCGTAATTATATAAACAGCCTGCAATAAAAACGCACAAAAAATAACAACATAATATTATAGGCAATTCTAAACGTCTTTTTTTACTGAACAATTTCATGATCAGGTACTTCCCTCCATTTATAGATTTTTATCGTCATTTTTATATTTCTGCAATACCAGTCATCGTTTTGTCTTCCGCTACCGGTATATCTCAAAACTATTTTCCCGTCGCTAAAATAGGCTAACAGCAAATCAAAATCGGCATTTAAAGTGTAACTCCATTTAGTATCTTTTACTCCGCTGCCATGTTCTGTTCTGAACTCAGCGATTTTGTCGCTGTCTTTTGTCGCCGACGTATTGAATATTCCTATCCATTGATACCCGTCGTCTTTCTCTTTCACGTCCCCGCTTATTGTAATTTTTATTCTATCATAAGTAGGTCTCAATGTCGCAAAATCAACACTCATGGAACATTGTTTAAAAAACCATTCCATATCAACTATATCGCAATGATTAGACATATACCCGTCGTCCGTTAAAACATCCACTCCCCTATTCGACCTAACTATAACTGCGTCGGATTTTATATCTCTTCCGTCAAAAGGAGCGGGTTCCATATTTGTAACGCATTTATGTACGAACGAACCCATATCTCTGTATTTGCCCATACTCATTCCCATATCGGTCGCTTCGTCTATCTCGTTTCCCGTGCCTTCTATATTGCCGGCGTTTCCCGTGCCATAAACAATTTCGTTGACAAAAAACGGATCTCTCGTTTCCAGATTATGTACTATCGGAACTTGGAATTGAGCAAACTTGTATTCTTGTATATTGTTTAAATCGGAAAAATATTTATAATGCGTATGATCCGAAAATCCTGCGTAACTTATCTTATTATATCGTATTCCCAGTTGAGAGTTTAAACTTACGAATAAATCATCGAATATAAAAGGATTACCGGCAGGTTTTTGCATATCGTTATTAAACATTGCTTCATCAAAAACTTGCGTAACCTGCTTTGCAGTAATTCCGTTGCCTATTCCTGCGGCATTAAGTTGTTTTGCAATTTCGCCCGATACAAGATTACCCGCTAACATGTATTTCTCAAATGCTGACGGAAACTTTTTAAGATTTTCAAGTTCCGTCGGCGGAATGTTCATAAACTCGGTCATATAATCACTATTTATCAACATTTTTAAATAATTCGTACGCATATACCCACCGAGCAATTTTAATTTTATTTTTTTATACAACGGCGTACTTATATTTTCATATACTGTGTTCGCTAACCCGTTATAGATATCGTCTTCCGGCAAATTATTTGCGCCTAAATAACCCGCATTCCATTTTATAACCATATCGGTTTGTTTTTCTTCATTTTGTATGTCTTGAATCGCTTGGTTTTCCTCATTCATCCTTAAATAAGACAAAACACCGGATAATCTACCGAAATTAGAACCGAAATAAGGCGTGCCTATACTTGTAAGAGAATAAACGAGTTCGGGATAAGCCATAGCAAACGCAAGGTTGGTAAGTCCGCCACGGCTATGCCCTATAAGGTTTATTTTAGGATAAATCGGTCTTCTGTCAACGTCTGTCGTATTTATTTTTTCGCCGATTTTATTAACAATGCTTAAAAGCATATTTGTAAAAGCTTTAAAGTCTTCTTCATTGCTCCGATCGCTCATACACCCGGCATCGTATATTACTATTAAATGCTTCGTCGGATCTAATGCTGATAAATCAAAATCTATTTCGTTTGTGCGGTATACTTTATTGATTCCGCTACCCATAAGTTCTACTTTTTTCAACTCAAACGAATATTCGTTAACACCCGTCGAATCGGTAGACGAAATTACCGCACGAACAACTTGATTCCCAAGCGCGTTAGATTTAGAACGCAATCTCTCTATAAGAGAAAACTCGTCGTATGCAAAATGTACGGTTTCATTATTAAGATTGTCCGCCGATATATCATTGCTCCAAACCCTTGCGTCACTACCCATTCCGTGCGTCAGTACGGTAATAGTCGGAAGATTTAAAAAATACGCATTGTCGGGAAACGCATTTTTATAATCATAATATTTCCCGCTTTCAACGTACTCTATCCTACGAAAACCGTTTAATGTTTCTTCATCGGCATACGCTTTGTTGTTCGTGATTGCTATCGAACAAACACAGGCTACTGCTAAAAACAGTGCTAGTAAAATCATACTTGCTTTTTTGAACTTTTTTGTCATAACTTGTTCCCCTTTTTATTTTTTAACAGACTTTCGTCCGTTTTGACCGTTCTTAAAAAAGTAAATTGACTATATTTCAAACTAGTATGGTTTTTATACATTGCTTATTATATTGTCTTTGACCACTTACTATATTATTATACACCTATATTAGGTCTATGTCAATACCCTTTTTTTAAGCCGAGTGTTTTAACTTACAAAAAAGGCGGGTTTTACTGTTATATTTTTTAAAAAACACCCCCGTCTGCTGAATATCTACCGACGGGGGAATGTATTTTTTTTATATATTATTCTTCTATTTTTGCGCCGCTGTTACCGAGATACGTTCCGAACGTAATCGTTTTCTTTCTCGGCGCGGAAGTCGGTTTGTTAGGTTTATTATCGTACTTTTTAAACCCGTCTTTTCTGCCGCCTTTAAAGTCTTTTTTATACCCGTCTTTTTTAGGTGCGAACGCTTTCTTTTCGTTGGGTACTATTATTACGTATCTGTTAGGTTCTTTACCTTCGCTGGTCGTTGTAACCTTGTCGCTGTTTGCAAGCGTGCTGTGAACGAGTCTTCTTTCAAACGCGCTCATCGGTTCGAGTCTTACGTCTCTGCCCGTTCTTACCGCTTTCTTTTCAAGATTTTTAGCAAGGTTTATCAACGTCGCCTCTCTCTTTTCTCTGTAACCTTCGCAATCGACTACAACTCTTTGGTAAACCGCGTTGCCCGTGTTCGCTACCGCGCCCGCAAGGTTTTGTAAAGAATCCAACATTTCGCCCCTGTACCCTATAAGGAACGACGAATTAGGCGATACGAGTTCTATTTCTATTTTATCGCTTTCGTTTTTAAGTTGTACTGCGACGGTTTGTCCCATTTTTTCAAACAACCCTTCTAAAAACTCAACCGCTTTTTCGCCCGGTGTTTTTTTCACACCGACCGATACGCGCGCTTTTTTAGACTTAAACAAGCCCTTTGCCGGTTCTTCCAAAACCGTGATTTCCGCTTTATCTCTCTCGATGCCTAACTCTTTAAGGCCTTCTTCGATAGCGTCTTCAACTGTTTTTCCTAAATACTCTTTTGCCATTTTTTACTCCTTCTTTTCTTTATCTTCTTCAATAATAGTTTTACCTATTACACGTTTGTCGCCCGATCTTACTTCTTCTTTTTTCTTTTTCTTGAAAGAAAGGTCTACCAAATAATTTATTATAAGCGTCGAAGCGGTTGAGAACAGCGAAGAGAAAACGATGTATATCGAAAACGCCGTGGTATACATAAACGCGAATATAGCCATCATTATCGGCATTATTATCATCATTATTTTTTGCTGTTTCGCGCCTTTTCCGTCTACGCTTTGAAGTTCTAACTGCGCTTTTTGAGATTTAGTCATTATCCATTGCGAAAGCAACGACGTTCCTATAACGAGTACAACCATTATAAAATACCCGTTAGGTTGGTTCTTTTCTTTCGCCAAATCGTGAGTTATTTCGTTATAATCCCCTTCGGTCATAGATACTTGCGCTTTGCTTTTTAATTTACTCGCGCTGGAAAATACCGTCTTTTCCAAAGGACTGTCGCTCGCCCAGATATTGTTTACCCACAAAAATCCTTGATTTTCTTTTTTGAAGGTTTTAGCCGATTCTCTTCTCGCAATCGATTTTATATAATAAGAATATTTATTGAGAATATCTTTCTGGTCGGCTATAACGGAAAAATATTCGTTATAATCGTCCCCTTTAAGTTTTATCGTTTCGTCGACTTCGACGGCTTTTACTAACTCTTTAAACCCTTCGTCTTTTTCAATCGCCGTTTTGTTCGTTAAAAATACTTTTGAATTGCCGACGTAATTTCCGTCTTTTTTTTCTACTTCTACTTTACAGTTTAAAAGACCTTTCGCGTAATAAAGGCAAGTTTCCATACCTTCCGCGTCCTTGTCGTATTTTACGCTGAAATCGTAGTTGTTTTCGTCCGACGAAATTATATCCGTTTTATCGGAGTTCAAAACGTAATAATAAGTAGTTCCTTTTACGGGCGTTCCTATCTTTTTAAGAATAAAGTCGTTATCTATAAACAAATCTTTTTTCGTTTTTGATATTACTTTTTTATTTTCCGTTTCGCTTATCGTCAAAGTCAAATCTTCGTTGATAAAATTATCGTAAACAACTTTACTGTAAGCAAGACGCATATCCGAATAATATTCGGTGTTCTGGTATATAGAATATTTGTTAAAACCCGTCAAAACTATAAAGAAAAACACGAGAGTAACTATCGTCGGCAAACACCCGCCGAGCATCGAATACCCGTTCTTTTTATACAACGCCGTCATTTTTTGGTTATACAACTGTTTGTTGTCGGCGTATTGTTTTTGTAATTTTTCGAGTTGCGGACGCATCTCTTCCATTTTTAAACTGTTTTTTCTCATCGATATTCTCGACCATACGTCTAACGGAAGAGTTATCAATTTTAATATAAACGTAAACAAAATAATGCCCAAGCCCATGCTCGAACTTACTTTTATTATTCCGCCTATTATATCGACCAGCCATTTCCAACCGCCGGTATACCTTAAACTTTCAAATACGCTTATCATCTTTTTTAATTCCTATTTAATACAGCCATTTTTTAACGCTTCTTTTATCGGGGACGGGATCGTATTTTCCCTTATGGAACGGATTGCATCTCAATAACCTGTACGCCGTCAATAAACTACCTACTATAAATCCCCGTTTTATCAAGGCTTCCACGCAATATTCCGAACAGGTAGGCGTGTATATGCAAGTGCCTCCTATTCTTTTTGAAATATGATTTTTATAAAATCTAAGAAAACCTAAAAGTATTTTTTTTCTCACTTTAACAACCCGCTCTTTTTTAATAAATAACGCATAGATTTACAAAACCCTTCGTAATCGTACTCGTTTGAGACTTTGGGTAAAAACACTATATAATAATTTCCCGCGACGTTATCTTTAAAATTAAAAAAAGAAGCACGTAGCAACCGTTTTACTCTGTTTCTTTTAACGCTGCACCCGTGCTTTTTAGATACCGAGTATCCTATTTTCAATTCGTTGCTTTCAATATAAAGCAAGGTCAGATTTTGAGAATATACCCTTTTACCGTGTTTGAACACTTTCTCAAAATCTTCCTTTCTTTTAAGCCTTATATCCATATTTTTGCCTTAAACTTACGCGGACAATTTATGTCTGCCTTTGTTTCTTCTTCTTTTAAGAACGTTTCTGCCCGACTTGGTCATCATTCTCTTTCTGAATCCGTGTACTTTGCTTCTTTGTCTTTTTTTAGGTTGATATGTTTGTTTCATTTTATTTCCTTCCTTTTAATTTTGATAGAGTCCGCATACTATTTTATTATTTTTTAACGCGTTTGTCAATTAAATTAACCGTTTATTCTTAAAGGTAGTACCAAATATAGAGAATCTTCGTCTTTATCGTCTTTAATTACGCACGGACTTATAGGACTGTTAAAACTCATATTGAGAGTCGTACCCTCTACGAATCTTAAATAATCCGCTATATATTTACCGTTAAAAGCGATAGATAAATCCTTTCCTTCGAGAGTAATATAAACGTTTTCGGTAATGTTTCCTATTTCGCTGTTCGCGGTCATGGTCATTACTTCTTCTTTTATATCCATTTTAACGAGAGTAGTTCTTTCTACCATCGATAAAACCATAACTCTTTCCAAACTTATCGTAAATACCGTTTTGTTTACGTTTACTTTGGTAATAAAGTCTTTGGGTAATATTTGAGAATAATTCAGATATTCGCCTTCGAGCAATCTCGTTATAATAGTAGTATTACCTACTTTAACCATTAAAGCGTTTTTCTTTAAAACTACCGTTATTTTATCTTCCTGTTTATCTAAAAGTCTTACTATTTCCGTCAAAGATCTTGCGGGAACGACCGCTTTGAAATTATCCCCTTTGCTTTCAACGAGTTTTCTTTTGGATATAGCCATTCTGAATCCATCCAGAGCGACGCATTTTATATATCCGTTTTCCACTTCGAGCAAGCAACCTTTTAATATGGGACGAGTATCTTCGGTAGAAGCCGCGAACACGGTTTTATTTATAAGTTCGGTAAAATCTTTTTGAAGTACCGTAAAACTCTTTTCGTTTATATCTTTATCTATAACGGGATATTCTTCCGGATTGTAAACGCTCATGTAAGTAACGTTTTCTCCGTACTTTATCTCCATTTTATTATCTTCGTTTATGGAAATCTCTATTTGTTCGTTTTCGAGTTTTTTAACGAAATCGGAAAAGTATTTACCCGGAACGACCGTTTCGCCTTCGTTTAAAACGCTTGCGGTTATTTTTTCTTCGATAGTGAGTTCTCCGTCGGTAGCAAGTATCAATATTTTATCTTCTTTCCCTATCGTGGTAATTTTAATACCTTCGAGTACGGGAACAGGCTTCTTTATTCCTATCGCCTTGCTTACCTTTAAAACCGCGTTTGCAAGATCCGTTCCTTCACAATAAAACTTCATTTTATGCACTCCTGATTATTTTTTCCTTCACCGTAAAGATGATAATTATATTATTAAAATTAAGTAGTAGTATGTAGTAGAAAAGTTGATAGTGTTAATAACTTAATTTTCTTATATTTCGAATAAACTTAGAAAGTTTAGTCGATTACGATATAAATTATACTATAAAAAGATAAAAAATGCAATACTTTTTTATGTTTATAACGTTAATTTTTCAGTTGATAACTTTGTGGGTTAAGTGTTGAAAAAAACAGTTTTTTTGTTGACAACTTTTTAAACTTTAAAAACTTTTTTAAAATAAAAATAAAAATAATTGCATAAATGAATATTCCACCGAAAATGTTGATAAAATTGTGAATCCTTTATTTTTAATGTTTATAAAAAAGAATTGTAATTTATTTAGTTTTATGGTATTATAAAAATATGGAAGAATTATTTAAAAATTACGATATTTTTTTAACCGAAAAACAACTTGAAAAGTTTGAAAAATATAAGAAAATCCTACTTTTTTGGAACGAAAAGTTTAATCTTACCGCAATTAAAGAAGATAACGAAATAGTGTTGAAACATTTTGTCGACAGTGTGAAATACTTTAATATTTACGATGTGGATAAAAAAATAATAGACGTCGGTTCGGGCGCGGGCTTTCCCTCTATTCCTATTAAAATAATAAGGGAAGATTTGGATATTACTATGGTCGAATCCACTTTGAAAAAGTGTAATTTTTTAAAAGAGTGTATAAAAGAGTTGGATTTAAAAGGTATAAGAGTCGTGAACGCCAGATGCGAAGATTTGGCGAAAGAAGAATCTTATCGCGAAAAGTTCGATTACGGAACGGCGAGAGCGGTGGCAAGACTCAATACGTTATGCGAGTACGTTTTGCCTTTCGTTAAAATAAACGGTAAGTTCGTTTCGTATAAAGGAAAAGACGCGAAAGAAGAACTCGAAGAAGCGAAAAACGCGATAAACGTTTTAGGCGGAGAATATTTAAAAACTTTAACTTTTAATTTGCAGGACGCCGAAAGAAATATTATAATTATAAATAAGGTAAAAAATACCGATAAAAAATACCCTAGGGGAAAAGGAAAGGAAAGGTCTAAGCCGTTATAATGATAGATAAATCGAAAGCCGTTTGTTTTTCGGGACACAGATTGATTGAAAAAGATTTCGACGCCGTAAAATTATATAACGTTATAGAAAATTATATAAATAAAGGAATGACTTATTTTTTGTGCGGTATGGCGTTGGGATTCGATACTCTCGTTTTTAAAACTCTCGAAAAATTAAGAAAAAATCACGATATTAAAATAATAGCCTGCGTGCCGTGCAGAAATCAAAGCGAAAAATACAACTCTCTACAAAAAAAAGAATACGACAGAATGATTTCGGTCGCCGACGAAGTAATTGTTTTAAACGAAAAATATACCGTTTACTGTATGATGCAAAGAAATAAGTATATGGTAGATAACAGCAGTAATCTGATAGTTTATTACAGAAACTTAAAAGGCGGAACTTATAACACGTTAAAATACGCGCTCGAACAAGATATAAATATAGAATACGTTTAGAAAATAAAATTAACCGCGCTGCAAAATCGCAGCGCGGTTTGTTTTTCGGTTATTTCTTATTAAAAGAAAACTCCCCTTGCTTCTTCTTTGACTTCTTTCGTAGCGATGAAAGGTATTCTCGTTTTTAAACCTTCTTCGTCCGCAACGAGAAGTTTAAGAGGCCAAACGTGTATTTCTCTGTTCCAGAGATTGATACTGTCGTTGTAAAGTTCTCTTGCCGCCGTAATTTCTTTTTGAAGATAAGCGTTTTGTTGCATAGCGTCCGCTATTTCCTGATGGGCTTTCAAATCAGGGTATCTTTCTACCGCGATGTTGATAGAACGGGAAAGTCCGTCCAACGTGCTTGCGACTTCGTTTCTTTCGGCGTCGCTTTGAGCGTCGGGATTGACTCCGCCGCGATACGCCGCGATTTTAGTTAAGGTTTCTTGTTCGTAATCGAGCGCTTTATCTAAAAGTTTAGCGCAGTTTTTCAAAATTACGACTCTTTGTTCAAGATAGTTGTCTATTTGAGAAGCGTCGTGTTGTATTTTTTGTTGAATCTGCTCAAAGTGTTGTTTATGCTTAGCCTTTTTTACCATTACGATAAGCCCCGTAACGATAGGAATGGGTAAAATCCAAGAAATATAATTAAAGAATATTTTAGTGCCTTTACCGCATTTTACGGGAAGTTGCTTAGCAACGACGTTTACGTCTAAACCTTCGGGTCTGGAAGGGGTATTTAATTCGTCTAATTGATCCATTTTTTAATCTCCTTATTGTTTAAATATTTTGTCTATTTTTTCGTCAAAAGCGGTTTGGTCGTCGTTTACCAAAAACGCTAATAAACCTTTTTTATAACTGTAAGAACCGTTAATTCCGACGTCGTTAAACTCAGTCGTGTTGGAAAAGCCTTTGAACTTGTTTTCTTCGATTCCTAAGTTTTTCATTGAAAGTATCGCTTCGTTGTATACGGGTATGTATTCAACCCACGGAACGGGTACGGTGTGCATTCTTCCGTCCCTGCCTAATCTCGGAATATAATCCACTCTGTTTAAAGTGGTGTAAGAATAGTTATGTAGTCTTATTTTATCCGATTTATTGTCTTTATTTATCAAAGACGCTTTTATAATCGTTCTCGTATCGGGAGCGGTCGGCGCGAAAGAACCTACGTCTAACGAGTTTGCCATACATTCCGCTTCAAAACAAGTAAAGTTGCTTGCGTAGTCTTTTTTGTAAATATAGTCGACAGTTTTGGTTTGTTGATATATAGGTACGCAAAGCAATGGCGCGAACTGAAAATAAAAGTTTTTAAAATATTCTTCGTGAAAAGTCAAAAACCGTTGTTTTATAACTTCGTAGTCGTGGTGTAAAAACCTTGAAAAGTCCGTGTTTAAATCCCAGTTAACGGAATGTTCCGTCGTTATGACGTTGAGTTTTCCGTCTTTAAAGAAATTGAAATCGTCGCCGTAAGGATCGGGAACTTTGATAAGGTCTATCATATTTTGTTGAGCGAGAGGCGTAAACATAAGTCTGAACTGAACTTCGTTGTCGCGGTTTTTAGCCCCGAACAAAACTTCAAATTCGCTGTTTGCCATTTCTGTAAAGTTTCCGCCCGCCGCAGATGATTTTTTTGCAACCTTAGATAAAGCCTTTTTGCCTTTTTTTACCGTTCTTTCGACTTGTTTTTCGTTCATCTTTTCTACGTCGGTAGCCGTTCTCGAAAAATGAAGGTCGGGAGCCGCTTCCGAACAAAACGTCAGTCGAGTATGGTAATGGTAATAAGGTTTTGGTTTAACGACGCTTGCCGTTAAAATCTGCGTGTGATGAACGGTACGGTATCCGCCGTTACTGCTGCGTTCTCTCGTCGTCCAGTGAATAGTGATAGAACCCGTATAAGTATAAACCCCCATTTTGTGAACCAAATCTCTTTCTATCAAAAAAGGATTGCCTTTGATAGAGCCCGACACGGCTTCGACGGTGGACGAGTTGATGTCCCCGTTTTCGTTAAAACCGAACCGTTCGTGCATATAATCGAAACTTTTGGAGTCAAGACAGTCGTTCATTTCAAATAACGGCAACGTTTTTTGAATAAGGTGGTTTGTGCTTTTATATGTAAATTGATCGACCAGCGGACGCATTTTCGACACGCATTCAAGCCGTATGTCTTCCGCTTTTTTAAACTCTATATCCCGTTCGTTTTTAAGGTGGTTGATTTCTTTGTTAAGCTTTTTGACTATCAGAACGATAAGTCCCGCTCCGCCCGCCGCTCCGACCAAAAAACAGGGAATACATATTTCAAAACGTTTTGATATAAAAGCGAACACGAGCGCGGTTAAACTTCCCGCAAACAGCAAAATAGTAAAGAAAATAGAAAACCCTTTCAAGGCGCGTTTGGAACGTAGCCTTTGTTTGATTTTTTCTACTTTATGTACTTGTTTATCGTATTGTTTAACCCGATGAGCGTTTTCTTCTATATTTATATTAGATTGTTTGACTACTTCGTCAAAATACTTTTCGGCGTTTTCTTTAAACGCGGGTTTGTATTTATTGACGTAATCTTTTCTCGGTGCGTAAATAAAATCGTCCATAATGCTCCTTTAAAGTATTTTAGCATAATTTTTTTAACATTACAAGTAATATAATAAATATTATATTAACATTTTTTAAAAACTTTCCCGCCCGCGCCCCTTTCTTTTGTCCGAACACATTATAACAATTTTTAAAAAACCACGATATAAAAAAAACGGCGGAAAGTTTATTCCGCCGCTTTAATTTATAGCGAATAATTATTAAAAAGTATTTTAGTATATCAACGAGCCGTCGGTGGTGTCGATTACTTTAAAAATGTTGAGTTCGGCGCCCGTCGTCGCGCTTATATATACGTAATAAACGTAACCGTCGTAGTCGCCCGCCACTTCGTAGGAAAGTTCTTCGTTCATAGTGCCGACGGGAATCAACGCAAGTCTTACCGAATATACGTCGAGTTTGTCGGACACTCTTGCGAGCGCTTCGTCCTGCGGTATTTCCGCCCCGTCTATTTTTCTTTCTTTATGGTTGCAGTAATACGAAATCGCTTCGTAACCGATGACTTTACCGCTGGTTAAACATACTTTGACTTTAATCAAATCGTTGTAAACTATCACCCCGTTTTGTTCGTAAGCAAAGTTGTACGTCGCGGTGTTGCCAGCTACCTGTTGCCATACCGCGGTCATGTTTTCTATGCCTTGCTCCGCTAAAAACTTTTCGGCGCAAGTTTTGGCGTCCGACTCGGTAACTACCCCTTTCTCGCAACCGTTGTCAACCGAAAAAAGTATCAATTTTCCGCCGACTTTACTTATTTCGGCGAAAACCGATTTTCCGTCCGCCAGACCGTTTATGAAATACACGTCGTGCTTGCCGTCGACTTTTTCCGTTTCGGTTATTTCGATTTTTCCCAAATAATCGAACGTCTTGAAAAAAACGTCTTCCGCTTGCGATTTTGTTATTTCTTCGCCCGAAAGAATCAACGTTTCGTTGATTTTCGAGTCGGAAAACGCTCCGTCGTAAATAAGTTCGGGATATTCTATCGAAAGGTTTTGCATTTCGCCGAACGCGGTCGAAATCAAGTCCCCTTTATTGTTCAAAAGTCCCTTGAAATCGTACCCGTCCAACTTGCCGTTCAGTTCGTCGACCTTGCTTTTGAGTTCCGCCGTAACTTCGTAAAGATTTATAAGCGTTTGTTTTTCTTCGTCCGAAAGAGATTTTCCCGAAATAAGTTTATTGTTCAGCGTTTTGGAATAATCCCCCACCTGATTTATAAACTTTTGCAACTTAAACTTGTTTTCGTCGTCGAGCGGCAAATCGGACAAATCGCTCGTGATAAGTTCGCTGTCCACGATAACGTCGACGAGTAACCGTTGTTGTTCTTCTTCCCCTTCGGCAATCGCGAGTTTGCTTAAATTAAGGTCGAGATTGTTTAAAGACTCGCTGAACTCGTAATAATTTTTACGGTAACTGCCCGAAAGTCCTTTGTCCGTTTGGTCGGGCAAAAGGTAATTCATCGTCAAAAGAGTGCCTAGCGCAAGCACCGTTACGCCGAGCGTTATAACCGCCGTAAGCCACCCGCCTACGCCCCCTTTTTTATTTTTCTCTTTCTCGTATTTTCGTTTAGCCTTATTCTCTTTGTCGAGTTGCTTATTTTTGATTTTTTCTTCCTTTAAAGCCCGCTTATTCATGGCTTTTTGCTTTTTTAAACGCATTTTTTCGGCTTTTTCTTCTTTAAGGCGTTTAATTCTCGCCGCTTTCGTTTCGTGTTTTATCATATCGAGCCGTTCTTGTCTGAGCCGTTTAAGTTCTTCCTTACGCGCTTTGGCTTCCAACTTCTTTTTCTTTAATTCTTTTTCTTTCTGAGCCTTTATCTTTTGTTTTTCGGCTTTCTTCATCGCCTTGATTTTAGCGAGTTCGACTCTTTTTTCGGCTTTTATTCTTTCCTTTTCGGCTTTCTTTTCTTCGCGAAGTTTTTTATTTTCCGCTTTTCTGTCCTTAATTTCCTTAACCGCTCGGCTAAAATCACCCTTTTTCGCCCCGCGTTCTTTTGCGGCGGTTTTCTTTTTGGGCGAGGAAACGCTCTTTTTGGTATTCTTTTTAGTAGAAACGGGCTTTTTTACGTTGTTTTCGCGTTGCTCGTTCGTCGTAGCGACGTCCTTTTTATTTTCTTCCATAACAATTCTCCTTATATCGCGAATACGTGCGAGCCGATAACAAGCACGACTTGTCTGTTGTAAATCCACGCGCTCGTGGCGATTGCGGGGTTATAGTAATAAATCGCTCCGCCCGTCGGGTCCCAGCCGTTTAAAGCGTCCCGAGCGGCTTTCCTTGCCGTTTCGTTCGGGGTAAGGTTTATTTGCCCGTCGGTTACGCAGGTAAAAGCGTTTGCCTGATAAACTACCCCTGACACGCTGTTCGGGAAAGACGAGTTTTTAACTCTGTTTAAAACAACCGCTCCGACGGCGACTTGCCCGACGTAACTCTCTCCGCGCGCTTCGGCGTAAATGAGTTTAGCCAAAAGTTCGGCGTCGGTGTTTTTGCTGACGCCGTGAGTTTTGTCAGGGGTAAGATTTATGCCCAACGCCGCAAGCGTTTTTGAACCTACCACCCCGTCGGCGGTAAGTCCGTTCTTTTTTTGGAAATAAATAACCGCTTTTTTCGTGCCTGCGCCGAAAATTCCGTCGACCGCGCCGTTATAGTATCCCCAGTTTTTAAGTTTTCTTTGTATCGCTTTTACGGTATCGCCCCTGTCGCCTTGTTTTACGAGCGCGACGGAAGTCGTTGTTTCTTCGTACGCGCTTGAAGTTAATACCGAATGCGAAGACGTTCTTACGGCGAAAACCGTTCCGAAAATCAAACACATGGCAATAAGACAAAGCGCCGACGTTTCAAATAACTTTTTCATCTTTGTTTATACTTGAAAAAAGCCCTTTTCAAGTAAGAAAACCTCCTTATTTTTTAATTTTGTTTTTGAAATCCCTTATAATTTCCATAATTTTAGACTTATACTTAAAATCCGTTTGCCCGTCGAAACATAACGGCGGGTACAAAACGCACCACCAGTTGTTCCCTTTGCCCGAACCGAGATTTATTATCAAAGCCCTGTAAAAACCTTCCTTTAAAGTAAGGTCTTCGTATACGCGGGTAGGGAACTTTTCGGTACAAAACTTCGCCGTCGCCGAATAATTAAACCCGTTTTCTTTCAGCGTTTTGTTCGCAACGCGTTCTATGTCTTTGATTTTCGAGTTTAAAATCTTTTCGCAACTGTTTTTGTCCTTGATTTGCGCAATCACGGGCGTGAGATATTTGACGACGGCGTCTTTGACTTTATACTTGACGTTTTGGTCTTTCTCGTCGTTGCCGTCCGCCCTGATATGCAACCTTAAATATTCCGTTTCGGGCGTTCCGACCGTTTTCGTATACCCTAAAATCATCGTCAAAACTATTATGGTTAATAAAAATAAACTTATGCACAACTTTTTCATATTTTCGCTCCGAAAAAAAGACTGCAAGGAAAATCCTTACAGCCTTATTATTGCCAAAAGTATTAAATTGTATAACAACCCGCCGTCTTTGTCGTACGTTCTTTTACCGCGCGAAAGTAAAGATAAACGCAATTCGTCGCCCGCTTTTTTAGGACGGAACGTTCGCCCGCGGTTTTTTCAGACTTTATAAAAAAGGTAACGGCGATAAGTTTAAGATTGCAAGACGGACTGCATTTTTTCGATGGCTTCCTGACGGGAACCGACGGACATTTTGACGTAGATGCCGGAAATGTAGTTTCTCGTGGTGCCTTCGTTAAGTCCCAAAGCGGAAGTTATCTGACGGTTGGTAAAGTTTTCGTAAAGCATCATTGCGATGTCTACTTCTCTGTCCGAAAAATTAAACGCTTTTTTGAGTTTGATTTCTCTGTCGTTGGTAACCGTTTTAGCCGCCATTGCGATTTTCATGGCGATTTTGGAAGGTAAAATAGTATCCCCTTCCACCGCGTTTCTGACCGCCGAAATAAGCGCGCTTGCGGAAATATCTTTAAGAAGATACCCGTTCGCGCCGAAGTTCATCGCGTCCAGAATGTATTCGCTGTCGTCGAAAGTCGTTAAGATTATGACTTTCGTGTCGGGTTTTAGTTTTTTGATTTCTCTCGTTGCGATAACGCCGTTCATTTCGGGCATGCGAATGTCCATAAGCACGACGTCCACGTCGTTGGTTTTTACGAAATCCACCGCTTCCGCGCCGTTGCTTGCTATATACGTTACCTGAATGTCGTCAGCCGTCGACAGCATCGATTTGATGCCTTCGGCAAGTAATGTCTGATCGTCCGCTATTACCGTTTTAATCATAATTCGTCCCCTTGGGTAAAAACATTTCTATTTCAAAGCCTTCGTCTTTTTGAGAGATAAAGTTTACTCTGCCGCCGAAAGACTCCGCTTGTTCTTTCATTTTTTTAAGCCCGAACCCGAGTTTTACTTCGTCGGTACCCGTGCCGTTGTCCGACAACACGAACTTCAATTCGTCGCCCGATACGGTCAGTTCAAAATAAAAAGCCGTGCCGTTGCCGTGTCTTATACCGTTGTTCAACCCTTCTTTAAGAGAAGTAAATATAAACATTCCCAAATCGTGGTTGACGTCGATATCGTCGTCTATTTTCGTTCTTATTATAATATTAGTGTTTTCCGTCGTGTTGTTGATTGCGGCGGTCAACGAAGATTTCAAATCGAAAGAACTCTCTTCCCCGCCGAGAACGTGTACGGCGGAACGCATTTCTTCCAGAGCGTTTATCGCCGAAAGGTTTGCCGAGATTATTTTCTTTTTTGCTTCTTCGGGGTTGGTATCTATTATGAGTTTTGCCGCTTCCGTTTGCATTATGATAGTCGTTATCGAATGTCCCGTCGTGTCGTGTATTTGTTTGGCTATTCTGTTGCGTTCTTGTAAAACGGCGGTTTTGCTCAATTCTTCGTTCGCTTCTTTCAGTTTCTTTTCACGCTCGGCGATTTCTTCTACCGCGACGGAAAGTTCTTTGTTCTTTTGCATGTTTATGGTGATAAGGTTGATAAACGTAAAAATAAGAATAAAGAAAACCAAATCGTTTGAAAAGGCGGAAGACACGACCGTTAAAACGTTGTTGGGCGACCATATAAGAGTGCCGCCTATCGCCGCGCCGAGATAACACACGAACGCGCAACACACCATTACAAGATTTGTGCTTAACTTGTTTTTAAGATAAAAGTTGGCGAGCATTATGTTAAAAAGCGTAGAAGAGTAACTTGCTTTGCTGATAAGCGATAACGCCACGCAC
Source organism: uncultured Clostridia bacterium (assembly GCA_934271255.1). Classification (GTDB taxonomy): domain Bacteria; phylum Bacillota; class Clostridia; order Christensenellales; family Borkfalkiaceae; genus CAKQSC01. The sequence continues at coordinate 61,884 of CAKQQS010000004.1, forward strand.
GACAAAAAGTTAAAGGTATCGAAAGGTATTCGTTTTGCGAAATTAAGGTTGACGAACGCGCATATACAAAAAGACGCGGTAAGAATAACGCACAAAATAAGCGCAACCCACCATAACTCTTTACACGTTACGATAACGAGTATTTCGATTATTATAAAAGTTATCAAAAGCAGACAACTTAAACAAAACGTGATAAAATCGTACCGTTTCGCCTTGTCCGACGCCATAAACTTATTTTTGATTTTCGATATAAAATTATCTTTTTTCATAAATCAGTACATCAACTCGAACTCGATGTCGTTCATAATAACGGTGTCGCCGTCTACCGCGCCCATTTTCTTCAACTCGTTGTAAACGCCGCGAGTTTTCAACACTTTGTGCATATAATGCAGCGAACCCGTGTCGTTTAAAACGACGTTGCGGCAAAGCACGGCAACAAGAGTGCCTTCGATAACGTACGCCTTTCTGTCGTCGTCGTAGTATATTTCGTAAGTCAAAAACTCCGGTTTTTCGTATTTGAACGTTTCCGTTTCCTTTTCCGTTTCGGGAATGTCTTTTAATAAAGCGAACGCTTCTTCAACCACTGCGTCAAGCCCTTCGTTCGTGATGGCCGAAACGGTAAAAATCTTTTTTCCGCGGACTTTTTTTCTGAACTCTTTAACGTTTTCTTCCGCGTTATACATATCGCATTTGTTCAAAACGATGATTTGTTTTAACGCCGCAAGTTTTTTTGAATAGTTTTTAAGTTCCGCGTTTATTTGTTTATAGTCGGATACGGGATCCCTGCCGTCTGTTGCCGAAACGTCGACGACGTGAATTAAAAGCCGCGTTCTTTCGACGTGCCGCAAAAACTCGTGTCCCAGCCCCGCGCCTTCGCTTGCTCCTTCGATAAGCCCCGGTATGTCGGCGACGACGAATCGTTTGTCGTAGCGCTCGACTATTCCTAAATTAGGCGAAAGAGTGGTGAACGGGTAGTTGGCAATCTTCGGTCTTGCTTTGGTTATCTTTGAAAGTATCGTCGATTTGCCCGCGTTTGGAAACCCTACCAGCCCGACGTCCGCTATCGTTTTGAGTTCCATTACGATACGTTTTATTTCCGTCTTTTCGCCCGTTTGGGAAAAGTGCGGAGCGTGTCTTCTCGAATTAGTAAACTTTGCGTTACCCCTGCCGCCTTCTCCCCCGACGAGAACGGTTTTTCTTTCTCCGTCGTAGGTAACGTCGGCGATAACCCCGCCCGTTTCGGCGTCGCGTATAACCGTTCCGAGCGGCACTTTGACGATTAAGTCTTGTCCCGCTTTGCCGTAACAGTTTTTAGGTTCTCCACGACTGCCGTTTTCGGCAACGAGTTTTTTTCTGTAATAGTAATCGGCAAGCGTCGTTAAATGCCTGTCCCCCACGAAAACCACGTCGCCGCCTTTACCGCCGTCCCCGCCGTCGGGACCGCCGTTGGGAATGCCTTTGTAATGTATAAAGGAAACTATTCCGTCCCCGCCGTCGCCCGCTTTGATATTCAAAACGACTTTATCTATAAAATCCGTTGCCATACTATCTCCTTAAATTACGTTTTTCGCACAAATCGCAGATAACGCAGCGTTCGCAGTCCTGTTTTGACGCTTTGCACGTATCTCTGCCTAAATAAATCAAATAATGATGAGCCTTCCGCCAACTTTCTTTCGGCAACAACTTCATCAACGCCTTTTCCGTTTGGAGCGGGTTTTTAGAGTTTTTCGTAAACCCGATTTTTTCCGAAACTCTGAAAACGTGCGTGTCGACCGCTATCGCTTGTCCGTTAAACCCGACGGCGTAAACGACGTTAGCCGTCTTTCGCCCGACTCCGCTTAACGATTGCAAATCGTGAAGATTATCGGGGACTTCGCCGTTAAACCGTTCAATCAAATCTTTGCTTAAAGAAAGAACGTGTTCCGCTTTCGCGCGGTACAGTCCGCAGGCAAAGATATATTTTTCGAGTTGTTCTTTCGTTAAAGTCAACATTTTTTCGGGCGTGTTCGCTACTTTGAACAGTTTTTCCGTTACTTCGTTGACTCGTTTGTCCGTACACTGCGCGGAAAGGAGAACGGCTATTAAAAGTTCGTAAACCGTATTATAGTTTAAACTCGGTTTGTCGCTGTATTTAGTCGACAGCCGTTCTATTATTTTTTGCGCGGTTTGTTTATTCATACCTTTTATTTTAACATAAACCGCGAGTTTTTACAAGTTTTTTGCGTTAAAAGAACTCTCCGCGCCCGAAAACCCTTACCCTACTTTGTCCAACCTGTCGCCCGAAAGCATAAAAAACCCGACGAACGACGGATAAGAACCGCGATACACGATGCGCTTTGCCGTATATAAATTGCGGTAACAAAACTTTACAGAAAGCCCGCACCCGACGTTCGCGTTTCTCGGCGTGTTGACGACCGCGTTGTATATTCCCCTGTCGGTGAGTTTTTGAGCGAAATCTATGCTTGCTCTTCTCGATTTGAAAATTGCCAGAACGTACATACTCTTTCTTCCTTTGTCATAATAATTCTTCTCTTACAGTATATTATAAAAGTAGAAAAAAGGTTAAAAGGCAGGGATAAAATGATATATTTCGACAACGCCGCGACGGGCGGTTTTAAGCCGAGCGAAGTTAAAGATTCCGTTACGCAAGTTATTAAATACCTTTCGGCAAACCCCGCGAGATCGGGGCATCGACTTGCCGTTGCGGGTGAAAAATTAGTAAATCTGGCAAGAAAAGAGATTTCCGAATACTTTAACAACGGCAACCCCGACAGAGTGGTCTTTACCAAAAATTGTACGGAAGCCCTTAACGTAGCCCTTTTCGGTATAATAAAAAAGGGTATGAAAGTTTTAACCACCGTGTTCGAGCATAACGCGGTTTTGCGACCCTTATACGAACTTGAACGCCGCAGAGATATTATTCTTACCGTTCTTTCGCCCGAAAGCGCAGACACTCTCGAAGACGAAACGATAGAAAAAGGCAAAGACTACGACGTTATAGTGATGACCGCTGCGTCGAACGTAACGGGCAAGGTGTTCGACGTTGAAAAAGTCGGCAAAGCGTTTAAAGGAAAAACTCCCCTTTTCATCGTCGACGGGGCGCAGGGCGCGGGACATATAAAATACGATATGAAAGAGTTCGGCATAGACGTTTTTTGTTTTTCCGGGCATAAAGGTATGTACGGAGTTATGGGGAGCGGTTGTCTTGCTTTTACGAACGACGTGGAAATAGAACCCCTTATTTACGGCGGAACGGGTACGGACACCTTTTTAAAAGGCATGCCCCCCGTTTACCCCGAAAAGTTGGAAGGCGGGACCCTTTCTTTGCCGTGTATCGTTTCCATGCTCGAAGGGACTTTATACGTGAAAGAAAATACAGAGTATTTTGCGAATATTTCCGAAACGCTCACGGACGCGTTGATTAAAAAATTGCAAAAGATAAACGGCGTAACGCTGTATTCTCAAAAAAACAAAACGGGCATAGTGAGTTTTAACCTTTACGGAACGGACAGCAATCTTGTCGGCGATATGCTCAACGAAAAGTACGACGTTGCCGTAAGGTGCGGTTTTCATTGCGCGCCCCTTTGCCACGAATATCTCGGTACGCAAAACATAGGAACGGTCAGAGCGAGCCTGTCCCCACACAACACCATCGGAGAAATAAACACTTTCGCGTCGTCTGTCAAAGAGTTGGCTCGTACGGTAAACTAATTTGTTTTTAACTATTGACAAACTTTCCGACAGGTGTTATAATTCTAAAAAAATCACGGAGGTTTTTGATTATGTCAAAAAAAATGAAAGAACTTTTGCCTTTGATTATAGGCGTGCTTTGCGTTATCGCGGCGATGATTGCTACGGTTGGCGCGGGTATTAAAGTAGAAGTAGGCGGTATGTCTACAACGGGAACGTTTACGGACGGAATGAAAGGAGATAACCACATTCCCGGATGGGCGGCTGCATTCTCTTTGGGTATTATCGCTTTGTTTGCGTTTGCGGCTGCAACGGTTATGCAATACCTTAAAATTAAGGGCGTAAAATACGTTCTTTACGCAGGTATTTTGTGTGCGCTTATATCGGCGTTGTTATTCTTCCTTGCAAAAACGACGTATTGTAGTTATGCCGACATTCCTTCTGAGATTGCTAAAAAATGTTCTCTCGGCATCGGCGCGATTTTCTCGGGTATCTTTATGGTATTGTCTGCGGCGGCTGCGGGATTCGGGGCAACAAAAGTAAAATAAAAAGCGTAAAAGCAAATCTGAAAGTTTAACGCGTTCCTTTTTTTGAACGCGTTGTTCTTTTTTACCCCGCCGCGAAAGGCTTTTTAAGGCGGTTCGTTAAAACAGCCGGACGGAAAAGACCGAAAAGTTGACGAAAAGCGGTAACGTGGTGTATAATATAAAAACTAACAAATAAGGAGATATTTATTATGGCAAAGAAGAAAACGGGCGGAATATCTATGTGCTTAATCTTTTTCGCAATGCTTTGCGCGATAGGCGCGATAGTAGCGACGTTAGGCGACGCCCTTTTAAAAGAAGTAGGTTCGACAAAGATAAGCATTACTACGTTTATAGACCTTGCAACCAAAAACGAAACGAAGTTCCCCGCGTCCATATCGGCGTTTGCTTTGGGGCTCGGCGCGATACTTATGTTTTTCCTTGCGCTCGTTTCAAAACTTACGGGTTCTAAACTCGGCGGGCTCGCATTGTTTATAGGCATACTCGCGGCAATCGCCGCGGCGGTTTTGTTTTTCTTTACGAAAGAAACGTACGCTACCGCCGTTTGTAACGGCAATAAGACAGCGGCGGATTTGTTGAAAAACCAACTTAAACTCGGCGTCGGCGCGATAATCCCCGGCGTGTTGTCGGGCGTTTCCGCTCTTTCGGGACTGCTTGCCGGCATCGTCAGAAAGTAATTTCTAGCCCGCGTTACGGGGCAAGTACAAACGTAAGTACGTTTTATAAGTCTAACCCCGTCGGTTTTTCGGGAAAGAAAACCCCGAAGACCGCGTTACGGGGCAAGACCGAACCCGTTCGTTACGGACAAGAAAAAACAAATAAAAAAGCACTCGGAAGAGTGCTTTTTTTGTTCGGGTAAAAGTCAACCGATATTGAAAAAGGTTGTCTTTTCGTTACGACGGGTTGTTTTTCGCCGGATATAATCTGCAATCGAACGCCTGAACGAATCGAGTTACAGTTCTATATGTTTTACGCCGTCTTTGTCGCTGAACCGATACAAAACGACTTTTTTGCCGATAGCGATAACGAATTCGGCGTTCAGTTTTTCCGCTAAAATATCGCCCGCTTCTCTCGGCGAATATTCGCACGTTTCGAGAACGTTGATTTTGACGAGTTCGCGGTTGTCGAGCGCTTTGTCGAAAGATAGTAAAACTTCGTCGTCGATACCGTTTTTGCCTAGTTGTCCTATCGGGGACAGGTTGCTTGCAAGCCCTTTAAGAACGCTTCTTTGTTTGGAAGTCAACATTTTCAGTTCTCCTTGTTAAGCAAATCGATTGCAAAATCCATACGCGCCATCGACTCTTGTTTGCCTATAATGTCCGCAATTTCCATAACGCCGCCGGCGGTGCTTTCTTTGCCCGAAAGAGCGACTCTTACGCACCAGAAGATTTGTCCCGTTTTCATTCCCATGTCGTTGACGAGTTTCATAAGTTCGTCGTGAACGTTGTCGAACGTCCAGTCCGTTATATTGTTAAGGACTTCGCGCGCTTTGGGTAAAACGAGTTTTGCGATTTCTTTGTCCGTTTTCATCTTTTTGTGGAAATACAGGTCGTCGGAAAACGCTCCGTATTCGCAAAGGTAGTCCATTTTTTCGGGAATCTCGCTGAAAATCTCTATTCTCGGTTTAAGTACGGGTATCATTTTTTTCAAGTCGTACTTGCCGTAGCATTTGCTTTTTTTATAAAACGGTTCCGCGTAAGCAAGGAACTCTTCGTCGGTCATCGCTTTGATGTATTCGCCCGACAGCCAACGCATTTTTACTTCGTCGAAAATGGACGGGGATTTTGAAATGCCGTCTAACGAAAACTTTTCGACGAGTTCGGGTAAACTCATTTTCTCTTCGTTGCCTTTGGGGCTCCAACCGAGCAAAGCGATATAGTTTACTATCGCTTGTTTAACGTACCCCTTGTCGACGAAATCCTGATAACTTGCGTCCCCGTAACGTTTTGAGAGTTTTCTCGTAGCGTCTTTCATAATGGGCGGTAAGTGAATGTATACGGGGCGTTCCCAACCGAACGCGTCGTACATAAGGTTGTATTTGGGCGTGCTTGAAAGGTACTCCGAGCCTCTTATAACGTAATTTATCGCCATAAGGTGGTCGTCTATGACGTTTGCGAAGTTGTACGTCGGCATGCCGTCGCTTTTAATAAGAATACCGTCTTCTATTTCTTTATAGTCGACGTCTATTTCGCCGTAAACGAGATCGACGTAACTGCCCGCTCCTTCGGTCGGCACGTTCTGGCGGATTACGTACGGGCAACCGCTGTCTAACTTCGCCTGTATTTCTTCTTTGCTTAAATGCAAGCAGTGTTTGTCGTATCTGGCGTTGCCGTTTTCGTCTTTAAGAGAATCGAGTCTTTCCTTGTCGCAAAAACAGTAATACGCCCCGCCCAACTCGATGAGTTTTTTTGCGTATTCCAAATAAATCGATTTTCTTTCGCTTTGTACGTACGGTCCGTAGTTTCCGCCGACGTCGGGACCTTCGTCGTACATTATGCCCGAATCTCTCATCGTGTGGTAGATTATATCGACCGAGCCGTCGACGTATCTTGCCTGGTCGGTGTCTTCTATTCTTAAAATGAAATCGCCGTGTCTTTGCTTGGCGAAAAGGTAACCGTATAGAGCGGTACGAAGTCCGCCGATGTGAAGGTATCCCGTCGGGCTCGGCGCGAATCTTGTTCTTACTCTTTTATCAGAATCCATATTTGTCTGCTCCGTTTAATATTTCGTTATACACGTCTTTGTCGGACGTTTTTTTCTTGCGCGGGGGTTTAGGCTCCGCTTTCGGCTTTTTTGGTTTTTTCGGCTCGTTTAATTTCCTTAACGGGTCGATGTTTTTGAAAAACTCGGGGAACTCTTTTTCGAGTTCGCTGAACGCGTCTTTGTTAAACGGCGCGCTTTCGAGCGGTTTTTCTTTTTTCTTGAACGGGAACAATTTATCCCCGTCGAGAAGTCTTTGCGGGAAAACGCAGTTGTTTACGAAATCGGACAGTCCCGATTTGTTAAAACTTAAATAAGTATGGTCGCAAATTATGCAAAAATCAACCAACTTTACGCACAAATCTTCCGTGTGATACAACACCTTTTTGTAAGCGAATATATCGTCGATAGACGGGTTCGGATCGTCGGTCGGGTGGTTGTGAGCGACAAGCAAATATTTCGTGTTGCCTATTTTCATCATGTGTTTTAAAATAGGCGCGGAAAGTTTTACCTGATCGGGGTCGTTAAGCGTGTAAACGAGTTTCGACATTACCGTTTTGTCTTCCGTCGCGGTTATGTAAATGACGTACTCGTTGAGTTGTCCGCCGAACTCTTTGATAAGCAGTTTACATTCGTCTTCCAGATTGAGTTTTCTTGCTTCGTGCTGAGTGTAAAGTTTGCTTTCTATCATCGCGTACGTTTTCAAATACGCAACCATGCTTTCCGTAACCCCTTCCACTTCCATCAATTCTTGCGGCGCCGCGTTGAAAATGTTTCGTATACAGGAAAACCGCGTCATAAGTTTATGGGCGATGGGGTTGGTGTTGACTCTCGGCATTGCGTTGAACAAAATCAGTTCCAAAAGTTCGTGGTCTTTAAAACTCGTCGGGTAATTGAGAAATCTGCTGACGACTCTTTGTCTGTGTCCGTCGTGGTCGTACGTTTCGCCCCGTTTGATTTTCTCTCGGACGATATTTATTATTTCGTCGTCGACGGAAGAGTTTAATTCGTCGTCGGCGAGAGAATCGGTTTTTTCTTCAACGGGCAATCTGATTTCGTCGTCTACGAACGAGTCCGTTTCGTTCGTAGGTTGAGATTGAATTGTATTAGCGTTGATTTTTTCGCTTTCCATAGTATGTATTATACAACAATTTGCAAAAAAATCAAATAAAATATTGCATTTCCTTTCATTTTGTAATAAGATATATGGGAAGTTTGTTTTTTACGCCCCCGAACGCAACGGTATATTTCGGGGCAAGGAGATATATGGACGATTTGGAATTAAAATATAAAGACGTCATAAAAGATTTGGAAGGCTGGGTTAAAATAAACAGCGTAGAAGGCGAAAGCGCGCAAGACGCTCCGTTCGGTAAAGCCGTTAAAGACGCGCTCGTTTACGGACTCGAACTCGGCAAGAGAATGGGCTTTGAGGTTATAAATTACGACAATTACGTCGGAGAAATCGTTTGGGGGGACGGCGAAGAGATAGGCATTATCGGACACACCGACATCATTCCCGCAGGCGACGGGTGGGAAACGGACCCCTTTACGCTGACGCTTAAAGACGGTAAACTTTTCGGCAGAGGTACGACGGACGACAAGGGTCCGACACTGTGCGCGCTTTACGCGATGAAACAACTTAAAGACGAAGGTTTTGCCCCTAAAAAGAAAATAAGGTTTATACTCGGTTGTAACGAAGAAACGGACTGGGGCGACGTCGCTCATTTCAACAAAGTAAGCAAGTTTCCCAAATACGGGTTTTCGCCGGACGGCGATTTCCCCGTGGTATTCGCCGAAAAAGGACCTAACGAGTTGATTTTCCGTTACGATTTGGGTAAAGATACGACCGTTAAAAAGTTTGTCGGCGGTACCGTCGTTAACGCGGTTTGCGGAAAATGTACGTTCGTGGCGAAAATCGACGAAGAGTTGATAAAAAAGCACGGGCTTGTTCTTGAAAACGGCGAAATCGTTTCGATAGGCAAAACGGCGCACGGCAGTATGCCCGAAAAAGGTAAAAACGCCATTCTCCCCGCGCTCGGTTACCTTGCCGACGTAGGCGAAAACGTACAGCCGCTTATAGATTACCTTTTCGACGACAAGTTGGGCGTTCAGAAAGTGCGTAGCGTTGCCGGTAACGTTACGATGTCCCCCGACCTTGTGTCGCTGGACGGCACGGCGATTGTTTTAAACGTCGATTTCAGAGTCCCCGCAGAACATACTCTCGAAGAAATGCTCGGCTTTATCGACCGTATGGGCATACCCTATACCGCGATAAAGAAAAGAGATCCGTTATACGTCCCCAAAGACGACAAGTTCGTTCAAACGTTGATAAACGCGTATAACAAGGCGACGGGCGAAAACAAAGAACCCGTAAGTCAATGCGGGGGAACGTTCGCTTCCGTGTTTGAAAAAGGGTGCGCGTTCGGTCCCGAATTCGACGGTAGGTCGAACAACATTCACGAACCGAACGAGTATTTGCCCCTTGCCGAACTCGATTTGATGATAAAGATTTATAAACAAGCGATTAAAGATTTGTGCGAATAACCGTCGCGCGGTAGAAAGAGAAGAGAAAAATGAACTTTTGGCCTTTGGTGTGGCTGGGAATATTGATTATAGCGTGCGTAATAGAAAAGATTTTGCCGTATCGGTACGCGATATGCAGCGCGGTGGCGTCTTTCGTATGTATAATCGTTTCGCTGTGCCACGTGTATTATTTGTGGCAGATAGTAACTTTTATTTGCCTTAACGTGCTGGTGGTGGTGCTGTTCCGCCAGATAATTATAAGGGCGACGTACCTTTTAAAAACGGCTATGCGCGGGCAGTCTTTGGTAGGAAGACAGTTTACCGTGCGTAAAGCGATAACGTACGGCGGAGCGGGAAAAGTAAGAATAGACGGACATATCTGGCCCGCCTATCCCGTCGAAGAGAAGGAAATCCCCGTCGGCGCGGTTGTCGAAGTCGTGGAAGTCCGCCGGCTCCACGTCATGGTCAAAGAAGTGTGATAAAAACTCTCGGGGATAGCGATTTTGCTATCCCCGAGAGTTTTTATTAAAGTGTATCAAAACATAAGTATAGTTCTGTCGATACACCTGCGTACAAGATTGACGATGATTTTATAATGTTTTAAAAGTCGTCCGTTACGTAATTTTTTCGTAGCCTGCCGACGTTAAAACGGCGGTGAGTTTGGCGTCTTTCGTTTTGACTATCGGAAGTTTTTCGCCGTTCAGACAAAGGTTGCCTATCATTTGGGCAACGTACCCGAGCAAATTCGCTTTTTCGTCCCTTTCCGAAAACTTGACTATACAAAAGTTTTCGCCGAGTTCGTAAGCGGTTGCCGCGCAAAGTATAGCCCCGTCGTCCGTCGTTGCCGCAACGCCTTTATAAAAAGGCAAGCCGTCGCTCGTTTTTGAAACGTCCCCGCATTTTTTTATTAAGTCGTCTACGTTCGACGGCTTGTATATCTCGAATTCGGTAAGTTTTGTAACTTCCGTAAACCCCGTCGGCGCAAAGGCGGGCGTTTTTCTTTTAAACAACCCTTTTTGCGTTTTTATATATTCTTGTTTCAGTTTGTTAAAATCGATTTTTACCATATCTTCGTATCTCGTTATAAAAAAGTCGCCCTTAACGTACCGTTGTCGCGCGAAAAGTCGAAAGGGTTCGGGTTGCCCTTTTTTCCCTTTCTTCAAAACGCGTAAACTCGTTAAGGACGGCGTATGTTATTTGTTGTTCTTTTCTACGAAATCCATTATATCGTTTATTCTGTCAAGGTCGTCCGTCGTGTAGTAATCGATATAGATTCTGCCTTTTTTGTCGTTGCCGATCAAAGAAACTTTCGTGCCGAGAGTTCTTTGCATCTTTTCGAGAAACTCTTTAAGTTCGAGAGAAAGTTCGATTTTCGCTTTCTCTTTTTGTTTTTTAACGAGTTCGGGCGGGTTGAAATAATCCTTGACCTTACGCTCGACGTCCCTTACCGAATACCCTTGCTCTACCGTTTCTTTGGCGAGTTTGATAAGTTCGTGTTCGGGGAGCGTCAGCATCGTCCTTGCGTGACCTTGCGACAGTTTGTTTGTCGAAACGAGTTCGATAACTTCTTCGGGCAAAGACAAAAGGCGCAAAGTGTTCGCGATGGCCGGTCTGCTCTTGCCGATTCTCGTAGCCAAACTTTCTTGCGTTAAACCGTAATCGTTCATCAATTTTTTCATCGCGTAAGCCGCTTCGATGGGGTTAAGGTCTTCGCGTTGTAAGTTTTCGATAAGAGAAATCTCTTGAATCTTTTTCTCGTCGAAGTTTTTGACGATTGCGGGTACCGTGTCCAGCCCCGCGAGTTTAGCCGCTCGGTATCTTCTTTCGCCCGCGATAATCATATATTTTCCGTTATCGTCTTTGTTGACGATAATAGGACTTATGATACCGTGTTCTTTGACGGAGTTCGCAAGTTCTTCGAGCGCGTCCGCGTCGAAAACCTTACGCGGCTGGTTGGGGTTTGCGTATATAGTCGATAACGAGAGTTCGTTTACCTTTTCGCTTTCCCCGACTTCGTCCAACAACATACTCTTTTCGTAATCGCTGCTCGAATCGTCGAACAACGCCGAAAGTCCTTTTCCTAATCCTCTGTTTATCATATGTTACCTCACTCTTCTTGTCTGTTTAAAAACTCTTCCGTAAGCGCTTGATATGCTCTTGCGCCCGAGCATTTTGCGTCGTGTAACATTACGGGTACGCCGTGGCTGGGCGCTTCCGATACCCTTATGTTTCTCGGAATGATTACCCCGTAAACTTTCGCTTTGAAAAATCTTCTTATTTCTTCCGCGATTTGTCTTGAAATAAGCGCTCTGTTATCGTACATGGTCAAAACCACGCCTTCTATTTTCAATTTCGGGTTCAGATGTTTCGTTACGAGTTTAATCGAGTTTAAAAGTTGGCTCAACCCTTCGAGCGCGTAGTATTCGCTTTGAATGGGAATTATGCACGAATCCGCCGCGGTAAGCGCATTTATCGTTAAAAGTCCTAACGACGGCGGGCAGTCGATCAATATAAAGTCGTAAACGTTTTGAATGGGTTTGAGTATCGACGAAAGAACGTATTCGCGTTGTTTTATATACACGAGCTCGACTTCCGCGCCCGCAAGGTCTATCGACGACGGGAGCAAATCGAGATTCGGAATGTTGCTGTTTACGATACAGTTGTTCAGGTTGGCGTTTTCTATCATCGCGTTGTACACGGACGATTTTATCGACGCTTTTTCAAAACCCAAACCCGTCGTTGCGTTGCCCTGCGGATCAAGGTCGACGAGAAGAACTTTCTTTCCCGCTTTCGCCAGATACGCGCCCATATTGACGCAGGTCGTAGTTTTTCCTACCCCGCCTTTTTGGTTTGAAAACGAAATGATTTTTCCCATAATGTTTCTCGCTTGTTAATTTATTTTTCCGTTCCGTCATCGCTCGGCGAAACTTCTTCGGCGTCGCTTACGGAACTTTTTTCGTGGTCTTTTTTAACTTCTTCAAGAACGGCGTTCGTGTCGATTTTGGCAAACGGGTTAGCCTTTCTCATAGCGTCCGCCTTTTCGGTGAATTCCATAATTTCTTCGACGCTCTTGCCGTCCATCAACATTTTGACTTCTTCGCCGTAAATCGTTTCTTTTTCAACGAGAAGTTCAGCCATATTATCGAGAATGTTCTTGTTTTCTTTGAGCATCTTTCTTGCGACTTCCAAACGCTCTTTGATGATTCTTTCAACTTCTTCGTCGATTATGCTTGCCATTTTTTCGGAGTAACTAGCCTTTGCCGCGTAATCTCTGCCCAAGAAAACTTCCGTGTTTTCGCCGTAAGATACGGGACCTACGAGTTCGCTCATACCCCACTCGGCAACCATCGCTCTCGCGCGTTTCGTCGCCATTTGAATATCGCCCGACGCGCCCGCCGAAATGTCTTTTATAACGAGTTCTTCCGCAACTCTTCCGCCGAGCGTCATCGTGATGTCGTCGAGAAGTTTGTTCAACGTCAAATGGTTATCGTCCGAGTCGGGACGAGTGAGAGTATACCCCGCCGCGTTGCCCCTTGGAATAATCGAAACTTCCTGAACGGAATCGCAATGCGGTAAAAGATTTGCCAGAATCGCGTGTCCCGCTTCGTGATAAGCGGTGATTTTCTTGTCCGTTTCGGTAACCACCCTGCTCTTTTTCTGCGGGCCCATTATAACTTTGTTGACGCCTTCGTAAAGATCTACGTTGGTGATGACTTTTCTCTTGTTTCTGACGGCAAGTATAGCCGCTTCGTTCAGCAAGTTGGCAAGGTCGGCTCCCGAAAATCCGCTCGTGATTCTCGCAAGCGTTTTGAAACTTACGTCCGCAGACAAGGGCTTGTTTCTCGCGTGTACTTTGAGTATTTCTTCTCTGCCTTTAACGTCGGGAAGGTTGACCGTGATTTGACGGTCGAATCTGCCGGGACGAAGAAGCGCGGGATCGAGTACGTCCGCTCTGTTCGTCGCCGCGATTACGATAATGCCTTCGTTCGCTTCGAAACCGTCCATTAAAACGAGAAGTTGGTTTAAAGTTTGTTCTCTTTCGTCGTTACCGCCGCCGAGTCCCGCTCCGCGCTGACGACCTACCGCGTCGATTTCGTCGATGAAAATGATGCACGGCTTGTTCTTTTTCGCCGTTGCGAACAAGTTTCTTACTCTCGACGCGCCCACGCCTACGAACATTTCAACGAAATCCGATCCGCTCATCGAGAAGAAAGGCACGCCCGCTTCGCCCGCAACCGCTTTCGCAAACAACGTTTTACCCGTGCCCGGAGGGCCTACGAGCAACACGCCTTTGGGGATTTTTGCGCCGACGTCGTTGTATTTGGTGGGGTTTTTCAGGAAATCTACGACTTCCTTTAACTCTTCCTTTTCTTCGTCCGCGCCCGCTACGTCGCTGAATCTTACCTTGACGTTCTGAACGACGTTATTGTTGACTTTTGCAAAATCCGTCGGGTTCGTTCCCGCACCGCGCATAGACCTGAATATAAGCATAAACGCCGCGAACAGCAACACGAATCCGCCGATTGAAATCAAACTCGACCAGATGCTTCCCGCGTTGGGATCGGTGCAGGTGTATTTCGTTTTGTAAGCGTCGAGGTTGTTTTTCGATAATTTGGCGTTGATGTCAAGCACAAGGTTTTCGATTTTTTCCGTGCTGGAACTCGTTCTCGTAAACGTCGTTTTGTAATGGTGTTTTGCGTAAGCGCCTTTTTCGGTAAGAACGCAAAGAGTATACGTTATATTATATCCGTCGATGTTCATTTCGGCAATAAACGCGCTCGGCTTTTTAGCCGCGGGTTCTTCTGCGGGGGCATCCGCGATGCCGCTTGTCGGACCGTCGGTCGGCGTTTCCGGTTCTCCCGTTGTTTCGCTAGTCGTACCGCTTGTAGCAGGCTCGCCCGACTTGTCGTCGGCAGTCTTGCCGTCGGTTTTGTCGGGGAACATTTTGTCGAGTTCCGTCTTAATGCCTTCCAACTGTTCTATAAATACGTTGTAAGACGCTTTTTCCCGCATGAAATCCGTTCCGCACGAGTTCCAGACGAGAGCGAAGAGCAGCGCGGCGATGACCACGCCGACAATAACGTTGATTAGTTTTTTAGAGTTCATCTTGTCTCCTTATTTTTGTTTATATCGGAAATTATTTTTTACGATGGTATTTGTTTTACGACGTCCGCAAGTTGGCATAAGTCGTTTTTTATATTGACGACGGTTTTTAAAACAAAGAAAACGCTCGTCGTCGTTTGCGCCCTTATAAAAAAGGACTGTGTCCACATACTATTTTATATCATTTTTGCCAAAATATCAAGCGCAAAGTAAACTTTGTCATACTAACTTTTAATATTTTACCCGATAAACCTTAAAACTGTATTGAAAAAAGCGTTCGCGCGGCGATATTTTTATGTAATTTCGTCGATTTTAGGCAGGCGCAAGGACTTTTCTCAACGTTTACACAATGAAACGGAGTTTATATCTTTAAGGTTTTTAAAATAAGGTAGCGGTCCGGGGCAAACGATTTGCATAGTCAATGCCTTTTTTAAAGTCAGGGTTTTGTTTTTTTGGCGCGCGGCGATATTTTTGTAACGAAAACTTTTTCGCGGCGTAGCGGTTTGCCGTTTAACCCTTTTCGCCGCGTTGCTTTTTGCTTATTAAAACTTTTGCGACGCAGCCCTTTTCTAAGGTTTATGTTCCATAGGGAGAACAAAATCAAAAAGCGGACGCGTTGAAAGGGACAAATCAAAATAAAATAGAAAAAGAGTGATAGAATTGCTCGAACAAGTGAAGACAAAACGTTTCAAAACAGAATAAAGAGATGATTTTTATACGTTTTACATAGCATAGCGCGTTAAAGATTGAAAAATAAAGACTTTTGTGCTATAATATATTCAATAGTATCGGTATAGAGATACTGAAACATCAAGAACAAGGTAAAGAGACAGAACAGAAAACGACAAATTATTAAAACCAAAAACTCTCGACGGGAGGTAACCGCCTATGAAACACAATAAAATTACAAGCGCAGAGAAAAGACTTTTCCCTTGCGCTTTTTTGTTCTTTTTTAAAGAAACTAACGACGAGGGAATGAATTAGAAAAGAACAACGGGTTTAATCCATAACGTATTGTAACGTTAAAAGTCGCGTGATTGATTATAACTATGACGGCATAAAAAAACAATCAAAAAGGAAAGGAAATATGATACTTGAATTAAAAAATATCGATAAATCTTTTGGCGAAAAGGAAGTTCTCAAAGGCGTTTCTTTTACGGCAAAAGGCGGCAAAGCGTTCGGACTTCTGGGCAGAAACGGCGCGGGTAAAACGACGGCTATCCGTATTATTATGAACGTCTTTCCCGCAAACGGCGGAGAGATACTTCTGGACGGAAAGCCGATTGATTATAACAAAATCGGGCTTGGTTATCTTCCCGAAGAAAGAGGTCTTTACCCGAAAAAACCTGTTATTGACCAACTTTTATATTTTGCGGAACTGAAAGGTATGAGCGCAAAAGAAGCGGTCAAAGCGGTTGATTGCTGGCTTGACAGGCTCGGCATGACGGAATACCGCAATAAAAGGCTCGATACCCTTTCAAAAGGAAACCAGCAGAAAATTCAGTTGATAACGGCGCTTGCTCACAATCCGCACGTTGTTATTCTTGACGAGCCTTTTTCGGGGCTTGACCCCGTAAACGCAATGCTTCTTAAAGACGTGGTAAAGGAACAGATTTCGCAAGGGAAAATAGTTTTGTTTTCAAGCCACCAGATGGCGTACGTAGAGGAGTTTTGCGACAGTATCGCAATCTTAAGCGCGGGCAAGGTTGCAATCAGCGGAGATTTGGTTGAAATAAAAAGAAATTACGCGCGCGATAAGTTAGTGATAAAAACAACAAGCCCCGAACGGATAAAGTCCGATTTGGGCAAGGCTTGCGCCGAACGCGAGGACGGCACGCTTATCATTCAACTTGCAAGCCCCGAAGAAAAGCAATCTATGATGAAACGGCTTGTAGAGACCTATGATATCGACGAGGTAAAAGTGTTTGAACCTTCTCTTAACGATATATTCGTAGAGTACGCAGGCGAGCAGGTATAAGGAGGCAAAGCGATGAAACAGTTTGGAAAAATACTTAAATTCGAGCTGAAAGGCTATCTTAAAAACAAAGTCTTTGTAGGCGTTACGATATTTCTTGTAGCGGCAATCGCTATCGCTATGTTTATTCCGAATATTATCGCGGCTTTCAAGTCCGGGACAACGCCGCCGGAGGATCTTCCCGTAATGCTTGTTTACGCCGAAGACGAAACCCTTTCTAAAACCGTAAAGGAATATTTTACGCAAGCCTTTACGGGGTATAACGTAAAAGTTGCCGACGGAACGCTTGACGATATAAAATCGCAGATTACAAGCGGCAGCGTCGAGTGCGCTTTTGTTTTGAACAGTCCGGCGTCTTACACTTATTACGTAAACAATCTCAATATGAGAGATTCTAATCAGGCTGTTGCGAACACGGTGTTGCAAGAGGTTTACAGAGTGAACGCTATGATACAAAACGGACTATCCCCCGAACAAGCGAAAGATATTATGTCGGTGGTTATCGAAAGCGACACGATGACGCTCGGCGTTGACCAGATAAAAAATTATTTTTATACCTACATAATGATATTCGCATTATATACGGTTATTATGCTATACGGGCAACTTATTGCGACCAACGTGGCAAGCGAAAAGAGTTCACGGGCTATGGAAGTTCTAATTACGAGCGCAAAGCCGACGAGTATGATGTTCGGAAAGGTTTTTGCGTCCTGTATCGTAGGCTTTGCCCAACTCGTGCTTGTGTTCGGCTCGGCGTTACTGTTCTATAATATCAATAAAGCGCAGTTGAAAAATTCGGTAATCGCTTCGATATTCGGCATGCCCGTAAACCTGTTTGTTTATATGCTCGTATTCTTTGTTCTCGGCTTTTTGATATACGCTTTCCTTTACGGAGCAATCGGCTCAACCGCGTCAAAACTTGAAGATATAAGCACTATGGTATTGCCCGTCACTTTCTTTTTCATTACCGCATTTATGGTGGTTCTGTTCTCGATGATAGGCGGCAACGTAAATTCCGTGTTGATGAAGATATGCTCGTATATTCCGTTCACTTCGTCTATGGCTATGTTTACGAGAGTTTGTATGAGTACGGTTGCTTGGTATGAGATTTTCATTTCCATTATAATCTTAATCGGCTCTACCGTCGGTATCGGTGTTTTGTCGGCTAAAATCTACCGTGTAGGCGTTCTTCTTTACGGCACCACGCCGAAGTTTACAAAAATTATAAAAGAAGTCTTTAAGAAACAGTAGTCAACCGTCAAAAGAACGGCAGACTTCGTAAAAGGACTTTTTCCGCTCAATTTACCGGCTGAACAAATTTTTGCATATTTGAGTGTTAATAGCGTTTTGATAACCGCCCTATGCGGAATCTCAATTACG
Organism: uncultured Clostridia bacterium; assembly: GCA_934271255.1. Lineage (GTDB taxonomy): Bacteria > Bacillota > Clostridia > Christensenellales > Borkfalkiaceae > CAKQSC01. The sequence continues at coordinate 79,800 of CAKQQS010000004.1, forward strand.
GCGGTCTTGCTTTTTATAACTATGGGTACGGTTAATAAAGCAGTATGGCGTAAAAGTTAAAAACAAAAGAACAGAAATGAAAAAAGGAAGTTTGGGTAAGACGGCTCTTTTGTGGTGGCGCACGTTGTCTGTAAGGAGCCTCTTTTTGCAAGGCAGAGAAAGGTTTTTTTAACGTTTTCTTGAAAAAGCCTGCGCGCTAACGCCTGCTCTTACCTTTTTCTACTTTGTGTATCGGCGCGGTCTTTTGTTCAAACGTCGGTTTGTGGTTTGTTGCTTAAAAACAAAACTTTATTTATAAAAGTTCCGCTCGCGTATTCTTCGGTGATTTTTCGCACGCTTTCAAGTTTTTATCGCGTTTTTCTATTGCTCTTATTATAACGCAAAGAACCGCAAGAAAAAGGCTGTGGATTTTTCGCAGATATCGCTCGTTCCGCATTGCCGTTTTTAATAATACATAAAAAGATTTACGCCATAACGCAAAGAACCGCAAAAAAAGGCTGTGGATTTTTCGCAGATATCGCTCGTTTCGTGTTGCCGTTTTTAATAATACATAAAAAGATTTACGCCCACAAGACAGTTTCTGTTTGTCAAAGCCCTTTTTTGAGTTGCCGATCAACAGAACAGGCGTTGGCAAGCCTGTTTTTATTTAAGCGCTTTGCATTGTTCCGACGAATGCCGAAACGCTTCTTTTTTATAAATCTTTCATTATTTCGGCGCATTTTTGTTCATAATCTTCCGCGCGTACAAGATTGCCTTTAAACAACTCTTCCAACTCTCTCAATATTTCCCGACCGGATTTTTCGCTCGCGGACTTTTGATCGGTGTAATCGGAACACTCGAACACTTCTTTCGTGTTGCGTTTGCCGCAATCGGCGTAACTTTTGCTAGCGGTAAAGTTGTACCGCGTTTTTCTTATAATCATTTTTATGCGTGTGTATGGGTGATTCGGTTACGGATTCACCCTTTTGCTCGGTGCAATCGGAACACTCGAACACTTCTTTCGTGTTGCGTTTGCCGCAATCGGCGTAACTTTTGCTAGCGGCAAAGTTGTACCGCGTTTTCCTTACAATCATTTTTATGCGTGTGTATGGGCGATTAGGGTTACGGATTAACCCTTTTGCGCGCTATGTTTAAAAAGCGAGTTGCCGATACTACCTCATTTGCGGGCTTTTTGTTTCGCTATGTTTAAAAAGCGAGTTGCCTATACTACTTCATTTGTGGGTTTTTGTTTTGCTGTTTTTTAAAAGGCGAGCCGCCGACACCCTGTCTTTCGCAACCGCCCCTGCGATTGCTTGTTCCGGTTCCATATCGACAAGTCGACGTTCAAGCGTCAAACGGTCTGTGGTTGCTTCCAAAACCATTATAATTTATACTTTCCTTGCGACTGTTTGTTCCTTTTTTATATCGACAAGGCAATATTCAAAAGGCGAATGGTCTGCGGTTGCTGTTAAAATCTTTATAATTTATATATTCCTTGCGATCGCCTGCTTCTTCTTTGTATCCTATCAGGCAAGTCGGTATTCAAGAGATGAACCGCTTGCTTTTGCCGACAAACTCTTCATAAATATTTCCCGTTGTAAAAACAGTTACCGTTTTTTTGCTTCGATTTTGACAAAGTTTGTATATAAAAGCCTTATTTTCAGCCCCATTTTTAATAAAAAAGGGTAATTTTTGCTGATTTTTACTAAACTTATTCGTGTTTCAAAAAGTTATCGACATATTGACAAGTTATTAACAAATTGTTTCATAAATTGTGAATAAAGAATTGCGTTGCTTAAAAACCGATAATAAAGAGCCTTAAAAACGTGCCGAAAAGTCAAAAATGTTTCGCGTGAAACATAAAAATAAAGCCGCCTGATTTTACAAGTAGGAAGAAAAATCTCTATACATTAAAACAGCATAAACACCGAATAATATACGAATTATACTGCATAAAACCGCAAATATTCAATAAAAATGCATAAAATGTTCCACGTGAAACCCGCTTTTTGCATTAAAAAAATAAAGGCATGAAGCGGAGTTGTGTGACGGTAAAAACGTTGTCAAATTCGTTTTTGCAAATATAATAACTAAACCGCCTTTAAGAAAAAATAAATATCTGCGTCCTTTTCTGCTCGGCAACTGTGTTGGGTGCAACGTGTCGTTTTAAATAAATATCGGCGCAAAAACAAAATATAAACACAATAAATTATATTTTGTATGCGCCCGACGATTGTTGAAAGCGCAATAAACATTGCATTGTGTATTGTTCCACGTGGAACAATTTTGTTGACAAAACCGCTTGCGTTATTAGCGTTGCTTGTTACGGCGATTTGTTTTTTCTGCGTAAAACGGGTTTTGGGTGTGCTAAAACTTGTGTCTTAATAAAGAAGGCAGTGGCGTGTGTCGGTGTAGGTTTTTCAGATCTACAAACAAAAGTTGTGCAAAACAAAGGGGCGAAAATATAATCGGTTGTGCTTTTTAATAAAAATGGTTAGAACAACAAGCGAGTATAAAGATTTAATATGCTTTGGCCGTTGACGGTGTGCCGAAAACCGACGACAAAAAGCGGTGGCTGGTTGTTGCCTGACGTGATGAGTGGCATAGGAACTATGGCTAACGGAAGTTTAGTGTAAAAGTCGAATGAAAATTGCCGTGAATGTTCTTGCGAAGAGATGAAGCAAATGGCAGCAACGAGAAAGCCCTGGTGTAAATGTTTTTTTGTGGAAAGGGTGCCTGTCGGGATAGAGCGGAGTGTTTTTAAAGAGATTATAAGCAAGGTTTGTTCAAAGCGTTTTTCGGCGTTGAAGTGCGTTGGCTATGGGGCGGTGGTATAAGATGAGAATTGATGATTAAGGGGCTGAAAAGCGTTATGATTAGTGCAAAAAATCAAGGAAGTATTTAAAAAGAAGCAAGAGCGGCTACTATGCGGCGATTTTTGGATTCAAGCAATAACGCAGTTTGATGCGTAAAATTATTTTTTGTCGCGCAACGACTATACCGAGACGGGTTAGTTGTTGCGCAAAAAGAAAAACCGTCGGTGCGTAATATAAAAGCAAAAAACGGAGATAACGCGATAGAAAGATGATAGCGTTTCAAAAAACATATAGCGCATAGTTGTTTTGGCGCATGAATATTTATGGGCGCATAAAAAATATGGCGCAAGTTTTTTTGAAAAAACAGGACAGGATGAAAAATTAAAAAATCGATTTGAGCCGCTTATTGCCGTTTTAACGGGCGAAACCTCCTTTTTGAACAAGAAGTCGAGCCGTTTATTTTCATCCGTTTAAAAAGAAATCGATTTTTTCGCTGATTTTACCCCGTTTTTCTTTGTAAAAACGGAGATTTTTTGACTAAAAGAAAGATTTTTACATTCTTTACCCGTATTTTTCTTAAAGTTGCTTGTTTTGTACAAAAAAGCGGTGTGTTTCATTGTCTAAGCATGTTTTAAAAAAAATGTATGCTCGTCGGTTGAAAAACGTTGAAAAGTCGTTGACGCGGTTAGAAAAGTATAACGTGGTTAAAAGTTGCGTTTATAAATCGCTAAGGAAAGGTTTAACGACATTTTATCGAAACGATTTGATAAAGGTTTTGCTATATCGTAAAAAACACGGCAACGTTAAAAATCGAACGGCGTGTATATGCAAAAAATTGAGCGGAATTGCAACGTTAGGCGTTAACTAAGGGTAAAAGCGTAAGAGTTATAAAATTGTTAAACGATAGACCGGTTTTTTTAGGTCGATCCGGTTGTGAAAAAACGGTCTTGAAAAAAAGAACTTTTCATGATATAATAAAACAAATAAACGTGTTTGGGGAACAAACAAACTGCGTATGTGTGAAAAAGTTGGTTTTTAGTGAGATTGTCTTTGGAAGCCGACGGGCAGAGAAAAAACAACGCGCAAGAGAAGTTTTTTTTAACACGGTTAACTTTTTAGGCAACAACCGAACTGTGTTTATACGAGAAAGTCGGTTTTTGACAAGAATGTCTTTTGACGGCGACGGGCAAGCCAAACAACCCGCAAGGGAACGGTTTTTCAACGAGGTTAACTTTTTTAGGAGCAACCGAACTGTGTTTATACGAGAAAGTTGATTTTCGGCAAGGGCGTCTTTTTAAGGCAAGGGGCAAGCCAAAAGCAGTACGCGAAAGAGCAGATGTTTCTGAGCGTTCATCGGTTGGCGGCAAATAATAAAAATGCGTAATATAAGAAAAATTAAGGAGCAAAAATATGTTTGAAAAAACAACGGCGATACAAGGCTTGCCTTTTTATGAATATCTGACGGACGAACAAAAGAAAATCGTTTTCGATAATTCCGAAATAAAGGTTTACAAAAAAGGCGAAGAAATCACGGGGCTTATAAACCACTGCATCGGTCCGTTTTTGATACTCGAAGGAGAAGTTCGGGCGATAATAGACGACGAAAATTGCAGAGAGATAACCTTGTTTGAATTGCGCGCGAACGAAATAGGCTTATTGTCGGCGGCTTGCGTTCTCGAACATATCACGTTCGACGCCAAATTCGTGGTAGAAAAGGACAGCGTTCTTTTAACGGTAAAGTCGTGCGCAGTAAAGAAAATTATGGAAGCGAACGCGGAGGTCAGGTGCGTTATTTTTGAAACGCTTACGGACAGGTTTTCCCTATGCATGACGACGTTGCACGGGCTTTTGTTTACTCGGTACGAAAGAAGAATGGCGGCGTTTTTAGTGGAGAGATACGTTTATACGGGCGAAACGGAGTTTAAGATAACGCAAGAAGAAGTCGCGAAAATGACGAGTTCGGCAAGAGAAGTCGCGGGGAAAACCATAAGACAGTTTGCCAAAGACGGAATAATCGAATACGGTCGGGGGAAAATCAAAATACTCGATATACAAAAATTAAAAAATATGCTTTGACGACAAGACAAACGGAATACGGTTAAAATGCCGCGGCAAATTACGGCGGGTTCTTTTCGGTCGCTTTGAGAAATTGTCGCAAAGCCGACTTAAAAAAACGGGTTGATATTGTAATTGAAAAAACAATATAATTTAACAATGAAAAAATTACGGGCATAGGATTGTAATATTCTTGTCCGAAAAAAGCGAAGAGTTGTAAATAGCGTAGCCGAACGGTTTCCCGTTCGGCTTTTTCGTTATGAGAGCAACTCTCTTTTATTTGCAAACGAGAAAAGGTATAATTAAACAAAAAAGGTGCGTGATTATGGACTTTTTGTTGACGTTTTTCGAAGGGCTTGCATCGTTTATATCGCCGTGTATGTTGCCGATGATACCGTTGTATCTTTCCTATTTCGCGGGCGACAACGAAACCGACGAGTGGGAATCGCAGTCTGTTGAAGCCGAAGAAAACGTAAAAAAGAGCGTTGAAGAAACAACGCAAATAATAAAAGCGGAAAGCGGTAGCGCGCCGCAAGAAACGATTGCTCGGGAAATCACCGACGAAGTAACGCGGTTTGTTGAAGCCGAAGAAAACGTAAAAAAGAGCGTTGAAGAAACAACGCAAATAATAAAAGAGGAAAGCGAGAGCGCGCCGCAAGAAGCGATTGCTCGGGAAATCACCGACGAAGTAACGCGGTCTGTTGAGCCGGAAGATAACGTAGAAAAAAACGGTACGGACATAACGCCGATAGTCACAACGGAGAACAATGCGGAAAAACAAACAAACGAAACAACGCAAGCGGTTGCGGACGAAAAAAGCAAAAAGGCGAACAAGAAAAAATATCGCGCGCTTATAAGGTCTTTATTTTTTGTCTTCGGGTTCACTCTTATGTTCGTCGTTTTCGGCGGACTGGTCGGGCTTATCAGCGGATATATAAGTAAATATAAAAAGGTTATCAATATCGTTGCGGGCGTTATAGTTATCATATTCGGATTGTCTTATATAGGGTTGTTCGGGTTGCCTTTTTTCAAGGGTCTGAAAAAGACGTATAAGATAAACGGCGTATGGTCGGCTTTTTTGTTCGGCATAGTGTTTGCGGTGGGAGTAGGTCCGTGTACGGGGGCTTTTTTAGGCTCGGCGCTTGCGCTTGCTTCCGCTTCGGGAACGGTTATGAAAGGCATATTGTTGCTGCTGTTTTATTCGTTGGGAATAGGAATCCCGTTTATAGTAACGGCGATTCTTACGGACAAAACGAAAAAACTGTTCGGGTTTATCAAAAGGCATTTCAAAGTTATAAAAATCGTCAGCGGAAGTTTGCTCGTCGTTATGGGCGTTTTAATGGCGGCAGGCGTTATGGACAAAATCGGCGCGATTTTAAGTTAGGAGAATAAGTCGATGAAAAAAACAAAAAAGATTATTTTAACCGTAATGATTGCGGTACTGTTTGTCGGCGCGTTGGCGGGCGCGTACTTCGGGTATAAAAAATTGTCCGGGAAATACGATCCGTCGGGCGGTGTTTCCGCTAGCGGCAAAGAACAATATAAAGAGTTTTTTATGACGGACGCCGACGGTAACGTAACGAAACTCTCCGAGTTTATAGGAAAACCCGTCGTTATAAACTTCTGGGCGTACTGGTGCGCTCCCTGTAAAAGCGAACTGCCTCATTTCGATAAACTTGCAAAAGAATACGGCGATAGGGTAACCTTTCTAATGGTCAACGTGTTCTACGACGGCAAAAAACAAAAAACTCTTGATTTCGTTTCGCAAAACGGCTATACTTTTCCGCTTTATTTCGACAACGACGATTCCGCGGCTTCCGCTTACGGGATTTCGTCCGTTCCCGAAACGCTTTTCATATCGGCGGACGGGAAAATAATAGCGAAACGTTTGGGAGCGATGAGTGAATCGGTTATACGAAACTATTTAACGCAATTATTAAAGGGGAACTGAAATGAAAAGAATATTTATCGTTTTCGCAACTGCGGTTAGCGTGGCGACGCTTTCATCTGCGGCGGTCGGGTGTAATGAAAAAAGACATGAGTTTACCAAACGGTTAAGGTATGACGAAGAATACCACTATCGCGTTTGTACGGACGCGCATTGCGACGCGAAAACGGACAAGGCGAAACACGTTTTCGGCGAATGGACGGTAATAGAAGAATCCACCGCGACGAAACAAGGGGTAAAAGAGCGCGTTTGCAAAGAGTGCGGGTATAAAAAACGGGAAGTTATTCCTGCGGTTACGAAACTCGAACGCGTTATAAAAACGAAACAAGGCGTAACGCTGGACAAGGTTTACGACGGTAAAGCGGTGGTTGTGTCTGCCGACGATTTTGAGTATGACGGCGACGGCGAAGTCGGTATTGCGTTTGCCGTTTACGGGAGCGAAGAAAGTTTTTCAAAAGCGCCGAAAGAAGTGGGTAAATATACGGTGAAAATCACCGTTGCCGAAACGGAAACTCATAAGGAAACTACGGGAACGTTCGTTTTCGAGATAAAGAAAGCCGCCGTTACGACGGGAAATTATAAAGACTTTACGGCAACCGACGTAAACGGCAACAGGGTAAAACTCTCCGAGTTTATAGGAAAACCCTTAATCGTTAATTTTTGGGCGGCGTGGTGCGCTCCTTGTAAAGCGGAACTTCCTCATTTCGATAAGCTTGCAAAAGAATTGAAAGGACAAGCGGAGTTTTTGATGGTAAGCGTATATTTAAACAAAGACTACGTGAAACAATTCGTCGAACAAAACGGATATACCTTTCCCTTTTACTTCGACGACAACGAAGAAGGGGCTACCGCATACGAAATCACGGGAATACCCGTTACGGTGTTTATCGACGCGGACGGTAACGTAAAAGAAAAAGTCGTCGGCGCGATGAGCGAAGCGACTTTGAGAAATTATATAAACGGAATATTAAACCGACGGGAGATATAACAATGATAATCAACGTAAATAAAAACAATTTTATAAAAGAAGTAGCATCGTCCGACAAACTCGTGCTTGTAGATTTGTACGCGACGTGGTGCGGGCCGTGTAAAGCGCTCGCGCCGATTTTAGAAGAGTTGTCCGAAAAATATGCCGACGAAATAAAAGTCGTTAAGGTAGACGTAGACGAAGAAGAAAGCCTCGCCATAAAGTTCGGCGTGGTAAATCTTCCGACGGTTTTGTTTTTTAAAAACGGAAAGGCTGCGACGTCCTTTGCGGGGCTGAAAAGCGCGGCGGACATAGAAAAAATCATCGAAAAACTGTTATAATCGAAAAAATCGAAAATTGTTGCAGAATTGTTGCAAACATACCGCAGGTTTTCGGGGATTTCGGGTTGAATAACGTGATATACTTCAATCGTAAGCGAAAGGCTTGCAAATAAAAGAAAAGGAGTATAACCTATGAAAAACGAAAAATCTATTAAAACAACGAGAACGACGTTGACGATTATCGCGATTGCGATAGCCGTTACGGTAATCGCTCTTACGACCGCGTTGTTGCCGAATCGCGCCACCGCGCAAGCCGCTGCGGATAAAAACGCAAAATCTTCGCAAATCGAACAAACGATAAATCAAATCGACGTTCTCGAAGCGGAATATCAAAAATTGTTTGACGAGCGCGCGGACCTTTGGGAAAAGTATTTTGCGGAACTGCAAAAACTTGACGAACTCCCCGACGATTTTGACGAAAAGGCGTTTATCGACGCTCTTGAAACGCTCACCGCCGACGAAAAGGCAAGTCTTTTAAATAACGTAACCGCGCTTGACGAACTCGACTCTAAACTCGAAAAACTTTACGACGAACTGTTTGATAAAGACGAAGACGTTTTGTATAACGGTTGCAAAGACGATCGTTGCGATTTTGCCGAAACGGACGTAAATTATTTTGCGGACAACGGTAGCGACGACCGCGATATATCTTTCGTAGAAACGGACGAAAACTTTTTCGGCGAAAACTTTACAAAGGCGTGTGAAGAAGCGGAACTCGAAAACGATAATATTCAGGCGTTGAAAAAAGAGTTTGACGAACTCGTTGAACTTCGCGCGGAACTTTGGGATAAGGTTTACGCGTCCTACGACGAACTCCCCGACGATTTCGATTACGCCGATTTCGACGAAGCGAAACATATTGCGAACCTTACCGTTTTGACGGCGGAAGAAAAAGAAATCTTACTCGGCGACCTTGCGAAACTCAACGAAATATCTCAAAAACTGTACGGTATTTGCGGGGCTAACTGCGGAAGATGGTAAAAAATAAAAAAGTTAAATAGCGACAGGCGTTGCCGATCGGCGACGCCGCTTGCGCGTGGAGAGAGTTTATGGCGTACAAGATTTATATTGCCGACGACGAAAAAAACATACGAGAACTTTTGAAAAACTTTTTGGAAAGCGACGGGTACGACGTCAAAGCGTTTGAAACGGGCGATTCGCTCCTTGTCGCGTTCGGGAAAGAAGAATCCGATTTGGTTATTCTGGACGTTATGATGCCGGGCAAAGACGGTATAGAATGCGTTAAAGAGTTGCGGCGGTTTTCTTCCGTGCCGATTATTCTGCTTACCGCAAAAGACGGCGAACTCGACTACGTCAACGGAATAACTCTGGGAGGCGACGACTATCTTACCAAACCGTTTCGCCCGACGATGCTTTTGATGAGAGTAAAAGCCCTTTTAAGACGGGCGGAAATGGCAGGCGAAAAAAAGACGAAAGACAAAGTTTTAAGATACGCCGACCTGACGTATTCGGAAGACGGACATTCGGTGTTTGCCGAACAAACGCTCGTTCCGCTGACGAAAACGGAAATGAGATTGTTGTCGTTTATGATGAACGAACCGCAAAAAACATATTCTCGGGACGGGTTGCTGGACGAAATATGGGGATTCGGCGAAGACGTCGAAACGCGCGCAATCGACGAAACGGTGAGAAGAATAAGAAAGAAACTGTCCGCCGCGAAAAGCGTCGCTACGATAGAAACCGTGTGGGGCTACGGCTATAAACTAGGAAAAACGGAGAGCGACCGATGACGAAAATTAAACTGAAAATAGTTTTGACGTGTTTATGTTCGGTCGCGTTGATTCTTTGCGCGATGCTCGTCGTCGTAAACGTCGTGATTCCGAAAAATCTGGAACGACAAGCGAAAAACGCGATAAAACACGAAGTCGACGATTCTTATGCCGAAAACGAAAAAACCGACGTAAACTTTTTGAGTTCGAGCGTGGCGTATCTGGAACTCGGACACGTAACCGAAGATTTGGTTTATCTTACCGAAACGGAAAAGACGGTTTTGGCGTTTTGTCAAAATAAAAAACCCGCTCGCGGAGAGTTTTACAAAACGAAAGACAAAAACCGAAACATCGTTTTGGCGGTATACTCTGCCTACGACAACTCGTCGGAAAAATACGAGTACGTATTGTACGTCGATATAAACGCGATATTAAACTACGTAAGATGGCTGAACAAGATTGTTTGCGGCGCGGTGATATTCGTCGGCGCGGCGATATGCCTGATAGGACTTAAACTCGGCAAGACAATCGAATCGGCGCAGGAAATAAGACACTCGTTTTTTCAGAACGCTTCGCACGAACTGAAAACGCCGCTTATGGCTATTCAAGGATATGCGGAAGGAATACAGACGGGCATTCTGCCCGCAAAAGAATCAGTCGGCATTATTCTGGAAGAAAGCGACAGAATGACGGAACTCATAGAAGAACTGCTTGCGTTATCGAAAATCGATTCCGCGCAAACGAAACCCGAGTTTAATAAAACGGACGTAACGGAAATAATAAAAAACGTAACGTGTTCGTTTACGCCCGTGTTTGAAAACGACGGAAAAGAACTGAAAACCGAACTGTGCGACGAAGCGGTTGTTTTGTGCGACGTAAAACAAATACGCAAAGCCGTGTCGAATCTTATCGCTAACGCGTTCAAATATTGTAACGGTAAAGTAACCGTCAAATGCGAAACGGAAAAAGAAAAAGTCCGCATTACCGTTTCAGACGACGGCGACGGAATAGACAAAAAAGACTTGCCGCACGTTTTCGATCGGTTTTATACAGGCAGAAAAGGCAACACGGGCATAGGGCTTGCGCTGACGAAAGAAATCGTCAAGGTCCACGGCGGAGTGGTTAAAGCCTATAACGATAACGGCGCGGTGTTTGAAATACTTCTGCCCGAAACAAAAACGAACAAATAAGAAAAAGAAAATCATAACGGCCGTCCGAAAAGGACGGTCGTTCGTATAGCCTTGCGGCGGCAGTCGTCGATAAATTGCGGGATTAGCTTTTGTAAGTCGTGGTCTATGTCTTGTTAAACGGCGATAGTCGTCGATAAATTACGTTTTGTAAGTCGTGGTCTATGCCCTGTTAAACGGCGATAGTCGGCGATAAATTACGTTTTGTAAGTCGTGGTCTATGCCCTGTTAAACGGCGATAGTCGGCGATAAATTACGTTTTGTAAGTCGTGGTCTATGTCTTGTTAAACGGCGGCAGTCGGCGATAAATTACGTTTTGTAAGTCGCGGTTGTATGGAAAAATGCGTGTTTAAGATTGATTTTGCCCGAGCGATAAGCCTTTGAACATACCGTCGATTACGCTTTCGGAAAACCAAAGGGAATTGTTGTCGTATTTAACGCCCGAAAGGTTTTGCATATCGTCGTAAAGTCCGCTTGCTTTATGTCTGTTTAAAAGTCCGAAATACTCGGTAGTCCAGGACGTGCTTCTCGTATTGTTGTCCCAAACCATAACGCACACGCCGTTTTCCGTAGCGTTTTTGACGAAATAGGTCGCGTGGTTTTTTCTGTAAACGTCGTATCCGCGCTTGTTTTTATAAACGCTGCCCCATTCGCTTACGATAACGCCTATTCCCCGTTTGGTATACGCGTTGCCTATCGCCGTAAACATTGCTTTTATGCCCGACGGGTTGTTTAAGTCGTCGGCTTCTTCCCAAGAAGAATCTTTCCCGAACGAAAACCCGTTAGGCGAATAAGCGTGAATATTCATCAAAAGTCTGTCGGTCGCGTCGTCCTTGGGAAGTTCGAACCGAGCGATTGCGTTTATCGACTCGTCGTAAGTGAAATACCCCGTATTCCCGTACCCGCCGACGGACAAAAATCTTCGCGCGTTGCACTTCGAGCCTTGCCCGCGCACTATATCGACGTATAATTGATTGAACTCGTTGACGTTTTTAATACATTCTTTATACTCGGTTGCGTTCGTTTGCGGATACATGCTCCACCCGAGTTTTGAATGAAGCGGTTCGTTAAGGTTTTCAAAAATAAGCCGTTCGTCGTAATCTTTAAACGTTTTGGCGAGTTGTTCCCACACGTTGATAACAAGGCTTTTCGTTTTTTCGTAATGAGCGTCGTCGAGATAATACGCCCCTATATTCGGCGTGTCCATAATGTTCAGAATGACGAACATATCGTCGTATTCGAACACGTAATCGACTACTTGTTTGATACGGTCCAGCCAGACCTTATGAATAATCCCGTTTTCGTTCATGTGGTTAGACCAACTTGCGGGGATTCGTATACTGCGGAAACCTTTGTCGTACACGGCTTTTATCGTAGACGGCGTAACCGCTCCGCGATAAATATCTTGCTGATTTCTGACTTCGCAAAACATTTCTCTGCTATCGAAACCGAGTTCCGCAACGATAGAATTACCGTATTCGGTGTCGGGATAACCGCTAAGGTTGTTTTCAAACGCGTTGCCGAGATTCCAACCGAGCCCCAACTCCTTTACGAACTCGACGGACGACATTTTTGAATAAACGCTTTCGGAAACGACGGGCGGTTCGCCCGTATCGACCTTATCTTTGTCGTTATCGGGACTTTGCCCCCCGACCGAACACGCTACGAAAAACAATTGAACGAAAACCAAAATTAAAGCGAGCAACAATTTTTTCATTTTTTCTTCTTTCCTTATCCGTATATTATAAGATAAAAATAACATATATCGCAGAATAAAGATAGAGAATATAATATTCGATTTTTTAGAGTTCTTAACTTTTATACCCGCTTTAAGCCCGACGGTTGCGGGGGTAAGGTCAAAAAACTAATAAGCATATTATAAAAAATATTAAAACAAACTTGATTTTTAAATAAAGTTATGATAAAATAATTTTAACAAACGTATCGCTCGGAAACAAAAAAAGCAAAAATAAACCCGAAAGATACGGCAAAAGGGGTTGACAAAATATGAAAATCGCGCGACAATCGTTACAAGCAAGCAAGCAAGCAAGCAAGCAAGCAAGCAAGCAAGCAAGCAAGCAAGCAAGCAAGTAAGCAAGCAAGCGACCGACGTCTTTGCCCTTTTTGAACATTACGAGTAGCGTTTGAACGTTCCGCAACATAGTTTAACTATGGGGCGGGGCGTTTTTGCTTTCATAACGTAAAACCGTAACGCTATCGCAACGGGGCTAAGTTCAAAGGCTGCCGAAAGACTATCGCGCGAAAACAAAGGAACAACGCTGTAACAAAGGCTTTAAGTCGCGCAAACGACTTTAACATATCCCGAAAAAACGTAAAAAGGAGATACGAATATGACACAGGGAAAAACTAACAGAACAAAAATATTGTCGCTGATTACGGGGCTTATAACGTGCCTTGCGCTTATGCTCGGCATAGTGTTTGCAAACCCGACAAACACGGCGCGCGCGGAAGAAACAGGCCCGCGCATCGTAGTCGGCACTATCACCGCAACCTCAAACGTTGATGAAATTATAGGCTTCGGAAAAAGCGTTGTACGACCGACTTTTAACATAGAAAAAGACGTACCGGCGCAGTTTAGCACCAGTGGCGACTGGCAAAAGAAGACCGCGACAGGCGGCTGGGATGATTATTCGGGCGCAGCGTTTACGGAAGGGACTTATAGATATAGAACTCAAATTCGTATCGATAGTTACAGCGGCGGGGGCACAACTCACGTACTTGACAAAAACGGCATTACCGTTACGGTAAACGGCGTAAAATGGGCAGACAATTCTATCCCTACGGTTTATGCTGATTATTCGTACGATTGGGTTTTTTCAAAAGAGTATGAAGTAGTTGCTCCGGCAGGCACGCCGCTGGATTTTATTAAAGACAAAAAATGGGATATCGGCGAAAATTATATAAACAAACCGATAACCGCGTTTTCGGTGGCGGACGGCGCAGCGGAACCCGCCACAAAGGAAATCACCCTGAGTGTCGGCAACACGTACGTACTCCCCGCAGACCGCGAAGTAATCAGCGTAATCAGGGCAACTTCAAACATCGGTGAAAAATTAGGTTATGGCAAACCCGTGTTTAACCCTTCGTTTACTTTTACGGAAGGCGAGCAGGCAAAGTTTTCCAACACCATGGGTGAATGGTATAAGAAAGCAGGAACGGCTTGGAAAAGATATGAAGACGCGACGTTTACGGAAGGAACTTACATGTATAAAAACCAACTTCGCATCGAAGACGAATACGGAAGGACTCACGTATTAAACAAAGACGGCGTATCCGTTTATATAGACGGCGAGTTGCGCGCGGACAACCAAAAACCCGATGCGATTTATAACACTTATTCATACATATACGTTGGCACCGTTGACTATGAAGTTGTCAAACCGATCACGGTGGCAATAACCGAAGAGCACGTGCCCGTTACAGACCTGACAAAAACGTACAACGAAACGGCGCAAGAGCCGACATTTGGCGGAACGCTTGTCAGGGGCGCCGACTACGAAGTAAGTTATGAAATAAAAACGGGCTTAACCGGCGGGCTCGATTTTGACGGCAAACCCGTTGACGCGGGTACTTACGTTGTTACCGTTACGGGTAAGGGCGCGTATGAAGGCAGTTTCACCAAAGAGTTCGTGATTAACAAGGCAGAGCGATCGGCCGTCCCCGTCGGGCTTATCGCCAACCCGATTTCGTGCAGAGAAGGTTTTGGCAATATAGACGGCGTTACCACCGCGATGGAATACAGAAAAGTCGGCGACGCGGATTATACGGCTTGCGCGTCAAGTACGATTACGGGGCTTGAAGCGGGCGAGTACGAAGTAAGATATGCGGAAGACGACAACTATCTGGCAAGCGGCGTTGTAACCGTTACCCTTGCCGTAAGCCATAATTTTGGCGAACTTATTGCAGAAGTTCCCGCAACGTGCAACGCAGGCGGTATGAAAGCGCATTATTGTTGTTCGGATTGCGGAAAGTATTTTGACGAAAGCAAAAAAGAAACGACGGAAGCGGGTTTGACGATTGACGTAAATCCCGACGCTCACACGTTGGGCACGCTTATTGAAGAAGTTCCCGCAACGTGCAAAGCAGGCGGCATGAAAGCGCATTACAAATGCGTAGATTGCGGACAGTATTTTGACGAAACCAAAAACAAAACGACGGAAGAAGCGTTGAAAACTCCTATCAGTCCGTACTACGGGCACGATTTTGGTGGTTGGGTAGAAGAAAAGTACGCGACTTGCCAAGCCCCGGGCAGAAAAGGGTACAAACATTGTAGTATTTGCGACAAGGATTACGACGCAAGCAATACGGAAATTACCGATTTTGTTATACCTGTCGATCCGGACGGACACGTGTTGGACGATTTGGTTGAAGAAGTTTCCGCAACGTGCAAAAATACCGGCGTAAAGGCGCATAGAGATTGCAAATTGTGCGGAAAGCATTGCGATCCGATAACCCGCAAAGAAATTGCGGACTTGACTATTCCTATCACCAACGACCATACCTATGGCGAGTTGATACCCGAAGTACCTGCAACGGCGGAAAAAACCGGCACGAAAAAACACTATAAGTGTTCGGTTTGCGAAAAACTCTTTGACGAAAACAAAAAAGAAGTTACCGCCGCTAATCTTATTATTCCGAAGATCGGCACGCATAAAGTAACCGTAAACGGCGGTACCGGTGGCGGCGAATATGAAGAAGGCGCAAGCGTAACAATAACCGCAACCGTTCCGACGGGTAAAAGGTTTGCGAAATGGACGTCGGAAAGCGGCGTTACCTTTGCCGACGAAATGAACGTAACTACTACCTTTACAATGCCGGCGGGTGACGTAACCGTTGCGGCAACGTTTGAAGACGAAACGTATATAATTACCGTTATTAAAGGAACGGCAATCCCTGAAATGGCAATATATCAAACGGAAGTTACCGTAAAGGCAAACGAGCCTGAAACCGATATGTACTTCGACAAGTGGAAAGTAGAAGGACTTGACACGACGGGTATGGACTTGACCAAAACGGAAATTACTTTCCGAATGCCGGCAGGTAACGTAACCTTTGAGGCAACCTATTTGTCTGTTACAAAGTACGGTATAGTTATTGTGGACGGCACGAAAGACAAAGAAGTTGCAAAAGCCGGTGAAACCATAACCATAACGGCAGGCACAAAAGAAGGAAAGGTTTTTGACAAATGGACTTGCGAAACGGCGGGCGTAATCATTGAGTTTAAAAGCGCGACAAGCGCCAAGACAACCTTTGTAATGCCTGCATGCGAAATCGAAATCAAAGCGCATTTCAGAGATGTTGACGCTGCTCCGTCGATTGAAATCAAAGTCAAAGGCGGAACAGGCGCGGGAGTTGTTAAAAAAGGCGAAAGCATAACCGTTACCGCAAACGAGCCGGCAGAAGGCAAAGAGTTTGTTGGCTGGCAGGACGAAAGCGGAAAAATCGTAAGCGCCCAAAAGGAATATACCTTTAAAGTAACGGACGAAAAGACTCTTACCGCCGTGTACAAAAACAAGACTTCGGGCGGCGGCGATATCACCCCGACGCCCGATAAAAAGGACGGTCTTTCGGGCGGACAAATTGCGGGTATCGTAATCGGAACGGTAGCGGTCGCGGGGCTTGGCGGCTTTGCGATTGTCTGGTTCGTCGTCAAGAAAAAATCTTTTGCGGATTTAATAGAAGCAATCAAAGGGCTGTTTGCGAAAAAAGAATAAAGTAAAAAAATATAAAGAGTCGTTCTCGTTGGGAACGGCTCTTTTTTACGAATAGTTTATTGAAATAAAAGTTGATTTAAGCGGCGAAAAGAGTCGCGGCGGGGTAAAATAAAGTTGCGGCGGGTCGGCGGTAAAAAGAAAAAAGTTTTGAAAGTCGGGGGTGGCGGTTGCTCATAAATTGTTGACTTATCGATATAATTGTAATATACTGATAAAGGTTGAACCGCGCGGAAGTTTTCGTTTTAAAAAACTTAGCGCAAGGTCAGGCGGCGGGGGTAATTAAACGCCCGCTATACGGAGAAATTATGACTCTTGATAAAATCAAAGACGGCGAAAAGGCTGTAATTACCAAGGTAAACGGCGCGGGGATTTTGCGGTGCAGGTTGCTCGATATGGGGCTTATACCCAAAACGCCCGTTATGATAGTGAAACGCGCGCCGATGGGCGATCCGATAGAAATAAGGCTTCGCGGATACGAACTTACCATACGTAAAGACGAAGCGAAGAACATCGAAGTCGAAAAGTATATCGAAGCGGTTGCCGAAGGCTCGGCTGAAAAGTAATCGCGGGAGAGTCTTGGGAGAGAAGAATGAAGTTTGCATTGATAGGTAACCAGAACTGCGGAAAGACTACGTTGTTTAACGCTCTTACGGGGGCGAATCAGCACGTCGGGAACTTTCCGGGAGTTACGGTCGATTCCAAAACGGGTAGTATACGAACGCTTAAAGATTGCGAGTTGGTGGATTTGCCGGGAATTTATTCGCTCCGACCGTATACGGAAGAAGAAATCGTTACGAGAGATTTTTTGTTGAAAGAAAAACCCGACGGTATTATAAATATTCTCGACGCGACGACGATAGAGAGAAACCTTTATCTTACGACTCAACTTATGACGATGAAAATACCTATGGTCATCGCTCTTAACATGATGGACGAGATGAGAAACAACGGGGGTACCGTCGACATCGCCAAAATGAGCGAAATGCTGGGGTGTCCCGTCGTGCCTATTTCGGCGAGTAAGAACGAGGGCGTAGACGAACTCATAAGAGTTGCGTACGAACAGGCTAAAAACAAGGTTATGCCTAAGGTAACGGATATCTGCGACAAGCAGGAAGCGGTGCACAGGTGTATTCACTCGACGTACCATTTGATTGAAGACCATGCCGAGAAAATCGGAATCGCTACCAGATTTTGCGTTATGAATCTTATTTACAGCGACACGGATTTTGCCGAACGGTTAGAACTTGACGAAAACGAAAAGGAACTCTTGGAGCATAGCATCGTCGAAATGGAAAACGAAACGGGTATGGACAGGGACGCCGCCGTGGCGTCGATGACGTACGAGTTTATCGAGAAAGTGTCCGCCGCTTGCGTGAAACACAGTTCGGAAAGCAAAGAGAGAAAAAGAAGCGAAAAAATCGATAAGGTGTTGACGAACAGGTGGGCGGCGATTCCGCTGTTTGTCGTTATCATGGTGGCGATATACGTCCTTACGTTTACTCTTATCGGCGGGTATCTTGGCAAGGGTATAGAGTGGTGCATAGATAAACTGTGCGCGGTTACTACGAAAGGGTTGAACAAGTACGGTATGAATCCCGCCGTAACCGACTTTTTGGAAAAAGGGTTGTTCGGGGGATTAGGCGCGGTAATATCTTTGCTGCCCGACGTAGTTATATTGTTTTTCTTTTTGTCCTTGCTCGAAGACAGCGGGTATATGGCGAGAATCGCGTTTATTATGGATAAACCGTTGCGTAAGATAGGACTTTCGGGCAGGAGTTTCGTGCCGATTATACTCGGGTTCGGTTGTTCCGTCCCCGCGATAATGAGTACGAGAACGCTTGCGAGCGAACGGGACAGAAAAGTAACGATAGGGCTTATTCCGTTTATAAGTTGTTCGGCAAAAGCCGTCGTGTATTTTTCAATCGTCAA
The DNA here is from genome assembly GCA_934271255.1 of uncultured Clostridia bacterium. Classification (GTDB taxonomy): domain Bacteria; phylum Bacillota; class Clostridia; order Christensenellales; family Borkfalkiaceae; genus CAKQSC01. The sequence continues at coordinate 98,487 of CAKQQS010000004.1, forward strand.
GTGCGGACTTTTCAGTTTGGGGTATCAGATACTTATCATTGCGTGTTTGTATCTGTTCGGTATAATTTTAGGAGTATTGACGGCGTTCGTGTCGGGCAACCTTATTTATAAAGGCAACCCCGTGCCTTTCGTAATGGAACTCCCCAACTATCGGTTGCCGTCTATGAAAGGCGTGCTGTTGTTGATGTGGGAAAAGGCGAAAGACTTTTTAACGAGAGCGTTCACGGTAATATTTTTAGCGACGCTTATCGTATGGTTTTTACAGGCGTACAACTCAAAACTCGTGTTTATCGCGGAAGGTACGGCGGATCAGACGAGTTTGCTTGCTCATATCGGTAACTTTATCGCCCCCGTGTTTAAGCCCATGGGCATAAGCGACGGGCGCGCGGTGTCCGCGCTGATTGCGGGGTTCACTGCGAAAGAAGCGGTTATAAGTACTATGGAAATGCTTGCGGGGAGCGGAAATATTGTCGGAATAATCGGCGGTATACCGTCTATACTTGCGTTTTTGACGTTCGTGTTGTTGTATACGCCCTGCGTTGCGGCGGTCGCGACGATGAAAAAGGAATACAAGTCGGTCTGGAAAACGTTGCTGGTCGTTCTTTACCAGATACTCATAGCGTGGGTATTTGCCGTTATCGTGTATAATCTGGCGGTGATATAATGGGCGCGTTAGAGATAATCATTATTTGCGTGCTTGTTTTGTGGGTAATAAGCGCGATAGCGTATATCGTGTATTGTAAAGTAACGGGAAAACGAACGTGCGGGTTTTGTAACGGCGACTGTTCCGAATGTACCAAAAAAAAGAAAAAGAAATAAACTTTTACGCGGCGTGGCATTTTGCCACGCCGCGCTTTATATATTAGTACTACGATACGGTTAAGTCGACGCCGTATGCGATTAAACGTAGTATATGAAAGTTTATCAAGGTATAATTTTGGGGTTCGTTCAGGGACTGACGGAGTTTTTGCCCGTGTCCAGTTCGGGACATATAATTTTAACGGAAAAACTTCTCGGCGTAAACGGTGGATTGTTTTTTTCGTTGCTGTTGCACGCGGGAACGCTTTTCGCCGTAGCGATGACGAAGAGTAAAGTCATCAGAAGAATGAACGGCAAGTTCGCCGCGCGGTTGATTATCGCCACCGTTCCCGCGGGGGCGGTGGGCGTTTTTTTGGGCGATTTCGTCGATAAAGCGTTCTTTGGCGGTAAGTTTTTATGGCTCGGCTTTTTAATCACGGCGGCGTATTTATTCGTTGCGGAAACTAAATACAAACCGAAAAAAACGCTTGTTACGACGAAAGACGCGGTGTGGCTGGGATTTTCGCAAGCCGTTGCGGTCGTCCCCGCGATTTCAAGAAGCGGCGCGGTGTTTTCAACGGGATTGCTGCTCGGCATTGACAAAAAAACGCTTTCCGATTTTACTTTTTTAATGAGCATACCCGTAATTCTGGGCGGAATAGCGTACGAACTCGTCAAAGGATTTTTCAACGGCGGATGGGGGAATATTGCCGTTATGCCGACTTTGTTCGGCGGGATTGCGGCGTTTGTAAGCGGAACGCTGGCTGTATATTTTGTGGAAAAAGTGTATATAAACGGCAAAACGCGGTGGTTCAGCGTATATTTATGCGCCTTGTCGCTAATATTACTCATGGTATGAAAAACGACGTCGCAACGAAACTGAAAAGGGCAAGCCCGAAAGAAACAGGCAAAATCATCAAACGACACGTCAACGCGGAACTTAAACTTTTCCGCAAAGGTTTTTTTGAATAAAAATGGGTTTTATACGGTTTTTTAATAAAAAGCCGCTTATACGGACGATTCGGGGGATTAAAAACGCGGGCTTTTGCAATCAGTTGCAAAAGCCCGCGCAGGTTAACAAATAAAAACGGTATTGACCGTAAAATCGGCGAAAATAAAAAAGCCCGATACTTCCGTATCGGACTTTTTGGTGCGAAGAGTGGGGGTTGAACCCACACGGTCTCCCATGCGCCCCTTAAACGCACGCGTCTGCCAATTCCGCCATCCTCGCTTGATGCTTGATAATTATATAATATTTTAATTTTATTGTCAACGATTTATAAGATATTTTTCCAAAAATCTTTTTAACAGAAAAAAGCGGCGCTTTGTATACCGCCGACAAAAACCGCGGGGCCGTGTAAAGCGCGCGCCGCAAAAAGACGGCGGCGGGTGAATTAAAGGGCGTTTGACAACGGACAAACAGAAAGAACGCGTCAGTCCTGACCTGACGCGTTCGAGATTAGTTGTACATGGGAGTCTCTCCTACTAAAAATATAAAAGGGGAAGGTGTGGTTTACTTACATTTACTTTATCAGTCGTGAACAAAACTAATTTTCGGACCGTACCTCCTTTTTGTATTTTTAATCAAAAGTGGTTCATCGGTATAATCTCCTTTTAAAGTTCTCCCTTTTTCAATTAGATTATACCATTAAAGGGCCCGTCAGTCAATACCGAAATGAAAAATATTGTCGGCTTTATTTTTTAAAAACCTATTGACGGCAAGAAAAAAGTATGGTAAAATAGTAATGTTGAGAGCAAAATACCCGTCGGCGAATATCGTCGGCGGGAGTTTTATTTTACAGAAAGAACACGCCCGCCCGAAAACTCGGGCGGGCGGAACGTTTATAATTATCGACGAATAACCCGATAAAAGGTCGTCCGAAAAATACGGGCGGGTTTTTTAGATAAACGCAAAAAAGAGATTTGGGTAATCAACCGTTCGCCCGTTTTAAAAGAAAAGTCAGGGCTTGTTTGCGATAAAATAGTAATACGTATCGTCCGTGCGGTCGAAAGAAAAAACTTTTTCCAAAAGAGTTTTGCTCGGAAGGTTTTCTTTATAGCATTTTGCGTAAACTTTTTTCGCGCCTTTTTTGTACGCCCACGCGGTTAAAAGTTTAAGACTTTCGGCGGCGTACCCTTTGCGTTGATATTCGGGGAGTATTCTTACGCCTATTTCCGCGTTTCCGAAATAATCGAAATTGTGCAAACAAACTTCCCCCGCGAACTTGCCCGTAGCCTTGTCTGTAACTTTTAACGAGAAACACGTTTTTTCTTTTAAGTCTTTACGCTGCATGCGATAGAACGATTCGGGGCAAGGTTTTTTTATGTCGGCGCGGTAGTCGTAGCCCCAGAATTCGTTGAGTTTTTCGTCGACGTACATACGGCAATAACTTTCCTTGTCTTTGGGCGTAAGATTGCTTACGACGACGTTTTCGCCGCGCAGGGTAGGCATATCGTATACGTTATAAAACGTTTTGTACACTCTCACGAAGTTTTTGTTCATTATTTCGACGGGGTGGTATTGAAGTTTGCTTACGCGCAGTCCTTCGTCGCCCGAATCGTCTTCGCGGTTGATATAATACGCTTTCGCGCCGTAGTCTTTCGCTATCTCGTTGACGATGACCTGACCTACGCCTTCGTACGATTTTAACGCTTTTTCGACGTGAACGATAAGCGTTTCGCCCACGAGTTCGTTTATCGAAAAAGCAACGCAAACGCCGTCTACCGTAATCATGCCGCCGAGCAGATTAAAATGAAAATACTCGTCGATAAGTTTTTTCGCGCATTCGTTTTCTTTATGGGAAAGGGTGGATTTTTTAACCGTTTGCTTGGCGTATTTGTCCATGCAGACTTTCACGAGTCCGATATTGTCTTTGGTAATACGCTCGTATTTATATTTGGGGTACAAACTTTTAAACTTGTTTATGTGGTTGCGCTGTCCCGCAAACCTTTTGCCCGAAAACGAGGCGAAATCGCTTGCAAGGTAAACGTAATCGCTCCACGTTCTGTCGAAATGCGTTTTCACGAAAGGAAAAATATCGTACAGCACGCGCAGTTCGTCGTCGGGAACGCAACAAAACTCCAAAGGCGTTTTTTTGTGTTTAAACCCCGTCGCGAATTCTTTTATTATTTCCGTTTTGTTTTCGGAAACGGGCAGGGTAAACGCCGTGTCCCGTTTGGTGTATCTCATCGACTGAACGGCGTCGTTTTTAAAAAACGCGTATTTTATGTCGTAGAAATCTTTCCACATGTACGCGCACACGGCGGAATAATCCGCCAGAATATAATTGCAAGCGGAAAAGATTTTTTCCGCTTTCGCACTGTTTTTCAAATTGACCTTTTCAAACTTTATCATAAGATTATAAGTGGCGACTATCGCCCGTAAAACGGCGTTTTCGTCGTGAAATCACGGACGGAACACCTTTAATTTGCCCGAAACGAGTTTAATGTCCATCGGTACGCCCGAATATATTTCCCCGTCTACCTGAACGGGGCCCGATTCGTCTTTGAGTTTTATAAGAACTTCTTTCGCGCGTTCGAGAGTCGTTTGTTTAAGTTTAAGTATTTTGCCTTTCAATAATTTGACGAGAGCGAACGGGAGCGCGGGTTTACGCATAGAGTCGACCACGACGATATCGATAAGTCCGTCGTCCATAACGGAATCGGGCGCGACGTTGAGTCCCCCGCCGATGTATTTTCCGTTAGCGGCGAGTACGATAAGGGAAGAGCGTTCCGTCGTTTCGCCGTTTACCGTTTTTGCGATGCAGTACGGCTTGAAGTGAATAAGGGAAGAAAGCAAACTTTTAAGATAAGTGCTTTTCGTTCTTTTTTTATGTTTCGCGTATCTTACGAGAACGTCTACGTCGATTCCCGTGCCGATGGCGTTGATTCCGCGAATGTCGCCCATCTGGAAATAATCCGTATGCTTGGCGTTGCCCGTCAAAATTACGTCAAGGCTTTTTGCGATGTCCGTCGGGAGATTTGCCGCCGCGGCGAAATCGTTACCCGTACCGCAGGGAATAATTCCCAGATTTATTTTTTCAAAATTGTCGAACCCGTTCAATACCTGATGCAACGTTCCGTCCCCGCCGAGAACTATAACCGTGTCGGTGTCTTCCTGCGCGCAAACTTCTTTCGCCAAAGGCAGAGCGTCGTGCGTTTCTTCCGTATCGAAAACGACGTATCCGATGTTTTTTGAGCGGAGTATTTCTTCTACCGTGTTAAGAGCGTCGGCGGCTTTGCCCGAGCCGGCGTGTTTGTTGACTATGATTTTTATCATTGCGTATTCCTTTAAGTTTGCTTTTTTAATCGGAAAAAGCCCGACAAAAACAAAATAACGCAAATATTATATAATAAAACTTTTAAAAAAACAAGAAATATGATACAATTATTGATATGAAGAACCAAAAAATCGAAAAACTTAACGAAATATGTCGCGTTTTGGGTAAAAAAGTCTACTTCGTCGGCGGTAAAGTGCGGGACGAACTCGCGGGACTAAAAGGAAATTCGGACGTTGATTTGACGGGCGAAGCGCTCGGCGAAGAGTTTGCCGAAGCCGTAAAAAAGGCGGGGTTGACCGTTCTTGCAACGTATAAACACACGGGGACGTGTCTGTTCGAGTTAAACGGTAAAAAGACGGAATACACGAGTTTTCGCAAAGAAAGTTACGTCGGCGACTCGCATACCCCCGCTTGCGTTACGTTCGGCGCGGACGTAAATCAGGACGCTTTGAGAAGGGATTTTAAATGCAACGCCGTTTATATGAACGTCGTAACGGGCGAAACAATCGATCCGCTCGGCGGTATGGACGACGTAAAGGAAAGAAGACTGACGACGTGCAGACTGCCCGAAGAAACTTTCGGAGAAGACGGATTGCGACTTTTACGACTTATACGGTTTGCGGCGGAACTCGGATTTACGCCCGACGAAAAGACGAAAGACGGGGCGAAAGAGAACGCTCGTATGATACGCGGAATATCGGCGGAAAGGGTGTTTGCCGAACTCACGGCTATACTTAACGCGGACGAAAAGTATGAAACGGGAACCCCCGAAAACGTGTACGACGCGCTCGTTCTGGCGGCGGACACGGGCGTTTTAAAGGAGATTTTGCCCGAGTTGTATTCGGGGCGCGGTATGCCTCAGCCCGAAGAGTATCATAAATACGACGTGCTTACGCATACGTTTAAATGCGTGTATTACGCGGAAAGGGAAATAAGGCTCGCCGCTTTGCTGCACGACGCGGGTAAACCGTACGCGTACGCGACGCAGGGCAATTTTCACGGACACGAAAAGTACGGCGAAGAGATTGCGAGAAGTATTTTAACAAGGCTGAAAGCGCCTAAATCGACGATAGAGCGGACTTGCAGGCTCGTGCGACTGCATATGGAAGACTCCGATTTGCTTGAAAAAGAGAACAAAGTAAGACAGAAGATAGTCGATAACGCCGACATATTCGACGACTTGATGAAACTTAAAATCGCGGACATGAAAGCGTGCAGGGACGAAACGGCTAAGTCCTGTAAAACGGCGGTTAAATGGGTGGAAATCAAGAAAAAAATGGAGCGGGAAGGCGCGCCGTTTAAGGTTAGCGACCTGGCGGTAAACGGCAAGGATTTGGCGGACGCGGGGTATAAAGGCGAAGAAATAGGCAAAAAGTTGGAAGAATTGTTCAGAGAATGCGTTATAACCCCGTCTATGAACGACAGGGACGCTATTTTAAAAAGATTGAAACGCAAAAAAATAAAAAAAGACTGTCGATAAGGCAGTTTTTTTTGTTTAAGTATTGACAACCCGCGCGTTATGGTTTATTATAATATATAATTTATTATATAAGCGCATACGCGCGAATATGGTATGTTAAGTAGGGAAAACGCTCAATAGGAGGATACATTTATGGGCTTTGCACGAAGAATAATCGCCTTTTTCGTAGGCATTATTATCGGTGTCGTAAGCATCTTCACCGGGCTTGCTATCGCCGGTTCCGTCTTTAAAGTAAAAGACGTAACGGCAGTAGTCAACAAAGGCGACGTTGTAAGCGACGAACTGGGCAACGAGACTGTACTTTCGTTATTGCTGAAAATGATGAACGGGGACGGAGTTATAGGGGATATGAACACTCTCGGCGACGTTGCCGCGAACGTTCCGGAAGTCGCAACGAGAGTCAACAAGATTCTCGAAGACGACGAGTACAAGTCGTACGCGGCTCTCTTGGGGGTAGAAACGTTTAACGACGTTGCCGCGTGGAACTTGGCGGACCTTGCGAACACGGCGATAGAAGCGGCTAAACAAAACGCTAATATCGAAAAAGCGTTGGTCGCATTCAAAATGGACGCGAAAGATTTCGATATACCGTTCTTGTACGAATCGAAATACGTTGCCATTAACGCTATAAGCGAAAACGACAAATCGGAAGGATTCGATCCGCAGGCTATACTCGACAAACTTTCGGAAAAGGCTCCGAAAGGTTTGTACTACAAATCGGGGGATACTTTCGTACGCGCGTACGAAGACGACGGGAAAATCAAAAACGAAGCGAAGAACAGGATTCTTTACTTCGATTTCAACGAAATCACGAGAGTGTGCGTAGATAACCTGATGCCCGTAATAAGCGCGCTTTTGAAAAACGACGACGGTCAGATTAACTTCGACCTTGTTACGTTCGACGTTTTGAAAGATCTCGCTAATCTCGACCTTTTAGGCTCGAACAACGTTCTGGCTGCGTTATTCGACGGCGACACTCCGTTCAGTTTCGCAACGGACGTAACCAGACTTACCAAACTTCTCGACACCAAAAACTTCGGGTTGTTGTACGGTAAGATCGACTCTAACGAAGACAGCATCATAAACAGAGCGATTAAAGCGCTCGAAAACAAGAAAATAGGCGCGGTATTGAGAAGCGGCGGTATTGACGAAATACTTTCGGGTATCACGTTCGCTCAAATCAAGGACGTTCTCTCTATGGAAAACGACCTTCTCAATTCCGTTTTGGATAAACTCGGCGATATAGAACTTTCAAACGTTCTGAACAGTTCGGACGGCGGCGTAGGTTTGATTTTAGACAAACTGACGACCAAAGATATCGCGGAAATATTGAATCTCGGCGAAGACGATATGATCACCAAGATTCTGACGGCGGACGCTTTCAAGGATAAGTCGCTTAAAGAACTTACCGGCAAAGACGAAGACGGCAATCCGGGACTTATTTCCGCGCTCGACGGATACTATTTGAAAGATTTAGTCGAACTTCTTTCTCTTAAAGACGACGACATAATCAAAAAGGTAGCGGATAAACTCGACGGAATATCGATAGGTTCGCTCCTTAAAAACGGGGAAGACAGCGGTCTTAACGAAGCGTTGAAGAAATTGACGCCGAAAGACGTCGCGGACATTCTCGATTTCGGCGAAGACAACATTATCACGAAAGCGCTCAACAAGAGCGGGGACGTATCTTTGTACGACATTCTCAACAATAACGACGACGGCGTTCAGAGATTGTTGAATTCGTTCAAATTAAAAGACCTTCCCGACATCATCGGGCTTAAAGACGACGACGTTCTGACGAAAGCGCTTGCGTACGCGGGCGACACGACCGTCGGCGATGTTCTCGATACCAAAAAATACGTTTGGAACGAAGACGGCACGAAAGTCGAATCCGACGCGGAAGGCGCGGAAACGGGCATCACTCATTTGCTCGGTTATTATCAATTGACGTACATACCCGAAATCCTCGGAATGACGAGCGAAGACGACATTTTATACAGAGCGTTGAACGGCAAGACTACGACTTTAAAAGAAATCGTTACCGACAAAGAAGGAATGACGACTCTTTTGAACTCTTTCACGTTCGACGACGTAGCGAACGTAGTCAACCTTAAAGACACGATGATAGACAGGGCTTTAAGAGGTAAGACGAATCTTACTCTCGACCTTTTCGTTGCGGAAGGCGGATTGACGACGATATTAGACGACTATAAGTTCAGTGACATGCCCGAAATAATTTTCGGTCTTGACGAAGAAGGAAAAGTCAAAGACGACGGCATCATCACGCATTTCTTCGGACTCGGTAAAGAAGATTTGAGATTGTCCGTTCTTCTCGACGCGGATTTCGTCGACAAGGTTCTTAACAACTACACGCTCGACGATTTGTCGAAGTTGTTGTTCCCAGACGGCGGCGACAACCCGTTCAACCACGCGTTGAAAGGCCGCGACATTACGTTGAAACAAGTAGTAGACGGCGGCGCGGACGTATTGCTCGACGAATATTCTCTCGACGACGTTGCGAGAATACTTTACGGCAAGGGCGACGATTTGCATATCGAAAAAGAGAACATAATCACCCGCGCGTTCATAGGCAAAACGGATTTCTTCGTCAACGACGTAATTAAAGGCGTAGACGACGAAGACGGCAATCATACGGACGGCATTACCGCGTTCCTTCGTTTGTTCAGACTCAACGAAGTCAACGCGATATTAGACCTTCCCGCAGACCATATTTTGTATAGAGCGTTAAGCATAAACAACGGTCGTACGCTTGCGGAACTTCTTCAAAACGTAGAAACGCCGGACGGCGCGACGAAGAGCGGAGTCATCTCTTACGTAGAAGATTTCACTCTTGAAAACGTTTCGTTCATTCTGAACGCGGGCGAAGACAATATCGTTACCAAAGTTCTGACGAACGCGGTAAGAGCGCAAAAGAAGATAGGCGAAATCATCAACGGCGACGACGGTATCAAAGATTTAGTCAACGACGTAACGTTCGGCGAAGTCGACGAATTACTTCCGTTCGGCGAAGACAACGTTATTCATAAATTACTCGCGATAAAGAGAAATACTCTTTTGGGCGACGTTTTGGCGGAAAACGGCATACAAGAGTTCCTTGACGGGTTCTACTTCTACGAAGTACAAAAGGTACTCGGTTGGGACGCAGGTTCGATACAAGGCAGATTCCTTCTCCAAAATCTCGAACAGACCGTCGGCGCGTTGCTTAAAGACGACGAAAACGGCAACAAGGGCATAATCAACTTCATGGAAAACCTTTCGTTCGACAAGATCAACAAGATTCTTGCGTTCGGCGAAGATAACATGATAACGAAGATTCTTAATATCGACAACGAAGGCGCGTGGAACGTTAAACGTATTCTCGAAGGCGAAGCGTTGGATTTCGTTTACGGAATAGACTGCGCGGACGTTAAGAACATAATATCCGCAACGGGCTTGACCGCAAGACTTCTCGATTTGACTCCCGACCTTACGATAGGCGAAGTTATAAGCGAAGAAGGCAGCATCGACAATTATCTGGAAAGAATCAAGTTGGGCAACGTTCCCGCTGTATTGTACGGATACGACGAAAACGGCGACCTTGCTAAAAACAACATGATTACGAGAGCGTTGTTGCTTGACGGCTTGAAAGGTCTGACCGTTAAAACGATTATCGCAGACACGGGCGTAAACACGTTGTTGAAAGGAGTAACGTTCGACGACGTAGCGTACGTTTTGTCGCAAACGCAAGACAACATTATCGGAAGAGCGCTTATCGGACACGTAAACATTACCGTTTACGATGCGATAAACGACCTTGACAGAGTATTGAAAGAATACAAAGTTTCCGATGCGGCTACCGTTATTTACGGCAGAAATCTTGACGGCACGCTCAAAAAGAACACTATTATCAGCAGAGCGTTGGAAGTAGACGTTTCGCTTTACAGCGTATTCGGCGAAGGCGGCAACCTTGACAACCTGTTCGAGAAATATACTCTGGACAGCGTAGCGAAGATTCTCGACTACGGCAACGACAACATTATCGGAAGAGCGCTTATCGGACACAACCTTACTATAAAAGACGTTCTCGGCGACGTAACGACGCTTGAAAAAGAATACACGCTCGACGACGTAGCGAAAATAATGTCTTACGATCCCGAAACGGGCACCCTTAAAGACGATATCATCGCGCGCGCTTTTGCGGGCAAAGAAATCACTATATACAGCGTTCTTAACGACGGTTTGGACGCATTGTTGGATTCTTACGAATTCGGCGAAATAGCGGGCATATTGAAGATTGCTCCCGACACGATTCCGGGCAGAGCCTTAGACAACGAAAAACTTCGTCATACCAAAATCAAGACGCTTCTTCAAGACGGCGGCATAGATATTATTCTGGACGCGTACACGTTAGACAGCGCGGCAAGAATATTGTTCACCGAAGACGGCGGAGTTAAAGACAGCATCGTTACGAGAGCGCTTTTAGGCAGAGAAATCTCCTTCAAGTCGATAATCAACGACGGCGTTGACGGATTGCTTAAAATGTACGCCGTTAAAGACGTACCCGAAATACTTTACGGCAGAAACCCCGACGGTACTTTGAAAAAAGACACCTATATAAGCAGGGCTTTGGACATCGTAAGCGCAGACTTGACGTTTGCGGATATTCTGGGCGACGGCGGCAGCATCGACAATATCCTTAAACAATATAAAGTAGGCGACGTCGCGTATATTCTCGACGTAGACGCAGACAACATAATCGCGAGAATAGCGTTGACGGAAAGCATCACGAACATCAGAATCGACGAACTTCTCAAAAACGAAACGCTCGAAGACGGCAGTACGAAGAGCGGGGTTATTTCCGCGATAGAAAAAGTTAAACTCGGCGAAATCTCGGTAATTATCAACGCGGGCGCGGACAATCCGATAACGAAAGCGTTGACGTACAACGAAGAACGCGCCAACACGACGGTCGGCGACGTTATCGCCAACAAAGACGGTATCAAAGATTTGGTAAGCGGAATAACGTTTGCCGAAATCGACGGGTATTTGGGATTCACCGAAGGTCCCGTACACGAACTCTTAATGATTTTAATCGCTAACGACGACGGTACGGACGGAACGCATTCTCCCACGCTCGGAGAAATACTCGTCGGCAAAAACGGTATTCAGCATTTCCTTGACAGAGTAACGTTAGAACACGTCGACAAGATTTTGAATCTTACCGGCATAGGCGAAAGAATATTCGAAGTATTGCCCAAGACTCTTACGGTCGGCGGTATGCTTACCAACGGATTCAGCGACGTAACGTCCAACCTGACGTTCGGCGACGTAGCGTACGTATTGAATTACGGCGAAGACAGCGTTCTCGGCAGAGCGTTGCTTGCCGCAAACGTTCGCGACCTTACCGTTTCGGACGTAATATTCGGCAACCTTACGGAAGTGCTCGATAAATACAAACTGACGGACGTTGCTTATATTCTTCGTTACGACGCGAAGACGGGCGAACTTCCCAACGATATGATTACCCGCGCGCTTAACAAAGATATATCGTTAAAGCAAATAGTAGACGGCGGCGTAGATTTCGTACTTCAAGAGTATAAACTTCTCGACGTAGCGACGATAATCGGAGCGGGCAACGACAGTATAATCGGCAGAGCGCTCAACGACGAAGAAGCGAAGAGAATAAGCATTTACGATATTTACAAGAACGGTTTTGACGGACTTCTCAACGCATATACGCTCGACGACGTGGCAAAGATTCTGTACACGGACAACGGAGCCGTTCTGGATAATTACGTAACCCGCGCGCTTCTCGGAAAGACGATGACCGTCAAGCAGATAGTAGACGGCGATACGGACGCGCTTCTCAACCTGTTCGATTTGGGCGACGTTCCCGCGATACTGTACGGTACGGACGCAGACGGCAAAGTCAATAAAGACAATTATATAACACGCGCGCTCGCGTACGCAAAGGGCATCACCGTTAAAGACCTTCTCGACAACGGCGGTATCGAAACGCTTTTGGGCAAATACACCCTTGACGACGTGGCAAGCGTACTCGGCTTAGACGAAAACAATATTATAGGCAGAGCGCTTATAGGACACAGACTCGTCGTTTCCGACATATTACTCAAAGACGGAATGAACAAGTTGTTCGGCGAATACGTATTCGACGACGTTGCTTACATCGCATTCTACGACGCAGATACGGGCACGGTAAAGGACAACATGTTTACGAAAGCGTTGAAATTGCACGGCGACATCAACGTATACGACGTGATTAACGACGTAAACGTCGTACTTAAAGCGTACACGACGCAAGACGTAGCGGACGTTCTCGAACTCAGCGAAGACCATATGGTATCGAGAGCGTTGAGATTGAACGACGTGGTAAGTTTGTACGACTTGTTGACGTACGAAGAGATGGAAGACGGCACCAAGAAGAGCGGTTTGATTAAGTATATCGAAGCGTTCAAACTTAAAGACATAGCAACCATACTTTACGGCGACGAAGTTCCGAGCAACATCATAACGAATTTCCTTGCCGCTCACGAAACGGCAACCGTAGGCGATTACCTTAAAGACGGCGGACTTAAAGCGGAACTCGGCGACTTTACGTTCGACGAAGTCGCAAACATTCTCGGTTTGGGCGAAACGAATATCGTAACGAGATTTTTAAGACAACACCCGACGTTGAAAGTTTCCGACGTATGGGCAGAAAAGGGTATCGAAACGCTTTTGACGTACGTTACCATGCAGAACGTAAGCGACTTGTTGGATCTCGGCGAAGAAAGTATAGTTACAAAACTTCTTAAAACCATCGACGCTACCGCGTACGACGTATTCGTAGCGGAGAACGGTATCCAGAACGTACTCGACTCTTATAAGGTAGAAAAACTTCTCGGCGTACTCGACGGACCGATAAGCAAAGACAACGTAATTTACAAAGCGGTTGAAAAACTTGCCGAAAGAAACGACGGTTTGACGGTCGGTAACCTTTTGGAAGTGGTAAACGGCGAAGTAGGCGTTTACACTTACGCTAAGAAGTTGACTCTCTCCGACGTAGGCGTAGATTTAAGCAGTTACGCGTTGTATAACGTACTTCTCGTAAACGAAGACGCAGCGGGAGTCAGAAAAGAACTCACGATCGGCGAAATTATCGACAAAAACGAAGACGGCGAACTCGGAATAGTAACGAAAGCGTTGGATACGCAACTTGCTCGGTTCAAAGACGTATTCGTCAAGGGCGACAACTTCCTTAACAAACTCCTTGCGGAAAGCGCGGGATTCTCGGTAAGACAAGTTATTACTTCGGACGGATTGAAAAATTACGCGAAATCCTTCAATCTCAACAGCGTAGCGAACATTCTCGACGTAAAGACGGGAATGGCGGGCAAAGCGCTCGCTACGTTCGGCGAATGGAACGTAGGCGACTTGCTGTTCACGGACGGCGCGGTCAAAGGAAAAATCGACGCGGTTACGTTCGGTCAGATTAAATCGATTCTTTACGACATTGACAGCGAAGATTTGATAGCGAAAGCGCTCGGCGAATACAGAGCGACGACGATCGGCGAAATCACGGCGAAAGACGGAATAAAGACGTTCCTTAAAGGAGTAACGCTTGAAAACGTCGGTAACATAATCGGCGAACAAGGCGGAATGTTCGACAGAATAGTCGACAACTTCAAAACGTGGAACGTAGGCGACTTGCTGTTCACGGACGGCACGCTCCGCGGTTATCTGGGCGCGACGACTTTCGCGGACTTGCAAAAAGTAATTTTTGAAGAAGGCGCGAACAACGTCGCAACGAAGATACTTTCGGTAACTCCGGATCAAACGGTTATCGACATTATCGACGGAAAGATTCAGGAATACTTCGACAAGTGGACGTTCGCAAGCGTAAACACCGTAATCGATCTCGGCGACGCGAACATAATAACAAGACTTCTTAAAGCGGACAGCGACTACGTAGTAGGCGACTTGTTGCTGACGATCGACGACGTTGACGGTATCACCAGATATCTCGACAAGTTGACGTTCGCCAAGGTAAAGACGGTACTCGACAGAAAGACGGACGATATAATCGTAAGACTGTTAGACGTAACGCCCGCTCAATCGGTAGGCTCGTTGATAAAGAACGGCGGCATAAGCGATTATCTCGACAAGATGTCGTTCGGTCAATTGAACAGAGTATTCGCGCTCGGCGAAGATCATCTCATAACCAAATTACTCAACGAAACCAGAACGCAAATGGTAGGCAGCCTTTTGAAAGAAGGCGGCGTAAGAACGTATCTGAGCGGTTTGACTCTCGCTAACGTCAAGAACGTAACGGGGTTGAACACGGGTATAATCGGCAGAGTGTTCGACACGTTTGCGACGTGGAATCTCGACAAACTCATCAACGAAGACGGCGGAGCGAAAGCGTATATCGACGCTATAACGCTCAACGAACTCGGCGCGGTCGTATTCAAACCGGAAGACGACAACTTAGCAACGAAGTTTATAAAAGAAGTCGGCGACTTTACGATGGCAAGACTCCTTGCGAAAGACGGTATTCAAGACCTTTGCAATCAGGTAACGTTCTCGACGTTAAGCAAAGTTATCCAACCGAAAGAAGGCGTATTGTCAAGAATGCTTGACGAGTTCTCGACATGGAACGTAGGCGACTTGCTGTTCACGAAAGACGCTATAAGCGACAAGTTAAAGACCGTCGAACTTCAAACTTTACCGAAATTGTTGTACGCAGAAGACAAAGACAATCTCGTTACCCGTTTGTTGAACGGCAAAACGATGACTGTCGGAGAAATCATCGATGACAAAGACGGATTTGAAAAACTTTGCAGAGAATACACCCTTGCGGAATTGCCCGCTATATTCAACGTTCCCGAAGGAATCGTTACCCGCGCGCTCGAAGAAAGAACAGACGTAACGGTTGCGGACGTTATCAAGAAAGACGGCGTACAAAATCTCCTTGACAAATACACGCTTGAAAAAGTAAGTTATATCGCGTTCGGCGAAAATTATCAAAACAGTATTTTCGCAAGAGCGTTCGAAGGGGACGATACGACGCTTAAACAGATAGCAAGCGAAACGGGAATAAAAGATTACTTGAAGGGTTATTCCTTTAACAGAGTAGCGAACGTGTTGAATCTCGGCGAAAGCAATATCGTAACGGAATTGTTGAGAAGCCTTGAAATCACGGGAATGACCGTCGGTCAGGTTTTGGAAAACAAGGGCGTTAAAGAGTTGTGCGACAAGTATGAAATAAGCAACCTCGCTACGATTCTGGCTAACCATACCGGCACGACGAGCGTCGCGTATAAACTTCTCGACAAACTCGGCAGACACAATATAAGCGAAATGCTTAAAACGACTTCGAGCGGCACGATCGGCGCGTACGAAATAGCGAAAGCGGAATTGACGTTGAGCGATCTCGGATTAGATTTGGTAAAATACGCGTTGTTTGAAAAGATTTTGGTTAACGACGGCGCGGAACTTACTATCGGCGAAATCATCAACAAGAACGCAGACGGCGAATTCAAAATAGTCGACAGAGTTAAGAGTATGAAACTCAACGACTTCGTCGGTACGATAGTCGCGGATAAAGACTCCGTTATCAACAAGATTTTGAAAGCGGACAAAGCGATTACGGTCGGTCAGATACTCGACACCAAACCGCAGGAATGGACGAACGCAGACGGCACGATAGTAACCGAAACGGGTATACTTCACCTTGCAAAGAGCCTTAAACTTTCCGACGTAGGTCTTGACCTTAGCGAATACAAGTTGTTCAACGTCGTACTCAAAGACGGCGAAAACGAAATGTCGATAGGCGAGATTATCAAACAGAACGAAAAGGGCGAACTCGGAATAGTAACGAAAGTTAAGGCGATGAACATCGTCGACTTCTACAAAGTAATATTCGCAGACGACGGCAATATCGTCAACAAGATTTTGAAGAAAGGCAGTTTGTCGACGAATTACACGATAGGCAACTTGTTAGACTCCGAAAAGAAGTTCGACTGGAACGACGACGGCGAAAATTATTCCGAAACGGCGCTCGGACACTTGCTCAAATCCTTAACGCTCGACGAACTCGGCGTTTTGGGCGCGGAAGACAGCGACTTGCTTCTTTACAAAGTTACGCACACCGCTGCGGGCGACGCGCTTTCGATACGTAAACTTATCGAAAAAGACGCTAACGGCGACTTGGGCGTAATCGCAAACGTCAAAGATTTGAACCTTGACCAGTTAGGGCTTGCGAAAGCGGACGGCACGGATTTACTTTCCAAGATTGCCAACAAGGGCAACAATAAATATTACACGGTAAGAGAACTTATCGACACCAAAGCAAAATACGTTTGGGACGCGGAAGGCAACAAGACGCTCGTAACCGAAGGCGGAGAAACGATAATGAACCACGTATTCATGGGGCTTACGTTGAGCGGCGACTTAGGTTTAGATCTCGGCGCGGAAGACAGTTTACTCGTTAAACTCACGCACAAGACGAACGCGGCAGGCGTCAGGTACGAACTCACCATAGGCGAACTCAAAGACACCGTCGACGAGAGAACCTTAGGCGAAGTCGTTCCCGCAACCGCAATACCTGCTTATTTGGCGGGCATACTCGATTTGACGTTCGCTAACCTTATGGACACCAAGAAGTACGTTTGGGATGCGGAAGGCAACAAGACGGAAGATCCTAACGGCGAAACGCACGTAACGCACGTAATCAACGAAATCAGAGTTTCGGATATAACGGGCGATTCGGACAACGCGGTAATAGGCGCGTTGGGTGCGTTGAAAGTCGGCGAGTTGGACGACAACAACAAGGTACAAGCGGAAATCAACAAGATTGAGTTGGTAGAATTGCTCGGAGCGGAATCCAAGAACCCCGGCACGCTTATGTATAAGATTTCGCACGACGCAACCGGCAACAAGATTACGGTAGCGGGTATCACCGACAGAGTAAACGCTTTGACGATAAGCGACGTAGTCGACACGACGGGCAGCAAGGTACTTCAATATCTCGGCAACACGAAGATAAACGACCTTGCAGGCAAAGTAACCGAAATGACGATAGGCGACGTAGTCGAAGTAGGCGACAACAAAGTACTTCAATATCTCGGCGACAAGAAGATTACCGAACTTTCCACGGCAATCGACGCGATGAAGATCGGCGACATAGTCGACACGACTTCCAGCCCGATATTAAAGAGTATGAAAGACCTGACGATTAACGACCTTGGCGACTCGGCGAAAGTACAAAACGCTATCAACAACGTTGCAATCAAAGACGTTATCGACGTAAGCGGAAACAAACTTCTTCAAGCGATTTCCAAAGACGGCGCGGCGGACGTAACGATAGGCGGCATAAGCGACAGAATCAATCGTCTTACCGTCGGCGAACTCGTTCCCGCAGGCGACAACGTAGTAGTAAACGCTATCAGAAACGTTACGATAGACGAACTTTGCAACAGCAACAAACTTTCCGAAACGATCGACGGCATAAGCCTTAACGACGTAATGGGAATCGACGCGTCTACGACGGGCGTTCTCAAAGCGTTCAGCGGAATGAAAGTCGGCGATTTGAAAGATAACGACAAGGTAAAGAACAGTATCAACAACATGCCTGCGGCAGAAGTTTTGGGCGGCGACGCGCAAGTCGTAGGTACGATAATGTACAAGATTACGCACACCGGCGGAGCAGACGTAACGATAGGCGGTTTGAACGACAGAGTGGCGACCTTAACGGTTGACGAACTCATCGATCCGACTTCCAAAGTAGGAAAATTGCTCACGGGCAAGAAGTTAAGCGAAATCGAAACGTTCAATTTCGACAACGTTAAACTTTCCGACATAATGGACGTTAACGCAAGCGACGTAATTTTGACGAAACTTAAAGATACCGAATTAAAGAACATGGAAGCGGGCATCAAGAACCTGACGCTCGAAGACGTAATGGGCGCAGACCTTAACGACTGCACGATACTCGACGCGTTGAAGACTTCCAAGTTAAGCACTCTTTCGGCGGACATCAACAACCTGCCCATCGAAACGGCTCTCGGCATCACCTTATTTACGGAAAACGCGGCGGACACCGACAACGCAGACGTTAAGTTCGTTAAGAATCCTGACGGAACGTACACGTTCGACAAGACGAACGGAACGTATTACTTGACGAAAGGACACGGTATGTGGTTGATGGTGCTTTACGATTGCGACAAGACGAGCGGAAATTACGTTTATACGAAAGTCAACGTAACGGTTAAAAACGCATCTCAGAGAATGAGCGAAGAAGTAAGCACGCTCGGCAACAGAACGCTTTACGAATTGTACTTGTACAACTTTATCGACACCGAGCCTAATGACGGTATTAAGGATATAACGCTCAATCAGTTAATTCGCAATATGAACAACCCGACGAATCCTTAACAGAACGAATAAACAAGCAAACGCTTTCCGCGTCCCTTTTCGGGGGCGCGGAAAGAATATATAAAGCAAATAGTAAAAAACGATTGACAAACAAGGGTATAATTTGTTATTATACATATACCTTGTTCTGAAACGCCCGAAAAAAGCGGATTCAGAACCGAATAAGTCCGGGAGGTAATATTATGGCAAAATACGAAATGCTCTACATTTTGGATCCTGAAACGCCAGACGAAGCCAAGGAAGCGGTCATCGCAAAGTTCGAAAACGTTGTTACGTCGAACGGCGGCGCCGTTGAAAAGACGGAGAAATGGGGTATGAAAAAACTTCAATATCCTATCAACCACAAAACCGAAGGTTATTACGTCGTTATGTCGTTTGAAGCGGGACCCATGCTCGTTGAAGAGTTGAAGAGAGTTTCCCGTATTACAGACGAAGTTGTCAGAAGATTGATAACCAGATTGTAATAGGAGAGCGAAAGATTATGAACAAAGTTTTTTTAATAGGTAATTTAACGCGCGATCCGGAACTGTCGACGACGCCGAGCGGCGTATCGGTATGCAGATTTGCAATAGCGGTAAACCGCAATTTCACTGCGCAAGACGGTACCAGGGAAACTGATTTTTTCAATATAACGGTATGGAGAAGTCAGGCGGAAAATTGTAGCAGATTCCTTAAAAAAGGAAACAAAGTTGCCATTGTAGGTAGTTTGCAGAACCACTCTTATGAAGTAGACGGTCAAAAACGCGTTGCAACGGACATTATTGCAAGCGAAGTTGAGTTTTTAACGCCGAAAGGCGAAAGCGGCGCCGACGAAGAAGCGCCCGCAACCAGAAGACCCCGTCCGCAATTAGAACCTATGGATGACGACGGATTACCGTTCTAACTAATTAGGAGGATATCATGGAAGAAAATAAAACCTTAAAAAGACCCGCAACGGCCAAGCGCGTTCCCAAGAGAAAGGTTTGCGCTTTCTGTCAAGGTAAAATAGACGTTATCGATTATAAAGACGTTGCTACTTTAAAGAAGTACGTAACCGAAAAAGGTAAGATTTTACCCAGACGTATGACGGGCGTTTGCGCAAAGCACCAAAGAGTTTTGGTTAAAGCAATCAAACGCGCAAGAATAGCGGACTTACTTCCCTTTAAGGGCGAGTAAAAAAAGGGCGTCGTCGCGCAAAACTACCGCGACCGCCGATAAACTTAAAAACGAAAGACTGCGATATTTTCGCAGTCTTTATTTTTTGTTAACAACCCCGTCGAAATCGGGGTTAGGAAAAAGCGATTGTTTTTCTTGTAAACGCCGGGCAAACGCGCTGTTTTATCGACTTACGGGCAGGGGCGGAGTTTAATTTTCGTTTAAAATCTTAAAGTTGCATAAAAGCATTGACAAAAACTTTAAAAATTAGTAAAATAATAAAGTATATACAATATACTTTGGAGGCTTAAATGAAAAAAGTTATATCGACTTTAATTGTATGCGTTATGTTATTAGCGACCGTCCTTGCTTGCTCCGCATGTACGGTAGGCGGAAAGTTCGGTAAAATGACTATTACCGTAACGTATTATTCGTTGAACAAACAAACGGGCGAATATACCGCGACGGACAAAACCGAAACCGTTTCGGTTAAACTTCACAAACACGTTGCGCCCGTAACGTGCGACAGACTTCAAACTCTTGCGAAAGAAAAGTTTTTTGAAGGCGCGGTTTTCTATAAAAACACCAACTATTCGTCGCAAGTTATGATAGGCGACTTGTTCTACAAAGAAGGCAAGTTCACCGAAAAGATTTACGGCAATCGTTTGACGGCGACTCCCGACAATCCTTACGCGATGGAGTTTGATAAAGGCGGCGTTAAAGGAAACAATCTTTCCGCAACGGAAGGCAACATCGCTTTATGGAGAGATTTGGACAGAAACTCCGACTTGACGTTCGACAATTCCGCTACTTACGGTAACGGCGCGTCCACGTTGTTTATACCCACGGGTACTACCAACTATACGGGCTACGTTGCGGTGTTCGGCGAACTTGAAAAATCTTTCACCGATTTTATGAAAGAACTTAAAAAAGATTTGGCAGACAGCGACAAGTACACGTCTTACACCGTTTATTCGATAGCGGTTGAAGAAGACGGCGCGGCAAAGAAAGGGGAAGACCACGTCAATTACGTTTTAGACGGCAACCAACCCGCTTTCAACATTTTGCCGACGGAGGATTTGGGCAGCGTTAAAGGTTACAACACTTACGTTGCCGAAAACGACGAACCCACCAGAACCGTAAACACCAACCTTTGGGTAAACGCAGTCAAGTATTATATTCCCGTTGAAATGGCGGTTATCACTTCCGTAACGGTAAAATAATCCGACGTAAAAAATTATTTGCCGATTCGGGCATTGTTTCGGCGTGCCGTACCCTTTCCCGAGCGTGGGGAAGGGTACGTTTGATTTTAGATGGAGATTAAAGATGAAGAGAAAAATAACGGCGATACTTCTGGCGTGTTGTTTATCGGTTACGGCGTTCGTTTCCTGCGGAAAAGGAAATCAGAAAGAAAACGACGGAATTGCTTACGTTTGGAGCGACGATTACGCTACTTGCACGGCGACTAAAAAGAAAGACGGCGAAACTCACAAAGAAACCGTTTCGTCAAAGAAGAGTATATCGCAGGAAAAGAGTTGCGTAAACGACGAAATAACCAAATACACGGCGACTTTCAAGACGGAAGAGTTCGGGGTAACGAGCAAAGAAGTCGTAACGGGCAACAAACTCGGCCACGCGTGGTCGACCGAATGGACGGTCGACGTCGAGCCGACGCCCGAAACCGCGGGGAGCAAATCGCATCACTGCACCCGTTGCGACGAAAAGAAAGACGTTACGGAGATTCCGTCGTCCGAAGCGGTCGCGGTGTCAAACCTCGAATACGTTTTAAACGCCGACGAGAGCGGGTATACGGTAAAGAGTATGGGTAAATGCTCGGACACGGAAATAGTTATCGCAAGCAAGTTGTTGGGTAAACCCGTTACGACGATAGGCGAAGAAGCGTTTTCAAACGCGACGAACGTAACGTCGATTAAAATACCGAACACGATTGAAAAAATCAGCGCGAGAGCCTTTTACGGCTGTTCGGCGTTAAAAGAAATAACGATACCTTCTTCGGTAACAAAAATAGAATCGCAGATATTTTATAAATCGGGCGTAAATAAGGTTTACTACGATTCGGGATTTTCCGCCGGCGACAATCCTTTTATGAGCGACGTAGAAACAGTCGTGTTCGGCAACGGCGCGCCTGCGAAAATATGCCAAGACAGCGCAAAACTAAAAAACGTAACGTTTAAAGACGGCGCGGCGTTTATCGGTTACGGCGCGTTTAAAAATTGCGTGGGACTTAAAAGAGTAACCGTTCCCGCAAGCGTCGAGAGAATCGACAGGAACGCGTTCAGCGGTTGTTCGGGCCTTGAAACGGTAAACCTTTCGCGCGGGTTAAGGGAAATAAGTTCAGGCGCGTTCGCTAACTGTTCCGTTCTCGAAAACATAACTATACCCGACACGGTATCGGTTATCGGCAACAATGCTTTCAGCGGTTGCGAAAAACTTAAAAGCGTGGTAATCCCGAATAGGGTTACTGCGATAGGGTTCAGTGCATTTTCGAGCTGTTCGGAACTGACGAGCGTAACTATACCCGACAGCGTAACTACGATAGGGGACAACGCGTTTTTCGGTTGCATTAAGTTGCAGAACGTCGTCATTCCCGACAGCGTGCTAAAAATAGACGCGTTTGCTTTTTCCGCGTGTGGTTTTACGAGCATAACCATACCCGACAGCGTAACTACGATAGGTATTTCGGCGTTTGCCGATTGTAAGAGTATGACGACTCTCGTTATCGGTAAAGGCGTTTTAAAAGCAGAGTTTTGCGCGTTCGCCGGATGCACGGGATTAACCGACGTAAGATATAAAGGAACGGTTGCGGAATGGCGCGCGATAAAAAAAGACGATATCTGGCGCAATATAGAAACCGTAACAGTCAAATGCTCGGACGGTCAGGCGTCGGCGAGGGACTGAAAAGGAACAAGAACCGTCGAAGGCGTATCGACGAAACCTACAATAAAAAACCGTCGAAGACGTATCGGCGAGTAACGATAAAAATCAAAGCGTAGCGATTTTTCGCTACGCTTTTATATTGCAAACGAATTGATTGCCGACGGGTTTACGTTTGTTAAAACAAACGGATTGCCCGTCTTTTCGGCGTAAAAGAGTTGACTTTTCGTTGGTTAAAAGTCGTCCGTCTTTTATCTGCGGCTATCGGGTTACGTCGCTTTTCGGCGGTTATAATTTTTGTATCCCCGTGATAATCCCGCCGACGACTTCAAAACGGAAAGGCGTTGCTTTAAACCGCTTGTAGCCCGTTTTTTCGCATACGAGAAAAACGCCTTTCTCGTAATCGGGCGGCGGCATCGCGTGTGAAAAATCGCCGATAAACGCCTTTAAATCGTCGAATCGCGCGGATAATTCTTCGGATAAATATTTTTGCGGATTGCCCGAATATAAAAGGTCTTCAAGGAAAAGCAAAGGAGTGAACTCGTCGGAAAAAGTCCTGTCGCTTCTTTCGGTTCGCTCGAACCCGTCCACCGTCAATTCGCCGTTCGCCGTCGTCCATTTTACGGCAAGGACGCTGTCTTTCAGGTCGTAAAGGTTAGTTTTCGTGTAGAATCCGCCGTCGAACGAGTAAGAAGACACGTCGTTTTTAAACTTTAAGAAGGGTTTGCCGTCGAATCCGAACAAATAAAGCCGAGTCGTTTTGTCGTTCGATAGGGTAAGTTTGACTAATCGCTCGTTAAACACGGGGACTATTTCCGCGTCGGCGGTATCGGGGCGAAAGTTGTCGGTAAGTCTGAGAGCCACGCCGTTTATAACGAGAGTTATCGCCACGCCGAACGCTTGCGACAGCGTGATAAACGCGTTTTGTCCCAGCGACTTTTTAAAATAGAAGTCGGTTGCAACTCTTCTCGGCTCGTCTACGTCGACGACGTACCCGCCGTTATATTCGTAAAGCGTTACGTCGGGCAAGGTCGGCGGAGCGGAGAAGTTAAGACTGAACGGAACGAAATCGGGGGAAAGAAAAGTGAATACGTCCGAGTCCGTCGCCGTAACTTTTAAAAGTTTGTCAAGGTTGCCCGCCTTTTCGCCGTTTTTCAAAAGGACGGTTTGCGGAACGGAAAGAAAATATAAAATCATATTACTTTATATGAATAAAGGGGGCGTATTATGTCAAAAATCAAATAAAGGAGTGTGATATTATGTGTGAGAAAAAAGGGTTTTCCGCCAAAGAAATCAAAACGCTTATAGTCGAGTGCGACAAGGCGAAAATGGAAAAAAAACCGTTGGTCGGCGTGTTTAAAAAGTTTGCAAAAGACAACGAAAGAAGTTTCGGCAGCGTAAGGAACTTTTATTACGGCTTTTTGTCGAAAGCGCGCGGCGGAAACGAAAAGTGTTGCCGATACGTAAAAGGGTATGATCTTACCGTTTCAAAGCCCGAAAGGTTTACCGTCGGGGAAACGAAAAACCTTATCGACAAAGTCGTCAGCGGTAAACGGGAAAACAAATCGCTGCGCAGCATAATGTACGAACTCGGCGGCGGGGACGATAAACTTATGCTAAGGTATCAGAACAAATACAGAAATCTTTTAAAAACCGAACCGAACGCATTTTCGGAACAGCACGAAAGAACTTCTTTCGTCCGAAAAAAACGAGATTTTCAAACGTTAAGGGAAGAAATAGGCGAAATGGTAGAAGGGGCGACCGCGAAAATCGTGGCGGACAATCTTGCGTTGACGAAACGCGTCGCCGAACTGCAAACGGAAAACGCAACGCTGAAATCGGGAACGTAAAAAAAGAACAAGGGCTGAACTCAGCCCTTGTCGCTTTTTGGGGGGAAAATGAGAAAATTGCAACTTATTTGTCCGTGCATTTTATTAGTTACGGTTTTTTTCGGCTATCGTCGGGGCGGGTTTTCCAACCCCGACGCCGCAAGCCTTGTTATCGCTTTTACCGACCGACCGTCGGCAGCGAAAAATGAAAGAATTAGTCGATACCGATATATTTACCTTCGTTTACTTTGGGTTGTTCTTTGGGAACGGTAACCGTCAGAACGCCGCCGTCGTATTTTGCTTTAACAGTCGACTGGTCGACGTCGCCGACGTAGTAAGAACGAGAGCAGGAAAAACTTCTTTCACGTCTTATATACTTTTCGTCTTCTTCTTTCTTCTCTTCCTTGTTAGCCGAAACGGTAAGATACCCGTCTTTAAGCGAGAGTTTAACGTCTTCCTTGTTAAATCCCGGTACTTCTATTTCGAAAACGTAATCCGTCTTCGTTTCTTTAATGTCCGTCTTCAAAAGACGATTGTTCTTTCTTCCGCAATACGCAGGAGCAAAGAGATTGTCGAACGCGTTATCGAATAAATCAAAATCATTTGTGTTTACTAAATAGTTTTTCATAATAATTTACTCCTTTTTAATATTATTATCTTTTTCGTCAAAGACTATTCGTGTGTGGCAACTAATTCTCTTAACTGCTAGCACTCTAATCATTTGGCTGCTAATATTATACCACGTTTGAAATAAAAGTCAACTGTTTTTGCGTTATTTTAAAAAAATATTTTAATTTTTTTTCGTAAAGTATTTTTGCCAAAAAACGGTGAAAAACGGGTAAAAGCAGGCAAAAGCTTATAATTCTTATGAAAATCGGGGTTATTTTGCTTATGCGGGCTTGACAGCGGGGCGGTTCGTACTGTAAAATAAAACCATAAAAAATCAAAAAGGGAGATTTTATGGGAAAAACAAAAAATCAAAAAGTGTACGGAATTATTCAGGGAATAGCCATTGCGTGCGTGTTCGTATCGCTCGGATTGTTCGTCGCGATGACTTTTGACGTCATACCGTATAGCGCGGGGGTGTTTGCGCTCGTGCTTATAATAGGGATTATCAGCGGATCGTGTATGAGCGTTTTGCCGTGGGTAAGGCAACACTCTAAAAAAGAGTTTACGATTTTATGTTACGTTATGTTCGGATTGTCGGCCGTAAGTTGTATTTTGTGGATAGCGGACGCAATCGTCGCCGTTCGGATAGCGGACGCGGTTAAAGCGAACAATACGGCAAAATACGTCGGGCAATTAAAGTTTTTGAGAACAAGTTTGATTCTGACGTTCCAGATAATCGTAGCGAACGCCGTTGCCGCTTGCGTGGTAAAATATCGCAAGTCGATGATACCTTTTCAGGTTATAACCTATTTGAGTCATTTATACATAGACTTGTACGGCACGATTTTGCTGGCGAGCATAGCGATTAACGACAGCGGATTGAGTCTTCAAGGGGCTAAGGGATTTTTGTCTAACAGAATCGCGATAATGTTTGCCGTTCTGGCGCTAGCATACGTAGGCGTTTCCAACGCGATAATTCAGAGAATGGACAGACGCCGCCAACGCGACGCGCTCGCGCCCGTTACGGATCAGGAAGCTCCCGTCGATCCGACGCCCGCCGATTACGGCAACGCAAGTACGGAAGAAGTGTTCGGATATTCCGATTATACCGAGCAAAAGCCCGCGGGCGAAAGATCCGTTCAGGAAAGGTTGAGAGAGTTGGAAGATTTGTTTAGCGGCAATCTTATAAGCGCGGAAGAGTACGAGCGGAAACGCGACGAAATAATGAAAGATTTATAAAAACGAAGCGTTTCGGCATTCGTCGGAAAAATAAAAAACGTTCAAACAAAATTGAAATAAAAAGATTGCGGATCGATGAAAATCGGTCCGTAATTTTTTATAAAAAACATGTATCGTTCGCTTGACTTTATTTATAATAATATATATAATCTAATTGCAAGTAAATTAGTAGGAATTGAAAAATGAAACTTTCGTCGAAAACTCATTACGGATTACAAGCCATGTATTTTTTGGCTGTACATTACGGCAAGGAGCCTATCAGCGCAAGCGAACTCGGCAGAATAGCGGGGGTATCGCCCAAGTATTTGGAGCAGATACTTCGCAAACTGCAAGCGAGAAACATTATTTCGTCCACGCGCGGCGCGCAAGGCGGGTATTATCTTTCGAGAGAACCCGAAAAAATCACCGTCGGGGACGTTGTGAGAACGCTTGAAGACGACATCGAGATAATCGAGTGCGTAGCGGGCGGCGGTAAATGTAAATGTTGTCCGACGAGCGGAGTATGGAAAAAACTTTATGACGGAATCAACGACCTATTAGACGGAATTACGCTTAAAGACGTTGCTACGGGCAACGTAAATTAAAGGAGATAAAATGGTAAAAACACCTATATATTTCGACCACGCGGCTACCACGCCGCTCAGCAGAACCGTTCTGGAAAAAATGACGCCGTATTTTTCCGACAATTTCGGTAACGCCAACAGTCAACACGTTTTCGGCAGAAACGCCGTAAAAGCGGTGGACGAAGCAAGGGACGAGATAGCGTCGCTCGTCGGCGCGAAATCGAGCGAGATTTATTTTACTTCGGGCGGTACGGAGTCGGACAACTGGGCTCTTCGCGGCGTTTGCGAAGCGCAAAAAAACAAAGGCAAACACATAATAGTAAGCAAAATCGAACACCCCGCAGTGCTTAAAACGGCAAAAGACCTTGAAAAGCACGGGTTTGAAGTAACATATCTCGACGTCGAACCGAACGGCATAGTCAACGTCGAAACGTTGAAAAAGGCGATACGTCCCGATACGATTTTAATCGGCGTTATGTTCGTAAATAACGAAGTCGGCACGATTCAGCCGATACGGGAAATAGCGAAAATCGCTCACGAACACGGCATAGTTTGTTTTACGGACGCCGTTCAGGCAACGGGCGTGTTGAATATCGACGTGAAAGAACTCGGAGTCGATTTGCTTTCGTGTTCGGCTCATAAGTTTTACGGACCTAAGGGAATAGGCTTTTTATACGTCAGAACGGGCGTGAAAATCGCGTCAATCATTACGGGCGGCGAGCAGGAACGTAACCGTCGCGGCGGTACGACGGATACACCGCTTATCGTCGGTATGGCGGCGGCGCTAAAAGAAGCGATAGACAACCGCGAAGAAAACAACGAGTACGTAACCCGACTGCGCGACAGGTTTATAAACAGAGTGCTTGACGAGATACCGTACGTTACTCTCAACGGGGACAGGTATCAAAGAATCCCGTCGAACGCGGATTTTTCGTTTCATTATATAGAAGGCGAATCGATATTGTTCAGCCTTGACTTGGCGGGAATAGCGGTAAGCAGCGGTTCGGCGTGTTCGTCGGGTTCGTTAGAGCCTTCGCACGTGTTACTGGCGATGGGCGTCGACGAAGCGACGGCGCACGGATCGATAAGGTTTTCGTTCGGCAAACATAACACGACGGAAGAAGTAGATTACGCGGTGGATAAACTCAAAGAAATAGTCGGAAGGCTTCGCGCGATGAGTCCGCTTTTTAACAATAAAGGAGAAATTAAAGAATGTTGTACAATGATAAAGTAATGGAGGCCTTTTCAAATCCCAAAAACGTAGGCGAAGTCGAAAATTACGACGCGATAGGCACGGTAGGTAACGCCAACTGCGGAGATATTATGCAAATAACGTTGAAAATCGACAACGACGTCATCACGGACGCAAAGTTCAAAACGTTCGGGTGCGCGGCGGCTATCGCAACGAGTTCGACCGCTACCGAAATGATAAAAGGAATGAAGATAAGCGACGCGTTGAAAGTAACCAATGCGCAGGTAGTTGAAAAACTTCAAGGGCTTCCGCCTCAAAAAATACACTGTTCGGTGCTTGCGGAAGAAGCGATTAAGTCCGCGATAGAAGACTACCGAAAGAAAAAAGTAAAACCCAACGACTTTGAACCCGAAAAAATGGTATAACGACGTCGTTGAACTCAAAAAAGAAACTTTACAAGAACGCGGGGACGCGTTCTTTTCGTTTCGGGCGTATAAAAACTAAAAAAAGGAACACTCTAATACAGGGAAATCGCAAGGAGTAACTTATGGACGAAAAGTTTATAATAGGGCTTGCGCTCGGTATGGTAGGCGGAGCGTTGATAGTAGCGAATTCCGTCAAGGCGAGAACGCTTATCAAAGACGGGCAGAACGAAATTACCGAAAAGGTAAAAAGTTTAAAGAACAAGAAAAAGAACTCTTCCATGCCCGAAAACGCCGAGCCTAACGAGTAAGCGTTCTTTTTTCAACGAAAGAGTTTTACACGAAAGAGAGAAATTACCGTAACAACCGTTGCGGTAATTTTCTTTTTATGGTAAAATATATAGCGACCTTTTAACTAACCCCGTTCGGCAAACGAATGGACGTAAAACTCTACGAAAAGGAGAAAAACATGAAACTCGGAATGATAATCGCATGCGAAGACGGCATCATTACGGAACTTGAAAAACTAACGAAAAGCAACCGCATCGAAAAAGGCTGTTTCGACGTACTTGAATACGATTTGGGCAAAAATCAAGTATACGCGATACTTAGCGGCGTCGGCGAGATAATGGGCGCGGCTGCGACGGAATTGTTGATTGCGTGTTTCGGCGTAGACAAGATAATCAACGTAGGCGTCGTCGGGGCGTTGAAAGAAGATTTCCCGCCGCTTACCGTTACTTACGTTAAAGACGTCGTTCATTACGACTTCGATACGTCAGTCGTAGACAACTGTCCCGTAGGTAAATACGTTTATTTCGACAGCGAGTACGTTTCGACGGACGAAGAGTTTTTAAAGGACGCTTTAAAGATAAAACGACTGCCGAAAGTCCGGTGCGCTTCGGCGGACAAGTTTGTCGAAGGCGAAAAAAACAAAACGGCGTTAAGAGAACGCTACGACGCCGATATATGCGACATGGAATCGGCGGGGGTACTTATAACGTGCAAACGAAACGCCGTGCCGTGTCTGATGATAAAAGCGGTCAGCGACTCTCACGTTGCGGGCATAGAAATGTTCAACGAACTCAAACTCAAAGCAAGTCTTGCGTGTATGGAAATCGTCAAAGCGTTGCTCGACCGATAAGGTAAGCCCGAAAAGGCAATCCGAAAACGCAACAACCGACGTATCGCGGCGGCAAAGTTTTAAAGAAGAAGATTAGAAAAACCCCGTATCGCGTATTCAAACAAAAAGCCAAGACTATCGCTCGTAAAACGGCGCGGGCAACCTGAAACGACTAAACGAAAACTATTAAACGGCGGGGGCAACCAAACGCCGACAAAAAGGCGATATAAAAACCAACCCCGCCCGACGGAAAGATTTCCGTCGGGCGGGGTTTTATTATCTTGCGAGTTTAATTATTTATATGCTTTAAAAGTTGCAAAAGCGCGTTTTTATTTCCGTCGGGCGGGTGCTTTAAACTTTTATTATAATTCTATTTTCCGTTATCGTTGCCGTCCGCCGCGGCAAGTTGGTCGACTTGGTTCTTATTGCCGTTCCGTTCGCCGTCGCGTGCGGCGGCGCTGCCGAAAGGCTAGTTGCGGTCAAGTCGTTCGTCCGATACAACCTGTTCGTTGCGGTCGGCGGGTTCGTTTTGGTCAAGTCTTTCGCCGCCGTCAATTTGATCGGGGCGGTCGGCGGGCTTGCTTTTATCAAACCGTTCAGCCGATTCGTTGCGGAGCGGGAAGTTTAGCGTAAGTTTTCGCATTGCGACGAATACGAGAGTTCCGAGTACGCCGGACGAAACGGCTTCGCCCAAAAAAATCCACGCCGCGTTGATGAAATAGAGCGTTTTAAGGTCGGTTACGGCAAGGTAAGTAAACGGCACGACGATTGCGTTGATGCCGGACACGCACAGCGCGGACAGTCCGATTTTCAGCCATAGCGGTTTGATGATTTTTGAAAACAGCGCGACCAAAAGGGACGAAACGAGCGTTGCCAGAGTTCCGAACACGACGTCGAGAATACCGTTTCCGAAAAAGTTAGCGACTAGGCAACCGACGGTCAGCCCCACAACCGTTTCGGGGAACAGTAGCGGCAAAAGCGTTAAACTTTCGGACACCCGTACTTGAAACTGCCCGTACGAAATGGGCGCGAGAATAATGGTTAAGGTTGCGTAAAGTGCGGCGGTAACGCCCATGCGACAAAGTTTTTTTGCCGAGAAAAAGTTGGTCATAAAATAAAAAAGGCAGTACGATTCTCAACCGAACACGCAATGCCTATCTCCTTCGGTTGTTTTTAAGAAGTGTTTTCCGAAAACCTTCTATTGACAGTATACATCGTCAGCCCGAAAAAGCCAACTAAAATTACATAGATTTCAACATTTTGTTAAAACTTTCGCGTTTTTGGTCGAGCGTCAACTTATCGGCTTTTTGGGTTTGGTAATATCCGAGTTTTTGCATAACGGTAAACGTATCGTTTTGCGAATTATTCGCCGTTTTGTAATGCGCGGTAAGAATCGTACGTATTTGCTTGTTTTCCGACTCGGTCAACGCGGCGGCGTACAGTTTTACAAGATTTTTTTCGAGCAACAACACGTCCGTCAACGCTTCCTGCTCGTTAAAAGCGACGTTTTTAGAACCTTTATTCATCATATCACCCCCAACAACGCTTTAAACCGTTCTTTTGCTTCTTCGCCGAGTTTAACAAACGTTTGCGAAACGCTTTCGTCGAAAATCGTCTTGCCGTAGAACTCGCATTTTTTACACAGCATACTTTCGTAAGTCATCAAATCGGACAAATAGTCCGCTTCCTTGACGGTAATTGAGTTTTCCATAACAATCTCCTTCGGGAAATGTCCCTACCGCAATTATACCCCGCTAACCAAAAAAATAAACGGCTTTTTCGATTTCTCGGCGGTTCGGCGATAAAAACTTTACAAAGCCCGCCGTATAGAACAAAAAAGCCTTCCCTGTGCAATGGAAGGGGGACCGCATTCGCGGTGGAAGGACTGTCCTATATAATACGGAAAGACTGTCCTATACGATTTTCACCCGCTTTTTTGCAATGATAGAAGTTATAAACAATCCCCCAGCCACGCTCCGCGCGTCAGCTCACCTACGCGGTGGACGCGCCCCTTTCGGCACTACGCGCCACTTCCCCCCACTTCAATGGGGGAACGTACCTTTGCACAAGGGGGCCTTAATAAGGGGTAAATCTAAACACTAGTAACGCCTTCCCTGTGTAAGGGAAGGGGGACCGCATTCGCGGTGGAAGGACTGTCCTATATAAGGACTGTTCTACATAACGTGGAAAAACGGTCTTGTATAATTTACATAAACCTTATTATATATAGTCCACCCGTTCCGACCTTTACTCACTCTACTCCGAAAGTCAACCGACTCGTAAAAAAATAAGGTAAGTTTATATAATTTCCGTACCGCAAACAAAAGCGAGCAAAATGCCCGAATTGTAAAAAAATGTCGACTGCAAGCGAGTTTTTTAAAAAATCGCTTGCAAAATTGCACGGGGGGGGGGGTATAATAAGTAATAAAGAATGAAAAGCGAAAGCGGAACCGCGCGACTTAAAAAAATCGCGGAAATTGAAAACTTTTTGACAAAATGACAATTTACGGTACGTTCAATCGTATATAATAATGGAAAGCGACAAAACTCAACGGCTTTTTCGATGGCGAAACGTAACAACCCCGTAACGACAAACGAGCGGCAAAACTCGATAAAAACGGTGAAAAGGCGTAAAAAGTTTGTAAAGTTCGGCGAAAAAGCGGCGAAAATTGAGCAAAGAACGTGTAAAAGTCGGCAAAACTCGGTAAAAAGTCAGGGGATTCGGCGATAAAAATCGGATTTTGTCGGGGAAAGCCGAGCGGGTTGATAGTGCAAAGATAACAAAAACTCGTACAAAAAGAACAAAAAGTATGTGCAAAACGTATAATATTTAGGTTTTCGTATGTAAAATTTGCGAAAATACTTGTTATCGGACAAAAAATGATATATAATATTACCACAAATAAAAAAACCGAGAAATATGTTAAAAGCATTGACAAATTGTACATAGCACTATATAATTATACCTATAAGAAAGGGTGTTTTTCAATACGGCTCGGTGTAGCGGCAGACGAAAAGCGGTGCCTTTTTTCTAAAAGTAAATGAGAGAACTCTCTCCTTCAACGCATTTAATCGGATAATAGAAAACATTCTCGGGACTATAAGAAAAAATAAAAAAAGGAGAAAAGAAATGCAAAGTAAGAAAAAACGTGGTTTTACCTTAGTTGAACTTGCTATTGTCATTGCGGTTATAGCGGTTTTGGCAGGGATACTCGTTCCCACGCTTACCAACGTAATCAACAAAGCAAACATTCAGAAAGGCAACACTACGGCGCTCAGAATATCTACGTATCTCGGGACGGAAGCGGCGTTCAACGACAGAACGTATTACGAAGACTACGAACTCGAAGATATGGCGAAAGCGGGCGGATACGGCTTAAAAAGCCCTGCCAAAGGGTATTCTTACTGGTACGACAGGTCGGAAAACAGAGTATATTTCAAAAAGACGGACGACGTACTGAAAAGCGGCTCGTTGTCGGACGCGACGGCGGCAGGCGCGATAAAAGTATACGCCGACTCGACGACGGACAACTCGAACACTCTCGAACCGCGCGCGTTCTTTACTAACAAAAACATACGTTATATCGAAAAAGGCAGCAACTCTTTAACAAACGTTATCGAAGCGATTGAATTCGGCGACGTTGACTCAATAAAAACAAGAATAGAAAACATTAGCAAAGATTCAAAAGTCGTTGCGGCGGCGAAAGAACACTTTGAAAAGTTCAGTCCGAGCAACTGCGCGTACATTACCAACGATGGTTGGAAAGGTAAAGACGCGGGCGTAACTTATGTATACGTCATTCCGGGACTTACGGGTATCCCCGCAAGAACGGTAAGCGGTTTGCTTGAAGTAAAGAATAAAATAGTAATTCCTAACACCGTAATTGCTTGTAACGAAAAATCGTTTCATAACGTAGTGTCGAGTACAAAGGAAGGCGGGGTAAACAAACCTGTTGAAGTAATATCGACAAGCGTTGCTTTCTCGTATTTCGTTACGACCTATAATAAAGATAACGTCGGCAATGAACTGAACATTAGTTTAACCGAAAAAATCAGCACGGGCAACACGTCGTGTCAAGTTTTACCGACGGACGCTTATACTATAATTTACGGTTATCAAAAAATGGGTTTTGAATACGGCACCATGAAAGACGGTAAAGGCTTGTCTTATACCGCCGACGGGCTTGTAATAGACGCGAAAGGTAACGTAATCGCAGAAAACGAAGTAATTTTAAACGGGGAAGGTTATTATAACGGTAAAAATCAAGCAATAAAAGCAGCGAAAGAGTTTATGGTTCCGACGTTGCAACTCAACACGAAGGGCAAAACTTTCCAAAACAACATAGCGAGCGCAACCGTTCGTTCCGAACTTGTCGGAAACGGTATGGAGTTTACTATGGTTGTCGTTGATAAACAGTTAAATACGTATAAATTGTCCAGCGTTACCGTAATGACTAATATCGAAACGGTTACGGAAGCCGATTTGGGCAACGGCGAAAAGACGTTGGTCGTAGAATTA
The DNA here is from genome assembly GCA_934271255.1 of uncultured Clostridia bacterium. Lineage (GTDB taxonomy): Bacteria > Bacillota > Clostridia > Christensenellales > Borkfalkiaceae > CAKQSC01. The sequence goes on from CAKQQS010000004.1 coordinate 133,002, forward strand.
CCTGACTATGGCGTAGGCGCAAGCGCAAACAAAACGATTAACTGGGCAGGCAAAGAACGTTCGCTAGACGCGGCTAACCCGTTTACTTATGAAATAACGTATATAATCGGACACTATGAAGGCGTTCAAGTAGGAGATAAAGAAGGCGCAACGTCTGTTTTCGTTGCCGCTACCGACGTCGCTCCGAAAACGATTAACAAAGGCGAAGCGTACGAAGTAACGGAAGCAAATCCCGTCGTTAAGGTTACGGGCGTTAAGGTCTATATGAACTTTACTGACGAACAAAAACTTGTATTCCGTTCGGAGAAATTAGACATTTTCCCGACAAAAGCGAAATAATCATATATTAAAAAATTTTTTAAGGAGAATAAAAAATGAAAAAGAGAGTAGGTTTAATAGCGTTATTATTAACGCTTGCAATTGCAGTTTGCGGCTTTGTTGGCTGCTCGTTATTTGATAAAGCGGATAATTTGAGAATCTCTCGTTATCCCAGAACTGTTTATCAAAAAGGCGAAGATTTAACCGGCGAAACGTTTATCAAAGTTGTTCTTACGAAAGACGGCAAGGATATTGCGCTGGAACTTAAATTCAAAGACGCAAAGACGCTTGTAGGCGAAGCGGACGGAAAAACTTATACGTTCGACGTTGCGAACTTCGACCTTACGACCGAGTCTGAGTCTGCAAGAAGAACTGCGCAAATCAGTTATGAAAACGTATACGTAACCTTCCAGTACGAAGTTGTAGGCGTTAACACTTTCGTTATTGAAAACGAAACGGATCTTAACAATTTCAGAGATAACGTTAACAAAGGCGTTGCAGAATATATTTCGCCTAACACGGTTGTAGAATTAAGAAAAGACATTACCTTGGCTGGTGCATGGGTTCCCATTTCCAACACTTATCGTAAAGCGGCAAATAAAGACGCTTGGTTCAAAGGCGAATTCCGTGGTAACGGTTATACTATCAGCGGTTTGACTAATGAAGGTTTGGAATATAACGGATTGAAGAACAGTACGGGTACGAACGCAACGACCGTTGAAGGTACGTTGGAAATCAACTACGGTTTGTTCGGTTGTGTAAACGGCGCGCGTATTCACGACCTTAACCTTACTAACGTAAAGATTGTTGATATAAATGCTGAAACGACTACTACTGCCGGAAAGACGGCTCACATCGTCGGCGACGCGGTAGGCGCGGTTGCGGGTTATTCTTGGGGCAGCTCCGAGTTTAAGAACATTACGGTTAACGGTTCTATCGTTGGTTACGATAACGTAGGCGGTGTTGTTGGTTTGACGAGAGGCGCATCTTCGGCAACTGAAAAAGTAACGTTCGACAACTGTAAAGTAGACGCAACGGTTACGGCTATCAGACGTGCTGCGGGTATCGTTGCTCAAACGGGCGCAGGTTCTAGCGTTAAAGTAGCGTTCAATGCATGTGAAGTTAAAGGCACGGTTACCGGCGGTCAATATGACAAAGACGTATATAACAAAGCGCTTGCTAAACCCATAGCGGTAACGAGTGGTTATTATATTACGGCAGGTCTTGCAACGATGAACAGCACTAGCGAGCCGAGCAACGTTCCTGCAATTTCGAGCAATTGCGTAATTACGGCAACGATTAACGGTTATAGCGACGCTCAATATAACTTGTATTATGAATACGTTTTAGTAGGCGGTAAAGGTACTGTCAGATATAACGCAAACGGTTTAGTTGCATAATTTAGCAAATAACTAAAAATCAAAACAGCGGTGGATTTTTCCCCGCTGTTTTTTTATTTCAAAAACTTTTTGCCATTCCCGCCCCGTATAAAATCTATATAAACTCTATTCAAGCCCGCTTTATAGGAAAAGATCAAAACCATACAAAGCCCGCCTTGTGTAAACAAAAAAGCCTTCCCTGTGTAAGGGAAGGGGGACCGCTTTCGCGGTGGAAGGACTGTCCTATATAATACGGAAAGACTGTCCTATACGATTTTCACCCGCTTTTTTGCAATGATAGAAGTTATAAACAATCCCCCAGCCACGCTCCGCGCGTCAGCTCACCTACGCGGTGGACGCGCCCCTTTCGGCACTACGCGCCACTTCCCCCACTTCAATGGGGGAACGTACCTTTACACAAGGGGGCCGTAATAATAATGGAAAAGACGGCTCTTTGCATAAGGGAGCCATATAAGGTTTAAATCTATTTTATATAAGAGTTAAGAAATTACAATTCGGTTTCGGTGATGACTTTAAAACCGTTCTTTTTAAGGAGTTCCGCCGTGGTGCCGTCGCCCGCGATTTTGTTGCCCGTGAACGTGCCGTCGTAAATAAGCCCCGAACCGCAAGACGGACTTTGCGCTTTAAACACGCAGTAGTCGACGTCGTTTGCTTTCGCTATCGCCAACGCGAGATTTGCGCCGCGTAAATATTCTTCGGTTACGTCTACGCCGTGGTTGTTGACGACTTTGCCGTTTATTCGTTCGCCGGGGAAACGCGGGGTAGGAAGACCGCCGAGTTGTTCGGGGCAAACGGGTATCAGAATATTGTCTTTGCCCAAATCAACGACTTTTTGGCAAAGACGGTTGTCGCCTAAGTATCTGCAATTGTAGCCCAAAAGGCACGCGCTTACTAAAATCTTTTTCATAGTGATTTCAGTATATCATAAAATAAATTAAAAAACAATGAAAAAATATCAAATAATCGGTTGACAAATGTTTTTCTTCGTGATAGTATAATAAAGGTAAAAAAAGAAATCTTTAAGGGCGATACGGGATATCGACAAGATTGTTATAATTTGTTTACGTAAGTAGTAGATTATTATGCCTTGCCTAGCCGTATGCTGAGCAAGGTTTTTTGTTTGGGTTTTTACCGTTGCCGACGACCGTAAACTTTCGGAATACGGAAAAAGGTAACAAATGCAAAAAAAATGAAAAAATAAAGAAGGAGAAAAAATTATGCAACTTATTTACGGCGTAAAAGACAAACCGAAGTTCGGTAAAAACATCGTGTTTGCGTTCCAACAAATCATCGCTATTATGGCGGCGACGCTGCTCGTCCCCATTCTCGTAACGCAAGCTGGGTTAGATTGTGACCCCGCGGCGGCGTTGTTCGGAGCAGGCGCGGGTACGATAGTGTACTTGTTGTTCACAAGGTTTAAAAGTCCCGTATTTTTGGGAAGTTCGTTTACTTTCCTTGGCTCGCTCACTGCGGTCGCTCAACAAAATTACGGTTACTGGGGGTTGATAATCGGCGTTACGTTCGCGGCGCTCGTGTACGTAGTAATCGCGGCGATAATCAAACTCGTAGGCGCAGGCTGGATAAAGAAGTTGCTTCCCCACGTTATAATAGGACCCGTTCTTGCGATAATCGGTTTGTCGCTTTCGGGAACGGCAGGCGGCTGGATAATGAAAAACGGCGGAGCGAATTACAGTTTATGGAACGTTTTCGTCGGCTTGTTCACCTTTACGGCGATAGTAATCGTATCGATTAAAGGCAGCAAAGGAATGAAACTTATACCCTTTATCATCGGTATCGGCGCAGGCCTCGTACTCGCGCTCATCATCACGGGTTTCGGGTACATCAACGACAGCGCGGCTTGTATGGCTATGAGAATCGTCGACTTCGATCCGATAGTAAAATGTTTCAGCCCCGTAAGATTCCAAAGCTTCTTCGATTACCCGAAGTTCACCTTACTCAGAGCAATCGAAACGAATGGCAATGGCTTGTACACGCTTAACGGCGCGGCAATCGGCAACCTTGCGATACTCTTCATACCCATTGCGGTAGTTGAACTCGCTCAACATATTTCCGACCACGAAAACCTTTCCAACATAGTAGAACAAGACCTTCTCACCAACCCCGGTCTTCACAGAACTCTTCTCGGCGACGGTATCGGCTCGGCGGTAGGCGCGGTATTCGGCGGTTGCGCTAACACGACTTACGGCGAATCGATAGGCTGCGTTGCTCTTTCCAGAAACGCGTCGACCTACACGATTTTGTTCGCGGGTATCGGTTGTATGTTGATATCGTTCATCGCTCCTTTCGTAGCGTTAATCAATATGTTACCCAAAGCGGTTATCGGCGGAGCGTGCATAGCGATGTACGGTTTCATCTCGGTAAGCGGTCTTCAAATGCTCAAAGACGTTGACCTTTCGGACAACAGAAATCTTTACCCCGTCGCGGCAATACTCGTTATCGGCGTAGGCGGATTGACGTTAGACTTCGGTTACAACAAAATTACGCACGGTCCGGTAGTACAACTCACGTCGCTTGCGGTTGCGATGTTGGTAGGTATTCTTATCAACTGGCTCACGCACAGCGGTAAAGACAAAGACAAAATCGATAACGGCGCAATTCAGGAAGACTTGCCCGATATGGAGTTTGAAGGCGAAACGAAACAAGACGAAGTACAACCGTCGGAAAATAACTGATAAAAAAATATACTTCACCCGTCGGGGAAAGTTCCCGACGGGTGTTGCAATGCCTCGACAAAAGTGGTATACTGATAGAAAAACATTAAAGAAGGTAGTTTTATGGAAGATTATATGAAAAACGTTACGATAATGGACCACCCCCTTATCGCGCACAAAATCACGCACCTTTGCGACGTCAACACTAACACAAAAGAGTTCAGAGAAATAGTAAGCGAACTCGCAATGCTTATGGGTTACGAAGCGTTCAGGGATCTGACTACGGAAAACGTAGAAATACAGGCTCCGCTTTCAAGGTTTAAATCTCCCGTCGTTACGGAAAAGATTGCAATCGTACCCATTTTAAGAGCGGGACTCGGAATGGTAGACGGGCTGACTTCTCTTTTCCCCAACGCGAAGATAGGACATATCGGGCTATACAGGGACGAAAAAACGCTCGAACCGCACGAATACTACTGCAAACTTCCCAAAGACTGCGTAGACGGACAATGTATCGTCGTCGATCCCGCGCTTGCAACGGGCGGATCGGCTGCCGCAGCGATAGATTTCATTAAGGAAAGGGGTTATAAAAAGATTAAACTTTTAAGCCTTATCGCGGCTCCCGAAGGAGTTAAGAGAGTGGCGACGGCGCATCCCGACGTTAAGATTTACGTCGCGCATTACGCAAACGCGCCTTTGAACGAACACGGGTATATAGTAACGGCGTTCGGCGACGCGGGCGACAGAATATTCGGCACGAAATAAGGTTGATAATATAACCGCGGGGCTATCGGGCAAACCGATAGTCCTATTTGTTTTAAAATCTTTATAACTATTGACTTTAACGCGGTTAACTGTTATAATTTTAGTCGTTATATGCGATAAAAAACAAGGAGAAAATTATGAGTAACAAAATTATTTGTCCGCATTGTAAACAAGAGTTCGAGCTTACGGATTCCGATTACAATTCGATAATAGAACAAGTGAAAAACGACGAGTTCAACAAAGAATTAAACGAAAGAATAGCGCAAATCAAAAACGAATCGAATTACAAGACCGCGCTCGAACTCAACAAAAAAGAGAACGATTATAAAGAAGAAAAAAGCAAGATGATTGCCGAGATAGAACGGCTTAACAACAGGATTAACAACTACGAAATCGAAAAGAAAGCGGAAATAACCGAACTCAAAGGCAAGTACGAGATGAGCGTGGGCGAACTTCAACATAAACTTGCCGAAAGTCAAAACGGCGTACGGGCGGCGGTCGACAAAGCGAAGTTGGAAAAGGACGTAGAGATTCAAAAACTCAACGTCGTAATTAAAAACGAAGAGCAGAAGGCGGCGGACAGGGTGCGCGCGTTAAAAGAACAGTACGAAAGAACGATAAAAGATAAAGACGAGATGATCGGCTATTACAAGGACCTGAAAGCGAGAATGTCCACGAAAATGATAGGCGAAACGCTCGAACAACATTGTCAGAACTCGTTTAACGAAATAAGAATGGCGGGGTTCCCGAGAGCGTATTTTGAAAAGGACAACGACGCAAGTTCGGGCAGTAAAGGGGACTATATTTTCAGAGATTACGCGGACGACAAAACGGAGATAGTGTCGATTATGTTCGAGATGAAAAACGAAATGGACACGACCGCGACGAAACACAAAAACGAAGACTTCCTGAAAGAACTCGACAAGGACAGAAAGGAAAAGGATTGCGAGTACGCGGTGTTGGTGTCGTTGCTCGAAGCGGACAACGATTTATACAACGTCGGAATAGTAGACGTATCGTATAAGTACCCGAAAATGTACGTTATACGTCCGCAGTTTTTCATTCCGATAATAACGCTGTTGCGCAATTCGTCGTTAAACGCGATAGAGTACAAACGCCAACTCGTCAAAATTAAAAACCAGAACGTAGACGTATCCAACTTTGAAAGCGACCTTTTGGATTTTAAGACGAAGTTTGCTAAAAACTACGACCTTGCAAGCAAAAAGTTTGCCGACGCCGTAACGGAAATCGACAAGACGATAGACCATTTGCAAAAAGTAAAAGATAACTTAATCGGCTCGGAACGTCAACTTCGCATCGCCAACGACAAAGCGCAGGATTTGTCGATAAAAAAACTCACGAGAAACAACCCGACGATGAAAGCCAAGTTTGCCGAACTCGAAAGCGGTGAGAAAAATGACTGACGAACAAAAAATAGAACTCTATAAAACCCAGTGCGAAACGCTTAAAACTTTACTCGAACACAACGCCATAAGTTACGAGCAGTATTTAATAAGTTTTAACGGTTTAACCGAGAAAATGGGCATGCAACAATACGCCGAAAAATACAAAGCGTAAACTATTTTGCTGTTTTTTAAGATTTTTGCTACTATTATTCGTATAAAAAACAGTGTATAGTATATACGACGAATATTTTAAGGAAGTACCGTTATGAAAAAAATATACGTATGCGGCAGCATCAATACCGATTTAGTTATCACTTCCCCCAAATCGCCCGAAAAAGGAGAAACGATTACGGGCGGCGGATTTTTCACCGCAAGGGGCGGTAAAGGAGCGAATCAGGCGGTCGCGGCGGCAAGACTTGGCGGAAGCGTAAAGTTTTGCGGTTGCGTCGGAAACGACTCTTTCGGGCAAGAAGCGATAGAAAGTTTTAAAAAAGACGGCGTTGACGTCGAACACATACGAATAGTCGAAGGGGTGCCTACGGGCACGGCGGTTATCGTCGTCGTAGACGGCGACAACAGAATAGTTTTAGACAAAGGCGCGAACGCTTGTCTTACGAAAGAAGACGTCGACGTGTTTTTAAAAGACGCCGAAGAAGGGGATATATACCTTACCCAACTCGAAAACCCTATCGACGTGATAGGCTACGGCTTAAAAGTGGCAAAATTTAAAAACATGTACGTTATTTTAAACCCCGCGCCGTGCGACGAAAGTATCGCTCCGTTTGTAAAATATTGCGATTTGATAACGCCCAACGAAACGGAACTTGCCCTTTTCGGCGGCGAAGAGAAATTGATTGCGTTAACTGACAATATTCTGGTAACGCTGGGCAGTCGTGGGTTTGAAATAATAACAAAAAAAGGCAAGACGGCGTATCCGTGCGTGAAAGTCGACGCGATCGACACCACGGCGGCGGGAGATACTCTCTCGGGCGGATTATCGGCAGATTTGTCGCTCGGCAAGAGTTTGACCGAGTCGGCTAAGTTCGGCAGTTTAGCGGCTTCTATCGCCTGCACGAGAAAGGGCGCACAACCGTCTATACCTACGAGAAAAGAAGTTGAAGAATATAAATCGTAAACGCGTTTAAGTTTTACCGCCCGCAACCGAAATGGTTGCGGGCGATTTCGCCACGACGCAATAATTAACCGTAATAAACAACCCCGCAAGGCGACTTTAACCGCCCTGCGGGATTTTTTTATAAATTGCAAAAGGTCACGTTTTTGATGACCAAAAGTTTTAGAATAAGTGTTAAGATATAATCGCGAAAGGCGAAAAAGCCGGATTACCTTTGTGTTTTGTTACAACTGTTTTTCCGGTCTTTCCTTTCAAGCGTTAAAAACGGGTTTAAAAAGATAGGGTTGCCGTTTATCGGCACGGGCGCGAACGGGTATTCGGAAAGCGAAGCGTACGACGCGGTAACGAGCGTGTGTTCCGATTTGGCGGAGCGAGAAGAAAACGAAAACAAAGAAATAATCGACGTTACGATAATCGCTTATTTAAGGCCGAGAGTTGCTACGGATGACGAAACGCCCGTCAATTATCCTACGGTCGACGAAGAAATCGTTTCCAACTCGATACGACCGCGTTGCGAATTCGGTAACGTAGTCAAGGACGACCTTTTTCAGATGATAACGTTTAACACGAACAAATCAAAGCGGAAGATTATTTTCCGATAAACGTAAAGACTTTAAGAAGCAAATACGATTTTATCGACAGGTTTTTGTGCGAGCACAGCAAGACGGCGGAAGAAACGAAGAGATACAACAAAATGCTGCGCAACGCGGGGTTAAGCAAACAAAAAAGGGGCAGACTGCGTTCAAACACCGGAAGATTAAAAAATATAGAAATATATCGGCTTATATTTTCGCTGCAAATGAAAAAAACCGAAGCGATACAGTTTATGACGATTTGCGGCGTAGCGTTTTCACCGTTAAGCAAACTCGACGTATTCTTTTGCAACTACTTAAACGGCAAATACGGCAAAGCGAGGACTCTGTACGAGTTGGACGAAATGGCTTACGGGCGTATCGAAGACGGCGTTTATTTCTTGGACTCGATAGAATAACAAAAACGTAACGGCGAAGCGGTCTGTTGAGAATAATTGTAGAAAGTTACGGTTTTTCTCAACGGGGACGCGGGTTTCTGTAAAAAACAACGTGGTTATATGACAAAAATACTTCAAGGCAAGGGTTTTAACCTTGCCTTGAAGTTTTGTGGGGATATAGAATCGTTAAAGTTTATTCATTTGATTTTCGCCAGTTTATAAACAAAAAAACAAATTCAAAATAAAAAATACAGCTTAAAACAAAAAAAAGAACAAGTATCAAGCTGTACAATTGTTGTGCAACGCGGCAAAAAATACAGTAAACACGTTTTTGACTAAATAATCTGATAAAAAAACGGCGTAATAAATAAAAAATACAAAAAAACACTTGACAATCACTCTAAGGAATGCTATTATATAATAAAAAAGGAGAATATAAGAATGGCTTGGGAAGTTGTAAAAATTGACAGCAGTAGACAAGGTAAAAACACTGCGTACGTAAGTGTTGGTTTTGGGCGGTTAGCGTTGAGTTCGGCAGCGTGTGATTTGATTAAAGATTTTAACGAATATAAGTATGCGCAATTGCTAAAAGATAGAAAAGAAGGTAAATTGCTTATCGGAATCAAATTATATAAAGAGTTTGAAGCGAATACAATAAAGATAGGAAAAAGAAAATTTAAAGGAACAGTTATAGAAAAAAGTTTGCTTATTGATAATAAGCGTATTATCGAAGATCTTTTTGGTATACAAGGTGCACAAAACAAGTCTACGCGTTATCCAATTATTTTAGACGAGAATGATAAGACGTTACTAATTATTCATGGGAATTAATTTGATAGAAAAAAAGAGGGAAATATTACTAAAATGTATTTAATTGCTCGTGCAAAAGTGGTAAAAACTATCTTTGCACGAGCAATTTTGTTATAATTTGAAAATGTTAACATATTACTCAAAATTAAGATAACGATTAAAAGTTTAAAGTTTTTTCGGGGGATAACAAGAAATCTTGTAAAGAAATCATCAAAATGCCATTTTCGGTGTATCCGCTTAAAATAGGTTGGTTAACTATGATTATTTTTCTAAATGCGTCGTTGATTGACAGCAACGATGCTTGTTCTTGTTCCAGTTTTTCTTTATCGGGAATGTTGTAAGCGGACTGAATATAATATCGCCTGTTTCCTAAATTGACAACGAAATCGACTTCTAGTTTTTTTCTTAAAGAACCGCCGTTTTCTTTGTTTACGCTTTCGACAACGCCTACGTCGACCGAGTATCCACGCAAACGTAATTCATTATATATAATGTTTTCCATTATGTGGTTATATTCTTGTTGTCTGAAAGAAAGGCGAGCGTTTCTTAATCCCATATCAACAAAATAATATTTTGTAGGGGTGTTGATATATTTTTTACCTTTTATATCGTATCTAACCGCTTTTTCTATCAAAAAAGCATCTTGTAAATAATTTATATAAGCAGAAACAGTGTTTGCTGACAATTTGATTTTTTTGACGCTCTCGAATGTGTTTGACAATTTTAACGGATTTGTTAACGAGCCGATGCTTGATGCTAAAATGTCGGTAAGTTCTCCGATTTCGGCATTGCCCCGTAAATTGTTTCTGTTTATTATATCCGCAAGATATGTTGTGTCGAAAAGACTCGTTAAATATTTTGCTTTATCTTCCTGAGTTTTCATAGATAAACAAAGAGGCAATCCGCCGTAATTGCAATACATCGTCCACGCTTTGTCAAAAGTTCCGCCGTATACGGAATAAAATTCAGAAAAACAAAGAGGGTATACACGAATTTCATCTCCACGACCGCGAAACTCTGTGATGATATCGCTTGATAAGAACTTGGAATTACTTCCAGTAATATAGATATCGGTGTTAGGAATATGAGTAAAACCATTGATTACGCTTTCAAAATCGGCGACTAATTGTATTTCATCAAGTAAAATATAATAATCGTCGCCGTCTGTTATTTTGTTTTTGACAAAAGAATACAACTCTTCGGGCCTTTGAAGACTTTTATTTCCGTAATCGTCTAATGCAAGAAAGATAATATGATCGCCCTGAACGTTGCAAGCCGATAAATGGTCTTTAAAAAGTTTTGACAACAAATACGATTTTCCGCACCGCCTTACGCCAGTAATGATTTTAACCATACCGTTTTTTTTATGTTGGATTAGTTTGTTTAAATAAAAATCTCTTTTGATTTCCATGATTTAATAACCTCGAAGACAACTTTTTATTGAATATATTATAACATTAAACTTACCACAAGTCAATTTGTCTGTTGAGAATAATTGTAGAAAGTTACGGTTTTTCTCAACGGGAACGCGGTTTTCTGTAAAAAACAAGGTATTTATAGAACAAAAATACTTCAAGGCAAGGGATTTAACCTTGCCTTGAAGTTTTGTGGGGATATAGAATCGTTAAAGTTTTTGTTTAGACGGGCTTAATCTGCAAAAACCTTAACGGGTTTACCGTTCTGCCGCTGCGTTTGTTGCGTAAATCATAGTCCGACCGTTGGTTTCGATTGTTCAACTTGTTTGAGTTAAGCGACGGATTCGAGCCCTAACGATTTCAATAAATCTTTCGCTCTGTAAAGAACGGCTCCGCTCGTCGCGTCGATGCGGTAAGTCCACTGCGTCGTTCCGTCGTTGAACACGAACAGAAAGTACGGGGTTTTAATACCGCCGTCGACTAATTCTTCCACGGTAAATACGATTTTTGCCGAGTCGTCAAGCGCGACGTCTTTCAAAACGATTTCTCTTGCTTTTTCGATATAGATATATTTACGGTTGTAAATTATTTCGCCCGTTTTAGCGTCGATTTTGTAACTGTATTGATGGTTTTTCGTATAAAACTCCAACACCCAGCACGGACGACCTTGGTTGCGACTTAACAGTTCCGTTGTGAAAACGGGTACGACGGATTCGGGAAGATTAGCGTCGTTAAGCGCGATTTCTTTCGCCTTGCTTAAAGGAATCAGCATGCTTGTCTTGTCGCGGTAAATAACGCTTCCGTTCGTCGCGTCAACGCGATAAGTCCACTGCGTCGCTCCGTCGTTGAACTCGAACAAAAAGTACGGGGTTTTAATACCGCCGTCGACCAACTCTTCTACGGTGAAAACGACTCTGACCGCATCGTTAAGTCCTGCGTCGTTAAGGGCGATTTCCCTTGCTCTTTCGATATAAAGGAAACGACGGTTATAAATTATTTCGCCCGTTTTAGCGTCGATTTTGTAACTGTATTGATACTTTTCCGTGTAGAACTCCAATACCCAGCACGGACGACCTTGGTTGCGATTGAGTTCTTCTTTGGTGAAAATCGCTTCGTCGGGTTCGGTAATTTCCGCGTCTTTAAGGGCGATTTCTTTCGCTTTGCTTAAAGGAACGAACAAGTCGGTTTTGCTTTTTTCAAGCACTATGCCGAGAGTCGCGTCGATACGGTACGCCCATTCCGTTACGTCGTTGTTGAAAACCAGATAGAAGTACGGGGTTTTGATGCCGCCGCCGACGTATTCTTCCGTCGTGAACGTTATTTTATCGAAATCTTCGTAAACTCCCGCGTCTTTCGCCGCGATGATTTTCGCTTTCATTACGTCGATGTGATAATCGAAGAATATTATTTCGCCCGTTTTGGCGTCGATTTTGTAATGGTATTGATAGTCTTTCGTATAGAACTCCAAAATCCAGCACGGACGACCTTGATTGCGGCTGAGTTCTTCTTTGGTAAACACGACTTTTTCTTCGCCGGCGTCGCCGATACCCGCGTCTTTCAGGGCTATCGTTTTCGCTTCTTCCAAAGATATGAACAACGCAAGTTCGATTTTTTCGATTACGTCGCCGTTTACCGCGTTTATGCTGTAAGTCCATTGAGTGCGCTTGTCATTGAAAACAAGACGATAGTAGGGGTATTTGATTCCGTCGTCGACGAGCCTTGCTTCGGTAAACTCTACTCTGTTCGGGCAACCCGAATCGTTAAGAGCGATTGCTTTCGCTTTAAGAATACCTATATACGTCGTGTCGACCACTACGGAGTCGACGTCTTTTTGCAACCCGACAAGTTCGTCGAGCGGGAGTTTTACCAGCGCGTCGACGGTTAAATCGCTGTTCTCCGCGGCTTCGCCTACGAGTTGCGCCTTGCCTTGCGATATGCCGTATTTTTTCGCGATAGCGACCGTTTCGGCGTCGTTAGTTTCAATTGCGTACACTACGGTGTGTACCGTTTTCGCAACTTCGAGCGCGGAGCGTACGTCTTTGGATATCGCCGTTTTAAGTTTTCCGTTTCCGCTCAACTTTTTATCGAAAGAAACGAGAACCGTGTCGTTCTTTTCCATATAACCGACCGCCTTGTATGCCGCAAGCGTAAGAGATACGGCGGTTTTAAGGCTTTGCCCTTTTAAAGAAACTTCTTCGAGCGCGCCCCGAGCGTCGTCGTTTAAAAACCGAACGGACCTGACGTTGCCGTTTTTGGTAACGGTGTATTCTATGCCGGGATTGATTTCCATCGTAACTCTTCCCGCTACCGTGTTGCCTACGACGATAGGGGCAGACACGCCCACGCACAACGCCAAAGCAAGACACGTCGCGAACGCCGCTATCCACCTGACTTTTACTTTTTTACGTTTAACCCCGAGTTCGGGTTTTGCTCCGACGATCAATTTGTCGTCAATCTGACCGATTGCGTTGAGTAATTTTTCTTTTTTCATAGACTGATTTCCTCCTTTTCGAGAGTTTTTCTAAGTTCGTTGCGCATACGGAAGAGTATCGCTTTGATTTTGCTTTCGCTTGCTCCGTACATATCGGCAATATCTTTAACGGGGTACAGATACCAGTACCTTAACACGAAAATATTGCGTTTGTTTTTCGCTTGGGCGCGTAAAAACTTGTTTATTACGGTCGCCAACAACTCTTCTTCTACGGCTTGTTCGATGCCTTTAACGTCGGGGATACAGTTTTCCAACTCGGACAAAGCGATTTCCACTTGTCCGCCGCCCCGCTTTTCGGCGTGGTCGCGCTTGTAACGGTTCAACGCGAGATTGCGTGTGATTTTTCCCAGAAACCCCGTCAAAATATTCGGCTTTTTAGGGGGAATACTGTTCCACGCTCCCAAATACGTATCGTTGACGCATTCTTCCGCGTCCAAACGATTATATAAAATATTGTAAGCGATAGCGTGGCAGTAATTTCCGTACTTTTCCGCCGTAACGTAAATTGCGCGTTCGTTTCTCGTCCAAAACAAAGCGATGATTTCCTGATCGTTCATACCGTTTCTCCTTTTTTTGCGCAACGTCCTTTCACTTATACAGACAACAAAATCGCCCGTTCGTTGCGTAAAAATATAAAAAATCTTAAAAAAGTTAAAAGTTTTTTCTTAAACGGGCCGTTTTTGTGTTTTTGCCGAAAGTTTGCGGTTGAAAAGACTAAACGGCTTATAAAACGCTTAACCCGTAACCCGATTTTATTATACCATACCGAGAAAAGGTTTTCAATACCGAATTATCGCCCCCATAAACAACCGCTGCCGACAAAGTAAAGGGCGGGCGGATGCGTAAGACAATCAAAAGAGAAAGAAACGGAAAAGGGCAAAGAAAAACCCCCGTTCGGCTTGAATAAGCCTTGCGGGGGCAAAAAAGGGAGTAGGTTTAAGCTTTGATTAAACTTTTAATGTATCTTCTCTCTTTAAGGGATATTTTACGGTCGACGGTTACTACGCATAAGCAAAGACAGACGACGTCTTCTTTGATTTCTTCATCGACGCAACTTAAAATCGTCATAAGTTGTTGCGTGTATTTTTTAACAGCCTTTTTGCCTTCGACGTTTTTTCTGAACGCTTCTTTAACGCTTGCGAAATCGAAGTTTTCGCCGAACAATTTAACGAGAGCGGGGTATATTAAAAGGTATTCCTGTTCGTCGATGACGCCGTCGGCGGTTACCGAGCCGACTATATACGCGGCGAGAGTTTTTATCGGATCCACGCCGTCCAAATCGAGCGTTTTAAGTTTGGAAAACACTTTTGCGGATTTTCCCGCGATGAGCAGTCCCCGTTCTACGACGGACAGTTTTTCGTATTCATTGCACAATTTTAAAAATTCAAACATGATTTTTTCTCCTTATAACGGTAAATCTTTTTTAATAAATATTCTTGAACCTAGAATGTATCCCGCGATACCCAGAACGAGTAATATAACGAACTTCCATACGAACGCGAGCGTGCCGTCCATAATCGAAATTATATCGAACAGGGAAATAATCGTCGTGAAGTTGAAGAAGTTGAGCGCGTCGAGTCTTACGACGGACGGAATAACGTTGCTGCCGAACAAACCGAGCATAGCCGCTACGAGCGCGAATATACTGAGTCCGCCGCCGAGAGCCATAGACTTTTTGCTTCTGTCGAACAAACAGGAAGTGAAGAAACAGAATCCCGACAAAGCGACGAGAACAAGGAACGCGCCTACGTTCATCAAAATGAGTTTGCCGTAAGTCAACTGTACGTCTTTAAATACGATAGCCAGACAAACGCAACCCGTAACGGTTGTCAGCAAGAACATTACGAACAGCGAACTGAGAAGGTAAAGCGCCTGAGTGAACGCAACCGTCTGTCTTTTGGTCGAAGTCGAGAGTACGTACGCCATCGAGCCGGAATCGACTTGTCCCGCTATAAGGTTGTTGGAAGCCATTATCATAAAGATGATGGGGAGTAACAGTCCCGCGAGTTTATAGAAGATCGAACCGACAATAAGGGTATATAAATCCATTTTGCCTATTTCCTGCAACGCGTCGGAAACTTCTTGCGGTAAAGATTCGAGCAAACTGTCCGAAACGTCTTCGATTATTTCGTCGTGCGCTTTTTTAAGAGCCGCCTGATATTCTTCTTCGGTAGCGTAAACGCCGTTCGCTTTGTTTTTGTTGATTCTTTCCGTTTCGTAATCGAGTCTGTTGCGGTACGTTATGATAGTCGTTTCCGCGGAATGTTTAATGTTTTCGTAAGTGTATCCGAAAGTGTTGTACTTTTCGGGAGAAACGCCGAACGCCGCGAGATTGTCTAAAATCAACTGTACGTTTCCTTCGTCCGTCATATTGCCCGAAAGGAATATGCCGACGTTCTTTTCCGTTCTGTCGCAAACGTAATTTTCTCTCTCCGCGCTTTTTATATACGTCGCTACGTCGCCCGCGCTTATGTGGTAAAGAATACTCGCAACGTCGTAAGCGTCGGGTACCGTTTCGTTAAAGTCGGTGTAGTATTTGTCGAACGCGTTGTTCGGGTTAAGCACTACCATAGCGGTTGCGAGTATTTCCAACGCTTGGTTAGAGTCCGGCGTGTATTCGGGGTTAATTGAAGAGGCTCTTTCGTTCATCGCGGTTTTGAGTTCTCCTACCGATACCGTGTACGCGCAGGTTACCGCGGTCATATTGACTCCGTTTTCGTTAAGTTTGGTGGGGTCTTTCGCCATCCATTCCGCGAGTTGAGAGGGGTCGGTCGGCATGGCGTCAACCCAGTCCTGATACGTTTTCGCGTAAAGTTTTTCGCCGTCCGTTTCGGGTACGGGCATTGCGGCTTTCCACGCGGCGAGTTTTTGGTTGTAAACCTCTTCGCTGTCCGAGCCTTGTTCGGGTTTAGCGGCGAGCCAACCCGTAAAATATGCGTGATAGGTAAGGGTTTTGGTCGTGTTTTTCGCAAAACTTTCGTCAAACGTATGGAGTCCGTACGTTGCGTGTGAATAATAACTTACCGCTCTTTTTTCTATCTGAGCGTCTATTTCCTGCCGAATGATAGTGTCTTGAATAGCGTCTTTCGTTCTGCCTATCGAGCCGTTTCCGCTGATAAGCATGACGCACGCAAGCATAAAGCATACCGCGAACGTGATGATCGCCCACATCATGCCGTTTGCTTTGCACGATTGTTTAAATAGCGCTTTACTGAACATCTTTTCTACTCTCCTTTTTTTCAAATAATATATTTTTAAAATGTTTTTCAAGGGTGTACGGTATTTCCGAAATAAACTTTACGTCGTAGTCTTCCAAAGTTTTCAGATACTCTACGGCTTTCGCGCTGTCTACTCTTACCGTTACTTGGTTGTATTGTTCCTGATACCGTATAATATTATAAGGTTTGGTTATAAACTTTTCGTAGTCTTCGCGAGTTTTAAACTCCGTTTTAAAATCTTTGACGGGGCGGTGTCTTATGTCGTTCATATCGCATACGTCGATTATATGTCCGTCGTTGATAAGCGCGACTTTATCGCAAGTCGATTCTAGTTCGTCGAAACTATGACTGCTCATAAATATCGTCTTGCCTTTTTTGTGTTCTTCTTTGATAATGTCAAGGAAAGTCGCTCTCATCAACGGGTCGAGTCCCGTCGTCGGCTCGTCGAGAATAAGTATGGGGGAATCGTTCATCAACGCGGCGACCAACGCCGTTTTTTGTTTCATACCTTTACTCATTCGTTTAAGGTTTGCCCTTGGGTCGAGTTGAAGTCTGTCGATAAGTTCGTTTGCGTAGTCCATGTTTTTAAGTCCCAAAAACTCCGCCTGACTTTTCAAAAACGCTATACCCGTCGGGAGATCGGGGAACGCTATTTCGCCCGGAACGTATCCTATGTTTTTTGCTATTTCGCTGGCGTGTTGCCACGAGTTAAGCCCGTTGACTTTAGCCTCGCCCGAAGTCGGTTCCAAAAACCCGAGAACGTTTCGTATCGTAGTCGTTTTACCGCTTCCGTTCGTCCCTACGTAACCCATCATTTCGCCTTGTTCTATTTTTAGGTCAAGGTCGAATATTCCTTTTTCGTTTCCGTAATCTTTCGTAAGTTTGTTTAATTCGATAACGCTCATTTCAACGCTCCTTTGAAGTCTTTGTCTTCTTTGTAGAACTTCATAAAATAGTCTTCAAGAGATTCGTTCCTGTTACTGAACTCAACCGCGTCCGAATCGGACAAAATGGCGATAAGTTTGTTAAGGTCGGCGTCTTCGATTGAAAGATAAACGCTCGTCTTATTGTTTTTGATAACCATTAACGACGGTAAAACCCGCGCTTCTTTTACGAACGATTCCCTGCCTTTTTCCGTCGCAAACTCTACGCCGTAAAACTTTCTCGACGCGTGTTTCAAATCGTTCGCGACGAATTCGGAAACGATTTTGCCGTCTTTGATTATCGCTATTCTGTCGCAAGTGGAGTCTATTTCCGAGAAAATGTGGCTTGACAAAAGTATTGTTTTTCCGCGCGCTTTTTCTTCGTGAATAAATCGTATAAACACTTCTTGCATAACGGGGTCGAGTCCGCTCGTCGGCTCGTCGAGTACGAGAACTTCGGGGTCGGACATCGTCGCGACGACTATCGCGAGTTTACGCTTGACGCCTAAACTCATACGTTTGGTTTCGCCTTTCAAAGTTACGTCGTCGAGTTCAAACAAGTCTATCATTTGTTTTAGTCGCTCTTCGTTGTGTATCTTTTGAAGGTCTTGCATCATGTGAATGAAATCCCAGCCCGTAAGTCCCGCGGGCAACGCAATTTCACCGGGAACGTATCCTACGCGGTTAAGGACTTCGTAGTACTTATTAAAGGTAACGTTGCCGAACAGTTTCGTTTCGCCGCCGTCGGGTTTGGAAAAACCCATAAGATGCCTTATCGTGGTGGACTTTCCCGCGCCGTTCGGTCCTAAAAAGCCGAACACTTCGCCTTTGTCGACGTAAAAACTTACGTCGAACACTCCACGCCCGAAGCCGTAATCTTTCGTAAGATTATTTACTTCAATAATATGCATGCTCTCTACTCCTTTTTTTGTATTGTTTTTGTATTGACAAATATATAATAATATAGTAGAATGTAAAATGAAAATACAAAACAATAATCAGTGTGCAAATTTACACACTGTCGAGAAAATTGACGAAAAAATATGAAAACGAAAAATATGAACAGGTCGTCAGAGAAGACGAGAAACGTAATAAAAAAAGTTTTTGCCGAGATGCTTGCCGAAAAGAGAGAACTCGATAAGATAACGGTAATGGAACTTACCGAGCGCGCCGACATCAGCAGGGGTGCTTTTTATTTCCATTACGACGACATATACGCCGTTGCGGAAGATTTTGAAAACGAGTTTATGAAAAACTTTTTCGACAACGCGCGGTTGTTGTCGACGACGGAGTTCCAGACGTTTATCGACACGTTTTTTCAGTACATAAAAGAGAACGACGATATATATAAATTGTTATGTAAATCGAACGACTTTTTGTTTACCGCAAGCAAACTGTCTACGCTTGTGGCGAACAAACTGTTCGAGATATTCAACGACGACAAGAACATAAGAAACAAAAAGTTTTTGAAGTTGGAAATAGACGTATTTATCGAAGGGGTACTTGCCGAGTACATAAAGTATTGTCGCGGGGCGACGGATACTTCTCCCGAAGAAATGTACGAATATACCAAGCGTTGGGGCGAAAACTTTTACAAACGCCGCTATACAAAAGACTAGCGACGCGATTGCGAAAGACAATGGTTTAAGACGCGGGTTTTGACGGTACGCCAAAGCATTTTCGCGCCGAGTCGGGAAAGAAAACGGGGTTATCGATGACAAAAGTCGACCGTAAGCGGCGGTTTTTTCCGGCGGGGCTTGACTTAAATTAAAAATAATAGTACACTTTATCTATGAAAATATTCAAAAGAGTTTTATTGATAATATTATCGCTTGTATTGTTGCTGATTTTAGTGGTCGGCGGGTACGTCGCGTACGTTTTTGCGAGTTATAGTCGCATCAAGGACAATCTTGTCCTTGAAGTTACCAACGCCGTCGGCGCGGGGGACGTTAAGACGGCAACCGAGTACACTATCGTTACCCAAAACTTCGGATTCGGGGCGTATACGAGCGATTTTACGTTTTTTATGGACGGGGGAAAAGATTCCCGCGCTAAAAGTAAAGAAAGCGTCAACGAATGTATAAAAAACGCGTATGACGAAATATCGGGGTTTTCGCCCGACTTCGTGTTGATGCAGGAAGTCGACACTAATTCGACGCGCAGTCATAAAATCAACGAAAAAGCCGCGTTCGACGATTTGTTCGCGGGGTATTCGCGCGTGTACGCGGTGAATTATCGGTCGGCGTATCTGATGTGGCCGCTTTTCAAACCGCACGGCAAATCGAACAGCGGAATGTCGACGTATTCCAAGTTTACCGTTTCGTCGGCGGTGAGAAGAAGTCTGCCTATCGCGACGGGCGTTCAGAAGGTTTTGGATCTTGACAGGTGTTATTCGGTAGCGACCGTGCCTTGCGACAACGGAAAGAGTTTGGTGTTGATAAACGTACATACGTCCGCTTACGGTGGCAGCGACGCTATACGGGAGGCGCAAATGAACAAGTTGTTTGAAGAGATGAAAGCGGAATACGAAAAGGGAAATTACGTAATTTGCGGCGGAGATTTCAACCACGATTTCACGGGTACGTCGACGAAAGATTTAAACGGCGGCGAGCAAGTAGATTTCGGGTGGGCGCAACCGTTCCCCGAAAAGTTGATACCCGAACATTTTTCCCGCGCGACAAACTATGCGGACGGATTAAACCCCACGTGTCGTAACTGCGACGTTCCGTATAAAGAAGGCAACTTTACGATAATAGTAGACGGATTTATCACGTCGGACAACGTTAGCGTCGAAACGGTTAAAAACGTAGTAACGGGCTTTAAGTATTCCGACCACAACCCCGTCGTAATGAAGTTTAAACTTAATTGAATATAATAACAACCGCCGAACGCAAAAAATGCGTTCGGCGGTTTTTTCATATCGATTAGTTATTAGTTGTTTGTCGTGTGTAAACGATTGTTCGACGCGGAATAGTCGCTTGTCCGTCAAAGGCGACCGAACCGAATGGGTTAGAATCGAAGTAGGGGACACCACGAAAAAAACACGCACGATTTATGTGCGTGTTTTTTGTTGTGACCCCTACGGGATT
>CAKQQS010000005.1 GCA_934271255.1 uncultured Clostridia bacterium
ATATGAGCACGAAATGACGGTAAACGGTAACGGCAATCCGACCAAAGACGATTTGCTTGCGGTAGCAAAGGAATTCAAACTGTCCGTTACTAAGTGTAAATCAATAATAAACGACATTGAAAAGACGTGTAACAGGTAAGGAGAAATTATGATTTTTCTTATAATAATTTCCGTAATTCTTTTTTTAATAATAATTGCTTACCTAAAACACCTGCCGACACGAGGTGAGCGTGGTGAAAATAAAGTGCGGCGAGTAATCGGTGAAACGGTTGAAAACGAGCAATACGTAATTAACGACCTCATTCTTGTTAACGAAAATAAAAGTTCCCAAATCGACCATGTCGTTATAAATACGCATGGTGTTTTTGTCATAGAAACAAAAAACTATTCGGGTGAAATATATGGCTCGGAAAGTCAACGTGAATGGACACAAGTATTGTCTTATGGCAACGTTAAAAATAAACTGTACAATCCGTTAAAACAAAATGCAACTCACGTTTATAACGTCAAAAAAATTGTTGGCAATTTACCCGTTTATTCTTTGGTTGTATTTGTTCAAAATAATACGTGCCATATTGATGCTAAGGGAGTAATCTCGTTATCAGAGTTAAAAATCACGTTGCAATCGGGCGAAATGGTTTTAACTATTGAGCAAATGCAAACCGCTTATAATTTATTGTTATCAAAAAAATCGGATATTTCCACAAATGAACATATACAGAATATTAAGGAACAGCAACGAAACTTAGAACGAGGAATATGTCCGCGTTGTGGAGGAAAACTAGTTAAAAGGAGCGGTAAATATGGTGCATTTTGGGGTTGTTCAAATTATCCTGCCTGCAAGTTTATAAAAAAGGATTAAATAATTAAAGAAAATTAAGACCAACGAAAAAACGACTGAACGTTTCAGTCGTTTTTAATTTCTTCAAAATTTGTTTTGTAAAGCTTTTCAAAATATCCGTATCACTAGTATTATCAAATACCGCCGTTTTTTGCTTTTGCCCCTTTTCAATACGCCGTTCAGCGCGAAAATCGTCTTTTTTGCGTATCGGAAACGCGGCTATAATCTTTAAACAATATACTTAATCGTCCAAAGCGTTCTTTTTTGCGCCCAAATCCGTAACGTCAAAACGCTCGCGATACATCCATTTGCCGTTTGTAAAATCGGGTATAGCCGCCGTCGCTAACAGGCAAAATACCGTCGTTCTTCAACAAAACGATACCTTCTTCGGCGGCTTTAAGAGATATTTTACGGCGTTCTTCGTCCGATAAAACGCTTTTTCTTACCTTACGGTTGCTTTCGCATTTTTCCGCAAGAGCCGGAACGGGACGATTTATGAGATCTACGTCCGCATTGTTAGCGGCAAAATGCTTAACGCACGAGCAAACGTGCTTTTTCTCGACTCCGCGGACGTATGCAGCAGCCATTCTGCCGGCAAGAATCGGGTCTTCGCTGAAATATTCAAAGTTTCTTTCGCACAGTATATAATCATATTGCAAAAGCGTCAACGCAAAATACGAGCGCAATTTCGCAAATATAGACAATTAAAGCGCGCAGCCGAACGGCGACGATATACTAGTTTTAAGTCAAGACCGTTTTTTTATTTACTCGCCAAACGGTCGAAAAACTCTTTCGGGAATAGATTAAAGCGTTAAAACTATTATACCATAGATTTATATGAACTTCTTTTTTATCTCAACTGTTGCCCTTAATAGTATAATTCACCCGAAAAACAAAAAAGGAGGTTGACTGCGGTCAATCTCCTTTTCATATTTAATAAAGTTTTAAACCTTTTAACCCTTCGGCATTATTTTTACGTTAAAGTCGTTGCGGTTTTGAAAATATACCGCAATATGCAAATGCCGACTTTTATAACGGTCAGGGTTGGGATTTTTTGCGAATAACTATTACCGCAACGGTAAACAACGCAAGTAACGCAATCGCGCTGAAACCGCCTAAGCCCGCGCTGCAAGACGCGGAATCGTCTGTCACAGCAGTACGAGTCAATGATACCATTGCGTCGTATAACACGCCGTATACGGCGTTTACTTCACGTTGAGTCGCTTCCGTCGGAAGCGTTTCCGCTTCCGCTATTTTCTCGGTAAGCGTCGCGTACGTTTCCGAAGTGTAGTCCTTTTTGTCAAGTCCTTTTACGAACGCAAGCAACGTATCGAGTTTCGTTCTGTCGCCCGGCTTTGGCGCAAGTTCTTTCGCGACTAACGTAAAGTCGTCGAAATACGTGTCGCAAAGCCACGTGCGAAGACCTACCCCGCTCGCTTTTATTTCGCCTATTTCACGGCTTATAACGGGCATGTCCGCCCCGTCCGTAAAGACGTAAATCCAGCCGTCCTTGATTACCGTTTTAAGCAAAACGTATTCGCCGTTATATTTAACGTTGCCGCTTACCGCAATCTTTCCGAGATAGCCCTGAGCGTTATCGAACGAATAAATCGAAACGAGGTATTCTTCCGCGCCGATAGCCTTTTCGACGTGTACGTTAAACGAAGTTATGAATCCCGACGACAATTTGCCCGTAGCGTTTACGATAACGCCCGAATTGAGTTCGCCGCCTTCTCTCATGGGCGCGATTTTAACCGAAAGGCTCATATTTGTAACAGCCACGCCTTTAAGCATCAACTTGTATTCCGTTTCCTTATCGACGTACAGACAGCCGTTTTCTACCGATACGCCGTCCTTGACCGAATAATTAGCGAAGTTGCCGAGATAATCTTCGTCGGCGTCGAACCCTATCGCGAGTTCTTTACCGTCGATTTCGTACGCCGTGCCTTTTTCCAAAATTAAAGACATATTGTCAAGATATACTTTGCCGTCCCCGACGTATTTGATTCCGACAGATACCTGCATATTCCGTTTAATGCCAAACTTCAATTCTTCGGCGGTAAACGTATCCGCGCCGTTCAATTCTTTTTCGGCGATTATTTCGCCCGTTACCAAATCTTTCGCGAAGGCTTTCGCGGTACCCGTCGTTAAAGCGTATTCAAACCTGAACGAGTGTTCTCCGCCGATACGGAACACGCCTTGCGACAAACTGCCGTTGCCTTGAATAAACGCGCTGTAACCGTACCCGTCAAACGCCTTTTCGGTACCTACGACGCCCGTTCTCGACCAGTAAGACGTACCCGTAACGAAGTTTTCTTCGCCGTCGAACTTAACTACTTTATCGAAGTTTGCGTTTTGCAAATCTTTCGCGCCTTCCAAATCGGCGTCCGTTATCAAGCCCGTTACTTTAATTCCGTTAAACGTACTCCAATTGCCGTATACGTTGTTTATTATCGTTATATCTCTTATCGGGGAATAGTCGTCCGACTCTGCCGCTTCGGCAAACCCGTAAGTGCCTAAATAGTAGTTGCTGGTGCCGTAGAACGGGTTATCCGACCAGGAACCTACGTCGTTCCACGCGCCGTTCAGGTGACAATTCTCAACTCTTATATCCCTTATTTCGACTTTCGACGCGTCGTTAAAATCGGATCCCCAAGGAATAAACGTCAAACCGTGTCCGCCGTAAATGTTACAATCTCTTATCGAAAAATTATACATCGACCTGTCGTCGGCGGTACTGCGACTGCGCCAGACGGAAACGTCGTCTCTCGGATCGTTGGTGCATACGCACAGCGCAAGCGCGTCGTCGTTGCTGTAAGTGATAAACCTTTCCATTACGACGTCGTGAACAGCCGTGGAAAAGTCGATGCCGTCCGCATTAAGACAATTCGCTTCTTCTTCGTAAAGGTCGCGAATATACAGGCGGGACGCTTCTCTTACGTATATATGCCAGTTGTTGCTTCTTCTTATCGTAACGTCGTTTATCTCTACGTTGTTGCTACCGTAAATCGCGATAGGAATCATATGCACGTTGCTTGTGCAACCTATCGTATACTCGTTGTCCGAATAATAAACTCCGTCGACGACGCAACCGTTAGCGTCCATACTTTCAGAGCCGTTGTCGCTCATACGGATTTCTCCGCCGCCCGTGATTTTTACGTTTTCGCAATCTTTAATAAACACGAACGGGTTGTGCATCAACGCCGAAAGTCCCCACGCTATGTCCTTGCCCATGTTGGTATGTCCCAGATATACCTGATATTTGTAGTCCGTCAGTCTGGGCGATTGCAACAGCACCGCGCCTTTCTCGATGCAAAGTTCTACGTTGCTTTTAAGCGTTATTCCCGTAGAAACGTATCTGTTGCCGTACGTTTTGTCGCCGACCGGCAAAACGACCTTACCGCCGCCCGATTGACTTACCGCGTCTATCGCCGCTTGTATAGCCGCCGTATCGTCGGTAAACCCGTCGCCCGTCGCGTTATACGGCGCGGCGGTTACGTCTACCGTGTAATTTTTTAACGTGAACGCGTACGGATTTTGTGCAAAATCGTCGTAGTTGGTCACCAAAAATCTCTTGGATACCTTTTTGCCGTTTATCGCCGCGATGAAATACGTCGCAAGGCGAGAATCTTTGCCCTCTCTTTGGTCGAACGCCACTTCAAACGTTCCGCCCGATACTTTTGCCGTACCCAACGCCTTGACGCCTTTAAAGGACAAATCTTCAAGATAATTTTGTACGGGCGTTTCGTAAACGGTTACAGTTTCTCCGTCGTAAATCGACGGTACGACGCCTTTAACCGTAATTTTATCGTCCGCGGCAACGCATTCCGAAACGTTGCCTATATAATCGTAATACGGGGCTTCGTGCGAAAATCTCATCTCGTCTATCGACACTTCGCCGTTGCCCGCGTTAAACGCAAAACCGAAACCGCGCAAATAACCTTTTGCCAAAGAATTGACGGATAAGTTGAAATAATACGTCCGATAGTCCGATTCGGGTTCTATATCGTACTCGACGGATTTTAAGTCGTCGAACGTTTTGTCTTCGGACGTTATGAAATAAACCTTAACCTTGTCTGCCGTCGAATTGTTTTTGATTTTAGCGACGACGGTATTCATAACGGGGAGATACGCCGAGGCAAAAGTTCCTCTGTTTACTTCAAACACGGGCGAATAAACCCCGCCGTTTACTTCGTTAAGCGTTACTTTAAGCGCGTCATCGTAAGACACCGCAGCGCCTTTACCCGTATAATATTTAACGCTTTCGGGCGTAGAGAAACTTAAATCCACGTCGCCGAGAATATGTTCTATTTCCGTAACGGAACTCACGGGGTTTTTAAAATCGACTTTTACGTTCGCACCCTTGAAAAACACGCTGCCCGTACCGAAACGCATATCGCCCGTACTGCGGGAAGATATTACTTTCGCAGCGTTGCCGTCTGCTTGTACGACGTACCCTTCGAGGCAGTTTTCGTCAAATACGAAACGCATTTTTACCCATTCGTTCATCGTTAAATCGAGCGTTGCCGATACGAGTTTGTTTTCGCCCGAATACAGTTCTATTTTGTTTATGAACTTATCGTAACGCAAAGATACCGAGCCCGTAGCCGTTTTGTATTCGACTATCGCGGGCGAATACCAGTTCGCGTCGAAACGGGTAATTCTCATATCGAAATCGAGCGTGTTCGCGTTGCCGATGCTCGTCAATTCGACAGCCGTGTCGTGAGTCGCAAGACGCGATATGATAACGTCGTCGCCCGATTGAGTCTTTTCCCAGCCGTCGGACGGCATTACTATAACGTCTTTCGGCTCCGCTTTTTTAAACGAATTGACTTTTCTGAAACTCGCGTTTACGTTAGACCCGCCGAGAGTTACGTTCTTGTTGCCGACGAACGCGTCTACTCCCGAAACGGACAAAACGGGTTCTTCCGCCGCGCCTAAATACGCGTTTAAACCGCCGTCTTCTTCGACGAGCGTAACGGAAAACCATTTGTCTTTTTCTAACTGTACGGTTCCGTTTTTGAGCAGTTCGTCCCCTTTCTTCATCGTAACGGTATTATTAAACGCGTCGAACGCGCAAATATATTTGTCCGCGCCGACAAGATAAGTTATCTGAACGGGCGAATACCAGCTGGAATCGTACGTGTTGATTCTGAAATCGAGCGTAAGGGTATTGTCCCCTTCGCTTCTCGTAACGGATACTACCGTGCCGTGCGTCGCAAGACGAGTGTATACCGTTTCGCCGTCTTCCGTCGTTTCCGACCACCCTTGATCCGGTAACGTACATACCGCGTCGGCATTACTTTTCGTGAAACTCCACGACAAGAACATACACAGCGCGAACGCTACCGCAAAGAGTAGGATCAACGTGCTTTTTGCGTATCTTTTCATTCATTTTCTCCTTTTTTATTTTTTCTTTTGAAAAAAGATTATCATATTTATTTCGTCGACAACACGACGAAAGAATTAGCGGGTACTCTTACGTTTATCGCGCCGTTTTCGATCGCTATCGCTTTATCGCTCGCTATCGGTTTAACAGTACCGTCGCATTTGCTTGCCCTTACTTCGTAAACGTTCATATTTTTAGGGTAACCGACGTTATAGTTGACGAAAGATATTTTCTTTACGCCGTTAGACGTGTTGCAAACCATATAACTCCACGATTTATCGGGAAGTCTGAACGCTATCGCGCACAACTCGTTGTCTTTGCTTATTATCGGGTATACGTCGCTGCCGACTTCCGTATATTTGGTGATAAGCGACCAGGTATAATACTGCGGACGGGCGACGTAACCGTTGTTTCTGAACTTCCAAAGCCCGAGATTCATCATCGAACTGCCGTAGTACATATCGGCGATTTCCCAGTATTTCATACTGACGCAGCCTTTGTTCGTCAAACAAATCATATACCGCGCAAGGAACAACGCTCTTTCGTAAGTGTCTATATCCGTCTGATTGCACGGATCGACGACGTTTTTACTGCCGAACTCCGCTATGCCGAACGACCTGTTTATTTCGTCCGTCAAACTCACCATGCCTTCGCCGTAGTCGCACAACGTGCCGTTGTCGTCTTTGTCGTCGAAACGGTAAGTCGAAGCCGTGTATTTGTCGAATACTTCGCCAAGGCTCGTAACGTATTTGTTAAAGCCCATTACGTTTGAAGACGCGGTAGCGGGCCCCGAAAATTGTATTTTGTTTCTTATTCCTTCTTTTTTAAGTTTAGCGTCCACCTTTTTAACGAGTTCGACGTATTCGGTATGACTTACCGACGCGTTTGCAGTAACGTAAGCAAGGTCGGGTTCGGGATACACGCTGAATTCGTTTACGCAAGTGTATTTTTTAACGTTTAAAACGTAGTTCAAAAGGGCGTAAACGCTTTCCGCAAACTCGTCTAATCCCGCGAACGCATTGCCGTTTTCGTCGACTAATTTGGGGGAAGTTATCCAGTTTTTGGTGTACGGCGAAGCAAGCCACGATTTTTTGATTTTACCGTCCTGCGACTCGAACAAGGGTTGACAGCCGTAAAAACTCAAATCTACCAAAATACCGTTAGCCTGACAAAAGTCGAGCAATCTGAACAATTGACGCATTTCCGTCGAATCGAAATCTACGTTAAGGCTGTCGTAATCGAAAACGTTATGGTCCGAGTTGTCGTTGCCCCTTTCGTACCATTCGGGGAAAACCTGCGTTCTTACGTTCTGAATGTTCATTTCCTTTACTCTGTCGTAAAGCATATCGAGTTCTTGGTCGGAAAAGCCGCTTTCGGGTTTATAAATATGCGTGTCTATCTGTGTGCCGTACCCTTGCGTTTTCTTGCCGTTATTTTCCTTTACGGACAACTCTTTGTAGCCGTCGGGAATCGTTGCGCTAGTGATGACGTCTTTTCCGTTTTTACAAGCGGAAAAAGAGAACGTCGCCGTTATTATAAAAATAATACATAAAAGTTTTTTCATAATTCACCTGTTTGATTTACGCCGCTTGTTATTTGAAGCGGCGTAACGTTTATTTACCCGATATAACGGTAAAACTCTTTGACCTGAGCGTAACGTTCATAACGCCGTCGGACATCGTAACCTTTCGTGAAGACGTTATCGTTCTGTTCGTCGAAGGCATGGTAGAACCCGAAAGTTCGTACACGTTCATTTGTCCTTGCGACGTACTGTGTCTGCTGACGATCGATACTTTTTTAAGTTGCGTACCGTTATTCGCTATAAGGTACGTCCATTTTCCGCTCGGCAGTCTGTACGCGGTTATACATATATCGGCGTCGGGAGAAGTCCCCGAATACATTTCGCTGCCGAAATCCGTATATTTCGTTATGAGCGACCAACTGTAAAACTGCGGCCTTGCCTGCGCTTTGTCTTTTTCGCTTATCGTTTTCCATAACCCTAAACGCATGATATACCCGCCGTAGTTGACGTCGTTCAATACCCAGTACTTAACGTTGGTACAGCCCGCGTTGGTGTAGTTTATAAGCATTCTCGCAAGGAATATAGCCCTGTCGTAAGTGTCCGTGTCTTCCTGATTCGCGGGGTCTATAAACCTGTTCGTTCCGCATTCGCAAACGCCCCACGTGTTGTTGACTTCTTTACACGCCGTTACGTTTTGCAAAGCGTAGTTATACATCTCTTCGTTACTGTTGTCGTTGTTGAACATATACACGGACGAAGAGTTTTTATCGTACACGCCCCGTAAATCGTTGATATACGCTTTATACCTGTCTATGTCGTTGGCGCAGTCGCCCGGCCCCGTACATTTGATTTTGCCTACTATATCGTCTTTAAGCAATCTGTTGTACACGACTTTGTAAAACTCGACGTATTCCGCGTCGACGCAACGCCCGTTTTCGTTAAAGAACGAGCCGTTGGGTTCGGGATAAATGCTGAATTCGTAAAGACAAGTGTATTTTTTTACTTTGAGCAAATAGTTCAGGCACGCGCTGACGCTCTCGGCGTACTCTTCGTACCCCGCGAACGGATTGCCGTTTTCGTCTTTCAGTTTAGGCGCGGTTATCCAGTTCTTTTTGTAAGAATTAGCAAGCCAAGATCCTTTGATAAGTCCGTCCTGCGATTCGTAAAACCCGTTGCAACCGTAAAAACTCAAATCGACTTTTATGTTTCGCTTTTCGCAAATATCGAGCAGTTTGTACAGTTGTTGCATTTCTATCGAATTAAAATCGACGTCGGGACTGTCGTAATCGAACGTATTATAGTCCGAGTTGTCGTTGCCCCTTTCGTACCATTCGGGAAAGATTTGCGTTCTTATCGATTGCAAATTCATATCGTCGATTCTGGCAAGCCATTCTTTCCAGTCGGCGTCCGTGTAAAAATTGCCGTACGATTCTTTGAATATGTGCGTGTCGACCTGACAGCCGTACCCTTCGGTCTTTCCCGAAGAATAGTCGCTTACGTCAAGCCGTACGTTGCCTTCGGAGACGATTACGTCGCCCGTAATGATTTCGTCTTCTTCTATCGCGGGCTCTTTTTCCGCGGGCGCGCCGCAGCCCGCAAACGCCGTTAAACACATAACCGTCAATAAAATCAACGCGAAAAATCTTTTCATATATCTTTTCTCTTTAACAACACCGCGCCCGCAGCGGTTGCAAGAACGAGCGCCGCGCCTACGCTTACGCCGCCGCAACCTTTCTTTTCGGGCTTAGGCGGTTCGGGCTCGACGGGAGTCGTGCCGCCCGTAACTCTTAACGTAATATAAGACTTCGCCTGATTGTCTTCCGTTACGAATCCCTTAAAGTCGATATCGTACGTTCCCGCCTTGTCGGGAGTCCACGCCCAGAAGCCGTTGATAATCGTTCCTATATTTTCGCCGTTGCAAGTCGCCGTATACGTTACGTCGGTTTGTTCTCCGTCGTAAGCGAACAAGTCGGTAAGTTGTATTTCTATCGGATCGCCTACTTCGTAACCCGCCGCCGTGATGTAATCCTTAGACGTTATTTTGTAAACGGGCGCTTCGCATTGACCTACGAGTTCTCCGCTCGCGTCGTTGTCGTAAGAAACGAGTTTAACCTTTTCGAGAACCATAAAATTGTTCATTTTCGACGGGGAATATCCTACCGGCCAGTCGGACATTGCGTACATACCTATCGAGCCGTTCAACTCGGAGTATTTTACGTCGTATTCTTTCTTGCTGTCGCTGTCGTAGTAAGTGTCGTCGACGAGCCTTGCTTCCGAGCAAAGTCTTCCGTCGATAAACGCCTGACAAAGTTTACCTTTTTCGGTAACGCCGTCTTTTGTTTCTTCGTAGTTTTTAACTTCGAGTTCTACCCAGTGTTTTTTACCGTCGACGATGTTTAAGTCTGAGGATTTTTGTTCGCCTACGTAAGCCTGTCCGCTCATCGAACAGTTTTTAGCGAACGCGTTGTATCTCAAAAAGGTACATATCGGCGTTCCGCCGGAGGTCAGACCTATATCGAGCGTCATATAAACTTTGTTTGCATACCACGGTTTGCTGTCTTCGGCAACCATGTCTTCGCCCGCAACGTCTACCAAAAAGGAAATATGGAACTCGCTATATCTCCACTGCGCTTTACCTTCTGCGGGTATGTTTAAGTTAGCGTTTAAATACATAGAGAGTTTGAACTCGCCGAATCTTCCGCCGTTGAACATCGTGGTGCATTGTTGGTTGACGACGAACTCTTCAAATCTCATTCCCGTGTTTTCGTCGACGGAAAAGGTTGCGGTCGACAACGTCGGCATAGCCCAGTTGTTTTTGTTCGTCGCTAAATTGTATCCTTCGGGAACGTCGACGACGTATTCTTCGCTCGGTTGTTCGCCGTCCGCAAAGGCGGTCGTTACGCCCAAAACAAGGGTGAACGCAAGTAACAATGTAACAAATAAACTAATTACTCTTTTCATAACTTTCTCCGTTTTATTTTATTTTCTTCTCGAAATAAATCTGTTGTATTGTTGCGTAAGCCACGTAAGATATTCGCTTGCCGTCGTTCTGTATTTTTGCGATTGAGCGGCAAATACCGTGTCGGGATCGACTACGCCGTTCCATACCTTTACCAAACAGTCTTGGAAAAAGTCGTTTTCGGCGGTCTGGTGGTTCAACGCCATGTTTTCGTCTTCGCCTAAAATAAGCATGTTTTCGCACGCGTTTCTGAACAGCGGAGCCGTTCTTACCGTGTTTATCCAACCGTATTCTTCTTCGGTGTACTGATCGTAAAGTTTAAAGGAATACGTTTGCCATTTGAGTAACCCGTATTTCCCCGAATAGGGCGGAGTGGTTTCGTATCTGTCTTTTTTGTTCTCGGGGTAAGCGTATTTGCCTTCGCCCGCGTCTATCCAGTGTTCGTTTTCAACGCCGTAAGTCGCTAAATTGTAATTCGCGACGTCCGAAGCAAGCCAGTCTAAATATTCGAGCATAACTTCCGACTGCGTGGATTTTTTGTTGATGACAAGACAACTGTTTGCCGATTGTTTGCCCATATATCCGCGCGTAGCCGTGGTGTTGCCGCTTTCGTCTACGCCGTACAAAGGTTCTAATACCGTGAACGTTGCGTTCGGATTGTTCGCTTTCGTTTTTCTCGCAACCGAAATAAGTCTTGTGATTTCGGGATCGACTACGTAGATAGCCGTCGTTCCCGTTACGAAAGCCTGTTGCTTTTTATCTTTAAGTCCCGTGTAACATTCTTCTTCCCAAAGTCCTTCCTTAGACCACAGATACTCTAAACGCATCGTTTTAAGGTAATCTTCGGAGATTTGTCCCGGTACTACGGAAGTCGCGTTTCCTTTATCGTCAACGCTTTCTACCGTTTTGAACATATAACTCGACGACGAAAAAGGACCTACCGCAAGAGTCGATTCTACGTCCCACGGGTATCCGCTGAGCGGCGCTTTTATCGTCGGAATCTGCGCTTTCATTCTTCTCATCATGTCCGTAAAATCGTTGATGTTTACGAGCGTCTTTTTCTTGCCGTTCGGCTTGTCGGTTATCGCGCCCAAGTCGTCGTTAAAGCCTTGTTCCGTCGTATAACCTACTTGTTCCATATAATCTTTACGAACGAGTACGCCGTACTGGTTGGAAAGTTCCAGCGACGGCACGCCGTAAACCGAACCGTCGACGGTGGTCGTCGCGGTCAATTCTTTTCCTACGAGTTTGTTCAGACTTTCGTAGTTTTCCATCAAATCGCCTATTTCCATACAAACGTTTTGGCTGATGACTATTTCGTCGATACCCGCCTGACCGATATATCCTACCGCGGCGTCCCAAGACGATCCCGCCATTTTGTTGGACATTACCGTGTTGAAGTCGGATTCCGAATATACTTGTACTTGAAGGTCGATTTTTACGCCTTTGTCTTTATAGAACTTTTCTTCGATTTTCGACTTAACGTAGTTATCGTCGCTTCTTTCCGCGATTTCGCTCGACGAAACGATTATGTTGAGCGTATGCGTTTCGTCGTCTTTATTTCCGCCGCCGTTTGTTTTTCCGCAAGACACCGCGGTAAAAGCGCAAGCGACAATCATTAACAATGCTAATAACTTTTTCATTTTTTCTTCCTTCTTTTTTTATTCTTTAACGGAGCCTAAAACAACGCCGTTGATAAAGTATTTTTGTAATATGGGATAAATTATGATTATGGGTAAAGTCGCTACGACTACCGAAGCGTTTTTAATCGCTTCCGTCGGTAAATCGTTGTTACCGCCCAAAACCGCCGACGCGCTTTCTACCATTTCGCGCAGTATCGCCTGAATGGGCGCGATGTTCCGGTGCGCTTTGTCGATGAACAGCAAAGGTCCGAACCAGTTGTTCCAAAAGCCTACCGAAGTGAACAGTATGACGGACGCTATTACGGGAAAACTCGTAGGCATTACCACCTTAAACAGCGTTTGAACGTGATTTGCGCCGTCGAGTTCGCTCGCTTCGAGCATGGATTTGGGTAACGTGTAGAAAAAGTTTCTTGTTAAAAGTATGTTCCACGCGCTGACGGAACCGGGTAAAATTACCGCCCACACCGTGTTTTCAAGTCCCAAGCCCCTTACTACCAGATAGTACGGAATAGTGCCGCCCGCGAACAACATAGTGAATATCGCGAACACGGAGAAAAACTTTTTGCCGACGAAATCGTCGTGTATCAACGCGTACGAATACAAACAACTCGTCGCTATCATCAAAAACGTGCCTACGACCGTGATGAATATGGAGTTCCAGACGGAGCGCAAGAACAGTTTGTTGGTGAACAATACGTATTTGTACGCGTAAAAGTCTATCGTTTTGGGTATAAGCGTGTATCCGTATTTCGCGAACGACGCCGAAGTCGACAACGACGCGGATATAATGTAGAATACGGGTAAAATAAAGGTTATCGAAAGTAAAATAATCAAAACTATATTTACTACGTTTAAAATCTTTTCGTTTTTAGTCTTTTTCATACTTTCGCCCCCTTACCACAGCCCTTGATTGTCCGTACGCTTTACTATCGCGTTGGCTATCAATACGAGAACAAGCGAGATGATGCTTTGTACCAAACTTATCGCGGTAGACGCCGAGAACCCTTTCGGTCCGCCTTGAAGGTTTCTGTATACCAAACTCGAAAATACTTCCGTTACTTCGCGCAGTTCGTAATTGCTGCCGCCGACTAACGAATAGATTTGGTCGAAGTCGTCTTTAATCAGGTTGCCGGCGTTAAGTATAAGTTGAATACCGATAACGGGCATCATACCCGGCAAAGTTACAGTCCACAGTTTTTGCCAACTGCCCGCGCCGTCTATCGCCGCCGCTTCGTACAAGTCGGGGTTTATAGCCGTTATTGCGGCAAGGTAAATAATAGAACCCCAGCCGACGGTTTTCCAGACGGAAGTTATCGTGAGTATTCCCCACCAGTATTTCGGCTCGCTGTAAAATCTTATTTTTTCGTTACCCAACGCGACGAGCAAATTGTTCACCAACCCGCCGTTCGTGGATAACAGCAAGTAAACGATATTTGAAACGACTACCCACGAAACGAAATACGGCAAATAGGAAATCGTTTGTACCGATTTTTTGAAAAAGCCGTTGTTTAGCGCGTTGAACATCAACGCAAGTATTATCGCCGCGGGGAACCCGAATATAAACTTCAACAACGCCATTACGATGGTGTTTCTGAATATCATAAAGAACTCGGAACCCGGATGAGTGAGCATCGTGTAGAAATGCTGGAATCCGCCCATGCCCGCCCATTCGCTGCCGAATATACCGCCGTCTACCGTGTAGTTTTTAAACGCCACGATTATGCCGACCATAGGCGCGTAATTGAATAAAGCGAAAAGCACGAATCCCGGCAAAACGAACAAGTACAAAACTTTGTTTTTCTTTATCTTGCCGAACGTTTTGCTTCTGAAAAACTTTTTGAACGCGCCCGTGAATATTCCCGTTAAAATCAGCCCGATAGTCAAAGTTAAAATCGTGCATAACGCGATTATAGGTCCTACGTTCTTTTGTTGTTTGAAAATAACGAATCCCAAAAACGCCGAGTACTCGCCCGTTCTCGTTCCGTAGTTTATTCCCGTCTCTTCGAGATATTCTTCCGTCGCCGTTACTTTTTCGGGCGTTAAGGTAACCTTGTTGTTTTTGTCTAACGAAACGTTTCTGTCCCCCGTAAACAGCACTTTGCCCGGAAAAGTTATTTCTATCGACGCGATATTCTCGAATCCGCAAATCGCGTAAGTGAAGAACGTGTTGTTTTTGTCGTAGTATTCGTTATTCGTTTCTTTAAAGGAACTCGCCGCTATTTTTTCGCCCGATACGGTTACGGGATTAACGGCGATTTTCTCGTCTTTGTCGATGATGAACCGCGACTGATTCCAGTTGATGAACCCTTTTGAAAAGTCCCCGTTCGCCGCTTTGTTGAAGTAATTCCTTTCCGCCGTTTGTCCGCCGAAGTCGGAACCGCTCATAAACCTGAAAAGCCCTAAACCTTTCGTCGCGTCTATTCGTTTAAACGAAACTTTGACGATAATACAGTCCCCGCCGTCCGTTACGGATTTTATCGTAATTCGTTCCATCGTAGACTGTTCTTTAACACCCTTCGCGACGGAATCGGCGACCGCTTTTACGCTCTCGACGGTTACGCCTTCGCCTTTTGAAACCGTAACGACGGCAGTACCCGAACCGTCCGCGTTGAACTTAACGCCGACCGACGCGCAACTTGACAAAACTACCGTGAGGCATATCAGGATTATTATTGAAAATATTTTAATTTTTTTAGTCAAATTACCATCTCCGCGTAAAATTATTATCGTAACAATTATACACCACGCGTATACATTATATCAATAGCAATAATTTACTATAAACTTAACAATATTTGACTACATTTATAATGTATCTTTATAAAAACCCTTGTTTTTTTGGCAAAATAGTTGATTTTCTGCATATTTGTTGTATAATATTTATAAAGGAGAACGTTATGAAACGCGGTAAATACCATTACGACAATAATTTTACTATAAACCCCAAAGAATACGGCGATTTGCTCTTGTACCAACTCGGCGAACTGATGTGCGACTCGTCTACCGTAATCGACGCGCACACTCACCTTGACTGGTTTGAACTCACTTACGTTTTTTCGGGCAAAGGGACGATTTACACGAACAACGTCCCCGCCAAAGTCAAGGAAAACGACGTGTACGTTTCCAAACCGAAAGAAATACACAAACTCGTGTCGGACAGCGCCGACCCGATGCGCTATTGTTTCGTCGCGTTCAATTTCAAGAAAAACTCCCCGCTATACGACGTTTTGACGAAAGACAACGGATTCGCTCTTGAAAAGACGGACAGAGTTTTTAACATGCCCGAGTTCGAGAACAGTTTTCAGCATTTGCTTTCTTACATTTACAACGACGAAGACGTTCTTAACAATCTTTTGTTGGAACGCGAACTCGAAACGATTATTTTAAAGACGCTGAAACACATAAAACATAATAATTTCAATACGTACAGTCCGCCTAAAATAAACAATATCGAAATGTTGAGTTTCAATATCATCAACTACATCGACAACAATCTGACGACGATAGACAAGACTTCACGCTTATCGCAGATTTTCAACTATAATTACTCTTACATTTCGCGCTGTTTCAAAAACACGACGGGGCTTTCGATTTCAGAATACTTTACCGATAAAAAACTTGCAATCGCCAAAAAACTTATCGAAGAAGGCAATATGAGTATTACCGAAATATCCAACCATTTAAACTATACTTCCATTTACGTTTTTTCGCGCGCTTTCAAAAACAAATACGGCATAAGCCCCAAACTCTACAAGGAACAAACGTCTGACGGCGACGAGTCGTAAAACACCTTTGCGCTATAATACGTGAAAATGAAAAAAATCCTACCCGAAAAAATCGGGTGGGATTTTTTGTCGTTTATGAATTATCTTCTTTTCTTCAATACGAGTACCGCCGCGCCGAGCAACGTCGCTACCGCGCATATTCCGCCGAGAGATACCGCAAGACAACTCTTCTTTTCGCCGCCGCCTTGTCCTTTTTCGTACGCGCTTATAGCATCTTCAACCGTTTTTACGTCGCCGTAATTCGTAACGTAATTTTTCTGAGCCGAAGTAAGCGCAACGTAATCCGCTTTAACTTCTTTAACCGCGTTCTTAGCCGCTTCTACGTTGTCCGCGGTAATCGTCGCGTAAGTCGTTTTGAGATTTTCTATCTTGTCGCTTACGACTTTCGCAGCCGCTTTGTCGGCGTTTTCCGTCGCCGAGTTCTCGTAATCGCCGATCGCTATTTCAACCGTTTCAACGTCGCCGTAATTCGTAACGTATCCTTTCTGAGCGTCGGTAAGCGCGCCGTAATCCGCTTTAACTTCTTCAACCGCGTTCTTAGCCGCTTCTACGTTATCCGCGGTAATCGTCGCGTAAGTCGTTTTGAGCGTTTCAATCTTGTCGCTTACGACTTTCGCAGCCGCTTTATCCGCCGCAGCCGCGATAACGGCGTCTGCTCTTTCGATAATATACGTTGCGTATAATTCGTTGTTCACTACTTTGCGTTGTTCGTCCGTAAGATTTCCGATAAGCGCGGCAGCGTTTTCTTTTACCGTAGCCGCGTTCTCTTCGGTGGGTTTATCGAGCGCGTAAATCGCTCTCTTTATCGCTATCGCTTCGTTATACGCCGTAACGTCGACTTTTTCTACAAACGTCGATTTAACGTCCGTTATAACGGGGCTTACGTTATGCGCGCCCGTTGCTCTGAACATAAGGTAGAAACCTTTGGACGAGCCTAACGCCGTGTCGCTTGCGTATACGTTAGAAAACTCTTCGATACCGTTTCTCGTCAAAGTGATTTTAAGTCCGCCGTCTACTTTTTCGGTTTTCCAGGTAAACGTTTGCTTAGTTCCGTCGAACAACGTCGTCGTGTCGGACGTTTTTTTCGCAACCGCAGTACCGTCGCTTAAACCTATGGTATAAAAACCTTGCGTGCCGGTCGTGGTGATTCTGAATCTGTTTTGTTCGGCGGTAACCGTTTCGCCGTCCCAAAGACTTGACTTAAAGTTGCCGAATCCCAAATAATACCAAGAATTACAGTCTGCCGTGCCTTTTATCGTGAAAGTAACTTCGCCTTCTGCCGGCAATTCTTTCGTGTATTGAAGATAATCTTGTCCGCCTAGTTCGATTTTGTCTTCGCTTATCGACGAAGAAACGTACGACCAACCGCTTGCGTCTTTAATAAGATCTTTTTCGGTAAGCGCGCTGTCCGATTTTTCTTTAACCATATCGTCGACTTTAATTTCGGTAATCTTGATTCCGCCTACGCCCAAACCGACAACTTCAAAATAATTGCCCGTTACCAAATCGAGATTTTCGACAACCAAACCGATGTTCTTTGCCGCAGCCGATACTACGACGAGTACGTCCGAACCGTCCGCGTCGAACTCGGGGGTAACGCTTATCTGAATAGTGTTAAGTCCCGCAAGCAAGCCCGGAAGCCAGTCACCCGACGTCGTAAGGATTTCGCCGCTTACTTTATCGATATGCATCAACCAGACGTTTCCGTCGCCGTCGATTTGCATTACCAACTCTTCGACGTCGTTGGACAAAATCCTGAATTGTATCATACCTTTATGAGTATCTTCGGTAGGAACGTCGAGAAGTTCCGCTTTCATCGAAATGGTCGCTTCGGCGGGTAAAACGTCTTTAAGCGCCGCTATGCTACCCGTAATACCGTTTGCCGTAAGAGTAGCCGTCGTTTCGTCAAGCGTTGCGTTTTCGGATACCGTCCACTTGTCCGCTTTGCCCAAAAGGTTGTTCGCGTCGATGACGGGCGCGGGTTCTTCGCCGAGTTTTTCTACCGTTACGGATTTTATCGCAAGATTAGCGACTACCTGATTGTTACCGTATCCGCCGAGAGTGAGAACGTTATTTACAAACAACTTGTCCGTCGTAAGAGTGTTGTCGTAATGTACCGTTTCGTCAATCATCAATTTTAATTTATACGAGTTTTCGCCGGCCTTATATTCTACTTTGATAACGTGGTCGTTACCGTCGATATAGTTTACGGTAGCGTTGTTTACGCCGAGTTGAGAAGCATTAGGATATTCGTTGCCTTTGTTGTACTGCCACAGGAATATGCCGTTGTTGTTTATTTCGAGAGCAACGTGTTCGGCCTTTCCCGATATTTCCCAAGGCTTCATTGCAAGACCGTTGGTAGACCCCGAGTTGTCGGCGAATATCATTTTAAAATAGCCCGCGGGATTTACGTCCGAGTTAAAAGTAACTTGCAAAACGCCTTCGTACGGCAACAACTCTTTGAGAGATACCGCCGTCGGAGCGCTCCCCGCGCCGTATTCGGTGATACCGATACCGTTTTCGCCGACAGTGTACCATGCAGAGTCCGTCTTCGCGCCCCTGTTCCACAAACTTGCGTCGGTGGCAAGGTTAGTTTGACCGTCGAACTTATCGGCGCCGTCAGCGGCAAATAATGTCGCCGCGCAAAGCGATACCGCAATCGAAACTACGAGTATAGCCGATAACAGCAATACGAGTTTCTTTTTTAATTTTACCATAATTTCCTCCTTTATGCCCGTTAGGGCGGTTCTATTTTTTACAAACCGAGTTTGTAAGTTTTTCGCGTGAGATAAGGCGCGATTTTTTTGCGCAAAACGCCCCTAGCCCCTTTTCTGATTTAATTATATATGACGATTTTACGTTTGTGAATAACAAATAATACACAGTTATTTAACTTTTCTTTACTTTTAAAAAACTTTTTTAAATAATGTTAAAAACAATGTCAAATTATGTTATTTACTATTTTTTATACTGATTTTATAATGTTTGCAGGGAGAAAAATATGAATAAATTATTGAGAGCGTTGCTCGTTTGCGCTATGATTTTAACGACCGCTTTTGCGGCTTGCAAGACGCCGACCACCCCTAACGACAAGACGGACGATCCTTACGTTCCCCCTATCGAGTATCCGCTCGATTTTAAAGTACGCGTAGAAGCGGGCAGGGACGTAAAGATTTTGCAACTTACCGATCCGCAAGTGTTTGAAAAGGACGACGCTTTGTTGCAAAAAAAGTGTTTTTCGATTATGGATTACGTCGTCGACAAAACCAAACCCGATTTGATTTTGGTAACGGGCGATATAATTTACGGCAGATACGACGATACGGGCGAAATATTTACTAAAATAGTAAACAAGTTCGAGTCTTACGGCGTTCCTTGGGCGCCCGTGTTCGGCAACCACGACAACGAGTCCAAAAAAGGAACGAAGTGGCAATGCCAAACGCTCGAAGACGCGCAAAATTGTTTGTTCGTCAAAAGAAGCGAATTGTCGGGCAACGGCAACTATTCGATAGGCGTGTTCTCGGGCGAAGACCTTATAAGAACGATTTATATGCTCGACACCAAAGGCTGTATGAACATTGACGGAAAGTACAGACAAGCGCATTTCAACATAGATCCGAGTCAAAAAGATTTCGTGGTCGATTTGCAAGCGAAAGCCGAGTTGTATCGCGGTAAAAAGGTCGAAGGGTTCGTTTGTCAGCACATTATGATTTCGTTTATAGCGAACGCGGTCAAGTCTAAATACAACGTCGATTTAAGCAACATCAAAAGTTTCGTCGTACCGACA
Organism: uncultured Clostridia bacterium; assembly: GCA_934271255.1. Lineage (GTDB taxonomy): Bacteria > Bacillota > Clostridia > Christensenellales > Borkfalkiaceae > CAKQSC01. The sequence continues at coordinate 19,927 of CAKQQS010000005.1, forward strand.
GATCAAGGCGATTTCGGAACGTTCGGACAAAAGTTTACTCCGCAAGTCGATAAAAACGGCGCGTACTTTTACGCATTTAAAGATTGCGGTATTACGGGAATATTCGCGGGACACGAGCATTTGAACGACGCAAGCGTCGAGTATGACGGAGTAAGGCTTACTTACGGCGTAAAAAGTTCGACTTGCGATGCTTTCGATATAAATATGCTGGGCGGCACTTTGATTAAAGTCAACGCGGACGGGTTCTCCGTCGAAAACGTTTACTTCCCGCCCGACGATTTACAATTATGATCATCCACCACTTGTTCTCTAAAAACCGAAACGGTCAGGGCTTTGCCTTGACCGTTTCGGTTATTTATTTACCTTTTTATTTCAGCGACTTACCCATACCCGCTTTTTCCGTATAGTTAATCGCCGTTTATAACTACGCTTCGATTACGGTTTTACCTTGTTTAAGCGGTATTTTTTTGCCGCTTAGCACGGCGTTGCCTTTATACCCGTGATTTTTGACGATTACGGTATGACCGTTTTTTGTTTTTTTCCATTTGACGGTTATACTCTTTTCGCCGTTTCGGTAACCTGCCGTCGCGCCGTCAAGTCCCGTTTTGAAATCGGGACTGATTTCTATTTCGTTGCAATCGACTATTTTAAGCCCCGCTACGCATTTATAAAACCACGCGGAAACGGTGCCCCAGAAATGGTGGTTCATCGACAATACGCCCCCGCCGTCGACTCTCTCGAAAACGCCTTGTTCGTCTTTCATTTCGTAAAATCTTTCCCAAAGCGTCGTCGCGCCGCGATCGGTTATATATTTGTAAGACGGGAACGCGTCGCCCGCCACGCATTTTAACGCAACGTCGCCGTAACCGCCGTAAGACAGTTCTTCAAAAAGTCGTTTAGCTCCCAACACGCCTACCGTAAAACGATAGTTTTCTTTTTCGACGAGTTCTTTCAGTTTCGTTCTCGCTCCGTTTACGTCGTCGAACAAACCCAAACTCAAAGCGAAAGCCTGAGCCGTCTGAGTGCTACACTTTACGCAATTACCGTCTATCCATTTATCTTTAAACGCCTTTCTCAAATCTTCGCCGAAAGCGACGATTTCCGAGTCGTCTGCCGAAAGAGCGCGCAATATAACGGCGGTTTTGTCCGCCAACTCTATACACGTAAGCGAATCCGTTACTTCCAGCGGGGTTTTTATTCGTTCGCCCGGATTAGTACCCACTTCGCACCAGTCTCCCAGCCCGAAAGCAAACAATCCGTCGGCGTTTCTTTTGGTTTTCAAGTATTTGAAGTACAGCAAAATGCCGTCCTTACATTCTTTTAAAAACGCAACGTCGCCGTAAAACTTATAAATCTCGTAAGGGATTTCGACCAACGCGCTGTCCCACGCGGGACCGTTGCCCCACTCGAATCCCCAACCGCCCGTCGGGACGATGCCCGGCAGTTCGCCGCTTTTTCGTTGCGCTTTCAACAACTGCAAAGTCCACGATTTAAGCGTTTTAGCGCAATTTAAGTTATACAAAAATTGTTCCGCCGACAGCGAAGCGTCAGCCGTCCAACCGTTCTTTTCACGTTGAGGACAGTCGGTAGGTATACATACGAGATTAGACAAGTCGCTGTTTACGACGCAGCGTTGTATCTTGTTAAGCGTTTCGTCGCTGCACGAAAACTCGCCGACTTTTTTCACGTCGTCGTGCAATACGACGTATTTTATCAGTTTTTTAGTCGCCTGCTCGTCTTTCAGCCCTTTAATCAAAACGTATCTGTACCCGTGATAGGTAAACGTAGGCGAATATTTTTGTCTGCCTTGTTTGCAGACGTACACGTCGTGCTGAACGTAGTCTTTCGGGCTTAATCCGACGTTCGTTACGTTTTCTATATCGAACTTTCCGCGGTTTACCACTTCGCCGAAATACAAGTCCAGCCGTTGACCGTCGTCGCCGTCTACGCAAAGTTTGTAAATCCCCGCATCGATTTCACCGAAGTCGTAGACGTACCCGTCGTCGCTTTTAATTATATCTTTCGCGTAGAACTCTTTAAACGTTTTGACGATTTCCGAGTCGCATCTGACGTATTCCCCTTTCGGCGCGTCCGCGATTACGACGGTTTTAAAGTTTTCTTCGCCCAAGCAGTTATACTCGAACGCGTCCTTTCTGATAAGCCTTGCGTCAAACCGTTCTCCCGCTCGTATGTCGTCGAACGTAATAGGCGAATCAAGCCACGTTACGCTTTCGTCGCTTTCGGCAATCGTTTCATCGGCGTAAACTTTGTAATACAGTCTGGGCGCGCTGCGGTAACTCGCTTTCTCGAAGTCCCATACGCCGCCGTCCATACTGTTGTTAAACCCGTTGCCGAGCAAAAAACACACGACGTTTTCTTTTTTAAGGTATTTAGTTACGTCGTACTCGTCGTAAAAAACTATTTGGTCGGGGTTGTTTATCTGCGGGGCGAAATACCCTTTCGTAACGTCTTTCCCGTTTACGTATACACGATAAAACCCCGTAACGGCAATTTCAAGCATTACGGGTTTTTCGGTTTTTGTATATGAAAACTTTTTTCTCAGTATCGGCGCGTTTACGTGGCGTTCGCGCGAGCAATACTCTTTCGTTGCAGATATATATTTCATTTTATAAAAGTTCCGGCAAAGCGGTTTCTTCGCTTTCAAGCGATTTTAAAATCGATTCGCAAAGCATTAGACATCTCGGTAAATGATAAGGACCTTTCCACAGCGATCCTTTTTGCGTATGCGATACCGTGCCGTCGCGGTGCAAATACCCGTACCATTCTCCGCAGTCTTCGTCGGCAAAATGTCCGAACGAATAGTCGTGTATTTGCTCAAACTTTTTAAAGTATTTTTCGTCGCCAGTGAGTTTATACGCCGTAAGCGTTGATATCAGACACTCGTTGTGTACCCACCAAAGTTTCATGTCGTATTCCAACTGTTCGCAAGGTCTGCCGAACAAGTCCCTGAAATAATACACTCCGCCGTATTCTTTGTCCCAACCGATATCGAGCGACCAGTTGAGTATGTTCAACGCCTTGTCGAGCAACTCGGCGTCTTTCGTTATATTCGCGTAGTTCATCAAAAACCACGAGTTTTCTATCGAGTGCCCCGGATTTACGGTTCTGCCCGTCGGGTTGTCGAGAATACTGCCGTCAAGCCGTACGTTTTCCAAAACGCATTTGTATTCTTCTTTGTAATGAAGTCTTATCATATCGGCGATAATATCTTTGATTATTCCGTCGTAATATTCCTTTTTAGACGGATCGACGCGCCTTAACGTTTGCGCGGAACTGACAAGCACCATGGGGTACGCGTTAGAGTGAAGATTTCTTACTTTCGCGTTTTCCTTAGGCGTGATTTTGAAAGGATCCGTTTCGGGGTGGCGATAAAGCCTGTACATTAAGTCGAAATAATCTTCGGCAAGTTTTAAATCTTTCGGGTTTTTCGTCAATAAATAATATTCGGCAAACCCTACGACGAGAAAACTTTCCGAATAGAAATATCTTCTTTTTCTTAACGGCAGCCCTTCTCTCGTTACGGTGAAAAACATTCTGCCGTCCGAGTCGATACAATGCTCTTTTATAAACTCAGCCCCGCCGTCCGCCGCGTCCGACCATTCTTTTTTTACGCCGTACGTGTTGCACAGTTTGGAAAACGTCCACAAGCATCTTCCCTGAAACCATACGCTTTTGTCGTCGTTGTACGATTTGCCGTACCTGTCTACGCTGGAAATAAATCCGCCGTATTCTTTGTCGATAAGGTCTGATTTTTCCCAAAACTTAACGACGTTGTCAATTAAAAAATCGTGATAAAACTTTTTGTATTTTTCAATAATTTTCTTATCCATAATTATTTGTTCCCGTAGTGATCTTTATACAAATTATTAAGATTTCTAGCCGATAAATAAATCGATTGCGGACTTAAAAAGTGCGAAAACTCAAACGTGATAAACTTTTTAACGTAAGGCGTAAGCATATCTATTTTCGCCCTTAACAAGTCGAACGGAATGGGGTAAAACTGGTTTCTTACGTCCCGTTCGAACGTTTCCGTGTTCGCCCACAACTCTATGTCGTATTTCTTGCACACTTCTTCCATTCTGGCAAAACAACCTACCATGGAAGAGAACTTTGCCGAGCCGTCCTGAAACGCGCAGTAGTCTATCAATTTGCCGAACTTGGAAAACATATAGTCCCATTCGTTGTACAGTCTTTCAAACGAAAACTCTTTAAGCCCGTTTTCGTCGTTTCTGAAAAAGGGACTCATCAGAATCTTTTTAGACGCGTCTTTTTCCTTGCACATCGAAGCAAGCCCTTTCGTCAACGGACAAATGTTAAGCAAGTTCGCTTCGACTTCGTGCGGCAAATACCACCCGTAAAAAGATTTATGATTTTTATATTTTTCGTATACTTCGTCGATAAAAAACCTGTTTTGTTTAAGTTCTTCCTGATAGTTGCCGTCATTCCACGTAAGGTTTGAAATGTACAGCCCGACGAACACTTTCATGTCGCGTTTGTCCGCTTCCTGCAATATGAAATCCAAAAAATCGTAACTGCCGTAAAAATAAAAGTGTTCGGACGGATAAATAGTTCTCCCTTTAAAACCGCCGCGAATGAATATCAACGTGTCTATTCCGACTTCCTGCATATTATCTATATCGGCTACCCATTGTTCTTTCGTCCAGTTTGAACAAGGAATATCGTAAGTTATCTCGTCTATAAAAGTCCCCGATATGGGAAAATTGCCTTTCATTCTGCACCTCTGAATACTGTTTATGGCTATATTATAACATAAAAATTGTTAAATAAAATATCTAAATAATGTTTTTTATTTAACATTTTAATACTAATTGAAGTTTTGTTTGCGCGTGATTTCTCTTATTGCGGTTCGCTTTCGCTACCGTTTTTTCACCACGAAAAACGCAACGTTTGTTCAGTCCGAAAACATAGCAAGTATCGGCGTTTTTACCTGTCTTTACAAATTCAATCGTCGTTTTCGACGATTATGTCCGAGCATACGACGGTAAAATAGAACAACCCTTCTTTTAAATCCCCGCCTTTTTCCATTATCTCGAAAAAGTTTTTTCCTTCAAACATTACGTGCAATTCGTAGCCGTTTTCCGCTCCGTACAATTCTTCGCAAAGCCACCTGCCGCCGACGAGCGTTTCTTCCGATAGTACGATTTCGGCGTTTCGTAATATCATTTTATCGAACGACGAAAAACCGCCTTTCGTATCGAACTTTAAAATCAAATCCTGATTTTCGCGTATCGTTTCCGTTACCACGCAGTCGTGAAAAACTATCTTGTCGACCGTTTCTTCGGGCAAGTTTTCCGCTTTCAACGCTTTCAACGCCGCCGATTCTATACGGCGCAAGCTCTTTTCCGCATCGCCTTCGAACTTTTTTAACGATTTCATCACTTCCGCACTGCAATACCCGAGCGTAAAAACGCGCAAGTCCGCTATTTTGTCGAGTATTTCTTCGGGCAGGCTTGATTCGTACGCTTTTATTTGCGTTTGCTGTGTTTGCGCAAACAGTTTTTTAGTTTCTTCCGCGTCGAACGGCAACCTGTTGTCGTAATCTTCTATCGCTTGAAATATACGCGCTTTTTCTTCTTCGGGCATTTCGTAAACTTCAAAGTCTTCTTCCGATATTTCTTCGCCCGACAACGCCTTATTTAGCGGTATCATTGCCGAAGACATCGTTTCGAGTAAAAACCGCGGGTCTATATCGTATACTTCGCGTTGTTCTTTTACGAACTTGCGTTCTTGTCTTTTATACAACCTTTCGTACAATTTTTCGTCGAAGATTTTCGCGCCCGCGTGAACTCTCTTTCCGTATTGCGCGCCCCTTGACGGCAACGTTTCAAACCATTCTTTCGTCAAATATTTCATCTGAAACCCCTTTTCTGTTTTCTAATCTCGCCGATTAGTTGCGGTTTTTGTTAAATTATACCATAACCCGACGCCTTTTTCAATATTTATTTTTATATATTCGCAACATCGTCGGCATAAATAAAGTTTGCGGAAGTTACAACCCGTAACTTCCGCAAATCCGTATATTATTTTTACCTTTTCGCCATAGACGGCTCGTTCTTTCGCCCGAAGTCGTTATTTACCGAGTTTGAACCTTGCCACTCTCGCGCCGTAAGAGTACCCGTAATCGAACGGGGCGACGACGAACGATTGACCGTTCGTCAATTTGACTTTTTTGCCGTTGTCGAGCCAAGTCGCGTTCGTTATCTTTTTGTCCGTGTTAAGCGTTACGACTTTATTGTCTTCCGCGCGGGCTACGTTCTGGTTAGTACACATGGGAACGCTTTTGATTACCGCGTAATAATACGTTCCGTCCGTCAATACGTCGGCGTTTTCCGCCGTTACGTCGGCAGATACCGAGTCGTAAATAAAGCCTTTGTTTTTCTTTATCCATTTACCCATGCAAAGCAACGTTTCTTTTTCCATGCTCGTTACGTACCCGTCGCCTTTAAGCCCCGCGTTCAAAAGCAAATTGCAATTATATTTGCGGCAATCGACGAGCGTTTCCGTAAGCGTTTTTACGGACTTGAACATAATATCTTCCGCGGCGTATCCCCAGTGGTCCGTCATACCTTCGCACATTTCGCCCGCGATGGGTTTCTTGGACGTGTCTACGAAACACGGTTTGCCCCTTTCAAACGTTACGCTGTCGATTTCTATGTGTCCCGTTTGTCCCAAAGCGTTAAGCCCCGTGTTGTTGATTATCATCGCTTCGGGCTGATATTTACGAATGGTGCCGTATATTCTGTCCTGTTGCCAGTCCGCGTCGGGCTTGTCCCACATTCCGTCAAACCAAAAACCGCCTATCTTGCCGTAATTTTTGCATAATATTTCTATGCTTCTGTCAAGATAGTCGATGTATTTGGGAAAATCGTTTTTATAGTCGGGGTTGTACCAGTCGAGCAGAGTATGATAAAAGAAGGGTACTATTCCCTGCGCGTTACATTCGTCGACGAACTCTCTTATCAAGTCCCTTTTACACGCAGAGTGCGGAGCGTCGAACTCGTTAAGTCCGCAAGTATCGTAAAGGGAAAATCCGTCGTGATGACGAGTGGTGAGCGTGATGTATTTACAACCCGCGTCTTTCGCCGTTTTGACGAGTTTTTTCGCCCAGTCTTTTTTGACGTTGAACTTGTTTATCAACGCGTTGTATTTCGTCTTATCGAGTTGGTATACTTCGAGCGCCCATTCGCCTTTTTTCATTACGCTGTAAAGCCCGAAATGGTTAAACATTCCGAACCCGAGTTTTTTGAACCGTTCAATGTATTCGTATGCCATAATTTTCCATCCTTTTGTCTTTTAAACGATACCAGTTATCGTCCTTATTTAATATACAACATTTTTCGCCCGTTCGCAAGAGTTTTAGCAAAAATATTTCCGCCCGTCGCTCTTTCTTTTTCTATAACCGTTCTTTTAAAAAATCCCCCGCTTGCAAAACGCAAGCGAGGGTATGGTACACCCGATGAGATTCCCGCCTGTGCGGCCTTCTCCGCCAAACAGTTCCCCGAACTGTTTGCTTGACTTCGTCAAGTTCGCTCCCCATTCGAATCTCATCGGATTTTATAAAAAATCCCCCCGCTTGCAAAACGCAAGCGGGGGTATGGTACACCCGATGAGATTCGAACCCACAACCTTCAGAATCGGAATCTGATGCGCTATCCTGTTGCGCCACGGGTGCTTGTGTCGGGCGAAACACCGTTTCGCCCGTGAGTTTTAATATTCCAACGTTATTTTGTCGACGCCGAACTTAACCGTATTGTATTTCGGCGTGTAGCAGTTTGCCTTGCCGTCTTTCCACGTTCCGCGCATTGCGAAATTGAACGGGCTTACCGCAAACGAATCGTCCCCGTCGAAGTGTAAAGGTCCTAACTTGTTTCTGAGCGACGGAACGAGCGTCAGTTCTATCTCGTTTTCCACCCCTTCGTTAACCTTTATCTTCGTTTCGTCCGTCAACAGCACCGTGCCGAATCGTTTGCCGTTTACTTTGACTTTCGCCGACATATAGTCGCCTTGTACGCGCAAAATTACGTCCGACGCTTTCGGCGTTACGTTCGCTTTAAAGGTGATAGGCTCGGCGTAGAACTTGTATCCTTGCTTGTCGATGTCTTCGATTTTCACGTCGGCGACGTGTTTTCTTATCACCCTGTCTTCGTAGACGGAAAACTCTCCGCTTATATAAATAGGTTCTATTTCCGTGTCGTAATACAAGCAGTTTCTTAAACTTTCCGTCGCTTCGGGATCGAACAGCGCGAACTTGATGCCTTCGTGTTCGTAAAAGTTAAGCGCGTACTCGAACACGTTTTCGCCTTTCACTACCAAACCGCCCAAATCCGATTCCGCAAAATTAACGTCGAACGGGCTTTGCGTAAACACGAGATCTCTTCCGTTAAGCGTAAACGACGACGCGTCGCATTTTTCCATAGTGAGTTTCAGCAACGTTACGTCTTCGACGTTAAACGTATATCTGACGTAAAGTCTGCCTTTGTATTCTTCTTTGATAAGTTCTTCCAGAACTTCGTAGCAATATCTCGGTTTGCCGAACGTTTTACCGTCTTTACTTATTTGCACCAAGTCGATCGTCAAGTTGTTTTTGCCGTCCGACGCGTATTTGAAATCGCCCGTTATATCTTGACTTTTTGTCGGACGAACGTATTCTTTCTCCGCCGAATAATTTTGAAGAAGCACAGCGCTTTCTTCTTTTCTCAAAACGAAATCCGTTATCTTTTCGGTTTCGAGCGTTACGGTGTCAAGTCGGGCAAACTTGCCTTTCAAACTGATATCGACGTCCTTATCGCTTTCGTTAAACAAGTAAAGCATAGTAAAGTTTTTGCCTTTTCTGTACGAAAATATAACGGGGGCTGTTGCGTCGAAAGGCATTTTCAACGCCTTTTCGATACCGTCTAAATCGACGTTGGATTTAAGGAACGAATAGTCGTCCTTTACTCCGTCCGTGTACTTTAAAACGTCCGCGTAAACGTATACTTTTCCGCCCGCTTTAACGTATTCTTCCAAAAGTTTTTTGGTCGTTTTTCTTACTGTGTAAGTATACGGAATTACGACGTATTTATATTTGCATTTGCCCAAAACCATTTTTTTAAGGGACACCTTACCGTATTTGCCGAGCAAACTCTCGTCCGCGATATGGTAATCTATTTTACGTTCGGTAAGTTGTTTTTGAAGTTTAGTAAACTCTTCGTCGATAACGATAGCGCGACTTTCATCGTCTCTGAAATAGTTCATATAAACGCTTGAAAGCGGGCTTATAACGAGAGTATCGGTAATCGATTTACTGTTCGCTACCATATACCCGACGTGCGTGAAATGGTCGTTAAAGTCGGCGAAATCGTCGTCCCACGGCATGTGCTTTGAAAAACACGGCGGGTGGTCCATCTTCGCTTGTCCCGACAGAGTGTAACTGTAAAGGTGCTGACACATTAAGTTTACGCCCCTTACGTACTGACTGTCCCCTATCGCCCGTAGTCTTCTGGGCGGAGTATTGTATCCCGAACAACCGAAAGTTTCGGTTAAAATATGTTTAAAGCCGAATTGCTCTTTGACGCTTCCTATCTGACGAGCGGAAATCTGCGCGTCGAAAGAGTTTGCAAGGTTGTCTATACCCGGTATGCTTTCGTATTCGTAAGAGGGCATAACGCCCGCGCCGCCCCACATCTGATAGGTAAACGCGCCTTCTTCGACGCTGTGCCCCGTGAACTTGCAACCGTGCGCGTTGCACCAGTCGTTAAGGCGTTTATAGTAGTTTATCGTATAAACTTTGTTTATAAGTTGATAATATTTTTCTCTGTACGGATAGTCGCTTTCGTCTGCGTGAAAAAGGTGAATAAACCCGTCCCGTATATCTTCGCCGTATTTCGATTTAAACTCGTCGTCAAGCGCGACGGAATAAGGCGTGGCGTATCTGTAATATTGCGGTTCGTCCGTAAAAAAGCCCGTAAGTTCTTTGCCGAATCTGTTCTTAAACCGTTTGTAATACTCTTCGTACGTTTTTTCGATGAACTGATCCATTACTTTCGGGTTTAAAACGTCCGTGTTCGCGGGGGAATAGTTAATATATACCGCTTCGAACTCGGTTGCAGCCGAGTCCTTGTCGGCAACGACGTATTCGCCGTTTACCTTTATCCAGTTGCGCACGGCCGTATCGTCGTACTCTTTATTGACTTTATGCGTAAGGTACGTCGCAAGATTTTCTTTTTTATTCAAAAGTTCTCCCCCGACGAATCCGCTGGGCCAACCGTTTTCGTCGTATACCCATGCGTTCATATCGAGTTCTTTCGCCTTGTCAAGACACGCTTCTATACATTTAAACCATTTGTCCTGTAAATACGGCGTGGTAAGTCCCGTTCTCGCGTGCATGATGAATCCGCCGATTTTACGCGCTTTCATATGCTCTATCTGTTTTAAAAGTTCGGGTATTTCGAGTTCTCCGTTCCAACTCCAAAAAGGTATACTCATGTAATCTTTAAGGTTTGTCGTTTTAAGTTCGAGAACGATATCTTTATCCATTTCGTTAACTCCTTGCGTTGCTTACACGATAATAACATTATTTGAGCGTTTTGTCAATAAAAAACGAAAAAAAAACAAGTCCGCGACAGATTGTCGCGGACGGTTGCTTTTTTTAAACGATTTAGCAGTCTAAAAGTCTTAAAATGTGGTTTTGGGTAACCATCAGAACGATATCGATAATCCAAAGGATAACGCCGAGACCGATAAGTCTGAGAACACCCGCTACGATCTTGCCTTCCGTAAGTCTGGTAATCGCGCCGAAAAGCCATGACGTTACGGGTATGATTACGAGAATAAGGCTGACAATACGAGATAAACCAAAGTAATCTTTTTTCATTTTTTGTTCCTCCGCTTTTTTGGGTATTTGCAATAGGCAAATTACCTTATACTATATGTACATTGTAATATAAAAAAGACTCGTTGTCAATACTTTTTGTTTTTTTGCGCGTAAAATATTTTTTTATTAAAAACAACGCTCAAAACGATTGCGTATTTGGTTTAGTGTGCTATAATATTATAAATAAAGTCGTTAATCTAAGGGTACTCTAACCCACGCTATCACGCCGTCATCGGAGAAAAAATATGTTTCTTAACGAAAAAGAACCCAAACCTGAAACAAAACTGCAAACGATACTTTTAGACGTTCTTGAAGCGACCGTCGCCGCCGTTTTCGTTGCTATCGGCTATTATATGTTCATCAACGCGAACGGGTTCGCTCCCGGCGGAATATCGGGCGTCGCCGCAATTCTCGCGTTTTTGTGTAAAGTCAATCTGGGTTATTTCACAATGGCGTTGAATATCCCTTTGTTTATTCTGGTTTACTTTTTCATAGATAAAAAAACCGCGTTATTCCTTTCCTATTACGTAATACTGCAATCCGTTTTAATGATACTTTTTGAAAAAGTGCAATGGTTCGAGCAGTTCAGATACGTCCAAAGCGAAAAATTACTCCCCGCGCTTGCCGGCGGAGTCATTACGGGCATAGGTTTCGCGCTTATGTTACGGCGTTTCGGGGCGAGCGGCGGTACCTATGCGATAGCGTCGTTCATCAAAAAGAAAAAAGCGGCGGCGAACGTGGCGTGGCTTTCCGCTTCTATGGACGCGTGCGTCGTCGCGGTAATACTTTTCGTCAACCCGACGGGTAAAGTCGATTTTACGGCAGCCCTTTGCACTCTCGTCAACTTATTTATAGCAAACGAAGTCGTCGATTTGGTGCTTAAAGGATTCAAAAAAGGCTATAAGTTTGAAATCATTACGGACAACCCCGAAGCAATCAGTCAGGAAATCATACACAAACTAGGACGCGCCGTAACGGAAGTAGACGCAATGGGACTGTATTCGCATACGGATAAAAAACTTTTGATTTGTCTTGTAAGAAAACGCGAACTCGGGGCGTTTTACAAAATACTTAAAAAATACCCCAACACCTTTGCTTACCTTGCCCCCATATCCGAAGTTATGGGCAAATTCAAACAATAACTCTTACGCCTTATAACTAACGATTGCGCCGCAAATCGTAATTATAACCGATTGCGGACAAACAAACCCGCATTCTTCGTAACGTTAAGGCCTGACGACATTTACAGCAACAAGCGGCTGTTTGCAACCCTAAAAACTTTTGTACACGATTAAACGAAACGACGTAAATATAAATCACCGAATTGCCTTTTGAGGTAATTCGGTGATTTTTTAACGGTTATAATACGCTTTTACTCGCCGCAGCGGGGGTTTACGCGTCGTTTCCGCCCCGCAAAGCGTCTTTTCCGCAAAGCCGTAAAACAAGACGAACTAACGGTTTTATTTGCCGTACGAGTAAGCAAGTCTGCCTATCGGAGCGGAATCGCCCGAAACGTAATAGTCCATAATGTCGTCGTATTTCGTTACGTTGTCCGCAACTTTAAACGAAAACGAAACGGTTTTATTCTTTAACCCGAGAAGAGTTCTGGGAACGGTTATTTGCAATTTGTTGCCTTTTAAAACGTAAGTTGCGTTGCCTGAATCCTGCCACTTGTACCCGCCGAGACTTTTTTCCACGCTCGTGTTACCGTTTTCTTGCGGTTTTGCGTTTATAAGATAATTAAACGTTGCGAAAGCGGGTTGTTTCTCGTCGGTAGATATAAATAAGTTCATCCAGTTTCTGTCCGTTCCGTTATACGCCGTTACGTCTTGCGACGTTTCTATCAAAAAGTAAACGTTGTCGTCGTCGTAAGCAACTTTCGTGTTGACTATATCGTTTCTGTTGCTGTTATCGACGTACTTGCCCTTGCCCGTTGCGTCTTTAAAGTTCCGAGTCATAGCGTCCCCTTCGAAGTCGCGGTAAACGCGGTTTACCGATTGCCATGCCTGTTCGTCGATTTCCGTTTGGTTGACCGTTACTTTATCGTAAACGTAAGTCTTTTTGCCCGTATACGAAAAATCACGCAGGTTTTTCATCATTTGGAGATAATAGTTGTCGTTATATCCGCCTTCCATCATCTCTATATCTCTCGAATATTCGTGGTTATAAACGTCTACGAACTCTCCGCTGTTCGGTTGTTTTTGCGCCATCCATTCGTTCCAACTACACATAAGCACTGTGTGAACGCCGCTCTTGTTCGCGATGGCGTTGTCCCACATGTTTTGAAAACTAAGCCCCTCTTTCCAGTCGCCTTCGACAACGCCCGTATAATTGTTGTAGCCTCTCGAACATTCGGGCGCCATTAAACTCGCGCTTAACGCCGAGCCGTGTCCGTGCTGAGCGACAGGCACCGCCATTATTCCGCTGTGGTTTACTTGCGGACATTTCCAACTCATCCACGGAAATCCTTCCTTAACGTTCATTTCGCCGTTAGGCCACTGCGATTCTTTCAAGTCGAAATATATACGCATTCTTTGAGAAACGTAATCTTTTTGGTTGTTAAACTTCGTCATATCCGAAGCGTAGCCGTTGTTTTCGGTATAACCGACTATCATAGGTCTGCCGTTGGGCGCGAACCAAAGGTCGTCCCACTCGCCCGATTTATAGTAGTCTTTATAAATCTTGTCTACCGTAGTTCCCGACATGGTGTTCGTGTAAAACATAACTTTCGGAACGTCGAATCCCTGCTCTTTATATTTACGCAACAAGCCGAGCAACACTTCGCCGACTTCGAGATAGTCGAATTGATTAGTCGCGTCTATGCATAAAAAATCTATTCCCGCCATCGTAAACAGTTCTATATGTCTGGTAAGTACCCACGGGTCTTGCATATTGTAATAACCGTAAAGCGGTTTTCCCCAGTAATAAAACTGCCCCGCGTCCGATAAATCGGCAAGTTTATCTCTTCCTTCTTTACCCGAATCGAGCAATAACTGAATGTTGTTTATCTCGTACTGCAAACTCGAATGTTGACCTTCCCATAACGAATACCATATACCGACGTACTTTCTTTCGTCTTTCATGTCTTTGGGGGAAATCGTTCTGCCGAGTTCGTCGGTAGCGCAAAGACTGTTTACGGTAAAGCGTTCGTTTGAAATATCTCTGTCGTCCGATTTGCTCTTAGCCGAACAACCGAAAAGAAAAGTAAAGGCGCAACACATAGCGGTCAATCCTCGTAATATCTTTTTCATATTTTTTTCCTTATCTGTAATCCACAAGCGCGGACATAACGTTCATTATATACAGTCTTGTAGAAAAATCGTTGACGTGATTTATGCCGTTCGCCGTAACGTCTTCGTACTTTTTGACTTGCAGCATCGTTTTGTTTATGGAAAACATATTCAGCGTATAAACGCCGTCGTAAGACGCTTTCAATTCTTCCATCGCAGCATAGTATTCGTCGAACTTATCGTAGTCGTAAACGTTGGGAGCGGCGCTTAAAGCGTCTATTATAAGTATCTCCGTGTCGGGGCTTTGCTGTTGTATTTTCATCACGATCGTTTCCATATAGTATTTGTACGTATCGACGGACTCCTGCGCGCCGAGGTCGTTTATTCCGAAATGTACTATAAGCAAATCGGGATTTTCCGCGACGAGTTCTTTTATCTGCTTGCCCGCGCAACCCCAACCCGCCGTTTTGCCGCCGACCGCTTTATTGACGACGGTAACTTCCGACGAGTATTTAGATTGAAGAGCGGGTTTCAAAAGGTTTGCCCACGACGGGAAAAAGGGTTCGTGTTTGAAATATTCGCTCGACGAACACCCTTCCGCCACGCTGTCGCCCGTAATTGCTATTTTTACGTTTTCGCCCGCCGTCAATTTTGCTTTTAATTTAGGCATGCCCGACGTTTCGTATGCGGCGAAATCGCTTTCTTTTATATCTTTTACGTCATAGACGTAACTTACCTGTATCTGGTTACCGTAAAACAACGGACTTTCGGTATACACTACGGGGCCCATCTGCATACAATCGGTAAGAAGATTTTTAAAATCGCTCATACTCGCTACCATTTTATAGCCTTCGGGCAGTTGTTTGCCGCTTACGTTGTCCGCGGTAAGATAGGGAAGTCCGCCGTCTTTCGTCGTCGATATGACGTTACCCGTTACGGTATACGAGTCGGGGGAGTATTCGTTTTTCCACGTATAATCCCGTACGGATAATATTTTAAGCGGCTTGTATTGAAGTTTTCCGCTTATCGTTGTTCCGTCATCCACCAAAAGCACCGTTTCGTTATAAATAACGTTGCCTAAAAAGTAAGGCGTTATCTGCTCTGCAAAATCAAACTTGTATTCCGCTTTGTCCACGTCGACGTAATACGGATATTTTACCGTTATATCTTCGGGCGGAGTAGTATTTCCGCCTTTTCCGCACG
This sequence comes from uncultured Clostridia bacterium, assembly GCA_934271255.1. Classification (GTDB taxonomy): domain Bacteria; phylum Bacillota; class Clostridia; order Christensenellales; family Borkfalkiaceae; genus CAKQSC01. The sequence goes on from CAKQQS010000005.1 coordinate 35,254, forward strand.
CGCAAAACAGCGTAGTCAAACACGCCGTCGCCATTGTGATTTTTGTTAAAAACCTGTTCATAAAAAACTCCTTAAAACTCGAAATAATTAGTTCCGCATTCCAACGGAAGTATAGTCTTTCCCCGATTTAACGAAAGCGTCCCTTTCGTTCCGAACGGAATCGTGATTTTGTAACTTATCTTTCCGTCTTTCTTCTCCCACTCGGACGAAATTATTCCCCTTACCGTTTTAACGCTTGCTTTGACGTGAGTAAGGCTGTTGTCCGTTTGCGGTCTTATCGTAACGGAGTTGCACGCGTACGCGTCGTCGTTGACGTTTATGCCCGCAAGACAGTTGTAAAATACCCCGTCGTAAGCGGAAAACATGGGGTGGTCGAACGAGTGCATTTCGCACTGCATTTCCTTTTCCCAACGTTCCCACACGGTGGTTGCTCCGCATTCGAGCATATACCCCCAGCCCGGATATTCTTTGTTTGTCAAAACTTTGATTACCGTGTCCGAATACCCGTTTTCCGCAAGGGCGTAAAGAACGTGTTTATATCCTTGGTTTCCGCAAGTCAGATGATAGTTTTCCTTTACCACGTCGTCGTTTATTTGCCTGACGAGTTCGGGAATTATTTCTTTGCTTGCAAGCCCGAAGGATACGGCGATTGCGTTAGCCGTCTGACTGCCGTTTTCGTAACGATTGTTTTCCTTATCGTAGAACTTTTCGTTTATCGCTTTCGCGCTTTCTTCCGCAACGTCTTCGTATTTAATCACGTCGAGAGGATAACCGAACACGCGGGCAAGTTTAGACAATAGTTTGATTTGCCAGTAAACGTACGCCGACGAAATGTATTCGCTGGATACTCTCGTTCTCATATACTTTTCGGGCATTACCCAGTCGCCGTAATAAGAATATCCCACGATATAGTTTTCCGATTTGGAAATAAGAAAATCCACCCAGTTTTTACACGAAAAATAACTTTCGCGCACAAGCGCGGTATCTCCGTAAAACCGATGAGCGTTAAGGGCGAACACGAGCATTGCCGCGCAAACGGGGTCTGCGGGAGTCGTTCCGCCGATGAACGGCGCGGTGTCCGCTATTTCGCCCGTTTCCGTCTGAGTGTCCATAAAATCGTAAACGCATTTCCGCAACGTTTTCGCCAAATCGAAATTGTTGATGTTCTGATATATTCTCGAAGACAAGTCGTTCAGCCACATTAACCTTTCGTCCCGTTGCGGGCAGTCCGTCATTATCGAATGTAAGTTGTTTTTTTCCGTCATTACGGCGATTTCGTGTAACTTATCGACCGTTTCGTCGGAACAAGTAAAGGAGCCGACTTCTTCGACGGAAGTGTAAACGTGTTCGGCGACTATTCTTATTATCTTCGCCTTGCCTTCGATTTTAATTTGCACGTATCTGAAACCGTGATACGTGAAAGACGGGCGGTAATCTTCTTTGCCGTTCCCCGACAAAACGTAAACGTCCGTACAAGCCGCGCTTCTTAAATTGAGCATGTTTACGCTGCCGTCTTCCTTTACGTCTTCGGCAAACTTCATTACGATTTTCGTTCCCCTGTCGCCTTGTACTCTTATATTAACCCAACCCGCAAGGTTTTGTCCGAAATCGTACACCGTTTCGCCGTTGTCTAATACTTTCGCGCTTTTAACGCCGAAAGCCCCGTTTATTTTTATAGGTTCTATTACGTCGGGAACGAGTTCGGCGCGTTCTTTAAGGGCGCGGAAAGTAAACAGCCAGCCGTTGTCCCATCTCGGAAAAACGCCGTCGGGTTCTTTCCATTTGCCGAGTTTTTCATCTATTCGCGCGTCGTACGTTTCGCCCTGATACACGCCGTCGTTTATGATGCAACCCGCCGTTTGCCACCATTTACCGTCGACGTCCGTGTGGTCTTCAAACACTTCTCCGTCCGCGTAGTCAATGTATATCTGTGCAAGCATTATTCGTTTACCGTACCAACCGTGTCCCATATGAACGGCGATACAGTTCTTGCCCGATTTCAAAAACTTTTCGATAGGATACGTTACGTAACATATACGTTTGGTATAATCCGTTTGCGACGGCGCGAGTTTTCTGTCGTCCGCCTTTTGTCCGTTTATGAATAATTCGTGATACCCGAGCGCGACCAAATAAACTCTCGCTCTTAAAATCTCTTTTTCTTTAACGAAAAACTCTTCTCTTATTATAAGGCTGTTGGCGTTAAACTCGGCGTTGGTGCCTACCCACGCTCCGCGCCATTCCTTTTTGTCCGTGATGCCCGTTTCAAAAAAGCCTTCGCCTTTTTCCGTTCCGCCGTCCGAATACCCGACCGTCAACGAAAGATTTACTTTTTGTCTGGATTTAAGTCGTTTGCCGTCGTATTCGATACCAACGCTTTCTTCCGAGAAAACTTTGCCGCTTTCCCATAGTGTTTCTCTCGTGTACGCGTCGACGGCGGTTATTTCGTAGTATTCTTGTTTCTTGTCGTTCACCCACGAAAAGCGGGGGTTGGAATCGTGTATACCGATAGGATTTATCGTATAGTTTGTTTTTATAGTCTTCATTTTTATCCTTTTATGCCTCCTATTTTAACGCCGCCTATCATTTGTTTCTGGAAGCAGAAAAACAAAATCGCGGGAAATATCGTCATACATACCGCCATTGCCATTTTGACGTTCGTCAATAAACTTGCGTCGCCCGACGCGCCGAAATGGTAATAAAACGCTACCGCTACCGTGAACTTCGCGTCCGATTTTAAGTAAATAAGCGGACCTTGAAAGTCGTTCCATTTGGCGATTGCCATACCTATACCGATATACACGCATACGTTGAAACATAACGGCATCATAATTTTCCAAAATATTTGCCAAAGGTTCGCTCCGTCTATTCTTGCGGCGTTGTCGAACTCCTTGGGCAACGCTCTCATAAACTGAACAATAAGGAATATCTGCATACCGCTTCCGCCGAAAAACGCGCCGATAAACTGCGAAGCGAGTTTGTCGTAAAGCCCGAAGTCCCTGAAAAGAATGTATTGCGGAACTTGTAATACGGAAGACGGAATCATGCTCGTCGCCAAAATCAACGCGAATATTCCGTTTCTTCCTTTAAACCTTGCCCGTGCGAGCGGATACGCGACGAAACAACTCGTCAGCGGTACGAAAACCGCGTTTATGATAACTACGATAAACGAATTGAAAAAGTATTTAAAGTAATCGGCGAGCTGAATATAATTCCGAAAGGTCGGTTTGCTCGGAAAAAGTTTTATAACGCTTGCGTTTATGTCCGTAATCGACATAAAACTTTTTGATACCATAAACAAATACGGAAACAACAATATCGCAAGCAATACTACGGACACGGCGTATCTTACGACGTATTCCGTTACGTTTTTTCTTTTCACCGTCTTTTTGTAATCTTTTATAACAGCGTTGTCCATCAGTTTTCGTCTCCGTAAAATACCCAGCGGCTCGTTTTGAACATAATCGCGATAAAGCACGCTATAAACAAGAACAATATCCACGCCATAGCGCAGGCGAACCCGTACTCGTTTTTAGTCCCCGCAAACGCCGTGCAGTATATTCGTACCGAAACGAAATCCATCGCCCCGTTGATACCGCGACCTACGTATGCGTAACTGTCGAACACTTGCAGACACCCTATAACGGCGCATATCACGTTGTAAAAAATAATGGGTGTAGTCATGGGAATCGTAAGTTTGAACAACTTGACGAACGCGTTCGCGCCGTCTATGTCGGACGCTTCGTAAATCTCCGTGCTTATGTTTTTCAGCGCGGCGAGCCATATTATCATTCCGCCGCCTATACCCCACTGCGAAGTTATCAGAAACGTTATGAACTGAGTCTTTTCCGCGCTGTAAAAGGTAAGGTTTTTCAGATGAAGGTTAGTCAGCATTTGGTTTACGATACCGCCTGCGGAAGTGCTGCTGTACGCAAGCATATCCATCCAGACTTGCCCGAAAGCAATGCTCGGAATAAGTACGGGCAGATAAAACAACAGCCTTAACGCTTTAACCCCTTTTATTTCTTTTTTCAGAAACAGCGCGAGCGAATACGACAACACGAGATTTAACGGAATGGACGTCGCCGCGTAAAGAAAAGTAAGTCCGAAAGATTTTGCGATGTCCTTTCCGTATCCGTATTTTGAAAAATCAAATATTTTTTTGTATTGAAACAAGCCCGTTTCTTTATAAAAACTTCCGTTGAAGTCCGTAAACGAATATACGAGCGACATTATCAGCGGATAGGCTACGAATATAGCGAACCCCAGAACGAACGGCGTTAAAAATAAATAATAGCCGTATTCTTTGGATAACCATCGCGTAAACTTGTTTCCTTTTGTCAACCTTGCGTTTTGCATAGCGTTTATTTGTTTTGCTCCCTTGCGATATAACGAGCGATAAGCCCTGCTTGATTTTCTATCGCGTCGGCGATTTCCGCGTTTGATTTCGCGTCGTCAATCGTTGCGAATATGCTTTGTATACACGTCAATACGTCGCTTTGAATGTTGTTGGGTATATACTTATAAAAATCTCTCGTCGAAGTGAACGGAGAGTTCGCTCCGCCCGACATATACACGAACGCGTCGTTATCGAACGCGCTGCCCAGATTGTCGTGCGTGTACGTTCTCCACGTAGCGTTTTCGTCGGCAACGAGCGATTTAAGTACGGGTACGCAGTTGCCCGTTGCGGAGAATGCGTTCTGCCCTTCCTGCGATACCACGAACTTTAAGAACAACCACGCCGCCGTTTTGTTTTCCGCGTGTTTGTACATTCCGTAACCCGAAGAACCGCCGCCTACCGCGTAACGCGTTCCGAACTGCGGAATAGCCGTAACGCCCAGACTTTTAACGCCTTTTACCTGTTTCGTAGACGTCAACAAATCGGAAAGGCACGCCCGTGCCTGAAAATAAATCGCGGATTGTTGCATTCTGAAATTAACGCCCGAATTCGTCGTCTGACATTTTTCTATATACCCTAAATCTTTCATTTGTTTCCAAAAATACAACGCGTTTTTGGTTTCCTGACTATTGAGTACGCATTCGGATTTGTCGTTGATGACTTCTCCGCCGAATTGTTTGACGAGCGGCCAGCACCACGAGTCCCAGCAACTGTTTACGTCTACCAGATATTTGACCGCCGTCTTATAAGGAACGCCGTATCCGTTGGTAGCGGTACTTGCTGCAATGCCCGTTTTAAGGTTTGCCAGCATACTCATAAACTCGTCTTTGCTCATTTTCGCGGTCGGATACTCAACCCCCGCCGCGTCGAATATTTCCTGATTGAAATACATTACGACCTGATTGTAATCTCTCGGCATCAGATAAAGCGTATCGCCTATTTTCGATACCGAAACGGCCTCGTCCATAAGTTCGGCAATATCGAACGCTTTGTCTTTTTCTATAATTTTGCTCAACGGGAAAATCATATCTACGTCGTAAAGCACGTCGATATGATCCTGCGCGAACCAGAAAACGTCTTCCATCGCGCCGTAGTCCTTTTTCGCGTAAGCGTAACTCGCGTTGTTTTTAATCGTGCCGTAATACGCGTCAAGCGGATATTCGTTGACTTTAACGCTTATATACGGATATTTTTCGTTGAACGCTTTGACGAGCGCGTTTATCGTGTTCGTTTCGCTTTCCTGTTTGGAAATCGCTATTTTCAAACTGCCCTGATAATTATACCCCGCGTTAAAATCGATGCTGTTTACCGCTTCGGTTATCTCTTTGTCGTCCGAACCGCCGCCTTTCTTCATACACGCGCAGCAAAAAGTTACAGACATAACGAGCGTTATGATCAACCATATTATTTTTTTCATACCGGTCTCCTTTTAAGTTAAGTCGACGGGGGCGAAATCGCCTTGCTCCGCCCCGCGCCTATAAAAATTATTTATTCTTTTTTTTCAGTACGACGAACGCGCACGCGGCTATCGTTATAGCGACGCACGTTCCGAAGCCTGCCGAACCGCACCCTTTCTTCGTAACCTTTTCCGCTTTCCATTTCGCGTATACCGTTACGTCGCCCTTGACGGCGTCTCTGAAATTGTAAAGATTAGTACATTCTTCGTCGGTATACCAGCCGTCGAAAATATACCCTTTCTTAACGGGGTTTGCGGGTTTGAAGAACATGTCGCCTTCGCACGCCGATTGCGGGTTGATAACCGATCCGCCTTTCGTGTCGAACGTAATCTTATATTCTTTGCCGACGACAGCCGTAATCTCTTCGTCGCCCCAGCCTTTGTAAACCACTATCGAGTCCGAGCCGTCGAGTTCGTACTCTTCCGAGCCGACCATAACCGACTTAACCGTATAGCCTTGTTCCGCCGTAACGGTTACCGCTATTTTTTCTTTGAAACCCGTTTCGCCAGACTTGTCGGTCGTAATCGTTCCGTGTTCGGGCTGAACGACGGTAAGATTGCCCTTTTGGGAAACGAGCGAACGGATATATTGAGTCGAACCGCTCGTCGATACGGACACATACGCGTACCCGCCGATAAAGTCGCTTCTCTTTATTCCTTTCAGGTCAGAGAACTGTTCGCCGTTTATCTTGGCGTAATTTTCCGTACCGTCTTCGCTTATATAAATCGTAATATAGAATCTGTCTTCTTCAAAAGGTTGTTCTTTCGTTTCGTCCGCAAACTTTTCGCTTAGTTTACCCGAAAGCATATCTTGCATTTTGCCGAAGTTTTCCGCCGTTTTAACCGTTTCCGTCTGTATTAAGACTTTCGCGGCGGACAAGTCCGAATAACCGCCTTTAAGCGCTTTTAAAAGTCCGTCGTACAACGCGAATCTTATTTTACCCGAAACGGCGTTGTTCTGATAGTCCCAGTTTCTCGCGCTCCATTTTATCGTTATTTCCTTACTTACGTCCAACTTCAATAAGTTCGTTATCGCGCCCGAATAGCAAAGCAGGAATCCCGTTTCGTCGTCGTAAGTATAGAAAGACGTGTCGTGCTGATAACTGCCGTAATAAGAGTCTATTATTTCGTTGCCGCTTTCGTCGACGAAAGAGTCGCCTATATCCCACGCGGTGTAGTTTTTATCCCAACCGTTTTCGTCCGTATCTATTTCGTACGGATAGTTTTTATCTACTACGCCGTGCAATTTATGATACAACGCGATTTCTTGTTCGTACCATTTTAAAGTGAGTTCCAAATCTCTCGTTACGGGAGCGGTTATATCGAAGTCGTCGCCTTTTTCGTCAACGTAAGAAAACGCAAAGCCGTACTCGTTAAAGTAGGTAGGCGAACCGTAAAGAGTATCGCCGTCCTTAACTTCCGTCGCAAGATACTCGTAGTTGCCCGTTGCGGATTTTATCGTTACGGTGTGGTAGGTCGCGCCGTTTTGTTTATACGCGGCGTATATCGTTACGTCTTTTTCTATCGTCGAATTAAAGTCGTATTTGACGGTAAGAGAAGCGTCCGTATAATACCCGTCGAAAGTGTATCCGTCGATTTCGGGAGCAACGGGTTGTTCTATTTTTCCGCCGACGAAAACGGTTTGCGTCTTTTCAAAAACCGGCGTAACCGATTTGAAAGTTACTTTCGCCGTAGCAGTCGATTGCGTTACTTTAAGTTTGAACTGGTTAGTGTTCAAAGACATAAGTTGCAAGTACGCGTTGTCCGTTACGAAATCGCTTCTTTTTACGTTTACGTCGCAAATCTTCTTTCCGTTTACCGCAACGAAACTTTCAGCCGCGTTTTCGCCTATATATATAGAAATTAAAGCGAACTTTTCCGCGCTGTCGCCCTGATATGAAATATAATCTAGCGCGTCGCTTACGTAAGAACCTATCTGCAATTTGTTGTAATACGCGCTTGCGGGCGTCGAGTCGTTGCCTTTAACGGTGCTTCCGTATATCGGCAACTTGTTGCCGAACGCGGGATTCCAACCGTTTACGTCCGCCGCCCAAATCTGTTCTAAACTGTCAAACAACCCGAACACGAAATCGCCTTCCATATTCCATGACTTTTCGCTGTTCATCGCAAGTCTTATATTGATGAGTTTGGTAAGGTCGAGAGCCGTTCCGCACGTTACGTATCTTACGCCGTCAAGTACGAAAACAGTTCCGTCCGACAACACTTTCGTGCAGTTAGCCACGCTGTACATACCGTACGCCTTGGATATAAGTTCGTCGTCGTTTTCGTCGTAATAAGTCGTTTCGTTCTGGTTTGCGGTAATTCCGTTTTCGTCGTACGGGAGTTCTATCGGTCCTCTTACGTCGTAAACGTCCGTCGGCGATTTTTCGTAAACGATTTTTAAAGTCAAATCTTCGGTTACGGGCGTATTTACGTCGTATTCGCCGTCGCCGAGATACAATTTAGCGTTGTATCCTTTTACGTTAAACCCGTCGGGAAGAGTCAAAACCGAGCCCTTGTCGACGCCCACGTCTACCGACGTTCCTTTTCTTTCGTCGATAATCGTTACGGTATAATCGCTCGCTCCCGCAATCGCTTCCTGCGTTATCGATATTTCAAATTCGAGTACGCCCGCTATTCCGACCTGCAAATACGCGCCTTCGGTAAAGTCGCTTCTCGAAACGTCAGGCGAAGTAACTTTTTCGCCGCCGAAATTAACGTACGTTTCGGCAGCCGTTTCGCCGATATAAAACTCTAATTCGCCGTAACCCGTTTTGTTGTAATTTACCGTGTTCGTCGAGTTTACTCCGTTTACGCATATTCTGTTGACGAGATGCCCGTAATTTGCGTATTCTTTATCCGTTTCGTCGTAATTCGCTCCCCACATGTTTATTTTAACGCCCGCGGTGTTCAGATTCCACGAGTCAGAACCCGCCTTATACGCGTTTTCAAGCCCGTCGACGACACCGAAAACGAACCACGAACGATTCGACCAGTTGGGGTTGAGTTTGAACCTTATTTTAGTTTTTTTGGTAAGGTCGAGTTTGTTGGCGTTTACGTTGTTGCCGTACGCAAGAACGAACGTCGAAGTGTTGCCGTTGACGAAATGGCATCCGCCCGCCGCATTGTAAGAACCGAATTGCGAACTTATAACGACGGTACCGTTTTCGTCTTTATACGTCGAACCCGGCTCGTTTTTGTGCCACCCGTTTTCGTCAAGTTGCGCAACGAATTTGTTGCCTTCGTCGTCCTTGTATTCCTTGCCCGCGTCCGCCGTAGCGGTAACGACTCCGACGCTTAAACAGCACAGGACAAGACACGCCAAAAACGCTGTTAGTATTTTTCTCATTTTTTTGCCTCCTTATAAACAATAACGATTGCCATCGTTACGTTAAATCAGTTTTCGTGCTTTCTCTTTCGATGAAATCCGCGGTTATTTCGCTTATATACTTTTCCTTGTCGCCCGTAAGATATTCGACGTATCTTTTACCTTCTTTTTCGATATTGAGCGATATAGTCGAAATGGACGGGTTAAGCATTCCCGAAATCAAAATATTATCGAACCCCACCACCTTGACGTCCTGCGGGATTCTTTTGCCTTTTTTCTGCGCCGCCGTTATCGCTCCGAACGCCATCATATCGTTCAGGCACATAACCGCGTCTATATCTTTTTCCTTTTCGATAAGTTCCGTCATTTTGGAATACCCGATGACGTAACTCTCGTCTTTCGGATAGTTGCCGTACATTATAGTATCTTCGCAAAACGGCAAGTTATTCGACTTTAAATAATGAGTAAAATAGCGTACGCGCGTGTCGTTTTCAAGCATTTCGCCGCTAATACCCGATATAAAATAAAAATGTTTCAGACCGCTTTCCGACATTTTGTCAAGCACGATTTTCATCGCGTTTTCATAGTTGACGGTCATACAGAACAAATCCCTGCCGTGTCCGCCGTAAATGTATTTGATGCCGAGTTGCAAAAGTACGTCGATATACTTTTCGGGGAAATGCGTGGAATAATTCAAAATACCCATTACCCTTATGCTTATAAGATTTTCAAGCACCTTGGAAACGTTTTCTTCGTCCGTTTTGACTATCGTTACGAAAATACCCGATTTATACGCGTACTTTACCATTACGTCTACTACCTGCAAATAATACGGGTTTGAAAGATCGGGTACCAAAATCGCAATGGTTTTGTTGACGCCGTTAAACAAGGTGGAAGCGAGTCGGTTAGGAATATACCCCGTTTCTTTAATGACCGCTTCGATTTTTTCTCTCGTCTTTTTTGAAACGTATCCGCTGTTGTTTATAACGCGGGTAACCGTCATTCCCGATACGCCCGCCCTTTCGGCAACTTCTTTTATAGTTATCATCTTTTCTCCGTCAATTTCGTTAAAACGGGTTTACAAACCGCTGAAACCCGTCTATAAAAACCACCCTTAACAATCGCTTGCGTTAAATATGTTATCGGTAACATATTTTTATAATATTAGCATAACAGATTTTTTTACCCTTGTCAATACCTTTTTAAAAAATAGTTTAAAATATTTTTAAAGCAAAAAGAACCCCGACGCGCATCGGGATTCTTTTTTTGTATTTTTACGCAATACGATAAACGCTTACGAAGTAAGTGCGTTTAAGGGGCTGTTAAATTAAGAGTTAAGTCAAGATTTTTAAAATATCGGAAATCTTGTTCAGACGATAATCCGCCTTTTCGTAAGACGTTGCGTCGCCCACCGCTACGGCGACGAACCCGCCCGCTTTCGCGGCGTCGATGCCGGCGTACGCGTCTTCCACCACGAAACATTCTTTCGGGGCTAAATCAAGCATTTCCGCCGCTTTCAGAAACACTTCGGGGTTCGGTTTGCTTTTCGTTATACAGTTGCCGTCCGCAACGGCGTCGAAGTAATCGCCGTAACCTATTTTTTCAAGTATAACGGGCGTGTTTTTACTGGAACTGCCGATAGCGAGTTTGTAGCCTTTTCTCTTTAACGCGTCAAGCGTTTCGGTTACGCCGTCAAGTCTGTCTTTTTCGGTTATGTTACCGAGAAAACTTCTGTATATTTCGTTCTTCTTCCGAGCGAGCGCAACCTTTTCTTCGGTCGTGTATTTTCTTGCCGCCCGTTCTAAAATTATTTCAAGGCTGTCCATACGACTGACGCCGCGAAGTCTTTTGTTTATCTCTTCGTCGAAATATATTCCTTCTTCGTCGGCGGTTTGTTTCCATGCAAGATAATGATATTTATCCGTGCTTACGATAACCCCGTCCAAATCAAAAATAAAAGCTTTCATAATAACTCCTGAAACTCTATCGCAAGTTTGTCTTTCAAAACGTATTCTTTGCCGAATACTTTAACGTTTAAATCTTCGCCCTGTTTCTTTTCGATATTCAAGCCTTCGTCCGTTAAGCCGAGAGAAACGACTTGCCCTTTATAAACGATTTTAGCCTTAACGCCCTTGAAAAAAGGCATTTTCACGGGGGTTAGTTCAAGCCCCGCCCTAGTTGCTTTCGCGCCGAACAGTCCGTATACGACGGTTAAATACCCGCCCGCAAGACAACCGCTGTGAACGCCTTGCCACGCAACGCCGTGAATGTCGTCGATATCTATCTTCAACGTGTCCGTAAAATATTTATAAAAAGACAAAGGTCTGTCGTTTTGCGCGCTTGCTATGGCGTGTACGGGGAACGTAAGCGACGAACTGCTTTCGCACATTTGTTCGTAATAATCGAAGTTTTGCGCGTAATATTTACCGTTTACGCCGACGTTGACCATAGTGTACAGCAACAAAACGTCGGGTTGTTTTATAACCTGACTTTTATGATACAAGCCGGATTTTTTCATTTGGAATTGCTTTAAAGTACCCTTACCCGCTTCTTCAAGGCTTCTCGACAAATCAAAATACCCGTCGAATTGCGGTATCATTCCGTTGTCGAGTTCGGGACGGTACGTTTTTTCGGCAATTTCGCAAAACGCCGTCTTTTCTTTTTCGGTTATGGAATAATTCAGCGATTCGCAAAGGAACAAAAACTCTTTGAACACGTAACTTACCATATAGTTGGTATACGCGTCGTTATCGACGTACGGGTGATGTTCGTCCGTGCCCGTTACTTTAAGTATTTCGTAACGGTCGCCCTTTTTAACGACTCTCGTTTTCCAGTACCGCAAACACTCGCGAATTATTTCCATGCCGCAGTTTTTCATAAACTCGGCGTCGCCCGTCCAGTAATAATAATTTATTATACCGTACGGAATATCGGCGTTTATATGCACCTGCATAAACGGGTGTCTTGCGTATTGCCACACGCGTTCGTCCCCGTTCACCGAAGAACAAAACGCGAACTTCGCTCCGTCGAATCCGTTTTCTTTCGCGTTGATTTTCGCTTGCGGTAACGTTTTGTAGCGATACTTAAAAAACATTTTCGCCGTTTCGGGTTGCGATATTATAAAGAAAGGTATCTGATGAATCTCCGCGTCCCACCAGACGAACTGATTGTACCTTTCGCCCGTAAGACCTTTCGCCGATATACCGTGCACGCAGTCGTTCCTTTCGGCGGAAATAAGCGTCTGGTACGTAGCGTATCTCAGATACCCGTCGACGTCGGCGTCGCCGTCTATCTTTACGTCGGCAACGTCGAGAAGCCGGCGATATTTTTCGACGTGGCGTTTTTCCTGTTCGTCAAAGTCAACCGTAATATCGTCGAACGCACTATACAACTCGGAAACCAAATCTGCGTCGGTATCTCTCGAAGTCAAAACGTAAGTTATCTTATCGAAAGTATAACTTTTCGCTTTGTCGCACGAATATTCTACGCCGTAACAGCCGTTGTTTGAATAGTCGGCGATTTTCTTTCCTTTCGGGAACAGATTTTTAACGTAATACCCTGCGGAAAACTTGTACTTATTCACCGCTTCGTACGCGTGAACGACGTCGTTGCCTTTATTTTCGAGCAAAGACGTTTTGGTTATAAACTGTCCGCCCGTTTTTATATAAGTGTCGATACCCGAAATTATTTTGACGGGTAAATCGTGATTCAACGGTTTTACGACGACTCTCTGGCAGTATACGTGGTCGTTATAAAAAGACGCGAATCTTTTAAAAGTCAACAGCGTTTCGTTGCCGTCGCCGTCGTCCCATACGACTTCTCTGACGTACTCCGCTTTATCCGACGATACGTATCTGTTCCATCTGACGATTTTGCCTTCCCACGGGTAGAACGTTTTTTCGCCGACGATAATTCTTATAAGCAAAAAGTCGTGCATATTGACGCAACTGTCCTGCTTTTCGAAACTTTTGAGTTTTTCTTCGTCGAGATAATATTTTTTCATATACTCGTTGTCCGCAAAAGGCTCGCAAACCTCTATTATTTCGTCGATAAAACCCCTTACGAACGCGCCTTGTATACGCTGAGATCCGAACTCTTCAAAACTACCCCGTACGCCCATGTACCCGTTGCCCGTCGTAAACAACGTTGCCAAAACGGGCTCGTCCGCCATATCGTACGAAAACTCGCACAAGTTTTTTTCTTCGTTTAATCCGTACATAGCATATCCTTTTTAGGGTTAGCGTTCATCGCAGAACGCTAACCCTAATTAAATTATTTTTGTTTTTTCTTTATCGTTACCGCCGCTCCGCACGCCGCCAACAAACAACTTATCGAACCTAACGCCGTTACGCCGCCGCAACCGTTTTTGTTTTCCGTCGGTTTTTCGTCGTTCGGTTTATCGCCGCTCGGTTTATCGCCGCTTGTTTCCGGACAAGAAACCGTTCCGTCGTGAATACTTACGATATCGAAACTCGCCGTAGTTCTGGTGTCCCACGGGGAAAACGAAACGTAACATTTGCTATTGTCCGTCAGGTTGGTCAACGCGCTCAACTGCGTTGCGGGTAAAGTAAACTCCGCTTCGCCCGAAACAGTTTTCACTTTCATTACAAGGTCACCGTTTTCCGCGTAATTAAACAATACCGAAAACGGCGTAGCGCCGAGTTTTTCGTATTTCAGAAGGTCGCTTTGACCTATCGACTTATCGTTGCCGAAATACACGTTGCCCGTTGCGAAATCTATATTGATAAGCAAACATTCGTTGCCGAACCACTTGTCTTTGATTACGTTTGAAACGAGCATCGCAAGTTTTTTGTGTTCCGATTTGATTTTCAGATTAGCAAAGTTTACGTGCAATCCGTTTAACGAATACGTTTTATTTATGCCGAGAGCGTTGTTTTTCGTAGTCGAGTTAAAATTAAGAGTAACTCCCGTATACGCGCTTTTCGATACCCAGCCTTTCGTTTCGGTCGCAGCGTTGTTGAACGTGTCTTCGACTGACGGCGTATATTTAGCCGCGTCTTTCGTCAAACGATATTTATTGTAAAACGTCGCTTCTATATCGCAAAAATCTTCGTACTTCGTCATATAGCTAATGACCGAATACGAACTGTCGTTCAATTCTCTCCTTAAAGACAAAATAGCGTTTTCGTCGCTTTCCTGAACGTCTTTCCCGAGAAGCGCGATTTTATCGTCCAACGCTTTCGCAGCCGCCTTATCGTCTTCCGTGGTATCTTTCATTTCGAGCAACAAAGGTTCGCTTGCTTTACCGAAACTGTCGTACGCCGTAACTTTAACGGTATACGGGTACGCCAGCGTCGAAAGGTCGAAACTAACGGCGTGCGTCGGGGGAAGAGTGCTTAAATCGGGATGTTTGTAAAACGGCGATAAGGTTTTTACCGTTCTTACGCAAGTTCCTTTCGAGTCAAACACTTCGACGTGATAATATTTTACCATATCGTCGTCTTTCGCTACGTCAAAAGATATTTCGGACGAATTAGCCGTTTTTTGCGTGATTTTTATGGACGCCGTTTCGTCGAACGCGGGCGCGACGTTCTTTTGCATTACCCTTGCCCTGTTGTATCTCATAAGGTTTGATTGATCTACTTTTATGTGGTCTATGTACCAACAGTTTTTGATTTGTTTGCCGAACTTAAAATCGATTCTCGTAATGCGTATGTTGTTATTGTTGTCTATTTCGACGACCATGCCCTGAGAATACGTTCTGCTGTCCGCTATCTGACCTGGATTTTCCAAAAAGCCTTTGTTCGTTAAAATGTCCGAAGTCGACCCGCTGTTTATTTGAGTATACGTGCTTTGGTTAATGTTTCGTTCGTCGTTAATCAAATAGTGCGTATGCCCCGAAAACAAGATGACTTGCGGGTAATTTTTAAGCAAATCGTCGAGTTCCTGAGAAGAACCCCAAGGTCCGTCAGTATCGGTGTCCATACTTCCGTAAACGGTATTTTTAGCGGGGGAATGACAAGAAACGAAAACGTAAGAATACGGATCGTCCGTCGTGATTTTGTCAAGAGTGGCTTTCAGCCACGTTTTGGTTTGCGCGCTCATATTGTTTACGTTGGGCATAAACGTTTGAATCTGAACGGATATAAAATGATACCCGTTTACGACCATGTGTCTGTTGCCCGTCGTAATAATGCTTTTGTCGACGTCGAAATTATAAACGTCTTCGCCGTAAGCGTCTACGAACTCCGCCGTACTCATACACCCCGACCAGTAAGTGTCGTGGTTGCCGTGAGTTAAAAGCGCGCCGACTTTTTTAAGGTCGTATTCTTCTTTAATGATGCTTACCACCTGTTCGGCTTGCCGGCGTATTCCGTCCTGAGTCTGATCGCCGCTGAAAACGAGCGCGTTTATTTCGTGAGAAGTGTACGTTTTAAGTTGCTTTAAAGCCTTTCTCAGCAGTTCGTCGTTGTTGCCGTAGCCGATATGAGAGTCGGACAAGTTGCCGAACGCGAAAACGACGTTGTTTTCGTCAAAATCGTAATTAGTTATCGCTTTCGCTTCGTTCACTTTGAGCCCCCCTGCCATAAAAACGCCGCCTAATACAAAGAAAAGGCACGCTAAACTTCCTATCAAAACTTTTAATATTTTTTTCATTTTGTTCTCCATATTTTATTTATAATACACTCCTACGGAAGTTATTTCCGCAGCGGTGTTATACGTTCCCGTATTTTCAAAGCCGAAGTTCATACTTCCTATATACAAGTCTTCCCACGTCGTATCGCCGAGATAACCCCTTTGTTTGGCAAGATTAAAAGCGGCTCTCGCCGAATCGAGTAAATGAAAGTTCATTTTTCTGTTCTCGCCGACTACGGGTATTTTTTTACCGTCGAACGCAACGTTGCTGTCTGGTTGATATATAAACGCGTTGGTAGCGTCTTCTTTGCCGCCGTCCTGCGCGGCGTAACCGCCGTGAGTTTGTCCGCCCATTCGATTGTCCCACAAAATGACGCCGAACCATACGTACGATCCGAAATCTTTGTGCGACGGCGTTCTGTTTTGCAAAGTAATATACCATACCAACTGAGCGCAGTGCATAGACGAATCCGCCGCGGCGCCCATTTTGTCTTCAAACTTCGTAACGGTATAATCCATAGCCATAACGACGTCTTTTTGTTCCGATACTTTTATCAGATTGCTATCGAAATCCTGCGATATAAGCGTATGCGGCCAACTTTCGCCGTCTTTTCTCGGAGCGTCGTATTCGACTTCCGCGTTCAGTTCCATATATATTTCGGCTTTTTGACAATCTATTTTCAAAACTTTCGCGGGAACGGTTTGTCCGTCGATAATTTTGCCTTTCGATTTATAAGTAAAGGAATATCCGCCGTTTGCGTAACTTCTTTTAGCGTAGTCCGTCAAGTCGTATTTAGTCGCCCACTGCGCGAACGTCCACGACGGCTCCGCCGTAGAAACGTTGGGGAACGTCAAATCTCCGCTGACGCCGCTTACGGGGCCTAACACCCTTATGCCGTTTTTCATATACGGATCGTTGAACAATACGTTGTAGCCGTTGTTTTTGTATTCTTCTATCATTTCGTTGACGATTGCGGGTTGTTGGGGTTTCGGGTTTTCTCCGCCCGAAGACGCTCCGCCGCCTTTTCCTTCTATCAACGTCGTCAAAATATTCATTGCGTAAACTCTCGCCATAAAATCGTTGGGGTGGTTTACGTTATTGCTCGACATTTCGGTGTACCGTTTGCCGCAGTTCAAAAGGTCTTGGTGCATCTTTCCTATATCGAGAACGGCAACGTGTGAAAATTGTTTCGCCACTCTCGTAAGATAAGACGAGAACTCCGCTTGATTTTTAGCCTGATTTTTAGCGCAAGGATTCGCAAGCATCGTACCGAGCAACAAAACGTCGCAATCGGGGTTTACTTTTCTCAACGTTCTTATCATCGAAATAATATTGTTGCAATAATTGTTCAACGTTACTCCGTTCGACGCGTCGTTCATACCGAACCCGATAATCGCTATATCGGGAACGTATCCCTTTAAATCGGTTAAAAAATGTTCTTCAAGCCCCGCCTTTTGTACCTGCGCGCCGTTCACCCAACCCGTTCCGCCGCCTACGCCGTTAGCCGAAGTCCAACCGCCTACCGATTTGTTCGTAAGCGTAACTTTTGCTCCGTACCAGCTCGCAAGGTTGTCCGCGACCATTTTCATCCAAGTGTCCCGCATAGGCGCGATATTAAGCACGGACGAACTGTTCGCGCCCGTAGAAATGCTGTCGCCGTAAACGAACAACTCGACGCCTTTTTTCGCTTTTAACTTCGCAACGACGTTTGATAAAACTTCGCCTTGATACGCGGGTTTTTCGCCCGTCCAGACGTTCTCGGCATGCTTATACATTACGCAGAGTTGCATTTGTACTATCTGATAACCTTCGGTAAAAGGCAAATACAATCCTTCCGTAGTGGACGGAATGCTCTTGTCCGAAAGTCCCGGGAAAGGCAATTCCCCCGTAAGTTGTTTGTCCGTTACGTAAGGCATCGACGTTTTAAACTCTTTTCTTTCCGTAATGAAGTTGTCTTCTATCTGTCCTTTCGCGACGATATATCCGTTTTCGACGGTAAAGTCGTCGCCTTCTTTAAAGGTTATTTGTTTCCCGCCGTTGTTTTCGTGATAATACCATACGACTTTTTCTACCGTCGTAGGCGTAAATAATAATTTTGCTTTGGGAGCCGAAAGGACGTTTCCTTTTCCGTCCGTTTCCGCAACGAGCATAATACTTTCGTCGTAAAGCGTCGTTTCTTCCCAAAAGTTTTTAACCAAATCATTCATAACGTTTATCTTTTCGTTCCCCGTAGAACCGCCGTTATCGGGGTTTTCCGAAGAGTCGCACGCAAACAAACCGAACGTAAGCAGCATGCAAACGGATAATACTCCCGTAATAATTTTTTTAAACATAATACTCACCGTTTTAATATACGGGCGCAAGAAACGACGTGCGCCCGTATACAAGTTTTAATAATCAGTCTCTCTTTTTAAGAACTACCGCCGCCGCGGCAACTACCGTGATAACGCTTACTACACCCGTAAGAGCAACCGCGCCGCAACCCTTCTTTTTGTTGGGCTTTTCGGGATTCGGTTTTTCGGGATCCGGTTTGGTTTCCGTCTTAGCGAACGAGAAATCGTTTACGCTTACGAGAGTGAAGCAGTTGGGATTGTCCTTAGCGTCCGCAAACGAACCCATAGAGAAGTAGCAATCATTGAATACTTCGTAGCCGTGTTGAGTGAGAGTGTCGGACGTAAGAACGATTGTCGCTTCGTTTACTTTAATCTGGTAAGCCTTGTAAGTCGTGTCCTGAACGAAATCGTAATAATCGCCGTAGACGATTTCTATCGTAATATTCGCGCCGTCCATAGGAGTAGCGATAGTAGCGCTTGCAAGCGGTGTGTCGTTGTTGTTGAATATCTGAACGTTGCTTTCGGCAGGATACAACCAAATAATAATCGATATACCGTCGCTCATCGATTTGTAGGAGCCTTTACCGCCAAGGAAATTAAAGCAAAGGTTGTTTGCCTTGGAACCGTCGTTATAGAACGCCGCTTCCGTCAGTTGTACTACTACTTTCACGCCCGTTACGAGATTCAACTTTTTGTCGTAATTCAATCTGGACGGGAAAGCGGGTGTTTGTTCAAAATAGAGTCCCGTAGCGTTTTGCGTTACGGAGTCTACTTGCGTTGTCGAAACGTAATAGAACACTTGTTTTTCGATTTTAGTCTTCAATTCGTTCAACGCGCCCGCTACGCCCGCGTCTTCTTCCATAAGATAGTCGAGTTTAATCTGAGCATATCTTGTTCTTACCGGCTCGAATTCGCTTAATTGCGCGTACGTTGCGTTCAGCATTTGAGTTACCGCTCTTATTTCGGCGGTCAAATAATCTGCGCACGCTTGTTTCAACGTTTTATAAGCATCGGTAAATCTTTGATAAAGCGCGTTGCCTTCTTCGATGCTGACTTTGGATATAAGGTCTGCGTAAGCGGTTTTCGCTTCGTCGATGTTTGCCTTTAAGGTAAGGTCTTCTTCCAACGCTCCTTCCAAAACTACGAGATACGCTTCTTTTACTTCGTCGGAGAACAACGCTTCGAGTCTGGTAAGTTCGGTATCGGCAGCGGTTATTCTGCCTTCCAACGTCGCTTTATCCGTTTCGGTAAGTTGCGTCGTGATTATGTTTTCGACAGTGCTTCCCGCATACGTTTCTTTGTACTCTTTAACAGCCGTAATGTCCGCTATTACCGTTTGAGATTCGGGGTTGATAGCGTTTACTTTCGTTTCGTAAGAAATTACCCATATTCTTGCGGTTGCATATTTGTTCGCGTATTCGTATTCCGCTACGAGTCCGTTGAAATATTGTTGATTTTCTTCCGTAAGCATACTTTTCTTAACGTCAAAGTTGCTCTTAGCGGCGTTAACCGCTTTTACGGATTCTCTTAAATTCGCTTCGGTTGCGCCTTCGTCGGTCGCCATAGCGTCAATCTTTTCTTTCGCAACCGTAAACAATTCCGCGATAGCGTTTCTGACGTTAGTCTGAACGCCCGCGTCTTTCGTATACAACGCGTCCGCATCCGCCAAACGGTAACCGTAAACGACTTTGTCGTTAGGTCTTAACTCTTCGATAGCGTTTACTACGCCTTCTCTTGCCGTCAACGACGCGTCGAACGTAGTTCCGTCTACGACTGCGTTGATAGCCGTTTTGTATTCTTCGATTTTCGTTTCGACAGCAGCGACTTTGTCCGCTTTATACGCCGCCAAATCCGCGTCTTCTACTTTTGCGTACATATCGAACGCGGGGTTACCGTTGCCTGCGCTGGGGAATCCCGCAAAGTATACGTAAGTATACCCTTCGGCGTCGACGACTTCTCCTATATCCGCAGTTTTAAGATAAACCGTGCAAGTCTTGGCAACGTCGTCGTAGTTAGCGTTGTTGCCCCACATGGAACCGGCAAGCATTCTGACGGTAACCGAATAAACGTCTTCCGACTGTTTGTTGAACGTAATTTCATAGCCCATCGTTTCCGTTTGGGAAGCAACCATAGAATCCGCTACGCCGAACCCTTTGGTCGTACATTCTGCGCTCGTATAAACTATGGTCTCCGCATTATAATCATGGCTTCTGCCGAAGTTAAGTCTTGCCTGACCGTCGTACAAATTGTTCCAGTACGTTACCGCGATGGGCGTACCGTCGCCGAAATAAGACGAGGTGCCGAAATTGTTCGCAAGGAAGAATCCCGCGCAGTCGCCGTTTAACGTTTTTGTTTTAAACGAAACTTTAAGTCCGTCTAACTTAACTTTGTATGCGTAAGCCGTTCTTGCGCCCCAACCCGTGAAATTAGCGAGTTTGGTATAGCCCGACGCGGGACTGAAAGTAGCCGTAATCGCGCCTGCTATCGTCTGATATTCGCCGTCCGCAAAAGGCGCCGCGGACGCGTATTTCGCGTCGAGAACTTTAAGTTGCGCTTCGTAAGCCGCTTTGTCCGCTTCTTCGAGAACGGATATAGCGTCTACTACCGCTTGTCTGTAAGTAGCGGCGTCGGTATAAGTAACGTCGTCTACGACGTTGTTTATCGCCTGAGAGTATTCGTCGATCGCGTCCTGAGCCGCCGTTTTCAACGCTTCGTATCCGCGGCTGTTGTCGTCTTCAAAATTAACCGTTACCGTAACCGGGGGATTTTCTCCGCTCGGGAAAGCCGCAACGTATACGTAAACGTTTCCGTTTTCGTCGAGAATCGACGATATTTCGGACGTTTTAAGATAAACGGTGCTCGTCTTCGCTTCTTCGTTGTAGTTAGCGTTGTTACCCCACATAGAACCCGCCGTCATTTTAACGGTTACGGAATACGCTTCGTCGCTTACTTTCGCGAAAGTCATTTCTACTCCCGTCGTTTCGGTAACGTTCAATACCATAGAATCCGCTACTCCGCAGCCGCTTGTGGTGCACGCTGCGTCCTGATACGCTCTCGTTGTTCCGTTGGGGTTGTGATCCGTGCCGAAATGAAGTCTTGATTGTCCGCTATAAAGGGAGTTCCATAACGTAATTGCAAGCGCGCTGTAATCACCGAAATAAACGTCGGGATTTACGCTGTTTGAAAAAATTACGCCATAACAGTCGCCTGCGTTTACCGTGCCGCTCATATACAGTTTAAGTCCGTCGAGTTTAAGCGGTTTTTTGTAAACCGCCCGACGTCCCCAGCCGTCTAATCCCGAAACGTTAACCGCCCCGTCTTCGCCTGCGGCGAAAGCGATGTTATCGCCTGCCATAACTTCGAAATTCGTTTCTTTTACCGCGTAGCCGCCGACGCTTATGCCGAACGAAACGCTGAGCGCGGTAAACAACGCAAGCAAAGTCGTCATAACAACAATTGCAATCGTCTTTGTTTTCATCATTTCATATTCTCCTTTTTATTTTTATTTGAAACCTTTACGGTTTTAAATCTCTTCGTACATATCGAAGCCTTTTATTTCGACTTCGACGTCGTAATTGCCCGGCAATTCCCAACCTATGTTGGTACTGCCTATTCTCAGATGGTCTACCGTTGCGCCTTTAAGCGCGCCGCTTTGTTTTGCTATCTTTAAAGCCTGTTTCAAAAACGGAATAACATTAAACTTTATGTTAACGTCTTTGCCGACTACCGCAGTAGGAACGTTGGCGTAGCAAGAATCTGTGTTTGCCACCTGCGTTAAAGAAGGCATATAGATAAACAAACCCGTGCTGTCTTCTTTGCCGCCGTCGTAAGAAGCCATTCCGGACGGCGTTCCCCCGAGCGCTCTCGTGTCGAACATAGATATTCCGAACCACATCGCCTGACCGTAACTTACGCTTTGTTCGTTGGTGTCCGTTAAGGTTATAAACCACTGAAATTGCGCCGCGTTCATCTCTTCGTTGACGGGATAAATCGTTCTGTCGACAAGACTTTCGCATTTGGTAACCTTATAATTGATTTCCATATAAAGTTGTTTGCAGTTGGGCGAAATATCTTTACCGACGCCTTGTTCTATCAATATATGCGGCCAGTTTTCGCTTGCGTCCGTACGTTCTCTTACGTTGCCGTCTTCGTCTTTCGTGTATTCCACGCTACCGTTTATACCGAGCGTTACGTATCCCTGTTTGTTTGCGTCGATTTGCAACGTTTTTCCGCCGTCCGCGTACTTTATGATATTAGTTTTTCTCTCGAACGTGCTGTCCGCAACCATATCTTTCGTACAGCCCCATTGAGCCATTTTCCATACCGTTTCGCCGTCCGCTTTTAACGAATCGTAATCCAAAGTCCCCGCAAGTTTTCCGTTTGAAGAGTTCGCATGGAAAAGCGTTACGTTAAACCCTTTGGAAAAGTTCAAATCGTTTAATAACTCTCTTTTAGTTTCGTTTATTACCATAGGTCTTTCCATAAGTTTGCCTTCCGTGGGCGTTTCCCACGTTTGCTCCGTTTGTTTTTTGTCGTCGCCTTTTGTTTTTCCGCAACCGCACACTCCCGTTGCGAGCGACAAAGCCAAAAGAACGATTACCGTTTTATCGATGATTTTTTTCAGCATAGGATTTTTCAGTTTCCTCCCGTCTGTTTCGTTTTTAACGACATACCTGAGACTTTTACGCCGACTTTTGAAACGTTGGATACTTCCCAACCGATATTAAATCCGTTGATAGCCATATCTTCCCATTTCGATCTTTCGAGCGCGCCTTTGCTCTTTGCCGCGTCAAACGCCGTTTTCATATAATTTTTCAAATTAAGTTCTACGCGATAAGTCTTGCCGACAACAACTTTACCGCCGTTTTCGCCGAACAACTCGTTGCCCGTAGGCGCGTAAATAAACTTGCCCGTAGCGTCGCCTTTACCGCTGTCGTACATCTGCGTGCCCGGAAATACTTCGTACCTGTTGTCAAACAACGTTACGTTAAACCAAAAATAATCTTCTTCGCGTTGCCCCGCCGATTTGTCGTGTACGCTGAATATCCATTGAAATTGCGCGGCGCCGATGCTTTGGTCGTACGTTTCGAGTTCCGTGAGCGTAAAGTTAAGCGACATTATCACTTCTTCCGCTTGGCTGAGATTTATCACGGGGGACTGTTGTTGCAAAATCATATGCACCCAGTCTTCGCCGTTTGTTCTCGGCGACGTTACGCCCGTTTTCTGGTTGACGTATTCTTTACTCGTGTCGACCTTTAAATCGTATTCGCCCGCCGCGGGATCGACGGCGATATATTTACTGCCCGACTTGTTCGTAAGCGTATATTTGCTCCCGTCGGAACCCGTAATGCCCTTACCTTCGTCGAACAAGGTCGCAAGGCTCAAATCGTTTACGGAAGAATCGTAGTCTGCTCTCGTTTTTGCAAGATTGCAGTACTGACCGAGGCTCCAAAACGGGTCTTTCGACGCGTCCGAATCGCCGTATTTCCACCAGGTGAAACTTACTTCGTGCGATTCCAAAGACGATACTTTTATTCCGTCTTTAAAACTCGTGTCGAAAAGCATTTCGGTATATTTCGGCGTTTCTTCGTTTCCGCCGCCGCCCGAACCCGAGCCGCAGCCCGAAAACGCGGATAACGTTACCGCGAAAGCCAACGCCAAAACGATTAACTTGTTTTTCATCGCTACCTCCCTTACATTTTTATCGCTCCGTTGGTAAGTCCTTTTATAAACTGTTTGGACGTCAGCGCGAACGCTATTACCAACGGTAAACTTGCTATACAGTAACCCGCGAACACTACCGTGTCCGTTATCGATTTGTTCGTAGACGAGTTGAACGATACGAACACGCCTACGCTTATCGTATAAAGATTTTCTTTACCGTACAATATCAACCTTGCCCAAATCATATCGTTCCACGCTCCGAGCAAAGTAGAAAGTCCTATCGTGAACAGTATGGGCATACTCAACGGCAACGCCAACGTAAAATATTGTCTTACGTTGCTCGCTCCGTCAAGAGAAGCCGCTTCAAAAAGGGATTCTTGAATACCTTCAAAAAACGTTCTTATAAGGAATATTCCCATAGGCAGTCCGCCCGCGATTGCGGGCAACGCGACGCCTAAAAAGGTTTGCCCGAGATTCAATCTCGAATATACCAACGAATATTGAGAAGCAAGAGTAAGTATTCCCGGAATCATCATAAACGCGAGAAATACCATAAATAAAACGTTTTTGCCTTTGAATCTGAATCTCGTGAACCCGAACGCCGCCAAACTCGCGACGAGCAACGTGCCTACCACTTCCATTGCCGCGACTATCACGGTGTTTAAAATGTACCCTTTTATGTATTTCCACGCGACGGCGTAGCCCGTTGTCAACATGGGCGCGGCGTCCGTTCCCGGAAACGCAAAGGGATTTTTCAATATGTCTTTGGGTAATTTAAAACTGTTTACTATCAGAATATAAAACGGAAACAGTACCAAAAGCAACAGTAATATTAACGCGATATGCTCTAAAATCTGACCGTATCTTATCTTTTTGTTTTTCATAATCACGTTACTCCTTCGTTTTTAAAAGCGTGTCGTTGATGACCGTGATTATCATTATTATGATAAACATTACCATACCCATGGCGCAAGCGTATCCGTACGCGCCGATTTTCGACGAACCCGTTATCAATCTGTAAATGTAGAACCCCGGAACCATTGTTCCCGATTGCATGCTGTTGATGACTTCGCCAGGTCCGCCGTTCGTTATGGCGTATTGCATCGAATAGTTTTGCAGCCCGCCTATAAATCCCATTACAAGGAAATATTTCAGTTGACCTTTTATCATGGGAAGGTCTATTACGAATATCCTTTTAAACGTGTTTACGCCGTCTAATCTGGACGCTTCTATTATCGATTCGTTTATGCCGTTAAGCCCCGCAAGATAAATAAGGAAAGACGTTCCGCCCATCCACGGAAAACCGTATAAAAATATCGAAATAAACACTATTGCGGTGTTTCTGCTTTGCAACCACTCGATAGGTTTTGCTCCGAACGCTTTTAAAATCGTGTTCATAACGCTGGCGGACGAACCCGACAAAATCAGTTTTTGCCATAACAGCATTACGATGATGCCCGGTACCATTGCGGGCAAGACGAACAAAAACCTGTAC
Organism: uncultured Clostridia bacterium; assembly: GCA_934271255.1. Lineage (GTDB taxonomy): Bacteria > Bacillota > Clostridia > Christensenellales > Borkfalkiaceae > CAKQSC01. The sequence goes on from CAKQQS010000005.1 coordinate 60,524, forward strand.
ACGGACGAAAGTCGGGGCGATTTCAGATTGTACATAAGTTCGCAAAGAATTATCGACGCGAAATTGCCTATGATTATGCCGACGACGGTAAGTATAACTACGTTGCCGAGCGAAATCCAAAACAGTCTGTCTTTGAACAATTCGCCGTAATTTTTGAAAAACACGACGTTCGATTTAAGTCCGCCGTCCCAGTCCGTAAACGAGTGCAAGAAAGCCGAAACCGTCGGATACAATGCGAATATACACATCATAATAAGCGCGGGAGCAATCCAGATTATACCTAAATATTCTCTTTTGCCGTTTTTGCTTGTTTTTTTGTTTGCGGCCATCTTTTCACCTTCCGTAATTATTTTCCCGTCTTGTTAGAATAACCGTATGCCGGCCATTTCGTTCTATCCCATTTATTTTGAGTATATAACGTGTTCGCCGCGGCGGTAAAAGAGTTTAACAGCGTTTTTAAGTCGGCTTTCGTTATATCGCCTTTCTTGTCGAGCGCGGTGTTTCTAAAAAGGTAAACCGCGTCGTAGAAGTCTTTGTTCATATTGTCGCCGGCGGTGGCGCAAGCCCACGCTACCGTCTTGTCGTTTCCGCAATCCGTTTCGTACTGTTCGGCAAGCGCGACGAAATGTTCGTAAGTAGTGTTGCCCGAAAGCGGAATCGCAAAACCCCTGTCGTTGATAAGTTTGTCGTTGTTCTCGAAACAACTCAAATACATTAACATATCTATGCACGCGGCAACGCACTTATCGTCCGATTTCGCCGCGTCCTTTTTCATAGCCGAATTCGTTATCGCCCAACCCGTCGAATAACCCGAAAGTCCGCGACGAACGATATAATCGTTTTTGTTGTATTTGGTGTAATACTCGTTTTGCTCTTCTCCTTCGGGTTGAGTGGCAAGCATCGGGTACGGGAATACGCCTATCTCGAACTCTCCATCCACTTGATCGATGAACGACCGTATGCTTCCGCCCGTAACTTCTATCATCGCAAGGTTGCCGCTGACGAATTGTTGTTCCGCGTAATAACTCTGATACCTTGCGGGGTAATATTTACATTCGAGTTTTATAAGCCTGTATAATTCTTCGTATTTCTCGTTGTCGGGCGAATACGTTCTGTTCCCGTCGGGATCTTTCGTCATAAACGCTCTTACGTACTCTTCCGAGTCTATGCGACCGTTTACGTTTATTACGTCGAAATATTCCAAATCTTCGGCAAACAACGAAGATTCAAGATACGAGTTGTACCACGGGTAATAGGAAAAGAAGGGGCAAATGTATTTCGAGTCGTCGTTCTTATCTCCCCTGCCTACCGTTTGCGAATACGCGCTGATTTTATCTTGCGCTTCCATAAACTCTTTGAACGTTTCGGGCGTTTTCGTAACTCCCGCCGCATTGAGTATCGTTTTGTTATACAAAATGCCTATCGGATTTTTTTCAAGCAAAACGGTAAACAATTGTCCGTTAGGCGTAAAGAAAGAACCGTACTCTTCGCTTGTGTATAAATCTTTCCACTTAACGCTTCCGTTTTCCCCTTGTTTACTGTATTTGTTGGGTTTTTCCATCTCGCCTTTAAGATCGTAAAACCAACCCTTGTTCTGATCTTCCGCCGCCGTCGTACCCAGATAATAAATAATCTCGGGCGCGTTGCCGTTTTGCAGCATGGGAACCATCGTTTCTCTGTCCATATTTATAGAAGTCTTCGCAACGGTGAAATAATACCCGTAAACGGACGCGTTCGCCTTGTTCCATTCTTCCGCTAATTGCTCCAACGTGTTATACGGATACGGATTCGTATATTTATCGTATTTGAGCGATTGCGTGGTGTTATAAGAAATGTTCTGACCGCCGCCGTCTATAACGAGTTGAGTGTACTTGGAATAATCTCCGCGATCTACGTCGTCTTTGTCCTTGTCCGCATCTTTGCCCGAATCGGCCCTTTTACACGCTCCGCACAAAAGAATACAGCAGCAAAGCAACATAGCAATCAATGTTTTTACGAATTTACCCATTTGTTTTTCTCCTTGTTTTATATGTATTGTCTATGTTATGGCGACAAGACATATATAATACATTTATATTATACCGCAAATAAATAATTTGTCAATACCTTTTTTAAAAAAAGATTGTTTCGGGACGAATTTTTTTCAAAAAAAATCAATATTTATTTCTTTCGACGAAAAGACAACTTGTTGACAAGAAAAAATAAATGTTATATAATATCATAAAAATATAACGTGGGTGTATTATGACTAATACAAATAATAACTTTTTGTACGTACAAGTTAAAAACTATATTCTTAAACTCATAAACGACAACATAAGTATTCCCGAATACAAACTGCCTACCGAAGCGGAGATTATGAAAAGTCAAAACGTTTCGCGAATAACGGTAAGGAAAGCGTTTGAAGATTTAATCGGGTTAAACATCATCACGAGAATCAAGGGGCTTGGCACTTTCGTAAACAGGGGAGTTACGAAAGACACTTTAAGACCTTATTATACCAACGAGTCGCATAACGTGCAGAAGGTCGCGGCGATACTGCCCTTATTTAACAGTCAGCACAATATGGAAATAAGCACCGCGTTGACACAGGCGACTACCGACGCGAAACTTTTCGTTTCGTATTCGGAAATGTCCGTCGAGAAAGAACAAAAACTCATCAACGAAGCGTTGGATATGGGTATCGTGGGGCTTTTGATATACCCCATCGACAACGACGTGTACAACTCGTCTTTAATCGACCTTGCGGCGACTAATTTCCCCGTTATCATGATAGACAGATATTTGCCCGGGCTGAACTTCGGATACGTTTCTTCCGACCACGCGGAAATGTCCGCGCTTGCCGTAAACCATTTGCTCCAACGGGGACATAAACATATTTTATTCTTTAACGCGAACATTAAAACGAATACTTCGTTGGCGGAACGACACAGCAGTTATATCAGAACTTTGGAAAACAACAACAACTATACCAACTATTTGTTTATATTCGACGGCAACGAAGACAATACGTCCGTTAAGTTTTGCGATAAGTTCCGTCAATACTTAAAAGAAAACCCCAACATAACGGCTATCATCACCGCCGATTACGCAAGCGGGTTACACCTTATGCAAATGTTCAAGTTGCTGGGGTTGAGTTTTCCCAAAGATTACGAAGTCGTGTTCTTCGATTTCAAAATCCCGCAAGACCAGATAGGAATTACCGTCGATTACCCGACTCACGTCGAACAAGACAGTTTCAGGCTCGGATTCGAAGCGGTAAAAATGCTGAACGAAGCGTTGAGCGGTCAACAGATACGTTCCAAAAAAATACTCGTACCCGTAAGGCTTATTCAAGGCTCGTCGACGAGAAAGTTGTAAAAGCGATTTTCGGCGCGTATTTATCGCGTCCGATTTAACAACTCTTTCGTTTTGTTCGGTTTAACAAAAAACAACCGATTCAAACGGTTGTTACGATTTATACACAAATCCGCCGCGCCGACTGACAAGTCGGCGCGGCTTGGCGTAAATTAGCGGCGTTATATTAAAAGAAAAACCCGCCCGATACTAAAATAACATAACCGTCTTGTTGCTATGTTTTAAGGGTTGTGATATAATTTTATAAAAGGAGATTTATATGAAAAAAACCAAAATCGTTTGCACGCTGGGCCCCGCAAGCGAAACCAAAGAAACTATTTCCGCGATGTTCGACGCGGGTATGAACGTTTGCCGTCTTAACTTTTCGCACGGCACTCACGAAGACCAACTTAAAAAAATCAACATTGTCAAAGAATTGCGCGAAGAACGCAATATTCCCCTTCCTATAATGCTCGACACCAAAGGCCCCGAGTTCAGAACGGGTAAATACGTAAACGGCAAAATCACTCTTAACGCCGGCGACAAGTTTATTTTTACTTCCGACGACGTTTTGGGGGACGAAACGCGCGTTTCCGTTTCCTATAAACACATTGCCGAAATAATGAAAAAAGGCGACAAGATACTTTTAAACAACGGACTTATGTCTTTCGTGGTAGACGAAGTCAAGGGTAACGACGTTTACACCACCGTTCTTTCGGGCGGCGAAACGTGCGACCGTAAAAGTATGTTTTTTCCCGACAAGGAACTTAAACTCGATTTCCTGTCGGAACAAGATAAAAAAGATTTGTTATTCGGCATAGAACACGAAGTCGATTTTATCGCCCTTTCTTTCGTTTCCAAAAAAGAAGACATAGATATCGTCAGAAAGTTTTTAAAAGATAACGGCGGGGAAAACATCGACATTATAGCCAAAATCGAAAACCGCGCGGGAGTAAACAATCTCGAAAGTATTTTGAAGGCTTCCGACGGCGTAATGATAGCGCGCGGCGATTTGGGCGTTGAAATACCTTACGAAGAACTCCCTAACATTCAAAAACACATTATAGATATGAGCAGAATACTCGGCAAGCGTTGTATAACGGCGACCGAAATGCTCGAATCGATGACGCACAACAAACGCCCGACGAGAGCGGAAATCTCGGATGTCGCAAACGCCGTTTACGACGGCACGAGCGCGGTTATGCTTTCGGGCGAAACGGCGGCGGGCGAATTCGTAGTCGAAGCGGTTATGGCAATGTCTAAAATCGTCGAACAGGCGGAGCATAACAGAAGTTACATTCAGGTTATCCCGCAAGAACGATTCGTTTTGTCAACAGTCGGCGAAGCGTTATCCCACTCCGCATGCACCCTTGCGCACGATCTTGACGCGAAAGCAATCGTCGTTTGTTCACGCACGGGTATGACGGCGAGAATGGTTTCTCGTTTCCGCCCCGAAGAACCTATCATAGGAATGACTACCGACAAACGAGCGTTCAGAAAACTCGCCCTTTCCTGGGGCGTAACGCCCGTTCTCAGCGACGAGTATTCTTCGGTCGATATACTGTTCTATTTCGCTAAACAGTGCGCGCTTAAAACGGGACTTGCAAAAAAAGGCGACAAAGTGGTAATAACGGGCGGAACGCCTATCGGTAAAGGCGGCAACTCCAACCTTATCAATATCGAAACGTTGTAACCCCTTTGTTCAACCAAACTTGACGGGAAATCGACAAGGACAAAATCGCTTGTCTATATCGAAACGTCGTACCCATTTGTTCAACCAAACCCTATAAGCCGCGTTGCCGTAAGGGTTACGGTTGCGTGTTTTTAATAAAAACTTTTTTATAAATAATCCCTCGCCTATCGGCGTAGAAAAATTAACGAAAAACAATTTTTAATAAAAACTTTTCATAAATAATACCCCCGCCCCGCCGACGATTTGTCGGCGGGGCGGGGGTATTATTTTAATTTCTATTACAACTTCAAGCCGTTCTACAATTCATCGGCAAAAAAACTTTCCAAATATCTTGCCGTTTCTTCTTTGCTCTTTTTTAAAAACGCTATTCTGACGTTGCCGTTTTCGTTCTCCTTAAAAAAACTTCTCCCTTTTTCCGTCAGCGTAACATAACCGCGTTCGGAACCGAAATATTCGTTGTCTTCAACAACGGCATACAGAACCGTCAAAGGATCCCAACTATGCCTTGCTCCGTTTTGAAATATCTTATAAGAAACAGAAACGGGATTTTCCGGGTTATAATTTAAGGAAAACTTTTCAAACGTCAAAACGTCCAAGCCCATCTCGTAATCGCAAAAAACAATTTCCGTTTTAACTTTATCAATTACCGTGTTTGCGCTATTTAAGTCGGTAATTAAATTATACTCGCCGTACAACTTTAAATCTCCCGCCATAAAATATTCGTCTTTCTGATTAAAATAACCGCCCATTATAAACAGCGATTTTACCTTTCGGTTGAATATTTCCGAACCGCTCGTTCCGTTAAAATCATAATCTAAAAAAACCGCAATATTTTTGAGTTGACCTATACATATTACCGTAACGCTTTTATTTTCCGAGTTTGTCAAAAGACTATAAAGCATATCGTTTGCGTTTTCTATACCTTCGTCGGTTATAGGCTTATGCAATATATCTAACGCTTTTTCGGTAAAACTTATACTATAAGGAATATTCAAAACATGTTTTTTCAACATTCCTACTCTAAACTCGTTTCCGTAATAGGCGTTAATCTCTTTTGTCAGGCACGCTCCCGAAAGATTGCTGTTTGAATAAAGCATACCGAGAACGTTTACTTTTTTATCGTTATGAAACTTGTTCAACAGAGCAATAGCCGAAGCATCGTCGCAATCGCCGCCGAGATCGGTATCCAAAATAATATTTTTCATGATTTTTTTCCTTTAAAAAATTCGCTGTTCACCGTCGAAGAATACTTAAACGACTATTCTTTACCCGACGCAATTTTCAATACGAACTCAAAGCTATCGTGTTTGTTTACCCTGTATCGCTCGTCCAAAACAGGACCACACGATTCCGAACCTATCCCGCGCATATTTCCGTCGATATAGAAAAACACGTTTTCTTCTTTAACTAATTCGTAGGCGTGTTTTTTTTCTCTGAGTTGAGCGTCGCTATACGCCTTAACCGAAAAATAATAACCTTCGTCGGAATAAAAACTTATCGTTAAATCCTTACCGCAAATATCGCTGAAAAACGTTCCTTTATGAGTGCCGTACTCTTGCGGGATCAAATAAGGACAACCGTCTTTTGATAGTTTTCCTTTAAACCAGCCTAATCTCGAACTTAAATCTTTATCGATATAACTTTCGTTTTCGCCAAACCCGAAATACGAATAATCATTGACTTTATCCGCCGGTATTTCGCCCTTAAACCCAAATCTCATCAGTTCGTTCGTAAACGCGCCTAAAACGTACGAAACCTTTATTCTAACGGTATTATTTCTGCCCAAAGAATACGTTATAGAATATTTTACAAGCGGACTCCTGAAAGGCGCGACAATCAGACAGTTTAAATCAACTCGTCCTTTTCCGAGAACATAACTTTCTACGACAGGATATGCATCAAACCACCCCGCAACGTCCGATTGCAGGTTTGCATCGTTATCGATGCTTGCCCTGACTATGTTGACGCGAACGGGTTTTGCGAACGCTTTATGATTAAGGCTTCCGTCTTTCAAACTTACTTCGTAGTCGCCTATTTTCACGACGTCGCCCCGCATTTCGGGCAAGTCTTCCGTCAAGGCTTCGAATTCGTATTTTTTCTTGTTTATAAGCACAGATTTTTTTATAACGCCGTAACTCGTTTCTATTGTGATTTCACAAATCTCGTCTTTGAAAGATTTATCGGAAAATATTTCCGTCTTTACGCTGTTTTGCGGTTTTATCTCAAAACTTTCTCTTTTAGTTTTTATCGTTTTACCGTCTACGATTAGTTTTTGAGTTAAAAAAACCGTTTCGGTTTTGCGCCGCAACCGACTTTTGACCAAGCACGTTGTACCGTCAAACCGTACTTTTATAGGATAGTAGGCATAAAAAATCTCGTCTTTGGTGCATTTTTCCATACCGTAACAAAAGATTCCGTCTATATTGAAATGCCCGTCGTGAACTTTATTCAAATCGTCGCCATAACGCAACAACCCGTCTTTACCTAAAACGGCATGATCCCAAAGTTGCCAACAAAACGCGCCGACTATATGCGGATTATTGTCGATTATATCCTGATATTCGCCTATATCCCCCGGCCCGTTGCCCATCGAATGGGAATATTCGCAAATAAGCAAAGGTCTGCTTTCTTTTCCTTCGGGATATTTTTTGCACTCGTCAAAAGTCGGATACATTCTTGAAGAAACGTCCAAAAACTCCGTGTAAAACAATTCGCTGTCCCGCCTGTGCCACATACCTTCATACTGAATCAACCTTGTCGAATCCATCTCCTTTATATAGCGAGCCGTTTCAACAAAGTTTTTTCCGAAGCCGCTCTCGTTGCCAAGCGACCAGACAACTACCGAAGGTCTGTTTTTATCTCTTTCCACCAAACATTCCGCGCGAGCCAGAAGTTCGGGTAAAAACTCTTCTCCGTCTGCTATCGTATGAAAGTTTTTTTCTTCAATACTACCGGATTGAATTAACGCGCCATGACATTCCACGTTACATTCCTGCACAAGAAAAACGCCGTACTCGTCGCATATTCTGCAAAAATACGGCGAGTTTGGATAATGCGCCGTTCTTATTGCGTTTGCGCATAAACTTTTTACGAGCATAACGTCTTCTTTCATTTGTTCTTCGGTAACCGCATTGCCCGTATCAGATCTGAAATCGTGCCTGCAAATACCCCTGAACTTAATCGGCTCCCCGTTAAGATAAACTACTCCGTCTTTAACCGATATACTCCTAAAACCGACTTTCTCCGATATGTATTCCCCGTTTTCTTCAATAACCAAATCATATAAATCGGGCGTTTCGTCAGTCCATAATCGAACGTTTTCAAGTTTGTCGAAATAAGTTTCGCCTTCCGACACCCGTGCCGTTTTTCCGTTAAAAGCAACGTTACAACTTCCCCTTACTGCGGTAAAGGCAAAGTTTCCGTACATATCGGCAATAATTTTATAATCGTCTATCCTGTTCTTCGGTCTGGATAACAAATACACGTTACGGCTTATCCCTTTCAACCGCCACATGTCCTGATCTTCAAAATAAGTAGCGGCGGAATATTTAACCACAAAAACGTCAAGTATGTTATTGTCTTTTTTCACAAAGGAAGTTATATCAAATTCGGTCAAACGTTTAGACATACCGTTATACCCGACGTATTTTCCGTTGACGTACACAAAGAACGCCCCGTCCACCCCTTCAAAAGTCAATATTTTATCTTTGTCGTCCGACGTTACCGAAAAACTCCGCTCATAATGATATACGGGATTGTATGCGTAAACATACGGCGGCGTAAACGGGATTTCGTACTTTATATTCAAGTATACGAATTCTTCGTAACCTTCGTACTGCACGGATGACGGCACTTTGATTTTTCCTTTCGGTTTTCTTTGGACGTACTCGTTTAAATCTATATCCGTAACGTCTCCTAGTTTTTCAAACGCCCACTCGCCGTTTAACGTTGTTACAGACTCGGAATCTTTCAAGTCGTAAACGGGTTTACCCGTGCTCGGAACGTAATACGCTCTCGTCGGTAAAACGTTTTCTTCATTTGCATATTTATATAAATATTTTTTTAAGTCCATTAACCTTTCCTTTTGTTCGTCAATACGAAAGCGACGGGCATTACTGCAACAATCCACGCAAAAGTTATTCGCGCGCTTCCGCAACCGTGTTTCTTTTTAGGCGGGTCGGGATCTTTCTGATCGTCTCCGCCGACAGGAGGCTCTTCCGCTTTACCGATTTCGATAAGTTCTTCCGGAATATCTCCGTCATCCAAAACGTTATCGAGCGTATACGCTATCAAACTTCTTTCTTCGTAAACGTTTTCGTTTACGACCGTGGTATCGTGAATACACCCTATCGCAAAATAACATCTGTCGTCCCTGTCGCTTGCGTCGGACGTGATAATTTCACACATCTTTTCGCCAACGTATTCGTAATTATTTATAATTATTCTATAACCGTCGTTCTCGTTTAAAAATATCAGCCTTATTTTGTCGGTGCTCGAAACGCCTATGTCAGTCCAGTCGGCAATAACGATTTTGCCCATAAACTCCGTTTGCAGGTTGATTCTGAATTGAACGTCTTCGTTATATATTCTGAAAGCGATGTAAATACCGCTCAAAGCTTCGTAAACGGGATCGTTTATTCCGTTTTTGGCAAGCAACGCAAAACTCAACATAGCGTCGGCATACAACGTATCCAAAAGTCCGTTTATTTTAAAATCAAAACTTACGTATTTATTATTCAACGGCACGTTTACCGTTGCGTGAGCAAAAACTATCGTTTCGCCATCGGTTTCTACTACACCGCCGAACGGAGAGTTCCAGTTGGTCAACTCTTTAAGGTCTATTCCGATCGCCGGATTATACATGCCTTTTACAACTACTTCGCCGTCTTGCGCAGAATATTTTACAAACGTACCGAAATCGCCGATTACGTCTTTTTTGCTTTTCGGCAACGGGAACGCTACGCCGTTTACGTTTATTTCGTACGAATCGTTTTTTATCCCGAAAGTAACCCTGACGTCATCTCCCGTTCCGACTTCTTTATACTCGTTTCCGTCTGCGCTCGCTTTAACGACACCGTCGTTTTTTAAATAAACGGCAACAGAAATAGAATCCGCCATTGCCAAAACTTTTTGGTCGCCGTCGAGCCCCACTCTTATAGTCGATCCGTCTTTAACGCTTAAATCGAGTTGTAAGTAATCCGCCAAAACAGGAGTGTATAAAACGGTGTCCCGATCGATAATAACGCTTTTGTACCCTTGCGTTACTTTACCTGCGTATTTTTTCGCCGTCAATCCCATTCCCGATTCCGCGTCGTAATCTTCTTCGCCCGTTATCGGTTTATCGGGAGCAACGACGCTCGGATCGGGGACTTGCCCGTCATATTCGGCAATATAACTTAAACTCAACAATCGTTTATTCTCGTCAGTCCCCGTTCCGCCTGCCGAATAACTTTTCATGCAAAAGAAAGTATATCCGTTTTCGTCGGAATACTCGCTCTTATTCAGCGACAAAAGTCCGTCGCATTCTATTTTCGTTTGATTGAAATAAAGTTCTGTTCCGCCGTCCGAACCTTTTAAAGTAATGCCGTTAAACTCGCCGATTTTAATGTCCAGAACGTTTTCGTAAATCGTAACTACCGAATCGTCGCTCGCTTTATGAACGGTAATCTGAACGTATAAATTACCGTCTATATTTCTCGTCATCATATATATTCCCGGATAAGGTCTGTCCCAGCCTTGCGGAACAATGCACTGCCTGTCTATAAAAGCAAAATCAAAAATGCCTTCTTGAAAGTAGCCCGAATTGCCCGCTATACTCTTTAAAAGGTTTTTTATATTCATTTTAACGGAAATATAATCGGGCGCAAGCGCTTTAACGTACCAGCCGTCATAAATTACGTCAAGCCCGTTCCATTTCTCCGTTACGCCGAAAGTTCCGTAAGTTCCGCCCCACGTCTTTGTATTTATATACTCGGCGTAAGGCTTTTCTTGTTGTTCGTTGTCGGCAAAAACCACCGAAAACGAACAACTCATACATAAAACAAACAATAATAAAATTATAAAGACCGTTCTTTTTTTCATTTTATTTTTCCTTTTTCTTTATTGCCCAAGCAACGCCCGCTGCCAAAGCCAAAGCAACGCTTCCGCCTATACCGAAAGACGAACAGTTAAACACGCGACCTTGTTCTTTGTTTTTAAACGTACCCGTAACGATAACGTCTTCATCGCCCATAACCGATGGAATCGTCGACCATCCGCTGAACTCGTTGCCGTCTTTTTGGGGAACTTTTTCGGGAACAATGCTTTCACCGTATGTGTATTCTACTCTCTTGTATTCGACGCCGTCTACCATATAAATTACAAAATGCTTACGAGCGGAGAACGTACCCGTAACGATAACGTCTTCATCGCCCATAACCGATGGAATCGTCGACCATCCGCTGAAATCGTATCCTTCTTTAACCGGAACCGTTTCCGTTAATATCTTTGCGCCGTAAGAATACGCGCTTCTCTTATACTCAACGCCGTCCACTAAGTAAATTACGTCGCGAGAACCTTTTGCAACGAAGTTTTTAATCACGAGCGTTCTTGCATCCGTCTCCCCGTAAGTGCTGTACGTTTGAACCCCGAGATAGGTATCGCCGTTTGCGTCTGCAAAGAAACAATCTTTAAACTCCGACGTCGCGTCCGCGCCGTATTTTACTCCGTTTATATACAACGAATAGCCGAATGCTTCTCTTATTATTTCAATCGTTTTAAAGTCTGAAAAATCCATATCGGTAACCGAGTCGGCAACATCTATTCTGTTTCCGCCCGCTATTGCGTAGATTTGCATATATAGTTTACCGTTAACATTACGTATTTCTATATACCATCCGTCCGTGGAATTGCTCCAATCGGGATCGACCGCCGACTTGATAAACGCAAACTTTACGATTTCTTGTTCTACCCAATTATTATCTTCTATCGTACTGTTTAAAAGTTGTAATACGGAAACGTCCAACCTTACGTAATTATTTGCGTTTACACCTCTTATCATGTGCCCGTCATACTTAACGATTATACCGTCCGAAACACTCTTTACGCCTGCGTTGTTCACGCAACCAACCCATTCTCTGACGTTAACGTGCGGCTCGTCGGTTACCGAATAAATCGTATATGCGGGATTATTGTTCGAGTTAGACGTGTCCATAGACTGATAACCGAAATAAGTTTTTCCGTTTTCATCCGCAATAAGTCCGTCGTTAAGCGTCGTCGTCATACCTTGTTCTATTTCGTAGTCGTTTACCAACAAAGAATACCCTTGCGTTTCTTTACGAATCGCTATTCTCGTTATTCCGTTCCAAGGCAAATACCCGGGCGCTTGAAGATAAGCCCAGTCGCTCGACATATCGCTCATAATTCCGTTTTCGCATTTTCTCAAAAAATATTGCAAATATCCGCCGTCGCCGTTGTTTTCAAAACTGCGGAGCATCATGTAAATACCGTCTTCGCAATTACAGTTCCAGTCTTCGTTTGAAACGTTTGTACTTGTAAAAGAAAATTGCGCGTAAACTTCTCTATCCCAAGCATTATCTATCCACTGCATCGAAGGAAAAGAAGAAGTAACGACGTCTGCCTGAACGTAATTTTCATCGTAACCGCTTGTCGTTACGCCGTTATACTTAACGTAAAGTCCTTGCGGTATATCGTAAACGCCGAAATTATTCCATCCGCCGTTCCAAGCGCGTCTGCCGAAATCTTTAACGTCGTTTATGCTTAAAACGGAAAACGCATGATCGCTGCCGTCTTCTTGCCCGCCCGTCGACTGATAGGCAAAATACGTTTTACCGGATTCGTCCGCGATAAACCCGTCGGGAAGATTTGCCATTTCTTCGTGCAACAGTTCACAACCGTTTATAAAGAACGAATACCCTCGTTCTTCTTTAATGACGGAAATGCTCTGAACCCCGTAACCGTTCAAGTAAGAGGGCGCTTGCAAATAATCGGTCGATTCGGTTAAGTTTATCCAACCTGCGTCGGTGTGAACCTGAACAAAATACTTTATATAACCGCCGTCGCCGTTGTTTTCAAAACTATTTATTTGAAAATAAATACCGTTTACGTTACCGCAGTTCCAGTCGGTCAAGTCATACGTATTTGACGAAACGAACGCAAATCTGGCAAAAACTTCTCTGTCATAACCCGATTCGATTGCATGCATAGGCGATAATCGTATGGTACGCAACTCTACGTTTACGTAATTTTCATCGTACCCGTTCGTCGTTACGCCGTTAAATCTTATACCGACGCCGTCAAACTCTCTCGTAACTCCGAAATTGTTCCAACCGCCGTTCCAGTCGCTTATTTTAGTCCTTTCATCGGTTTTTGCAAACGCCGTTACCGTGGATAAGCAAAGACAAGCGATACAAATCGCAGTCATTGCCGCAAGTAATAATTTTTTCATATTTTCCCTCCTTGAATATTTATAATTTTAAGCCTGACGTCATCAAACCTTCTATATAAAACTTAGACGTTACCGAAAACAACAGTATTATCGGTATCGATGCAAGCAAATATCCGGCATAAGTTATCGGCATATTAGACGCATACATGCCCGTAAACATAAAAGCAAGCCCCGAAGATATAAGTTGTTTATCCATATCCCTTATTATGATTTGCGGCCACAAATAATCGTTCCAAACCCCGATTATTTTCATTATCGCAAGAGTGCCGAGTATCGCTTTACAAAGCGGCATTGCTATTACCATAAAGCACCTTGCTTCGCTTGCGCTGTCTAACCTTGCCGCCTCAAACAAACTTTCGGGTATTCCTTTAAAAAAGGAAACGAGCAAAAACACGCCGAACACCGAACCGTTTAAAGCCGTGGGAAGTATAAGCGCCAAATAAGTGTTGTACATATTAAGTTTGCAATACAGCATATGCGAAGGAACTAACGTCAAAACGCCGGGTATCATCATCAAAGACATCATCGCCGAAAAGAAAATCTTGTTTCCCGGAAAATCTATTTTAGCAAAAGCGTACGCCGCAAGCGAAGAAAGTATAAGCGACGCGACAGTCGCGACTATTCCTACGAATACGGTATTTAATATAAATCTACGACACGCGTTCCAAGCAACTGTTAAATTATTGATTTGAAGCGGGAAAGTAGGATACCATTTTGTCAAATCATAATTATAAGTGGTCTTTACTGCGCACCATACCGCCATGGCAAGCGGATACAACATGATTACGATAAGCGCAATGAGAATTACTTGCAATATTATCTGATTAAAAATACTTTTTCTCATATCACGTCTCCGTTTTATCTTTACCGGTAAGTTTACTCACGACAAGAGTTAAAACCATAATCACCACAAAAAGCACGCAACCTATCGCCGCCGCGTAGTATTTATTGAAAAACATAAACGCCTGATGATACATATAGTATCCCGGAACGTACGTCGAATACCCCGGACCGCCGTTTGTCAAAACGACTTGAACGGAATAATCCTGCAATCCCCCTATTATTCCAAACACCAAAAAATATCTTATTTGGCCGAGAAGAAGGGGTAAATCTATAAACCAAATACGTTTGAACGCCCCCGCTCCGTCTAATCTGGCGCTTTCCATAATTTCACCGGACACAACGTTCAATCCCGCAAGGTATATCAGAACATTAGTTCCGCCTATCCACGGAAAACCCATAAAAATTATACTAAAAATAACCAAATCGGGATCGCCAAGCCAGTCTATAACTTTATTTTTTCCTACAAAGCCTAAACCTTGAACCACGGTCGACATGATTCCGCCGTTTGGATCATAAACCGCTTTCCAAATAAGAGTTCCCACAACGCCGGGCGCAAGCATGGGCAACAACAGAAGTATTCTGTAAAACCCCTGCATTTTACAGGATTTTACGCCGAAAACCATCTCTGCCGCTATTAACGGAACAAATACCCCGATAAGAAGTTTCGGTATCATAAGATAAAACATCGTCGGTATCGAGTTTAAAAATATTTTATCGGAAAATAATTTAGAATAGTTTTTCAAACCGCAAAACACGACGTTTTCGCCTTGCTTTTCAAACAGCGAAACCCCTATGCCGTAAACGGGCGGATAATACGCGAATATCAATAAACCTATAAACAACGGCGCAATCATGATATAGCCGACATAATTTTTTTTCATACGTTTAATTATATTGCCTTTCATGTTTAAGACTGCTCCTTCAATTCTATTTCAAAATCTTTACACGCGTTTACCACCATAAATACGGAATTATCTTCGTCGTATACTCTGATAGTTACCCTTTTTGCAGGCATAAGCACCGTAGCGCGATATGGATAATAAACATATTCCGCGCAACCGTTTTCGTCCGTTTTAACTCTGTTCGCTTGCATAGTGCCACCGTTTAACGGCAGCATATACAAATAATGCCCGCTTACCGACGCTCCGTTTCTCGTTAGTTTTACCTTAATCACTACGGGCGTTTCCCCGTCTGCGACAGGTTCTTCGGGCGAAACGCTTAAAACTTCTATTTTAAACGTTTTTGCCCTTGCGCAGTCAAAAGAATACATTCCGATACCAAGAATAATCAAAGCCGCAAGTACGGTAAATAATACGTTCTTTTTTAAAAAATCAAGCATTATTCAGTCCAACCCGTAGTATCTAAATTGAGTTTGTTTATAGCCGCTTTCGCGCCTTCGTTTTGTATTTCGTCAACGTTTCTATAAAACACGTCGTTACCTTTTCTTCCGCCAAGCCACTCCGCAAAAAGCCTGTTGAGTTTTGCGTTCTGTTCGGTTACAAAAGCCTGCGGCCAACCCGTGTCTTTAATTTTGGCAAACGAATTTTGCATCCACTCGTTAAGAAGCGGGCTGTACGTCCCGTCTTTTGTCGCCGGCAAATCCGCGCCCCATTCTTCGGCATATAAACTTAAAAATTCGCTTTGCGTGAAAAATTGTAAAAACTTAACCGCGGCATCGAGTTTTTTCGGATCGTTTTTTACTGCGGGTTTCATTATGTTAAGTTGAAAATCTACGCCCGGTTGATAAGGTCCGTGTTCGGTATATTCGACTTTCGGAAGATAATCGTAAGAATCGGCGCTTATTATCGGGCTGGGGAAAACCCCCGTTTCAAAATCTCGTCCCCTTGCGCTTTGCTCGTCGATAATTCGCCATATGCCGTCTTCTTTCATAGCAACGCTTCCGTTTTGCCAAGAGTTGTAATAATCGGCGTTTAACCAACCTTCTTCCAGAACTTCTTTATAGTATTTTTTAAGTTCGAGATAATAGTCTCTTGCATACTGATGTTTTACGGGAGAATAATAGCCTTGTAAAGTTGCGCGCACTTGTTCGTCTTCCGTTACCGCCCCGTCTTTATTATAATCCGTTTCGTCAAAGAAAACAGAAGCAAACGACGGTCCCAAAGACGCAAGAGCAACCCATTGATCTATTTGGATTGCGTTAAAATAACTCCACGGCGCGGCGATAGTGCCGGCAAATCCGCTCGATTTGATTTTTTGTACCGTTTCGTTAAACTCTTTCCACGTTTTCGGATTTTGAGTTATTCCTGCATTTGCAAACACGGTTTTGTTATAAAACCATCCGGTAGCAGGTCCTGCGTATAAAAATATAGGCACGGCGTATATGCTTCCGTTCATTCCCCTTATGTTTGATTTGCCGAATATATAGTCTTCAAACATATCTCTCCAACGCACGTTACCTTCTACAAACGGATTCGGTTTATTTAAATATTCGGTCAAATCCACATACCAGTCGTTATATTGAAACTTAGTTCCCCAGGAAAAGGCTATTGTAGGACAGTTGTTCGTTTCTATCTGCGTAGTAAACCATTGCGACATTTCTTCTTCCAAGGCGGAAACGTTTTTATTCCTTACCCACTTAATTTTAATATCGGGATATTTCTCGGTAAACGCGTCGGCTATAAGTTGAGGAGTTTGTATTACTTTCGGATTGTCGGGAGTAGGCGTAGTGTTTAAAGTAGGCGCCCACCCATGCAAATCTACGAGTAAAGTTATTTTATCGTTGCCTTTCTTCTTTCCGCAAGCAAAAGCAGACATAACCGTTATTACCGCAAATATCATTACCAAAACTTTAATAATCCTTTTCATATACTTTCTCCTATAAAACTATTTTGTATATTTTATATGCGCCCGATTTTAATTTGCCGTCCGCGACGGTTACGTCGCTGTTTTTAATCCATTTGCCATCAACAAAATATCCTTCTTCCGCGCGCGCCGTTGCGGGAAGATTTTGAATCGTGATTGCCAAATCGCTCGCAAGAATTAAATAATCTTTTTCCACGATCAGGTATCCCAAGGCGCCCGATTTGGTCGACATTACCAAATCGTTCCCTTGTACACGTATGCTTTTTTCCAACTCTTTCCGAGGCGCGTTCGTACTTTCGTTAAACGTAATAAAATCGTCTTTCGACGCAGTAACCGTTCCATATCCCGATTTATTTATCATATCAAGGAAAAGTCCGACCTTATCGGTATGCGCTCTCTTTTTTAAGTCGCTTGTATATAAACCGTAATCGGGGTTTGCTTCTCCGCCTTTTGAGTTAGCGATAAAGAAAGGCGAAGTCGCTATCTCGTACATGATGTAACCGCCACGTTTCGCCATTGCGTTCAGAATAAGCGAGTTGGTGTTTGAAAAACTTGCCCTGTTTTCCGCTATGTGCGGATAATTACCTTTCAAACGATATTCCTGCAACGCGTCGCTTATCGTTTTTACGTTGTTCTCATGCGGATCGTCGCCTACGATATCGATGCCTTCTAACTCATAAACGCTTTTTATATAATCGTTCATCGTGTTGGCAAGCGCAAAGTTCACTCTGGTAAATATCTTATAATTCGTAGACTTAAACGCTTTCCCTACCGTATCCAACGCTTTGTTTACCTGCGCTTCCGCTTCTGTTTGAGTTATTTGAACTCCGTTCTTTTTAACGGCTATCTGGTTGTTGCCTACTCTCCATAGTGGAAAACAATCCGGCTCGTTGTGTATCTGAACGCCTATAAGCGTATTTGGCTTGCCTTTTTTATTGTTCCATTCGTTAACGAAGTTCATCAATTTCTTTACGACTTTCACTTCCCTGTTCAAAAGATTGTCGTTACCGAACTCTAAATGCAAATAATATCCGTAATAACTATGAAACGTGCCGGTGTAATCGCTTTCGTATCGCGGATAAGTAACGGCGTCGTCGACAATGTAATCGGGAATATGATAGGTATGCGTTTCTCCGCACATATTAGTCGAAAACCATAAAAACTCCGCTTTCAGATTATATTTTTTTGCTAAATCCAAAAACGTTTCTACAACCGAAAAATCATATATATCTTTATCCGGCTCTATATCCCGCCAGTCTATCGGCAACTGTATCGTATTTATATGCTGCTCGCTGACAAGTTTAAAATACGGCTCTAATTCGCTTGCCGTTTTTCCTTCGCAATTCATAAAAGCGTCCGTTCTCAACTGTATTCCTATATAATTATAAGGTTTACCGTCTACTTCGACGTATACTTGCTCCCCGTTATGCACTATACGAGAAGCAACGGTTTGATTATTTTCTTCACACGCAAACATAAAACTCATAGACAAAACCACCGATAATAACAATAATATTTTTTTCATCAGCTTACTCCTTTAAGATTATTTTTATTTTATCATATATATCGTCAAATAATAGTCCAAATAATACTTAAAAATAGTAAAATAGTTTTTAATAAAAACTTTTTTATGTTTACGGTTCATTTTTCGTAAAGATATTATATAATCAAAGTATAATAAAACCGCCGGGCGTATTGTCGAATACGCCCGGCGGGTTATTTTTTTACGTTCGTTCGGTCGGCTTTGCCCTTTTAACCTTTAAAAGCGCTCGATTGAACGTTGTATGCTGTTTTTCATAAGATTTTTTAGTTACGAGTACGTCTTTTTCGGATAGTTTTTAAAAGGAAACTTTTTTCGATATTCCGACGGGGGATATCCCGTCGCCTTTTTAAATACTTTTATAAAATAATTATAGTCGTTTATTCCTACGTTGCCGCATATTTCGTAAATAGGCATATCCGTTGCCGAAAGCATGTTTTTGGCGATTTTTATACGTTTTGACAACAAATATTCTCCGAACGTACAATTAAAGTTTTTCTTAAAAATCAAATATAACGCGCTTTTCGATATGAACAAACTTGCACATAAACTTTCTACCGTGATTTTTTCTTTGATATGATTGTTGATGTACATATCTATTTTAGTAGGCATAAAGTTATTGTTCACTTTTATCATATCCGAAAGCATGATAAAGTTTGCGCAAGCGTTAAGTATTCGCGTTGCCGATTTTATATAATCGTCTTCCCGCGTCAATATTTTTTCGTACTCTTCTGTTAAGAGTTTTACGTCAAGATTCGCCCTGTTCGCAAACTTTTTGATTGATTTTACGTCCAACTGCGAATTGTCGTATTTAAGTTGTCCGAACATTATATATCCGACTACTTCGTCTTCGTATAAAATAGGCACGACGGTATCGCGTAAACCCGCGTGGCAAATGTGGGTAACGCTCTTTTTGGTTTTAGAACATTCTATAAGAATAGTCATATCCGACTTTAAACATTCCCTGCAACCGTAAGGCGAACTTTTGATTCTTGCGCAAAACGGCGGCATCTCTTTCGGCTGAAAAGCAAGTTGATTGAATTGAGTGTCCCACAAACTTACGGAAGCGTGCGTGAGAAAGTAAAAGTCGTATAATACTTCTTCGAGTTTTTCTATATTGAATTCAACTATCATATTTTAAGTATATAACTTAAAAACTATCTTGTCAACTTAAAAATCATTGTCTATTTGGGAAGATTTTACAGTTTTTAGTGCTTGTTTTATCTATAAACCGTTTATTTGCAATGTTATAATAATCTCAAATAAACGAAGGAGTATAAAATGAAAACAACACAAATCACGTTTGCCCTTTACTACGGAAACAGAGGGTTTTTTCCCGGCGGACTTATCGCTTCGGCAAGAGAAGAAATGAAAGAAGCGGTTAAAAAAGCAGGTTTCGGCTACATAGAACAGGAAGCATCGCTTACTCGTTACGGCGCGGTGGAAACTATCGAAGAAGGCCGGTTATACGCCGAGTTCTTAAAGAAAAACCGCGATAAATACGACGGCGTTATCGTATGTCTTCCCAACTTCGGCGATGAGAACGGCGCATATTACGCGCTTAAAGACGCCGGCGTTCCCATTCTGATACAGGCGTATCCCGACGAACTCGGCCTTATGGATTTTGAACACAGAAGAGATGCCGTTTGCGGAAAAATCGCAATGTGCAACGTATTGCGTCAAGCGGGAATAAAGTACTCTTTAACCGAAAAGTTTGCGGTATCGCCCCTTTCCGACGATTTTGCGGAAGATTTAAGATTGTTCGCGGGGACTTGTCGCGCCGTAAAAGGAATGAAAGAGTTTTCGATAGGCGAGATAGGAGCGAGAACCACGGCGTTTAAAACGGTAAGAATAGACGAAATAGCGATGCAACGAAAAAAAATCAACGTGGAAACAATCGATATGGCGCATCTTTTCGACGTTATGGACGACGTAAACGCAGACGAATTAAAAACAAAAAAAGAATACGTTAAAAATATCGCGGACTTTGGAAATTATCCCGAAATTAAAGTCGAAAACATCGCAAGATTATACGTCGCTCTTGAAAAATTGATTAAAGATTATAATTTAAACGCGCTTGCGATACGTTGCTGGAACGAACTTCAATTACATTACGGAATCGCGCCCTGTATGGTTATGGGCGACCTTAACGAGAAAGGTATCGTTTGCGCTTGCGAAACAGACGTAAACAACGCGATTATGATGCGGGCGTTAAACCTTTCTTCCGATCGCCCCGTTATGCTTTACGACGTAAACAACAACTACGCAAACGACGAAAAAAAGTGTATATTTTTCCACTGCGGTCCTTCGCCGAAGTCAATGACGGAAGGTCCGCTTCACGTAGAAGAACATCTTATGTTCAAAAAATCTTACGGCGAAGGCAGCGGAGTCGGACTTGCGGTAGGAAAAATCAAGATTCAGGAAGTTACTATCGGCAGCGTTAAAACGGAAAACGGTAAAATCTGTTCGTTTACGACGGAAGGACGCTTTACCGACGATCCCGTAGACGAAGCATTTTTCGGCTGCCACTGCGTTTTTGAAAAGAAAAACGGAACGGCAAACGATATGCTTAACTATATGTCGAACAACGGTTACCGCCACCACGTAGCCATTGCGGCGGGCAAATGGAGCAAAAGCGTTCGGGAAGCGTTCGACAAATATCTCGATTACGAAACGGAAATTATTTAAGGAGAGAAAATATGAATAAATTAGGCATTTTCGTAAACTACTGGCAAAAAAAATGGGCTGTCGATTATAAATACTATATCGACAAAATGGTAAAACTCGGTTTCGATATTTTAGAGTTTCAGGCGCAACCCCTTTTGGATATGACCGACGACGAATGCGTTTCGATTAAAAAATACGCCGATAAACGCGGCATAAAACTTTCGTACAGTTTAGGCTTAAACCCCAAGTACGACGTTTCAAGCAGAGATGCCGAAGTAAGAAAAGGCGGGGTTAAATACCTTTCGGACATCGTGAGAAAAATCGCCGTTATGGAAGGCGAACTTTTTTCGGGCGTAACGTTCGCGGGCTGGGGAGTGCCTTCGCATTTCGTTGACGAAAAAGAAAAAGAAGACATGTTCAAGCGCAGCGTAGACTCGATGCAACAAGTAATGAAAGTTGCCGAACCCAACGGCGTTACGGTATGCGTAGAATGCGTAAATCGATTTGAATCGCCACTTATCAATACTGCAAAAGAAGCGATTAAATATACGGAACTCGTAGGCAGCAAAAATTGCGGAATACATCTGGATACCTATCACATGAATATAGAAGAAGACAATATCGGCGACGCAATAAGGCTAGTTGGAAACAGGCTTCGCCATTTCCATACGGGCGATAACAACAGAAATATTCCCGGACGCGGACATATCGACTTTGACGTGATATTCAAAGCGTTATCCGACGTAAATTATAAAAGAGATATAGTTTCCGAGCCCTTCCTTTTAATGGGCGACGAAGTCGGTTACGACATAAGAGTCTGGCGACCGATAATGGAAAATCCGACGGAGGACAAACTTGACAAAGGCGCTTCGGAACTTTTGAACTTTACAAAAAATATGTTGAATAAATACGGAATGAACGAAAACTAAACCGAGACATCAACGCAATTAACTTTTTTAATACGTTTTTATAAACCGAACTCCCTTTCGGCGGCAGTTTTGGTCGCCGAAAGGGAGTTATAAAAAACGGAGAGTTTTTATTGTCATTTTTTCTGAAAAAAC
The DNA here is from genome assembly GCA_934271255.1 of uncultured Clostridia bacterium. Classification (GTDB taxonomy): domain Bacteria; phylum Bacillota; class Clostridia; order Christensenellales; family Borkfalkiaceae; genus CAKQSC01. The sequence continues at coordinate 82,933 of CAKQQS010000005.1, forward strand.
CACCCGATATACGGTTTTTCGTATAAGCATTTTTTAAACATCCCCCTGCCGAGCGATTCAACGCCCGGCAGGGTTGGTTTTATTATGACGTTATCCCGATATTTTTACGCCGAAGAAGTCTTTTGCAAAAAATAATACGAACCCCGACTTATTTTCAGGGTTCGTATTATTTACGTATGGTGGAGACGGTAGGAGTCGAACCTATGACCTCTACCATGTCAAGGTAGCGCTCTAACCAACTGAGCTACGCCTCCGTTCGGCTTAAAGGAGCAACTCGTCGTCTGTCGATTTGCTCCTTTAAGCCGTTTTATTGTATCATATTATCCCGATATTCACAACTGTTTTTAACGAGTTTTTTTATTTTTTTATGCCTTTTCGCGCGTTAACCCCGTCGCTTTTACTCGCAACGCCGAAAAACGACTCCTTACCGCAAGCGATACTACGCGTTTGCATTATATTATATCGTTTTTGCGATTAACGGTAAAGAATAAGGCTTTACCGTTCTCTTTTAATCAGAACAACCCCAGCGGCAAACGCGCACAGTCCCGCTATTACAGCGCTTCCGTCGATAAACCGCGCCGACGCGCCTAAACACCCGTTTGAAACTTCGTCTTTGTATTCCGCGCTGAGCGTAATATCTTTCGTTACGGTAAACGTATAACTCTCTTTGTCGCCGACGACGTTGCCGTTCTCGTCTTTCCAGCAACTGAAAACTTTGCCCTTTCCGGGCTCTTTCGCCCTGACGGTAATCTGCGTTCCTTTTTCAAAAACCCCACCGCCGTCGCCGTCGTTTACGGTAACTTTACACGTATCGAGTTTCGCTATCGTCAAATCGACTATCTCGTTTTCTTTATCGTCGAAATGTTTACGGCAAACGGTACAGTCTTTATGCCCCTTTACGCCGAATTCGGTTGCGGTTGCGGGGACTTCTTTCACCCATTCGCCGAAAACGTGCGGAGCCGTGTTTCCGTAAGCGGTTTTACACTCGTTACAAACCGCTTTTTCAGTACACGTAGCCGTTCCGCCGAAACAATTTCTCGTTTCAATATGATTTTCGTCCGTCTTACACACGCGCGTATGCGTGCCGTCGCCGTTGCTTACCCACGCGCCCCATTCGTGCGCGTCGTTCTTTGGTATAATCAAATCGACGAGTTCGTTGCCGCTTGCGTCGAAATGTTTGTTACAAACAGAACAGTCTTTATGTCCTTTTACGCCCGACCGAGTACAGTTTGCGGGTATCTCGTCTACCCATTGACCGAACGTATGCGCGTCGGGATTTGCGGCGATCGTCAAATCCGCCAAAGTCGTTTCCGTTTTGTTGACGTCGAAATATTTACCGCATTTAAGGCAGTAATAATGCGCTCTCGTACCCGATTGCAAGCAAGTGGCGTCGACTTGCGGTATAATATTGCCGTAGTCGTGCTCGACGTGGTCGGGTTCGGCGTCTTTCAGTTTTGTGTACGCCTTTACCCTTGCGACGTATCCGCCGTTAGCCATAAAATCGTACCCGTCGTACGTTTTGTAAAAAGACGGTTTTTTCGATTCCGACTGAACGACGTTTACGTACGCGTCGTTGGTCGGGTTGGAAACTTCCGCAACGACCGAAAAATATTGTCCTTTGTCTATTTTGACGGGTTCGTCGAGTTTTATCGTTCTATACCCGCCGTACTTGAATGTTTGAGTTTTTTCGGCAACGAGAACGCCGCTTTCGACGGACGATTGCCCCCAACCCGAAAGGTTTTTATACACTTTGACGTTGAGCGCGACGTCGTTGCCCGTAAATCCGATATTGACGGCTTCTATATATTCGTGTTTGTCGCTTTCGCCCTTTTTCGCTTCGTACACGTTAGCGACTCGTTTTTGTTTAAACAACGGAAAATCGTTTTCGTTGTTGTCGTAAAAATAATTGTAGTCGTAGGCGTCTTTCGGGGCGTAAGTAAACGTCCATGCGGTCGTAGTCGCTATCTTGCTGTCGTACGTCAACCAAAAATACGCGTTGTCGTTATAACTGTTTTTTACGAGCCAACCGCCGTTTCTTTCCGCGCTTTTCGGTCTGAACAAATCCTTGTCTATACCGTCGTTCCAGCCGATTAGCGTAATCGCGTGCGCTATGCCAGAAACGGTTTTATCGTTGTAATACGCGCTGTTTCCGCCGTTATAATTGCACGAAGCGGTTACTCCGCCGAACTCCGCTATCGCTCTTTTTATCTCCGCGATTCTGTCGTCGCCCGTCAAACCCGAAGAAATAAGGTTTGCGCTTTCAAGACGATACAACGAGTTTGTCCAAACGTCCGCCGCGGGTTTATCGCCCGAAACGGGACCTTGCCACAAACTCAAAAGAGCGGCGATATACCCGACGTGTCCCGCGCCCTGCAACCAGTTGCCTGCGTCCTTGTAATACGACGCGTTGTTTCCAAGCGGATCGACGTTTCTTACGTACTTTCTGTAAGCAAGCGCCTTGGGGTTTAATTTCAACTCGTCTTTCGTTGCGAGTTTGTTTTTTATTATAGACGCTTCGGAAGCGTTTATCGCGGAATACGCCCAGCAAAGGTTCGTGTCGCCCTGATCCCGGACGGGCGTTAAAACGTTACGCGGATCGTATTCGGACAAACTTACGATTTCGTCTACCGAACCAAAAAACATTTCGTCGCCTGTCGTCGCCGTAAGTTCGGCTTGTTTTCCGAAAAGGAGCAACCCGTCGTCTTTTGCGAACGAAACGGTCGGAGCGGCGCATAATAGCGTTACCGCAAAAAAAGAGAATATGAACGCAGCGAACTTTAATTTTTTCATTTGCAGTCCCCTTGACTTGGTTTTCAATAAAAAAGGTCGGCAGTCGCCCGCAACCGCGGTCGCAAGCAAAAGCCAACCATATAATATCATAAAGTTTATATTTTTTCAAGCGCAATAACAAGGTCGAAATCAAATTATTAAAATTAGTTTTTGCCTTCTTGCCCGTTTTTTTGCGATTACGCCGTTTTGCGTTTGCTTGCGGGTTAACGACCTGACAACGCAAGCCAAACCCCTGCTGCGGCGCGTAAAACCGCATTTTTAAACGCTTTCTTAGCCCAAAACACGCTTATAAACTCTCGCTGTGGCGCGTAAAACCGCATTTTCACCTTTGCGTCAACAAAAAAGAGAGAACGCTCGTTCTCTCTTTTTCTTTTATTTACAACAACCCTAAACTTGCCAGCATATTAAACGCGGATTCTTTTTTTGCTTCTTTTACTTTTTTACTGTTACCTTCCGTATATCGACCGTTAAGCGTACAACGAACCGTAAAATAATGACTGTTATCGTAGCATACTTCGTCCCTTACCGTCAAATATTCAGGCTTTGATATATCTCTACTTTGACAATATTCTTGCAAGATATTGATAGCATTTTCATACGAAATTTCCGTCCCGACAAAAGACGATTCCACGTCTTCTAATTGCATATATACTAATTCCGCAGCCATTTTTTCAGCTTCTTTCATATTTCTTCCATTGCCTTCGCCTTTTATGTTCTGCTCAACGATACAACAAGTAGAAACAAAGCCGTCGCTTGTTGGGTAAGTGTAATATTCAGGTTTTTGATATTCGTTTTTATCACACCATTCTTGTACGAGATTTTTGTAACTTACCTTGATTTTTCCGTCATACTCATCTAGTTCTTCTTCCATTTCCAAAATCGGAATAATTACTTTTTTCGTTTCGTTCAAACTTCTTCCTGTATCGAGATATACCGCGCCTACTATGCTTTCAAACAAATCTTCTAAAACGGAAAGACTGTTTTCAATGCCTTGTTTTATATCACCTACACTCATTCTTAAATACTGATGCAAATCGAGTTTTCTCATCTTTTTTGCTAAAAAACTTTTATTCACTATAAAACTTCTTATCGATGAAAAATCCCCTTCGTGCAAGCAAGTATAAAGCCCGCTGCCGTCTTTGTCCGTGTACCTGTCAAGTAAATTGTCCACAACTAATAACGACAACACAGAGTCGCCTATAAACTCCATTACTTCGTTACTTTGTACTTCCGGATGTTCGTAGTGATACGACGACCTTGTGAACGCTTGCGATATCAATTGTTTGTTTTTAAACCGATACCCGATTGTTTGCTCGATTGTTGCCAACGCTTCTTGTTTTAACATAAATACTCCTTTGGGAAAAAAATCCCTTGCTAATTTTAGCAAAGGATAAACAAATCGCTCACAAATAACACGCAACGCTTTATCGTGAACAAAAAATACGCAAATTAAATTTTATATGTTTAACATATTACGACTATCACCGACATACGCGATAACCATATTAAATAAAACATATATAACGTAAGTTATGTATCCTTTGCAATAAATATTATTGCATATAAAAACCATCTTGTCAATACTTTTTTATCTTATTGCAATACCGCAGGCGGGTTGTTTTTTACTTATCGCATACCGTAAACCGTTTGCTTTGCTTTTTGATACAAGTTCTCCCGCCCGACGATTTGTCGGGCGGGAGAATATCGATTCGGTTTATTTGATTACTACGCTGGTATATCCGTCGGTAAGATTCAAAACGAATCTTCCGTCATTCGTTCGGGTTAGTTCGATTTCTTCCGTCGCTCCGCTCTTGGCGGTTACGACGGCTTTATATTCGCCTTTAAGGGCAAAGTCGGATATTATTATTCTAGCCGATTTACCCGCCTTTGCGGGCGTTATAAAGATTGAATCGCCTTTGACGATTTTTATATCGAAAACGTTGCCCGCGTAAGTTATTTGTTTACAGCCCATATCGTCGTATTCGTCGGGAACGTTGGGTTCGATATGCAGTCCGTCCCCTTTTGCGTTTACGCCCATAAACCCTTTGACGTATACCAAAGGTACCAGACCGTTTTCGGGGAACTCTTCTATCACGCCGATTTTCCACGCGTAGCCCACGTTGTTTGCGGGATCTCTGTTGAGTTCGTCGATTTTGTACTCGTTTGCGATAGTGATATATCTTTGCAAAGCGTCTTCTTTCATACCGTTAAGTATTCTCGACATATTTTCGTAAAACGCCGTATAGAAAATCGTTCCGCCGTTTTCGAGCATTTCGCCGAACGTCGCGCTGTAAAACTCGCTTATGCCGTTAGGAGCGTGAAACCACGAAACGGGTTTGCCGTCGTCGTCGAAATCTTTTATCGACTCGATTGCCACCGTGTTGGTCATTGCCGAAATATTGAATCTGTCGAGAATGTCCAAACCCGTAGCGGTATCTCCCGATATAATGCGTTTGCCGTCTACCCATTCAAAATACCTTTTCGCCATATCGGGGTTGCCTGCGCCCGTGTAAAACGCCATAAATCCCAAAAACGTCAAACCGTAATCGAGCGTTTCTCCTTTGTCGGTTATCGTAGAAACGTATCTTCCTTTCGCATTATCCCAGTACGTCCGATCGTAATTCTTTTTTGCTTTTTCGAGCAAGACTCGTAGTTCGTCGACTTTGTTTTCTTCGCCGAGCAAGGTATAAATATCTATCATACTGCCTATCGCATTCAGAAACAGCGCGCCTTCGTACGGATCTTTATAGCCGAAACAAAGCGTATCCCAAATATTGCTGCTGGAACTGTTGAAACCGCCCGTGTTCTGACCGTTGTCTATTATAATCAGTCCGTTTTTGCCGTTGAGCGAGTTCATAATATAATCCCACGCAAGTTCGACTTTTTGCAAAACGGTTTTTCCTTTGGACGCGTCGTCGTAATTATAGACTTTGCTACTGCCCGGTTGCGTGCTGGGTACGTTTTTGGTAGGCGCTTCCGTCATATCGACGTTGTTTAAGAACTCCGCGCTCGCTTCCCATACGCAAACTTCACGCACTCCGTTTATGTATTCGAACTGCTGATCGAAATGGTAACTTTGTTTAAATCCTTCCACCGTGTCGCTGTATCCCGGTCCGCCCCACGTTTCGCTCGTCGTCCACGACCAGATATACCCGTCGCTTCTTTGCGGATACGTTATCAATAATTTTTTCGCGCTTTCTTTCAACGCGTTTGCGTTCCACATCGTTTTGAGAACGTCGATATTGAGCCACGAACTGTTTAAGCCGAGTTTATAAACCTTACCGCCCGTCGCCAGCCCGAAATCGTCCCACAACACGTTGCATAAATAAGTTACTACGTCGTTTTTACTGCTGTAAAACGGGTTTGAAATAAACTTTTGCTTAACTTCGTCAAACCCGAAATCGCCGACGTAACTCAATTCCCGACGCTCCCTGACGGGTTTTTCGTCTTTACCCGACGGCGAACACCCCGAAAAGGTAGCGATTAACGTAGCCGCCGTAAGAATAGCGATTATTTTTTTCATCGATTACTCCTTTCGCGGGGAAACGGTTCTGCGTTTCCCCACGCCGATTGTTTTATTATTTGTTCTTTTTTCTCAACAATAAGCAAGCGCACGCCGCCGTTATCGTCATATTCAGCGCAAGAACGCTTAAAACGGACGCGCCGCAACTCTTCTTGCTTTCTTTGACTACTTTAAACGTGAGAGTTTGTCTTGTAACGCCGCCTTTACCGTCGTCCGCTTCTACAACCACGTCGTACTCGCCCGCAACGTCTTTTTTGAACTTTATAACGTTCCCTTCTATCGTTGCGTCGCCCGAAACGACTCTGAACGTCAACACGTCGTTGTTTACGTCCTTAAACATATCGGTGAGCGTCGCCGTGATTTCTTCGCCCGTAGCGTAGGATTCTTTCAACGTGTTCTTTACGAACGTAGGAGCGGTGTTATAAACGACTTCGTTGATTTCCGTTATCTTCCAGATATAACCGTTGCCGCTGTCGAACTGCAATACGCCCGCGTTGGTAGAAAAACTTTCGTAAGCGGCGTTGAAAGTGTCGTTGTAACCGCTTGCGCCTTCGTCAGAAGTGTATTTTACGCCGTTGATAGTCCAAACCCAAGCATCGTTTTCGAGATCGAGTTTAACGGTGTTTTCGACGTTGTTGTTCCAGTTCCAGTCGTTGAGGTAAAAATCTTGCAAATACAAATATCTGTTTGCGCCGAGCGATCCCCTTACTCTGAACGTCGCCGCCGTTTCTCCGGTGCCTTTTTCTACGGAGAACATTATCGTTCCCAACGTGTCGAGAGTAAACCAACCGCCGGTAGACGCGATTACGACCGCGGGAGAATTGTACGAACCGCTTTCGTCGTAGAAAGTTTTGACTTTCATACTGAACCCGTCTACCACTACGTCGTTGTCCTTTTTGATAGAATTACCGTTGAACACGAGCGTCGCCGAGTTTTCGTCGTCGTAACCGAACTTGGGAGTACCGTAACCGCCCGCGCTCCAACCTGCCTTGGAAGACGTTTCAACGTAATATTCGATTCCCTTAAACGCGAACAAAGATTGTCCGTCCGCCATGACGAATTTAAGCGTACCCATATTGCGGTCTACGCTTGCGATAGCCGCTTTAATCGCGTCGTACGCTTCGCCGTCGTCCGTTTTGTCGATATACGCCAACTCGCTCGTGCCGTCCATAACGATATATCCGTAACCTTTGTCGTTTACGAACTTAAAGGATTTATCCCCGTAAGTCCAGTCGTAATTTATTTGCGTTTCATAGATTTTTCTTTCCGTATCCCCGACTACGTATATCGCGAAAGCGGTTTTTTCGCCGCGCACGAACTCGTAAACGAGTTTGCCCGCAAGTATTCTGAACGTAGTAGCGGTTTCGTTTGCCGCGCCGTGTTTATAGTTTACGTTAATGCAATCGAGCAACGCTTGTTTCGTCGTTTCAACCGCGTATTCGCCGTCAACCGAGTTATACACCGCGTAATATTTGCCGTCGGGCTTTATAACCGTGTTTTCGCCGCTTACCGTAACGCCTTCCGCTTCGTCGAGTATTTCGACCTTGTTCGTAACGAAAGACAATATCGTCAATTGAGATTTCGCGCTTGCGTTTACCTTATACCCGATGTTCGCCGCTCCGTCTTCTATACCGTCCGTCGCTTCGGCAAGTCCCGTAAGACTGCCTTCGTATTTTGTTTTGTTGACTATGATAGTATAATCTTTTAACTGTTTCAACGAAACGACGTTAACGACGTCCGTAAAATAGAAAGGTACGGTTTGTTCGCTTGTTTTGTTGCCGCCGACCGTTACGGACATATTTGCCGTTACGTCGTCTATCTTTGCAAACGTAAGTTCCGCAACGTCGCCGAGCGTCATGGCGAAACTGTCGTCTTTAACTAATTCCGTTCCGGCGAAAGAAAACTCCGCCGTAACGTCGCCCAAGTATTGTTTTACGTTATACGTTACGTCGTAATCGAACGTTTCTCCCGCGTTTCTGAACAACACCGCGCCCGTACTGCTCGTTTTCGTTTCGATTTTGCTTGCGTCCGTCGTACCGTAGGTTGCGGGTACGCCCTGCGACCATTCTTTTACTCTGTTGTATATATCCGTAACTTTAAGAGCGTTCGTCCCCGTAGAACCTTCGCCGTAGAAAGAAACGTACATTCCTTCGTTACATTGCGATATTACGTTGGAAAATACTCCCAACGCGGTAAGGTTGGCAAGATTCTGACCGTTTAAGTATAAACATAAATCGTTGTTTTCGTCGAGTTTGAATTCAAGCGTGTTCTGAGTGCCTTTAAACGTCGAGCCTTCTACGTAATGCTCCGCCGCGGGATCGCTGAAATAGTCGTAGTCGTTGCCGTAATTGTAGTTGCTCCAACTAAGCCAGTTAAGATTGCTGTCCCAAGTATAAGAACCGTTCGAGTCGCCTTGCCACCATACGCCCAACTGAACGTTGCCGTTGTTAGTGCCTTGCGCAGCGTTGGACATATTGAATCTTATGGCGAAAAATCTTCCGCTGTTAAGTTGCCCGTAGTTTTCGTTAAAGACGATAAACTTCTGAGTGCTTGTGTTGTCATAATACTTTATAACCAGTCCGTTTATATCGTAACAAGCCTTTTCTCTCGTTTCGCTGTGTTTCGAGTACCCCCACGCGCCCGCAGTCAACTCTGTGTTGTCCGCGTTCGTCGCCGTGCGGAAAATCATATCGCCGCCGTCCGCCTGCGTTTCGTCGACTATCTGTTCGACCGCTTGATTATACGCCGAATAGTTGCCTACGGGAGCCCATTCCGAACCGCCCGCCTGCGCGCTGCCACCGTTTTCGCCTATCAGCGTCTTTACAACGGTAACGTACTCGTCTTCGGTCGCGTAAGCACCCGCCAACGATAAGCCTGCGGTTAAAGATACCGCGCATATTAACAATAAAATCGTTAATAAAATCTTTTTCATACTTCTCTCCTTTATTCATATTTTAAGGGTTTGCGGCGGTTAACCTTTAATACCGCCTATATTTACCCCGTCTATCAACTGTTTCTGGAAAACGAAAAACACGACGGCTGCGGGAATTATCATCATAACGCCCGTCGCCATCTGGTTGTTGGGGAACTTGCCCGCAACCAAACTTCCCGAGTATCTGTAAAATATATCTAACGCAAGCGTGTATTTTTCTTCGCTTCTCAAATACATCAAGGGACTCATAAAGTCGTTCCACGTTCCGTTAAACACGCCTATCATGATGAAAATGACGATAGGTTTGCACATCGGCATATAAATCATATAGAAAACCTGAAACTTGTTCGCTCCGTCGATAACGGCGGCTTCGTCGAAACTTTTGGGAATGGAACGCATGAATTGTTTAGCCAAAAATATGTTCATCGCGCCGCCGCCGCACGCCGCGGGAATTATCATAGGCAACAACGTGTTTATCCAGCCGAGTTTGACGTACATGATATATAACGGGATTTGTATCGCGACGGACGGCAACATTATAGTCGCCAGAACCACCGCGAAAACGAAATCTCTGCCTTTAAACTTGCATCTCGTAAACCCGAAAGTACAAAGCATTGCCGAAAAAGGTACCGTTATCATATTCACGACGATTATTATCATACTGTTTTTAAGCGAGTTCAATAAACTTACGTCGAATACGTGTTTGTAGTTTGAAAAGTACCATTTCGTGGGGAAAAACACTATGACGGGGTTGCCCAAAGACTGTCGGTCGCTCATAACCGACACGGAAAGCATATACACGAACGGAATAAGAAAAAACAAACTTATGGCGATAAGGCATATATGCAACGATATTCTTTTTACGATTTTGTTCGTTTTATAATTTTTAACGGCTTGCATAGTTATTATTCCTCCCCGTAAAATACCCATTTCGACGTTTTGAACAGCAACATCGTAAGCAATCCTATAAATATAAACAAAATCCAACTTTCCGCGCACGCAAGCCCCATCGTCTTTGCCGAAATGTTAAACGCGTCGTTATATATTTTAAACACGTAAAACAACAACGAGTCGTCGGGCCCGGCGTTGCCGCCCGTAAGCGTCATTACCTGTCCGAAAGTTTGCAACGAGCCTATAACGCTCATTATCAGATTGTAGAAAAACGTCGGGGAACACATAGGTAACGTTATTTTTATAAGTTTTTCCAACGAGTTCGCGCCGTCGATTTCCGCCGCTTCGTATAAACTTACGGGGACGTTTTTCAATGCCGATAACCACAGTATCATTCCGCCGCCAAGACTCCACAGTCCCGAAATTATAAACGAAGTCATCGCCGTTTCGGACGACGTGAAGAACGGGTATCTTCCTAAACCGATTTTAACCAGAAACTCGTTTGCTACGCCGTAATTTACGTCGAAAAAGTTTTTCCATATAATACCGCTTACCGTAACGGGAATTATTACGGGCAAATATATCAATACCCGATAAATCCCTATGCTTTTAATTTTCTTGTTGAGCAACAAGGCTAACAAAAAGGACAAAACGGTGCTTAACGGAACGCTTATCGCCGTATACGTGAGCGTAACCGAACAACTTTTAAGAAACTGCCTGTTGGAAAAAATGTATTTATAGTTGAAAAGTCCGAATCCCGTCGGCGGCGTGATTACGTTGTATCTTTTGAAAAAGGAAAAATACAACGACGAGAATATGGGAAACGCCTGAAAAACCACTATGCCGATAATTACGGGTAAAATAAACAGCCACCCCGTTATGCTCTTTTCTTTGTAACTGTTGCTTTTCCGTTTAGCCATTCGTTACCTCTGGTCCCTTATAAAGTTATTGATGTCTCTTTTGCACGTTTTTATATACGCTTCAAGGTCTGCGTCGGGCGATTGAAAATATTTCGTAAGCATGTTTTGTATAGACCCGTCGTAACCCGACATCATAACGGAATCCAACATATCGTAAAAATCGTAAATAACGTCTTTCGTACCCGCGTATACGAACGCGTCGCTGTTTATGGGAATAATCGTTCTCCATATAGCGTTTTCGTCTTCCGCAACGGATTTTAAAGACGGGGTTATCGTTCCCGATTTGGATATTTCTTCCTGTCCGTCCTTGCTCATAAGATATTCAAGGAACTTCCACGCGACGACTTTGTTTTTAGATGATTTGCTTATGCCGTAACCCGTAGTACCCGCTCCGCAACAAGGAACGTCCCCTTCGACGCCCGATATTATTTTCGGGAAAGAAACCGCTTCCAGATCGTTTTGCAAAGCCGCGTAATACGACTGCGCGTAAGGTCTTACCTGAAACTTCATAGCCGTTCTGCCGCTTACGAAGTTTTGCGATACCCCTTGCGTGTACGTCGCGTAACCCTTTTCGATGAGTTTGTGCATTTCTTTCAAGCCGTTTTGATACTTCTCGTCGAGAACGATATTACCTTCTTTATCGACGATAGTCCCGCCGTAAGACGACGTGAACGAATACATAAGTATTCTCCAATCGAAATCCGCTTCGACAGCGAATTGTTTGTTATTAACGTAATTACAACCGGCGTCGTACAACTTTTTGCACGTTTCGAGCATATCGCTCCACGTCCAGCCGTTTTCGGGTAAAGCGACGTCGTATTTTTTGAATATGCCTTTGTTAAGATACACCACCAACTTGTTTATATCTCTCGGCAAAAAATATTGCGCCCCGTTATGGTTCTTTTGACCGAGTTTTATTACCGAGTCGTAGTACAGCGACTTGTCGAAACCCGACTTTTCGATATACGGATCGAGATTTTCGAGAAGGTTGGATTCAGCGAACAACGTAACGTACTGATCCGAAACCCACATAAGGTCGTACACCACGCCCGCCGCAACGTCGCCTTGTATCGTTTGTTCGTAATTCGTTATCTTTTGATTTTTAAACTTGACGTTGGGGTACTTTTTATTAAACCCTTCTTCTAGTTTTTCAATCGTTTTTACTTCGCCGTCTTCGTTCATTATAGCGATTTTAAGCGTTACGGACACTTCGGGATCGACTTCGAGATTCAAGTCGGACGGATCTACGTCCTGCGCTCCCTTTTTGCCGCACGAAACGGCGAACGGAATTGTCGCGATTATAGCCAAAGCCAACAGCAAACTTATAATTCTTTTCATCTTTTTACATCTCCTTATTTATTATCGATATTTTGTTCGCGCCGTGTTTCAACGCGACTTTTTCGTAATACTCGATTCCGTCGACGATTATATGCTTTTCTTTCGCCACAAACGTAGCGTCAACGTCGTACGGAACGTTTACTTCCGACAGCCAGCCTCGTTCGGTTTTTTTCCATTCGACGGCAATTGCGCCGCGCACAGTGTCAAGACGCCCTTTGCAATACGTCAGTTCCGAAATAAAACAAGGTTGTATAACCGTTTCTTTGAACGCGTTTTTGCTTAAATCCGCGCGTATGCCGAGCAGATAGTTGATAAAATACCCGTCGTAGCCCGAAAACATAGGATGATTGAAAGAATGCATATCGTCGCCGATGTCGTTCTCCCACCGTTCCCAGATACTAGTCGCTCCGCATTCGAGCATATATCCCCAACCCGGATATTCTTTGTTCGTCAAAAGTTTAAAAACCGTTTCGGCGTACCCGTAATTGCACAGATTGTAAATTAAATGACGATACCCCTGATTGCCGCACGTCGTGTGATATTTGCGCTTTATAACGTCTTCGTCGGCAAGCCGCATCCAGCGTTTGCAAGCCTCTTCGTCTTCGTCGAACACCGTAACGCACACCGCAAGTTCCGTTTGAGAACCGTTGCCGTAAACCTTCTTTTCGTCGTCGTAGTATTTGTTTTTGAACTTTTCTTTATATTCGACGTAAAGGTCGCCGTAATATTTTTGTTTTTCGGGGTTGTTTATTACGCCCGCAAACAATTTCATTTGTTTCAGATACCACAGAAAATATATCGCGCTCATAAATATTTCGGTTACGCATTTAGAGTAATGCCCGTCCGCAAATATTATCGCGGGGCACCAGTCCCCGTAATACCCGTAACACACCGTTCCGTCGTTTTCGTCCGCGTTGCGTTTAAGATACCCTATCCATTTTTCAAACTTGTCAAAGTTTCTTTCTATTACGCCCGTATCCGCAAACCTTTCGTAGGCAAGCAACGCCGTTACCGTATACGATGACACGGGATCGGCTACCGTACACCCGACTTCGTAAGGCACGGTATCCGGTATTACGCCGTCGTCCGACTGCGCGTCCCCTATCATATCGGTAAAATTAGGCAAAAAGTTTTCAAGCGAAAAATTGTTTACCGACTGATACAGTCTTGCCGTCAAATCGTTCAGCCAACCCAACCTTTCGTCCCGTTGCGGACAATCGGTAAATACGCCGTTAAGGTTGTTACCTTCCGTTCTGACAGCGATTTTATGAAGGGCGTTAAGCGTTTCGTCGGAACATTCGAACTCGCTTATTATCTTTAAATCCGTTCTCAATACGTTTACTTCGACGTCCGATATTTCCGCGTACCCTTCGATTTTTATTTCCGCAAACTGAAAACCGTGATAAGTAAACTCGGGGCGGTAACTCTCGACGCCCTCGCCGTTTAAAATGTAAATATCTTTGCTTTCCGCCGCGCGATAATTACAGTTGTTCATTTTTCCGCCGTACGTTTTTTCGGCGTGAGTAATCGTTATCTTACTGCCCCTTTCGCCTTTGACTTTCACCGAAAGGAATCCGCACACGTTCGCCCCGTTGTCGATTTCTACGACGTTGCCTTTCGTAACTATCGATTGCGGCTCGAACCTTTCGACTATTCTCATAGGCGGTATCACGCTCGCTCTGAACTTTCCGCTAGGCGGATCGACGGCGAACGTCGCCACCCATTTGTCGAACGACACGCCGTACTCGGGGTTTAGCCAGTCATCTTTCTTTCTCGCGTCGCAAACTTCCCCGTCGTAAACGCCGTTAAGCGTAACGTAATCTTTTTTGACGTTCCACAGCCTGCCCGGTATGGTAGGCATTTCGTAAACCGTTCCGTCGGCGTATTCTATCCTTAAAAGTCCGTATACTTTCTTCGCGCCGTAAAACCCGTAGCCTACGCGCATACACAACGCATTGTTGCCTTTTTTCAATTCAAGCGGGTACGTTCTGTATCTCAGCGTTTTGCCGTAAACGGTAACTCCGCCGTCAAAATAACAGTCGTCAAGCAACTCGCCGTTTAAATAAACTCTCCCCGTTCCTAACATACATACGTAAAATCTCGCTTTTTTAACGGGTTTGTCTACGGCAACGTCTAACCTGATATCGTCTACGCACCCCGAAAAACCCAGCGGTTGTCCTATCCACCACGCTTTGAACTCTTCGTCGGGATTTAAAAACGCCGTTTCAAAAAAACCGCTTTCTACCCGCTTGCCGTTTATCGTCGCTTTGCAATAATATTCGGTAAAACTTTTTAATTCCCGCCCGCCGTACGCGACGTTTACGTTCTCGTCGCCGAAAATCTCTCCGCTGTCCCAAACGACTGCTTTCTCGTCGGCAAAACTTTTGTCGGTCGAAACCAAAATCCTGTACTTTTCTTGCGTTTCGTTCGTGTTTATCCACGAAAACCTAGGCTTTTTATTGTCCGTTCCTATCGGGTTGATTAAATTATCTATTCTGAATTGAGCCATACTCTTCCTTTCGCGAACTCGTGTTCTTTTTTCTCAAAAAAATATAAAACCGCAATTTTATATTTTTTTCGTCGTTGACCTTATTATCAATTCGGGGGCGATTATTTCGCGACCGACGTCGTTTTTATCGACGACGTTTCTTTTTAAAACGTCGAAAACCTTTTCACCGAAATATTCCGCTTTATGGCTTAAAGTCGTTATGCCTTTTGCGTATTCCGCGGAAATGCTTATGTTGTCTATGCCGACGACCGATATATCGTCGGGAACGCGGTATCCGTTTTTATCGATAGCGGAAATCGCGCCGACGGCAAGCAGGTCGTTCATGCAGATAATCGCCGTTACGTCCTTGTTTCGGCTGAGAAGTTTTTCCGCGCCGTCATAACCCGTTTTTATCGCCGTGCCTTCTATTCCGCACCCGTATTCGATAATCGGGTTGTCTATACCGAAATACTTTTTCATCGAGTTTTTAAAACAATCGAGCCGTAAATCGTTCGTTCCCTTGTTGTATAAACTCATATAAGCGATTTTGCTGTGTCCGTTTTCTTTCAAATACGAAACGATGTCGTTCATACCTTTGTTAAAGTCTATGGCGACGCCGCAAATCTTGTCGTCCATCACGTCGTTTACCGTACCGTATACGACGCTTATATTGTTTTCCAAAAGTTGTTCGATATGATTCGTCGTAAGCAAATCCGAATTAGCGACGATAAAAACGCCGTCTACTCGCCTTGAAATGAACTCGTCGATATATCTCTCCAAATGAGTGTTACCGCCGCAAATATTGACGAAATAACCGTTGTCCATAGCCTTGTTTTCTATGCTTTCGATAATTTGCATATACAACGGGTTCGTAAAATCGTTGATAAGCACGGCTATCGAATGGGTTTTCTTCCCCTTCATCGTCTTCGCTATCATATCGGGATGATAATTAAGTTGTTTTACGGCAGCCCTTACCCTGTCGGCGCGTTCCTTTGAAACGTATCTCTTACCGCTCAATACGAAAGAAACAGTCGTTTCCGAAACGCCCGCAAGCCTTGCCACGTCTTTTCTGGTTGCGCTCATTAAAACCTCGCGAACTCGTGTTCATATAGTATTATAATACGTTTTTTGCGTTTGTCAATAGTTTTTTTAAAAAAAATTACGATTTTTTATTTTTTCGTATTTTTGCTTTTTTTGCACGCGGCGGCAATCGTCTTAAACGACAAATCGCGATACGACCGTTTTCATCTGTTTTTTACCGCAATTTTGCGACTGCTTGTTTTTTGTTTAATTCCGCCGTCGGTTCGTTTTTCGTTTGCTTACCGCTTGCCGACGTCGGCGGTTTATTTTTTGTTTTTATTTAATTCCGTCGGCGGTTCGTTTTTGCGCAAACAAAAAGGCGTACTCCGATAAAGAGCGCGCCTTTTTAAGGTTTTGTAAATTGATTTTTATAAATTACGTCCGACTTGTTCAACCGTCAACGTACCCGTCGTTACCGATTTTTAACCGTCGATAAACGGCAATTTGCTCGTTCGGGGTTGTTACGCGTTGCAATCGGCTTATTTCGTTACCGTTTCGCCCGTTGCGGGTTTGGTCGCTTCGGCGTATACGTTGCAATAATAGTCGTACATATCTTTGAAATACGCGTTGAACGTCGTTTTGTCTTGTTCTTCCAACTTATCGTATACGATTTTGAAAGAGTCTATTGCTTTTTTAAGTCCTTCCAACTCTTCTTTAAAGTCGCCCGTTTCGGCAACGCTTTGATAATATACTCCGTTCTTCTCTATTTCAAACATAAGAGTAATTGCCGATTTAAGCGCGCCCGATTCGATGAACGTTGCGAAGAACTCGTCGAGAGCCGTATAATAATCGCCGTTTACGTCGATTGCCTTAAAGATAACCTTGCTGTACAAATCGAGAGCGCGGTAGTCGTTCATGATGCCGAGTACCGTCGTTTTGTATTCTTCCGTATAAACGCCGTCTTGAAGTTTATCGGCAGCGTAAATCACGTCGTACGCTTTGTTGACGAAAGCCGCCAACCCGACCGCTTCTTCGTTGAAATAGAAGTTCCAGAGCATCGTGTCGCCGAATCTGAGTTCGGTTTGAAGGTACTTGAAATACGTTTCCGCGCGGTACATTGCGTACCAGAGCGGCTGTTCGTTGTTTACCGTCAAATTGCGATAATACGCCAACTTAACCGCGTCGGGCGCGTTGGTCAATATATCGTCGGCTATCGACTTGGCGCGTTCGTAAGAGACGACGACGAGCGCGTAGCACGTTTCGCCTTTCTGAACTCTCGTAAACGCCTTGGTGCATCTGTCAATCGCCGAAACAAGTTCGTCGAACTTAGTTTTCCACTCGTCCGCAACCGCCGTTTCGGTGTAGTTATAAGCGTCCAGACAGTTGTTGTATATTCCGCCGAGAACGGTATCGAAAGTCGTTTTAGCCGTTTCGGAAAGCGCGGTGTAATTGTCGATTATATCCTGCATAAGCGCTTTGAACTCGATTTCGTCGTCCTTATAAGCAAAACTGCAAACGAGCGTTGCAAGCGCGTTCATGAGTTTCGTAGCGGGAACGCGCGAAGATTCGTCCAGCACGCTTTCAAAATATTTATCGGTGAACAATCCGAGATAGTTGTAGAAAAGTCCCTGCTCCGCGTTTTTATCGAACGCAAGTACGGGGTACCCTTTGCTCAGCGACATCAAAAATCCTAACTGAACTCTCGGCGTAGCGCCGTTAATTCCCTCTAAAAGGGCAGCCATGTTCGTTTTGAACTCGTCGCTCGTAAAGAAGGCGTTCTCGTCTTCACATTCGACGTACGGCTCGAAAACCTTTATGTAAGCGTTAAGAAGGTCGGTATAAACCGCGTCGCCGTACATAGCGTAGTCCAAAGGAATAAACATATTGTTTCTGACGTACTCTACGAGTTGCGCAAAAGTTACGGGAATGGGTTTCTTGTCCGCGTCTATCAAAAACTCGGAGAAAGTAAACATTCCGTAGAAATACTTGTTCATTTCGTCTTCCGACTGCGCGAGTTGAGTTATGTTGCTGAGCGCAAGCGCAAAGTTATAAACGAAAACGCTGCTGTCTATCTGGTACGCGTCGTAAGCCGCTATGGCGGACGAAACGGTATCGTAGATATCTTCCAGCTTGTTAGTCAAATGAACAGTTCCGAGCACCTTTACGGCGTTCTTAACGGTAAGTTCGTACGCTTGTTTTTTGTCTTCTTCCGTTTCGGCAAGCCCTTTCAAGTGAATATTATAGTAGTACGTGTAGAGTATTTCAAAATAGTCTTGTTTCGTTCTCCACTCGTTTATAAGCGCGTAAATGAAACGCAAATTCGCGTTGCCGTAATATTCTCCCGAACTGATAATAGAAACGACTTGTTCTACGTTCGTTTTGTAATTATCGAGAGTTTCCGCCGTCCATTCTTCGGGAACGGGTTCGAGCGCGGTGTACAACTCGAACATATAGTCGAGCGCGGCGACGTTGGCGTTTACGTCGTCTACCGTAGGTACTTTTTCAAGGTAAGCGGCAATCGTAGTCGTTGAATCGAGTTCGATTTTATCGCTCTCGTCGCGGATTTTACTCAACAAATCGCAAAGTTCTACAAAGCGGGTTGATTGTCTGAACTTGTCGACAGCCGCGCGGGTATCCGCGTAACTTCCGCCTGTAAGAGTCATGTCCGCGCCTTCAAATACAAGCACGTCGCCGAAAGGCGCGCTTGCTTTTTTCCATTCTTTCAAGCCGTACGTAGCCGCTACGCCGAACAGTAAACCCTTTTGTTCGTCCGTAACGCGCGCTTTTTCGCTTGCGTTGAGTTCGCCGTAGTATTTTACGCCTTTAAGCGCTTTTTCGCCTTGCGCTTCCGTCAACCCGAAGTTTTCCTTGTCGGTAAAATCAAATCCTTGTAATTCGGGCGTTACTTTTTCTATGTACGTTACGCCGCTGTAAATGATTTTGATATCGAAAGAACCGTATTCCTTGCCGTCGATTACTACTTTAATCGTCTGGCTATACGCGTTGGTCGCCGTATTTTCTTCCGTAACGACGGAAGGATCGTACCCTTTGAGCATATCGGGAGTCATTTCAATCGCGTCCGAAAGGAGTTGTCCGCCGTTGCCGACGTATTGAATCTCCCCGCCCGTCGCTCTTATTTCGTTTTCGTAAGTCTTATAAGAAGTTTTGTTGGGCGACCTTAACACGTTGACGCTTTCTATTGCGTAAACGTTGATTTTTATTTCGGTTTCGTAAGAGTTCGCGCCTTTCTCGTAAACGATTTTAAGCGTTTTTTCGCCCGCGGTCGTCGAATCGAATCCCGTTACCGTTACGCCCGACGCCGATATGCCGACTATTCTTTCTCTGCCGTCCGAGTCGGTGTAATACAGTTTGCCCGCGTCGGAAAACGCCGAGCCGACGAAATAATCTTTTTTATACCCCTTTACGCTGACTTCGGGGCGTTCTTTGACCGTTACCGTGAACGTAGTCGTCTTTTTGTCGTAAGCAACCGTCAACGTTTGCGTTCCGAGTTTCGTCTTGTCGTAGCCCGTTACGGTTACGCTTTCGTCCGTCAGGTCGACGTATTTTATCTCTTCGCCCTTTTTAACTACGAGTCTTGCGCCCGTAAGGTTAAGTTCGTCGCCGACGAAATATTCGATTTTTAATTTACTTTCGCTATCGACGGCTATCGTCGTGTTGTCCTTTTTACCGCATGATACTGCAAAAAACGCGGTAACCGCCGCAAGTATCGCAATAAGCGAACACGTAAATATTTTTTTCATTGTTTCTCCTTTTTAATAGTTATGTCCGAAGCCCTTTTATCTTTTATTCGTTGGTTTCCGTTCCCTGTTCGGGTTCAGGTTCCGGTTCAGGCTCGGGTTCGGGTTCGCCCCAAACCGCGTATAAAACCGCGCCTTTTTCCGCCATGCCTACCGTTTCGTTCGTGAAATCTACGTCGGCAGAGTTTTCCGTCAAACTCCAACCTTTGAATTCATAGCCCGTTCTGGTAGGATTTCCGAGTATCATCAATTCGCTGATGTTTTCAAAAGTACCGTCCGTTACCGTAACGGAATATACGTAAGAGAAGTCGTCCGACAACGTTACTCCCCATACGACGGGACGATAGGAAGAGTTCCAGTATTCGTTCCAGCCGTCCGGCATCTCGGATATTTCACAGTATACGGAAAGGTTCTTGCACCCGAAAAATGCATGTATGCCCATATGTTCGAGCGTGCCTTGTATGATGACGTCTTTAAGGTTTACGCAACCCCTGAACGCATATCCGCCGAGCGTCGTTACGCTGGCAGGCAATCTCAGTTCGGTCAACCCCGCTTTGTAAAACGCGTAGTCGCCGATATACGTTACCGTGTCGCCGAGGTTTATCTTTTCTGCACCGACGCATTTATAAAACGCGTTTTCTTCTATTCGTTTGAGTTTACCGCCGCCGAAATCGAGTTCTTTGATTTTTTCGCAGGAAGCGAAAGCGTATTTGCCTATTCTTTCGATTGCCGATCCGAACGCCACGTCTTCGAGCGACGAGCATTTATAGAACGCGTAATCGTCTACGTCGACGACGTTTTGAAGTATTACCGTTTTCAAACCGAGGCACGAATAAAACGCTTTTTTGTTTATCGTCTTTATGTCCGTTACCGTAAGGCTTTCAAGCCCGTTGCAGTTACAAAACGCAAACTCGCCGAGTTCTTCCACTCCGCGCAGATACAAACTCGTTATGCTTTCGCAACCCGCAAAAGCCATTTTGCCTATTTTCTTGACGTTGAGTTCTTTAATATTCAACCCTATGCATTTATAGAACGCAAAATCGGGGAGATACGAAAGAGTTGACGGGAGTACCGCTTCTTCGAGCATTGAGCCGTAAAACGCGGCGTACCCGATATATTTTACGGAAGAAGGTATTACGACCTTGTCTATATCGCTGTTGTAAAAAGCGTAGTTGGATATACCGACCGTGCCTTCTTTGACGTCCGCGACGATTTTAGACTCGTCGTTTTCGGGAATCGAAGAAACGCCTACCACCCAGTCGCCGACGTAAACTATTCCCGTACTTTTCCATAAACCCGATTTGTTGAACGCGTACGTTCCTATTTCTTTAACCGTGTCGGGTAAATTGATCGATTTTAATACTTTACAGTTATAAAACGCATAATTTCCTATTCTTTCGAGAGTGTTCGTATCGCTGAACGTAGCGAGTATCGTACACGAAGCGAAAGCGTAATCGTCGATATTTATGACGTTTTTGCTCATCAGAACGCCGACGAGTCCGCTACAACCCGAAAACGCATATTTACCGACGTACCGCAACGTGTCGGGCAAGCCGACTTCGACAATCTTTTCGCATAAGAAAAAGGATTTGTCCGCTATTCCGACGATGCTCGTGTTCATTACGGAAGAAACGTCTTCCGTCAACATGTTTTTGCAACCTACTATCCACTTTTGCGGATTTTCGTCGTCGCCGATATAAACTACGTCGCCTTCGGCGTTTTTCCATATCGCCGTGTCTTCAAACGCGTACCCGCCGATAGATTCTACTTGGTCGCCGATTTTTACCGTAGCGAGTTGGGTACATTTGCAAAACGCCTGTTCGCCTATCGTTTTTAACGACGGAGCGAGAGTTATTTCTTTTAGCGACCTGCACGCGTAAAACGCGGCGTTGCCGAGTTCTTGCAACGAGTTGCCCATATTCACTTCGGTTAAGAGTTCGCAGTTCATAAACGCCTGCTCGCCCAAAGAGATTATTCCGTCGCCGAGAGTAACTTTCGTAAGTTTGCGGCATTTTTCAAAACAAGCGTTGCCTACCGTACGCACGTTGGCGGGTAAAGTGATTTCGGCAAGTTTCGAGCAGCTCGCAAACGCGTGGTCGGCAAGTTCCGTTACGCCTTTCCCGAACGAAACGCTTTCAAGCGAAGAACAGTAACTGAACGCGTAAGCGGAAATTGTTTTTACCGAGTCGGGTATTTCTATCGTCTTTAACTCCGAACAACTCTTAAACGCTTTTACTCCTATGACTTCGACGCCGTTTTTAAGTATTACCGTTTCGACGCCGCTGCCCGCGAACGCGCTTTCGCCTATCTCTTTAACGGTAGATTCTATCGTAATCTTTTTTACCGAGAAATTAGACGCGAGAGCGGATTTATAAATAGCCGTAACGGGTTTTCCCCTGTATTCCGTGCCTGTGGAAAACTCCGTGAGTTTCGAGTTTTTGACGCCCGAAACGGCGTATTCCGTGTTGTTGTTGATAAGTTTGTACGCAAGTCCCGATTCCCGAGCCCTTACGAACGTTACGGGAGCCGAATACGGGGAGTTTTTGAAAGTCTTGACGCCCGAAAGCGCTTTGACTTTTATGGTGTAGTTCCCCGCTTCGAGAGACTCCAAAGAATATTTTTTGCCGGATACGGTACTTCTGTCCGTACCGTTGACGTTGACGACGTATCCCTTAGCGTCTTTAACGGTGTTCCATGAAAGATCCAAAGTCGTTTCGTCGATATATAATCCGGTAGGTTTTGCCAAAGGTTGTTCGTTACACCCCGCCGCGATGACGGCGCAACAACAAACGACAACCGACAAAAGTATACCGTATAATATTTTTCTCATTGTAAATTATGTCCTCCTTGCGTCGTCGGACGCAAATTGTTATTGAACGGATTTGTTCTTTCTTTCGCGAATGATTTCGTGTATCCACTTGAACTTGAACTTTCTTACCGCGATGTCGAGAAGGAATAAGCAAATAGATATGATTGCGAGAACCGTTTTCGGATCGTAAGTTTTTACGAGATACCTTTGCAGTCCTTCGTAAACGTCCGCGGGGTTTTCTATAATCTTACCGCCGTTCGCTTCCGCCAAATCTTTCATTAAAGTCGCGCCCGCTTCGATATCGACGAAACCGTCGTACTCTTTTGAATACGAGAAACATTTGTAATGCGTAGCGCTCGATATGACGTTGCCTTCTTCGTCTATTTTGTTCACTACTACCTTATAAACGCCGTGTTCTTTGTTTTCGATTTTGAACGCGCCGTAACCGTTTACCGCTTTAAGAGTAAATATTTCGGGGCTTTCGGCGTCTTTTTGCATGTCCGTGATTTCGACTTCGAGACTCTCGTTTTCTTCAAGAGTCGTGGAAACGCTGAAATCGGTGGTGTAGTTGTCTTCTTTTACGGTAAGCAGCATGTCGCTGCCGCGAATATTGTCTTTCGGCAAAAGGTTTATAACCGTTTTACGCAAAAACTCCGCGCCGCTCTCGGCGTTCATGAAATCGGACGACCACGAATCCGCCGTTCCGTACAAATCGCTCATGAAACTGCCTACCTTTCCTTCGCCGTAGTTCCACTTTGCGTAAAGCGGAGCGTACTCCGAAGCAAGTATTACCGTAGCGCCTTCTTTCGCTTCCGTGCCGTAGAAACCGCCCACTTCGGGTACCGACCAGGTTTTAGTAGCCGCGTCGTAAAACGCGAGCGCTTCGTCCGTTATATTGCTTATTCTCGGCGTAAACTTTTCGGGGTTGTAAACCTTGATTTCGGGGACGTTGAGAGTATTTCTCATAACGTCCGGGAGCGTCGCCATATTAGAAACGTTGATAGCCGATTTCGTCGGATCTACGAGTTTTATGGTTTGATCCATCAACGCTTTCGCATCCGCCGTCGCGTTGACCGTTATTATAGAAAGAGTTATTCCGAGTTCTTTAAGATGTTTTACTTCGTCGCTGTATCTTTCAAAGCCGTCGTTGGGTTCGCCGTCCGTAACGAGAATAATATGTTTTTTCTCGACTACGGTCAAAGCCTGCAAAGTCTGAGCCGCCGCCTTGAAAGCGGGTTCAAACAACGTCGCGCCGCCGTCCGACCCTATCGAAGCGATTGCGTTTTGCAATTCTTTGACGTGCGTTAGCGGTATCATGCTCGACTGCTCGAACGCTTCGTCCTTGAACGTCATTATTCCTACCCAGTCTTGTTTATTAAGCGCGCTTAAACACGCAACCGCGCCGTCCTGAGCAAGTTCGAGATAATTTTTGTTGGTTGTATAGTCGACGCTGCCCGACATAGAACCCGAACTGTCTATCAGCAACACTACGCCTATCGGCGGGGTGAAGTCTACCGCTTTTACGGGCAACATGTCCTGATACGTGGTTTTAAGCATGTCCGACCTGTCGTAAGCGTTTGCTACCTTGTCGCCGCCTTCGTCTTTGTTACCGCCGACCGTCAGCAATCCGCCGCCTATTTCTTTTACGTATCTTTGCAATATCTGCGAAAAACCTTTCGGCATGTCCGCGTTCGCTATGTTGAACAATACAACTTCGTCGTAGTTGCGAAGTTCTTCGAGCGTTGCGGGAGCGTTTTCTATATTCTTGGTCGCTATGCTGAACGAAGCGTCGTTCGCCAAAATGTTTTTATAGTTTTCCGATTCGCCGTTCGTTCGTTCCAAAATCAAAATCTTGCTGAACTCTTCGAGATATATATACGAGCAGTACGCGTTGTTTTCGTTAAGCGTGTCTTCCGTCGCAATAACCTGAAACGAGAGTTTATGGAACGCCGCAGAATCGAACGTATGCGCAAGCGTGAACGTTTGCTTTCCGTTGATAACGGGTATGTTGTACGACATTTCCGCTTTTTCGAGATTGTCGTTATCCACCAACAAAACAGCCGCGTATCCCGCAAAGTTGCTTTGCAGCGTTATGTCTATCGAATAAACCTTCGAAGCGTCGTATCTCGAATCGTACGTCTTTACGTCGACGATCTGCACTTCGGGTTTTTCGTTGACGTCCTGCACGCACAAAGTGTCTACTTTCAGTCCCGTCGCGGTTAAACTTTTAATGACGGTCATAGCGTTTTCGTCCGTTTCCAAACCGTCCGATATAAGTACGATTTTGCCCGTTTCGGGTTTTTTCAACAAACTTTTGGCGTACGTCAGCGCGGCGGATACGTCCGTTGCGCTCGTGTCGGGTTTTTCGGCGTCGATATATTTCATATACGCGCTTGCGTCCGTTCCGAGCGGTACGGCAAGTACCTGATCGTAACCGAACGTTACGACGCCTACTTTAAAGTCCGAGTAGTTTTCGTTTAAAATATTCGCTACGTATTCGTCTCTTACGCTCGCGACTTCCTTTTCCGTGTCCGATACGTCTACGACGAGTATAATTTCGTTAAGGTCGTTGGGAACTCTGTACGAAAAACTTATGCCCGCGAAAATCGAAATCGCAAAAAGGAATACGAGCGAATGGAAAGTCATCGATATTATTCTGTTTCTGTTTCTTCTGTATCTTTTGTTAAGTCTTAAATAGGGTATAACCGTAACCGCTATCGCAGGTAATAACAATAAAAGAAACCAAGGATTTGAAAATATAATTTTAAAGTTGGTCATATCATTACTCCTTACGCGTTAGCAAGCATATACAGCAGCCATTCTATTAACAATACCGCTACGAGAATTATCATTACGTACAGCGCAAGATCTAAGTCTATCGAGTTGTCGATTTTGTCTACGTGCAGTTCGGGTAAACTGATTTCTTGTCTGAACACGTTGCTTTCGTATTCGTCTATTCTCGCAAAAAGGTTGTCCGTGGACTTGCCCGCCATAAGCGATTGCTTAAAGGTATACGTTCCCGGTTTTTGAAGTTGCATTTCCGCGGGGAATTCGTCGTATTTCATTCCCACGGGGATATCGGGCCCCGAAACGCTTAACGCTTGCCCCCTTGCCCTTAACTCTACCGTATCGTAAACGCGATAAACGCCTTGCTTAAAGGTTACGGGGAAATACATTTCAAACAAGTTTTTCATTATTACGGGGAAGTCGAAGTTCAGCGGAAAAGTCGACATGCTGAAATTGAACGGGAATACCGCGATTTTAGAGTCCGCCGCATTTTTTACGAGCAACAACGGATCGCCGCCCGTAGAGTTGCCTACGTCCGTGCGGAGAACTACGTCAAACCCGTTGAACGAGTTGACTTCTCTGTACATCGTAACGAAAAAGTCCGTCAAAGAAAGGTTGCCCGTTACTACGTTCGAGTCGGGTATAATCGCGCCGAATTGTCCCGTCATATAGTTGCCGAACGTCATATCGAGTCCGTTGGGAGCGTAATCGGGGTTTATAAGTATGCTGACGCCGTCGTCCGGAAGTACGGGCGGCATGCTGTGTTCAAAAACGTACAAGTCTATTACTTCGCCCGCGTCTATGCCCGTTCTGTATTCTTCCGGTTTAAGTTTGGACGATTGTCTGCGAATGTTAAGATTCCATCTGTCCGCGTAAACCGACCTTAAACTGCTCAACACGCCCGTTACGAAACTCGTCGGCGCGGGGCTGTAATACAACACGTTAAGCGTGGGAACCGTTCCGCCGTATAAATAAAAGTCGTTGTCGTACGGATAAGAATCGTCTACCGAAACGCTGAAATGCACGGTGTCGTATTTATATACCTGCTCGTCGTCCAAATCTTTTGTAGCGATTACGAACGAGTATTCTTCGCCTTTATCGATAAATCTCGATTCCTTGATAAGAATCGTTTCTTCGTTTCTGTAATTCGCGCCCGTTACGTTGACGGCAAGAGTAACGTTCTGACCGATTCCGTAGCAACCTACGTCTACGGTAAACGTATAAAACCCGCTTTCAAGTTTGGACGAAGCGTTGAGTATGCCTACGTTCCATTCGTCTTCGTTAGTAACGTCTACCACTTCCACGACGCCCGTTTCGGCGTAAGTCGTGTCGGTGTACAAGTAAACTTTCGCGTCGTTGTTTATTCTTAAAACGTTTTCGGCGAGTTTTATCGCCCCTTCTATATCCGCCGAGCCGTAAGTACATTCGAGCGCGGACAGCGACGCGTTTATCTCCGTTTCTGCGTCTTTCGTCGCTCTGTCGCACACCGCGCCGGCGGTCGTTCCCGCGTAAATAATCGTTATATATCCGTCTTTCGTAAGGTTTGCGACTTCCGTTTTTATTTTGTCCACCGCTCTGTCGAACCGAGTCGCGTTGACGTCTTCGGAAGCGTTGGTAAGCATGCTTGCGGAAGCGTCGAGAATAATGATTTTTTCGTCGTAAATCTTTTCAACCTTGTTGAGAATTACGGGTTGAGAAATCAAAAATGCCAAAGAAGTCAAAATGACGACCTGACATAAAAAAATCAAAATATTCCTTACCTTGCTTATCGGTATATTTTTCTTTTTATATTTTAAACTCAGTTTCCATATATACGTGCTGGAAACGGATTTTTTTTGGAAGTTGGGGCGGATTATGTATATGAATATCAAAACTCCTATACTTATCAATCCGAGTAACCCCAAAGGTACTAATAAACTCATTTAATCAATCCTGCTTTCATCAATTCAAGTAACATTATTTTTTCTATCGCCACGTCGGTGCATACGGAAACGTAATTCGCTTCCCTTTTCGCGCAAAAACTCTTTATGTCCGCTCTGAAATCTTTAAGCGCTTCTTCATACGCTTTTTGCATACCGCGCGTAATTTTTATCTTCATATTTTTCGTATCGGCGACGTCGACCGCTTCCGAGTCGAGAAGGTTTATTCTTCCGTCGTAAGTCGGATCGATTTCGTCGGGCGTAAGTATCTGCAACAACAAAACCTGTCTTTTTTTGTATACGAGATAGTCTACCGCTTTCTTCCAGTCCGAATCGGTAAAGAAATCGGATATGATTACCGTAAATCCGTTGCCGTTTTCCGTATCGGGACAATTTTTTACGCACGCTTCTATATCCGTTTCGCCGTCGAACTTCAACTCGTCAAGCACGCTTATCGCTTTAAAGAAAGAGTTTTTCCCTACAATCGTGCCGAACGGGTTTTCGCATTTTTCGCCTTTCATCAAGTTGAACGACACCTTGTCCATATTATGCACGGACAAATATCCCAAAGCGGCAGCCGCCGCGACGACGTAAAAACCTTTTTTGTTGTTGTCTTTACCCATCGACGCGGAACAATCTATAAAGATTTGCGCCTGCATTTGTCTTTCGTCGGTAAACAGTTTTAAAAAGTATTTTTCAAAACGACTGTATAAGTTCCAGTCTACGCGCCTTATGTCGTCCCCTAACTGATATTCGCGATAATCCGCGAACTCTACCGTTTGTCCGTAGGTGCTGACCAAGTGTTTTCCGCCGAAATAACCGTTGAGATCTTTTCTGAGTTCCGTCGAAAGCGTTTCTAACCTACCGAAAAACGCGTCGTTTAAATACGGGTTTTTCATTATCTTCTACTTCCTGATTATTTTTTGTATTTCTTGCTTACTTCTTCGATAACCATCGTTACAATTTGATCCGCGCTTATTCTTTCCGCAATCGCTTCGAAGTTGAGTTTCATTCTGTGTCTTAAAACGGGATAAGCGAGTTCGTTGATATCGCTGTACGCCACGTTGAATCTTCCTTTCATAAGCGCTTTTACTTTCGCCGCCGAAATAAGCGCCTGTCCCGCACGGGGAGACGCGCCTAACCTTACGTACTTTTTAGCCGCTTCGGTCGCGCATTCGCTGTTCGGGTGAGTAGCCGAAGTAAGCGTCATCGCGTATCTCATAACTTCTTTCGCTACGGGAATACTGTTCGCCGCCTCTCTCATTTTAAGAAGTTGTTCGCCGTTGCACGCCGCGTCAGCCGTTTCTTCCATCGTCTTTTGCGTCATATCGACTATCGCCATAAGTTCGTCAAGACTCGGGTTGGGTACTACGAGTTTGAACATAAATCTGTCCATTTGCGCTTCGGGCAACGGGTAAGTACCGTCTTGCTCGACGGGGTTTTGCGTCGCGAGTACGAAGAACGGTTCGTGGAGTTTTCTGCTTACGCCCATTACCGTTACCGTATGCTCCTGCATCGCTTCGAGAAGCGCGGATTGAGTTTTCGGCGTAGCGCGGTTGATTTCGTCCGCAAGTATAATGTTGCTGAATATGGGGCCCGGCTGGAACTGAAACGACGAATTGCCTTTTTCGTCCTTAACGATTATGTTGGTACCCGTAACGTCCGCCGGCATAAGGTCGGGCGTGAACTGTATACGCGAAAAGGGTAAGTCGAATACTCTTCCCAGCGTTCTTACGAGTCTTGTTTTACCTACGCCCGGAACGCCTTCGAGAAGTACGTTACCGCCCGCAATCATCGCTATTATAGTGCCTTCTACGACGTCTTTTTGTCCGATGACGTCCCTTGATATCTGCGCGAATATGTTATCGCATTGTTTGCTGAATTGTTCTATGTCTTTTTCCGTTACCATTTTTCTCTCTTCCTTTTTCCGTTTGTCGTTTATTCTATTGATTTGAAATAAGTGTCTATTATCGCTTTTAAGTCTTCGGGGATTTCTTCGCCGCTCGCTATCATCGTAAGCGCAAGATCCCTGTAATAATCGTACCAGTCGAGATAATTCGTTTCGCCGTCGATTATGTAGTCGTTGGTGATATATTCCTTTCTCGAACCGGTGGGGTTGTTTCCCTTATTATCGCCGTCGTTGTCGCCCGGCACCCCGTCGGGCCCCGGCTGACCGCCTTCGCCCGGCATAGGCTGACCGCCGCCGCTTGCCTGAACTTCCTTGAATATCGCCGTTATTTTTAAATCCTGAACGACGTTGTAGTCCGTTCTCGTAGGCGTTCTCAAACCGTCCGACCACGAATAAAAGCCCCAGTCTTCGTCCGCAACCGCCATAACCGCGGTGGCGTCTTCGCCGTCCGCAACGTTTTGCTCGTCCCTGCCTTCGATAAGCCCGCCGCCTTCTACGACGTAAATTACTTCGTGGAACTTTACTTTGTCTTTACCCGTAATGTTATCGATGATTACTCCGCCGTTCCAGATTATACCCAGATAGCCTAAAATCATCGCAAGCGTCATAAGTAAAGCAACGCCCGCCGTTACCGAACATGCGATTATTCCCTTTTTGGGATAATAGAACTTTAACCGCTTGTTTTTGACGGTACCGAGTTTTTCACACGCGTCGTAACGTTGAAGTCTTGCAATTT
Organism: uncultured Clostridia bacterium; assembly: GCA_934271255.1. Lineage (GTDB taxonomy): Bacteria > Bacillota > Clostridia > Christensenellales > Borkfalkiaceae > CAKQSC01. Next base: position 112,753 of record CAKQQS010000005.1, read on the forward strand.
CCGTATCGACGTTTTTATATTCTTCCATCGTGATGAAACGTTCTTCCATTCCGAGTCCGTCGACCGCTCTCGCGACGCTTTCGTTCGTAGGTTTATATTTTACGAAATAGAAAATCGGCGCTAATACCGCGATTATCCCGACGGGAACTATCACGCACCATATTATTCCGTTTTTACCGAGACACCACGTTACGAACGCCGTAACGAACATCCCCGCAAATCCGAACAATGACGCGGTCAGCAAAGATTTCAAAATAGCGTTGAACACGTACTGTCTGTAATGGTTTTTATAGAAATCTTTCGTTTTCATACCCTTCTCCTTGTGTTATTATAACAAAAACTTATGTCTTAACCGAATATTTAAAGTTTATTTTCGATATATCCCGACTATTATTTCAATATGATACTCTTTTTCCCTATAAAATGTCAAGTTTTATGCGCACGCGCGCGACTTTTCATTTATCATAAATATTTATAAATAACATAAGTTACACTTATATTTATTTGCTTTTGCGATTTTGTCGATTTTTTAAGTAAAATAACAGAAAAGGGCGACTGAAAGCCGCCCTTTTTTGCGTTGCGAATCTAAGTTCAGATTTCCCAGATTTCGATTTCGCCCGCTGCGTTATAGTGCCAGTATTTTGCTTTGCTGTAATCGTATTCGCCGGTTGCAACAACGGTCTCGCCGCCGACGGTTACTTCGTTTCCGAATATGAAATAATCGCTGCCGTACTCGCCCTTGTATTCGTAAATGCCGTGATAGAAGTCCGCGCCTTCGTCTTCGTACGCGCCGTAATAGTATCCGTAGCCGTCCATCATTTCTTCGTCTTCTTCAAACTCGAACCCGTTTGCGGCAGGTTTTGTTTCGGAATAGAAATAGATTTGCGCTTTGGAAAGAGCGTACCATGCGGAGAACGGATTGTCGTCGCAGTACATGCCGTCGTAAACTTCTTTCGCGAATATCGTTTCGACGCTGTCTTTAAAGAATACTTTTTGATCGGCGCCCCAACCGTGCATCGCGCCGCTGAAAGCCGTGCCTTCGGGTATTACGATACTCTTGATGTTCGTACAGTCTTCAAACGCACAGTCCATACGTGTTGCCTGAGGTCCTAACCCTGCAAACGTAACCGTCGTAAGAGCCGTACAGCCGGCGAATGAATACGCGCCGATGCTTTCCATTTCTCCCGCTTGGAAGGTTACGCTCGTAAGAGCGGTACAGTTCATAAACGTGCCGAAACCGACAGACGTTATCACTTCGGGTATTACGAGCGTCGTAAGCGCGTTACAGCTCATAAACGAGAACGTGCCTATATACGTTACGTTACCGAAGTCGATGCTTGCAAGGTCGGAATAAGCGAACGCAAAGTCGCCTATCGACGTGATTGCTTCCGGCATAACGACGTTTTTGTTTTCGCCGACGAACGCCGCAAGAACTTTCCTGCCCTTGTCGCCGAGCAACCAGCCGTCGCCTACCGAGTAATACGGGTTATCGGGAGATACCGTAAGGCTCGTCGTGGTGAACGCCGTGCAGCCCGCGAACGGGTTGTTGCCTATCTTCGATATTTTTTCGGATATAGCCATACCCGTCAAAGCAACGCAGTCTTTAAACGCGTTGTTGCCGATTTCCGTCAAGTCGGCAGGTAATTCAAGCGTCGTAATCGCCGAACAGCCTTCGAACGCGTTATTGCCGATAGTCGTAACGGAATCGGGAAGAGTTATCGAGTTAAGCGTTTCGCACCCCGCGAACGCTCTGTCGCCGACGGACAAAACCCCGTTGCCGGCGAAAGTAACCGTTTTAAGAGATTTAGCGTCCTCAAATACGGATTCGCCTATCTCAGTGATTTGCGCGGGTATGGTTGCCGTTTCGATTCCCGTTTCGGCGAACGCGCCCGTGCCGATACTCTTAACGTTTTCGGGTATCGTGAAATCAACGAGAGAAGTACAGCCGCTGAACGCACGTAATTTGATTTCGGTGATGTTTTCGGGAGCAACCAAAGTTATCTTTTTCAAAGAAGTACACTTGTAGAATCCCGTAAGAGCGGTTACGCCTGCGGGAACGGTGAACTCTTCGAGAGCGGTACAACCGTTGAACATGCTGCTCGTCGTAGTTCCCGTGCCGAGATTCGTAAGGCTCGGTAAGTTGACGTTTTTAAGCGAAACGCATTTATCGAATATAGCGTTACGTCCTACCGTCTTTACGCCTACGCCGTTAATCGTTACGAGTTTCGAGCAACCCGCGAAAGCGTTGTTGCCGATAGTGCCGATAGACTTAGGCAAGGTGATTTCCGTAATAGCCGTACGAGCGAACGTATAACTGTTTATCGCCGTTATGTTGCAGTCTGCGAACGTAACGGTACTCAAAACGGAGTAAGGCAAGTTCATTGCCGCCGCGCCGCCGCCCGGCAAACTGCCGAATCCCATAGTCGAACCCGAGTTGGGCATGTTGAACGCGCTGCCGCCGAGCGCGGTTATCGTCGAAGGAATATTGATGGACGACAGTTTGTAACAAGCCTGGAACGCCGAACTGCCTATTTCCGAAATACCTTCGGGTAATACGACGTTATCGAGCGACATACAGTATTCAAACGCGTATCTGCCTATCTTTTTAAGAGAACTCGGGAAGTTAATCGTTCTGAGATTTCCGCAATAACGGAACGCCATATCCCCTATAACTTCGAGTTGAGAGTCTTCGGGAACGATGACTTGTTCTATTACGCCCCAGAAGTTGTTGGGGTTGGTCGAGTTTTCCGAACGATATTCGCTTTCGTAGTTGTAAGCGGATGAACCCGCAAACGCGTTCGCGCCGATTTCTACGACGTCGGGAAGAAGCGTGTGCGTCTTTTCTTTCGATTTATACGCGGTAAGAACTTTACCCGTTCTTTCGTTGCCTTCGTCGTCTACGATAGTAGTCGTCTTGTAGAATACGCCGTCGATGAACGCGTATTTATCTTTGTCTTCCCCTTCAAAATAAATATTTTCAAGGTTGGGGAACTTGTTTATAAATCCGCCGATGTCGGAAAGAGTGCCTTTAATCGTCAATTCGCGCATAGCGGTACAGCCGTTAAACGCGGTGTTGTCTACGCTCGTTATGCTTGCGGGAATAGTAAACGCTTCAAAAGCAGCGTCCGTAAACGTTTCGTTTGCGAAACGGTACGCTCTGCTGTTATCCGTAAAGTTTACGTGTTTGAGCGAAGGCGTTCTGTAAAACGAGTATGAATAGAAATCTTCGATACTGTCGGGTACGTCGATGCTTTCGAGCGCGTAGCAGTACGCGAAACATTGCATCGGGAATCTTATGAGCGCGTCGTTACGACCGTTAAACGTTACCGTTTTAAGAGAAGTACAATTACTGAACATATACTTGCCTAATACTTCGACCGTTTCGGGTATGCCGACTCTCGTCAACGAAACGCAGAAATAGAAACAGTTGTCGCCCGTTTCGATTACCCCGTCGGGAATGTCGATTTCGGTGAGTTCCGCGCAATACTCAAACAAATATTTGGGAAGTTGCGTTATTGCGCTTTCGCCGAAGTTTACCGTTTTAAGTCTTGTGTTGTACGCGAACGCGCCCTGACCGAGCGTTTTCAAGGTCCCAGGGAACTTGACGGCGGATAAGCCCATCTTTTCCCACGATACCATTATCGGGTAATTGTCATTACCGTCCTTGTTGCCATATTTTATCTTGGAATAACCGCCGTCCATAGCGAAAGCGTATTTTCCTATCGTTTCGACCGAAGAGTTTTCCAGATTGTTTACGGTTGCCAAAGCGTAACAGTCGTTGAACGCTCTTTCGCCTATTTCCTTAACTGCGGTAGGAATATTGATTTCCGTAAGAAGACCGCATGTTTCAAACGTAAAGTCCGCAATTGCGGTTAAGGGAGCGTCTACGCTGAGTCCTACCGTCGTAAGCGCGGCGCAACCGCTGAACGCGTACGCGCCGATAGTCGTTATCGTATCGGGTATCGCAATCGTCTTAATCGTCGAGCCGGCAAACGCTTTTTCGCCGATAGTCGTAAGAACGGAACCGTTTGCAAACGTTACGGTATCGAGTTTGTCGCAGCTCTTGAACGCTTCGTCGCCGATAGTCGTTACGGTCGACGGAATGGTTACGGACGTTATTTTGCTGTTTGCAAACAAGCCCGCGCCTATCGTCGTAACTCCTTCGGGAATTACTACGACTCTTTCACCCGCCGTTACGCAGTCGTATATTTCGGTTTTGTCTGCGTTGTAAATTACTCCGCTTTCTATCGACAACGCGGCGCTGCCCGTTTCCAGTGTTACTTCCGTAAGGGAAACGCAACCCGCTAATACGCCGGCGCCCCATTCGGATACTCTTGCGGGGATTTCAAGCGAGTTGAGCGCAGTACATCCTTCAAACGCTCTCGCGCAAACGGTAAGGTTTTCTTCGGACGCAAGGAACGTTACTTTCGTAATGCCCGTACAACCGCTGAACGCGCTGTCTTCGATTCTCGTTACGCTTGCGGGAATAACTACGGAAGTTATACCCGTTTTGTTTTTATACAAACCGGAAGTAATCGTCTTCGTGCCGTCCGCTATGACGAGTTCGCCCGTAAACGAGCCGGGGAAATAGGATATTTCCGTCTTGTCGGCGTTATAAAGAATACCGCCTTCTACGACGTAGTTCGGGTTACCGTCTACGCCGAGAGTTCCTATCGTGATGTTATCGAACAATTTGCCCAAACCTACGTGAATCGCATTCGCGCCGATTACTACGTCGGTTATCGTTTTACGCCCCGAGAACACGTCGTTTCCGAAAGTCGTTGTAAGTCCGTCGTAATCGATGATTATCTTTGCAAGACGGTTGTCCTTTTTAGGATCTGCCTTGAACGCAAAGTCGCCTACGTATTTTATTCCCGAAACGAGCGTGAGTTCGTTAAGATTTTTTGCGTAAGCAAACGCCTGTTCGCCGATAGAAGTGATGATTCTGCCTTCTTCTATGACAAGGTTTTCGAGAGAAGACGATGCGAAAAACGCGCCTTTTCCGATAACGATGCCTTGCGTATCCGCGCCGTTCTTGGGCGCTTTGAATACTAATTCTTTAATCTTATTAGCGTCTTCGTTGTAAAAATCCGTCTCCAACGTAGAAGAGTTCGAGAACGCAAAGTCGCCTACGTATTTACACGTTGCGGGTATTTCGACCGTACCGCTAAGGCTTATACAGCCGTAGAACGCTTTGTCGCCGATATACGCTATGTTCGCGCCGTCTTCAAAGACCAGAGTCGTAAGTCCCGCGCAGTATCTGAACGCCGCGTTGCCTATGGTTACGGGGCTTCCTTGTCCCGTTATACTTGCCTTAAACGTTATCTTACGAATACTCGAACAACGCGAGAACGCGCCTTCTTCTATCGTGGTTACCGTGTAAGGAATAGTGAGTTCGGTAAGTTTTCTCGTGAACGCGTACGAAATGGTAGCGTCGTTTCCGAACGAGCCTTTCGCGATCGTCGTAACGCCCGCAGGTATCGTATACGCGCCCGCTTTTCCTTGCGGATAATAAAGAATCGTATCGCCGTCTTTATTGAATACTACGCCGTCTTTCGTCGTGAAATACGGGTTAGCGTCGTCGAATATCAACGCTTCTATGTGCGTCGAACCTCTGAATACCGCGTCTATCGAGATTTTTTCGGTACGAGCGGGAAGCGTTACCGTAATCAACCCGTCTACGTAATAGAACGCGTCGTTAGCGATAGAAAGCCCCCACGTTTCGGTACCCGTGCCGAGAACTTCTACTTGTTTAAGGTTAGTACAGTTATAGAACGCGTACGTGCCGATGTCTTTTATCGTTGCGGGCAAAATAATCTTCTTTATGTAATAACAGCCCGAGAACGCTCTCGCGGGTACGGAAGTTACGCCGGAAGGTATTGCGATCGTGCCCGTTTTCGCAACGGGAACTTTGTATATTTCCAAAGATTTATCGAGTTCGTTTTTGTAATACAAAATGCCGTCGTCAGAACTGAAAAGCGCGTCGTTGTTGCCTTCTACTTCGTAAACGTTAATGTCGGCAAGCACGCTGCATCCGCTGAACGCCGTAGTGTCTATATATTTAATAGTGTCGGGTATTTCAATGCTCGTAAGGTTTATCGAGTTTTTAAAACCGTAACTCGCTATTTCTTTAACGGGCAAGCCGTTGTACGTCGCGGGAATGGTTACCGATTTTACATGAGAGATTTCGTTGCCCGCTCTTACTACGTATATTTCTTCCGCTTTACCCGTCGAATAATCTACTTTCTTTTCAAACGCAAGTATCGTACGGAAACACGCGTAAACGGTTCTGTCTTCTCTTACGTCCCATACGGTTACGCTTTCGCCTTTCGCGTTGGTAAGTCTTTCCTGATATTTATTGTCGGCAAACCAACCGTCGAATATCTTGGTTGCGTTGTCCGACGCGGGGATTTCCAACGTATATTTTTCGCCGTAGTTTACGGTAGTTGCAAGTTCGGCGTAGCCGTTATAAGAAACGGTGTGTTCCGCGCCGAGCCAGTCAGCGTAAAGAATAACGTCGTCCGTTCCCGAGAACTTGGCGTCCGTAACTTTCGCTCCGCCGCCTTTGGAAGCGTTGGGCGTGTTGTACCAGCCGTTAAAGGTGTACCCTTCGCGCGTGGTCGCGGGATATTCGATAGTGTCGCCTACCGCGTAGTATTGCGTATCGACCGCTTCGCCGCCCCTTGCGTTGTACGTTACGGAATATACCGTTACGTCTACGCCTATCCATTCGGACGCGGGTTTTTGCGTGTCGTCGCTGTTCCAGTAGCATACTTCGATAGTGTTGACGCCCGTTCCGACGAAACTTACCGCGCAACGGTTAGTACCGTTTAATACGGGTATAATCGTGCCGTCGGGCATTTTTACTTCGTATTTCTCCGCGCCTATAACGTAGTCCCACGTAACGAAACCGTCTTCGTAGGCAACGTTGTTGCTCAGCGTTTTGTAGTACACTGTGGCAGGTTCGCCCCATACGGAGTCGCCGTTCGCCGTGTGCGCTCTTACGCTTACCGCGTATTTGGTGTCGGTGTACAACGTACCCGCCGTCAATAAATCGAACGAAGTTCCCGTGATGCCGGTATACGTTCTTTCGCCTATCTTGACGTCGTAAGTCGTCGCGCCGTCTATTTCCGCCCAGTTAAAGACGTATTCTTTAAGCCCCGTAACGACGGGAGCCTTTATCGTGTTTTTCGCGTACGTGTACGCGCTCGCGCCCTCTATATCCGTATAATAACCGTCCGTTATCGGGTAAACTTTTATCGTTATTTCGCCCGCGCCTAAACCTTTAAGGCTGTAACTCGTAGAACTGCCGTTATAAACGTATTCGCCGCCGTTTACGGATACCATGTACGCTTTTGCGTTTTCGACTACGTTCCACGTTATCGTAGCCGTTTCGGGATCGATTGCGAATCCGTCTACTTTATCGAGAACGTTTGCTACTACGAACGTATCCGAAACGGAAGACGCGTATCCGTCCGCCGTAGCGGTTACCGTTATCGCTATTCCCTGTTTTGGCATCGCGCAGTTGCCGAAGTTGAAATACGTCGATTTGCCGTTGTCGAGCAACGTGTGGTTGTGTCTTTCGTTTCCGCACTCCACCGTTACGTAATACTTGGTTGCGTTTTCTACGGGGTTATACAAAACAATCGTGCCGTTTACGACTTTGAAATCGGAAACTTTCGCAAGCGCTTTGTTTTTGTAATATCTCGTCGCGACCGTTTCTTTTTTGCCGACCTTAGCCGTAACCGTTATAACGTAATCGCCCGCAGGCGCGTTGTCGAAGTCGATGTCTACGGTGTTAGTGCCTACCGATTCGTTGATTATCGTAACGTAACCTTTGGGGCCCGTTACGCCGTAAGTATAAGACGCGCCCGTGATAGCGTCCCACGATATGCCCGCAGACGTTACCGAAACGGCAGGCGTATTCGCGCCGTCCGTCGTCCAGACCGCGTACAGCGTGATGTTTTCGTTAATCATAGTCGTTCCCGCGATATATCTGTACGTCAGTTTGTCTGCCGAGCCGTATTGACTTGCGTACCAACCGACGAACTTATAGCCGTCTCTCGACGGTTCCGGCAAAACGTATACTTTACCGCCGACCGTTTCCGTCGAAGGTATAGCGGGCGCGCCGTCGTAATTCGCGTCGTACGTAACCGCATATTCTCTTTGACCTATTACTTTTTCGGCGTAACCGGCGTATACCGTCGTGTTCGCCGTAACGGGTTCGTCGAAAGAATAAACCGCCGTCAAACCGGCGTCTTTATACCAACCGATAAATACGTATCCGTCCTTTACGGGATCGGCGGGCTTTTCGGCCTTCTTACCGTTGGTTACTTTCGCCGAAGCGATTTGCGTGCCGCCTTTCGTATCGTACGAAACCGTATAATCGACCTTCTTTAATAAGGTAATTATATTCGCGCCGCGCGTTATAGTAATGGCGGTCCCGTCGACGCTTACGTTGAAAGTAACTTCTTTATCGGACGAAGTCATAACGTAAATATCGCCGTTTTGCGTATATTGACCGCTTATAACCGTTTCTCCGTCAATCAACGTGAAGTGCAAATCGTCGTCAATCGTCATTAAATACGAAACGTCTTCGGCGTCGTAATAATAAACGCCGTCGTCGATTTTAGTCGTTACCGACGGGGCTTTTTTGCCGCCGCAGCCGACCAAAGCGGTCGCTGTAACGGAACAAGCGGCGACGCATAACGTCGATAAAATCGTCAGGATGATTTTCTTCTTGTTTTTCATTTTTGCTTCTCCTTTTTGTTGCTGTATATCACACCTACTCTATAACCTGTATTTATGCAATAATAATGCATAAAACCTACGAGTACGGGTATTTTTTATAAATACTTTTTGAAAATAATTTAATAAAATGAAAAATATTTTAATAAATATACAACTTTCTTGTTTAAATGTCAACATTTATTCATTCATCAAACGCAAATAAAATATTGTCATTTTTTATAAACACTATAAGTTTTAATTATATATCTAACCCAACCGCTTAACCGACGGAATTGCGGTTTGACTTCGCCGAGTTCGGCGCGCTCGGAGCGACATAAAAAATCGCCCCCGAACGGCGGATTTTCTCTGCCGTTCGGGGGCGTTATCACTTTATCGAATCGTTATTTTTTTCTCGTATTTTTCATCAAATAATTTTTTTATATCAAAAAATCCGTCTTTATCTCGTTTCTTTTGAGAAGTCGGTTACGGAAATCGTTTTTTCGTCCGCTTCCGCTAATATGTAAACCGTTTTTTCTTCACCTTTTTGCATGTCGAAATAGTTATCCGTATACTCGTATTTATAATTGTCGGGCAAAACTATGCCGACGCCTTTTACAAACGAATCCGCTTTAAACGTTATCGCGGTTTTACCTTTTTCGCGTTTAACCGTATAAGAATATTTTCCGTCGAATTTGCAATTTCTCCACATGGAAGAAGAAAATACCGTCGTGATTTTTTCTCCGTCGATTACGGCTTCCGCAAACAAATACGAGTCTTTCTCCCGACTTTCTCCGTTTACGATTTTACCGAACGCTTTACCGCCGTCAACGGTTACGTCTATAACGTCGTCGAACAGTACTTTGCCGTCAAGCGTTTTTTCTCCGTAAGTTATCTTGGTTGTTATCTTCTTTTGCTTGTCGTTGACAACAGCCAGATTCAAGCCTTCTTTCGTGTAAACGTAAGTGAGCAGAACGGGAGAGTAACTCTTTTTCATCTGATAATACGCTTGTTTCGGCTCCGAATAGTAGTCGACGACAGCCCACGTGGCGGACGGCCAAATATCGGAATACATCCAGTTCATAAACCCGCCGCACTTCTCTTTATTGAATCTTGCGTACTCGATTTCCGCTCTTAACGCTTCGGCGTGAACGGTCATACCCTTCGCGATAAAATCCCCGACGTTTTTACATTCGCCGTACAAAAAGTCAGCGTAATATTTTTCCCTTGCGGGGAAATCCATTAAAACAGCCGAATACGGATTGTCCATAAGTCTGTCTTTCCAAAACTCGTTCATCGGCCACATTTTGTCTTCGGGGAACATTCTTTTAAGTCCCTGAATCGAACAAGGTCCCATTACCGCGCATTCCGACACGAAAGAAACTTCGCTCTCCGCAAGCGTTTTGCGATAGTTTTCTATTCCTTTTTCCAAGCACGCCTCAAAGCACCCCGCGTGCGATTCGCCGCTCGTTTTGTCGTTGCCTATATCCGTCAAACTGCTTGGGCTTTGCCTTACGTACGGACGCGATTCGTCCATATTCAGTATCAATCCCCTTAAAAAGACGTCGACGAAATAATCGCCTCTTGAAATCTGCAAGCCGTAAGTACCCGTTTTTTCGTTGCCGCCGCACCAGTAGATAATCGACGGATGATTTCTCAATCTTTTAACCTGATAGGTAATTTCTTTTTTGACGTTGGCGATAAAGTCGGCGTCGTCTTCGGGAATGTCTGCGCATGCGAACATAAAATCCTGCCATACCATAATACCGAGTTTGTCGCAAATGTCGTAGAAAACGTCCTTTTCGTATATTCCGCCGCCCCAAACCCTGAGCATGTTAAAGTTGGCGTCTTTTGCTTTTTTGATTAAATTATAATATTTTTCGTCCTTAATGCTGCCGATAAAACATTCCGCGGGCGTCCAGTTAGAACCTTTTATAAACACGTACTCGTCGTTTACTATAAACCGATACCCTATCGCATCTTTGCTCGTAGGACTTTGTTCGAGCCTGACTTCTCTGAACGCAAAATATCCCGTTTTTTCGTCGATTACTTTACCGCCGCGAATCAGTTCGACCTTGTATTCGTACAAAGGCTGTTCGCCGTATCCCGCGGGATACCAAAGCGACGGATTTTTTATATAAAAGTTTTTAAAGTTCTTTTTACCCGTTATCAGACATTCTTCAACTGCCGTTTCCGATTCGTTCAGGGATTTCAGCGGCTCTAATGCCACCGTATAGCGCAAAACGTCTTTCTTCAACTCTTTGTCGGGTTCTTTTATAATTCGCCCGTTACAGTCCATTTGCGGCCTTATAGTATAGTTAAGGTCGACGAATAAAGAAACGTTTCCGTCGTTAAAGGCTTTGTAATGCACGTTGTCCAAACGGCAACGCTTTACGCCGCGAACGCTTACTTCGCCGCATATACCGTAACCCGGCATGTCGGGCGCCCAGTCCCAACCGAAATGGCACTGCGCTTTTCTTATAAACAGCCTTTTCGTGTTGAATACTCCGAAATACCCTTCGTCGTTTATTTCTTCCATTTTCTTGGTCGTGGACAGCATTTTTACGACGAGTTCGTTGCCTTTGCTCTTTAACTTATCCTTAACCGAATAAGAATATTTCAAGAACATATTTTCCGTTTTTCCCAAAAAGATTCCGTTTAAAGTTATTTCGGCAAAGGTGTCTATACCGTCGAATTCGAGCAAAATCTCTTCGTCGTTAAAAATATCGTCGGGTAAATCAAAAACGTTTACGTATTCGAAATCGGCGTCGATTATCCAGTGCAAGTCTTTATGGTTTATACCGAAATACGGGTTTTTAATCTTTCCGTTCGCATATAAATCCAACGTAACGTCCCCCGGCACCGTCGCCTTTAAATCTTCCCCGTTATACTTTAATATCCATTTGTCGTTAAGCAGTTTTATGTTGTTATTCATCTTTGTTTCCTAATAGTTTTCGATACGTCGGATAATGTATTTTTTCGCCGTACGTGTATAAGTAATTTTTAACGGTCTTGCCGTTTACGTCGAGTTCGCTCGTTATAAGTTCGTTTTCGCCGCAACTTACGGTGTCGACTAAAACGATTTCGTTCGCTTTAATCGTAATTTCTTTTTCTTTTAACCCCGAAACCCTTAATTTGATTTTCCCTTCAAAGACAGCGTCGTTTACTACGTAAACTTCAACTTTGCCTTTTTCAAACGTCATTATACATTGAATAGGTTCGTAAGAGTTTTTCACGACGTTATAACTCCGTCTTTTTTCTCCGTCGTAACATACCAGCGCCGACGAAAAAATCGGAAACCCGTCGCGGTAATTCCACAGACAGATACCGTTAAAATACGGTTTTATTCTCGACCGCTCGACGACGTATTTATACGCTTCCGCCTGATACGCTTGCGACGCGGCAACCAACTCTTCGTTGCTCTTTTTTACCCCGTCGAACAAATAGTCAAGCCCCGTCGTTCTGCCGTCTTCCGTGGAATAAGAATGACAAGCCCAGCATTCGTCGTTATTAAAGTCCCACCCGTCTGAAAGATACTTGTTCAACTCGGATAAAGAATTGCAACCGCCGAATCCTGTTTCCATTATAAACTTATGGTTTTGGTCGATAAACTTTAAAAAATCGTTTCTGTGCCACCAGTAATGTTCTTCGGGAAGCGGTCTTCTTTTTTCTTTTATCTCTTCCAGATCGACGTAAAAAACGCCGCCTTGTTTTTTTATGAACTCGTTTGAAAAATACGGCGTCGTCGGGAAAAACGGTCTGAACGGATCGACCGCCGCCAGAACGTCTTTTATAACGACTCTCGTTATCTTGTCATCGTTCGGGTTTAAACCTATGCAGGTATACATCCAGTCCGTTTCGTTGCTGCCGCACCAGGCGATTATGCTCGAATGGTTACGCAACCTTTCGACGACGTTTTTACATTCGTAAGATATTTTATCGAAAAACCGTTCTGTTTGCGGATACATATGACAAGCAAGCATAAAATCCTGCCATACCATAATACCGTTTTCGTCGCAAAGCGAATAAAACTCGTCGTCTTCGTACACTCCGCCGCCCCAGATACGAACGAAATTGCAATTAAGGTTTTTTACGCCGTCTATTATCTCCGCGTATTTTTCCTTGTCTTTGCTGTGATAAACGTCAATCGGCGTATGATTTACCCCTTTAACCTTTATAAGTCGGTCGTTGACGAATATTTGAAAGTTACCTTTTTCCCCGATTTCTTCCGCACTCCTAACTTCGACGGTTCTTATCCCGAAACTCATTTCCTTTCGCGACATAACCTTGCCGTCAACGATAAGTTCAATCGTAACGTCGTACATATCGGGCTCGCCATAGCCGTAAGGATTCCAAAGCACGGGATTTTCGACGTACGGAAAAACCGTTTTTGACGTAAACGTAAAAGGACAAACTTTACAAAACTCGCTTTCTTTACATTTTCCTGCGATTTTAAGCGTCGCTTTTCCTAAAAAATCGTCTTCTATACGAGCGTTTACGGACACCGTCAATATCGCCAGATTGTCAACCAACCTGTTCGTTGCGATATAAACGTCCGTAATTTCGACAGGTGAATACTCGCGAATATAAACGTCCCTGAATATTCCCGCGGATACCGCTCTCGGCAAAATATCCCAACCGTAAGAAGACGCGGGCTTTCTTATATTCAGACTTTCGTAACAACCGTCGTAAATGCCTACGTTAAGCGGCGTATACTCGTATTCTTTCGCTTTTTTTACGCTTGAAAAAATATGTACGACAAGCCTGTTAGCACCCTTTTTCAAAACGCCGTCAACCGAAAAACGATATTCTACGAAAGCGTTTTCGCTTTCGCCTATTTTAATGCCGTTAAGAAAGTATTCGGCAACCGTATCGACGCCCTTGAAGACAATTTCTCTATGACTGTCGTCGCTGCCGCTAAACTCAAAATCTTTAACGTATACGAAATCTTTACTTTCTAAATATTCCGCTTTTTTAATATTATCGGCAAAGTAAAGATCGGGGAGCAAACCCGCTCTCATAAGGTCAAGTTCGACGTTTCCGGGAACGACGGCGTCGACAGGCGCGCCGAGTCCGTCAATGTTGAACTCGTTGCCGTCCGTTATATATAATTTATAGTTTCCGTTAAGAGATGTTTTTTTCATTTTACGTTTTCGTCAAAATTATTTTTTTATTCGGGGGGCTTCCGTTCACGGAGTTTCCCCGAAAAATCAAAGTTACTTATTGTTTAATTAAAAACTTATGCAAGTTCGGTAAACAAACTGCCAAACATTACTTTTGTCTGATTGTCGTTTAATATTTAATTTGCGATAATAAAACTCAAAATAAAAAGCAATGTCTTTTTCATTTTTCGGTCTCCTTTTTGATTATTCTTTTCATATTTGCTTTATTATATCATAAATCAACTGCCGTTTCTACAACTTTTATGCCGATAACTTGCCTAATTATGCTACAATTTCAATCAAATCGGGCATTCCCGAACGTCAAAACTCGTGTGTTATTCGTCTGTAATGTTTGTGTTATAGTACATAAAACAATATTTTAAAAACTCGACGTAATTCAAAAGGGCGACTTTTAAACATGACTTTTTATCAGAAAAAACCTGCATTTTTGCATATAAAAAGACCTTGAAACCGAACAATTAAAGTTCATATTTCAAGGTCTATTCAAAATAGCTACGCAAGCAAATTCCAATATATCAGAATAATACTTATAAAATTAATCAGATATATTTCTTCAATTGCTC
>CAKQQS010000006.1 GCA_934271255.1 uncultured Clostridia bacterium
TGTCCCGTTGCGGGTATCGTTGCCGTGTCGACTGCTCCGCATACGCACGTACGGGTTTTTTCGCCGTCTTGCGTACAGGTTGCCGCCGTAACGACAGTCCATTCGCCGTAAACGTGTTCGGTCGTCGCCGCTTCTACGTGGTCGCAACCTTCTTCGGTACAAGGTCTGTCATGGCAAGTATAGTCGTCCGCATACTTATGCGTATGCCCGCCTAAATCGCATCCGGTCGCGATGCCGAGCGAAAGCGCGAGAACGGCAATCGTTGCCGGAATAATAGTGAGTTTCTTCATCTTTTTCTCCTTTTTTCGGTAGCCTGTCGGCTTAACCGTTTATTTTTTTTCGTTTGAAGAACCGTTTTAAACGGCAAAGCCCGTCGCGACGGATTCCCCCTATTCATATCTTACCACGCGCCGAAACGATTTTCAATATATGGTTTTTGCAAAATTGTTCTCTATATTTGTTTTTTGTCTTGACTTTTCGATAAAAATGATATAAACTTGAACAAAAGGAGAAACTTGTATGGAAACTTTATCGATTAAGTTGCCGTTTAACACAAGACTTACGTTTTCCGAAGACGAAACCATGCACATGCACGAGTTTTACGAGTGTTTCTACGTCAAAGAAGGCAGTATATATCACGAAATAGACGGTAGACTCGATTTGCTCGGCACGGGCGACGCGTTTATCGTTGCGCCGTACGTCGCGCATAATTTCAAAAGAATAGACGGTCAGGACTGTTCTCATCGGGATTGCATGATTTCGGCGGAAGTTTTTGAAAAATGTTGTAAGCTTATAGACGAAGACATTCTTAAAAGGTTGAAAACGGAGCGGTTTATCAAATATAGGTTTTCGCAAAGCGATATGCAAAACTTTGAAGATAACGTTTCGGCGTACGTTATATCGCAAAACGCCGAAAAGATGTTGAAATACGATAATTGTCTTGTCGTCGCGTTGCTGAGCCATGCGATTATCGTCGGCGACGACGCGCCCTGTCCCGACAACGAGTTTATGATGAAATGCAACGCGGTTTTATCTAACTGCTTTACGAGTTTTAACGCGGTCGACGAAGTTTACGATGCGTTCGGGTACAACAAGTCGTATATGAGCAAAAAGTTTAAAGAGAATTACGGCGTAACGCTTACCGAAAAAATCAACGAATTGAAAATAAGGTATTCGGACTATTTGCTTTCGGCTACCGACTACACGATAGCGGCGATTTGCGATAAGATAGGCATCGAAAGCGCGCCTTATTTCTTCAAACTGTTCAAAAAATACTACGGCGCAACACCGCACCGCCGAAAAGCCCAACTCGGCGCAACGTCAATCGACAAATAATTTGATTTATAAAAAAAGACGGGCGGGCGGCTCGTCTTTATATATTTATGATTATGAAATTACGTCGTGTACGGTTTACGCCATTTCAAGCAGCATTTTATCCGCTACCAGAGCGATAAACTCTCCGTTAGTAGGTTTTTCTTGCCCGACGTACGCTTTTACCCCGAACAAGTTGTTGATGATTTCTATTCGTCCCCTGTTCCACGCCACTTCTATCGCGTGCCTTATCGCCCTTTCGACTTTACTTGCCGACGTCGAGTATTTTTGCCCTATCCCCGGATAAAGTTGTTTGGTGATGTTGTTTATCAACGCAGGGTTTTTTACCGCCATCATTACTCCTTCCCGCAGATACCCGTATCCTTTAATGTGCGGCGGTATCCCTACGTTTATAAATATATTGCTTACCTTCTCTTCAAGAACCTTTTGTTTAAGCCTTGAATCCGTAGGCCGTATTATCCCCGAATTATATGGTTCAAGCAACCTTTCTTTCAGTACAGCGAAATCCACCGGTCTTACCATATAATATAACGCTCCTTTCTTTACGGCGAGATTTATCAGTTCGTCGCGCGAAAACGCCGAAACGACTATACATTTTATGTTCGGGTTTATTTCTTTCGCTCGTTCGAGAAAAGATATTCCGTCCATACCCGACAACACTATATCTATTATAGCGTAATCCGTTCCCGTCTTCATGACGGCGTTCAATCCGTCCGCGCCGTTGGTGAACGCTCCGACTATCTCGAAATCTTCGTCGTTCGCAAAACTGTTGCAAATGCTTGATAGCGACTCCTCGTTATCTTGTAGTATTACTAACTTCCTTTTCTTCATTTTCAGCCTCCTTATCTGCTTACAATGCTATAATTCTACATTATTTTCAAAAGAATGTATTAAGATATTTTGGAAAAACAAGGTGAGTTTTGTCGAAACTCTATCGTAATTACCGTCGAAAAAGCAGTTTTGCGAATAATTATGTGAAAAATTAACCGAAAAGTCCGTTTTTTGGTAAAAAAACCGCTAAATACAAAAAACGACAAGATAAAAAATCATACTTTTTTAAAAAACAGGCAAAAGAGAGTTGACAAAATCGGCGATTTAATATATAATGACAAAGCATTAGACGTGGCGGCGTAGCTTAGGTGGCTATAGCGGCCGGTTCATACCCGGCAGGTCGTTGGTTCGAGTCCGACCGCCGCTACCATATATCGGCCCCTTGGTCAAGTGGTTAAGACACCACCCTTTCACGGTGGTATCATGGGTTCGAATCCCGTAGGGGTCACCACAAAAAAAGAAGTAACTTTCGTTACTTCTTTTTTTTGTTATGAAACTAAACGGGATTCGAATTAGGAGCGAGCAAACATCGTTTGCGTGTTTGCCGAATGGCAAAAAAACAGTCCGGTGGACTGTTTTGCGGGTACGGCCGCCACAGGGCGGGAATCCCGTAGGGGTGTTTTTCGCAACAGTAACTTTTCGTTACTTCTTTTTTTTGTTATGATTTCTACTTTGATTCTAACCCATTCGGTTCGGTCGCCTTTGACGGACAAGCCTTGACGGACTAAGTCCTGTTCACGGTTTTATCTTTTAAAACCGTGAACAGTATCCCGTAGGGGTGTTTTTCGCAACAGTAACTTTCGTTACTTCTTTTTTTTGTCATGAAACTAAACGGGATTCGAATTAGGAGCGAGCAAACATCGTTTGCGTGTTTGCCGAATGGCAAAAAAACAGTCCGGTGGACTGTTTTGCGGGTACGGCCGCCACAGGGCGGGAATCCCGTAGGGGTCACAACAAAAAACACGCACATAAATCGTGCGTGTTTTTTTCGTGGTGTCCCCTACTTCGATTCCAACCCATTCGGTTCGGTCGCCTTTGACGGACAAGCGACTATTCAAGATTTTAAATCCTTACATCAGCGGAGCGAAAAATCTTACGAGCGAGCGGAAAAGTTTTCTCAGCCAGCCCGTTTTGACTGTTTCGGGTTGTATGTAAATACTCTTTTCCATCGTTTCCGTCATGTCCTTTTTTAAATCCGCGATACTGTCCGTTTTATACATCCACACACCGTTTTCAAAATGGTGTACCAAACTTCTGTAATCCATATTCACCGTCCCTATCATTGCCGTTTCGTCGTCGACCAAATATGATTTTGCGTGAATAAATCCCGGTTTGTATTCGTATATCTTTACGCCCGCTTTCATAAGCCGTTCGTAAAACGTTTTAGTCATTTCAAACACGATTTTCTTGTCGGGAATATGCGGAACGACGATTCTCACGTCCACGCCCTTCAACGCCGCGCTTTCAAGAGCAAGACACAAGTCGTTATCTATAATGAGATACGGCGTTGTTATATACGCGTACCGTTTAGCGTTAAAGAGCATATCGACAATCAAACTTTGCGCGACTCGGCGTTTATAGAACGGTTTGGGGCCGTCCCCGAAAGGCACAACGTATCCGTCGGCAGATACGTCCGTCGCGGGGAAAAGCGTTTCCGCGTCGGGATTTTCGGGCGGTTTTTTTACGTTGATGCCGAAATCTATCAGGAACATTCTCGTAAACTCGTAAACGGCTTCGCCTTCGAGACGAATACCCGAATCTTTCCAGTGCCCGAACCTTTTTTTCAAATTGACGTATTCGTCGGCGATGTTGACGCCGCCCGTATAACATATTTTGCCGTCCGCAATCATAAGTTTTCTGTGCGAACGGTTGTTGAACTCGTTGTCCGCTTGTCCTTTCAACCGAGAGAACTGCGTTGCTTTTATACCGTACTTCCTGAGTTTTTTAGCGTAGTTTCCGGGTAGCGTTCTCATACAACCTATATCGTCGAACAGTACCCTTACATCAAGACCTTGTTTCGCTTTCTCTTTTAAAATATCTAAAATCGAATCCCAAAACTCGCCTTGCTCGATAATGAAAAACTCCAAATAAATAAAGTTTTGCGCGTTTTCAAGGTCGACGAGCATACTCTTCCACATCTCTTCGCCCTGCGAAAAGTAAGTTTGCCGCGTATCGGAAAACAACGCGCTGCCCGAGAGTTTACGCAACAACTCCGCCTGATTGTACGCGGTAAGGTTTTCTTCTTTAAGCCTGTCCGCGCGACCGTCGACGTATTCGGGGTACTTAAAATCGGCAAGTTTAATAAGCCGTTTAACGAACTTTCGTTTTAATTTTCTCGAATAGAACATTAAATACAGCATAAACCCGACTATCGGAAAAACCAGAACGACCACCAGCCACGGAACTTTATATTCGGGGTTGTCGTTAGACGCGATAATAGTGATTATGCACGCGACGTCCAAAAAAAGCGCGATAAAAAAAACGTGCGGAACGTAAAGGCACGCCCAGATAACCAAACCGATAATAGCCGCTACTTCCGCGACGGATATAAGCACCGCGAACACGTACCGTAACGGAACGTATCTCACCCTTCTTCTTTTCTTTTTCTTTTTTTCAACGGAGTTCTTGTTTTCTTCCATGTTTTCAACCCTTAAAATAAGATCAAACAACAGTATACAAAAAACTCGGGCGTTTGTCAACGACAACGCCCGAGTTTCTCTCTGTTATAGTTTTGCGCAAAAGTTTAAATGACAATTGAAAAAATATAAGACTTCGGAGTTTTTTGATAATGACCTTTACTTTTGCGCGGAATAAGTTAAAGTTTAGTAACGCTTTTTTTGTTTACGTTTTTCGCCTTGGAACAGCAAGCGCAGTTACCGTCGCAACAATCACAAGAAGTTTTGCCGCGTTTTCTTTTAACGATAGTCGTAACGGCGACGCTTATAACCACCCCTACGCAAAAAATTATCAAAAGTATTTCCCAAACGCCCATAAAATCACGCTCCTTGTTTACGTTTTACTAATTTGCCGTTTTTCAGCATTATCGCAAGAACTACCAACGCGATAACGGCTGCCCAAATAAAGCAAGTCCACCACCACGAGCCTATCGTGTAAATCATACAAGATACGATATACGACGACGCCAGCCAGAAGAATATCGTTCCTTTAAACGTTTTGCCGTTTTGGAGTTCCGCTTTCGCCGTGCCGACCGCCGCAAAACACGGAATAGTCGTCATATTAAACGCTATAAACGATATCAGCGCGGGAACGGAAATACCCGTTGCGAGTATCATCGCCTGAACGGCGTCTACGCCGTTTTCCGCCGTAATGTCGAGTCCGCCGAGTTCGAGCCCCGCAACCGCGACAAGACACGCCGCAATCGTAGCGAACGTCGAAATGACGTTTTCTTTCGCGATAAGCCCCGCTATAACCGCTACCACGAACACCCAACCGAATTTGCCGAGTTGACTGCCGAATCCGAGCGGGGTAAACACGGGTTGAACAAGACTGCTTATCTGCGCCAGAATGCTTTGGTTGATTTGTTCGTCGCTAAGGAACTTCCAACTCATCGAGAAGTGCGAAAGCACCCATATAACTATCGTCGACGCAAGAATTATGGTGAACGCCTTTTTAACGAAATGTTTCGTTTTGTCCCAAAGGTGCGCCATAAGATTTTTAAATTGCGGCAAATGGTACGCCGGCAATTCCATAATAAACGGCGGGGTTTCGCCTTTGAGCGTGGTGCTTCTCATAAACAACACCGCGACTACCGCCGAAAGAATGCCTAAAAGATACATCGAGTACGTTATCAAATCCGCGTTGCCTACCTTGAAAAAGGCAACGATCGCGCCCGCAACCGCCGTTAAAATAGGCAGTTTCGCTCCGCAACTGAAAAAGGGAATTACGCGGATAGTCGCCGTTCTTTCTTTTTCGTCGGCAAGCGTTCTCGTGTTTATCATCGCGGGGACCGAACAACCGAACCCCATTATCATCGGCATAAACGCTCTGCCCGACAAACCGAACTTTCTGAACGCTCTGTCGAGAATGAAAGCGATTCGCGCCATATACCCGCTGTCTTCCAGAATCGAAAAGAACAAGAAAAGTACCAGAATCGGGGGAAGGAAAGAAAGCACTGCCGCAAGACCTTCAAAAATACCGTTTACGATAAGTCCCGAAGCCCAAGCCGCCATACCGCTGTTTTCGATAAGACCGCCCAGCCAACCGAACAGTTCGCCTACGAGCATATCGTTCCAGATATTATTGACGATTACGCCCGGCGAGAACACGGCTCCGTCGTAAAGACAGGCGAGTAGTTTACCACCGAAAACTTCCGTGTTTATACCCAAATCTTCCAAAGACGGCAATTTGAAAATCGCGCCTAAGTACAAAAAGTCCTCGCTGAACGTCAAGTGGAATATCGCGAACAGGATAAGCAGGAAAATAGGTATACCCCAAATCTTGTGCGTTAAAACCTTGTCGGCTTTGTCCGATTTCGTCATTTTGACTTTCTCTTTATTTTTACGGGTTACTACCGAGCCGAAATGCTTGGATATGTATTTATACCTTCCGTCCGCGACGAGCGCTTCGAAATCGTCGCCGAACACTTCGTCGTTATACGTCTTTTTAAACTCGTCGATCATCGCGACCGTTTCTTTATGCATAGACGTTTCTATCGAGTCGTTCTCTACGAGTTTTATCGCGTGAAAAAGCGGATTATCGACGTTTTGACCTTTAAGCGCAATCGTAACGTCCGTTATCAGATGCGAAACAGACGAATCGGCAAGCACCGATACCCCCGCGCGTTTCTTTTTGCTTTCGTTATACGCCTTGTCGGTCAACTCTTTCAAGCCCGTTCCCTTTAACGCGGAAATCTTTACGACGGGAACGCCGAGCCTTTTTTCGAGTTCCTTTTCGTCTATCTTGTCCCCCGCTTTCTCAACCGCGTCCATCATGTTAAGCGCAATTACCATAGGAACGTCTATTTCCATTATCTGAGTGGTCAGATACAAGTTACGTTCAAGGTTGGTAGCGTCTACTATATTGATGATACAGTCGGGTTTTTCGTCGAGAATATAATTTCTTGCGATTACTTCTTCGGGAGTGTACGGCGAAAGAGAATAAATGCCGGGCAAGTCGATTATCGCGACGTGTTCTTCGCATTTTTTATATACGCCTTCCCGTTTGTCGACGGTAACGCCAGGCCAGTTTCCGACGTGCGCCGTAGAACCCGTCAGACTGTTGAACAACGTCGTTTTTCCGCAGTTGGGATTGCCTGCTAACGCAAATCTTTTCATTTGTTCACCTCCGTCAGAACGCATTCCGCTTCGCTCTTTCTGAGAGTAAGTTCGTACCCGCGCAAAGTTATCTCGATAGGATCGCCTAACGGCGCTTTTTTTCTCATATACACTTCCGCACCGGGCGTTATGCCCATATCGAACAGCCTTCTTTTGATTTTTCCTTCGCCCGATACTTTCTTTACGATACCCGTATCGCCGACGGAAAATAAATTAAGTGTCTTTTCCATTCTTATGCTCCTTTATTTTTCTTTTCAATATCCGATTAAGCCCGTTTTCGATTGCATACAAAACTCCGACGAAACAAAACGAACAAATAATCGCAATAACCAAAACCATACCTTTCCCTTTTGCGGCGTTTTCATCGCCGAAAAACAGGCTTACGCCCCACGCCCGTCAATCTTCCTTTTCCGTAACGAAGATTTTTTTAGACAAGTCGGCGTCGAGCGCCATTTTGCCGTCCTTTATCCGACAAACCACGCTCCCGCCCGAACTTGACAAAAGCGTGATTTCCCCGTTCACCGTAAGCCCTAAACTTTCCAGATGCTTTTTAACGTCGTCCGACGCAACGATTTTTACTATTCTTAACGGCACGTTCAACGGCGCGATTACTATCGGCATATATTTTTCTCCTTTACGAATGTGAATTACACTTCATATTCGCATATAGATATTACCACTACGTTTGTTCTTTGTCAAGCAAAAATACGAATAAATATTCATATTCGTAAAAAATATTTTTTTTTGGTAATTCTGTTGCAATTATTTTCGGAATGTTATACAATATATGTATGGAAAACAAAGTAAGGGAACCCGTGCAGTCCCGTTCTATCGACAAGAAAAACAGAATAATCGAAACGGCTTACGACGTTTTTGCGGAAGTCGGGTATTATAACGCGAACACGACCGAAATCGCCAAAAAAGCGGGCGTGTCTACGGGTATCGTATACGGATATTTTAAAGATAAACGCGATATTTTATTGTACGTTTTAGATATTTATATAAATAAAGTCGCGCGCCCGTGTATGGAATATATATCCAACCTTCACGCGCCCGTCGATTTGAACGAAACGATACGCGAATTGATTGAATTGACTACGAAAATACACAGAGAAAACGCAAATCTTCACAACACGCTCCATTCTCTTACCGTGTCCGACGAAGAAGTTGGCAAACGGTTTTTAACTCTGGAAGACCACGTTACTAAAAAGACGACGGAAAAATTACGTTCGCTCGGCGTCAACTCGGAAAATCTCGTCGAAAAAGTACATATCGCTATGAACTCGATACAATCCTTTTCGCACGAGTCCGTCTACGACAGGCACGACTATATCGATTATGAAAAAATGAAAGAGTCGACCGTTAAAATGCTTAACGATTTATTCAATTAACTTATAACCTACTACGCGGGCAACCGAAAATCGGTTGCCCGCGTATTTTTATGCAAAAAACAAATTACCCTCGTCGTTGTTCTTTAAAAACCCGACGGGGTTGGTAACTACGATTGTAGCCCCCGACTGTATTGTTTAAATAAAAGACCGATGTCCGACGGGGTAAATAACGTATGTTTTAAAAAAATAACGCCCCCGAAAGTTTTGCAAACTTTCGGGGGCGTACTATACGTCTGTTTTAACCGATTTTTTATTTTTAGTTGCGACCGTTTTGTCATATCTCCGCAAAGTCGTTGCAAGAAAACAAGTAATTACTACGCACACGAAAATATTGTTTTTGACGACAGTATTCATCGAGCCGCAGCAAAGTCGTTGCGAGAAAACAAGTAATTACTAGACACACAAAAAATTATTTTTTCTTGGTGACGATAAGGTCGTTGCCGTCGCAGTCGACTACCGCGGTATCGCCCGCGTCGAAATAGTTTTCGATTATCTTTTTAGCCATAAGCGTTTCGACGGAATGTTGAATAAATCTTTTAAGCGGTCTTGCGCCGTAAACGGGATCGTAACCGTTTTCGATGATATATTCTTTCGCCTTGTCGGTAACTTCGAGAGATAATTCTCTGCTTTCGAGTCTTTTCTTCAAACTTTCGAGCATCAAATCAACTATTTTACCGATTTCGGATTTTTGTAACGGTTTATAGAAAACTATTTCGTCGAGCCTGTTTAAAAACTCGGGACGGAAACTCGTTTTCAAAAGTTTGCTTACCGTATCTTTCGCTTCTTGCGTGATTTCGCCGTTTTTGTCGATGCCTTCCAGAATAGCGGACGAGCCGAGATTCGACGTCAGTATGATTACGGTATTCTTAAAGTCTACCGTTCTGCCTTGCGAGTCCGTGATACGCCCGTCGTCAAGCACTTGCAAAAGCACGTTGAATACGTCGGGGTGCGCTTTTTCGATTTCGTCGAACAGCACTACCGAATACGGTTTTCTTCTTACCGCTTCGGTGAGTTGCCCGCCGTCTTCAAACCCTACGTATCCCGGAGGCGCGCCTATAAGACGAGATACCGAGAACTTTTCCATATATTCGCTCATATCTATTCTTATAAGGTTTTTCTCGTCGTCGAAAAGCACCTGCGCAAGCGTTTTCGCAAGTTCCGTTTTACCTACGCCGGTCGGTCCTAAAAACAAGAACGAACCGAGCGGTCTTGTCGGATCGGCGATGCCCGCTCTCGCTCTCAAAATGGCTTCGGCTACTACCTTTACCGCTTCGTCCTGACCGATTACCCTTTTATGGAGAATGTTTTCTAGCGACAACAGTTTTTCTCGTTCTCCTTCCATAAGTTTGGAAACGGGAATACCCGTCCAACGACAAACGATTTTCGCGATGTCTTCTTCCGTAACCTTGTCGTGCAAAAGCCCGTCGTCGTCCCCTTTCTCCGCTTTCGCTTCGCTTTCCGCAAGTTCTTTTTTAAGTTCGGGGAGTTTACCGTAACGCAGTTTTGCCGCTTTGTCAAGGTCGTATTCGCGTTCCGCCTTTTCCGCTTCGTGATTTACTCTTTCGATTTCTTCACGCAGTTTTTGTACTTTGACGATATTGTCTTTTTCGACTTGCAGTTTGGCGTTCATAGCCGCGTACTTGTCTTTAAGGTCGGCTATTTCTTTCCTTAACCCTTCGAGTCTGTTCAGCGAAAGTTTATCCGTTTCCTTTTTAAGAGACGTTTCTTCTATTTCGAGCGTCATTATTTTACGTTTTACGTCTTCCATTTCGCTCGGCATAGAGTTCATTTCCGTCTTGATGTTCGCGCACGCTTCGTCGACAAGGTCTATCGCTTTATCGGGCAAAAATCTGTCCGTGATATATCTGTCCGACAACGTCGCCGCCGCGATTAACGCGCCGTCTTGTATCTTTACGCCGTGGAACACTTCGTAACGCTCTTTAAGCCCCCTTAAAATGGTTACCGTGTCTTCGACGGACGGTTCGTTTACCGTAACGGGCTGGAATCTACGTTCGAGCGCGGGGTCTTTTTCGATATATTTTCTGTACTCGTCCAAAGTCGTCGCGCCGATACAGTGCAGTTCGCCCCTTGCAAGCATAGGCTTTAACAAGTTGCCCGCGTCCATCGCGCCTTCCGTCTTGCCCGCGCCTACTATCGTGTGCAGTTCGTCGATGAAAAGTATTATCTTGCCTTCGCTCTTTTTAACTTCGTTAAGCACCGCTTTGAGTCTTTCTTCAAACTCGCCCCTGTACTTCGCGCCGGCAATCAACGCGCCCATATCCAAAGCGAACAGTTTTCTGTCTTTAAGATTTTCGGGTACGTCCCCTTTCATTATTCTTATCGCAAGCCCTTCGGCTATCGCCGTTTTACCTACGCCCGCTTCACCTATCAGAACGGGATTGTTTTTCGTTTTTCTCGACAATATTCTTATTACGTTACGGATTTCTTCGTCCCTGCCGATAACGGGATCCAACTTGCCCGTTCTTGCCCTTTCGACCAAATCCGAACCGTATTTCGTCAATACGTCGTAAGTATCTTCGGGATTTTCGCTCGTTACTCTCGCGTTGCCCCTTACTTGCAACAACGCTTTCATATACGAGTTTTTGTCGACGCCGAACGCGTTCAATATGTTTTTTACTTCCGCGTTCGGGTTTTCGATAAGCCCGTAAAACAAATGCTCGACGGATACGAAATCGTCTTTCATGCTCTTCGCCTGTTTGTCGGCGGCGTCCAACGCTTTCGCCAACGACTGCGAAATATAATCACCGTTGCCGTTGCTCGTTTTAACCAACCGCTCGACAGATTCCGTAACCATTCTTCTTATACTTTCTTTATCCACGCCGATTTTAGCAAGCAGTTGCGGAATAAGCCCGCCGTCCTGTTCAATCAACGCAAGCAACAAATGCTGCTCGTCTATTTCGCTGTTACCGTAATCTCTCGCAAGCGATTTCGCCGAGTTTATCGCTTCTATACTTTTTTCGGTTAAGTTTTGCATATTCATAAAATCACTTCCTTTTTCGCTGTATTTTCGGCGTATTTCTTTTCAATCGTCAAAGCGGCTTTCTTTTCGTCGCCTAAATTATCGAAATAAATACGCAGGTAATCGTCGAACTCCGAAATATATTCGGCGATGTATTCGCCCGCTTTATCAAGCGACCGTTCGGGACGACGAAGGATTCTTATAAACCTTTTCCCGTCAAACCCGTACTCTCTTTCGCCTATATATTTACGCTCGATTAAAATAAAAAGTTCGTAAAAGTTCTGCATTATCCCCAAAAGAGTTTCACTGCCCGTACGAAGGGATACCTTTAACTGCCCTAAATTACCGGACGGATACAACTCAATCGAATACTTGACCGTCGGATTGTATTTGTACGAAAGCGCGCTTTGAACGAACGCCATATAGTCCGACGCCTGATTAGTAAATCTTAACCCCGCGCACCGATCTATAATACGCTCCATCTCTGCAAACGCGTTAGCCATCTTCATCTCGGTAGTTTCTTCCGTTAAATACTCCGCCAGAATCCTGTCCAGCATAACCGAACGGCTAACCCCCTTTTTGTAAGCCACCTCATCTAATTTATTCACAAGTCTGTCGCTTAATATTACGCTGTACACCGATTTATGCATCTTTCTTCTCCTTTCTTTTTACACTAAAATTGTACGCCTTATTATATAATTTGTCAAGCAATTTATATAACATTGTTTACATTTTTTAAAAAAATATATAAAAAGTCGGGCAATCCGATTACGATTGCCCGCAGTTATATTTACGTTATTTGTTGAAGGTAACGGTTACGGTCGTACCGAGTCCCAAATCGCTGTCGATTTTCAGAGTTGCGTTATGGAGCGCGCAAATATGTTTTACTATCGCGAGTCCAAGTCCCGTTCCGCCCGTTTTTTTGGAGCGTGATTTATCCACGCGATAAAACCTTTCGCAAAGTCGGGGAAGATTTTCCTTGTCGATGCCTATGCCCGTATCCGCGACTTTTAAAGTAACAGCCGAATCGTCCTTAGTGATTTCCACGTTGATTTTGCCTTTTTCGTTGTTATAATTTACCGCGTTGCTGCAAAGGTTTTCGACGAGTTCGTATATTTTTTTGCCGTCGCCCGTGATTTTGCCGTCGCCCGTAACCGTCGCCGTAACGCCTTTTTCGGCAATTTTCGGCGCGAGTTCGTTCAGAACTTCTTCGGCGACTTTTTTAAGGTCTATTTCCGCCGCGACCGTTTCGGACGATACGCCGCTTTCGAGCATGCTCAGATTAAGCATATCCGCTATCAGCGACGACAGTCTTACGCTTTCGCCGTGTATTCTTTCTATTTGTTTTTTGGAACCTTCGTCGAGTTTTTTCGTTAAAAGCAATTCGGATAACCCTTGCATAACCGCTACGGGCGTTTTGAGTTCGTGCGAAGCGTTTGCGAAAAAGTCGCTTTTTTGTTTCGCTATCTCTCGTTCCTTGGTAACGTCCGTAAATATTATTATCGAACAAACGTTGTCTTTTTCGTCCGCGCTTTCTACTTTTTTGATTACGACGGAAAGTTCTTTCCCTTTATACGAGTACTCGAACGAGCAGTCGTCGTCCGAACGTTTCGTTATCTCGTCGCAAAGTTTCAAATCGTCTATCACGAACACCAGTTCTTCCGCTTCCGCGCGTCCCGAAAAACCGAACGTCTTTTTAACGCTTTCGTTCGCAAACAGTATCTTTTTGTCTTTATCGATTGCGATTATGCCCTGCAAAATGTTTTCAAGCACGACGTCGAGTTTGTCGCGTTCTTCTTTTTCCGTTTCGATATGCTTTAAAGTATTTTCGTTCAGTTCGTTTATTTCGCTTAAAACGGAATACAGTTCGGGTTCTTTCGTGTCCGTCCGAATGGGCGTATAGTTGCCGTCGTTAAGCGTTTTAAGGCTCTTGCCGACGTCCGTGATTTTCGCCGTAACGTTTTTGGAAATGAGTTCCGAAAATACAATCGAAAACCCTAACGCAAGACACAAAACGACGAACAATACGGGCAGAATCGCTATAAGATAGTTACTTATCGTGCTGTTTTTTACCGCCATACGCAAAACGACTTCCACGGTGTTTGCCCCGTCTTGTATTTCCGTTTTTAGCGCGTAATACGTCATTTTGCATCTGAACGTTTCAGAATACCTTTCCACGCATTGCGGTTTGCCTTTTATCGCGTATTCGACTTCTTCTCTGTCAAGGTGATTTTCGAGTTCCGAGTCTTTGCCCGTATCGACCAGAACCGTGCCGTCAAGACCTATTACGGTGATACGGAACGATTTGTCGTTGGCGTACGTTTTAAGCCCTTCCACGTCGTCTTTGTCTTTGATAATCGAACAAGCGAGTTTCGTTTCTTCTTCGAGCCGTTCTCTTATAATGTTCGTCGAGTTGGCTTGTACCGCAAGAATACCGTAAACAAATATAATCGCGATACACACTATCGACAATATAAATATCTGTAAAAATGTTTTACGTTTCATTTGTTTTCAAAACGGTATCCGATACCCCGTACGGTAACGATACAGTCTTTGCCCCCCGCTTTTCTTATTTTTTCTCGTATCGACGCGACGTGCATATCGAGAGTTCTCGTTTCGCCCATAAAATCTTCGCCCCAGACTTCTTTGAACAAGTCGTCCCGTTTTACGGTAACCCCCGCGTTCGCTATCATTATTTTAAGCAACATAAACTCTTTGACGGTAAGCCCTAAATCTTCGTCGTTATAAAACGCCTTGTACAGATTGTTGTCTATCGAAAATCCGCCCGCGTTGGTTATATAGAGTTTCGACCGACGAAGGTTAGTTTTTACCCTTGCCAAAAGTTCGAGAATGGAAAAAGGTTTCGCCATATAATCGTCCGCGCCTTTGTTAAGTCCTTTGACAAAACTTATCTCGTCCGATTTCGCGCTGACGCATATTACGGGCACTTTTTCGTCCGTTTCTCTTATTTTCGTAAGTATGGTAAACCCGTCCATATCGGGCAGCATAATATCGAGTATTATCAAATCTGGTTTTTTCGCGGCGAACTCTTTGAAAAAGTCGTTGCCGTTATCGAAAATCCGCGTTCTGTAAGCGTCTTCAAACGCGCCTTCGTAAACTTCCTGCATTCCTTCGTCGTCTTCAACGACGTAAATCAATTCTTTCATCAAAACTTTTCATGTACTCCCGTTTCGTTATATTTCGTCCATTCGGCGACGTTTACCGCGTGGTCGCCTATACGTTCGAGATATTTCGCGACCATCATCAATTCTATTGCCTGATCTCCGTTCTTGCCGTCCTTTTTTATGAGTTCTATAAGTTCGTTTTTAACGGTTAAAAACAGTTCGTCCATTTTATCGTCGAGTTTAATCACTTCGTCGGCAAGGTTTTCGTCGCACACGATAAACGAGTTGACGCTTTCCCGCACCATTCTGACGGCAAGGTTGCCCATAGCCGTAATATGCTCTAACTTTTTTATATATTTATCGCCCGGCATCGTATACACGAGTTCGCCTATGTCGCTTGCCTGATCGCCGAAACGCTCTATATCCGTTATCATTTTAAGCGCGGTGGATACTTCTCTGAAATCTTTCGCGACGGGTTGTTGTTTCAAAAGTATTCTCATACACCGCTTTTCTATATCCATCTCGTACTCGTCGACTCGTTTGTCCGCCTGCGCGATGCTTTTACCGAGTTCCCCGTCCCTGTTTACGAGCGCGACGATAGCGTCGTCCAGCATTTGTTCGGTCAGTCGGCACATCTCGACGAGTTGTTTTTTGAGTTCGGCAAGTTCTTCTTCAAATATTTTTCTTACAGACATATCGTTTTCTCCTTTTATTATACACTATTTTATGGAAAAATCAACGATTAACCGAATCTTCCCGTAATATATCTTTCCGTTCTTTCGTCTTTGGGTGAAGTAAATATCTCGTCCGTGTCGCCGTACTCGATAAGTTCGCCCAGCAAAAAGAACGCCGTTTTGTCCGCTATTCTCGTCGCCTGCTGCATATTATGAGTTACTATTACTATCGTTATTTCCTTTTTAAGTTCGTCTATAAGTTCTTCTATCTTACCCGTAGAAATAGGGTCGAGCGCGCTCGTCGGTTCGTCCATCAAAAGTATTTTCGGGTTTGCCGCAAGCGACCTTGCTATGCAAAGCCTTTGTTGTTGTCCGCCCGAAAGACCTAACGCCGACTTGTTGAGTCTGTCTTTCAGTTCGTCCCACATCGCCGCCTGACGCAACGACTTTTCGACTATTTCGTCAAGTTTCGCCCTTTTCGTTATTCCGAACGTTCTCGGTCCGAACGCTACGTTGTCGTACACGCTCATAGGAAACGGGTTGGGCTTTTGGAAAACCATTCCGACGTTTTTCCGCAGTTCGTTTACGTCGATTTTTCCGTATATGTCGGTGTTCCCCACTAAAAAGTCGCCTGTTATTTTACAACCGTCCACCAAATCGTTCATACGATTAAAACATTTTAAAAAGGTTGACTTTCCGCACCCCGACGGGCCTATAAACGCCGTAACCTGTTTTTCGGGTATCTCCGCGCTGATGTTTTTTATCGCCTGAAAATCTCCGTACCATAAGTTTGCGTCTTTAACCGAAATATTTTGTCCGTATTCGTCGACCGTTTTGTTCTTTTTCATCTTTTTGCTCCTTGCAACCTCTTTTTAAGTTTCCCCGCGATGAGTTCCGCCAAAAGGTTTAGCCCGAGTACGAGTATAATCAATACTACCGCCGTGGCGTACGCTTCGTTGACGTACCACCCTTCGCCCGAAAGTCTGTATAACGCGACCGCGAGCGTGGCGTTGCTGTCCGTATACGACGTCGGCATTGCGGATATAACCGAACCCATCGTGTAAATAAAGGGCGCGGACTCCGCGATGACTCTTCCCATCGAAAGTATTATCGCCGCCAAAATCCCCGGCAACGCGGACGGCAAAACTATTTTGAAAATCGTTCTTACCTTGCCCGCGCCGAGAGCGTAACTGCCTTCTCTCAGACTGTCCTGTACGGATTTCAGACTCTCTTCGGTAGAACGGACTATCGTCGGCAAAAGCATTATGCTTACCGTAAGCGTACCCGCAAGAATCGAACTCGTTCCGCCGATAAGTCTTACGAACGTCAACATACCGAACAGCCCGTAAACGATTGACGGCACGCCGTTGAGAAGGTCTATCGCTCCGCGTATTATCTTTACGAAAATATTGTTTTTCTTGGTGTATTCGTTCAAAAATATCGCCGTGCAAATGCCTATGGGTACCGCTATCACAAGGCTCAAAAATACCGTCATCAACGTCGTTACGACAGACGGAAGAATAGTAATCTTTTCGCTGTCGAAATTATATTTGCCGAACAGCAAATGCGGGTTGGTAAACAACGTAGGCGCGCCTTTGACGAAAACGAACCCTACTACCAACAGCAGCGTCGCGCCCGAAACAATCCCCGCGCCTATCGAACAGCCCGCGCCTACGGAAGCCGTTTTCATTTTGTATTTTGCCGCGTCGACAAAATCTTTTATCTTAACGATAACCTTGTTTTGCGTTTTCGGTTTATCCGTTTCTTTTTTTCCGGATATTTTAGAAAACAGTTTTCTGAAAATCCCTTTTCCGCTCACCGCGCCTTTTACCGCGCGTTTTGAAATAAGCCCGAAAACGACGTTTACTATCAATACGAATACGAGAAGAATAACGCCCGTAGCGACTAACGCGCCTTGCTGAACTTCGCCCGCGTAGCCCATTTCCATAACGATGTTTGCCGTCAGCACCCTGAAACTTTTAAACAGCGAATCGGGGTAAGCAACCGAGTTGCCCGCTACCATAACGACAGCCATCGTTTCGCCGAGAGCCCTGCCTATACCGAGTATCAAAGAAGCCGTTATACCCGATTTAGCCGCTTTCGTAACGGTGCCGAACACCGCCTTGGAGTGGGTTGCTCCGAGAGCCAAAGCCCCTTCGTAGTAAGATTCGGGAACCGCTTCCAGACTCGTTTTCGACAACGATACGACCGTCGGCAAAATCATAATGCCGAGTATAATAGACGTTGCCAACAGTCCGCTTCCGTTGTTAGGCGCGATTTTGGCAAGCAGCGGGAGTAAAAACACGATTCCGAAAAACCCGTACACGACGGACGGAATACCCGCTAAAAGGTTTACCGTCGACGAAAAGACTTTTTTGAGTTTTTTCGGGCAGTAAAAGGCTATGAACACCGCCGTGAAATACCCCAGCGTTCCGCCGATAATCAACGCGCCGAGCGTCGAAAAAAGCGTTCCTATAACCATTTTGAAAATGCCGTACGAACCGGAAAGTTGCAACGTTTTATATTCGTCTTCTCTGTCGGGCGACCAGTTGTCGCCGAACAAAAAATCGAAGAACCCTATTTTTTTGAAAGCGGGTATGCTTTTGACGAGCATAAACACGAAAATAGCGACTACGGCGATTACACAAATAACCGCCGCTGCCGTAAATATCGTTAATCCCGTTTTTTCTTTGATTTTCGTTTTGTTCATATTATCCTTCGATTTGGCTGAACTTCGTTACCTTACCGCTGAATATATCGTAAAGTTGAGCGATTGTAAGGTTGTGTATTTTGTCGTTCGCGTTGTTGACTATTACCGCAACCGCGTCTAAACACACGTTAAAACTGTTGATTTTTTCTTCTTTAACCGCCGCCGACGAAAGCCCTATTACGTTACCTTTCGTGTCTTTTTCAGCCGCGCTTCTGCCGACCGACGAGCCTTGTAAATCGAGCGTAAAGAGTTTGTCCGCCGTCGTTCCGTAAAGGCTTGCGTATCCGCTCATCGCCGCTTTGATAAACTTTTCCATAGAAGTAGAACCGTTGATTACGATTTTACCGCCCGAAGGCAATTTCGTTTTCGCGGTATATTCCGCTACGGGAATCGCAGTTTCGCCCGCGTTCGCTCTTTGAGTCGGATCGGACAACCAGATACAACCCGCTTTGTTCGCGTGCGCTTCGGAAGCGTTGCTCTTTAAGTACGCAAGGAAGTCCGCCGTTATATCCGTAAGCGTTACGTCGGAATTCGTCATAACCACGAACGGTCTTTGAATCTTGTACGTTCCGTTCAAAACGGTTTCTTTGGAGGGAGCGACGCCGTCAACCGTTACTACTTTTATCGTGTCGTTTACCGAACCCAACGAAATGTAACCTATCGCGTTTTTGTCGCTTGCGACCTTGCTCATAACGTTGCCCGTTTCTTTTTGCAAATCCGCGCTCGAAGTCGTTTGGTAAACCTTTTTGCCGTCTACTTTCATTTCGAGATAGTTGCCGTTGCCGTCCGTTACGACTTTATCGAACGCTTCTCTCGTTCCGCTGCCTTGTTCACGCGCTACTACCGTGATGTTCTTTTCGTTTGCGCCGCCCGTTTCTCCGTTGTTTCCGCCGCCGCAAGCAATCAATCCTACCGCTCCTAATACCGCAAGTATGCACGAAACGATTACCGTAAGTACTTTTTTCATTTCTTTTTATCTCCTTTTTTCATTCGTCGAGTACATTATACCCCTTTTAAAAACAGCAAACTATCGCGTTTCGGTTAAAGTACTGTAAAGATTACGTAAAATCGAAAATAAAAAGTTTTAACCTTTTCACACCGAATGGGCTATAAAGGTAAGGTGGTCGCCGAGCCGTTCCATATTAGATACGAGATTGATGAAAATCTCGCTGTTTTGCGGTTTGCATATCCCGTTATGCACTCTCTCGACGTGCGCGTTGATATTTTCCGTTCTCAACCTGTCTATTCCCTTTTCCGTTTCTTCTATTTTTTTAAACGTTTCTTCGTCTTTCGTCGTAACGTAACTTTTTACGTTGTCGAACAACTCGTCGAGTTTGCCTTTCAGGTTGTCCAAAGATACCACGACGTTTTCCGAAAAGGTTATGTCGAAAGTTATTTCCTTGTTCGTATACTTCAAAAAGTTATCGGCGATTTCAACGATTCTCATAACGTCGCCCAGATTGTTGTGGAATCGGGTTACTTGTTTTTCTTCTTCTATCGTGTCGCAGTTCGCCGAGAGTTTTATCAAATAATCCGTAATATTCTTTTTGTAAGTTTCCGCTTTTTCTATGTCGTTTCTTATCTTTTCTTCCGACTTGTTCTTCCTTTCTATAAACGCTTTGTACGATTCGGTAAAAATGCCGTACGCCATATCCGAAAACGCCAACAATTCTTTTTCGACCTGCCCCATAGCAATCATAGGCGACAATAACATTCTTTCGTCAAGGTTGTCCTTTTCTTCGTTTTGTTTTTTATCGCGTATAATCAGGGTGGCAAGTTTAACGAACAATTTGCTGAACGGTAAAAACATTATAGTACATACGAGATTGAAAAAGGTATGAAACATTGCGATTTGCGTTGCGGACGACGAAAACAGTTTTCTTAAAACGTCTTGCGAAAAGTTTTTGTAAAGCAACAAAAACGCGAAAAATATTATCGAACCGAACGTGTTGAACATTAAGTGAATAAGGCTTGCCCGTTTCGCGTTTGCGTTCGCGCCGAAAGACGACATCAACGCCGTTACGCACGAGCCTATGTTCGTGCCGAGTATTACGTAAAGAGCCTCGTTGCCGCCCGTACCTATTTTAAGTCCCGCGACGGACATCGCGATAAGCACGGAAGTCGTTGCCGAACTCGACTGCACGAGCGCCGTCAGAAACACGCCTATCAAAA
Source organism: uncultured Clostridia bacterium (assembly GCA_934271255.1). Taxonomy (GTDB): domain Bacteria; phylum Bacillota; class Clostridia; order Christensenellales; family Borkfalkiaceae; genus CAKQSC01. The sequence goes on from CAKQQS010000006.1 coordinate 20,510, forward strand.
AGAGTAAAAACGGGTTTTTAACAAGCGCAAACACGTTTTGTATTTCAGCCTGATAGTCTTCAAGTGCGGCAGACATCAAGGACAATCCGAGAAAAATCAAACCCAGTCCCGAAACGAGCGACGCTATTTTTTTGCGTTTCTCGTTTTTGGTAAGCAATGATACGAGCGCGCCGACGAAAATCAAAATCTGTACGTATTTCGTTACGGGGAAAGCCGATAACGCCGCTATCTGCGCGGTAATCGTGGTGCCTATGTTCGCGCCCATGATTATGGCGGTCGCCTGATACAAAGACATTATTCCGACGTTTACGAACCCTACTATAAGTACCGTCGTAACCCCCGAACTTTGAATTATAGCCGTAGTCAACGCACCGATTCCCACGTTGACGAGTTTTTTATTAGCCGTTTTATTAAACAGTTTCCTTATTTTACCGGTAGCAAGTTGTTCGATATTGTCCGTCATCAACGTAACGCCGACAAGGAACACGCCGATTCCGGCAAACAGTTTAACCAAAAACATCGATATTTCGTATGCGCTCATTCGCTTCTCCCTATAAAGACACTCGTAAATTAAATGCAAAATCTTTATATATTTATTGTAAAGCATCTTAAAAATAATTGCAGTTAAATTAAGTAAAGCGAATGTAAAGTTTTTGTAAAGAACCGAGTTTTTTCCGTTTTTCTTGACACGCCGTTACTTTACCTATATAATGTTATTATGCAATTAAAAGGAACCGAAAATGATAACCGCGGAAATCGAAAACAACGGGGGACTTGGATATGGGATTCTTTGCTAAATTGTTTGGAAAAAAACAAAAAACGAACTTTAAACACTTGCCTGACGAGTATAATCAGGCGCTTGTTTTTAATCAAAAAACCGCAACGTTGTTAAAAGCCGACTCTTTTATCGCACGAAGCGATTATCTTGCCCTTATTCAACTATATCACACGACCGCAACTTTTTTCAAGGCTCACGCACAAGCAAATACGTTGTCGTATTATTGCAATCAAAACAAGTTAAACAAAAAAGACATCGATCAGTTTCTTAACCTATACGAAGATATGGCAGATTTATCGAAAGGCTCTGTCGTTGTCGAAAATCATAACGAGCAGTATATACAAAAACATTTAATTTCCGACAAAACATATCTTGACAACATTCTTAAAGAAATCGATCCTAAAATCTTGCTTGACGAAGAACAACGTCGCGTCGTGCTGTCTGACGAAGATTATATGCTGGTCGTAGCGGGTGCAGGTACGGGAAAAACAACCACGGTAGCGGCAAAGGTAAGATATTTAGTAGAACAAAAGAATGTAGATCCAAAACAAATCCTTGTTATTTCTTTCACAAACAAAGCGGTTAACGAACTTAAAGAACGCATTAACGAAGGGTTGTTAATCCCTTGTCCCATTACGACTTTTCACAGTGCAGGTTACGCTATTTTAAGAAAACAAGACACTATTAAAAAACAAATCGTAGAAGAAGGATTTTTATATAATGCGGTCAATGATTACCTTAAAGGAACCATTTTAGAACAGCCCGATTTAGTAGATAAATTGATTATGTTTTTCGGCTCTTATTTCGATGCGCCGTACGAAGGCGACGATATCAACCTTTTCTTTAACTATATCGTAAAAAATAATTTTTCGACATTAAAAAGCAACGTCAACGAATATAACGAACAAATAATCGATCGTCGAACAAGTAAAATAACCACAATAACGAACGAAACGCTTCGTTCTATGCAAGAAGTACAAATAGCAAACTTTTTATATCTCCATAATATAGACTACACATATGAAGAACCCTATCCGTATCATATCTTAAAGGCAAAAAAGCCCTACTCTCCCGATTTTTGCATAAAACAAGGCAATAAAATCGCTTATATCGAACATTTCGGCGTAACGGAAAACGGAAAAAACAACCGATATACCCCCGAAGAACTTTTAAAATATAAAAACGAGATAATTGAAAAAATCAATCTCCATAAAAAACACGGCACCACCCTTATTTATACCTTTTCACAATACAACGACGGACGAGAATTGTTAGAACATCTTCAAGAAAAATTAGTTCAAAACGGGTTTGTTCTTGAAAAACGTTCTTCGGAAGAAGTCTTTGAAAAATTAGTAAACTCCGAAGAAAACAAATACATCTCAAAATTAGTTAAACTGATTTGTATATTTATTTCTAATTTCAAAACAAATGGTTACAATATTGACGATTTTTATCGCTTTGAACGCGAAAACGTTAATGTCAGAACGCAATTATTCTTAGATATATGCAAGGCTTGTTATCTCGAATATCAAAAAAAATTGTCGGAAAACTCTTGTATCGATTTTCAAGATATGATAAACGATTCCGCAAGAATACTTCATGAGAAAGCCATTGCAAAACAAACTTTGGATTTTAAGTACATCATCGTCGACGAATATCAAGATATATCTCGTCAAAGATTTAATTTAACCAAAGAATTATCAAATCTTTGTTCCGCTAAAATCATTGCGGTAGGCGACGACTGGCAGTCCATCTACGCTTTCAGCGGTTCTGACGTTACCCTTTTTACTTATTTTTGTTCTATAATGGGGTATGGAAAAGAATTAAAAATTACGAAAACGTATCGAAATGCGCAAGAAGTCATAGATATTGCAGGCACTTTCGTTCAAAAAAACGAAACGCAAATCAAAAAATCTCTTGTTTCGCCAAAACATATAAACTATCCCGTTATCATAGAAACATATAGCGAAAAGTATGATAAAAAAAGTTTCAAAGGTAAAGGCGGCAAATATTACCATTTGGGAAAACAAGTTGAATCCGTTATCGGACAAATACTTAAACAAAACAAAACGGAAGGACAAGCAAGCAACCAACCTATTTTGCTAATAGGCAGATATAATTTCGATGCCAGGAATCTTTGTTTTTCAAGCGATTTCATTTACGATGAGAAAAACAATAAACTTATCAGCAAAAAATATCGTTACGTAAAACTTGATTTTTTAACCGCGCATAGTTCCAAAGGGCTAGGTTATAACAACGTTATCATTATCAACGCACGTAACGAACTGTACGGCTTTCCATCAAAAATCGACGAAGACCCCGTGCTTAAATACGTGATTAAAGACGATAGTTCTATCGACTACGCAGAAGAACGACGATTATTTTACGTAGCCATGACAAGAACGAAAAATCGGGTTTATATCGTAACTCCAAAAGAACGTCCCTCGGCTTTTGTCTTAGAATTGATAAAAGACTACCCAAACGTTACGCTAATCGGCGAACTAGACCAAGACTACTCTTCGCAAACCGGCACGATAAAAAAGTGTCCCGTTTGCGGATACCCTTTACAGTTTCGCTGGAAAAAGAATTACGGGTTACCGTTATGGATTTGCACAAACGAGCCTGAAATCTGTAACTTTATGACTAACGATTTACGTGGCGGAAAACTGTCGATAGAAAAATGTGACAAATGCAAAGACGGATATTTAATAGTAAAACAAGGCTCTTCCGAAACTATTCTAGGCTGTACTAATTATAAAAACGACGGTACGGGTTGCGATAGAATGATGTCTTACGAATACTATAAGCGTTGGCGTTTTGACGGATTCGAAAACGATATTTCTGTTGACAAGCCGTCTTACCTTACCTCGCCTCCGCAAAAAGCACCCGTCGTTCAACAACAAAAAACCGATACGGCACGAAAAAAAGCGGATGTTCACAAAGTCAATTATGCCGTTCGTTTTATCCAAAAAGACGGCTTTTCAATCGTTGTCGACAACGATGGCTCTTTAATAACCGACATTGACTTGTTGAAACGTTTACGTAGTTTAAGGGCTACCATAGCAAAACGCGAAAACATCCCCGCGTATAGAATCGTTTCAAACAAGGGTTTAGTCAGCCTTGCAACCTATCGGCCGTTTTCTAAGGACGAATATATCGATTTATATGGATTAGGCGAATCTTCGTATAACTCGTACGGCAAGATTTTTATAACCGTCATAAAAAATTACTCCGAAAAACATCAACAATAACTACCCTTACACATAAAAGGAACCGAAAATGATTACCGCGGAAATCGAAAAAGCGTTGTTCGATAATATGGATTTGAATTATAAAAACTTCCATGCGGGACTAATCCCGAATATCGACTTTGAAAAAATTATAGGCGTAAGAACGCCCGTTATAAAAAGGCTTGCGAAAAAGTTCGCTGAAAATCCCGATATCGCCGATTTTTTAGACGAATTGCCGCATACCTATTACGACGAAAACGTTCTTCACGGCGCGATTGTTTCGCTTAACCCGAATTACGACGAAACGATAGTCCGACTTGACGTCTTTTTGCCTTTCGTCGACAACTGGGCTGTCTGCGATTTGACTTCGCCGGGTTGCTTTAAGAAAAACCGCGACAAACTTTTCTTCGACGTCTGTCGCTGGCTCGATTCGGACAAGACTTACGTCGTACGGTTCGGCGTCAAAACGGCAATGGCGCACTTTCTCGACGAAGGTTTTAACCCCGCTTTATCACAAAAAATCTCAGAAATCAAAAGCGACGAATATTACGTCGATATGGCAATCGCCTGGTATTTCGCGACCGCTCTCGCAAAGCGGTGGGACGAAACGTTACCTTTTATCTTAAACAAAAAATTGCCCGTTCGCATCCACAACAAAGCAATTCAAAAAAGCGTGGAAAGTTACAGAATATCGAACGAGCGAAAAACATATCTGAGGACTTTGAAAATTAAATGATACGCACGGAAAAATACGTAAAGCTCGGCGTTCTGGAAACGCAAAAATACATAAAACTCATCAAGGACAAGTTTGAAAGAACGCTTGCAAAAAAACTGAATCTCGTAAGAGTTTCCGCGCCCCTTCTCGTTACGAAAGAAAGCGGACTTCAAGACGACCTGAGCGGCGTGGAAAGAACAGTCGCTTTCGACGTTAAAAAAGACGGCAAGGAAATCGAAATCGTTCAGTCGCTTGCCAAATGGAAACGGTTTGCTTTAAAGAAATACGACATACCGACGCACTCGGGTATATACGCCGATATGCAGGCTATCAGACGTGACGACGAAATGGACGAAACGCATTCCGTTTACGTCGATCAATGGGACTGGGAAAAGGTTATTCTTAAAACAGACCGAAACGTCGAATACCTTAAAGACACCGTTCAAAAAATCGTCGACGCAATCGCGGACACCTCCCGTTACCTGAAACGGCGCGGGTTTCGAGCCCCTACGTTAACGCGAAAGGTTTTCTTTATTTCGAGCGAAGACCTTTTCAATCTTTATCCCGACAAAACGAGCAAAGAAAGAGAATATCTCGTCGCGAAAAAATATAAAACGGTTTTCATAACCCGAATAGGCGACGACCTTAGCCGTTCCGCTCCGCACGGCTCTCGCGCGCCCGACTACGACGACTGGTCGCTTAACGGGGATATTCTTTTTTATCACGAAGTTCTTGACGTCGCGCTCGAAATATCCAGCATGGGCATAAGAGTCGACGAAAACTCTTTACTATACCAACTCGAAAAATCGGGAAACACCGACAGGCTGAAATACGATTATCACAAAGCGGTTTTAAAAGGCGAATTACCCCTTTCTATCGGCGGCGGTATCGGACAAAGCAGGCTTTGTCAACTTATTCTCGGTCGTATACATATCGGCGAAGTGCAAGCGTCTTACTGGGACGAAGAAGAACTGAAAAAATGCAAAAAACTCGGTATCGAACTATTATAAACTCAACGCCCGCGACGACTAGTCGCGGGCGTAACCTTTTTGCCATACGAAAACCGCCGTTTGCTTTTTGCAAACGGCGGTAGAGTTTAATATGCTTTTTTATAAGTATGAGTTTTGAAATAGTCGCTGTAATATATTTTATCGAGTATTTCCAACTTGTTAAGGTGTACCGTAGCGCGGCTGATAAAGTCGTTCAGGTCGTCGTCGGTAAACCCTTCCGTCGTGTACAAAAGCTTGTTGACCGAATACCCCGCGAGTTTGTCCGTTACGAACACGCCGTACGACCGCGAATACACTATGCTTTCGACGTCGGTGAAAATCGAGTTGCCGAAATACATATTTTTCCACGCGGGTATACCGAAAATATCGAATATCGTCGGCATTAAGTCGGAAGTCGTGGTAAACTTGGTTAAAACCTGACTGCCGTCGTTGTTCGCTTTATAAGCGTTTAAAAGTTTCTTATCGTAAATCATACACGGAATACGGAACGCCTCCGTATTGTATCTGTCCGTGTTTTTGTCGATTCCTTTTGCAAAATATACGAGATCGGTATAATATGTATTATGGTCGGAATATAAAATTATCGTAGTATCGTCTTCGTGCCCCGTATCTTTCAGCCTTTGCATCAATACTCCCAACGCTCTGTCAAAGTCCATAACCGCCGCCGCGTAATGCCTTAAATAACCCGCTTCTTTGTAGTTAAACTTTTCGTCGTACTGATAAACTCCGAGTCTTTGGTGTTTAACGTCGTACGTTCCGTCGAGTTTATCGTAATAGTTTTCGCCGTTCAGTCCGTTTTTCAGATTTTCTCGTTCGCCGTAAAACCCGTGCATCGCAAACGTTATAATAAATGAGAAAAAGTTATCGCAATCGAGTTCGAGCATATGCTGTTTCGACGGGACGATTTCTTCTTTCATCGCGTCGAAGGTAAGAGAATCGAGAGTCCTTTCGCCACGCCCGAAATCTTCCGACGTCGAGTTGACCAGATTGTACGGTTCTTCGGACATTTCTTCGATAAAAAACGCTCTGTCGAATCCTAACGAGCCGTGCAGTTTCGATCTGTTATAAAACTCGCCCGTGTTTTGATGGAAAGACTGCGTTAAACACGTTTTTCCGTTGACGTCTTTATCGTAACTTTTCAATACGTTAGGCAACGTCCAAGGATACGCGTTTGTCGGAAAATCGTAGTTCGTGTATTTATTCGTCGGGTTGCTGCCGACTACCGCCAAAAGTTCGGAAGTGTCGGTCTTTTCTCTTTGTCTGAAATTAGTCAAAGCCAAACTGTTGTCGTAAAACTTGTAAAGATTCGGGTACAAACTTTCCAAAAGCGCTCTGTCGTAGTCGTTATGCTCGCCCGCAAACCAAGCGTACCATTCAAATGACTCGACCAGCACCAACACCAAGTTATTCCCCGCGCTTACGCCGTTATATGCCGAAGTTTCCGCTTTATCCTTATAAATAAACGAGTTTACTTTTTCAATATCGTCCGTTTTCGCTTTCGGCGCGAAAAAACCTTTTGCAAATTCGTATACCGCGTTACTTGAAACGCCTTTTTGCTGGTATACGTTTTCGCTATGCCCGTAAAGTTTGTTGACGTATGATTCGTTCATCGCGTGTAACCCGTTTCTGAACGGTACGAGCGCGACGGTCAAAAACAGCCCCGCCAGAACGGACGCCGTAACCGAATAGAAAATCGTATTGTTTCGCTTGTAATTTTCTTTCGAGTGGGTTTCCGCTTTAATTTGATTTTTAACCTTTTTCTTTTCGGCGGCTATATCTTTTTTGGATTTCAGAAAGTTAGTTCTCAACTCTTTCTTTTCCGTTTCGTATTCTTGCTCCGTCTTATCGTTCGTTCGCGTCAGTCCTTTACTTTCTATCCAGTATTCTTTTTTCGCCTTACCCGTTTCGATTTCAAGTCTTTTAATCCTTTCGTCCGTCGTTTTCTTGTCAAGAATAATCCCCGTCGCCAAAACGATTCCCGAAAACCCGACGCCGATCGCCATAAGCCCGTATTCGAGTTTGACGTATTCGAGAATCGCGCTTGCGTCATTACGCATCGTAATCATAGCCCAGTCGAAAAACGTTCCGTTGCAGAAAAACAAAAACGCCATACCGACGGACAAAGCCGTTTGCATTAGAAGAATCACCGACCCCATAACGAATTGCGCTTTTTTGTTTCTCGTCATTATCATTACGGTGCATAAAAGAGAACACACCGCCAAAAAATACCATGGTTCGGTCAAATAGGGTTTACCGTTGTCGATAAAACAGTTAGAAAACATTTCGAGCATCAGGCTCAACAACGCAAAAACCCATACTATTAAATTATTGAATAAAAAACTTTTGATTTTAGCAAATATTTTCATGTCGATCTCCGCGCGTTAGTATTCACATTGTATCACGGTTTTTCGTTTTTGTCAAAAAAAGACACGGGGTATTTTTCCCTAAAAAATTCAAAAAGCAATTTACGAACGTAAACTGCTTCCTGAATAATATATGATAAGGGGGAAAATGATGAGCATCTTCAAGTCGTTCGGTTTCCCGATTGACAAGCACAATTATATACTAATTTTTTTGTTATGTAAAGCGTTTTAAGGTCGGTTTTTAAACTTTTTTTATTTTTTTTCAAACCGTTACGCGATTATTGTCGGATTACAAATCTTTCCCGACGACTTTGCCGCCCTTTACGGTAAACGGTTATAAATTATAATTTTTAAAATACGCTTCTCTCGCTTTTATTTGCGGTATCGAGTTCACGACGTCTTCGTATACTTTGGACGCATTCGAAACGCAAAGAGTCGTAATCTTTTTATCTCCGACGGAAAAGAACACTATGCCGTATCTGTCCGTCTTTTTTTCCGTTTTGGTAGGCAGTTCCAACACGTCGGCAATTTCGATAAACCGCAAATACGCGTAATCGAACAGTCTTCTTATATATATTCCGTTATCGTCTATCGTTACGGCGTCTATCGGCAATCTCATCACCCACGCCGCGTAAGCCGTAAAACACAGCCCCGTTACCGTAAAGAAACAACCCGCCACGAGTATCAGAACGTCGAACCGCACTACCGAAGTCAATATTATCATCGCTATACCGAAAAGCGCGTAGACTATTCCGTACGCCAACGGTTTTATATACCGCGCGTTACATTTTTTTCCTATTACAATACCTTTCGGCGTTGCTTTTTCTTCCATAATATCACCTAACTCAATTTTTCTTTCGCAAGTTCTATCGCCTTTTCAACCCGCGCTTTCAGTTGCGACACGTCGCAGTCGTTTTCTATTATTATACGTTCGCCCGTTTCGAGTGTCGAGTAGTCTATCTGCGTGTTCATTACGTTTGCTATTTGTTCCTTGGTAAGCCCGTTGCGTTTTTCGATACGCTCAATCCTTTTTTCTAATCGGGAAGTTACGATTATCACCCCGTCGAACTTATCTTCGCTTTGCGTTTCAAACAAAAGTTGAATCTCGCAAAAACACGGCTCGCTCTTTGCGTTCGATTTCAACTCTTCGAGTTTTTCAAACACTCTCGGGTGAATCAATTCGTTTAACTTTTTCAACTTTTCGGAGTCGCCGAACGCTATTCTTGAAACGTTTTTTCTGTCGTAAACCTTTTTTCCGTCTGCCGTTTTCACGAACCGCTCGTCTATTTTGGCGACTTTTTTTAAAAAATCGTCTTCTTTCGTTATTTCTCTTGCTATCTCGTCGCAGTCGAAAACGGTATACCCTAACTCTTTAATTATCTCGGACACGGTGGATTTTCCGCTACCTATTCCTCCCGTTATCGCAATGATGTTTTTTGACATTTTTACTCCATATTAAGGTTTTCGCCGCTTTCGACTTCTACCGTCAACGGAACGGAAAGTTTAACGGCGTTTTCCATTTCTTCCGTTAAAATCTTCGCCACCCGTTCTTTTTCGGTTTTCAACGCGTCGACGACCAACTCGTCGTGTACCTGCAAAACGAGTCTGGATTTAAGATTTTCGCGGTTAAGCCGTTCAAACACGTTTATCATCGCAAGTTTTATTATGTCCGCGCTGCTTCCCTGTAACGGCATGTTCATCGCCGCCCGTTCGCCGAATTGCCTTACCTGATAATTAGTCGATTTCAGTTCTCTTATAACCCTTCTTCTGTTGAATATCGTGGTAACGTACCCCGTTTCTTTCGCCGTCCGAACGTTTTTGTCCATATACTCTTTGACTTCCGGATATTCGGCGAAATAAGACGAAATATAGCTTCTCGCTTCGGCGTTTGAAATACCCAAATCTTTGGCAAGCCCGTATTCGCTTATGCCGTAAATTATACCGAAATTAACCGCTTTGGCGTTTCTTCGTTGCGTTTTCGTAACCTTGTCTTCGTCCACCTTAAACACTTTCGACGCGGTGAGCGTGTGTACGTCGACGTTGTTCAAAAACGCGTTCTGCAACGTTTTGCAACCCGAAAAAGCCGCAAGCAGCCTTAGTTCTATCTGCGAATAGTCCGCGCTGACCAGAACGTGGTCGTCGTCCCTGGCGACAAGACACCTTCTTATCTTCGCGCTCTCTTCGTCCCTTACGGGAATGTTCTGCAAGTTCGGTTCCGCGCTCGAAAGCCGCCCCGTACTCGTAATAGTCTGATTGAATCTCGTGTGTATAAGCCCCGTGTTTTTATCGGCGACGGCAAGAAATCCTTCGACGTAGGTGCTTTTGAACTTTTGTACTTTTCTGTACCTTAAAATATATTTGATTATCTCATGCCTGTCGGCGTACTTTTCCAGAACTTCGGCGGTGGTCGAGTACCCGCCCGCGTTTTTCTTGCCTTTGCCTATCGCCATTTTGCCGAACAGCACTTCGCCGAGCTGTTTGGGACTGTTTATGTTAAACACTTCTCCCGACAACTCGTAAATCTTTTTCGTGAGCGTTTCCGTTTCCGCCGCGTATTCCGCCGAAAGTCTTTTCAGCGCGGGTACGTCCGCTTTAAACCCGTAACGCTCCATGTCGTATAAAATGTCGGATAAGGGAAGTTCTACTTTTTCGTACAAAGATTTCATATCTTGCGCGACTAAAACGGAATACAATTCGTCGTAAAGCAAAAACAAGTCGTACGCCGGCGTGAACGGGTTGTACCCCTTGCTTACTATCACGTCGTCGAAAGTTTCTTTCCGTTCCGTGTAATCGACAAGATATTTTATCAATGACACGTCCTGCGTTTTGCATTTTATCTCTACGCCGTAATCGCTGACGGCGTAAGCAAAATCTTTTTTGCCGTATACGATAAGCGTTTTATTCTCGTCGCCGAGAACAGGCGCAAGCCCTTTAAAGAAATCCACGACGTCCATTCCTTCGTCGAACAGCGTTTCTCTTACGGGTACGTTATAGTTTACCCCATTCGTGTAAACGGAAAGTTTCCCCGTATAAGTTACTGCGAAAACGTCGCCGAAAGTTATCTTAGACAAGTCTTTTTCGTTTTTAATTTCTCTCGTTTCAACGGTCGGTCCGTCGCTCTTTTCTCTGAACGTTTCTTCGGTGCTTTCTTCAAACATCTCTTCGCGTTTAAGCAACGTTTTAAACTCGAACGTCGCGAACGCTTGCTTTACCGCGTACGAAAAAGGCAGTTTGATTTTCATATCGTCGATATTAAAATCGATATCGGCGCGCGTATCTATCGTCGCCAACTCTTTCGACAAAAAAGCCGCGTCTTTGCTTTCTATTATATGCTCTAAAAGTTTACCTTTAAAATCGCCTAAATGATTGTACACGTTTTCAAGCGAACCGTACGTCGCAAGAAGCGTTTTCGCCGTCTTGTCGCCTACTCCGCTTATGCCGGGTATATTATCCGAAGAATCGCCCGCTATGGCTTTGTAATCTATTATCTGCAACGGCTCGAATCCGATTTTTTCAAGGAAATTGTCTTTATTCAAAACGTCTACGTCGGTGATGCCGCGTCTTGTGAAATGTACTTCCGTCCGGTCGTCGACTAGTTGGAACGAGTCCCTGTCCCCCGTTACGATAATCGTATAAACGTCGACGCCTTTTGCGACCGTGCCTATAATGTCGTCCGCTTCGTAACCCGCTTTTTCGATAAGATTTACGCCCATCGTTTTAAGCAAATCTTTAAGCAACGGCACCTGCGTTGCCAAATCGTCGGGCATAGGCTTTCTCGTCGCTTTGTAACCGTCGTACATTTTATGACGGAACGTAGGCGCTTTAAGGTCGAACGCGACGGAAAGATGAGTCGGCTCTTCGTCTTTAAGAAGTTTGAAAAGCATATTGACAAACCCGAAAATCGCGTTTGTGGGAACGCCTTGTTTGTTCAACATCAACGGCGTTGCGTAGAACGCGCGGTTTATTAAACTGTTACCGTCAATCAAAACGAGTTTTTGCATATTCTCTCCTAAGCGACCGTATAAACGATAAGGTCAATAATAATTTTAACATAGTTTAAAGATTTTTTCAATATTTTTCGCATTTATTATTTCCCCCTGCGCGTTTTATTTGCGAAAGTTAAAAAAATAACCTAGTATTTTCGTCAAAATGCTTAAAACCGCTTGATTTTTATTTATAGATATGGTATTATTTTTAAGCAATTAAAAACGCCGCTGTGATGGAATTGGCAGACGTGCGGGACTCAAAATCCCGTGGTAGCGATACCGTGTCGGTTCGACCCCGACCAGCGGCACCACGATAAAAAGGCACTGTTTTTACAGTGCTTTTTTTGTATTCTTTGTTTGCTGTGTCGGGGGCGAACCGAAGGTTCGTCAATGTTTGCGTCAGCAAATATTTTTGACCGTAGGTCAATCTCCAACGGGTACCGACCAGCGGCACCATACAAAAAAGGCACTGTTTTTACAGTGCCTTTTTCATATTCCTTATTCGCCGCGTCGGGCTTTTTTAATAGTTTAAACGGGTTTTCGCCGCGCAACAGGACGTTAACCGCTACGACGAGTTACCATATACTTATATCGTTTTTGGTCATGCCTTTCTCTTTTAAAATCTCGGCGGTCAAATCGGATACCGAGTCGCCTGTCTTTTCGGCTATCACGCAACCGTTGTCGTCGACGAGCGTTACGGTAACCGCCCCGCCGTCCGTTTCCGTTTCGATATAATACTTCCTTATTTCGGCAACGATAACGGTGCAATTTCCGACAAGACTAAACTCGCCGAACCCCGCCGGAACGAAAAAACTGTCCCCTAAAAGCATTCTTACGCCGTTTATTTCGCACGAACCGTCGACGAGCGTTACGCACTTGAAAGATTTTTTGTCCGCCGTCAGAAGAGTTACGCCGTCCACGTTTATCTTAAACGCGGTAAAATACTTGCTCATAGCGAATCTTTCGCCGTCCGTTTTCGGTGAAACGTATTTTTTAAAGTCGGTAACCTTCAACGCTTTATCGACGTGCAACTCTCGTTCGTTGCCGTTTTTGTCTTTTCTGTTATAGTCGTACACCCTGTAAGTAAGGTTGCTGTTTTGTTGTATTTCGCAAATCAAACACCCCGAGTTTATCGCGTGCAACGTCCCCGACGGTATGAAATAACTTTCGCCTTTTTTGACTTCGTAACGGTTAAGCAAGTCCGTTATGCTCCCGTCGGCGACGCCTTTTTCAAACTCTTCTTCGGTAACGTCCCTTTTAAACCCAAGATAAATGCTCGCGTTCTCGTCCGCGTCGACGATATACCACGTTTCGGTTTTTCCGAAACTGTTTTCGTTTTGCAACGCGTAGTCGTCGCTCGGATGCACTTGTACGGACAAGTTTTGTTTAGCGTCGATAAGTTTTACCAAAACGGGAAAGAACGGAAAACCTTCCGCATTCGCGCCTAAATCGGCGGGCGTTGCCGTTTCTTTAAGCGTTTTGCCGTTAGATAATCTCGTAAGCCCGTCCCGATGAAACGAAAGTTCCCAACTCTCGGCGACGGGTTCTTTGTCCGTTATCTTGTTGTATTTTTCTTTCAACTGCTCCCCGCCCCACAAATTGTCTTTACATTCGGGGTATAATTTTTCTATTTTCATAACCTTTTCCTTAAATCTTTATCGCAAACGATTTTTGCCGCTTTTCGATTCGCGTACCCTTTGCCGTTAAACGTTTATATCTTCCGCTTTCGCTACGTTAAGCCCTTTTTTATACGCGTAGCAAAGCAATTTTTTCATATAATCGTCGCACAGGTATTCGGGTTTGTGATTGTCCGACGACACGATGACTTTCGCGTTACGCTTTTTGCAAATCTCCACAAGCTCGTCCGTCGGATACCGCCACCCGTTACTCCTTATGCCGTTTGCGTTGAGTTCTACCAAAACGCCGTTGTCGACGCATTCCGAAATCAACTCGTCCATCTTGGCGAGCGTTTTTTCCGTCTTTGGGCAAACGCCCGAAAAAACGACGTCCGGGTGAGCGCAAATCTTAAAATAACCCGACTTAACCCCTTTTATCATAACGTCGTAAAGGTAAATCGCTTCTTCTTCCGTATGTGAAGAAAACGCAAAACTCCAACCGCCGTTATACGGTACGAAATGTTCGCCCAAAATAAGATAGTCGAGTTTTTCAAGTAATTTTTTATACACGTCGTCATTGCCGTCGAAGTATTCGATTTCTATGCCTTTTTTGATTTTAATATCGCCTGAAAACGCCTTTTCGGCTTTTTCAAACTGCGGTAAATAAAGCGCGTCTATATCTTTGACGTCAAGGTACGGCAAATGCGCCCCGTACAACGCGGGAAATATTGCGTGGTCGGATATACCGATGACTTTCAACCCGTTTTGAACGGCGACGTTCACGTAATCGTACACGTCCCCTACGGCGTGTTTACACAAATAATCGTGAGAGTGAAAATTGTATTCGACTTTCACGTTTTTATAGTCGTTCCCGACAACCTTTTCAAAATCTTCTATCATAATTTACATATTATTCGGGGTTACGTTGACCGCCCAGCCGTTATAACCTATAACGGCTTTTTTAACCCCTTCGTTACCTTCTAAAAAGTCAATGAGTTTGTCTTCGAGTTCATCGATTTTTTCGAGTTTTCCGTTAAGATATTCGATAAGTCTGCGTTTGCACGACGTCATTCTTTTTACCAGTCCGCCGAGCCTTACGTCCTGAACGTCGAAACCGTGCTGTTTTCTTTCGGTGAACCAAAGATTTTCAAACGAAAGATAAAACTCTTCTATCTTTTTAACGCAGTCGTCTATTCTTTCGACGCAGTCGTTAAGCAATTTGCGGTCGTTGTTTTCGTACCCTTTTCTTACGTCCGCGCTAAGCGTATATTTTGCCGCAAGAACGTCGCAAAGTTTTGCCGTGTAGTCGAACAAGTACCCGAACTTGTCCGATTTGATTTTTCTTAACCTGTCGCCGTACTCGGCGTACTTTTTCTCGCCGCCGTCTATAAACGTCGTTGCAAGCGCGCCCGTAAACAAATCGGTGTAGAAAATATACTTCGACGGGTTGACGTATTTATCCGTCGGCATAAGTTCGTTCGGCAACGACAACGCCGTCATATCGTCGAAATCTTCGCCCGTCAACTCTTTAAACTCTTTCTTTATCGCGTTCAAGTCCCTTTCGCCGTCGTAAAGTTTTTTCGCGTAGAACAAGTTAGGCAAAACGGAAAACATAGAACATTCCCCGCCGTCGTCCCCCCAAAGCGTGATTATAACGTGCTTAACACCCTTTTCTCCGGCGGAAATCATAGCGGGTTCGGTTATTTTTCTTGCGTATTCGTTTACGGGGCAAAATCCTACCCACGTCCACAACCCGCCCGCAAACCAGACGTTGTCGGTCAGTTTTTTATGCCCGTCTATCATATTGTCGTACGTCTTTTTGTCGGTATGGTAATAGTCCCAGTACACAAGCCCTAACCCGTCGGGAATAAGCCCTGCGATGCTCTCGTTTATTTTACCGCTTTCGTCGGGCGAATACGCTCCGCCGTTCGCTATACGGAAAAACATATCCGACCACATAATCGGCTCTAAACCGTACTTTTTCGCAATATCGCAAACTTTACGTAAATGGTTCAATAAAATATCCGTTCTTTTTTGGTAACCGTGCAAAGCGAAATATTTACCGCAACCGAGCAAAAACGCTTCGTCCATACCGATATGAACGGTTTTCGTAGTGAAACACTCGGCGATTGTTTTAAGCATATTGTCAATCAACGCGTAGGTTCTGTCGTCGTCGCAAAGAAGAATGTCCGCCGTGTCGTTTATTTCGGCGTACTTGCACCACCTGAAAATGTTTTTCAAATGAGCAAGAGTCTGAATACAGGGTATGAGTTCCATACCGATACCGTCAAGATACTCCGCCATGTCTTTCAGTTCGGCTTTTGAATACCTTCCGCGAAGATACCCGAAATACGGTTCGCCGTCGACTTCGTAAGTGTCTTCCGTGTAAAGCATCAACGAATTATACCCGAGTTTTTTCAAATACTCTGCGTACTCTTTGACCTTTTCGGGTTTCATGACGGCGTTTCTTGAACAATCTATCATAGCGCAAAAATGGTTGTCTTTCATTTTAATTCTCCGTTTAAGTTCGTGGTATATATAATTATACCACGTTTCTTTTATATGTCAACTTCCGCAATGAAATTATTGCGTAATCTTAAACAAACCCCGTCGCCGAACGGCTAACCGTTCGGCGACGGGGAATAAGTTTTATTTAAGTTTGTCGACGTCTACCACGGTGTCGTGCGGAATGGGTTTCCACTCGACTTTTTTGAACAGCGCGATGTACGTCGTCCATTTGCCTATTATATCGAAAAGCGGGAACATGAAAAGATGAAAAAGCGTTTTCCAGAACTTCGGCGGCTCTATGGCGCGTATCTGATTTTGGTAATATGCGAACACTATCGTCGCAAGAGCGACGTTACTCAGCCATTTGCTGGCAAGCCCTATCGCCCACGAAATGAAAAAGGCTTCAACCCACCCTACGAAGTTATGAGCGATAACGGCAATCGCTATCTGCATCGACCATTTGATTATTTTACGGAACACGCTTTCTATGGCGAACGGGAAGTTTATCCAAAAACTGTCGTACTGAATCCAAAAGTTTTTGTTCCGCTTAAACATGTTTTTTAACAGTTTAGGCGCGTTTTCGCCGAAAGATTGCAAATGTCCTTTGCTCCAACGGATTCTTTGACGCAACACGACTTTCAACCCGTACGGCTGTTCGTCGTAAAACTTGGCGTCTTCGCAATATGTAATCGTGTAATTTTGAACGACTGCGTCCGTACCGAACGAACGGTCTTCCGTCAAGGTTACGTAGTTCCAACCGTCTTTGACAAGCTCGTTTGAAAACAAAAACCCCGTACCTTGTATACGGCACGCCTGATTAAGCACCGCTTTTGCGCGGTTTTCCGTAAGCGACGTACGCATCCAGTGAATAGCGTACCCGAAAGATATCCAGTTTTGGTGTATGTTTTTACTGTTTCTGAAAGAAGTAACTATCTTGTTGTGGTGTTCTCCTTCGTTAGCGTTGAACGCTTCGTTCATGCGGGAAACGTAATCGGGAGCCAACAAGTTGTCCGCGTCGAAAATGAAATACCCGTCGAACTCGTCCGTTCCGCGCTCGAACTCTTCTTTGATTTTCCCGAACATATACCTTAACGCGTACCCTTTGGTGCGTTCTTCTTTACATTCGCGTTCGTAAACGTAGACAGCCAAGTCGGGATGTTCGTTCGCATAATCTTTTACGACCTGAGCCGTGTCGTCCGTACAGTTGTTGGGACAAACGAAAACGGCAATTTTGTCTTTCGGATAATCTTGGTTATAAATGCTTTCCAAAAGGTTTTTGATAACGCTCCGCTCGTTTCTCGCGCAAATGCAAATACCGTACTTACTACGCGCTTCCGTCTTTTTAAAATGCTTGACTTTAAACAATCCGATTATGAAAAACACAATGCGGTATAAAACGCAAACGCTTATCAACGTCCCGATTATATCGCATATTAAAATTACAACGTTCATACCGTTCTTTCCTTTTTATACTGACGGGAACCCGTTAACGTTCTTTTCTCGCCAACAGCGAGAAAAGGGGTACCCCTTGCGCGTTTTTTACGTCGTCGCGCTGCAATCGACTTTATTTTTCACGAATTCAAGGTTCTCCGCCTTAGGAATACTTTTTTGATTATATCACATATCGACCCGTTTTTCAATTCTTTAACCTACTTTTATTTTAATTTTACTTGTCTTTGATTGTTTTCTACCGCTTTGTCGATAAAAATCGACGCCCCGCTCGACGCTAACGTAATTTTACGATACCGCCGAGCGGGGCGTTAGTTAATTCACTCTACAAAACAACAAAACTCTCAAACTGGTCATCACAACTCATCCCCCCTGTCCTTAATATTCAACTCCCGCAATGGGATGCCATTCAAGAACTTCTTCCCACGTCTTATTGTGTTCAATACAGTATGCGTATACCAACAAGGGGCTTTGCTCAAACTTATCGGCAAAAATCGAGTTGCCCATTACCATATATAATGGAATTAAATCTCCCCCTATTTTTTCCTTATATTCTTTCTCTATTACATTCATTCTTTTATCTCCTTTGCCATATTGTCGTACAAATTGTCAAAAACCTTTTTTGTCTTTTATTCCCCTAAACGAACAATACTCCGCCCAGTTGTTTAAGAACATTACAAAATAACAAAGCTCTCAAACCCAAATCGTCAGCCAACGGGCAAGCAGTATGTTTAAGAACATTACAAAATAACAAAGCTCTCAAACATCATCGGGGTCTAACTTGCGTTCGTTTTGGTTTAAGAACATTACAAAATAACAAAGCTCTCAAACAGATTCGTTTGTGTTGGCTATAACGGAAAAGTTTAAGAACATTACAAAATAACAAAGCTCTCAAACGACGATATAAATTACTTGCGTTTTCCTTTAGTTTAAGAACATTACAAAATAACAAAGCTCTCAAACTCTCCTTGTTCTTTTAATAATTCCAAAAACGTTTAAGAACATTACAAAATAACAAAGCTCTCAAACTTCGCAATCGTTTTATAAACTTTTGCAATTGTTTAAGAACATTACAAAATAACAAAGCTCTCAAACCTCAAATAAGGCCAAAAGCACACGCCGCCGCGCGGTTATTTTGCTTTATATATTTATTTTACTACGTTTCGGGAATATTTTCAACTATTTCGCAAAGATCTTCCGTAATTATTATTTTTCGCTCGTTTTCAAACGTTTTTTCGTCCGTTCGCCGTTCCAGCAACAAAAGTTCCACTTTGTTAAGTTCGCAATGTTTGTACAACAAGTCGATTTCTTCTTCGGACAAAACGTCTTTAATGCCCGTCAATACGAAAAAGGTAACCGATTTGAGTTCTATAAAAACGTTAATATAACAAATTAGTTTTTCAAGCAGCCCGTCATACGTTTTAGACGGTTTTACGGAACAAACTTTCAATAAATCTTCTATCGCCAACTCGTCGTGGTCGATTGAAAAACTTACCGTCGCGCATAAGTCGTATAAAAAACTTTCGATTTTCGCGTTGATTTCGTTAAAACTTAAAATAAACTCCCCGTCGTTATAGTTATATTGCAACTTTTTATGCAGTAAGTTTATAATCTTTTTATCGGTCGCTTCAAAATAAAAAGGGCTTAAAATTATTTCGCCGTACTTTTCGGGAGAAACTCTGTCGTCCCCTTTCCAAAAAGAGAACTCGCTGAGTTCGCCCGAAAAGGCTTTTTCGAGTTCGACGATAAAACGATAATATTCTTTTGAGTTTTCCACCGTAAGCACGAAAGGAGAACCGCTGTTCAACTCAATAAACGTTTCTATGTGTTTATGCGCTACGCTTATCATACTTCTATCAACCTGTCCATACTTTCTTCTACGAGAGACTGTTTGTCGCCCACGAGATATTCTATACGCGAAAATTGATTTTCCGTAACTTCCAAAAGTTCCACCATACCCGCGGACGGCAAGTTTTTGGACACTTTCGTTTTAACCGCTTCGCTCGTTACGTTGTTGATAACGAGTTTAGAATACACGGATTTTTGCATCATTATAAAGCCGTTTTTTATCAGAAACTTATGAAAAGCGGCGTATTCTTTTCTGTCTTTCGACGTTTCCATAGGTAAATCGAAAAATATCAACAATCTCATAAACTTATTATTCATAACGCTATTTTTACGTTTTCGGGGAAAATAATCAACGAGTCGTCGTTTTCTTCCAAAGCGTACAAAACGCTTTTTACGTATTGCCTTATAGCGATGTCGAGCGTAGTTTTTTTACCCGAAAAAACCGTTTCGTAGTTAAGTACGTTTGCCATTTTGCGTTTGAAATCCTTGTCGCCTTTCTCTATCGAAAGCGCCGTTTCGTCCGCAATCGTTCTGAGCGGTTCGATAAGGTCGGAACCTAAATTAAAATCGTTAAACTCGTTGTCGTGCCAAATGCCGAGTTGCGTTATGTACCCGCCCGACACTATTTCTCGATTTATCGCGGAAAGCAACACCGCGTAACCGTAATTAAGGCACCCGTTTATAAAGTCGGAACTGCGCCGAGTTGCTCTGTCGGGCAATACCGCGTTGAAATAAACTTTCGCGGCATGACCTTCTCTGTTCGTCGTATCTCCCGACGTAACTTCCGCCGAGTAACTTTTCAGCATATCCGCTTCGGCGATAAAACCCCGCGCGCGCAACAAACTCTCCTGCGAACGAATTTTTTGTTCGATAAGCCTTTTCCAGACTTTATCTTTCGTTTCCTTTTTCCATTTAGTTTGCGTTTTTATGCGTTTGGAAGTATTGTGCGCCCCGTAATAAGGCAAAAGTTCCGCCGAAGGGTTGCACTTTTCATCGCAAAAAATAACTTTTACGTTGTTGCGGACAAGTTCGCTGAGCAGCGACGCCGTAAGCGAAACAGCCGTGCTTTGCACTATCAACGTGTTTATTTCGTTTATATAAACGCGTTTTTCCTTTTCGCTGCGTATTATTAAAAAGTTAAGCCTGTGTTCCAACTTACTGCGAGTATTGACTACGACCGTACGAAACCCCATATCACACCTTTCTGACTTTTTCGGTAAGTCCTGCGGGCGATAAATCTATAAGTCTGAAATCTACGTCGGTAATATCTTTGTTTATATAAATAGTTCCGCTTCTACCCCTGCCGTTTCTACCACTGCCGTCGATAAGCGTAAGATCCGCCGTTTCGCCGTTGCACTTGAAAAACTTAAAGATTTGCAAAAGCACTTTACTTTGATTTAAAACGCTTAATTCCTTAAACGCTTCTTCTCCTTTTTCAAGATTCTTTTTAAACGTTTTAAAGGCGGAAAGCCCCTCAAACCTTTTTTCGTCAAGTTTTGCTTTCAAATCACTGTAAAGTTTTTCGTTTTGTTCTTTATCGACAACGTATCTGCTTTCGTCGTCCTTTACGAATCCTTTCGCATACTCGTCGAGAAGTTTTACCAACTTTTTAACGTATTCGTCCGTTTTGTTGTCCGTAAAAAGTTGTGTTGCGTTATGAGCAATTATCTGATTTCCCGTTATTGCAGTAATGCAACACAGCGTTCCGTTATACGAAACGAGTTGTCTTTTTTTCACTTGCGGAACGATGACTTTCGGCTCTTTCAACTTTAAATCGTCGACGATATATTTTGTTACCGCGTCCCGAACATCTTCTTTGCCGTACACCGCAAGTACGGGAATCGCTTCTATCGTTTTTACCCGTTCTCCCTTTTTGTTTACAGACGATACTATCGCGAAAAAAGCCGTACTGAGCGAGTTATATCCGCCGTACTTTGAAACGTCCGAAAGCGCGCCTTTACCTTTTATCGGGGCGATTCTCGTTGCCGAATCTCTTTTTTTGGTTGCGTTTTGTTCATAAAACATTCCGTTGTAGCGCGTTGCGTAATATGTAACCGACATCGACCTGCGGGTAAAGGTTTTATTTACAACGTCAAGGTGTTCGGTTTTGTTCCACGCGCCCGATACTTTGTAACGAAAAACCTTTTCCACGTCGAACGTTCTGCCTTCCTGTAAATCGCGGTCGTATTTTCCGCCGTCCGGCAAAGACCTTTCTTTGTCTATGCGATGTTTCCATATTTCAAAATAGCGGTCGTACACGTTACCGACGACTACGTTAAGGTAAGCGTCTCTCGCGTGGTGCAAGTCGTTCGTTTCTCTGCACTTGAACAGTTTGAACTCGTTTTTAAAGTCATTTACGTTTTTGGCTTTGCTGTATACCAACTTCGCGTCGGGGTATTTGATTTTCAAAAGTTCGATTGCCGCTTTTGCGGTTTGGTCGGTTATAACCTTTTGGCGGTTGATAAACCCGTCGTAGTCTTCTTTTGTGAGCGGGGCGGTTCTTACGAGTCTGTCGTAAGTCGTTCGCGAAATAAGTTTTTTGTTTAAAAGAAGTTCCCAGTGTTTACGCGCGGCGGCGTTTGCCAACCCCGCAGGTAACGGGTATTCGTCTTTTTTCTCCACGTTCTTTTCTCTGCAAACAAGCACTTTGTTGTCAAGACTGTCGTCTTTCGTCAACGCTCTCGGTATAATGTGGTCGACGTCGTACAAATTATAATCGTTTATCTTATCTAAGTATATTTCCTTCCCCGTGTACATACATCTGCCGAGTTGACGGAAATATAAGTACAGTCGTTCCCGACGAAGTTTTGCGTCGGTATATTCCTCCTTGCCGAGTCTTTGTATTACGTCGGCGTATCCTTCCGTTATCGTTTCGTATTTTTTTAAAAGTTGTTTCTTTCTCGGTTGAGTTTTGCCTTCGTCCCCTTTCGCGCCGGATTCTCTCGTTACTTCGACGAAAATCTTGTCGGGATTCCTGCCTATCGCATTTACGTATTCGTCTATAACGGTAAGCGTTTGCCATAATCCGCGTCTGACGGCGGGCGAAACGTACAACTCTTTAAGCGTGTCGTAAGTTACTTCTTGCCGTTCGCCGTTTTCCGCTTGTATCGTTTCGTTAAAGTTGTATCTTTCGTCGAACAATATTTCGTTAAGATTTTCGTTCGTTTCGTACAAGACGTCCATAATCGTTAAGGGAAGTATTTCGCCCGTCGATTTGTCCACCGCCGTGATTCCGCTCAGAAACCTTTCGGAAAATCTGCCGAAGTCGTTGAACGTAAGCCCTTTCAACTGTTTGACGTTGTTTTTTATTTCGGGAATATCGCCGTAGTTTTTCTCTATCAAATCGGCTACTATCTTTTTGTCCGTGTTGAGAGTGTGCCACAAAATAATGTTTTCGCATACTCTCGTATTGTCCGCCAAATCCTTGTCGACGAAATCGCCGAGTATGTTTTTAAGCCGTATATACGACGACATCGACGCTTTAAAGTCCCCGTCTTTGCCGCCAAGAGCGATATCGTTCGCGTCGGCAGCCGACACGTACCCGCACTTTACAAGATATTCCCGTATTTTCTTGTTGTCGACTTTCGGGTATTTTAAAAACAAGTCGTTGAAAATCTTTTGTTTTAATTCTATCGAAACGGGCGTTTCGTTTATTGTAAGTTTGTTGAGTTGGTTGAGGACGTCGTATTTTTGGTACAGTATGGACGATTTAGGCAAAACGTCTTCTCCGCGCAAATACGTACATTTACACGTCATTTTACGCATAAACGCTTCGTTGGTTTTCGCTTTGTCGATAACGTCGTCGAAGTTCCACGGGGTGATTTTTTCGTCGTTTTTTTTCACCGCCCACGAATTGACGCCCGTAAGCGGCCCTACGTAGTACGGCACTCTGAAATTGAACAACGGTTTGATTTTGTTTTTAATCGTCGCCGTTTCGGGGTGGTTCTTAACCATGTTGTTTACGATTTTATCGAGTTCGACTTCGTTGATTTGTTTCGGGAACAAACCATTGTCACTGTGTGCAATCTTAGGTAAAAACGTTCCGTCTTTGATTTCTTTTATTATCTCGTCCCGTGTTTTTTCATCTTTAACGTCCGTAAGGCTCGACAAATACTTTTCAAGATACGAGAAAAAATCGTCGTCTTTTTTGCATTTTTCGACTTTGGTTTTTTTGCCGTCTTTTTTCGTGTACCCGATATAGTTGACGTAGTTGTTTTTCTCGTTCGTTTTTCTGAAAATCTTGCCGTAGTCGGCGTTCGGTTCGCCTTTTATAAACTTTTTCAAGCGGTTTAAGTCGTCTTTGTGTTTTTCGTAAACGGCAATCATCGCCGACGAAATATTGTCTTTGTCTTTCAAAATCTTTTCAAACGCAACGTACCCGTACACCGCGCGAACGGCGGCAAGCAACGAAAAGTCGTCGTCGTAAGTTTGTTTCATTTCTTCAAACGCTTCGTCCGACACTTCTTTGAAAGAAAAACTCTTTTCTTCTTCGTAACCTTCGCCAAACAAAACTTTCGGGGAAATCTTTACGCCGAGCATACCTTTTATTATTTCCCGCGCCTGTTTCGTGTCCGCGCAGAACATTTCTTCCAACTCGCGCTGTTTGTCTTTACCGCTCTTCTTGTCGTCGAGCAAAATCTTTTTTGCTTTTTCGCCGCTTGACGGCGAAAACTCGGGAATCTCGCCCTCGTAAAAACCTTTAATTACGTCGTTCAAATCTTGCAGCAGTTTTGAAAAGTCCCTGACGTCTTCGACGCTGCCTTCTTTCAAAAAGTGTCCGCGATATTTTATTATGTGGTGAATGGCAAGGTAATAAAGGCGCAAGTCGTAATCCCCGCCTTTTATCAACTTGTCCCTTAAATGATAAATCGTCGGAAACTCTGTATAAAACTCTTTGTCGTCGTATTTACCCGCAAACAAGTTGTTTTTGTCGCCCGACAACAATTCGTCTTTGTCTTCCGGCAAAAGCATGCTGTTGTTCAGCCGTATGAAAAAGGTTGCGTCTTCGATATACGGCGCGAACAAGTCTTGCAACAGGTTAATTCGTTGTTTACGCCGAGCAAGTCGTCTTCTTGCCGTTCTGAACGATCTTCTCTTCGCCGCCGTTTCGCCTTTGTCAAACAAGCGTACCGTCCAACAATCTTTACCTTTCGCGCGAAGAAGGTTATAGTTTTCGTCGGTACACGCGATACCTACCGATTCTGTGCCTATGTCCGCTCCGATATAAAACTTTTCCATTTTTTCTCAATCCCCCTTGACAAATATATTTTTTTGTGGTAAATTAAAAGTACAAAGTAACAAAGCGAGTTCAAATAAAACTTTGTCTATCCGTTTTTCGCATCGGCGAAGCAAGAGTTCTGCGTTGCAGGACTTTTTTTGCGCCCTTTCGTACCGTCGGTTCTATTGTAACATATTAAATCGACGTGTTTCAACACTTTTTGCAAAATATATCTCTGTCGGGCGGAGTTCTCGACTAACCCCCGCATACAAAAAAGCGTGATGTTTTTCATCACGCTTTGTTTTTATTCCCACTCTATCGTTGCGGGCGGTTTGCTGGTTATATCGTATACCACGCGGTTGACGTGTTTTACTTCGTTGACTATTCTCGACGAAGTTTTAACCAACACGTCGCGCGGAATATCCGCCCAGTCCGCCGTCATTCCGTCGACGCTTGTTACCGCCCTTAACGCGACGGTGTAGTCGTACGTTCTTTCGTCCCCCATAACGCCTACCGACCGCATATCCGTAAGCACCGCGAAATATTGCCAGATTTTGTCGCTTAATCCCGCGTTTTTGATTTCTTCGCGGAAAATGGCGTCCGCGTCCTGACAAATCTTAACTTTTTGTTTCGTTACGTTGCCGATTATTCTGACGGCAAGCCCCGGCCCCGGAAAGGGTTGACGCATAACCACGTCTTCGGGCAGCCCCAGCGAAAGACCCAACTCTCGTACTTCGTCTTTAAACAAACTGCGCAACGGTTCGATGATTTCTTTAAAATCGACGACGGACGGAAGACCGCCCACGTTGTGGTGCGATTTGATAACCGCGCTTTTCCCCAGCCCGCTTTCGATTACGTCGGGGTAAATCGTCCCCTGAACGAGATAATCGACTTTGCCTATCTTTTTGGATTCCGCGTCGAACACGTCGATAAACGATTTGCCTATTATCTTGCGTTTTCTTTCGGGTTCTTTAACCCCTTTCAACGCTTTTAAAAAATAATCGCCCGCGTCTACCTTGATAAGATTCATACCCATTTCGTCTTTGAAAACTCGCATGACGCGGGTTGCTTCGTCTTTTCTCAACATTCCGTGATCGACGAAAACGCAAATCAGGTTGTTTCCTACCGCCTTGTGTAAAATCGTCGCCGCGACCGCAGAATCGACTCCGCCGCTCATCGCGCACAATACTTTGCCGTCGCCCGCCTTTTCTCTTATCTTTTCGATTTGCTCTTTCGCGTAATCGCTCATCTGCCAGTCGCCCGTCGCTCCGCAAACCTTATATAAAAAGTTTTTCAAAATAAGGTTGCCGTTTTCGGTATGAACGACTTCGGGGTGGAATTGTACGGCGAAAATCTTTCTTTCGGCGTTCTCGTACGCCGCTATTTTGCACGTCGACGTAGACGCCGTAACTCTGAATCCTTCGGGCAGTTCTTCTACCTGATCGGTATGACTCATCCAGCACACGCCGTTCGTTATTCCGTCAAAGATAACGCTGTTGCCGTATTCTATTTTTTGTTTGCCGTACTCCCTGATTTTCGCGTGAACGACTTTGCCTTTAAGCATATAAGCGGTCAACTGCATTCCGTAACATATAGCGAATACGGGTACGTTTAAATTAAATATTTCGCCGTCGATTTTCGGCGAATCTTCACCGAACACGCTGTTTGGCCCGCCGGTGAAAACGATTCCTATCGGGTTATAACTTTTTATTCTTTCTACCGTGATGTCGGCGGGAACGAGTTCCGCGTATACTCCGAGATTTCTTACTCTTCTTACTATAAGTTGGTTATACTGTCCGCCGAAATCTATAACTAAGACTGTTTGATGTCGCATGTTTCTTTTCCTATAAAAATATTGATAACGAATAATATTACGTAAAACGCCGCCAAAGCGAGTACCGTGTAGTTGAATATTGCGTCTACCAACGCTTTACCCGCCACGCACCCCGCGGTGAAACATAAAATTATAAACAAATAAAACAAAGTTTTCTTTTTGGACCGTTTGAATATCGCGTCGAAAAAACCTTCGGCGAACAAACGTAAATCGTTGGTACACATAGTAGCCGTGTAATGCGTGCCGCAACACACCCTGAACGACTCGAAAATCATCGCGCCGACTATCGACAGCAAACAGTTCGCGAACACGTTATACTCGTAACTGAACGGAATAAACACGACGCTAGCCGTTAACACCGCCTGAACGGACAAACAATACGCCCTGCCGTTTTCGGTAAGCGAAAACGCCCTTGCTACGAATATGCCGACTATAAACGAAAGTATCGGCAATATAAACTTCAAAACACGTCCGTCTTCAAAAACAGCCACCGCGAATTTCAGCATATTTCCCGTTTGCATCGTGGCGAAAACTTCGCCTCGGGACGCGTAAGTGTACACGTCTAACATACCCGACGAAAACGTTAAAATAAATGCGAAAACCAACGATAATTTTTTCATTTGTCAAACCTCGATATATTCTTCCCTGTCCGCACCGACGGAAACGTACTCTATCTTACACCCCGTCGCTTTTTCTATATAACGAACGTACTCTCTCGCTTGTTCGGGCAACTCGCAAAGTTTTCTGCATTTTGAAATATCGCAGTTCCACCCGTCAAGATATTCGTATACGGGTTTCGCCCTGTTAAGTCTTTCGCCGGACGGAAACGACGTTTCGATTTTGCCGTCTATTTCGTAAGCGACGCATACGGGTATCTTGTCAAGATAAGACAACACGTCGAGTTTTGTAAGCGCAACCGAGTCCGCGCCCTGCATCTTTACGCCGTATCTCGACGCAACCACGTCGAATCCGCCGACTCTTCTCGGTCTTCCCGTCGCCGCGCCGTATTCGCCGCCCGCCTTTCTCAATTTATCCGCTTCTTTGCCGAACGTTTCGCAAGTAAAAGGTCCTTCGCCGACGCAAGTCGAATACGCTTTCATTATTCCTATTACTTTGTCTAGTTTCGCAAACGGAATCCCCGCACCTATCGGCGCGTAAGCCGCTATCGTGTTCGACGCCGACGTGTACGGATATATGCCGAAATCCACGTCCCGCAGCGCGCCTAATTGCGCTTCGAACATAACGTTGTCGCCCCGACTTATCCGGTCGCTTAAATAATCCGTAACGTTTACGACGTAATCTTTAAACGGCAATCCGTATTTTTCAAGCCACTCGATCGTGTCGTCGACGTTTATTTTTTCCGCCTTGTACCCGCCGACTACCGTAAGATTTTTCCATTCCACGATGTCGGCTATCTTTTCACGCAGCGCGTTCAAGTCTTGCAAGTCGCCCATACGCAACGCCTTTTTCATATACTTATCGGCGTACACGGGGGATATTCCGCGTCTTGTCGAGCCGAACTTTTTGCCTTGCAGTCTGTCTTCTTCCAGACAATCCAAAAGGACGTGATAGGGCATGCAAATCGTCGCTCTGTCGCTTATTTTAAGGTTTTCGGGGGATATTTCGACTCCCTTTTCCCTTAACGATTGCACTTCGTTGAACAAGTGCTTTAAATCTATAACCATTCCGTTACCCAGAACGTTTACGGTATTTTTTCTTAAAATGCCCGACGGCAACAAATTAAGCACGAACTTATGCCCGTCCTCGATAATCGTATGCCCCGCGTTGTTTCCGCCCTGATAACGACAAACAACGTCGTAATCTCTCGACAAAAGATCGACCATACGTCCCTTGCCTTCGTCGCCCCAGTTTATTCCTACGATAGATGTCAACATGTTTTTTTACCTATACCTTGATTTTTTCGGGCTGTATTATATAGTCCGCGTTTTTTTCTATTAATGGCGATACGACGTCGTTTACGTACTCTTCCGTCTGATAATCGGCCATTCCGATAAACGAATTTGTTTTTAATATATCGTTTATTTCTTCTTTCGTCAAGTTAAACGCCCCGTCTTGCGCTATTTCGCTTAAAACGTCCGTCTTTGCGCCGCTTAGTTTGAACTCTTTCGCCGCGGCGACGGTAATTTTACGCAACCGTTCGTGCAAAACCTGTCTGTCCCCGCCCTTTTCGACGGCGCGCATCAAAATATTTTCCGTCGCCATAAAAGGAAGTTCTTCTTCCATGTGCCGTTTCATTACGTTAGGGTAAACGACTCCGCCCTTGACGACGTTGATATAAAGCGACAGTATTCCGTCTACCGCCAAAAAGGTTTCGGGGACGGATATTCGTCTGTTCGCCGAGTCGTCGAGCGTTCTTTCAAGCCACTGCGCCGAAGCGGTCATTGCGGGATTGAGCGAGTTTACGATAACGTATCTCGACAACGACGCTATTCTTTCGCTTCTCATCGGGTTTCTTTTATACGCCATCGCCGAAGAACCGACTTGATTGTCTTCAAACGGCTCGTCGAACTCTTTCAGGTGAGAAAGAAGTCTTACGTCCGAAGAAAACTTGGACGCGCTCTGAGCGATACCCGACAGCGCCGAAAGGACGTAATAGTCGACTTTTCGGCTGTAAGTTTGTCCCGACACGTCGTAACAATCGTCGAAGCCCGTTTCTTTCGCGATGAGTTTTTCCAACTTTTTAACCTTTTCTTTATCTCCCTTGAAAAGCGTTAAAAAACTTGCGGAAGTCCCCGTCGTTCCCTTGCACCCCAACAGTTTTAATCTCGACAACTGAAAATCCAGATTATCGAGGTCGTTTATCAAATCCTGTATCCAAAGAGTCGCTCTTTTGCCGACGGTCGTTGGTTGCGCCGCCTGAAAATGAGTGTACGCAAGCGTTTGGTCGTCTTTGTGTTTAATCGCGAAATCTTTGAGTTCGTTTATCAGCGTTACGAGCAGTTTCTTTATGCGGATAAGTCCTTTTTTCATTACGATAACGTCCGTATTGTCCCCGACGTAACAAGACGTCGCGCCCAGATGGATTATCGGAGCGGCTTTCGGACAAACGTCGCAATACGCCCTTAAATGCGCCATTACGTCGTGGCGAAGTTTACTCTCGTACTCGTTAGCCTTTTCGTAGTCAATATCGTAAACGCGCGACTGCATTTCTTCGATTTGCTCGTCGGTAATATTCAATCCCAACTCTTTTTCCGCCTTAGCCAAAGCAACCCAAAGCTTTCGCCACGTCGAGTATTTTTCGTCGGGAGAGAATATTCTTTTCATCTCTTCGCCGCTATATCTTTCACACAACGGATTTTCGTAAAACTCTTTCATAATTTCTCCGAATCTTTTTTATGTTTTATCAAACCTTATTTTAACGAATTCTTTATCAGCCCTAAAAACAGCGGATGCGGTTTGTTGGGACGCGATTTGAATTCGGGATGGAACTGAACGCCTATAAAATATTTGCATTTCGGATTCTCTATCGTTTCGACGATGTATTCGTCGGGAGAAGTCCCGCCGACAACCAACCCGTTATCCGTCAATATTTTTCTGTACTCGTTGTTGAACTCGTAACGATGACGGTGCCTTTCGCTGATTTCCGTTTTGCCGTAACATTCGTAAAGAAGCGTGCCTTCCTTTACTTTGCACGGATACGCGCCGAGCCTTAACGTGCCGCCCTTGTTTACTTCGTCGCTTTGTTCGGGCAAAAAGTCTATGACTTTATATTTGCTGTCCGAATCGAACTCGCCCGAATTCGCCCCGACGAGTCCGCATACGTTTCTCGCGAACTCTATGACGGCGGTTTGCATGCCCAGACATATTCCCAAAAACGGAACGTTATTTTCTCTCGCGTACTTACACGTCGCGATTTTACCTTCCACGCCCCTGCTTCCGAATCCGCCCGGCACGATGATGCCGTCCGCGTCTTTTAATATTTCGGCTACGTTTTGTTCGGTTATCTTTTCGCTGTCCGTCCACAAAATATTGACTTTCGCTCCGTATTCGAATCCCGCGTGGCGCAACGCTTCCGCTACGGACAAGTACGCGTCGTGCAAAGCGACGTATTTGCCGACGAGAGCGATGTTGACTTGTTTGTCAAGGTGTTTTATCTTGTTTACCATTTTCTCCCATTCGGTCATATTAGGTTTGGGACAAGTGATGCCGAGTTCTCTGCAAACGACTTCGCTGAACCGACTCTTTTCGAGCATTAAAGGCGCTTCGTACAAAACGGGAAGCGTTTGGTTTTCGATAACGCAATCCTTTTTCACGTTGCAAAACAACGCGATTTTGTTGAAAATGTTTTCTTCGAGCGGCTCGTCGCACCGCAAAATTATTATGTTCGGATGCACGCCCATTCCCTGCAATTCTTTAACCGAATGTTGCGTGGGTTTGCTTTTGTGTTCGTCGCTGCCCGACAAGAACGGCACGAGCGTTACGTGAATGAACAAACTGTTCTCCTTGCCGACTTCGAGCGATATTTGTCTTACCGCTTCGACGAAGGGTTGGGACTCTATATCGCCTATCGTACCGCCGATTTCCGTGATTATTATGTCCGCGTCCGTCTTTTTGCCTACGTTGTATATAAACTCTTTTATTTCGTTGGTTATATGCGGAATGGTTTGCACGGTAGAGCCGAGATATTCGCCCCTGCGTTCTTTGTTTAAAACGTTCCAGAACACTTTGCCCGTCGTAAGATTAGAATACTTGTTCAAATCTTCGTCGATAAACCTTTCGTAATGTCCTAAATCCAAATCCGTTTCCGCGCCGTCTTCGGTTACGTACACTTCGCCGTGTTGATACGGACTCATCGTGCCGGGATCTACGTTTATGTACGGATCGAGTTTCTGAGCCGCCACTTTCAATCCTCTTGCTTTCAACAACCTTCCGAGCGACGCCGCCGTAATGCCTTTGCCCAGCCCCGAAACGACTCCGCCCGTTACAAAAATATATTTTTTCATATTAACTCCCGTTTTCTCTAATCGCCGTACGTTTTTATGACGTCGAACGCTATCGCTTTTCTTTTGACGCATTCGTCCATAGCGCGTTTTTCTATGTATTTATGCGCTTCTTCTTCGCTGAACCTAAGTTTTGTGATAAGCAGCAACTTCGCCCTTGCCACAAGCCTTATTTCTTCCATTTTCTCTTGCAGGTTTTCCGTTTTTCTAGCCAGCCCTTTAAGTCTTGCGGCGGTAGCGTTGGTAAGCGCAAGCCCCTGACGAAACGTCGACGACGAAACAGGTTTCGCCAAAGTGTATACGCCCGCCTTTTCCATCGCGTAGGAAACGTCGTCGAAAACTTCCGACTTAACGAGCAGCATTACACCCGCGTACCCGTTTTTTATTACGTTTTCGGCAAGGTCCGTTCCGAACTCGTCTTTTAAAGGGCAGTTGATTATTACCGTGTCGTATTCCTTGCCTGAAAGAAGTTGCCTTGCAATCGCGCCCGACCGAGCGTATTCCGAAATATACCCGTCTTTCAGACAGTTTTTGATAAAATCTTCCGCTTTTAACGACGATGAAACGACCAGAACCTTTTGTCTGTCGTCAAAAAACATAAACCTTTAAATGCAATCCGCTATTTCGTTGCCCAAATATTTTTTAATAAACTCGCTGCTACGAAAAATCTTTCTCGCTTCGTCCAACCCGCAGGGCAGACTGTCGCTCGTATTCGTATAAACGGTACCGTTCAACACACCTTCCACACCCGCGTAAATGATGAGCGCGTACGCAAGATAAACGTTGGTATGGCCGTCGGGAGAACGCAATTCAAACCGTTTTTCCCCCGCCGACGCGGGTATTCTTATAAGCGCGGTCCTGTCTTCTTCGCTCCTGAATATTTTCTTCGGCGTTTTTTTGTCGCCGAGCCTGTCGTACGAACGCAAAGACGGATTGAACACCGCGGTCATTTCCTTAGCCCGCGTCAATACTCCGTCGACGAAATTATCGAACACGTCCTTGCCGTCTTTTGAAGTTACCGACACGTTGATATGCACGCCGCTGCCGCTTTTGCCCGCGATAGGTTTTGGATCGAAACTCGCCCGATACCCGTTTTTATACGCGATGTTTCTCGTTGCCGTTTTGAAAAGTATCGACTGATCCGCCGAGTTCAACGCGTCCGAATACTTAAAGTCTATCTCGTTTTGTCCCGGCCCTTCTTCGTGGTGAGAACGCTCCGTCAAAAGCCCCATTTCTTCTATCGTCAGACAAATCTCTCTGCGTATGTTCTCCCCCCTGTCGAACGGATCCGCAGACATATACCCGCCGTTGTCTATGGGTATGTTCGTCTTTTCGCCGTTCTCGTCGAGTTTAAATAAATAGAACTCGAACTCCGTGCCGAAATTACACGTTATTCCTTTACTTTCCGCGTATTCGACCGCTTGTTTCAAGACGTATCTCGAATCCTTTTTGAAAGGCGCGCCGTCGGGGTGTCTTATATCGCAAAACAGCATTACGGCTTTGCCTTGAGCGGGACGCCAAGGCAGCACCGTCAAAGTGGACGGATCGGGAAACAACAACAAATCCGACTTTTCGGGGGATAAAAATCCTTTTAAAGCCGAGCCGTCGAACGACACGCCGTTTCTGAACGCGTTTTCAAGCCCGTCTGCGGCGATTGCGCAATTTTTAAGGTTGCCTTCCAAATCGCAGAACGCAAGCCTTACGAATCTCACGTCTTCTTCCTTTACGTATTCGATTACGTCTTTATAAGAATTGTTCATATAAACTCCTTTGTTTTAACCCTTCCGAGTTCTGACGAATAAATCTCCGTACCCGTCGTCGTTTTTTCGTCCGAAAACGACTCGGCCTTTTCTTACCTTTTATTATATCATTTTCACGGCGGTTTGTATATTTCCTAAAAACTTTTTTTTAGTTTTTTTTGCGCGCTTTCGCTTCTTGCGTTAAAGCCGTTTCCGTTAACCCGTCGTTACGCCCCGTAAAAACCAAAAAAGGGCGACGGACCGCTTAAACTCGTCAAGCAGGACTCCGTTGCCCTTTTTACGCTAGCATTATATCACTATGATTTCTCGCTGTCAAATATTTTTTAAAAACTTTTTCAATATTCTTGACAAACGGTTTTTTGCGGGTTTATAATATCGCCGTAATCAAGTTGGCAAAGGCGTCAAGGATTTTTCCTTGTCGCTTTTTTATTTTCGGAGATGAATTATGGAAAGTATGAAAGAGTTGTTCGCAAGCAAAGTGTTTAACGAAAGAGTTATGAAAGAACGGTTGCCGCAAGAAACGTTTAATCAGTTCAAAAAAGCCATTGACGAAGGGGAACGGCTGAGCATAGACACGGCCAACGTCATCGCAAACAGCATGAAAGACTGGGCGGTCGAAAACGGCGCGACTCATTTTACGCACTGGTTTCAGCCGATGACGGGAATTACCGCCGAAAAACACGACAGTTTTATTTCGCCGACGTCGAACGGTTCGGTTATTATGGAGTTCAGCGGTAAAGAACTCGTCAGGGGCGAGCCGGACGCGTCTTCTTTTCCGTCGGGCGGATTAAGGGCGACCTTCGAAGCGCGCGGATACACCGCGTGGGACCCCACGTCGTTTGCGTTTATCAAAGACAACGTTTTGTGTATTCCGACGGCGTTTTGTTCGTACGGCGGGGAAGCGTTGGACAAGAAAACCCCTTTGCTACGTTCTATGCAGGCGATAAACAAGCAAGCGTTGAGAGTTATTCGGCTTTTCGGCAACACTACCGCAAAAACCGTTAAAACGACCGTCGGCCCCGAGCAGGAATATTTTTTAGTCCCCAAAGATTTATACGACAAAAGAAAAGATTTAATATATACGGGCAGAACGCTGTTCGGCGCAAAACCCCCGAAAGGGCAGGAAATGGAAGACCATTATTTCGGCGCGATAAAACCGCAAGTTCAGGAGTTTATGAAAGAACTCAACGCCGAACTCTGGAAGTTGGGCGTTTTGGCGAAAACGGAACATAACGAAGTCGCTCCCGCTCAGCACGAACTCGCGCCCGTGTTCACAACGACAAACATCGCGACCGACCATAACCAACTGACTATGGAAATCATGCAAAAGGTCGCTAAAAAACACGATATGGTATGTTTGCTTGCCGAAAAGCCTTTCCTTGGCGTAAACGGCAGCGGCAAACACAACAACTGGTCGATTACGACGGACACGGGCGTTAATTTGCTCGAACCAGGCAACACCCCGTTCGACAACGCTCAGTTTTTGCTTTTCTTGACCGCGGTCATCAAGGCGGTCGACGAGTATCAGGATTTGCTACGCATATCGGCGGCGAGCGCGGGTAACGACCACAGGCTCGGCGCGAACGAAGCCCCGCCCGCAATCGTTTCTATGTTTCTCGGCGAAGAACTGACCGACATTTTAACGGCTATCGAAACGGACAGCAAGTATACGGGCAAAGAAAAAACGTTGATGAAAGTCGGCGTACACGTTATTCCGAAGTTTCCGAAAGACGCCACGGACAGAAACAGAACGTCCCCGTTCGCGTTTACGGGGAACAAGTTCGAGTTCAGAATGGTAGGCTCTTCGATGTCTGTCGCGGAAGCGAATATCGTTTTGAACACCGCCGTCGCCGAAGAACTGAAAGAGTTTGCCGACGAACTCGAAAACGCGAAAGATTTTACTTCCGCTTTACACGATTTGATTAAAAACACCATAAAAGAACACAAGCGCATTATCTTTAACGGGAACGGTTATAACGACGAATGGATAAAGGAAGCGGAAAAACGCGGACTTCTCAACTTAAAGTCCACCCCCGACTGCCTGCCGTATTTTTTGAAAGAAAAGAACGTAAAACTGTTTACCGAACACAAAGTTTTGTCCGAAACGGAAATGCGCGCAAGATACGAAATAATGCTTGAAAATTACGTCAAGACGATACGTATCGAAGCGACCACTATGATAGATATGGTAAACAAAGACGTTTTGCCCGCAATCAGCAAATACGTCGGGGAACTTGCTTTTACCATGGAAAAAAGGCTTGCCGTTTTACCCTCTGCGCGCGACTGTTTTGAAAAAGAACGAATCGAAAAACTTTCTTCTCTTTCCTTGTCGATTGCAAAAAAAGTCGACGAGTTGGAAAGCGCGTTGATAAACAACCCCGAAAACGACAGTCTTGCGGAAGCGCAATATTGCAGAAACGTCGTATTTAAGCAAATGAACGCTCTTCGCGTCGACGTGGACACCGCCGAAAGCGTTACTTCGGCGAAAGACTGGCCGTACCCTTCCTACGGCGAACTTCTTTTCGGCGTAAGATAACGACTATTATAAAAAATCGCCCCCGTTCCGATTTCGTCGGACGGGGGCGTTCGTATAAATGCCGTTTTATTTCGTTTCGTCGATTATTTCGGCGTTGACGGAGTTGACCGCAACGCTTTTTATACCGTTTAAACAACCCGATTTGGACTTGTATCCGTCTTCGCTCATAGCGATGCTTTCGCCGTTGGTAGCGTAAAGTCTGTAACGATACAATCCCGCTTTATCGAGATAAATCTCGAACTTCGGAAAATTGACGGGCGTTGGTTTTTTAAGCGTGTTATCTTCGATTCTGTTGTTCTTAATACAAAACACGGAGTTTTTACCGACGCTTTCCATACCGACTTTACAACTGCTTTTCGCTTTGTAAACTTGCGACGCTACGGCTATTTTTTCTTTATTTGCGGCAAGCAAATGAAAGTTAAATCCGCCGCTGGGCGTTTTTCTTATAATAAATTGTCCCATAACCTTTCTCCTTTGTATTTTTATAATACTATTTTAGCACTATTTTAAACGTTTTTCAAGAGTTATTCGCATTTTTACGGGTTTCATTGCGAAATTATTACACAAAACAGCCGAACGTCGAATACTCTAAAAAAATCAAAACAAAAAACTATAAAACCCCCGACACGACGTTATCGCGTAAGAAACGCTTTTATATAGAGTCCGAAATCTCAACCCGAAAATATATTTTTCAAATACAATCGATTGAAAAAAATATAAAAAAGCGGTATAATGTAAAAAAAGGAAGGCTTGTTATGAAAGAAAACAGAAAATTGTTAAAAGACGTGCTTGACGATATTCGTCAGGATATGAGCGACGAAGAAGTTCTTAATCTGTTGGCAAATCGTAAGATTTCGGTACGCCCCGAAAGCGAGAAAAAATATACGCTGGGACAACGAGCAGCCGACGCCATAGCCAAATTCGCGGGAAGTTGGGCTTTTATTTTTTCGTTTGTCGGAGTTCTCGTTTTTTGGATGGTGCTGAATATTTTGCTGGTTTCCAAAGCGTTCGATCCGTACCCGTTTATATTGCTTAATCTTGTACTCTCGTGCGTGGCGGCAATTCAGGCGCCGCTTATTATGATGAGCCAAAACCGTCAGGAAGAAAAAGATCGTCGCAGAGCCGAAAACGATTATAAAGTCAATCTCAAAACCGAAATTATGATCGAAGCGTTGTACGATAAGATAAACGTTATTCTCGCCAAACAGTCGGCGCTTGAAAAACAATTACAGACAAACTCCGATAACGCCGCCGAAAAGAAATAATCATTCCGAGTTTTTAAACTCAATCGCGTTACGAAAACTTATACCGTACTTTACCTAAAACCGAACGAATTAAAATCCGCGCAAAGAACGAGCCTTTAAAGGCATGACTGCTTGCGCGGATTATTTATTCTATAAAACTTAACGCCGCGACGGGCGTCGCCGCCGATACCGTAATCTTATTTACTCCTTACGAAAAATCGTCAGACGGTCAGTTCTATTATTCTCGCTTGATACTTTTCGGTGAAAAATACCGTAACGCCGTTTTCGTTACGTTCGTAACGCAGCGATTTTTTGGCGGGATACCCCGTCGAAACGGATTTGATTTTTTCTTTTATCGGAATGAAAAACTCGAACGCTCCGCCGAGATTCCACACGGCAAGATAAATCTTATTTCCCGCTTTCAGCCCCGAAGCGATATGCTCGTCGCCGTACTTTGAAAATCCCGTCGGGAAATACGGCTCGGCTGTCTTTTTGATTTTCGACAACGAGTTATAGTAATCCAACCCTTCTTTAACGAAAATTAACCTGTCGTCGGGCAACAGCCACACCCTGCTCGCAAGATGTATTCTGCCGAGCAAAGCGTTGACCATATTCATTACGACTCGTTCGGTAGAAATATTTTGTTCGACGAACGCTTTCGTCGGCTCGTACTGTTCGCCTACTTGCTTTTCGTCGTCGACGACGGGATAACTCCACACCGCCGCCTGTTCGGGAAGCACCGCCGAGAAAACGTTCGACGCTATGTACGGGTACTTTTTATAGTTTACCTGATCGGACGAAGACACTATCGAAAACTTGCTCAAAGTCTTGTAGTCCATTCTCATACCGCCCGAAGAACACGTTTCAAACAAAACGTTCGGAAACGCTTTTTTCAAACCGTCTATCCATTTTAAATACGCGGCGGAGTTTTCTTTTATGCCTTCGCAATATCCCCCCGTTTCACAATCCGCGCCGACGCCCGCGTCTTCGTTATAATCGAGTTTGATATAATCCGCGCCGTAGTCGTCAGCCATTCTTTCAATGGTTTTCGTCAGATAGTCGATAACCTTTTCTTTTTTAAAATCAAGAAAATACCTGTCTCTGACAAGGATTTTTTCTCCGTTACGGTGAAGAAAACATTCGTCGCCGTAATAATTTATCATTTCGTCGCATTTGCGCCCTACGATTTCAGGTTCTATCCAAAGCCCCGCTTTCATTCCGAGCGAGCGAATATAATCCGTGGTTTTTCTGAGTCCGTCCGGGAAACGCACCGCGCTTTCTTTCCATTTGCCGACGTACGGATAAATTATGTTTCCGTCGACTTCGTCGTGCCAGCCGCAATCGATAACGTAATACTTAACGCCGAGTTTTGCTACCCGTTCGGCGGAAAGCCGCGTTCTTGTTTGGTTGGGACTGTCCCACGAAAAATGCATGTATTCGTTAAAAATCACGGGCAAATCGTCGTCGGCAAGGCATTTGCCCGCTATCTCTCGTCTATATCCCGTCAATGCCGACAACGTCCCGTTAAGGTCGCTACCGAAAGCCAGAACGACTTTATCCGCTCCGTAACTCTCGCCCGACGAAAGCGTTTTACGCCACCCGTTAAACGTAGCGTTGCCCCCGTCCGCGCAAAGGTACAATTTTTTGTCGACGTCGCTTATTTCGTAGTACCACGCGTTGTTTGATTCTATCTGAAACGCAATACAGCCTTTTCCGTTCAGTTCGAGTATTCCTTGCGGAAGTTCTTCTTTCGTCGACCACGAGCCTACGTTAGCGTGCGAAACGCGTATCTGACTTACGCTCGCAAGTCCCGACAAACCGTAATCGAACAAACTTGCCCTTCTCGGCTGACACTCGGCGTGATGACTCTGAATAAACCGAGTAAAATATATCTTGTCCGAGTCTTCCACGCTCTCGCCCAGCCCGTATAAAAAACTTACGTTTTCAAGCGTGATTTCCTTTTCAGAAACGTTTTTAACGAACGTTTCCACGGAATAAGCGGAGTCGTCGGCATACTTTACGAAATGCGTTTCCGTTCGGCAAGCTTCGTTTTGCTGTACGACGATAAGTTCGTTTTCGGTCGTCTTTCTCTCAACGTATTTAAGAGAACGACTCTCCGACGAACAAGCGATTTTCGTTCCCGATTTTACGGGACAGTTTCTGCCGCAAACGGCGATTTCGGTAAACGGTAACCCGTTAAGCGTTATTAAGTTGTCGTCTACGGCAAAACGAAGTTTGCCGAACGCAAAGCGTTCTAAGTCCATTTTTCTCACCCTGTCAATTCAATCCTTTTCGGTTTTTATTTTTTCGACCCGACAATATTTTCTTACGCCGCGTCCGATAAAAAACTTATTTCTTTACCGTTGTAAACCGTTTCTAATTTCAAATCGTCGCAAACGTCGCTTTTTTTCGGGGACGAACACCCCGTAACAAGCAAGCAAATCAAAAGCGCGCTCGCTATCGTTTTCGTTGCTTTTTTCATCTGAAAACGACTCTTCCGTTTTTCACGGAAACTGACATTCTCACTTTAAGCGTTCTCATAAGTTCTCTCGTTTCCAAAGTTTTATGAGTCGTCGTGCCGTAGCCGTTCCCGTCGTCGCAATCGAACAAGAACTTGGGCGCGCAATACAGGCAAACTTCCATTTTGTCGAGCGCTTTATAAAACGCGTTGCCGACGCCGTTTTGTCCGTGATGCGCCATCTGAACGACTTCGCAGTCCGCCGCTTCCGTTTTAAAATATTCGTCTTTTATAAGAACGTCGCCGTAAGAACCCAAATCTCCTAAAAAGAGTATGTTCTTCTTCGACGTTTCAAACTTGTAGACGACGGACGAGTCGTTGGGCATATTGCTCGCTTCTCTGAAAAACGCGGTGTTTAAAACCTTTACTTTAAGGTCGCCGTCGACGACGTATTCGTTTCCCTTTTCGGGCGTTATTACGTTACCTATCTTGTCGGCGTACGTTTTTACCGCGTCGTTCAATTCGGCAACAAGCCGATTGTCTTCGTCGCCGTAAGCGGACAATATTTCGTCCGTAACCCTGAAATCGTAATATAAGTTGCGTATATAAATATCTTCTTCTTTAAGTATTTCGATAAGCGCGCCTACGTGGTCGCAGTGATAATGCGAAATAAA
Organism: uncultured Clostridia bacterium; assembly: GCA_934271255.1. Taxonomy (GTDB): domain Bacteria; phylum Bacillota; class Clostridia; order Christensenellales; family Borkfalkiaceae; genus CAKQSC01. The sequence continues at coordinate 60,698 of CAKQQS010000006.1, forward strand.
CCAGTAATCGACTTCGTTTTTATACGTTCTTATCAGTTGCGTTACGACGTTTTTTTCGGGATAGTCCCCGCCGTCCATCATTACCGTTTTACCGCTCTTCGTAACGAACATAAACCCTTCCGTCTGATTAACTATCGGCTCGATTTGATACATCGTTACCCCGCCGAACATATCCCGTTTATCGAAAACGTCGTCCGAAAAAGAAATCTTTGCAAAGTTAACCGTAACGTCCGCGCCGTTTTTAACGCCTATAAACACGCATTTTTTGTTCTCTCTTTCGTACACCGTTGCATCGTACAAGAGATTTTGCCATTTTCTTATTCTGAACGCGCCGTCTATATACTCGCCCGCTTCGTTTACGAAATCCGCCGACGAATATTTGACGTTTCTCTGGTCTAGTCTGACTCTCGTTTCAACGTGTACTTTATCGCCGAACGAGTATTTGTCGAGTTCGGGAGCGGTATACCATACCCCCGCAAGCGAATCGTCGCTCGGGGTAAGTTTAAAACTGTTTCCGTCGCCTTCTCCGAGAGTATCGACGACGCATTCGGCGTTAATTACAGACTGTACGTTACTTTGCCGACACATATTCTCTCCTTCCGCGACGGCTTTGCCGACGAACGTCCCGCCAAAAGGCGTAAGAGCGCACGCGCAGGCAATCGCCGTTATCATAATTTTTTTCATTTTCTTTTACCTCCGACGAACGCCAACGCCGACGCTAACACCGCCGTCAATGCGGCAGAAGACGCCCCGCAGCCCTTTTTATCGTTGTCGTCGGGTTTAGGCGGAACGGGTTCTTCGCCTTCCGCGTATTCGGCGTAGCAAGTTACGTTGTCCGTTACTCTTTCGTAACCGCGCGTATACCCTTTGAAATAATACCCTTCTTTTTCGGGCGCGTCAGGCAATGCGGCGTAGTTATACTCGCTGACTTTTTGTTTCGCTATAAACTCGCCGTCTTTCGTCATAAAAGATACCGTATAGAGTATCTTGTCCGATTTTTCGATAAAACCGTTAAGCGTAACGAGTTTGTCGGACGTATCTTTATTATTGTCGAAAGTTACGGTAATGTTTTTACTCCCGCCCGTCATTACGAAATTATCAATAATGCACGAAGCGGAAAATTGTTTGTCCGATTTTAAATAAACGCCCATATACCCGCCGCTCGTTACGACGACGTCCGTAACCTTTTCGTAATCGCTATCGTAAAATCCGCGTTTAGAAAGAATTATCTTGTTGCCCGAACGTTCGAGTTTATAATTAAACCCGTCTTTAAAAGCGACCTTTTCTTTTTTCGCCCCGTCGAGATTGTCCGTCGGTTTATCGGAAGCCGTAAACACCCCGATTTCACCCTTGTCTATCGTCTTTAACATATCGAACGTCAAGGTCTTTCCTTCCCCGAAAATCGCGGAATAGCCGTCTGCGGAAGCGTTTCCGCACGCGGTTATCGACAACGCGTAATTGTTCTTTAAGATTATCGCGTCCGACTCCTTTGCGTACGCCGCGTTAACGTTTAAAATCACGGCGACGACAAGTAACAGAATCGCAACCGAAATTACTTTTTTAATTTTTTTGTTCATTACGTATTTCATTATATTATCCCTTAGTCGAATTGTCAAACAAAGCGTGATTTTTCGACCGAATATAATTCGTTATGCCCTACGCGCGGCAGGGCATAACGGGTTATTTAAACTTTTTTAGTCGTTTTTCTTTTTCAGGCAAACCGCTGCTATTCCCATTAAAACGAACGCTGTCGCCAAACCGCTTACCGAACCGAAACAACTCTTCTTTTCTTCGGTTGCCGATTTCACGTACTCTACAGTAACGGCAACGTCGCCCGTTACGGTTACTTCCGTAACTTCTTCGTCTCCCGCCTTTACCGTAAACGTATATCCGCTTTCGTTAAAGAGCGTAAGGTCTAACTTTTCGCCGTAAGCGACTTTAATCGTCGAAACGTCTTTTTCCATTCCTACGTACGTTACCGTAACGGTGTATTGTCTTGCCTGTTCGTCGTAAACCGCCGTATAAACCGCGTCGCCCGTTACCGCCACGACTTCGGGAGTCCACCCTTTAAACGCGTAAGTGCGTTGTTCGTCGCTTTCTTTCGTCGGAGTTTCGCCCTTATATTCGGGAATTACTCCGTATTCGACTTGTTCGCTGTAAAGTTCCGCGTCGCCGTCCATAAACTTAACTGTGTACTTGTTTACCGTTTTGTCGTAAACCGCCGTGTAAACCGCGTCGCCCGTCACCGCTGCGACTTCGGGAGTCCAGCCCTTAAACGCGTAAGTATATTGCGCGTCTTTTTCCATAGTCGGGGTTTCGCCCTTGTATTCGGGAATTACTCCGTATTCGACTTGTTCGCTGTAAAGTTCCGCGTCGCCGTCCATAAACTTAACGGTATATTTTCTCGTCGTTTCCGCAAACTTTGCGACTAAAACCGTATCGCCCGCAACGGTGTCCGTTTCAAAATCCCATTTGACTTCGCCGACGTACCAACCGTCGAAAGTATATATTTTATCGACCGTCGTTTCTTTTACGGGATCGTTTTCGGGTTTGACGAGTTTTTCGCCATAAGCGACTTTAACGGGTTCGGCGTCGCCGAAAGTTACGTCGTATTCTACCGGTTTAACCGTGATAGCGTATTCGCAGTTGCTCTCGGGAAGAACTTCGGGGAGTTCGACGGAGTAATAATAATGTTCGGGCGGAGTAAGTCCTTCAATCGTAGCGCGCAAAGCCGCAAGTTTCGCGTCGCGGTCAAGCACGTCGTAAGTTACGGTTGCAAGCGCGGTATCTCCGTTTTTGACGGTTACGGTGTACGTTTTATCTTCGTACGCTTTGCCGTCAGCCAGAATGAACGAGTATTCGTCGGTTATCTTGACGAAGTTTTCACCCGAACCGCTCGAAATAGTGTTCGCTTTTATAGTAACCCTGCCTTTATAGTCGGCGGGTACTGCCGTAAAGTCTACGGTTAAAGCAAGTCCGCCGTCTTCGCAAACGTACGTTCCCGCAGTTTTAACGCCGACGTCCGTCGTTAAATCGATAAGTCCGTAATGAACGGAGAAAGGCTCGCCCGAAAGAGTTTCGACGGCAGTCATGCGAATAAGCCAGTCGCTTGTTCTTTGCGCCGCTACGGCGTTACTTACCGCAACGCTGTAAACGGTGTCTATCGCGGTCGCTCTTACCATGTTTTTGAATACGTACGCTTTAAACTCTTCTTTAAGAGTGACGTTGCCTATCGCCAACCCTTTGGGGAATACTATTTCGTGTACGTCGGTGATTTGGTCGCAAGAAGTTATTCCTTCTCCGAAACAAGAATATTTTACCAACGCCGCGTATTCTTTGTTGCCGTCGCCGTAAGTATATTCTACGTTAACGGGGTTGCCGTCGATAAGGATTTGGTTGTTAGCGGAACTTAACGCCGCGTCGCTCGTCAATACCGCGCCTTTGGTATCGAGCCATATCACGTATCTTTGCTGATTGTCTTGCGCGCCGGAGTCGTTGTCCCAGTAAATAACGCGTTCTTCGCTTTCGGTGGACGCTCCTTTACGTCCGAATGCGTTGAATCTTAATTCCGAGTTGAGTTTTACGTTGCCGAAAACGGTACCCGCGGGTATCCGAACGCAAACCGTTCTGTTTTCGGGGAACAAATCAAAACTCATCGTCATCGCTATTTCGGACGTTTCGCCGAATCTGAAATAAGAACAATCGCTTTCGATAACCGTTCCGTCGATTATTATGCCCGACGCGTTACCGGCAAATCCGTCTGCGGCCGACCAGTCCGTTTTGTTCGTCTGAATATACACCAAATAATCGCTGTTCGCCTCTCTTACGTGAATACTGTCAAACGTGGCGTCGACGCCTATCGGTTCTTCGGCGTAAACAGTCGAAACGGTCGATGATTTTTGCGTTAAGACCATAAGCGCGATTCCCGCGACGAAGATAAAACAACACGTCGCCAAAATCGTAAGTTTTCTGAGTTTACTCATTTTTTTCTCCTCCTATCGCCGCATCAAAGCGGTTTTTTTATTTTTTATAAGGTATGACGTACGCGCCTTCGCCCGCCGTCAACGTTACCGTCAATTTATTGCCTTTTACCGTTATCGTTTGCGGTTTGCCGTTTTTGTAAATTATCGCTTCGTTGCAATCGTCTAATTCGAGAGTTATCGCAGCCGACTGATTTTCGCCCGGATCTCCGTAGTTGACGACCATATACCCTTCGTTGCCCTTCTCGTCAGTAAATCTCGAAATCAACGCGTTGTGATCCGCCGAAGCCGATTTTAAAACGTCGAAATCCTGCGCGGAAATTACCGCGCCTTCTATTTTCGCAAGGTATCTCATCGCCCTTGCGTCTATTTCTTTTTGCGCTTCCGTAGTCCCTTTAACCGCTATCGGCAACACGCCTTTGAAACTGACGGAGTTCAACACTTCGTCAAGGTCGGCTATCAACGAGTTAGCCTTTTGAACGGCGTAATACGCGGACGTGCGTTGGTTGTTTTTATCGAGCATCGCCGTGTTGTCTTCCGTAAACTCTATATCGTCCGCAGGCGGCATAGAATAGGTAAACCAACTGAACTCCGTCGCTCCGAAAGCCGCGCTGACGTATACCTGAAACAAACAGTCCGCTTCGGTAGGCGTTCTTCTCGGAGAAGTGTTTGTCGCAAGTCCGTAACTCATTGACTGCATCGCCGTATGCAAAACGAGTTCGGGATGTTTTATTTTCAGTTCGCCAAGATACGCCAGCGAACGCAACCACGTTTCGGCAATGTAATCATAACCGTAATATCTCTCGTTCGCTTCGTGGCACGGATACACGTCCGTCGCAAGTACTCTCGGCATTCCTTCGGGTAGAGCGGACAATACTTTATCGTACCACGTTTCTATATATTCCCTATAATCGCTCGTACCCAGATTTTCGGGACGGCTGTAACTTGACAACATACACACGAAAAACTTTTTGCCGTGGTATTTTTCGCTGAAATCGGGCAGTACGTCCAAAAACTCGTCGAACTCGTTCAGACTCGGCTCGTCGTCGTAGTCTATCCCCGCAATCGCGTCGTACAAATCCGTTCCGCGATAATCTTTAACGTTTTTGCTTTTGTTTCCGTTGGTATACCCCATTGCCGATATACCGTAATCGCGGCATTTTTCCAGATACGCTTTTTGTTTGTCCGATCCGAACTGCGCGCCTAATTTCCCGTTCAGCCCCGAGTCGAGCATAAGCGTGTTCATACCGCTTTCTTTAAACCACGTCCACTGCTCGTCGGAAAAATCCGTCGGACCGCGCCACGCCATTATCGACGATACGCGGGATTCCGCATACTTAGAATAATCCACGAGCGACGAGTAGACGTTAGTCTTTCTCGAAGTCGAACCGCCCGTATCGGTTACGCTACACCCCGTCGTCGTAAAAATCACGGCGGCGGTCAAGCCTATCGCTATACCTTTAATCAATTTGTTTTTCATTATCCTTTAATTCCTCCGACGGACATGCTCGTCATTATCTTTTTACTGAAACACGCATATATAACGAGAACGACGACCGTCATAAACGTCATTGCGGCAAACGCTTGCGGCATTGCGTCGCGTTGTTCGGCAAGTATCTGAATATTATACACGCCCAACGCAACCGTAGGTTTGTTATACAAAAACAGGTACGGCGTCATATAGTCGTTCCACAGTCCTATTACGTTTAAAATACCCATCGATACTACCAACGGTATCGCCTGGGGATACATTATTCTGAAAAAGACTTTCAGATTCCCCGCGCCGTCTAAAAACGCGCTTTCGGCGTATTCCCATGAAATGGAAGCGAAATAGTTTTTGTAAAGCAGCGTGCCGAAGCCCAGCCCGCCCGCGCTCATCAAAAAGATTCCGAGCCACGTGTTTTTAAGGTTTATCGCCGTCATGAATGCGTAAGTGCTTGCGGTCGCTCCGATTGACGGTACGACCATCGATACTATTATAAGATTCGTCGCGACCGTGCCGAGTTTCGTTTTGTACCGCGCCAGAACGTACCCCGTTATTACGGGAATAACGCATTGAAGAGCAGTGCAACCCGCTATCATGATAAGAGAGTTTTTCATCATCTCGAACATCGTCGGATCCGATTTCTTTCTGCCTTTACGGAAAATCGCGATATAATTTTCAAAAGTCGCGCCCTTTAAGTCCCAGAACTCGTACGGTCTTTTAAAATACGCTTTTTGCGGCCTTACCGAGTTCATTACCATCCACACCAACACGAAAAGGAAAGACGCGGAAAACAGCACTATCGCCGTCGTTACGATTATTTTCCAAGCCAAATCGCTTTTATGAGTTTTCATCGTCGACCTTTTCATCAGTACTCTACCTCCTCGACGAATCTGCCCATTATTTTACGCATAATCGTAACGAAAACCATACCGACTACGCCTATTATAACGCCCCACGCGGCGGCTATACCGAACTCGCCCGCTTTCGTATTGACGATAACTATAAGTCCCATCGTCGACAAATACGGGTTGCTTGCCCCCATCAGCAAAGACGGCATATACCACGCGAAACAGCCCGATACGATAGATATCGACATCGTGCATATAGTAGGCCAAAGCATGGGTAGTACTATTTTATTGAATATTTTCAGTTCGCTTGCGCCGTCCAACTGCACGCTTTCGATTATTCCGTCCGGCACTCTCGCCATAGACGATCCGAAATAAATGATGTTCGTGCTTATTCCCGTCCATACGCTGAAAACGAGCATTGAAATCCACGCCGTTTTTTCGTCGCCCAGCCAACCGCCTGCGGGAATGGAACTACCCGCGCCTATCTTCGTTAAAAATCTGTTGAACAAAGCGTCCTGTCCCGTTATGAAAGATTTGAAAACGTAACACAGGACGGTTGCCGAAATCATCGCGGGCAAAAACAAAATTATCTGGTAAAACCTGTACCCGCGTATCTTACGGAATATCGCGTAAGAAAATATCAAAGTTATCGGCAAGTTGATACAAAGGCTCAACGGAATAAGCGACAGCGTGTTTAACGTAGCGCGCCAGTTCATTATTTGCCCTTCGTTTTTGTCTATACCGAAAATCGCTCTGAACGCGCCTTTGAAGTTATTAAAATCGTTCCAAGCTCCCACTTGTAGATCGCCCGTTCTGAAAGACAGTACGACGGTGCTTGCGTTCATACACAGCCAGAATATTATGAAATGTACGACAGGCCATATAAGAACGCCGTACGCGAACAGTTTGTCCCGCATCGCTTTTTTACGCATTCCGTCGTATCGTTTTTCGGTTAAGTTTGCGCTTTGCATATTTCTCCTTACTTCAAGTATCCTTTTTTAGTGAAACTTTCTTCGTATTTGTTGACGAGCAATACTTTATCTTGCCAACCGCTTTTTTTCGTTTCGAAATCCGACCTTAATATCGTGTCGAGTTTGTCTTTTGTAATCGTACCTTTATACATTTTGTCGTAACCGTTTATTATTTCGGGACGCAACGCTCCTACGAGATAATAAAGCGAAGTCGAACCCGAAACGACGTTTTTGAATCCGAGCGACGCCGTAACGTCTTTACTCCACTGCGTCTTGTCAAGCCCCGTCGTATCGTATTCGAACGCAAGCGGAGTTTGCAACGCGGCGTGCATTTTTCTAAGGTTTTGTTCTTCAAACATAAACTTTAAGAATTGTTTAGCCTTGTCTTTGTTGGGGCTGTTGCTCGGAATAAAGAAATATTCTGTGGGATAATTTATGTTGATAACCCTTTCGTTTCCTTCCATTGCGGGAACGGGCGCGAAACGGAAATTAAACGTGTCTTCGTCGATGTTCGCGTCCATTTCCGACCTGAACCAAGTCCCCGCGAAACATACCAACGCTTCTTCTCTCAAAAATACTCTGTACCCTTCCTTGTGTTCCGTCGTCAAAAGTTGCGGAACGGAAGTGGACGACGCGCCGCCGACGGGATCTATCAAATCGTACAACGCTTGCAACGCCTTGATTCTCTCTTCGCTTATCACGAGATTTTCGTCAAGTTCCGTCTGCTCGAAATATTCCTTGTATTTATCGTAATCGGATTGCGCCCAGAGAGTTTTGAACGTATCGCTTAAATCGAACTCGTTGTTTCCCCACGCCATACCGTAAACTTTTTTGCCGTTGACTTTATAGTCGGACGACGACACGTCTTTAAGCAGTTTTACGAACGCCGTCCAAGTAGTCGGGAACTCGTTGCTGTCTATTATTTTTTTCGAGTATAAATCGTCGAGCATATCCTGATTGTAAACGATACCCGTCGGGCAGTAAGGAAACTGCACGATAAACCTATGGTCGCCTATCTTACCGAGATTGCGGATGGGAGCCGCTATTTTCGAGTTAATCGTCGAACCGTCCTCGTATTCTTCGCCGCACAAGTCGGTAAGGTCTTCTATCGACCCTTTATCCGCCCATTTTATCCAGTCGTACGTCAAGCCGACCATATACAAATCGTCTTGCGCGTCGTCCGAATCCATATCGTTTTTAACTTTATCGTCGAGTTTGGGATCGCCGTCGATATTGACCGTTATACCCGTCTTGTCGTAGAACGCGTCCGCTACGTCGTTAAGGAAGTTAGTCCCCAACCCTTTTTCGAGAAGCATGACGTTTATTTCGCCGTTCTCCCCTTTTTTGTTGCCTTTTCCGCAAGCGGATACCGTCGCAAACAGTAACGCCGCCGAAAGAATCCCCGCGATTATTTTAGTTTTCATTTTTCTTTCTCCTTATAACAAACGGCATCGCCGCTATCAAAACCAACGCTCCCGCAACGGTAACGCTGCCGTTACAACCTTTCTTTTTCTCTTTAACGCCTTCGTTGAAAACGAACTCGTCGCTGTAAAACGTACCGTATTCGTTCGTGAGTTTTGCCCTTACGACTATTTCGGCGTCGCTTTCGCCGTACACGCCGTTGCCGCTTATTCTCGCTTTTCCTTTAACCACTTCGTATTCGACCGCGTCGAACGCCGTGTTCATATTCGATTCGTACGAAAGCGTTGCTTTTTTGTCTTTCGCCAAAACGGTTTTGTTAGCCGAAACGGTTACTTTCATTTCTTTAACGCCCGTAGTTTTTACGGAAGAAATCGTAACGGAACTTTCGTTCGCGCCTTCCACGAGTCCGCAAAAATACGTTCCCGAACCCGAAATCTTATTGATGTTGTCTTCGACGATTTTTTCGCCGTTTACTTTGAGCCAAACAACCGCGCCGGAAGAAACTCTTTCGTCCGCGATAAAGTAATCGACGCAACCTATTTCTATTTCGTAATCCGTGTCTTTAACGAAAGGCGACGCGACGGTCATAGAACCTATTATAACCACGTCGTCGGCGATAATCAGTTTGTATCCGCTTTTCGCGTTCGTATTCTTTCCCCTGAACGCAAACGTACAACCGAAATCGTCCCCGCCGAATCTTATCTTCATTCCGACGGTATACCCGCCGTTTTTAGACGATACTCCGACGGCGTTTATCATCGACTGACTTTGCTCGTCCGCGTCGTCCGCTTTCGCGTACGTTATCGATTTGCCGATAGGAACGAGATCGGAAATATCGTACTCGTCATAACCTTCCGCTATTCTTATTTGCGGCGAATAAAAACTCATCACCCCGACGTTCGTCATCTTGCCGTCGACTTCGCGTTGCTTGTCTACGCTCATAATCGTAAGGTTTGCGACTTCGTTGTCGTTGCCTTCTTCCTTAACGTTTTTGTCTAATCTTGCCGTTAAGAAAGGCGCCTGATAAATCGTTACGTCGCCGTCTTCGGAAACGTTGTAATCGCCGCTCATCATACATTCCGCATACGCGACTTTTTCGTTTTGCGTAATTTCTACGAAAAACACGAATCCGTCCCTGCCCTGACGGTCTTTTCTGTTGATCGCGCCGAACTTTACGAAAAACTCGCCGTCATCGAAAGTAAACTCGTCGCTCTTATACGAAACGTAAGCCATGCTGCCCTGCAACCCGTTATAGAAATAATCGAACCACAAACATTCCGCTCCCGCAGACTCGCCTTTTTCGTTCGTCAGTTTCGCGTTGTGTTCCGAATAACGCACTCTTACCATAGGCGCGCCGTCGGTAAGCCAGTAGTTGCCGTTGTCGTAAACGCTTCTTATTTCAAACACGAGATACACGTCCCCGCCCGCATAACAAGAACGGAACTCTATTTGCGGTTCCGCTTTCGCGCCCGCGATTTTCAACGACTGACAGTATCCTATGCCGCTCGGATCGCCCGCGGTAAACCCTATATTGCCGTCGACGTCCTTTTCCGCGCCCGCTTTGATTTTCACTACCGGCGCGGTCGCTACGTAATCTTCTATCTTAACCGAGTTTATTTCTACGGTTTTGTTTTCCGCTCCCTTCGTCGCTTTGACGTACCCGCTGGGAAGGTCGGGCATTTCGTCTTCCGTTTCGTAAACGCTTTCGTTTCCTACCCAAACGACGAACTCTTTTGCCAGAACGTATTCGAGCGACGTACCCGCGGTCATAATCGAACCCGCTTTAAACGTTATGCTGTGTTTGCCTATTTCGCCCGAAGCCGTCGCGCCGTCTGTTATATCTTTATAATCTACCAGCAAAATCATTCCCGTTCCGCCGTCGTCGATAGCCCAGTATCCTGCGGGAACGGTTTTTTCGTTTTCCGTGTTCTCGTCTATAACGCAGGTAAACTCTCCGCGGCTCGCTTTCGTAAGCGTTTCCGTCACTTCGACGTATATGCAATATCTTTCTTTCTCGTCCTGCGCCTGCGACTGAGAGTCGAAAGTAAACCCGACGTCTTTTTGTTCCTTTGAAAGTTTAAGTTCGAACGAACCGTTAAAACATACGATAACGGCGTCTTTTACTATCGAATAAACTCCGCCGATGTCCGTACCCGCTTTTATCGTTATAGTAACGGTAGACGCCTTAGGCGCTTCCGCTTCGTAAACGACTATCGCCAAATCTTTGCCCGAAAGATACGTTTCGACGTTCTTGACCGTACCGTCTATATCGACGAACATTTCGGGATTGCCCGAAAGTTTGCTCCAATCCGTCGCCCCGTCGTTGAGCCAGATAAGGTATCTGCCGCCGCTCGTGTTTTGCCATGCGCCGCCGAGCACGGTTATTTCGACGTTCTCTTTAACCGTTTCGTCCGCGTTGGCTTTTTTGACGGCGAATCCCGCCCCGAACGCGATAAACACCGCGGATAAAAGAACCAGACAGGTTAGCCATATTCTTTTCGTTGTCGTCTTCACAATTATATTCTCCTTAAATATTAGTTATTTGCCGTACATTTTCGGGTTACTCACGCTTTTCGCGTAAAACGTAACGAAAAATCGCAGCAGCCCTTTTCCATTATCATTATATCATTTACGATAGCCGTAGTGTTAGTATTATTTTTGCGTATTATTTGTATTATTTTATCATTTTCTTGACAAAAACGCTGTTTTTTTGTAAAATATTCTTATGAAAACGTATTTTTTTGAGTTTTTGGGCGATAGAAAAAACGAAACGGCGACGCCTGTGGATATTCGTTACGAGTTTGAAATCACGGCGTTGATAAGCGTTTATTACAACAACTTCGCGCCGTCGTTCAGGTTTCCGGGCGAAAGGCATAACATGTTTGAGTTTTTCTACGTCGTAAACGGCGATATGGTAACGACGATAAACGGCGAAAAGTATTACATGACCGCAGGCGATTACATTATAGTACCGCCTATGCTTTGGCACGGTATGGACCCGAACAAAACTTACGCTTCGGCGATAACGGTGCTGTTCGACGCCGAAAATTATCCCGAAACGGTGTTGACGGGCAAACTTTCTTCGACGGGTAAACAGGCTCTTACAAACCTTGTTACGGTGTATGCGAAAAACGTGAACGTTTCCGAGTTCCATCCGAAAGTTTTGCCTACTCAAAACTACGAAAAAGATTTCGGGTACTCGCACGCGCTGAAATTGTACGTCGAAAACATTGCGTTGACGGCGTTGCAAGATTATAAGCAGTCGACGGTGTCCGACGTTGCCGCAAGCGGAAAAAAGGACGAACTCGCAGTAGAAATACTCGATTATCTTGAAAAGAATTATAAAGAAAACCCTTCTTTGCAAAAAATAGCGGAAGACCTTAATTACAGCGTTCCGCATATTTGCCGCAACTTTAAACACGCCTACAACGAGTCCGTCGTAAATTATATAATCAAACTAAAAATAGACGAGTCGCTCAAACTGATTGAACAAAACGAAAAGACGTTAAGGCAAATATCCGACGAACTCGGATTCGACAGCGTTGCGTACTTTTCGAGAGTATTCAAAAAACACACGGGTTTTACCCCGTCGGCGTACCGCAAGTTTGCCGTTTATTCACACCTTCTCAACTCCAAATATTTACCAAACAATTTTGAATTGTAGCGTTATTCCCCAAACGACCGACTTTAATTAAAATAATATATTTCCTGATACGCTTTAACTAAACAACACCCCCGAAAGCACGGCTTTACGCCTTCCTTTCGGGGGTATTGTTTTTTATTCTTTTTTCTTTTATCAACCCTTTGTTTTCAGGGATATTTCAGACGCAAAAGCCGTCATAAATCGAAACCCGTAACGAGATTGAAACCGTTGGCGATAAGAAAGTCGCAAGCCGATTTAACTCGGTCGACTTTGTATTCGGCAAATCTGTGTCCGTCAAAACCGACGGATATTCTCAACCCCGTTTCTTTTACGATTTTCCGTTGTTCGGCGTCGCTCATAAACTCTTTGACGTAGGCGTGTTCTTTAAACCCGTGAATCGCGTCGTAATTGACGTTGAGTTCCCAAAACAAACCCGCGTCCGCAACGCTTTGTATAAACGCTTTCGCGTCAAGCCCGTTCGTTTTGGCAAACCCGAATAAATCCGTATGCGCGATACCCTTATTTCTTATAGGAATCTTTTTCGCGTAACCGACCAAATCGCCGTTCATAACGCTAGACTCGTAACCTAAATGTTCGATTAAACAATAATCGAAATCGGGCAAATCGTCAAACCGCGTAAGCGCGTATTCTTTAACCGTTGCTATCTCTATACCGCGATATATCTTTATTTCGTCCTTATACTTATCTCTTAACGCCGTATAGCAATCGAACACCCGTTTATACCCGTAATCCGCCATTCCGTAATTGTGGTCGCATATTCCCAAAACGTCGACGCCGCGTTTTATCATTTCAAGAACCAACTCTTCCGGCTCGTCCGCACCGCACCGCGAATATTCAGTATGCGAATGCAAATCCGCTATCATTTCTTCGTCCTTGAAAAAATGCTCTTTTTCTCGTACGGCGCGCTTTCGATACCCGTTACTATATACCCTTGATTTTCGATACTCGACTTAACCGCCTGCGTATCTAACTCGCCCTTTGAAATTATAACGACTTCTTTGTCCGTATGACTAGCCGTAACTTTGGAAACTTTAACGCTCCCCTTAACCGCTTCGACTACTCTTTTTTCGCACATAGAACACATCATACCGTCTACTTTTAATACCGTTTTTACCATTTTTTCGCTCCTTTCCGATTTAAAAAAGTTTATGCTTAAAGCGTTCAGCACCACCGAAACGCTTGAAAGACTCATAGCGACGCTCGAAATCATCGGGTTGATTTTAAGCCCGAACGCGTAATACGACGCCCCGCACGCTATCAATATGCACAGCGTGTTGTATATCATCGCCCAAAACAATCCGAGTTTTATCGTCAGAATAACTCGTTTGCTCAACGCTACCGCGTCGTACACTCCGACGAGTTCTTTACCCACGAGATTTATATCGCTGAACTCTTTGCTCTCGCCCGAAGCGGAAGATACGGCGACGCTCAGATCGGCAACCGCAAGCGAAGGCGCGTCGTTCACGCCGTCCCCGACCATAGTAACGAAATGCCCGTATTCGTTTTGCAACTCTTTGATTTTATTTACCTTGTCCTTAGGATAAAGGTTTGCGTAATACCCGTCAAGTCCCAAATCCTCGGCGACTTTCTTTGCCGTAAGTTCGTTGTCGCCCGTCAGCATAAAGACCTTTATACCGTCTTTTTTCAACAACCCGACCGTTTTTTTCGCGTCCTTTTTTACTTCGTCGAAAATGCCGAACGTACACACGTATTTACCGTCTTTAAGAACGCATATCGGCGTTTTACCCGCCGTTGCGTACTCGTTGAACCGTTTTGTCGCAAGTTCGCTTTTCGCGTTTTCAAGCAGTTTATACCCCCCGACGAGATATTCGCTGTTTCCTACTCTGCCGCTCAGACCGACTCCGTCGATGCTTTTAAACTCTTCGACTTCCGTAAGCGTCGCGCCTTCTTCTTCGGCGTACTTTTTTATCGCCGCGGAAAGGGGGTGTTCGCTCATGTTTTCGATAGAGTACAAGGCGTTCAAATCTTCCGTTTTTAAGTTCTCGGAAACGTCCGTTACGACGGGAGTACCGTTCGTTAAAGTACCCGTCTTGTCGAAAACGACGACTTTGACTTTTCTTGCCCGTTCTAGTTTTTCGGCGTCTTTTATCAGAATACCGAGAGTCGCGCCTTTACCCGTGCCGACCATAACGGCGACGGGCGTAGCAAGTCCCAACGCGCACGGACACGCTATCACAAGCGTGGAAATCATAAAGTTAAGCGACAGTTCCAAATCTTTGCTTACCGCCATATTGACGACGAAAGAAAGGAGCGCGATGCCTATAACCGCGGGTACGAAGAAAAGCGAAACTCTGTCTGCAAACTTTTCTATCGGCGGTTTTGACGCGCTTGCTTCCCTGACCATTTTTAAAATTGACGAAAACACCGTATCGTCCCCGACCTTCGTCGCTTTTACCTTGATATATCCCGAACTCACTATCGTCGACGAGAACACGTTGTCGCCGACGGCAAGTTCTTTGGGCATGCTTTCGCCCGTTACGTTAGCCTGATTGACGAACGCGTTGCCTTCGATTATTTCCCCGTCGACGGCTATTTTTTCGCCTTTTTTAACGACTATAACGTCCCCGACGGCAAGTTCCGTAACGTCGACTTCTTTTTCTACCCCGTCCGCGATTACCCGCGCGGTAGTCGGGGCGAGTTCCATAAGTTTGGTAAGTTCTCTTTTCGTTCTTTTTTTACTGAGATTTTCCAGATACTTTCCAAGGCTCACGAGCGTAAGAATCATTCCCGCCGACTCGAAACAAAGGCTGTGCGTATATTTCATCGTAAGTTCGGCGTTACCCGTTTTTTCGCCGTAAATTATCATCACGAGCGACGCTACGCCGTAAATCAAAGACGCCGCGCTGCCCAAACCTATCAGGCTGTCCATATTAGGTTTGCCTTTAAACAATTTTTTAAACCCCGAAACGAAATAGCCGAAATATATAACTACGACGGGCGTTACGAGTACCGCCTGTAACGCGGCGAACCCTATCGGGCATTTATGCGCGTCTACAAACCACGGCGCGGGAAAACCCCACATCATATTTCCCATCGAAAAATACATTATTATTATAAGGTCGACGACGGCAAAAATAAGTTTGTACAGCGAATAGTCTTTCTTTTCCCCGTCGCTATCCTTTTTTATACCGTACCCCGCCCTTTTTACGGCGTTTTCGATGTCTTTGACGGAAACGCCGTTATCGTCGTACTCGACGACCATAGAGTTTTCAAGCAAGTTGACGGATACCGATTGCACGCCCTTGACGGACTCGACCGCCTTTTGAACGTGCCCGACGCAACTTGCGCAACTCATACCCGTAACACCGAACTTCCTTTTCATCGAAATCGTTCTCCTTTTAATTCCTACTAAACTACTTGCAATTAGATTATATACGCGTAGTTTATTCTTTGTCAAGCGGATACGATAAAGAAAATAAAAAAATCCCGACGGCTTTTGCCGTCGGGGTTAAGTTGTTTTATCAGCCTAAATCGGAATATCTCGATTTGAAGACCTTGACTTTTTCGCTGTCGTCTTTTATCGATTTTACGAACGCTTTCTGGTCTTCCGTTTGTTTAGCGGTTACGTAAGAATCGACGTAAGCGGCGAAGAACTTGTAAAGATACGTTTCTTTTTCCGCGTCCGTCAAGTCGTCGACGTCCGTCGTTTTGAAACGTTCGAGTTTCGCTTTCGCTTCCGTTTCGTTGAGTCCGTCCGCTTTCGCTACGTACGCCCAAAGGGTTTCGTAGTTGGTGTTGACGTTAATCTTTTCCGAGCAAACCATGATATGGTAACCGAAATCGGTAGCGACTACGATATAAGAACCCGTGCCTTGACCGATAACGTATCTCGCCGCGTCCGCAAACTCCTGAACGTAAGTTTCGGTGCCTTCGATACCCGGTTTCGGGGTGATGACGTAGCCTTGATAACTGGAAAGAGAACCGGGGTCGCCCGAGTACGCGAATACCATTTCGTTTACGCGTTCTCTGAACGCTTTTTCGTCCGTCATAGTCGCCGTCTTGTTAGCGAAAGTTACTTCCGCCAACTCTGCGGGAGCAGCCGTATCCGTAACGTTGCCGGCCCCGTAAACGTAGTTGTCGAACTCCGCCATAAACTCTTTCAAGTCAAAGTTCTTTAAAGTTTTAACGATATAAGCCGTTTCGTTTTCGTCGGTTAAAGGATCGTCTTCTTTAACTCTTTCCGTTTCGCCCTGGAAAGGATATTTGCTGTACTCGCCGAACGCTTTGTCCGCATTCAGGTCGTAGTCGTAGTTGTTGGTAACCCACGTCGAACGCAAATCGTTAATCGTAAGTCTTTTGAATATTTCGTTACGTTTAGCGTTGTATTCGGATTTCGTAATCTTTTCGTCCGTCAAATCTTTTTTAAGCGCGGTAAGTTCGGTCGACATGTGGTCATCCATCGAAAGCAAAAGATTGTAAACGTAACCGTAACCGTCGTACGGGTTATAATAAACTTTCGTCGTGCCCCCGTCGACCGCTTCGAGTTTGGTCTTGTAGGTGTCCGCCGTAAGTCCGTTCTTTTGCGCGACGTAAATGTCGTTGTATCTTCCTTCGAGATCGCCGAACGTTACGTTTTTCAACGCGTTCGCTCTCGTCGTTTTGCCGTAAGTTTCCAAAAGCCTGGATTCGTACGCGCCTTTCAGGTTGGTCTTGTAATAATCGGCGTCCTGAATCTTGTCCTTTTTATAATCGAAGTCTTTACCCAAAAGGTCGTTCGATTTAAGCGCTTCTATCGTCTTGTTGTAAGCGACGATTTTGTCTTCGTCCGTTTCGGTAGCGATGTCGATAATACCCTTTTGAAGGTATTCTTTCATCTCTTCGACGGTCGTTTCCTTGTCCTTGGACAAAGTTTTTCCTTTGGGAGCGGTTCTTACGGTTTCGCTGTAAGATTCTTTTTCTTCCTTATCGTCTTCTTTAAGATACCCGTTGATTACGTCGTTGAACGCTTTCATCGTTTCGTATTCCGCTTTCGTCTTCTGATCTTCCGTCAGATAAGTGTAAGCGGTATATTTCTTTTCGTTGTCGATGCCCGTTTTGTCCGTCAATGCGTCGTACGCCGTTTCGCAAGCGTATTGAACGCGAATTCTGTTTTCTACCAAACCGTTGACGACAAGTTCGATTGCGTCTTTAACGGTATATTGATAGTATTGAACGTAATAATAGCCGTAACTAAGGTAAGCCATTATGACTTCTCTTTTGGTAATTTCGTCTTTAACGGCGTCCTTGTCGATTTGAACCGTCGCTACGACCTGCTTGATGTCGCGCTCGGTGTTTTTTTGTACTAACGCACAGCCCGAAAGCGCGCTTAAACAAATTGCCAAAGCGAGAATTAAGGTCGTGAGCATGGTAGTAATTTTCTTCATATATGACACTCCTAAATTACTGTTATAAATTGATACTCAATTATTATACTAGATTTTAAAGATAATTGCAATAATATTTTTTAATTTTTACGGGTTTTTTAATTGTTTTTTCCAAAAGGCAGCACGGATTGCAAAAATTTCGATATAACTTTAAGCATATCTTCGCTTGAATACCTGTTTCTGTCGAAAATTATTTCGTACCCGTTAGCCATCGAAAACTTGCAAACGCTCTTGAATCTGTCGACCGTATCCATTATTTTTCCGTCCTTGAACGCCGTCAGCGTGTTAAACGTCAACGCGCATCTCTCTTTTGTAACCGTAACCTTTTTAACGTCCAGCCTTGTGGCGATGTTCTTGACGACGGATATTCGTATAAGATTGACGACTTCCAGCGGCAACTCTCCGTAAGTATCCGACAGCCCGTTCTTGACGGAATTGAACTCCTTGACGCTGTTCATCTCCGCTATCGCCTTATAAGTGTCCATTCGTCCCGTAGGCGAAGGTATATACTCTTCGGGAATGAATGCGCTCACCCTTACGTCGAGTTCGCAAGCCGTCTTTTCTTTTTCGCCCGTAAACTCTTCTTTTAGCAGTTTCGAGTACAGTTCGTAGCCTATCTTGTCCATATGCCCGTGCTGTTCTCTGCCCATTACGTTACCCGCTCCGCGAATCTCCAAATCGCGCATAGCGACTTTAAACCCGCTTCCCATTTCGGTAAACTCCATCAACGCGTTAAGCCGTTTGTACGCTTCTTCGCTCAAAACCTTTTGTTCTTTGAACGTAAAATACGCGTAAGCGAGCCTGTTGCTCCTTCCTACCCGCCCTTTCAACTGATAAAGCGTGGAAAGTCCCATCGTGTCGGCGTCGATTACTATTATCGTGTTCGCTCTCGGCAAATCTATGCCGTTTTCGATTATCGTAGTCGATACGAGAACGTCCCCGTCCCCTTTATAGAACGCCGATATTCTGTCTTCGAGCGTCGTTTCGTCCATTTGTCCGTGAGCAACGACAACTTTCGACTCGGGTACGAGCCGTTGTATCTTAGCGGCGAATCGCGATATGCTTTCCACCCGATTATACAAAACGAACGCT
Source organism: uncultured Clostridia bacterium (assembly GCA_934271255.1). Taxonomy (GTDB): domain Bacteria; phylum Bacillota; class Clostridia; order Christensenellales; family Borkfalkiaceae; genus CAKQSC01. The sequence goes on from CAKQQS010000006.1 coordinate 79,545, forward strand.
TGCCCGCCCCTTGAAAGTTCCCTTATTATCGCGTCTTTTATCATACCGTCGCTTTCTTCCGTAACGTAGGTGGCGACGGGGATTCTTTCTTTCGGCGGGGTGTTTATCGTAGACAAATCCCTTATTCCCGCAAGGCTCATATGCAACGTTCTGGGTATCGGCGTCGCCGTCATCGTAAGCGTATCGACGTTGTTTTTGATAAGTTTCAGTTTTTCTTTGTGTTCTACGCCGAACCGTTGTTCTTCGTCCAGAACGAGCAACCCCAAATCTTTGAACTCAACGTCTTTGCCGAGCAGTCTGTGAGTGCCTATTATAAACTCTATATCGCCGTTTTTAAGCCGTTCGAGTATCTTGCGTTGCTCGTCCGACGACTTAAACCTGTTCAGCACTTCGACTTTTATTCCGAAGTTTTCAAATCTTTTGACGGCAGTGTTGTAATGCTGTTCCGTCAGAATGGTGGTAGGAGCGAGCAAAGCCGCCTGTTTGCCCTGACTTACGCACCTGAACACCGCGCGCAAAGCGACTTCCGTTTTGCCGAACCCTACGTCCCCGCAAAGCAGCCTGTCCATAACCTTGTCGCTGCACATATCTTCTTTGATTTCTTCTATCGCGGTCAACTGATCTTCCGTTTCGTCGTAAGGAAAACTGTCGTCGAACAAAGACTGTAAAACCGTTTCGTCTTCAAACCTGTACCCGCAACGCTTACTGCGTTCGTCGTACAACTTTTTAAGGTCGAAAGACAGTTTTTTTATCGACTCTTTGACTCTTTCTTTTACCCTTTCAAACTCTACCCCGCCGATTTTGGACAATCTCGGTTGTTTTTCCCCGCCCAAATATCTCGTAAGGATATCCATTTGTTCCATGGGTACGTACAAAACGTCCCCGCCGGCGTATTCGAGCGCAAGGTAGTCTTTCGTGCCTTCCGTCGTGGAAATCTTTTTCGCGCCGATGACTTTGCCTATGCCGTGCGTTTCGTGAACTGCGTAGTCGCCGACTTCGGGCGCGGAGAAAAACTCCTGCGATTTCCGTACCGTTTTCTTGCCGCTTTTTTTGGAATACAAATCCCCGCTTCCGATAACGACGAGTTTGTCGTCGTGCAAAATCATTCCTTCGTCAAGCGAGTCGGGAGTTACCGTAACGTCCCCTTTTATTTTAAGGTCGGCAAACCTGACGATTAAATCGTTTTTTCTCGTTTCGTTGCCCGCGTTGACGATGACTTTATACCCGCCGTACGCCCAGTTTTTGACGTCCGTTTCAAACGCTTCGAACTTTAACTGATACCTTGCCGTCGCGCCGACTTTAAGCGAATACGTCTTTAACGGATCGAAAAAGGGTATCGCGGTCGTAAACGTCTGAAAAGCCGATTGACGTTTTTCTTTAAGGTAAGCGAAAACTTTTTCTTTCGGCGTCAGTTGTCTTTCTGAAAAATCGAAAGCGTTTCCCTGCGCCGTCAAAGACTTCAACCTTTCGGCGTGTTCTTTTTCCGCCGACAAAGCGGACTCCGCGACGAACTTCGCCTCGTCGTAAATAACTATCGAGTTTTTATTTATATAAGTGAACGGGTCGTCCGTTACGCTTTGCAACAAAGGCGCGACGAAGGATAAGGCGTTGAAATCGTTCAGCGCGATTTTTTCTTTTATTTCGGCGATAAGACTTCTTGCGGTCGCGAGCGCGCCCGCTTCCGTTATTTTCGACAACGCGGCGTCTAGTTTTTTTATCACTCCGTCCGACTCGTCGCGCGTTATAAACACGTCCGTCGCGGTAACGACGGTCAGTTCGTTTTTATAGTTTAACTTTTCTCTCGTTTGTTCGTCGAACTCTTTTATCGTTTCTATTTCGTCCCCGAAATAGTCTATTCTGAACGGGTTTTGACTGCCTATCGGGAACACGTCCAAAATATCTCCGCGAAGAGAAAAAGTGCCTTCTCCCGAAACGTAATCGAGCCGCGTATACCCTAGTTTAAAAAGCGCGTCCGCGTCCTTTCTCAAATCCCGTTCTTCACCCGTTTTAAAGGTTATTTCGGGGAGTGTTTTCGGGAAAAACTGAGAGAGCGCGGCATACGTCGTAACAACTCTTTTCGCGCCGTTTTTGATTTGTTTAAGCCCGCTCAACCTTTTATAAAGCGAGTATTTGGAAAAAGCTTTTTTATACAACAAAACGTCGTCTTTCGGGTACAATACGGCGGGCTTTTCGCCGGACAGTTGTTCAATGATAAGAGCCGTCCTTTCCGCAGACAAAACGTCTTTCGATATATACAAAACGGGTTCGTCGATAAGCGATGCCAGCAACGCCTTAGTCGCGTTCGTAACGCCGAAAACCGCCGTAGGTATTCCACGGCGTACGGTTTGGCAAACTTCGTCGAGTTTGCCGTTATTAAGTATTTCGGCATAATTTATCACTGTATCAAACCTTTTTGTTGTATTTTTGCATAACGGCGTCGAAATCTTTGCCCGAAACGTATTCGTAGCAAGCCTTCGCCGCGTTTTGTATCACTTCCGTAAACAACGGATAATCTTCCTTTTTTATGTCCGACAACACGTAATCTATAAGCGGCATAACGCTTTCTTTGTCGTGCGTGCCTACGCGGATTCTCGGGAACTCTTCGCTTTTAATGTTCAAAACGATGTTTTTCATACCGTTGTGAGTACCCGCCGAGCCGCTTTTTCTCAGCCTTAAACTTCCCTTTTCCAAATCGACGTCGTCGTAAACGACTACAACCTTTTCAAGGGGTATTTTGTAATAGTCAACCAACTCTCTGACACTTTCGCCCGAAAGGTTCATATACGTTTGCGGTTTGGCTATTATAACCTTTTCCGCGCCGACTCGACCTTCGCCCGTCAACGCTTTGCATTTGAGTTTGTCGATTTTCACGCCAAGCATGATTGCAAGGTCTTCGACGGCTAAAAAGCCTACGTTGTGAAAAGTTTTTTTATATTTTTCGCCCGGATTGCCGAGCCCCACGATTAAATACATACGTCGTCCTTAAAAATACGATTTCGGGTTTACGTCATAAGGCGGAAAAACCCGATTATAAAAACTCCCGCCCCGAAAAGTTCGGGGCGGGTTTTGTAACTCGATGATTATTCGTTGTCGTAAATAGCCCCGATGGATTCGTCGTTATAAATCTTTTTGATAGCGGCGGCGAAAAGTTTTGCGGTCGACAAAACTTTAATTTTCGGGCATGCTTTCAAAGTTTCTTCGCTGAGATGAATCGTATCGAGTACCAACACTTGTTTTATGCACGAATCGTTTAATCTTTCCAACGCGGGACCGCTCAATACGGCGTGCGTGCAACATGCGATGACTTCTTTCGCGCCGTGATCCATTATCGCCTGCGCGCCTTGACAAATCGTGCCGGCAGTGTCGATCATGTCGTCGACCATTAAACAACTTTTACCGTTGACGTCGCCGATGATGTTCATAACTTCCATTACGTTTGCCTTAGGTCTTCTCTTGTCGACGATAGCAAGGCTGCAACCGTTGAACTTGGAAGCAAAGTTTCTCGCTCTCGATACCGAACCTACGTCCGGCGATACGATAACCCATTCGTCGTTGATGAATTGTTTGAAATATTTTGCAAGAATAGGAGCGCCTATAAGATGATCTACGGGAATATCGAAAAATCCTTGAATCTGAGCCGCGTGCAAGTCCATCGTAAGAACTCTGTCCGCGCCCGCGCTTGTCAATATGTCCGCAACGAGTTTAGCCGTGATGGGATCTCTCGGTTTTGCTTTTCTGTCCTGACGAGCGTATCCGAAATAAGGAAGTACCGCCGTTATTCTGCCTGCGGACGCCCTTCTCGCAGCGTCGATCATTATAAGAAGTTCCATCAAATTGTCGTTGACGGGAGTTGAAGTCGATTGAATGATAAATACGTCTTTACCTCTGACCGTTTCCCCTATATGGACGTTGATTTCTCCGTCGCTGAAAGTAGATACTTCGATATCTCCCAGCGGTAAGCCGAGATTCTTGGCGATATCTTTGGCCAGCGCTTTGTTTGAGTTGCCTGCGAACAATTCGATTTGGTTACCGTGTGTTATCATTTCTGACAAATCCTCTCTTGTATTTTATATAGTTTTAATTGCCTTTTAAAAGCCTATAATATTTTAACCCATATTACCTTTTTAGTCAAGTTATTTTAACTACTTCTTCTTTCTTTTTGCGGCGAAATATCTTTGCAAAATATTTACGCACTTTTCTTCGGATATTCCGCCCGAAAACTGCGTTTCGTGGTTTAAGCCCGAATCCGTAAGAATGTTGAACTTGCTCACCGCCGAGCCGCTTTTTCTTTCGTACGCGCCGAACACGACTCGCCCTATTCTGGCGTTGACTATCGCCCCCGCGCACATAGGACAAGGCTCTAACGTAACGTAAAGAGTGCAGTCGTTAAGTCGCCAGTCCCCCGTTTTTTTAACCGCTTTGTTTATCGCCGCCATCTCCGCGTGATAAAGCGGATTTTTCTTCCGTTCTTTTTTGTTATACGCTTTCGCGATGATTTTGCCGTCTTTTACTATAACGCAACCTATCGGCACTTCGTTTTTCTTTTCCGCTTTTTCCGCAAGGGACAACGCCGCCTGCATATACTCTTCGTCCGTCATAACCTTTCAAATATCCTTTCTATCACCAACTCGTTTTTTGCGTATATCTCGTCTGCGTATTCTTTCCCGACAGGGTGAGTAAGTTCGTCTTTGCCCGTTTCTATCGTCAAAGACGGTATACCCAACTTTTCCACGCACCAGTCTTTGTATCCGCCCGCCGACGGAAGATTTTCGACTATCTTATACCCCGTAACTTCGCTTACCGCTTTCGCTATCTCTTTGTCTTTGCGATACCTTTCGCCCGTCTGTCCGAAATCGAAATATATCTCTTCCCCTTTCGTATGATACGAAACGGTAACGCTCGGTTTTACTCTCAATGTAAACGCCCCTATCGCCGCGCTTTCTTTTTCGCTGAACGGAAACTCGCCTATATAGTTTTCGTCCCCTTGCGTTTTTACGTTATATTTGCCCGTTCCCCAGCCCGCGTCGAAATTGACGTTTAAATCGACTCCCCTTGCGTTCGCTTTGTACAAGGGTTTTCCGTTTTCGCAAATATCCGCGCCGTCGGGGTTGGTCAACGGCAAAAACCACACCGCGTGCTTAAAATCGCGGTATTTTAATATCATTTTCATCAGAACGTACGCGTTGACGTACTCTCTTGCGTGAATACCCGCCTGAACGATTGCCCGCGCGGCGTCGCCTTTACCCGCCTTTAACGCGTAAAGGTTTAACCCCCTTTCGCTTTTGCCGTACACTAGTTTGACTCCGTCGTATCTTTCGTAAAACTCCGTTACGTCTTTATATACGCCCATAACCACACCTTTCGGGACGGCTTAATATTATTTATGATACGCCGAACCGCCGTTTATCATAAACGCTCTGTATATTTGTTCCGTTAAAAGAAGTCTGAAAAGAGTATGCGGAAAGGTCATATCGCTGAACGACACAAGTCTGTCCGCTTTGCGTTTGATTTCGTCGTCCACGCCGTAAGAACCGCCTATAACGAAAGTCATCACGCCCATTTTGTCGCATTTCGATTTGAGTTCCCCCGCAAAACTCACGCTGTCGAACTTTTCGCCTTCGATTGCAGCGACGGTAACGAAACCCTTTAACTCTTTTTCGATTCTTTCCCCTTCCGTTCTTTTAATGTCCGCTATATCTTTCGCGGTGGGATCCCCGTTAAAGTTTTCTTCCTTTATCTCGATTATCTTAAAATCGCAAAATCTCGATAATCTTTTCGAGTATTCTTCTATGCCGTCCGCAAAATATTTTTCTTTGACCTTGCCGACGGCGACTATTCTTATCTTTATCATAAACACCCTAAAATCCATTGAACGACGCAAAGGATTACGCCCAAACCCGAAAACAAAAAGAACGTTTTCAAATCGGGGTTTTCCGCTACTTCGTCCGCCTTTATCTTAAACCAAAACCTGTACGCCGCGAAACACCCGACAAGACAGCAAATCCCCGAAACGGTAAAAATTGCGGTAAGCGTCGTATTAAACGCGAACTCGCCCGCAAAATAGCCGAACAAAATAACGAAAGCGTTGTTGACGAAATGCAAAATCATCGTCGGCAAAACGCTTTTCGACGCAATCGCTATATACGCGAAAATAACGCCGACGACGAACTGATAAACCGTTTGCGCGGGGTTGTGGTGATATAACGCGAAACAAAACCCCGAAAACAGTACCGTCGGCAAAACTCTTTTAAAAGTAACTCCCTTTAAAATTATCGAACGGAAAAAAACCTCTTCGGCAACGGCGGGAAGAACCGCCACGCAAACGAGCGCGAATACGAGTTCGCCCGCGTTCGTCGTTTTTAACGTTACGCCGTTTACTTTAAGTCCTATAATTTTTAACAACTCGATAAAATATCCGTTTAAAAACCCCAGCCCGAAAATCATTCCGAACGCGACGAAAGGAAGTAATATAATTATTCTCGCGTCAAACTTTTCAACCCCCGCGAGCGTTTTGAACGTAGTCGTTTTGTCAAGCCCTTTTACTATGAAAAACGCGACGATAAGCCCTATCTGCGCGAACGCGTACGCCGCTATGCCGAACACCGCGCCGTCTTTAACGTTATCGTAGACTTTCGCTATAATCAACGCCAAAACGACTAAATACGTTATTACGATCGGCATAAGCGCGGACAAACTAAACGCCGCGCCCGAAACTTTCGCCGATATTCTGTTTTCCGTTTTTACTTCGTTTTGCATTTACTTTTTACGCTTTATTATACCGTACCCGCATACTGCGACTGCGCTAGCAAGCATAATCGCCCCGCCGCACGATATTCCGAAACAGCCTTTCGTAACCGTTTCTATAACTCCGCCTATTCCGCCCGAAGAACTACCGTCGAACGAATAAACTCCGCTGACCCCGTCTTTCGTCAGAACGAACGCCTTTACGTCTTTTTTATCGTACGGCGCAGAGTATTCGCCCAAGCCCGTTTTAAACGTTTCGTAGTCCGTACAGTTAGCCATCACTTCTTCCGCAGTCGCGTAATTTCCGCCGCACTCGGCTATGACGACGTACCCCGTCAAATCCGTATCGATAATTATTTTCCCGTCTTTATACGTCGGTTTGGTCAAAAGGTCCAACTTTCTGAAATCGAACGCCGTTTTATCGTCGACGGGCGTTGACATATCGACCGCAATCGCGCCGTAATACGAGTATATTCCGCCGTAAGTCGTTTTGTAACAAACGTACCTTACCCCGCTTTTTCCGAGCCCCGAAAAAGTCGCGCCGTAGTTTTTGTACGGCAAGATTAAATCTATTACCGTTTTTCCCGTTCTCAAATCGAACTCTTCTTCGGTAAGTTCCGTTGCCGAAACGACGAGTTCCACTTTGTTGCCGAAATCTTCCGCGTTGAAACATACGCCGAGTTTACCGTCTTTCACCGTATAAACGTACGGCTCGCTTACGTTCGGTTTGAAATATTCGCCCGAAGAACTGCCCGGTATTTTTATCTTGAACGTAAAACTACCGTCCGCGTTTTCGCTCGTTACTATAAGAACGATTCCGCTGTTGCGTCCGTCCGAATAGGAAACGACGTCCCCCGTAGAGCCGCTTTCTTTACCGAAAGTCGATTTGTCTATCGTTTCTTTGCCGAGTCCCGACCGATCGGTTATCTTTTTCGTGTTGAGTAAAGCAAGCGAAACCCTTTCTCTCGGTTCTAACGGATTTAAACTCGTTTTAACGTTTTCCGTTATCTTACCGCCCCCGCCGAGTCTGAACGCGTAAACGTTCGCCGAGCCGTTTTTGGGGTAGTTGCAATACATATTGCCGTAATATCTTTCGCCTTTTTCGCCCGTGGCGTCAAGGTAGCCGTCTTCTTCGTTTATGCGGTAAATCATAATTCCGCCGTCCGCCAACGCGCTGTCGAAAGTCGTTCCCTTGTTCGTTCTCGCTTCTATCAAGAAATATTCCCCGCTCGCGTCGTTCAAATCGATTTTCATCGCCACGACGTCCTTTTCAAACGTCGTGGGAAACAACGTGTACGTACCGCTCGCGGTAACTTTCATTATATTCTTTTCGCCTACCCAGCCCATTTTTTGTCTGACGTAGGTCGTTATATACTGCGGCATAGCGGAAGTGGACGCCATCAAATCCGTTTCGCCCAAATATTCGTAAGTCTGATCGAGATAACTGTAATAATCCATCGCTCCGAACGTGTGCGTGAGTTCGTGGCAAAGCGTTCCGACGTTTCCTTTGCCGCCGTCCGCGTTCACTATCTCGTCGAAAGACAACACGTCGTACGACTCGACTCTTTTGCCGAGTATCGTCGGGTAACTTTCCGTTACCGCCGAAAGGTCGTACCCGAACGGAACGTAATACGCGTTCTTTATGCTTTCGGCGTTGTTGCAAAGCCCGCTCATGTGCGGCCAAAGTATCATACCCCAGTCGTCGTTCGAGAGTTTTCCGCTGTTTATCAGTATGCTTACGCTATCCACGTTTCCGTCCCCGTCGCCGTCGGGATTGTAAGCCGAGTCTATCGGCTGAACGCCCGTAACTATCCGACGAATGAGTTTTTGTTCGCGATAATACCCGTCGACGTGCTGTTTCGAGCCTGCCGAGTTCGGTTTGACCGCGTTGCCGCTCGCGTCGTAGTAGCGGTTGTCGTACCCGCCGGTATCTTTCGTCAGATCGTACCCGCTGCCGTTCCATTCGTATTTCGGGCGGAAATACTCTTCGGGTTCTTCCACCGTAACGTAAGGAGCGTTCGATTTGTCTTTCAAAATCAACGTGGTAAGATTGAGCGCATTTCTCGAAACGCTTTTAAAGTATTCTTTTACGCAATACTCTTTCTCGTTATAGAGTTCGTTCAAAAAACTCATTTCCGAATCGGATATATCGGGGCTGTCGTTAAGGTTGACGACTATCGCGAAGTTTATTACGTCCCGAGTCGTCGAGTCCGCGTACGCGCGGTTTTGACGGGAAAACAAGCCCGCCGATACGCCCGCCGTCAAAAAAATCGCCAAAAGGACGAGTATTGCTTTTTTAATTACAGTTTTGTTTACGTTCATAATTTTCTCCGTTTAATATATTGTAACACAATAACCTTTCTTTAACAAGGCATTTTAACAACAATTTTACGCCGAATTAAGTCTTGATTCTCTTTTTTATACCCTTTTTCGCAACAGTCGTTATAGTACAATTAAAATTATTTACGGAGATGTATACGATGAAAAAACTATATCTGAATTACCGACGAGTTCTTTGTTACCCCTTTATACTTTCGGCGTTTTTCCTTTTGAACGTTTCGTTTTCTTTCCGCGCGCCCGTTTCTTTGGCGTTGTATTCTTCTATAATATACAACGGATTTAACCCTTTTATAACCCTTATACTTTACGCGTTGTCTTTACTGTACCCGCTAAACGCGTCTTATCTTATATTCGCAACGGTCGGCGGCGTCCTTCCGCTTATACTCAATTTAATTTCGACGAAAAAACGGTTGCCCGTGATTTTAGAACCCGTAGCGGCATTCCTTTCTCTTATTCCTTTCGCGTTGTTTATCGAAAGCGAATCGCTCGTTATAAACTTTGCGTTCGTAGTGTTGATTTCGCTGAGCGTTCTTCCCTTTAAAACGTTTTTAAACTTCATCGGCTTTAAACGGCTGAACGCCAAACCCGACGAAAAAGATTTGTTTTCCTTGTCTTACGCGTATTTCTTTTTCGCTTTGGGGCTTCTTAAACTCATCGGCGAAAACGCGTTCGCGCCGATAATTCTGACTTGTCTTTTGTTTTGCTCGGACGCTTTTAAAAAGAGCGCGACGTGTATCGTTGCGATAATTCTCGGACTTCCCGTAGCGTTGTACGCCAAAGACTTTACGTTCGTCGCGACGATTTCCGTTTTTTCGCTCGTCTTGTTCTTTTTATACGATTGCCCCAAATACGTTACCGCGTTGACTGTTTACGCGCTCGATTTCGGCGTTTGCGTTTTGAAAAACATCGACCGAGCGTTCGATTTGACTCGGCTTATTTTGTTTGCCTGTCTTATTATCGTTTATATGCTTCTGCCCGACAAGTTTGCAAAAAACCTGAAAAGCAAAATGTACGAGTACGAAGAAAAAAGCCTTGTCAAGCAAGCGGTGAACAACGTTAAGATATGCCTTGCCGACAAACTTTTCGACCTGTCGTCTTCCTTTACGAAAATAGCGACCGCGCTCGACGCCGAAGAAAAAGAAAAACCTTGCGACGTAAGGTCGCTGTGCATAAAACTCGCAAACTCCGTGTGCCTTAACGAAAACTGCAAAACGGGCTGTCCGTTAAGTTCGGCAAGGTTCAGACCGCTGTTTGAAACGGGACTCGCCCGCGGGAAAATAAGCCTTGTCGACGTTCCCGACGATTTATCCGTAGCGTGCAGAAAACTGCCCGCCGTTATGTACAACGCGAACAAACTAATAGCCGACTATAAAGCGGAAATCGACAAGGAAAGAGAAAAAAGCCTTACGAGAAAACTTATGGCGAAAGAAAGTCAGGCGGTAGGCGAACTTTTGAAAGGACTTGCGGTAGACGTCGGCAAAACTTCGCAAATCAACTCCGAACTCGAACGGGAAATAACGGACAATCTTTTGAAAAACGGTATCAAAAGCGACGAGATAATAGCGTTCGGCGAAGGTAAAGATTTAAACGTACATATTCTGGGCAACTTTAACGACAAAGTAAAAAAGAGCAACGTTTTGAAAATAGTAACCAAAACGCTCGGCAGACGCATGCAGATACAAGACGTAACGGACGTCGGGAAAAACAAATGCGCGCTGTCTTTCGCCGAATGTCCCAAACTTACCGCGACGACGGGAGTAGCCAACGCGCCGAAAAACGGCTCGGAGTTGTCGGGCGATACCTTTACGACTCTTAACGTAACCCCGCGACGTAAACTCGTAGCCATATCTGACGGCATGGGCAGCGGAGAGTCGGCGAACAGCGTTTCTTCAAACGCCCTTACCCTGTTTGAAAACTTTTACAAAGCGGGACTTTCGAGCGATAAAGTCGTGCGTTCCGTCAACAAGATTTTAACCGTTTCGCTTAAAGACAACTTTACCGCTATGGACGTTTCCTTCATCGATACCGCCGAAGGCAAACTCACGGTGATGAAATACGGCGCGACGTACTCGCTTATTTTCTCGCCGTCGGGCGTTAAAATAATAGAAGGCGGAAGTCTGCCGATAGGCATAGTGTCCGAACTCGAACCGAGTTCCTGTACGACGGACGTAAAGGACGGCGATATGATTATAATGATGAGCGACGGGGTAACGGACAACTTTTCGGGCGTTGCCGAACTTGTCGGGTTCGTAAACGACAACTATACCGAAAACCCGCAGACGCTTTCCGAAAAACTCCTTGACCGCGCTTTGATAAAAGACGGCGGTATTCCACACGACGATATGACCGTCGTATGCACGAAAATACAAGCGTCCTGAACGCCGCTTTCCCTGAAAGACACGTAGCGTAAACGCGACGAAAAAACGGCTGTTCGCCAAAAAAGGCGGACAGCCGCTTCTTTTATTCAGTTGTGGTTTCGGTTACGGCAAAATAATTAGCCACGCAAAAAGCCGTTTCTTTTAAGATTAGCGGGGAAACGCCGTCCGCCGCGTATTTGCGTAAAACGGTTTCTACGGCTTGTTCCGTTTTTTCTTTTAAGGAAACAATCTTTTTTACGGCGGTTGCCTTTTTCTCTTCTTTCACGACGCCCTCTATCAATTTTTCGACGCTTAACTTGTCCAGCGTTTTCTTTTCGGAAATTATCTTTCCGTTTTTTATAAAAGAGTCGATCGCCACGCTAAGCACGGTAGAAAGAACGGAAGCCGTCAAAGAGCCTTGCACCGTTGCCGAGTCAAAAGATACTTTGCCCTTTAACGCTAATTCCGTAAGATAAAAAACCGCTACCGAAAACAAGAAGGTCAATGCTCGAACATATTTGGCGAATTCGGGGTGTCTTTCGCCGATTTTATTAAGCATATAGCCAAGCGCGTAAGTAATGCAAGCGGTTATTACGCTGCCGATACCGAACTTACGAAAGAAAGTAACTAAATATACGTATTCCACCTTGAACCTCCTTTCGGTTAAGGCGCGTTACGGTTGAAAAACTTCAAAGCGGTTTTTCAACTTATTATTTCGATACTCGCTTTCGCTTTTTTCTTTTAACGAACATATACCGCACCTTAACCCTCCGAATTATATATTAACAAGACGCTTCGTATATATTGTACCATACGCGTACCCCGTTTTGAACTTTCGGGAAATTATTTTACATATATTTGCGAATTAGTAACATACTTGTCGTATGAAAATATCCGTTTCCGTAACCGCTAACTTAAACCGCGTTAAAAAAAGCGTCGACGCGTTCGATCTGAAAACGTGCGAATACGTTAAGTCGGGGAAAAAGATCTGTATAGTTTATCTCGATTCCGTAACCGACAAAACGGCAATCGCCGATTTTGCGTTGACGCCTATCAAAAAATACGTCGACTCAATCACTTTTTCAAGCGTTTTAAACGCGTTGTCGTCCGCCGACGTCGTAATAAGAGAAGATATGCGCCGCGCGTTCGACGACCTTCTCGACGGTAAAGCGGTTATATTCGTTCAGGGCTCCGCAAAGGCGATATGTTTCAACGCGAAACAAGTAATAGCCCGTTCGGTAGAAGAACCGCCGACGTCTTCCGTCATAAAAGGTCCGCGCGCGGGGTTTAACGAAAACCTTATGACTAACGTAGGGCAAATACGCCAACGCATAAAAAACGAAAACTTAACGCTCGATTTTTTGACGATAGGCAAATATTCGGCGACTTCCGTCTGCGTGGTGTCGATAAAAGGAATCACCCCCGAAGAACTTGTCAAAAAAGCGAAAGACCGCATAAGCGAAATAAACACGGACGCCATACTCGACTCTTCGTACGTAGCAAGGTTTTTAACCAAACGAAAAACTTCCCTGTTCAAGCAGTACGGCACGACGGAAAAATCGGACGTGCTTTGCTCGAAACTTCTGGAAGGGCGAATCGCCGTGCTTGTCGACGGTTCTCCCATCGCCATAACGTTGCCGTACGTTATGCTTGAAGACTTTCAGTCCCCCGCCGACTACTACGCGAACAACTACCGCGCGATTTTGTCAAGAAGTTTAAGAATACTTTCCGTAATACTCGCCGTAACCCTGCCCGCCGTTTTCGTAGCGGCGGAGATGTTCCACATACAACTGTTGCCGTTAAAGTTTTTGCTTACGATAATCAGCAGTATAAGGGGAATACCTTTATCGCCGTCTTTTGAAATGTTTTTAACGCTCGTCATATTCGAGGTTTTAGACGAAGCAAGCGTAAGAATGCCGCGCCACGTCGGTATGGTTATATCCATCGTAGGCGGGTTGGTACTCGGCGAAACGGCGGTTAACGCGGGCATCATATCCGCGCCGACGCTTATGATAGTCGCGCTGTCGGGAATATGCCTTTACACCGCGCCCGAACTAGAAGAAACGTTTTCGGTGCTGCGGTTCGTGTATTTGATAGTCGCGGGGGCTTTGGGCGGCTACGCGATGATAGTCTTGTCCGTCGGAATAGTCCTTTACGCGGTGGATTTTGAAAACTTCGGCACCCCCGTTCTCGCTCCGTACGCGCCGCTTATAAAACAAGACCTTAAAGACGGAATATTCAAACGATTTAACGAAGAAATGGTCAATCGTCCCGTTTTTCTCAAAAGCAAAAACCGTACCCGTACCGTAATTAAAAAGGAGAAAGAAAAATGAATACAAGACAAATATGTTTTTTCTTTATCGCGTTTATGCCCGTCCTTAAAATCTTCGCCATGCCGAGCGCTCTCGTAAGAAACGCGGACAACGATTTGCTTTTCGTTTACGCCCTTTCGTTTTTGCTCGACTTTGCCGTTTTGCAAATCGTGTTGTTTTCGGTAACGGACAAAAAAGACTTATATTCAAAACTTCTCTTTCACGTAAAATCCGTACCCGCAAAAACGGTTTACCTGTTATACGCCGCGTTTTTCGTTATAAAATGTATGTTCTACGCAAGCGAACAACGCGTTTATATAGAACTTTCCCTATACCAGACGGAAACGCACCTTCTGACCTTTATCCCCTTCTTTTTGTTCGGGTTTTATATCGCTACGAAACGCATAAAAGCGATTGCCCGACTGTCGGACGTTACCGCGATTTTGTCGGCTCTTTCGATTATCACCTTAATCGTACTTTCGTTTTCGAGCGGGGACTACCTTTCGTTTTCGCCCGTTTTAAACGTAAACGCGAAAAAACTGTTCAAAAGTTTCGCCGCCACGCTGATATGGGGCGGCGACGCGGTGTACCTGCTGTTTATGGCAAACGAACTTACCTTTGAAAAACACGCTCGGCTGAAAATCAGTTTGGCTTACCTTTCTTCGGGCGTCGCGGTATTGCTGTTTTTAGCCGTGTTTTACGCAATCTTCGGCAACGTGGGTAAAGAAAAATCTTTCGCGTTCGCCGAGATTTCCGCTTACAGCGTTTTCCTGTCAAACACCGCAAGATTCGACTATTTCGCGATATTTTTTATGCTTATGACGAGCGTCGTCGCCGCCACCTTGCCGCTCTTTTTTTCAACGCTGTGCTTAAAGAAAGCGTTCGACTTCAAACACGGAATAATCCCCGCCCTTATTCCCGTGTCGGTGATTTTCGTCTTTATCGCCGTATCCGACGACAAATCGAACGCTCTCCTTAACTCGATGTACGGCTTTTTCCCTATTCTCGCCGCTATCTTTAATTTTCTTCTCCCGACTCTTTCTCTTTTCTTTAAGGTAAAAAATTGACTTTAAAAAAGACCGAAAAATATTTTACAACCGCAATCCTACGACTTTCAGATTACACGTTCAAGGTGATACAATGACTTTTAAACACACAACCCAAAACTATCTTACAACCGCAAACCCACAATTTTCAGATTACACGTTCAAGGTGATACAATGACTTTTAAGAAAACGACAGAAAAATATCTTACAACCGCAATCCTACGACTTTTAGATTATACATTCAAGGTGATACAATGACTTTTAAGAAAACAAAATGGTTCATATATTTTATAACGGCGATATTTTTGTTGTTTTTCAGCAACGATTTCGGGTTAATAAACGTTGAAAAGACGGCTATCGTAGTTGCGCTCGGCATAGACAGAAAAGAAGACGACGAGTTTACGGTTACGGCGCAGATAGTGTTGCCGTGCAGTTCGAAAGAGAACGGCAGCAACGACAAAGCGACGGTCAGCGCAAGCGGTAAAACGCTATCGGGCGCAATATCGAACGTTGCGAACGTTACGGGCTGGTACCCAAAACTTTCGTATTGCAATCTTATAATTTTAGGCGATTCGTTTTTGCAAACCGACTACGACACGATAGGGCTTTTCACCTTTTTTAAAGACTCTACCGAACTGCAAGACTCCGCGTTTATCTCTGCGTGCGAAGGAAACGCCGAGCAACTGCTTGGCACTCTGTCGCCGCTCGACAATTTGTCGTCGTTCGCGTTACAAAAAATCTTTTTCGGCAACGTAAACAGACTCGGGTACACGGTAACTTCCAACGTAAAAGACTTTAAACGGGGACACGATTCCGCGTCGCTGTGTTCCGTGATGCCGTACGTTACGGCTAACTCGGGAAACTCAAACGGTAAACAAAGCGACTCCGAAAAAACGTACACTTACGACGCAACGCGTTCCGCAGTGTTTAAAAACGGGGCGTTTTCGTTTATGTTGACTTCCGACGAAACGATATGTTTCAACGCATTGAAAAGCGTGGTAAAAGATTCCGAAACGGACGTCGAACTAGGCGACAAAACCGCGCTCGTGAACATCAAGAAAAACAACCGTATTCTTAAAATCTCGGGAAAAGAAAACCCCGTGTTTACTTTGGGTTTTAAACTTTTTTGCAAAGTGGAAGACTATTCCGTTTACGTCGAAAAAGACGAGCCGCTTTACGAGTTCACCGACAAAATCAAAGTATACACGGAGAAAAAGTTTCAAGACGTTTTAAAAAATCTCATCGACAAAACAATCGAGTCCGACACAGACCTTTTCGGGCTGAGAAACGCTTATTACCGAAAATACCCGAAACGCTACGAAAGTATCAAAAAGGATTTTTTAAAAAGAGTCGGGTACGAAACGGTCGTAAAAGCGGTGGGCGTCAAGTCCTGACCTTGCCGCCCTTTATTCCGTCGAGTTCCAGAACGTCGCTTTCGTAGTCGTACGTAAGGTTGTTTTCTTCGTTGCTTTTAACAAACGCTTCTTCGTAAAGTTTATTTAAAAACTTAGGGATTTCCAACGTGTCCCGACAATAAAAATAATACGCCAACGACCCCGGCACGGTATTTATTTCGTTAAAATAAACTTTGTCTTTTTCAATCAGATAATCTACCCGTACGACGCCGTTCAATTTTAAGGCGTCGTATAGTTTTTTGGTGTACCTGTCGAGCGTTTTTAAAATCTTTGCGTCTTTCACTCCGTCGGCGATTTTCTCTCCCCCGCCGCCGTACTTGTCGTTAAAACTCAAAATCTCGTTTTGCGTTTTGTTTATTTCGGGTTTCGACGTAACGAGTTTGCCCCTATACCGATAACACGCCGTACTCACTTCCGTAAAGCCCGTGAGTTTTCTTTCGATTACGCACGTCGTGTCGTATCTTAACGCCGTGAACAACGCGTCCGTCAGTTCGTCGTCCGTTTTCGCCACCCCTATGCCTATGCTCGAACCGAGCCTCGTCGGTTTTACTATGACGGGGTACCCGAACGTTTTTTTGATTTTCTCGATTGTTTGTCTTCGTTTGGAGAAAAAATCCCTTGCGGCAACGCTTATATACGGCAACGCCCGAACGTTATGCGATTTGGCTACGTCTTTGGCGATTCCTTTATCCATACCGACCGCCGAGCCTGACAAATCGGGCGACGCCAAAGGTATACCGCTCGACGACAACACCCCCGCAAGCATTCCGTCTTCCCCGAACAACCCGTGCAAGCAGTTGACGGCAAGCGCGATTTCGCACGCCTTTACGAGTTTATTTTTCTTTATGACGTACAGCGAATCGTCCCCGCCGACGAGCGTTACTCTTTTTAATTTTTTATAATCGAGTTTTTTGTAGTTTTCAACATCTTTAAGCGCGTCGCCCGTGTACCATTTGCCCGTTTTGTCGATATACACGGGTATCGCGTTATACTTGTCTTTATCGGTGCCGTTTACCGCTAACACGCCCGTGATAACGGAAACGTCGCGCTCGCTCGATTTACCGCCGAAAAAAACGAGAATATTTTTCATAACAATTCCCCCCTACAAGAAAAGAGACGCCTTTAGCGTCTCTTTATTATATGTTCGATTTTTGATTTTCGTTCTTAAATGTAAGTGTCGGGCAAATCGTTTTCAAACAAAACGACGTCGCCTTTCTGCACGAGTTTGTTTAACGTTTCGTTACCCCTGTCGCTGTTCTTTTCAAAGGATATGTCTTCGCCCGTCTTGCCTTCTTCCATAAGCCCGCTTATAAGCGCTTCGGCGTTGGTTTTGCCTATCACTATGATTTTATCGAACGCTTTCGCGATAAGTCTGCCCGCTTCTTCGTTGATTTCCGCTTGTTTTTCGCCGAGTTCGACTATGCCGGGCGTTACGATGATTTTTCTTCCTTCAAAAGTCTTGACGACTTCGATAGCCGCTTTGAGTCCGTCGAAATTAGAGTTGTAACTGTCGTCTATAATGACGATACCCTTGTTGTTGGGGAGTATCGACAGTCTGTGCGTGATTGTTCTTATCTTGTTTATGCCCGAAGATATTTGCGCGGGAGTAAGCCCCAAATCGTACGCAACCGCGCTCGCAAGCACTACGTTCGACACGTTATGTTCGCCGAGCAAAGTCGTTTTGCAACCTATTTCTTCGTCCCCTAAAACAAGCGTAAAAGAAGAACCTTCGTTCGTCGCGACGACGTCTTTCGCGTAAACTTTCGGGTGATGCGCAAGATTTAACCCCGCAAGAGTTTTTTCGCCCGCAAACTGTTCGTAAAGTTGTACCGAATATTCGTTGTCGCACGAGAAAAACGCTTTACCGTCGGGTTTAAGGTTTTCAAACAACTCGAACTTGGTTTCCTTAACGGCGTCTATGTCGTTAAACGTTTCCAGATGCTGTTCGTTTATGCCCGTAAGTATCGCTACGTCGGGGTTGACCAAAACGGCAAGGTCGGTGATGTCCCCGCGTTTTCTTGCGCCCATTTCCGCAATGAACACGTCGTGCGTCGAATCCAAATCTTTGACGGCAAGGCTTATTCCGAGCGGGGTGTTATACGATTTAGGCGTGGCAAGCACTCTGTACTTTTCGCTGAGTATGACGTTTAAAATCGCCTTTACCCCCGTTTTGCCGTAACTGCCCGTTATTCCTATTTTGATAATGTCGCATTTGTCGAGTTTCGCTTTCGCGATTTTGACGTATCTTTTTTCGTTTAATTTCTCGAACGGTTTCATTATCACGTTCGCAAGAAGCAATATAAACGGCGCAAGCACGGGTATAAAAGATATGAAAACGTACCTTAAAATATATACTATCTCGTTTCGTATCAGATAACTTATTCCGTTTACGGCAAAGCATACTATAAGCGTGGAAATCATCGTCAGAACGACGTGCATCGTGCCGAGCCGCACTATTCGTTTAGTACCCTTTATCGGCATTTTTCGTCTTACCGAACGTTCCGTTTTGATATACGCGAACATAAACAGCAAATACACCAAAAAGCCGAGATACGCGGGCAACGATTTAAGGTTGGGGTCCGTCGTTTTTCTGAAAAACATCGTCAGGGATAAACTCCATACGCAGAAAAACAAAAAACACATCAGACACAAAAGCGTCAACCGCGAAAGTTGGTTGTTCTCTTTGTTATAAAGCCATTTGTAATATTTCTTTCCGTCGTAACCGAATTGCTGTAAGGCAAGCATATACCTTTGCGAAGCGAATAGTACCAACACTCCGTTTAAAAGGCTTATTAAAATTACGATATAAAGATTTTTCATCGTTAAGATCGATCTGAGCCACTCGGGATCTTCTATCGCTCTCACAAGTAAATTGTTTAAGTTCATCTTAATTCTCCTTTTAAAAACGCATACGCTCTTTCGTTGAACTCTCTCGGCTTTTTGCAAAAATAAAAATGGTCGCCGTTTACTTTGACGAGTTTGCTTCCCTTTATGAGTTTATGCAACTTTTTTTGCATATACACGGGCGTTTCTTCGTCTTTTTTCCCCGCGATTATCAGCGCGGGAACGTCGACTTTCTTTACGTCCTTTTCAAGCCGTTCGTTAATTATCTTTACAAAACTCGCTCTCGTCGTTTCGTCAAGTCGCTTGTAATCGTCCGATCCGAACTCCGATACGTCGAGCCCTATCTTTTTTCTTAATTTGTACCTTGCGATTTTTATCTTTTTGATAAGACTGAATCGCGGTTTCATTCCCGCCGCGCCGACAAACACCGCGCGGTTTATCTTTACGTTTCCCCTTGCGAAAAGTTTAAAAAATACCCTTGCCCCGAAACTGTGCGCGACGACGGATACTTCTTTCACGTTATACCTTTTTAATAGATTTTCAACCCAAACGGCGTAATCTTCTAACCCGTAAGGGGTAACTAATTTCGTCTTTTCTTTAAACCCCGGCAAGTCGGGAATTAAAACGTTGAACCCTTGTTCAAAAAACTTTTTTTGGTAATAAAAACTTTCTTTACAAGATAAATATCCGTGCAAAAACAACGCCGTTTCTTCAAACCCGCCGTCGTGATACCACACGGTTTCTTCTTCGGTGAAGTATTTTTCTTCTTTCATACTCCCCCTATTTTTTTGTATGCGTCGTTTCCTTATATAAACGAAAACAACTTATTTACTCGCCTTTACTTTACCGTAGCATTTACCTTTTTTCGTTCTCGTCGTTACATTGTATCAACGGAAACAACTTGTTTGCTCGCCGCTGCTTTACCGTAGCAGTTGCTTTTTTTCGTTCGGGCGTCAGGACTACAACGACATAAGTATTGCGTCTTCGCCGTCTTTATAATAGTTTTTGCGCGTTCCGTAAGGCTTAAACCCGAATTTTTTATACAGTTCTTTTGCGGGTTCGTTGCCCGCCCTTACTTCTAAAAAGACTTTCGTCGCGCCCTGCTTTGTCAAATCGGCAAGACCTTTGGCGACGATTTTCGTTCCGAGTCCTTGTCTGCGAAGAGTTTTTTTCGTTAAAACCAACTCGATTTCGCTCTCGTCCAAAACGCGGGTGTAACACAACGCCGCGATTATTTCGCCGTCGTCGAAAAAAATAAGGCTGTGAAAATTAGGGTTTTTCAAAGACGAGTCTATTTGATTTTCGCTCCAAAAGTCTATAAAGTTTTCTTTTTGGAACTCGTAAAAATCTTTGACGTCGTTCGGCGTTAAACTTCGGATAATCATCTTCCTTCTTCCGCCTGACTCTTTCTTATGTATAACGGCGTAAGTCCGTCTAAATCGTAACTTATTTCGTCCGTTTTGGATTCTACGGCGTTGATAAGTCCTTGGCACGCGTCCGTCTTTTTTTCGCCGAGCCCCAAATCTTCAAAAGACGTTATCTCGTAGCCTTTAAGCGATAAAAGTTCGTCTTTCGTGATAAAAGACGGTTCTAAAACGACTTTTTTCCCGTCGTAACCGCAAACGTAGTACGCGCCGTGCTTGGCGTCTATCACGGCAAGACGTTTGCCGTTTATATCATTATACGCAATCGTATCGAACGACGTTACGGATAAATATGGTTTGCCCGTCGCCGCGCAAAACGCTTTGATTGCCGAAATGCCTATTCTTATGCCCGTAAAACTTCCCGCACCGACGGCACACGCGAAAAAGTCCAAATCCCGTAAACTCGCTCCGCTTTTCGCCAACAAATCTTCGACGACCGTCATAAACGTCGAGCCGTGTTTCATAAACGAATGAGTTTCGCGGTATTTATAATATTCGCCGTTATATTTAATTATAACCGTCATGCACGCGCCCGTCGTGTCGAGCGCAAGATAATTTTTCATAAAAACTTTATCGTCCTTTCGTTCTCGCCCGTAATTTTTATCTCTACCGTTTTGGCGTAATCGGGTATCAACTCTTTAATGTTTTCCGCCCATTCTATCACGCAAATACACTCTTCGCCGAAATAATCGTTAAGCCCGAGCCGCAACGCGTCTTCGTAAGAGTTCAGCCTGTAACAGTCGTAATGAAAAAGGGTATCGTCGTAAACGTTAAGGTACGCGTAAGTCGGGCTGGTAACTTCCGTAGTCAGTCCCAGACCTTTGGCAAGACCTTTTACGAAATGCGTTTTGCCCGCTCCCATATCGCCGTTCAGCAAAACGACGTCCCCCGATTTTAATTTTTTGGCGTATTCGCAAGCGACTTGAATCGTTTCTTCTACGCTTTTAACTTTAATCTCCGTCATGTCTTTAACACTATTTCTTTAACTTTTT
The DNA here is from genome assembly GCA_934271255.1 of uncultured Clostridia bacterium. Taxonomy (GTDB): domain Bacteria; phylum Bacillota; class Clostridia; order Christensenellales; family Borkfalkiaceae; genus CAKQSC01. Next base: position 101,019 of record CAKQQS010000006.1, read on the forward strand.
TATACAAACAAATAACGATTATGCTTATTATCGTCGTCTTAATCAGATTAAATCCCAAAATATACGGCCAGACCGAAAAGAACAGATTTTTAAGTCCGTAAAGGGGAAACAACGCGTATCTGTTGAACAGCAACGCGCACGCGGTGTAAAGTATGCACGACGACGCGAAATATAATATGACGAAACCCAACCCTTTCTTTTTGACGTAACACACGCAAGGTATCGCCAAAAAGAACACGGACAACACGAAGTTGCCTAGTTCGCCTATTCCGCCGCTGCTCGATTTTGCGAAACATAAAAGTTCTTTAACGAGCGACGCGAGTACCGCGGGGAAAAACCCGTAAATAAACGCCGCCAACGTTATTATCGCAAGCGAAAAATCGAGTTTTAAAAAAGGCACGGCGGGAAATATCGGAAACTCAAAAAAACTCGCGCAAAACGCAAGCGCCGCGAAAATCGCCGAACCCGTTATCTTTTTAGTAATCGTCATCGATGTCTTTTCCATTTTTTTCTTCTCCCATCCGGACTATACCGTCGGTTACGGAATTGCGCCGTATCTGCTTTCGCTCGTAGACTATCACTACCGATCGGGATTTTCACCCAACCCCAAAGAAAATTATGTTGTATTTTTTCTTTCGTTTAATTTTTTATTTTGCTAATATTTCTACTAATCTTTGTAACGTTTCGGCGTCCGTCGTCGTGGAGTTTTCAGCCGTCGCGACTATTCCCGAACCGTGTATACACGTACCCGAAACGGGCCAAAGTATTCTTGCGACGGTGATTTTAAGCGCGTCGCCCGTAAAATTGTTGACTAACGTGGACTGCATTATTCCTTTACCGAAAGTTCTCGCTTTACCGTCCGTCAAAGTCTTGTTCTGAACGATAACGTTGGAATACGGCAACACGTTGTAGTCGATAAGCGCGCCCATCAACGCTTCGCTCGCAGACGCGGAAGACTCATTTGCCAAAAAGTAAACGTTTTCAAAATTCTTGAAGTTTTCGCCTTTCGTGTAATACAAATCTTTCGTACCGTTTTTGAACTCGGCAACCGCCGTAAGCGTCTTTTCGCCCCGAACGAACATAGCGACTATGTCCGACATCATATGGACGTATCCGCCGCCGTTGTCCCTTAAATCGACGACTACGTTCTTTTTGCCTTGCGCTACGGCGTAATTCAAACAACTTTCTATGTTCTGAACGGTGTTATCGCCGAAAAAGTTGGTGAACTTGACGTAAGCGGTGTTTTCGGGGAGTTCGGGCATGGCGTTCGCGGGGTTTTCGACCATGTTCGTACCCTTTTCACCGTTAAATCTGTACCCCGTGTTTTTGTCCCTGTACGTTACAAGATTGCTTATAAAGTTTTGTCTTGCCAACGTAAACGTTTTTATTTCGCCGTCGTAGTCAATCGTAAGAGTGAACTCGACGCCGATATCGTATAAAAGCATTTGCGCTTTAAACTCTTCGTAATTTGAAACGGTAACGTCGTTTACTTTTATTATTTTACCGCCTGCGGTTATCCCCGCGTTTTCGGCGGGAGAGTTACCCGAAACGGTGTGAATGGTCGCGTCCGTACTCGACCTTAAAAAGGACAAGCCTACGCCGACGACGTTGCCGCTGTCTTCTTTTATGAGTTGTTCGTACTCTTCTTTCGTCATAAACTCCGAATAGTCGTCGCAAACGCTCCCTACTATGAGTTTTGCGTAGTCGCTGTACGACATTTCTTTGTCATCAAGGTAATATTCTTCTATCGCCTTTATTACCCAGTTTACGTCGTTTTTCAAATAGTCTTCCGCAGTCGTAGCGTCGCAAGATACCAAACATACGGAAAAAATCATAGTCAACAGTAACGCGAAAAATCTTTTAATTTTCATTTTTTACACTCCTATCTGAGAAAGCATTACCACTATCAAGTGGAAAGTAACGGCGTCGGAAAACTTTCTTATGTCGAGTCCCGTCGCCTTTTCGATTTTGTCGAGTCTGTACATCAACGTGTTTCTGTGCAGGTACAACGCGTCGGCGGTTTCCGTTACGTTCAGATCGTTTTGCAAAAAAGTTTCGCCCGTAAGTACCATATCGGGATCGGCAAACAACGTTTTCGCGCTTTCGCCGACTAACATTTCAAGGTACTCGCTTATCTTGTACTTAGGCACTTCTTCCAACACCTTGACGAACAAAAAGTCTTTATATTCGTGAACGCCCGTATTCTTGTAATAAATCTCGCTCATCTTAATCGCCGACTGCGATTGAGCGAACGACTGCGTTCCTTCCGTAAGTTTTTTGACCGTACCGCCTACGCCGACGTTGACTTTTACGCCGAACTCTTCGAATATCGCTTCAAACAACATATTCGCGAAACTGCCCGACGAAAAATATTCGTCCGTACCTGTTACGAATCGTATATATGCGATACAGTTATGGTTCATAACGACGGTTAAATCTTCCGTACCCGAAGCGTAATTTTCCAAAAACGACGCCATACTCTCCGCGCTTATCTTGTTTGTGTTGACGGCAACGACGAAACAAGGAGCGTCGGGCGCGCCGTATTTACCGACGTATTTTTGTATTTGAGTCCTGTTCAAATCCCCGTTGAGCAAAGATTTAAGATAATCCCCTTTGTCGAGCCTTTTTTCTTCGTTCGTTTCGCTCTCGATAAGATTCATAATGAGCGTGGCGTAATTATATTCCGTTTTCGTCGCGCCCTTGATGCTTCCGATGAGTTTGGTGTTTTTAAACTTTATTTTGAAATACGTTCTGTCCGTTATGGTGTCCGCAAACACGTCGTCAAACTCGATATGCGTCGGCACGACTTCTTCGTCCAAGCCCCTCGTCGAATAAAAGAACTTTTTCGTTTCCGCGTAAACGTCTATGTCTATGCCCGTCATCTTTTTTATTCCGTTTAAAAGTACGCTGAGTTCAGATTCCATTTTTTCACCCTTTGATTTTTTCGATACTATTTTAACTTATTTTTTAATTTTTGTATAGCGTTTTTCGGTTTACACCCGCAAAAAAAAGCAAACATACCCCAAAAACGCGCTTAACAGATACAACGTCGCTATCAAAAGAATATTTTCTTTGATTTTTTGCTTGTCTTTGAATATAACCGTAAGCCCTACGCCCGCGTTAGCCGAAAGCCCCGCTATCAACCCCGCGAACGTAAGTCCGCCGTTTAAATACGCCTGACTTATTATCACCGACGACGCGCAGTTGGGTATCAGACCTATAAGTGCGCATATCATAGGTTGCAATTCTTTTTTGCCGCTTAAAAACGCCGTTATTTTTTCTTCGCCGACGAAATAAAACAACAACGAAAAACACAGGTTGACCGCCAGAATCCACACGAAGATTTTTAACGCGTGGAAAAGCGGGTGCAAAAGGTAACAGTCGAGAACGTTTTCGCTTTTTTCGTGGCACACCGAACACTCCGAATCGACAAGTCTACGATTGATTATATCCCTTTTTACGGTTAAGTTTACCAAAAAACCGACTAAAATCGCAAACGCGAGTTTTATCGCCGTCAACAGCGTTACGGCAAGCGCGCTCGCTCCGCCCGAAATCAAAACTATAAGCCCTTCGTCCGACGACGACAAGAATACGGACAACACCGTGCCTAAACTTATAATTCCCCCCGCGTACAATCTCGCGCACATAACCGAAAAACCGCATTCGGGAATAACGGACAGCAACGAGCCGTATACGGGAGCAAGTTTGCCCGATAATACCCTGTTGATTTTTTCGTCGCTTTTCCCGTGCTCGTATATCTCGATTACGATATAAATAAGCAACAGAAAAGGCAAAGTTTTCAACGCGTCCAAAACAGCGTCCAAAATCGCTTCGTTCATAATCCGCCTTATTTTAAAATATATTATATTTTACACTTATACCGCGCAAAAGTCAAGACATTGCAAAAATCAATAACGGGAATCGATAAAATCATCTCCGCCGTCCGTATGCGATTTAAAAAATTATACTTTAAACCAAGCAATCCGAAAAACGTTCGTCGGATACGCGTCGTTAAAAACCTGATTATACCCCCTGTAACCATGCAATAATAAAAAACTAATTATAAAAAGGTATAAAAAAACGGCGAGGCGAGAAAACTCGCCGCGCCGTAATTAAACGCGTTGATTTATTATTTTGCGTCGATCGTCGTTCCTTCGACGGGTGCTTCCGCTTCGGCAGCCTTAGCCGCTTCTTCTTCCGCTCTTGCTCTTTCGTTAGCAAGATATTCTTCTTTCGCGGCAGCGTCTCTGGCAACGAGCGTCATTTCGGTTTCTTTGTCGAACAAGTGGATATGATCCATATCTACCGCCATATTTACCGTTTCGCCCTTCTTGGTCGTCGTTCTGTTGTCTACTCTCGCGATAAGCATGTTCGTATCGTCTACGATGCTTTCGATAGTGTCTTCGTCGTGTTCCTTGTTTTCTACCGTGTTTGCTACCTGGCAGTAAAGCAACGTTTCGGAACCCAACATTTCTACTACTTCTACCGCAACTCTTATCGTGCAGTCCTTACCCTTGGATTCGATATAACTCGCTTCGTCGTGAAGGTCTTCGGGACGTACGCCGAAAATTATGGGTTTGCCCGTGTTAAGGTATTCGTCAAGGTGGTACATAAGTTCAACCTTGTCTTGGGGAAGTTTAACCTTTTCGCCTTCGAACTCAACGTATACGTTCTTCTTGTCGCCCGTAATAACCGCGGGGAAGAAGTTCATTTGCGGAGTGCCGATGAATCCCGCAACGAATTGATTTACAGGGTAATCGTAAAGGTTTTGCGGAGCGTCTACCTGTTGCATGAAACCGTCTTTCATAACGACTATTCTCGTACCCATCGTCATTGCTTCGACTTGGTCGTGCGTAACGTAAATAAAGGTCGTAGCGAGTCTGTTGTGAATCTTCGTAATTTCCGTTCTCATCTGAGCGCGGAGTTTTGCGTCCAAGTTGGAAAGGGGTTCGTCGAGCAAGAATACTTTCGGTTCGCGGACGATTGCTCTTCCCAACGCAACACGTTGTTTCTGACCGCCGGACAAAGCCTTCGGTTTTCTGGAAAGGTACATTTCGATACCCAAAATACGAGCCGCTTCTTTAACTCTCGCGTCGATTTCCGCTCTCGGCATCTTTCTTAATTTAAGACCGAACGCCATGTTATCGTAAACCGTCATGTGGGGATACAATGCGTAGTTCTGGAAAACCATCGCTATATCTCTGTCCTTGGGCGGAACGTTGTTTTTAAGTTGACCGTCGATGTAAAGTTCTCCGCCCGTAATTTCTTCGAGCCCCGCGATCATACGAAGGGTGGTCGATTTACCGCAGCCCGAAGGACCTACGAATACGATGAACTCTTTATCGTCGATGTCAAGGTTGAAATCCGTAACCGCCGTAACGCCGGACGGATAAACCTTATAGATGTGTTTAAGATTTAAACTTGCCATAATTTGCTCCTTTGCTTTTTAATTTTTCTCACCTTAACAGTATACCACGTTTAATTAAATATTTCAATGGTAATTTTCGCCGAATTATCAGTCGTTTTTTATACTCTTTGCACAATTTTATTCGTTTCCGCCGTTATCGTCGAAGTTTTCGTCGATACTTGCGTCGTCGTCCGTCAAGTCGTCGGTATCTTCTTGCGCAGCGGGGACTTCCGTCTTTTCGGGATTGACGAGCATAACCGCTTTCCTGAACCCCTTAACCTGCATAATAAGAACTCCCGCAACCAAATCGAGCAACAAGTCGATAAGCGTAAACGAGTTGTAAGCGAAACTGTACGCAAGCGCGCTGTCCATCGTAGACCAGGAATTAAAGACGAAATAACCGCTTAAAACGTGGCTTATATATCTGAACAAAACGCCTATCGTCATACCCAAAGCGAGTTTGAGCGTGTCGTTGTCTTTCAAAAACGAGAACTTTTTCGCGATTCCCGTAAGTCCTATCGCGCCGAACGCTATCGGATAGTCGAGCAACACCTGCATCGGTTCGTAAATCTGCGGATTTTGCAAACATTGCAAAACGCCGTACAACACCCCTGCGAACAACCCCTTTCTGCTGCCGAAAACGTAAGAATAAATCATAAGCGGCAACAACGATACGAGCGTTATCGAGCCGCCCATAGGCATCGAGAAGAACTTGACGTAAGAAAGCGCGAACGAAAGCGCGACGCATACCCCCGCATACGCGAGTTGTTTCGTCTTGCTTGCCGTTCCGTTGTCTTTCCCGAACGCGAACGCAAGCGAAAATATCGCGACGATAAGTATCGCCGAAAGAGAATAATACCAACCGCTTTTTATGGGCTTATACTCGGTGCCAGCAGTAGGCAATACGGCTATAAGCACGGCTAAATATATCGCGACGACGGTCAACGCTATATACGAATAGTAAGAGTATACCTTTTTTGCGTATTTGCCGAGAATAAGCCCCGCTATCGCAAGAGCGATTAAAAGGAAGAAAAAGCCTACGAACAGATAAAAGTTCGCGTCGAGTTCGCCCTTTACTTTCATTCTCGTAATCTGCAAAAACATTACTACGGCGATAAGCGTTACGCTGTACCCGATAACAACGCCGAGTCCTGTTTTTTTATACGCCGCAAAATAATCTCTTTTTAAAGCGTAAACGAGTATCCCCGCAACGGCAATTACCGCAAATAGCGCGAGAGTTACCCACAAAGCGTATTCCTGAACGCCGTTTATAACGGTTTTCAGGGTGTTTTTGTCCAAACCGAGCAATTCTTTCATTTTTTTCTCCTTTGCTTTATTTCGGGCAAAAAAATACCGCCCTACCGTAAAGCGGGGCAGTCGTTTTTTAAGTCGTAAACCGATGAAATCTTAGTCGATGTTTTTACAAATAAGATTTTAAGCCGATAACAAGTATCGCCTTTCCCTTCCGTGAATTACCATGGCAGGTTCAACGGGTATAATCTCAGCCGAAAACGGCACCCCAAAAACTTTATTAAGTATCTGTATTTTACTACTTACTTTCCTCATTGTCAACTCAATTTAAAAAATCTCAAAAAAAATTATTTTTTTATATCAAAATATTTGACACGCGTTTTCATTATCTATATAATACTGTTGTCAAGTTTGTTTAGTTTTACTAAACTTAAAGTTTAAAATGCCTAATCGGAGATGGTAAAAATGGAAATAGGTGAAAAAATAAGGGATTTAAGGCAAGGGTGCGACTTGACGCAGGAAGAACTTGCCGACAGGTGCGAACTTACCAAAGGGTACATATCCCAACTCGAAAACGATTTGACGTCCCCGTCTATCGCGACTTTAATTGATATATTGTCCGCGTTAGGGACTAATCTTAAAGAGTTTTTCGACGACGCGGAAGACGAGAAAATCGTGTTTACGGAAAACGAGTTTATCGAAAAAGTCGAAAGCGGGTACACTCTTAACTGGCTGGTGCCTAACGCGCAAAAGAACGAAATGGAACCCATGTTGATGCAGTTAAACCCGAAGTCGGCGACGGAAGAAGACGTTCCGCACGAAGGCGAAGAGTTCGGGTACGTTCTCGAAGGGCAGATAACCGTTTTGTTCGGTAAGAAAAAGCACGTTTGCAAAAAGGGCGAAAGTTTTTATTTTGAAAGCAAAAAGCCCCATACTATAATAAACGGCGGTAACTCGAAAGCCGTATTTATCTGGGTGGCTTCGCCGCCGACTTTCTGATTCTACGAAGGAGATATATTATGAACAACAACGAAAAAATCATTCAACTTGTCGACATTAAAAAAGAATACGACGATACCACCGTTATCGAAAACCTTAACCTGTACGTAAGGCGCGGGGAGTTTGTTACGCTTTTGGGACCTTCGGGGTGCGGTAAATCGACTACTCTTCGTATGATTGCGGGGTTTGAAAAACCTACCAGCGGTAAAATCTTGCTGAACGGCGTAGATATTTCTTCCTTGCCCCCTTTCAAAAGACCGATAAACACCGTTTTCCAACGTTACGCCCTTTTCCCGCACCTTAACATTTACGACAACATTGCGTACGGGTTGAAAATGAAACGCTTTAACGTTACTTACGAAAAAGCGGACGGCAACCGTTACGTCAAGAAAGAAAAAATGAGAAAGAGCGAAATAGCGCAAAAAGTAGAACGCGCGCTTAAAATGGTTGACCTCGAAGGTTTTGAAAAGAGAGACGTTTCCACCCTTTCGGGCGGACAAATGCAAAGAGTCGCTATCGCAAGGGCGATAGTCAACGAACCGCAGATACTTCTTCTCGACGAACCGCTCGGCGCGCTCGACCTTAAAATGAGAAAAGACATGCAACTCGAACTTAAAGAGATGCATAAAAAACTCGGCATTACCTTTATTTACGTTACGCACGATCAGGAAGAAGCGTTGACGATGAGCGACACGATAGTCGTTATGAAAGACGGCGCGATTCAGCAAATAGGCACGCCCACCGACATATACAACGAACCGTCCAACGCGTTCGTAGCCGATTTCATAGGCGAAAGCAACATTTTCAGCGGTACTATGATAAGCGGTAGAAAAGTACGTTTCGTCAACCACAACTTCGACTGCGTGGACGATTTCCCGAAAAACGAAAAAGTCGACGTCGTAGTTCGTCCCGAAGACATTTTCCTTCTTGACGAAGGCAAAGGTCAGTTGGACGGCGTTATAACTTCGTCTATCTTTAAAGGAATGCACTACGAGATGATTTTCACGGTAGGCAAAGCGGAGTTCGTCATTCAGGACACTCAGGAACGTAAAGTCGGCGAAAGAGCAAGCATAATCATTCGCCCCGAAGACATTCACATTATGGCGAAAGAATACACTTCCAACGTGTACGAAGACGCTTACATCACCAACAAAAACACGGTATGTTTCGGAGACGGGGAGTTCGAATGCGACGTTACGCAGTTGTATCCCGGCTCGCACCTTGACGAAGAAGGTTACGTAATCACAAAAGAAGGCGAAAAAATCGACCTTAAAGACGTTGACGTCATCGCCGAAGTCGATATGGCTAAAATACAGATAAGCGACGATCCCGACGCGGGCGAAGTAATGGGACATATCATTCAGATAATTTATAAAGGCGACCACTATCAGGTTATCGTCAGAACGGACGAAAACGAAGAAGATTTTATCGTCGATACGGATTACACATGGAACGAGAACGACTACGTTTCCGTTCATATTCCCGCGGAATACATTAAACTCAAACTTAAACCGGAGGTCAAGAGATGAAGAAAACCCCCGACGTTATCGTTTCGAGAGAAAAGGAAGCCGTCGTTATTCCGAAAAAACCGAGAAAGTTAAGTTTTTCGAGAAAATATTTAGGAATACCGTACGCGTTGTTTCTCTGTATGTTCGTAATACTGCCCATGTGTCTTATCGTTTACTACGCGTTTACGAATAACCTTACGGGCAAGTTCACTTTTGCAAACTTCGGCAAGTTCTTTTCGAGCGCGTCCACTCTCGCGACTCTGTTCACGAGTTTGTTGCTCGCTTTATTAACGACGGTTTGCTGCCTGCTTATCGGGTACCCCGTAGCGTACATTTTAGCAAGATGCAATCTTAAAAAAAGCAACGTTCTTTTAATGCTGTTCATCACGCCTATGTGGATAAACTTCGTTTTAAGAGCGATGGCGATGAAAGAAGTTTTAAACCTTTTGGGAATGTTGGGCAACTACAATTTCTTAAACACCCTTATCGGTATGGTTTACGACTATCTGCCTTTTATGATTCTGCCCTTATATACCGTTTTAATCAAAATGGACAAAAACGTTCTGGAAGCAAGCGAGGATTTGGGCGCGAATCCTTTAACGACTTTCTTGAAAATAACCTTACCTTTATCTTTGCCGGGAATAATAAGCGGCGTTACGATGGTATTTATGCCGACGATGACCTGCTACGTTATTTCGGACACGTTCGGCAACAGCAAGATAACTATTATCGGTAAACTCATCGAATCTCAGTTCGGCGAAGCGAACAATTGGAGTTACGGCTCGGCGATAGCGTTGATACTTCTCGTTATCATGTTCCTTTGCATGCTTATTTCGGGCGAATTCGGTTCTAAAACGAAAAGGGGGACTAACCTATGATTAAAAAGATTTTTACGCGCGGTTACATCTTCCTGATTTTAGCCTTCATTTACGTTCCTATTTTCATTCTGGTTCTTTACAGTTTCACCGACACCAAAAACATAGGTACCTGGAACGGGTTCTCGTTCGCTTTGTACAAAGACTTGTTCCATAACAAAATGATTATGGACGCCGTTAAAAACACCGTAGTTCTCGCTTTCGTTTCTAGCATACTCGCAACGATTTTAGGCACTATGGGCGCGATGGGCATATTCTATATGAAAAAAAGGTCGGGCAGACTTTTGGAAGGCTTAAACCAAATACCCGTCATCAACGCGGAAGTCGTTACGGCGGTTTCTCTCGCGCTCGTCTTTACCCTGCTTTTCGGGGGAAGGTCTTACGGAGCGTTGCTTTGCGGACACATTCTCATTTCCGTACCTTTCGTGGTACTGTCAGTCATACCCAAACTCAAACAAATGGATCCCGCTTTATACGAAGCCGCGCTCGATTTGGGCGCAAGTCCCGCCAAAGCGTTGTTTTCGGTGGTTATCCCCGAAATACTCCCCGGCATCTTTTCGGGATTTCTGCTTGCAATCACCCTTTCTCTGGACGATTACATTATAACGGCGTTTACAAAACCGTCGACGATGAACACTATTTCGACTTACGTTTACGGCGCGGTTAAAAACGGCAAAAACTCGTCCGTACCCGCGTTGAGAGCGCTTTCCGCAATCATATTCCTTGTTATTATACTCGCGGTCGTTCTCGTAAACGTGGTAAAGAAAAAAGATAAGGAGAAACACGAATGAAAAAGATTTTTGCTATTCTTGTCTGTATAATTTGTTCCCTTTCCTGCCTTGCGGGGTGCGGTAACGCGGTTGCCGGATTGAAACGCCCCCTTTACGCTAAACCCAAAACGGAAGTTTTACGCGTTTACAACTGCGAAGACTACATCGCCGTCGACGACGAAGAAACGGAAGAAAACGAAAGTTGCGTAGACGCGTTCGTCGAATATATGAAATCGAAAGGCAGAAACGTCAAAGTGGAATATTCCACGTTCGGAACGCTGGAAAACATGTACAACGAACTTAAAATCAACCCCGGTTCTTACGATTTGATTTGCCCGTCCGAGTATATGATTCAAAAGATGATGAGCGAAGGAATGTTGGAAAAGTTCGACGACGATTTTCTTAACGCCGCCGACTCGAACTACAACAAATACGCTTCGCCTTTTATCAAAAAACTTTTTGAAGAAACGGTTATCGGCGACGGTCTTAAAATGAGCGACTACGCCGTAGGGTATATGTGGGGAACGTTGGGACTGTTATACAACCCCGAAAAGGTTTCCGAAGAAGACATGACGGACTGGACGAGCCTTTGGGACAAAAAATACAAGGGAAAATCCACAATCAAAGACAGCATAAGAGATACTTTCTTTTTAGGTCTTGCAAAGTACCACAACGACGAACTTTTAACGCTTGCCGATTCGTTTGAAAAAGGCGAAATCACGAAAGACGTTTACAACGAAAAAATCACGACCCTTTTCAACGACACGGGCGACAAAACTCTGGACGAAGTGGGAAAACTTCTCTCGACTCTTAAAAACAACGTTTACGGACTCGAAGTCGACAGCGGTAAAAACGATATGGTTACGGGTAAAATCACCATTAACTTCGCGTGGAGCGGCGACGCCGTTTACGCTATGGATACCGCCGAAGAAGAAAACAACCTTATTTTAAATTACAGCGTACCCAAACAAGGCTCGAACATCTGGTTCGACGCGTGGTGCATGCCCAAAGGCGCGAACAAAGAACTTGCGCAGGAATTCGTAGATTTCGTTTCCCGCCCCGACGTAGCGGTTATGAATATGGACTATATCGGTTACACGAGTCCTATCGCGGGCGACGAAGTTCTGGACTATATCAAAGAAACGTACGAACTTACGGAAATCGCGACGGACGACAACCCCTACGTTGCCGATTTGAGTTATTTCTTTAAAGGAACTCTCGACGACGACGGTAAAGCGATTCTTTACTGTTCGGAAACGGGCAGACAATTCACGGCGCAATACCCCACCGAAGACATAGTAAACCGTTGCGCGGTAATGAAGTTTTTCGACCCGCAAACGAACGCGAAAGTCAACGAAATGTGGGAGAAAGTCAAAGGCGCGGCGATACCCGTATGGGGACTCGTTCTGATATTTTTAGTCGCTATGGGCGTGTTGTTCATACGCTTTAAAGACAAAATAATCAAACCCGACTACACCAAAAAAGAAAAGCCCCTTAAAAAAGGAGTTACCGTCGTCGGCAAAGAAGAAATAGTTTACTATAACCAACCCGACGAAAAGAAATAACAGGTTTTATCTGTACAAACACAACGCCCGATGCGGAAAAATCCGCATCGGGCGTTTTTATATCTTTTAACTTTATAAACTTTCCGCTTTAATAAACGTTACTCCGTCCGCTTTCAAGCCGTCGTACGCTTCGTTTCTCTCTTGCTCGCTGCCGTATACGGCGAACATAACGCTGCCCGAACCCGTCATCGACACGCCCGTCGCTTTCGTTTGTTCCAACGCGGTTTTTATTCTTTTCAAAGCGGGAAACTTTTCCGCAACGCCGTTATACAACGCGTTGTAATAATATTCCGCAAACCTGTTCGTTGTCGGGTTTTCGTCGTACGACTCGTACGCCGTTTTGCTGTCGACGGAAAAATCGGGATACGCCAACACGAAATACATTTTAGCGTCGCTTTCAATTGTTTCGACGACGTTTCCCCTGCCGCTTATCTTAGCAAACCCGCCGCCATACATAAACACCGTATCGCTCCCTAACTCGTTTAAAAGGGGCAAGACGTCTTCGTCCTTTTTCCCGTTCAACTCTTTAAGACATTTGATTACGCCCGATATATCGGCGGAGCTGCCCCCCAGACCGCCGCCTAACGGTATGTTTTTGGTTATTTCTATATCGCAGCCTTTCGTCCCGAACTTTTCGACGAACGCTTTACCCGCGATATACGCTTTGTCGGCGTTTAAAGGTACGTTCGGGTTTATATTATTATACGTTACGGTTATCTCGTCGTCCGTTCTCGTCGTAACGGTTATTTCGTCGTAGATATTCAGCGACGTAACGTACGATTCTATTAAATGGTAGCCGCCGTCGTCCACCCCTTTAACGTACAGATTCAAATTGAGTTTCGCGTAAATCTTTTGTGCGTTTTTCATCTTTAATATTCTATCCTTTGCGGTCTGTAAACCAAAATCCTCGCGTCTTTCTCTAACGGGAAAACCAAATCCTTGTTCGCTTCGGCTATTTCTTCTTCGCACGAATCCGTCGCTTTCGCGGCGTCCCATAAAGTCGTTCCCGCCCCGAAAAAGCAAATGCTTAAAGCGGAATCGATTTTCTCTTTTTTATCTCCTTCTTCCACCTTGTCGATACAAGGCACGCTTTCCGTTTCCAAGCCGTTAAACGAAATATTGAGTATTCCTTCGACGTATATCTTGCCGTTATCCGAATAAGCGTTTACACCCGTTAAAACCACGTCGCAGTCTACCGCTCCGCGCAGCGTAAAGTCGTACGTCTGATTGACGGGCAAACTCACGTCCGCCGAAAAATACCCGCCGTCCGCTTTATATATTATACGACATTCTATCACGCCCGTCAAGGTCGTTTTATCTTTTTCCGTTTTAATTTCCGTCAACGTAAATCTCGGATAGCACGTCGCTACTATCACAATTCCCGCAACGTTCAACCCGTCCGTGATGCCTTCCCCCGATACTCTGTCCGTTATATATTTAGTCCTTTCGGCGTTTTGGCTTATCGCGTTCCCCGTCGTTACGATAAGGTTATAATCCCTGCTGTAACAGTCGGCGGCGATTTCCATCTCCCGTTCGCCGTACGCCTTAGCGTAAACTTCCGTCGAAACGCTGTAACCTACCTGCGAAGTCTTTTTGTCTTCGTCTACCAGAACGTTTATTTTAAGTCCTTTTAACGTAGTTTTCGCGACTATCTTGTCGCCGCTTGAAATATCTTCCCCGTCGACTTCGGCGAAAAAGTTTGCGTTCTTTTTAATTTGCAGCGTTTTGCCTTCGCTCGTTTCGTAAGCAAAACTCACTTCCGTTCCGCCGTAAACCGTCGCTTTCCCGTTTTCCGACTCCGCGCCCGTAACGTAAACGCTTGCGTCCGTTAAAAACGCTTTTTTGACGATACCGTTGATTTCTATCTCGTCTTCGACGAAATACGGGCTTTTGTAAACACCCGAGCACGTTCCGATTTTACGGGTTATTCTTCTCGTTATAAGCCCTTCACCGCCGCTCAGATACTCTTTTTCCTTTTTTGTTTCGAGCGTAGCCGACGCTTTGACGTAACTCTCGGCGTACGTTTCGCCGTTAGCCCGTCTGTAAGTCGTTCTTTCGACGGAATAAAACACGGTTACTTTATCTCCGCTTTTAATTCTTTCGTCTTTAAAATCGGACGTGAACTCCACCCCGCCTTCGCTCGAACCGAGCGCGCCGTCTTCTTCGTACAATACCGAAAAAATCGTCTTTGCGGTGAACTCCGCCCTTCCGTCTTCCACTTTAACGCTTATCGGCATTACTTTCGCCGACGCGCAAACGATTTTGCCGTCTTCGTTTATTCCGTTTATTTTCGCTTCCGTTTTAATCGCTCTGTCTTTAAGCGTTACGCTTTCCGTATACGCTTGTTTTTGATATTCCGCATTTATGCTCATTGAACTCAACCCCCAACGCTTTCTATGTATATTGTATACGCCGCTCGGCATTTTAAGAACAAAACGCGAAAAAACGCGCAAAAAAACTCGCCGCAATCTCTTGCGACGAGTAAGTTTTACTTTTTTATTATTTTTGTTTTTCTATTTCCAGAACCTTGTTCCACGCCTTTTTAGCGTTGTCGAGAACTTTCTTCGTAACAAGGCTCTTGACCGAAGCGTCCGCGTCGTCGTAAACGTCGAGAACGCCGTCTATCGCCTTTTTAGCCGCCGACAAGTTGTCTTTCGTTATCTTGTCTTCGCTGTAATTCGCAAGTACCTTGCTGATTTTTTCGGTAAGCGCGACGGACTTGTCGATGTTTTCGAGAAGCGCTTTCGTCGAATCGGAAACGAGTTTCTTTTGGTCTTTCGTCAACGCGTCGTATTCCGCCTTAACTTCGTCGTATGCCTTTTTGTCGTCTTCGTCGGTTACGTCGTAATCGGACGTGGGAAGTTTACTAGACGCTATCGAAGAATATCTCGAAACCGCGTCTTCGTCGTTCATTACGCCTACGATTTTAACGCCGTAGTGATATTCGTCGGTGTCTTTTCCGTCGTCGTCTTTAACAAACACTTTGTTGCCGTCTTCGATTGCGGAATCGAACACGTAACTAAGTCCGAGCGAATCGGCGTTTCCGAACAAAACGTGCGTTACGCCGTTTATTTTGATTACTTCGGGAGCGTACCACGAAGTATTAGCGACTTCTTTAATAAGAACCTTTATTTCGACTTCTTCGCCGTCACCCGATACCGAGCAAACCTGGTTGGAGTCGTTGTAGAAATAAATCGTTCCGTCGATATAAGCGGCAAACGTCGCTTTTCCTTCCGCAACGACAGTCTTTACTAAGGTCGCGGTTGCCGTTTCGTAAGTATATCTTACTATACAATCTACCGAGTTAATCGTTTCGGTACCGAAGAAAGTTTTGTCGTCTTTAACGATAGTCTTGTCCGTCAGAACGTTTGCGGTCGTAACGACGGTCGTTTTGTCCGCCTTGCCTAAATCGGCAACGTTTACCAAACAGTATTTGGTGTAATCCGAACCGTTTACTTCGTTATACGAATAAATAACGTAATTGTCTTTAAGAGCGACGAGCGTATACACGTTGCCTTGCAACGCGCCTTCGGCTTCTTCCGTTCTGGGTGCGCCGCCGATAACGGGCGTATCTACTTCTTTCGTAGTAGCCGCGTTTAACGTGAATACGTTGTTGTAACTCAACGTCTTGTCTTTATCGGTAGGATCTTTAACCCCTTTCGTGAACACGACGTCCGTAACGTTGGGATTCGTCGAGAATACGCAGGAAGTTACTTCTTTCGCAACGGTCAACGTTTTGCCCGTAGTCGCGTTGTATTTCTTGATTTCTTTGTTTTCCGCGTCGTGATACAAAACCACTATTTCGCCGTTGACGTCGGCAATTTTGTATTTTGAATCGTTGCCGTATATTCTCGTCAACTTTTCGGGAGCGGAACCGTTGACGGCAACTTTATATATTTCGAGATATTTGTTCGCAATCGCGCCCGTCGTAGTCTTCTCGGTGGACGGCGTAGCGTAATAAACGTATCCGTCGTAATAATATATGCCCGCGCTGTAATCGGCCGCCGCTACGAGTTTGGGAGCGACGACTTCCGTTTTGCTTAAATCGTTTATATCGGCAACCATCAACGCGCCTTTAACGGGTACGCCGTATTTGTTGTCGCTCGTATAAGAAGCGTAACCGTTGATAAAATATAAATATTTATCGGTTTGTACGGAAAATCCGCCGTTCGTTTCGGCAACGGGCGTGGACTTTTCTTTCATCGTAACGTTTGTTTTCGTTGCGCCCGAGCAACCGCTCACCAACCCGAGAACGGCGCAAAGAGCAACAATGATAGCAATAAGTTTTGTCTTCATCTTTAAAACTCCTCGTCGGTTTTTCAGCAAACAGCGTAAAAAACCGCATAATTCTAAATATACTTTAATATTATATACTATAATCGGAATTTTAGCAATAGAAAAATAGTATTTTTTTGTTTAATTTTTTTACCGTAAGGAGAGTTTTGATGGACAAAGAAGGTATTTTAGGTATTCTCGACGGGCTGAACGCCTTTATGAAAACCAAAAACGAACGGGATACAACCCAACCCAAACAGGAAAAATCCGACGCCGAACAGAGCGGAACTCAACCCGAAACGATGCCGAAAGAGTTGACTTTTCCGCCGAAACTTCTTCAAACTATTTCGACGCACGAAAAACATCTGAAAAATCTCGGCAAAAAAATCATACAGCCTTAAAGACGAAAAAACCGCCCCGAAAGTCCGCTTGCGACTTTCGGGGCTAATCCTGCTTTCGCGGTCTTTTTCGCCCGCAAGTTTTATTAAGTTTTTGCCTTTACGGACAAACTTTCCCTTATTGCAATCAACCCGCTTTGCTTACATTTATCGCGCTGCGGGTACTTTTTTTGGTTTTATCGTATTACGGGTAAGACTTATTTAAGTTTTATCGGACGCGCGTCAGCCCGTTTAGCCGACTTCTCCCAGCCCGTCCGTGATGACTTTCGCCATTTTCCCGACCAGACAAAAATCCGTTTCTTTAAGCGCTTTAAAATTGTCGTCTTTGCGTTCGCTTACGACTCCTATAACGGAAATATCGCCCATTTTGTTAAGGTTGCGCTTTATCGCGAGTCCCGGCGAGAGCGGTGCGTTGATAACTTTAACTTCTCCCACTTCGTCCGCTCCGCCTACCGCCGAATCAACGGCGACTATCACCGAATCGGGGTGTAAAGTCTTTAACGTTTTTCCGTACTCGTCGACTTCTTTCGCGGTAACGGGCGCGTTCATCGTGCCGTACACGAACCCCTTATACCCGTTTGAACGCAACATCGTTCCGACGAGCGGCGCGAGAGCGTCCCCCGTAACTTTGACGCTCCCCACGCATACCATAACGCAGGGTTTGCCTTTCGACAATCTTAAAACCGTTTCTTTTATCTTTTGAGAAGCGTTTTTATCGAAAACGCTGTAAGTATAATGTTCCGCCATAACGACTCCTTTTTGTTATGTTATTGACGTTTCGGCGAAATTATATACGCTTTTAAGACAATCGTTCGTTTAAAATTACGTTTCCGCAAAGGTATTCCGAATAGGAATAAGACGTTTTGCCTTTATACTCTTTGTCGACGGGCGTTACGGTGAACAAAGCGGGGTATACGTCCGTTAAAACGCCCGTAAACCGTTCGCTTTTGTTTCTTCCTAAATTAACTTTAACTTCCACTTTCCGCCCTTTTAAAGACAATATTTTCGTTTTTACGCTGTTTATACTCGTTGACGCTTTTATCATAAATATATTATACGCGATTTTTTGGAAAATTATACCGTTCGGCAAGACTTTACTTAACCTGACCGTATTATACCGCGGCTTTTTAAACGACTTCGCCCCGCTCTTTCGAGCGGGGCGGAATCGTAGTGTCTATTATAAATTATCGTTTTTAACGATACGAAACGGCAAGGTTATTAAAAATCGTCTTCATCGTCGTCGGCGTCGTCTTCGTCGTCTTCTTCTTCAAAATCCCTTTCGTCTATCGGAAGAATCTCGAAATCGTCGTCGTCTTTGCTGTCTTGCGAACGATCGTCGTAATAAGTATCGTCTTCTTCGTCGTCGAACAAGGTGTCGCCTTCTTCTTCGGCTAGTTTATTGAGCGATTCGTATTCGGGATCGCTTTCTTCTTCGTCGGGTTTATCGTCGTCGAGATATTCTCTCCACTCTTCGTCCTGTTCCATATCGATATCGTCCGCTTTAAAATCGCGTTCTTCACGACATTTGTCGCACATGTCTTCCCCGTCCTTGATATAATTCTGACCGCAAACGGGACAAAGAACCATTTTCTCTTCTTCGTCTTCGTCGTCGACGGCAAACACAAGTTTAGGACCGAGCCCGAGTTCCGCTTTACAAGCGTCGCAATACTTCTCGGTATCCAACATATAATTCAAATCGCATCTAGGACATTTAATGTATTTTCCCATAACAAACTCCCACTTACGTTACTCGGCGAGTTACTGCCGTTTGATTGCAATACATATTATTATATAATTTTAATTTTGTAAACCGATTTTAAACATTTTTTGAAAAATTTTTAAACTTTTTTCGTTTTTTTACCCGAAACGCCCTTTATCGCCCCTTTTAAGCGTATTTTTTATCATTTTCACCCCTTGTCCGAATCGACAAATAATTTTGTTTATATAAAAAAAGACGGGCGGGCGGCTCGTCTTTATATATTTATGATTATGAAATTACGTCGTATACGGTTTACGCCATTTCAAGCAGCATTTTGTCCGCTACCAGAGCGATAAACTCTCCGTTAGTAGGTTTTTCTTGCCCGACGTACGCTTTTACCCCGAACAAGTTGTTGATGATTTCTATTCGTCCCCTGTTCCACGCCACTTCTATCGCGTGCCTTATCGCCCTTTCGACTTTACTTGCCGACGTCGAGTATTTTTGCCCTATCCCCGGATAAAGTTGTTTGGTGATGTTGTTTATCAACGCAGGGTTTTTTACCGCCATCATTACTCCTTCCCGCAGATACCCGTATCCTTTAATGTGCGGCGGTATCCCTACGTTTATAAATATATTGCTTACCTTCTCTTCAAGAACCTTTTGTTTAAGCCTTGAATCCGTAGGCCGTATTATCCCCGAATTATATGGTTCAAGCAACCTTTCTTTCAGTACAGCGAAATCCACCGGTCTTACCATATAATATAACGCTCCTTTCTTTACGGCGAGATTTATCAGTTCGTCGCGCGAAAACGCCGAAACGACTATACATTTTATGTTCGGGTTTATTTCTTTCGCTCGTTCGAGAAAAGATATTCCGTCCATACCCGACAACACTATATCTATTATAGCGTAATCCGTTCCCGTCTTCATGACGGCGTTCAATCCGTCCGCGCCGTTGGTGAACGCTCCGACTATCTCGAAATCTTCGTCGTTCGCAAAACTGTTGCAAATGCTTGATAGCGACTCCTCGTTATCTTGTAGTATTACTAACTTCCTTTTCTTCATTTTCAGCCTCCTTATCTGCTTACAATGCTATAATTCTACATTATTTTCAAAAGAATGTATTAAGATATTTTGGAAAAACAAGGTGAGTTTTGTCGAAACTCTATCGTAATTACCGTCGAAAAAGCAGTTTTGCGAATAATTATGTGAAAAATTAACCGAAAAGTCCGTTTTTTGGTAAAAAAACCGCTAAATACAAAAAACGACAAGATAAAAAATCATACTTTTTTAAAAAACAGGCAAAAGAGAGTTGACAAAATCGGCGATTTAATATATAATGACAAAGCATTAGACGTGGCGGCGTAGCTTAGGTGGCTATAGCGGCCGGTTCATACCCGGCAGGTCGTTGGTTCGAGTCCGACCGCCGCTACCATATATCGGCCCCTTGGTCAAGTGGTTAAGACACCACCCTTTCACGGTGGTATCATGGGTTCGAATCCCGTAGGGGTCACCACAAAAAAAGAAGTAACTTTCGTTACTTCTTTTTTTTGTTATGAAACTAAACGGGATTCGAATTAGGAGCGAGCAAACATCGTTTGCGTGTTTGCCGAATGGCAAAAAAACAGTCCGGTGGACTGTTTTGCGGGTACGGCCGCCACAGGGCGGGAATCCCGTAGGGGTGTTTTTCGCAACAGTAACTTTTCGTTACTTCTTTTTTTTGTTATGATTTCTACTTTGATTCTAACCCATTCGGTTCGGTCGCCTTTGACGGACAAGCCTTGACGGACTAAGTCCTGTTCACGGTTTTATCTTTTAAAACCGTGAACAGTATCCCGTAGGGGTGTTTTTCGCAACAGTAACTTTCGTTACTTCTTTTTTTTGTCATGAAACTAAACGGGATTCGAATTAGGAGCGAGCAAACATCGTTTGCGTGTTTGCCGAATGGCAAAAAAACAGTCCG
>CAKQQS010000007.1 GCA_934271255.1 uncultured Clostridia bacterium
TTTTCGGGTACTTGGGGTACCGTAATTTCGGTATTTTCTATCGTGTACGTTTGAGTACCGACTACTTCGCCGTCCGCCTTGAACGTTACGGTATAAGTTTCAGCCGTGTAAACCGCGTTGACTACTTTGTCGCCGCCGTCAAGTACGTAACTTTCCCACGCTCCCGTGTAGTTTGCTTTTTCGGGTACTTGGGGTACCGTAATTTCGGTATTTTCTATCGTGTACGTTTGAGTACCTACTACTTCGCCGTCCGCTTTGAACGTTACGGTGTAAGTTTTAGCCGTGTAAACCGCGTTGACTACTTGGGTCTGGTTGTTTTCGAGAATGAACTCTTCCCATACTCCGTCGTAGTGTTCTCTTTGCGGAACTGCGGGCGTCAACGCCGATTTTTCTTCGCCGTCGACGTATTCGACTACCACGTCTTCGCTCGCAACGCTTTTAAACGTTATTTTATAAACGGGCGTTTCGGGTTCTTCGGTAACGATATACGTTATTGTTGCCGTCGTTTCGTTTTCGCATAAATCGAATGCTTTTATCGTGAGCGTATGAGTGCCTACGGTAAGTCTGCCCCTGCCGTCAAGCGCGCCTTCCGACCATTCGACGGAATAATCGACAAAGCCCGAGTTGTCCGTAACGGTAAACGCGTTTTCGGCGGGATAAGTGCCTGCCGTAGTTTTGAAAACGGGAACTTTCACGTCGATTACGGGCGCTTCCAAATCGTTTTTGGGCGCGATTGATTTAACGTAATTGTCCGTTATATCGTGCTCGCCGAAACGGAACAGCATATCGCTCGACGCGTTCTTACCGAACTCGTACGTAAGAGTACCGCCGGGATACGTCATCGTCAATACTACTTTGCTGCCGTCCCCGTCTTTAATCTCCGCTTTAAGAGTGATTTCTCCGTACGTCTTAAAGGTATCTTCGGGTATCGTAGCGATATTCGCGCCGCCCCTGCCCCAGTTTTTGTCTTCGATTTCCATATTGCACGTTCTTATTCCGAACACGCTTCCCGAGTGGTAGAAATAGAATCCGTAACTGCCGATGCCGAACGCAGTACGAGAATAATGATTCTCGTCGTTTTTCTCCGTTCTTTCTTTATACGCGAACTTAACGATTTCGCCGTAATTAAGAGCCTTTTCGCCGACTACCTTTTCTTTAACAGCCATTTTGTATTCCCGGCGATAGCCGACCTTTGAAACGACTTCCGAAATATCGTATACGACCGCGGGTTCTTCCGTTTTCGGTAAAAGGGATTTAACGTAGTTTTCGGGTATATCGTGGTCGCCGAAACGGAACAGCATATCGCTCGACGCGTCCTTGCCGAACTCGTACGTAATAGTACCGCCTGGATGAGTCATCGTCAATACTACTTTACTGTCGTCCCCGCCTTTGATTTCCGCTTTAAGCGTAATTTCTCCGTACGTTTTAAAGGTGTCTTCGGGTATCGTAGCGATATTCGAGCCGCCTCTGCCCCAGCCTTTGTCTTCGATTTGCATATTGCACGTTCTTACGCCGAGCGTACCCGCGTTGTGGTAGAAATAGAATCCGTAACTGCCGATGCCGAACGCCGTACGAGAATACTGACCGTCCGCATTCGGTTCCGTTCTTTCTTTATACGCGAACTTAACTGTGTCGCCGTATCTTATCGCCTTGTCGCCCGTCAATTTTTGTAAAGCGGGTATTTCGTATTCGTCGCCCGCGTTGAGTTGCGGAACTACTTCCGAAATATCGTATACGACCGCGGGTTCTTCTTCCGCCTTCGGTAAAAGCGATTTAACGTAGTTTTGGTCTATGTCGTGGTCGCCGAAACGGAACAACATATCGCTTGAATCGTTTTTGGTAAACTCGTGCGTAATCGTACCGCCGGGATACGTCATCGTCAATATTACTTTACTGTCGTCCCCGTCTTTAATCTCCGCTTTAAGAGTCATTTCTCCGTAGGATTTAAACGTTAAGTCGGGTATCGTACCGACGTCCGCTCCCCTGCCCCAGTTGGACGCGGCGGATTGCAAGTCGCATAATTTTACTTGAATGTCGCCCGCCGTATGATAGAAATAGAATCCGTAACTTCCGATACCGAACGCCGTACGAGAGTAATGCCCGTCCTGGTTTTTCTCCGTTCTTTCTTTATACGCGAACTTAACGGTGTCGCCGTATTTTAAAGCGACGTCGCCTTCGTTTTTGACTTTAATAGCCATTTCGTATTCGTCGCCCGCGTTGAGTTGCGGAACAACTTCCGAAATATCGTAAACGGTTGCCGTTTCGCCGGCTGCCGCTCTTTTTGGCGCCCTTGCGGTTTTCGCCGCCGCGTCGTAGCCGGGTATAGCCGTTTCGCCCGTTAAAATGCTGCGAACGGAATCCAACTCCGCTTGCGTTACGCCTATGCTTAAAAGATAGTTGCTCGCTTTGTCTTTAAACGTCTCGCCGTCTTGTCCTTCGATAAAGTCGCAAAGTCTGGTGATAGCCGTCGTTTTAATGTATTCGTTGTTAGCCGCTTCCTTGCAGAACCAGGAAAGTTCGTAGTCGCGGATTATGTCGTTTCTGGATACTCCGCATATCGCGTAAAGCATAGCCGCAAGCGTACCCGTTCTGTCCCTGCCGAACGCGCAGTGGTAACCTATCGGGTAGTTGCTCGGATCTGCGCACGTTTTAATTTCGCCCGCGAACGCCTGAACGTAATCTTCTCTTCCGTTTATTCCGACGCTGTTGCCGCTGCCGTCCGTTTCGTTTGCATAGTACGGAGCGTTGAAGTTTATTCTTTGAACGTTTTCGCCGACGGGTGAAACGGTGTTAGCCGAGCCCCTTAAATCGAGGTCCGTTTTTAACCCGAGCCGTTTCATTTGCTCTTTGCCTTTTGCGGTTATGCCGTCAAAGTGAGCCGAACGGTAAATTATGCCGTATCTTATCGTTTTGCCGTCGGAAGTTTTAAGTCCGCCCATATCGCGCATGTTGGCTACGCCGTCAATCGCCATAGTCCTTACGCGCGCCAACGGAGTAAACGTCTGAACTTTGGAAATCGTTTCGTTTCCGCTATCGTCCGTCGCTTTGACTTTCCAGTAATACTTGACGTTCGGTATAACGTTGGATACGGTCAGTTTCGTAGACGTCGTAAGATATTTCTCGGCGTCGGTAAACTTTTTGTCGGTGGATAAATACACCTGATAATACGCCCCGTTTTCGCACGTCCATTCAAGGTCTATCGTTCTCATCAAATACGTGTCCGCGCCGTAAAACTCCATACTGTAATCGAGCGCGTAATTCATGAAAAAGTCCGTAACGTCGGGATTGTCGATCGTGAACGTTTCCCCCTTACTCGGGGATACTAAGGTAATCGTTTCCGTAGTCGCTCCTTTCGTTTCGGCAATCGCGTTGCCTAAACTACCCGCGCTTGCCAAAACAAGAATAGTCGCCGCGAAAATCGCCATAACGTTTTTTAATTTTCTCATTGTTTTCTCTCCTTTACTACCTTTGCTTACAAATAGTTATTTAGTATAGTATATTATACCATATTATCAAGGTATAAATAAATACACAGTTTTGTTTATTTTTTGCTCTATATTTGTTTTTTTTACTTATTTTAGTTGACTGCGGATAATCGGCGTGGTAAAATCTTTTTATGAATATGAATAAAGAAGTCTTACAATCCGAGCGGGTATCGTTGAATCCGCCGACGATGGCGTTTACCACGAGATTGACGGATTCGGACGACGAGTTCCGTCATACGCACGATTTTTTTGAATGTTTTTACGTTACCGAAGGGGAAATAACACACGACTGCGACGGTAAAAAAGAACGTCTTTCGGTAGGCGACGCCGCGCTTGTCTGTCCCGACGCGTACCACTCTTTTAAAAGAAACGGAGCGTGTATTCACCGCGATTTTTTGTTGTCGAAACGGCTTGTACGGGAAACGTGCGATTTTTTAGACGATCGTCTGTACGACGAAATATCGAAAAAACACGTATTGCGGTTTAACCTGCAACCCGACGAAGTGCTTTCGTTCGAGCATCGTATCGCGGACTTTTTGTCGCATTACGACGTGCGTATGCGACATATACAAGAAAAATTGCTCGCGGCGGGACTGCTCGACCATATATTCTTTTCGCAAAAATCGGGCAAGTCGGCGTCAAACGATTTCCGTACGAAAAGCGTTTTCGTCATCAATACCTGTTTCGCGCGCAGCGACGCTATGCAAGAGATTACGAACGAACTCGGTTTCGAGCAATCTTATCTATGCAAAAAGTTTAAAAGCGTGTTTAATATGACTCTCACCGAATACATAAACGCTTTGAAAATCAAACACGCCGCCTATCTTCTTCAAACGACGGACTATACTCAACAAAAAATATGCGAGTCGATAGGAATAGAAAGCCTTTCTTATTTCAACAAACTATTTAAACAAAAATACGGCATAACCCCCGCCAAGTTCAAACGGCACGTTATCCCGTCCCCTTTGTTTAAAGACGAATAACCAAAAAACCGCCGTACTCGTCAAAGCACGGCGGTTTCGTTTACGCGATACCCCGCCCGCCGAGTTCGGCGGGCGGGGTATTATTGTATTTTTTATCATTCTACGTCCGCGACGCGGCGCGTAAATCGTGTTTTTACGTTCGTAAAATCGTCTTTACTTACTTTTAAGAAAAGCCAACGACGTTTTAAAATTATATCGCCGACAGTATATAATCGATGAGCGCGTTGCAGTCGAGCGTTTTCCAGTACCCTGCGGGTTTGCCTTTCGCAACGTCCAAAGCGCCGAGTTTGGTTTGGTTTTCCGCCGCTATATCGACGAAGCCCGCGTTCATAAGGTCGCCTATCGATTTGGTGTTGATTGCCGTTTTGATAGCCGAGTCGATATTACCGACCGTCGTGTCGGGGGGTAATATTTTCATAACGTTGCTGTCGCTCCCTAAAACGTCAACGACTTTTAAGTCGTCGATTACTTTTTCGAGCGTTTCGCCCGTGAGTTCGGACAGTTTTTTGTCGGCAAGCGCTTTTTCTATCGCGTTCATCATCTCGTCGTTTTTCCATTTGCCCGCCGCGTCGTCGTATTCGTAGCCGAGCAACGCGCCGACTTTAACGTCGTCTATGCCGGTCTTGTTGATAATCGACGAAAAATCGAAATTGCCGAGTTCACCCAAGGTGGTCGCTCTTAACGCGGTTGCGTCTACTATTTTTACGCCGTACATTTCGTAGTCTTCGAGCGAAGTGAGTAAGTTGTTCACTTCCTTGACGCTTTTAGCGACGTCGTCTACCGTTTTGCCTTTGATTTTTTCTATAACCTTGTCGGCGTTCTTTAACGCACCGTAAAACGTTTCGTCGGCGATTTCTGCCGTCAGTTCGTTTTTAGACGCGTCAAACCCCGCGATTTTAGTAATTTTGTTTACTTTTACCGTGAAAAACACTATCGCCACAACACCCGCTATCAGCAAAATGCCCGTCAACAGCCCTATGAAAAATGCGATTACTCTTCTTACCATATCATATCTCCTTCAATACTTCGCCCACGACTTTCATGTCGCATTTGCCCGCGTATTCCGTTTTGAAATGCTTCATAACCGCGCCTATCGACTTATCGGGCAACCCTTCTATTACCGCTCTTATCTCTTCTCTCGACATAAAAGCAGGCAAGTATTTTCTTATTTCTTTCAACTGGTTGTCAAGCGACGCAACCGTTTCCGTTCTGCCCGCCTTGACAAAACCTTCACGCTCTTCGACGAGTTCGTTTTCGCATTTTTTCAATACAGCGACGACGTCCGCTTCGGTAACTTCCGTACCCGCCGCTTTTCTCTCGTAGCCTAAAAGCATAAGTTTGTTGATAAGCGCGTTCAATGCGGTTACCGCGTCTTTATCGCCCGATTTCATCGCGTCTATTTTGACTTTTTTAAAATACGCTAAATCCATTTTAATCTCCTATATAAAAATAGGGCGGAAAAGTTTTCCGCCCAAATCTTTTCGTACTTTTTTACAAATATTTTTCCAAATATGCAGGCATATTTTCTCTCGTAGTACTGCAAGTAATAACGAAAGTTATGTCGTGATCTTTACCGAGTTCGTCGAGCGCGTTGAAAAGCGATTCGAGTTCGCTTATCGGTTGGTTCGTCATTCTGCCGATACCGTCTATATATATAATATGGTTATCGCTGTTTGCCGCAACTATTCCTTTGACGAAACCTCTGAGTCCGCCAACCCCTTCTACTTTGTAGTCGGTGGTGTTGACGAGTCTTACCGCGATGTCGAGATCGAACATCACGCTGTTGGTATCCGTTACGAATACTACGAGTCCGCTGGTGTTTTTAGCGTCCTTGTTAGCCGCCTCCACAGCGATTTTGGTTTTTCCCGTGCCTATTGCTCCGTATATAAGTTTAATCATGGTGCGAGTCCTCCTTTTTTCTTATTTATATATTACACTGTTTTATTCTTTTTTTCAAGGCTTTTTTAAAAAATCTTAAAACTTTTTTATTTTTCGCCGCTTAACAACTTTGCTTCCCTGTCCGCTAGCGCGAGCGCTTCTATCATTGCGTCCAGATCGCCTTCCATAAACGTTTCTATCGTATACAGCGTACACCCGATTCTATGGTCGGTTACCCTGCCTTGCGGAAAGTTGTAAGTCCGGATTCTTTCGCTTCTGTCCCCCGTGCCTATCTGACTGCGTCTGTTCTCGGCGTATTCGCTTTCGTACTTTTGCTGATAGTAATCGTAAAGTCTGCTCTTCAACACCGCCATCGCTTTTTCTTTGTTCTGAGTCTGCGAGCGTTCGTCCTGACACGTTACTACTATTCCCGTCGGGAAATGCGTTATTCGTATACACGATTCCGTCTTGTTGACTTTTTGCCCGCCCGCGCCCGACGAACGGCAAGTGTCGACTTTTATGTCCTTTTCGTCGACGTTGACTTCTACGTCCGTAACTTCGGGCAGTACCGCCACCGTCGCGGTGGAAGTGTGTATCCTTCCCTGCGATTCCGTTTCGGGTACGCGTTGCACTCTGTGAACGCCGCTTTCGTATTTGAGTTTTGAATACGCCCCTTTGCCCGAAATCATAAACGTTACTTCTTTTATTCCGCCGAGTTCCGTTTCGTTAGAGTCTATCTCTTCCGTTTTAAACCTGTTTCTCTCGGCAAACTTAACGTACATACGGTACAGTTCGTAAGCGAACAACGCCGCTTCTTCACCGCCCGCGCCCGCGCGTATTTCTATAATAACGTTTTTGTCGTCGTTGGGATCTTTGGGCAATAACAGTATTTTGAGTTCGGCGGTAACTTCGTCTATCTTTTTAAGATTTTCGTCTATTTCCGCGGACAACAACTCTTTCATGTCCCCGTCCGTTTCGCCTTTTAAAGCCGCCTTGGCGTCTTCCGTGTCCTTGACGAGTTTTTTATAAACAGTATACTTTTCTACCGTTTCGGTTATGTCCGAAAGTTCTTTCGTATACTTTTTCCACGAGTCCATATCCGAAAGCACGGCGGGATCCGAAACGAGTTCGTTAAGTTTTTGATACCGCTCCAAAACGGCGTCTAACTTTTTAAACATTCTTAACCGCCTTTACCATTCTTTTTATGCCTTTTATGTCTTCGATTTCCGCCGTTTCAAACCCGTTTTCCGCGAACATCTCGGAAACGCTTTCGCATTCCTTGTCCCCGCATTCCATAATAATCACGCCGTGTTCGTTTAAAAACTCTCCGCAGAGTTTGGATATTTTTCTGTAATAGTCCATACCGTCTTCTCCGCCGTACAACGCGACGGACGGCTCGAAATCCCTCACTTCTTTTTGAATATCGTCCTTTTCTGCGAGCGGAATATAAGGCGGGTTGGTTATTATGACGTCAAACTTTTCGCCCGATAAGTTATCGAACAAATCGCTTTCGACGAAAGTTATTTCCGCGCCGTTCGTTTCGGCGTTTTCTTTCGCTAAAACGAGCGCGTCTTTCGATACGTCGCTTGCGTAAACTTCCGCGTTCGTCTTTTTCTTGACGGCAATCGCTATCGCTCCGCTGCCCGTACACAAATCAAGAACCTTTTTCGTTTCGTTGATAAACGGAAGCGCGTGTTCAACGAGTTCTTCCGTTTCGGGACGGGGTATAAGCACCCGTTCGTCCACTTTTATCTTGTAACCGTAAAAATCCGTGTCGCCTATGCAGTACCAAAGCGGTCTGCCCGTGATGCGTTCTTTTACTATCTCGTCTATTCTCATCAAGTTTTTGGGACTTACGTTTTTGTCCTGATGAAGCTGACTTCTTTTAAGTCCCGTAACAATCGATACTATCCATTCCGCTTCGGCGTCTTCGTCGATGCCGTTCGCGGCGAGTTCGTCTTTGACTTTTTGCAGTTTAACGACTAATTTTTCGGGCGTTACGAACTTGACTTCCGGAATGCTCGGATCGGCGTCCATGGCAAGCACCGTCTTGAACGAGTTTATAGCGACTTCGAGCATGTCGTCCGTCGGTTCTCTCGTGGTGATGCGTTGCAACAACAACCCCGGCGCTTTTATAGGCAGCAACAACGGACTCGAACTCTTTGCCAAAAGACGTAACAATTCGTACGAAACACCCGCGACTATCGGTAATAAACCGAGTTTTATAAGCGCTTTGTACAATCTTCCGAGTTTGCCGAAATCGGTATTGAAGTCAATACCGCAAGCGTTGAAAATCGCTTCGACGCACACGAAAACTATAATGCTTACGAAAAGCACGAGAAAAATAAACGTCGTGCCGCAACGGTCGTGGACTCTCGTGCATTTTTTTGCGTTTTCGGGTGTGAGTTCCAACCCTTTTTCGTAACACGAAATGGTTTTATGCTCCGCGCCGTGATACATAAACGTTCGCCTTATGTCTTTCATCAAAGAAACCAGCAACAAATACGCGATGAAAATCAAAATCTTGATACCGCCTTCGATAAAATCCACCGCTATCGGGTGAAGGTCGCCGGTAGCGAGCATCAACAGTTTGGTCAGGTAAATGGGCGCGAAAATAAACAAGCCTATCGCAAGCGCGACGCCCAAAATCGTCGAAAGCGTCGTTATGACGCTTACTAAATCTATATGCAGTTTCGCTTTGCACCATTTCTCGAACCTGCCCGGTTCGCTTTCCCCGAAAACTTCCGCCGAACGCATAAGCGTGCTTGTTCCCGATACGAGCGATTCGACTAAGTTGAACACGCCCCTTAAAAAAGGTACGCGCGCGAGAAAACAGCGTTTTTTCAACGGTTTGAGCCGTTTGGTTTCGACTCTTATTATACCGTCTTCGTCCCTTACGGAAGTCGCCATCGACGTCGCTCCGCGCATCATAACGCCTTCTATGACGGCTTGACCGCCGATGAGCGTCTTTTTTTGTTTCTTTTCTTTTTTCATAATTAAAGTCCGAAATCGTTTAATAAAAATGCTCTATGTAACTGACAACATAGAGCAACGCGCTAGGGATAATCCCTGAAATTATTTGTTTCCGTATCTCTTCTTAAACTTATCCACTCTACCGCCGACGTCTACAAACTTTTGCTTGCCCGTAAAGTACGGATGGCATTTAGAACAAATATCTACCTTCATCGTGTCGCCCGCCTTGGTCGTGCCCGTTTTAAAGGTCGCACCGCACGCGCAAACTACCGTTACTTCATGATAATTCGGATGGATACCACTTTTCATAATCTCACCTCTTTTAATGATTTGCCATACTAGTATAGTATAATTTAATCAAATAGTCAACTACTTGACTTAATTTTTTTGCTTTTTCGCCGTTTTTTATCGTAATATTCGGCGGGAAATCGTCGAATATGCAAAAATAATTGCAATTTTATCGAGAATAGAGTATACTGTATAAGATATACGGTTAAACCTTGTGTTTAATTAAAGGAGTTTGAATGAGAGCGTATAAGTTAACCGAACCGAAAAAAATCGAAAAAGTCGAATGGAACGATCCTTGTTCAAAAGAAGGGCTTACTAATATCAGGCTTACCAAATCGATGATTGCGTTAGGCGATATAGTAAGTTATAACGGCGAAGACGATTTTAAGGAAATCGTTCCGGGCAGTTACGGCGTCGGAGTAGTAAGCGAAGTTCCCGAAAACCTTTACGATATTCGTCGGGGCGACAGAGTTTTCGTTGCGCCGACCACGAATTGTCAGGAGTGCTACAACTGCGTAACGGGTAACGCCGATAAGTGTTCCGACTTTCAAGTCGCGGGCAACAACTCCGACGGTTTTTTAAGGGATTTCTACGCGACGGAACTCGCCAACGTGTATAAACTGCCGCAAGCGGTTACGGACGACGTCGCTTTATACCTTGAATACGTTGCAAAATCAATTGCCATTATCGACGCGATGAACGTTCGTAAAGGCGACCACGTCGCTATTATCGGCGCGGGCAATCTCGGCAACATTCTTTCGCAAATAATGATTTATTATCAATGCGTGCCTATTCTTATCGACAACGATAAAACTCAACTCGCAAACGCCGAAAAAAGCGGGGTATATTACAGAGTGTCGACGGACGACAACCCTCAAAAATATATCAACAACGTAACGGCGGGCAGGTTTTGTAAAGGCGTTGTATACATTACGGAAAGTTATATCAACCCCAAAGTCGCGTTCTCGCTTGCTTCTTTCGGCGCGCCCGTAGTCATCACGGGAACGACTTCGAGATCCCCCAAAATCGATCTTACTCTCGCGTGCGAAAAACAACTTACCATTATGTGCGTTACGAACGGGTTCGGCAACACCGCTTCCGCTATCAATTTAGTAAACAACAAAGCGGTCAATTTCGCTTATCTTCCCGTAAACAAAATATCTTTTAACGAAGTACCCGCCTTGTTTAAAAAAGGCAACGCCGCGTTTGAAAAGAAAGAAACTTTCGTGAACGCGATAGTAGATTTAATGTAAACTTAAAAACGTTTCGCGGTTGCAATCTGCAACCGCGTTTTTTATACTCTTCTTTTTATCATTCGTTTTATCTTACCGAAAAAGCCTTCGTACCTGTCCGTCGCGCAAAACAAATCCGCCTTGCCGTACGTTAAGTTTTCAACCAGCACCGCGTACGCTTTGCTCGACTGACTGCCTTTCATTTTTCCTACGTTTCCCGTAGACAAATACACCGCGTCGTCTTCGGGAATAATACCGATAAGTTTAAGCCCGATACGGTCTTGAATATCTTTTGCCGTAGGCATTTCGCCGTCGACCACCATGTCGCCCCTGAATCTGTTTATCACCAAATACTTTTCGTCCAAATCGAACGTCGACAAAATGCCGACGACTTTTTTTGCGTCCGACAAACTCGCCTCGTTGGGATTGACTACCACTATGCACTCTCTCGCCACCGCGACGCTGCGACAAAAACCGCTGCCTACCCCTGCGGGACAGTCGATAAAAACGTAATCGTAAAGAGAATCCGCTTCTTCGATTATTCTTTCAAGTCCGCCCGACGAAATCATCGTATAGTCGTTTTTCGACCGAGAAGACAACAGGCTGAGCGCGGGTTGATTTTTTACTTTTTGCGTCGCCTGATTCAATCTGCATTTGCCGTTTACCAAATCAAACAAATCGTATTCGCCTTTTTCCGTTACCCCGAGCAAAATATCCGCGTTGTTAAGCCCCGCGTCCATGTCGATAATCAACGACCGTTCGCCCGATTTCGCCAACCCGTACGCCAAATTAACCGCAACGGTTGTTTTTCCTACTCCCCCTTTTCCGGAAGTTACCACGATTACCCTTGCCATAATTTCTCCTTTCCGATAATTATACCAAACCGCAACCGCGTAATTTTGGCTTATTTTGTCGTTTTTCGTCAAACTTTTTTGAATACGCCTTTCGCTCCCCGCATAGGTTTTAACCGCGAACACCTTCAACCCTTTAAACCGCCGTCGTATAACTTATATCTTTCTTTATAAAACCGTAAGCCGACGATATAAAAGTCAGTCCCCTTTGCGTTTCGCAAAGGGGACGTAATTTAATCGAGATTTACTTTTAATCTTGCGACGAGTTCTTTGTTGCCTAAAACCATACCGCCGCCAAGCACTATCGCCGTTTCAGGGTTGTCGCATACGCTTACTTTCATAGAAAACTTGTTTTCGTAATATTCTTCGAGCCCCGCTATCTGACAAAGCCCGCCCGACAAGTACACGCCCGAATGGCGTATTTCCGCAGATACTTCCGCAGGCAGTTTGGACAACACCGCCGTTACGAACTCGGCGACTTTATCGAAATACCCTTTGACGGGTACAATCACGTCGCTTGCCGTAAGGTTCATCGAACGAGGTCTTCCCGACACGATGTCCCTGCCGTTGACGAGTATTTGGGATACGTCGTTTCTCAAAAGGCTGGCTACGTCGATTTTTATTTTTTCCGCCGTAAGTCTGCCTATCTGCAAGTTGTATTTTTCCGCGACGAAATCGATTATGCCCGCGTCTATGTCCGCGCCGCCGACGTTCATCGAAAGCCCCGCTATTATTCCGTCGAGCGATACCGCAGCGATATTAGTCGTGCCGCCGCCCATATCTATTATAAAGTACGGGGTGTAGTCTGTGAGCGGTATGTTTTGTCCTACCGCGCTTAAAATAGGCGCTTCTACAAACGATACCCTGTTTATGCCGACGCCCGTCGCAAGTTTTTTGTATTTTCTCAACATTTCGACGTCTATACCCGTCGGTACAGAAAATATCGCCTGAACGGTGTCGTATTTTCTGACTTCTATCTTATCGAAAAAATATTTCAACAACTCTTTCGCGAACACTTCGTTGACTATATCGCCGTGAAATATCGGAAACACCACTTTCGTGTTCTCGGCGGTTTTGCCGACGAGCCGTTTCGCTTCCAGCCCGAACGCTTTGATGTCGCGATACTTGTCGTTGCTGACCGCAAGAACGGTAGGCTCGCTCAATACTATTCCGCTGCCTATCACGTATATGTTCGTCGTCGACGACCCGAAATCTATCGCTAAACTTATTTTTGCCATAACAATACGCCCCTCGTTTTTAAAACTTCCGTTAATCTTTCTTTCGGGAGCCCGACTATGTTCGTGTAACTCCCCGAATAACTTTTTACTATATCGTAACCGCTTTGTATACCGTAAGCCCCCGCCTTGTCCATAGGAATACCCGTATTGACGTATTCCGTTATTTTCTCGTCGGAAAGGTCGTTGAACGTAACTTCCGTTCTGACGAACTCGCAGTTTGTACCGCTACCGTCGACGACGGCGAATCCCGTGTACACTTCGTGAGTGTTGCCCGAAAGCGCGCGAAGCATTCTTTTCGCGTCCCTTTCGTCTTTCGGTTTTCCGAAAATCTCGCCGTTAAAATACACCACCGTGTCCGCGCCGATAACTACGTCGCTTTTATGCGTTTCGTACACCGCTTTCGCTTTTTTAAGGGCAAGAAGTTTCACCGTTTCGCCGACGGGAATATCTTTGTCGACGCTTTCGTCCGCATCTGACGGTATCACCGTAAACTCCGCTATTATTTCTTTTAATATGTCTTTTCGCCTAGCCGAATTGCTTGCAAGTATCACCATAATTCCAACCGCCGTACTGCGCCGTAACACACGGCGTTCGCTGCGTTCTTTTCTGTTGTTTGTAACTATCGCCGTAGTACAACCGAAACGGCGTTCGCTACGTTCTTTCTATTGTTTGTAACTATCGCCGTAGTACAAAATATTTTTATTATAATTATGCCGACAACTAGTGTCGGCATATCGTTTAAAGTATTTCCAGATTCTTTTTGAACACTTTTCTGAAATCGGGCGCGGCGTCCATAGCGTCGCTTATTTCGAGAGTAGCGTCGCCCGTAACTTCCGCTTTCATTATAACGGAATCGCCCAAAATATCGCAGTTGATATTAACGACCAACGAAGATTTCGTTCTGTCCAGACTGTCGGCAAGACGGAGCATAAGCCCTAACTTTCTTACCGTGTCAAGGTCTGCGTCGCTTACCAAATCTTTGTATTTTGCCCATTCCGCCTGCGAAATGTCTTCCGTTTTATGCAACGCGACGGTAAAAGCGGCAAGGACTATATCTCTATGCGTTATGCCGTAAAGGTTGGCGTTTAAAATCATATACCAACTGTGCATCTGATAACTGTAAAACTTGATGTTTTTGCCTATCGCGTGCATCGTAGCGGCAACTTTTAATATTTTTAAGTATTGTCTGGGGAACTTATGCAGTACCCTTAACTGTTTGAACAACTGTACCGAAAGGTTTACTACCTGAGCGACGTGCTTTTCGTCCTGATTGTATATTTTAAGCAACGCGTCAAGGCTGTAACCCAAACAGTCGGAAATGGGTTTGTCGACGGTAGCGGGAACGGCGTAATTGAACATAATTCCTTCGCGCAGGCCGCAAGTCGATACGTTGATGTCGTCAAGGCTCATATAATCTTTAAACGCCTTAACCGCCGCGAACGCGCTGGAAAGGACGTCCGCTCTGCCGCTCGAAATACCTTTGAGTTTTTTCGTTTTGTCTATATCCAGCCCTTTTATCAAATTGTACGCATGCTCGAAATTATCCCCCGTAACGACAAAGTCGTGCAACTGGTGCAAGGGATATCTTCTCATCATCTTGACGATTCTCGCCAAGTTTCTTATAGAACCGCCGACGCCGATAAGTTGAACTTCGGGATCGACCGATTTGAGCCATTCTATTTTAGACAACTCGCTCGTGAAAAACTCTTCGACTTTTTTCGTTTGTTCTTCGGGGGTAAGTCCTTCGCCCGAGAACATTTCTTTCAGGTTGACCGCGCCAAAAGGAAGAGTTTCCTGATTGAGTAAGTTTCTTCTGTTATAATAAACGATTTTCGTCGAGCCGCCGCCTATCTCGAAAATTATTCCCTTGGGAATATCCATCGAGTTGATAACGCCCCTATAAACAAGCGTCGCTTCGTCTTCGGCGGATAAAACTTTAAACTTTATGCCCGTCGTAGCGAAAACTTCATCCAAAAAACTCCTTTGGTTTTTGGCGCGTCTTACCGCGGCGGTCGCTACGGCGATTATTCTTTCGACGCCCGACGCGTCGCAAAGTCTTTTATACATCTTCAACGTGGATATGGTATCCTGCGCTCTCTGGGCTTTGATAAACCCGTCTTTTTGCATGCCTTCCCCGATTCTCGTGCTTCTTTTTAATTCGTCGACGACTTGGAAATGCCCGCCTTCTACCATTTCTACGATAACTAATCTCGCGGTGTTAGAACCCAAGTCGATAATTCCGATTTTTTCCATTACTTCACCTTCTTTTCCTACTAGTTTGTTTATTATAGTAACTTAATAAATAATATAATATCTCACATTTTGGTTAGTATAGCACAAAATTAACGTTTTGTCTATACCTTTTCGGAAAATATTTCAACAATTTTTAATTTAAGTCGGCTTTTTTCGTTCACGTCCCCGTCCTTAGCCTTCTTTTTCGGCTTTTTTGCGATTTTCGGCAGCCGCTTTATCGTCGACTTTTTTACGATTTTTTTCGCTCTTTCTCATCGATTTTTTTTGCTCGTTTTTCGACGGTTTTTTCCCTTGACAAAATATCGAATCGTAAAAAGTATACCCCGACAAAAGAACCAAAAACGCGCCGAAAACAATCCGCAAAATCTTCGTGTTTATTTCTTGCGACGCAAAACTGAACAAAAGCGCGGAAACGCTTGCCGAAAAGACTAAAACGAAAAGGTCGTTTTTCCTGACGTTTCCTTGCGAAACGTGAATTATCAACGCCACTGCCGAAGTGGGTAAAAAACTAACGAGATTTATCGCCTGAGCCTGTAACTGATTAAAGCCCGAAAAGGTGGTTAAAAGGGGTATCAGAAGCGTTCCGCCGCCCATACCCATACCGCCCGCGATTCCGCCTGCAAAACCGAAAAGAACGTACAAAATTATCTTCATTTCCGCCACCTTTTTTTGCTAAAAAATCAACGACTTAACGCCTAAAAACAGCGTTAAAAAAGAAAAAATCCACCGCGTGATTTTCGGATTTATTCTACTTAGCAAAAGCGCGCCCGCAGTACCCCCGAAAACGCTTCCTATCATCGTAAAAAGAGAACTTTTCCATTCAAGATTGCCGTAAGACGAGTACACTAAAAGACTGACGAAACTCGACGGTAAAATCATCGCGATAGCCGTTGCGTGGGACTCTTTTACTTTGTAATCGAGCAACTTTTCCATAGCGGGCACGGCGACCGTTCCCCCGCCGCCGCCGAACAGTCCGTTTGCCGTTCCCGTGCATATTCCCGTCAATAAAACGCGAAATCGCTTTACTGCTTTTTTGTCTTTTTTCGCCCTTTTCATACCCTTATTTTTGACAAAAAACAAGCCGTTTATACTGTCATACGCGATATATTTCGTTGCGCGTTGCCGAAAAACCGACGAAAAAACACGTTCCGCAATCCGCCGCATATTATTTTAAATAATATAATTTTTAAAAAAACGAATAAAAATGCTCGATTTGTATTGCAATTATCGGCAAAATAATGTATACTACTACTAACGCTTAAAAAAATAATATATAAAGGTGAACTATGACACAACAACAAAACAATTTAAGCAGAAAAACGGGTTGGATTATTACTTTAATCACCGTTTTCGTTTTGTCTTTCACGATGTTGTTTGCCGTTGCGTGCGGGGACTCGAACAAAAAGTCCGACGATAAGCGCGACAAGTACAACGTTTCGACGGAAGAAAAAGACGAACTTGCTATCGCTAACGGCACGTTTGAATTCGGTACTGCCGACGTTAAAACGTCCGATTACCCCTACGCTACCGGCATAAGCTGGACCAAAACGAACACCAACGCATCTTCTTCCACGAGAAACTCGGGAATTATTTCCACGGCGGACGACGCTTACGACGTACTCCTTGAAAAACTGTACGCTGCCGACGTCAGCGATTCCGATTATCCCGCGGACAGCGAACTTACCAAGGCGGAATGGAGACTTCAACAATTAAAGTTAAAACATCCTAACCCCGGCGTTCGCGAAGGCGCGAAAGACGGCGACAAAAAAATCTTAATGATTTACAACTATAACGCGACCGAAGGTAAAGGCACCGCTCAGAAGTTTACTTCCGCGACCGCCGTCAACCTTAAAGCGAACGCTTACGGAAAAATCTCCGTTTGGGTTAAAACCGTCGATTTGAAATCGAGAGCGCAAGACTCCGAATTCGGCGCGAACATCAACGTTACCAACACCCTTAACGGCGTTACGCAAGACCAGTTGAGAATTAAAAACATCAACACGAACGGCGAATGGACGCAATACGTTATTTACGTTAAAGGCAGCGATTCGTTGCCCGTAACCTTAAAAGTTGTTTTAGGGTTGGGTTATCCTAACGGCGGCAGCAACCGCGAACAGGAATACGTCGAAGGTCAAGCGTTCTTCGACGACGTAACTTACGAAGAAATCACGAAAGAAGATTACGAGTCCGCTACGGCAATCGAAACGAAAGATTCGTCTTTCCTTGCGGTAGCGTCGACCGACACCATAGACCTTGCGAGCACCGCTCTTACGGTTAAGTTCAATTTCGACGTCGCTCCGCACAACCCCGCAACTCTTACGGGCGCAACGGCTATCACGGACGCGGACGTTCCCGCTATCTCGGGTAAAGACGGTTACGAAATTACTCTTAACGGCGAAACGGTAACCAAAGACCTTTTCACCGCGACGGTTCCCGCAAACGGATTCTATTTCCTTTCTTTCTACGTTAAGACGAATCTTAACCTTACGGCGACGGGCGTAAACGTTTTCGTGGTCGACCAAGGCACTTCGTCGGCAACCGAAAAAGATTATATCAAATCCAAACAATTCACGAACGTAAGAACCGAAAAGGTTAAAGACGACGTTTACGGCAGTTGGGTAAAATATTCCATACTCGTAAAGAACAATTTCAAGCAATCCCCCGCGGACGACAGAACGTTTACCGTTAAAGCGATAATCGGACCTATCGACGAAAACAACGTTTCGGATTCTTTGATTAACCCCACCGGTACCGTTTACTTTGCAAACTTTGAAGAAGTAACGGGCAACATTAAAGACGCGGACGACAACAACACCGAAGAATATTCTATGGCGGCGTCGCTCGCAACGGGTACCAACGGCGCGACCGTAACCCTTATCTCTCCCAAGTCGAGCGACTACACGGAAGATAAAGACGACGAGAAGTCTTATCCGTTCAGCCCCGTCTACACCGAAAAGGACGATATTAAAACGGCTCCCGTAAAAGCGAAATCTCTTTATTCGATGTCTTTGAACGCCGACGGCGATTACGTTTACGGCGCGAAGAACGACAACGTGGTAAACGGCATCATCAACACCGAATATCTCGCAAGTTATGCCGACGCTAATCTCGCAACGTATTTCGCGGGCAGAGAAGCGGACGTAGAATATCAACCCGTAATGATTAACAACAAGACGGCGTCGAGTTTCGGTTATTACTATTCGAGTAGCGATATGACGGTTGCCGCTTCTACCGTTAAGAAAATTACGGTACAAGTTAAAGTAGTCGGCGACGCTAAGGCGTATATCTATCTCGTTAAAAAGGACAAAGCGACGGGCGAAAGCGTTCTTAACGCGAAAGATTTCAACTCGACCGTAGCGGACAACCTTAAAAACGACGTATACACGGTAGTTTCCGACACGAGCGCGGAAGAAGGCGATTTCAAAACGATAACTTTCTATATCTCGGCAGGCAAAACCGCTTACGATTTCAGAATCGAATTGTGGAACGGTTCGAGAGACGGCGCGAACAAGTCGACGGGTTACGTATTCTTTAATTCCGTAACCGTTGCGGCTTCCAGCCTTGCGGACGTTCAGGCGGTTACCGACGCGTTCGAAGCGGACAACGCTATCGACGTCGACAACGTTGAAGGCTATCCCGAAAATTACGTAAGATACACTCAACAATTAAACAAATACGAAATAAAGTTCAACAAGACGGCGAAAAAAGACGACAAAATCTCGTACGAATCGAGCGTCGTTTACCTTAAAGACGGCGATACTCTCGTTGCAAGATACGACACCATCGCTCCCGTCGAAAACGACCCCAACGAGAAAAAGGACGACAACACCGACACCGATACCGACCACGACCACAACAAGACCGAAAAGGCTAACTCGGCTACGTTCTGGCTTTCCTTCTCGTCAATCCTTCTTGCGGTTCTTATCGTAGTAGTTATCGTATACATTCTCGTCAAAAAACTCGTTCGCAAATCCAAAGCGAAAAAATCGGGCGCGGTTCAATCGTACGACGTTCACAGCA
Source organism: uncultured Clostridia bacterium (assembly GCA_934271255.1). Lineage (GTDB taxonomy): Bacteria > Bacillota > Clostridia > Christensenellales > Borkfalkiaceae > CAKQSC01. The sequence goes on from CAKQQS010000007.1 coordinate 19,202, forward strand.
GAGCGCGCGCAATGAAACACGCTAAGAGCAAAGCGGAAAAAGTTGCTCCCGTCGAAAAAACCGACGATACCGATACCGACGTTGACGACGCGGAAGAAGTTACCGAAACGGAAGAAGAATACACCTACGGCGAAGTTCAGAGTTTCGACGACGAGGCGAAAGACACCGAAAAGGAAATTGCCGAAGTAACGGGCGAACAACCCGAAGATAACGGCGAAAACGCTTAATAGTTTCACCAAACTATAAATAAACTCACCCGCCCTTGCGGTTTGCAAGGGCGGGTGTTTGTTTATCTTTATATTTTATTACGACGCGGTTCTTACGCCGTTTTCAATCGCACGCTTATACGGACTATAACGCGCGCAGGGATTTTCTTTGCCCGCAATACGGACGGTTTTGTTTCCCCCCCTGACCGAGCGCGTCCCGTGATTTCAGGCGTTAAAAAAGTCGTTGCCGAGCAACGACTTTATTTTTACGGTTATCGGTGAAACGCCCGACCGCTTTTAATCGCTAAATATTTAACGCCGTCGTACGTTTCGCAATTCGCCGAAACAAAAAATTTGTTCAACTCGATAACGAATAACGGCTTCGTCGTTATCGACGATACGGAAAACATAGAATACCGTTTGGGAAAGTTGCAACGTTACATCAACCAAAAAGACGTTCCGCAAATAACGTACGCCAAATACGAACTCGATTTGAAAAGATTGTTTCTCGAAATACTTACTTGTAAACAAGTTTCAAAACAATACAGCGGAAGCATACACGTAAAACGCGCGGTTTCGCTTTTGGGAAATAACCACACCAAAAAAAATAACCGTTACGTCGATAGCCGACGCTTTGGGGTTGTCCGTGTCTTATCTTCAACACCTGTTCAAGTCGGAAACGGGAATGTCTTTAAAACAAAAACTCAACGAAATACGAATTACCCACGCGCAGCAGTTGATAACGGACACCAACTATTCTATAACCAAAATAGCGGCTGACGTAGGGTACCGTTCCGTACAGGAACTGAACGTCAATTTTAAAAAGTCCGCGGGTTGCTCCCCGTCCGAGTTTAAAAAAAGCAAAAACGAACAAACGCCTATGCGGTACTTTAACTACGACTACTCTTACGACGAAAAAATCAACGACGATATTTAACCTTATTTATTATTTTCGGTTTTTATTACTTGCGATTTTAATTATTCACGGCGCGGCGATACGATTTTATCGCCGCGCCGTAACTTTTTTCGGGGGCGGTTTCGTCTTTTCTATTCGTTGCCGTCGGGGGTATCGGCTTTCGGTTCTTTCGGGTACGGTTTATCGGTTTTCCGTTCTTTGTAGTCGGGGCGGACGGTAAAAGAAAAAAATACTTACCCGAGCGAGTAAGTATTTTTCGGTATATTGCATACACTGTTATTATGAGTCGTATTGTATTGACGGGCGGCGGGACGGCGGGGCATTGTATCCCCAACGTCGCTTTATTAGACGGGTTGAAAAGTTGGTTCGACGAAATATATTATATCGGTTCTTATACGGGTATGGAAAAGGAAATCGTTAAAAAACGCAACGTGCCGTACTTTTCGGTAACCGTTTGCAAGTTTAATCGGTCGTCCGTAATTAAAAACCTGTCCGTTCCGTATAAACTGTTTAAAGGCGTTGCCGAATCTAAAAAGATTTTATCCGACCTGAAACCCGACGTCGTGTTCTCGAAAGGCGGTTACGTTGCCCTGCCCGTTTGTCTTGCGTGCAAGCGGCTGGGGATACCGTACGTCATACACGAATCCGATTTGACGGTAGGGCTTGCCAACAAAATATCGTCCGTCGGCGCGGAAGCCGTGTTGACGGCGTTTCCCCCGACAGCCAAAAAGTTTAAAAACGGTATGTTCGTGGGTTCGCCCGTAAGAAAAGAGTTGTTCGCTCCGCGCGTAGGTCGGCGTTTTTTCGATAACGACAAACCCACGCTCCTGGTTACGGGCGGAAGTTCGGGTTCTAAAAAAATCAATCTCGTTCTCGACGACGCTCTGACGAATATTTTGCCCGTATTCAATATTATTCACGTTACGGGAAAAGGGTATAAACCCCTGTCGACTAACCCTTTCTATAAAGCGATAGAGTTTACCGACGATATCGCCGAACTGTTCGATTCCGCCGACGTCGCCGTTTCCCGATGCGGCTCCAACACCGCGACCGAATTGACGTTGAAAAAAATACCCGCCCTTTATATTCCGTTGCCCAAAGGACGTTCTCGGGGCGATCAGATACAAAACGCCGAGTTTCTTTATAAAAAAGGCTTGTGTGACGTTTTGTACGAAGAAAACCTAACCCCGCAATCCTTGTCCACCGCCGTTATGGGACTTTACGCCAACCGTTTTAATCTTAAACAAACTCTTGCCGCGCAAACTGACGTCAAACGCGGCAACGACGATATTATCGCCGTTTTGAAAAAATACGCAACCTGATTTATTTGCCGTTCGGCGTTTTTTACATGCGGTCGAACGGCTTTACTATTGCCAAACGGCGTTCGGTACAATACTTTACTTTCAACGCGGTCGTTACTGCCGATTTTACTACGAACGCTCCGTTTCGCCGCGCCGCAATACTCTTTTTCGCTATTTTCCGTCTTTGCTTTACCTATACACGAAAAGGCTTTGCGTTGCCGTTACGGGGTTGCCAAGAAAGGAAAACCCGTCGACGCGTTCGCCCGAAACGGAAAAACTTTCTTTTAAGACGCGTTTCCTTTCCGCCGTATTTATACCTTTTAAACCGCTCAGATTGTCGACGGCGTTCGTTTTTATACCCGCCTTTTCCCTTTCGCTTAACGTTAACATTTCTTTTTCTCCTTGATTGTACCGTCATTTTAGCATATAATACTTGACATAAACTGTCATATATATTATAATTCTTTGTAATATGCCGTACTTTTTTCGGTAACGGTACATTTTACGGGAGTTTTTTATGAAATATGAGTTATTGTTTAAAATATTGTTTTACATAATCGCGAAAGGACAAGTTTCGACGAGAGAAATAGCGGACAGGTTTGAACTTTCGCCGAGAACGGTTTTAAGGTATATGGACACGCTGAGTCTTGCGGGGATTCCCGTAATGAGTATACGGGGACGAAACGGCGGGTTTAAGTTGATGGATTCGTACGTTTTGCCCGCTTCGTTTATGACGAAGGAAGAGTTTGAAGTAAGCATCTCGGCAATGGAGTCTATTTTTAACCAACTCGGCTCGAAAACGCTTGAAAGCGCGATACAAAAACTCAAATCCGTCAACAAGAAAAGCGAAGGCACTTTGAACGTCAAGTCGGGCAATCTGGTTATCGACGAAGGCGAATGGGGAAAAGTTGGCAGCGCGAACGAAAAACTAAAAGAAGTCGAAAAGGCTATCGAGAACAAAAAAGTTTTGCGCCTTACCTATCACGACCGCAACGGCGAAGTTACCGAGCGGTTGGCGGAACCCTACCTTATCTTGTTCAAGCAAGGCGTGTGGTACGTTTACGCGTACTGTCGGTTACGTAAAGATTTCAGGTTGTTTAAAGTAAGCCGAATCGCCGACGTTACGGAACTTAAAGAAAGTTTCGTCAAGAAAGATTTCGACGCGGGCAATCTCGATTTCAGTCGTTGGTTTGAAAGCGAAAACACTATGGACGTTAAGTTTATCGTCGATAAAAACGTTCGCTCGGACGCGGAAGAGTGGCTCGGCATATCTTCCGTTTACGAAGAAAACGGTAAAATCTACGCCGCGGCAAAACTGCCCGTCGAAGAAAGTCTTGTGTCTAAAATACTCTCGTTTTCGGGCGGAATAAAAGTCCTTGAACCGCAAATTCTGAAAGATAAAGTTAAGGAAAAAGCGGTTTTGATTTTCAACGGGCTGAAAAATTAACCCCGCCGATACGTAACGAAAAACCGTAATTTATTTAGAAAACAAAACCCCGCCGACGAACGCTGTTCGTCGGCGGGGTATATTTTATTTTTCTATAAACAGTTTGTCGGTATATTTTTTGTACACTACGGCGATTGCTGTCGCCGCAGCGGCGACGGTTACCGCAAGCCCTGTTATAAGCGCGATTCTGTACGAAACGAACTTATACACGATTCCCGTAACGCCGCCCGTTACGAGAGCGGACAACCATACGAAAATCATATTGTACACGCTCGCTATACTTTGTTTAACGGGTTTTGCTTCCGTTTCCCAGTCGTAAAGCGGGTGGCGTACGTTGATGATAAGCCCTATCGCGCCGGCGAACACCGCGAAAACCATTCCCGTCAGCGTTATGATTATTCCGTCGACGACGGGAAACTTAAACAGTACGGCGAGAAGTATTTCGGAAACAGCCGTTATCGGTACGAAAATCACCCAGTCGAGCAATAATTTTACCGTTATCAAATCTTTGTTCTTTATCGGACAGGATTTTACTATCCACAAGGTTTTGCCTTCTATCGAAATACTGCTTGCCGTAGTCGTCAGCGTGGAAGTCATTCCCGCAACGAATATCGGCAAAAGCGCAATCATCAACGAAAGCATTGCGACGCCGTTGCCCGATTCCGTAACGCCGCCCGTTATCAGTCCGTACATGCCCGTTTTGGAAACGCCGCCTTTTATGACGGAAATTACTATCATAAGTATTCCTATAAGTCCCGACACGGCGGTGTTTAAAACGTATACGGGCAACGAGAAAAACCGTTTGAGTTCGCTGACGAACAACGCTTTTATAGGACTTGTTTGTTTTTGCGCTTTCAACACGAAATTACTTTTATTGCCGCGCGAAAGCAACGCCGAGTTTATGGGTTTGTAAAACTTTATCAATACGACGTATACCGCCGCCGTCGACACAGCCGTTACGCCGAGAAAACCGAGTATATACCAAAGGTTTAAATCGCAACTTATTTTCGTGTATACCGTCGTTATCCACCCCTTGTCGAACGCCGAGCCGACGGACGCTATCTCTTTTTCGCCTAAAAAGTTCATCGAAAGTAACAAACACAAAAACAGCATCGTTATTATTATCTCGAAAAGGCTTCTTCTTTGCATTCTGGACGATATAAACGTTACTAGCGTTCCCGCCATAATCGAAACAGCCATAGGTATCAACGGTAAAACGAAAAGCATAAGCGAGTTTACGACGTAATACGTCGCGCCCGAATCGTTAAACCACCCGTACAAAAAATAGCACGGTATAAGCAACGTCATAACGCTTGCCAAGTCTAATATATACATAAAAAACAGTTTGGCGGATATGACGGCGGAAGTCTTTATCGGGAGCGACATAAGTATTTCGTAGTCTTTAAACCCGAACAACACCCCGTTTACGTTATGTATCGTCATTGCAACCAGCAAAATAAAGGTGAGCGGATACATCATCGAAGCAAGCATTCTGACCGCTTGCGGTCCGCCTGTCTCGTTGAACACGTTGGCGAACGCTATGTTTAGCATTATCGATAAAAACACCGCTCCGCCAACGGAAAACAAGATTATCGACAAAAATACCGCGAGTTTCTTTTTTTCGCTTTTGTCTTTGCTTTTTATCACCTTGTTTATGCCGAACAGGCTCAGCAATTCTATTTTTACGAGTCGGAAAAAATCAGCCATCGTTTTCCACCAACTCCATAAACACGTCTTCAAGACTTTCGTTTTTGGTTACTTCTTTCATATCGCCCGTAACCACCAACTTGCCGTCTTTGATTATCGCGACTCTGTCGCAAAGTTTTTCCGCAACTTCCAGAACGTGCGTCGAAAAGAATATCGAACAACCGTTTTTGCACATTTCTTTCATTATTTCTTTGAGTTTGAACGTCGCGACGGGATCAAGCCCAACGAACGGTTCGTCCATAACGAGAAGTTTCGGTTCGTGAATGAGCGCGGATATAATGCAAAGTTTTTGACGCATGCCGTGAGAATAGGACGACGTAAGGTTGCCTAAACTCGGAGTCATCTCGAAAAGGTCGGCGTACTTTTTGATAAGTTCCGTTTTTTTGTCCGCTTTTACCCCGTACACGGAAGCGATAAAGTCAAGATATTGTATTCCCGTCAAATGGTTGTAAATGTCGGGGTTGTCGGGAATATACGCCGTGATTCGTTTAACTTCTATCGGGTTTTTTCTTATCGATTTGCCGTCGATAAGTATTTCGCCGTCGTTAAAATCGATAATGCCCGCTATCGCTTTTATCGTGGTCGATTTTCCCGCGCCGTTATGCCCGATAAACCCGAATATCTCGCCGTCGTTCACGGTAAGACTTACGTCGTCTACCGCACGTTTTCCGCCCTTATATATCTTGGTAAGGTGTTTGATTTCTAACATAAATCCCCTTCATAAAGTTTTAATTCTTTTTACATTATATATGAAAAACCGACCTATTGTCAATGATTACAAAAAAATTACGGGGCGATTTTAATCAACCCCGCATTTTATCGTTATTTCGTTTTTATTCCGCCGTTTCGTTTACAATCCATTTAGCGTACATCGTTTTAACTTCCGTCGTAGGCGTCATTTGGTTATCCCATTCGGTTACGCAGGTATCTTCCATATACCAGCCGTCGAAAGTATACCCTTCTCTCGTCGGATTTGTGGGTAACACGAATACCGTGTTTTCGTCTTGTATAAGGTCTATCCAGTATATTCCCTCGTTCGGCGCGCCCTCGTAATTGAAATTAAACACGTAGTTGGGCGTTACAAGGTTTTGCACGTACTCTTCCACGGCTTCCGTCGACGGTGTTCCAAAAGTTCCGTATTGTTCGACAACCATATCGTAATGCTTTTGCGGTACAATTGCTAAAACATAGTCCAATGAGTCATACAATGTTAAAACCTTCCCGTTAAATAATTCTCCGCTGTCGTGTGCACCTTTTTCCGCTTCCAAATTAGGAACCACTAATTGAAATCTTCCTTCATAAAAAGCCGATTCCCTTGCTGCAAGGACCTTACTACCATACATTGTTTTGATAGTATACGGAAGATATATCTTCTTTTTATTTTTCCAAGATTTGGGTGCAATGGTGTTATTTGTATAACCACCTGTCATTCCTCGATCGTCAAAGGTACCTAATGCCACAACTTTATACTCGCCGTTTTTAATCGTTTCCGGTATTACTATTATTTCCGAATCGTCGTTCGTCGGCGGAATGTAATTCCCCGTATCTTTATCAATCGTACCAAAAACCATATTACATACATAAGCAGTCTTGTTTTCTTTTTTGCAAACGTACCTTACGTTATTTTCATAACAATAAAAATATTTCGTTTTCGGATCGTTCTCGTCACCTGTGCAAACAAAAGCGAACAGCATAGGAAATACGCACGCACAAACGAGTATCGCCACAAATAACAGTGAAAATAATTTGTTTCTTTTTTTCATTTTTTACCCCTCCGACACTTTTCAAGACGATATATGTTTTTACACATATACAAATAGATTATACTATATATTATGCGTTTGTCAATATTTATTTGAATATTTTTATATATATCTTTGTCGAACATTGTCGATTTTGCATAAAATCATAATTATACAACATAAACACATCGTTATTCGTATTGTTCGGGAGCCGACATTTGTCGGCTCCCTTATTCGTTTAATTGTTGCTATTGTATATTCTTACTGTCATTTTTATGTTCCTGCAATACCAGTCGTCGTTTTGTCTTCCGCTTGCAGTGTATCTTATAACAATTACGCCGTCGCTGAAATTATTTAAGAACAGATCGAAATCGGCGATAAGAGTATAACTCCACGTCGTATCTTTTACGCCCGAGCCGTGTTCTGTTCTAACTTGCCCCAAATGTTGGGTACCCGACGTTGCGGAAGTACTGAATATAGAAACCCATTGATATCCGTCGTCGCCCTCTTTAACGTCTCCGCTTAAAGTTATGGCAATCTTATTGTACGTTGACGGAAGAGAGTTAAAGTTCAAATCCATACAGCATTGATTAAAGAACCAGTTCAACTCGATTTCGTCGTAATCGTTGTTCATATAACCGTCGTCGGTAAGAACGCTTGCCCCCTTGTCAGAACGTACTATAACCACGTCCGAACGTATATCTCTGCCGTCGGCAACAACCTGCTTTTTATTTACGGGTGTCATAGCGGTATTTTCACCGTCCGTTACCCTTTCGTATGCGCCTAATTCGATTGCTTCGTGAGTTTCCGTCGTACTATTACCGTAAACTATTTCGTTTACGAAGAAAGGATCTCTCGTTTCGAGATTGTGAACTATCGGCATGTTGGGTTGTGCAAACTTATACGCCTGAATATTGTTTATGTCCGTTCCGAAACTCTTGCAATATGTGTTTTCCGCAAACCCTCTGTAACTTACTCCTTCGTAGATTCTGCCGATTTGAGAGTTTAAACTCACCATCAAATCGTCGTAAAGGAACAAACTCCCTTCGTCGTTGCCGTTTTCGTTATGACGAATAGCCTCCAACAGAACCTCTTTGACAAGTGCCGTCGTTACCGTGTAATACTCCCTGTTTTCATCGTCTTCGGCAAACGTTGCGTTAACCATATCGTTAATAGCGGAAGCGACACTGCCCGAAGCCTTCGTTACGCCGAGCAAAAATATTCCGCGTTGCAAAATCGTTATCTGATTCGCTATTTCTTCACCGGTCATGTTTATACCCTGCAAATATTCGCCATACGTCCTTACCGCTTGTTTTATAAAGTTGATACGCGAATAACCGCCTAATATTTTAAGTTTAATATCTGAATACTTTGTATCGTAATTATTGTTCCAACGCGTTACCATATCGTTTTGCACGAATTCGTCTTGTATGTTCACAAAAGCGTCTTTTTCATTATATTTTTTTACATAATCACCACCACCCATAATGGTATCTACAAGAAACTTAATCTTACCGAAGTTGGAGCCGAAATAGGGCGTACCTATACTGGTTAAAGAAGCAACCAACTCGGGGTACGCCATTGCGAACGCAAGGTTTGTAAGTCCGCCTCTGCTATGTCCTATAAGGTTGACTTTCGGATAAATACCGTTTGACTTTCTCTTTAAAATGTCGATTATCGGCATTAACAAACTGCACAACGCATCAAAGTCTTCTTCATTACTTAATTCTATTGTATCGCCGTCTTCGTCTTTTGCCCTCTCTAAATCATAAACAAGTATTAAATGTTTTGTGGGATCAAGCAACAAAGGCGACATATACAATGCTCCGAACGTATGCGTCATAAAATAACTGTTATTAAAATATCTTATACTACCGTCGTCATTTTGTGCTAATTTTCCGTCAATTAAAGAATAGTCGTATGTATTTACACCATTCGTTCGGGTTACTTCTACTCTACCTATCGCAACCTGATTACCGATAGCGTTCGATTTACAGCGCAATCTTTCTATAAGAGAGAACTCGTCGTAAGCAAAATGCGATTCGTGCGGAGTTTCTTTTGATATGTCGTTACTCCAAACTCTCGCGTCGCTACCCATCCCGTGAGTGAGTACCGTTATCATCGGGTATGCGGAAAATTGCGCGTCTGCGGGGAAAGCGTTTCTATACGCATAGTACGTACTGCTCCCGGTAATATCCGGTAGCGCCGTATGCGCGCCCGGTCCTTCCGACGAACTTTCCGTGCCGACTTCTTCGCCAACGTTCTGCGAAACTTCCGCATCGGCATAAGCCTTTTTGTTCACGTTTGTAAGAACACAAACGCTTGTCGCCGTTATAAACAGCGCGAGTAAAATTACAACTACTTTTTTCAATCTTCCCGTCATCACTGCTACCCCTTTGTATTTTTTTTCGGGCAATTTTATTACCCGATTCGATTGTATAACCGAATATGCACGGCGTCAACAGCGAATTGTGACAAATATTATCGAATATTATCTTATTTTATCAAAAGTTAGTTTTTTATCATATTATTTTGCCGAAATCAAAAGAACGAAATCCGAAAACGTCATCGATTTTTATTAAAAATTAAAGGGCAGATGAAAATCTGCCCTTTGAGTTACAATTATTATTTAGCCGTTTCTTCGCTTTCTGTCGGTTGTTCCGTTTCTACGGGTACCCATTTAGCGTACATCGTTTTAACTTCCGTCGTAGGCGTCATTTGATTATCCCATTCGTTTTCAAGGCTTTCTTCCGTGTACCACCCGCCGAACGTATACCCTCCTCTCGTCGGAACGGTCGGCAATACGTACGGCGTGTTTTCGTCGACTATCAAATCTATCCAGTAGATTCCTTCGTTCGGTGCGCCTTCATAATTGAAATTAAACACGTAGTTTGGCGTCGTTATGTTTTCAACGCCCGTTTCTTTCAGCCTTTTTTGATATTCTTCCGTTATTTCTTTATTCAACTCTTCAAGCACAAGGTCGTAGTGCTTTTGCGGCACCACCCCGCAAAGATATTTATCCGGAACGAAGAACATATCCCCTTTAAAATAGGTATAAAATGTTTCTTTAAGATTAGACCATTTTTGTTTTGAGCCTAAATTCGGCACAATAGCCAACATTCTCCCGTCATAATACGCCACTTCTCCGGATTTAAGACTCTGTAAGTAATGCATATTCCACATAGTATAAGGGAAATATATTTTCTTTATATTTTTCCACGACCGGGGAGCAACAGAGCCTAGAAACGGTGATAAAACTGGGGTCTCCAAACCGACGACCTTATACTGCCCGTCTTTAACCGTTTCGGGTATCACTATCGTTTCTATATTTTCGTCAAAATCATACGAAGAAACGTATTTTTGCAGATCTTTATCATAAATAGTTCTATATATTTCGTATACATACGCTTCATTGCTCTTTTTTAAACATCTATACTTCACGTCGTCTTCAAAGCAATACTCTAACCATTCTGAACTATTGTGTTTAAAAATAGTACACCCGAACGTTATAGAACATATAGAAACGCAGTATAGTATTAAAACAAAAAAAACAACTCTTTTCTTACTAATCATTGCCTTTCCCCTCCTATTCACTATATATTCTTATAGTTATTTTTATATTACGACAACGCCAAATATGGTTTTTATACGTTGCTTATTATATCGTCTTTGACCACCTACTATATTATTATACACCTATATTAGGTCTATGTCAATACCCTTTTTACGCCGAGCGTTTTAACTTACAAAAAGGCGGGTTACGGTTGTCGGTTTTTGCGTTTTCGGTATGCGATTTATAAGGCGCGATATAAAAAATGCGGAGATAAAACTCTCCGCATTTTTATTACAGTCGTTATAGTCGTTCGACTTTTACTTTTTCGTATATTTCGTCGTACTTGTTTTTATAAAACAAATTACTGCCCGAAGTCGTTACCGCCGCAGTGCCTGCGGATACCGCCATTTTTAACAGTTCTTCTTCGTCTACGCCGCGTTTTATCGCAACCGCCGCCGCCGATAACATTGCATCCCCCGCGCCGACCGTCGAGTTGACCGCGACGTTCATACTCTTTGAATATAACTGTTTGTTGCCGTTTGTGTAAATCGCTCCGTCTACGCCCAAAGAAACGATTACCGCTTTCGCGCCCAAATCGATAAGTTTGTGCGCGCTGTCGATAATGTCTTTCTTCGAGTTCATAGTCCTGCCGAACACGTTTTCGAGTTCGCTTAAATTAGGCTTTATCAAGTCTATTCCGCATTTCAACGCTTCTAATAAGTTGTCTTTTTCCGTGTCGCAAAGTTTTATCGCGTTGTTCCCTACGCTTTCGAACACTCGTCTGTACAGCACGGGATTGACGCCTTTGGGTAAACTCCCGCTCATGACGACGATTTCCGCGTCGCGCGACAATTCTTTCACCTTGTCTACCAGCGCGGTTTGTCTGTCTTCGTCAACACGTTCGCCCGAGTCGTTTATCTCGGTCAGCATAGACTTTTTGTCGATGATTTTATAGTTTACTCTGACGCTTCCTTTACTGTACACGAAGTCGGGTTTTACACCTTCTTTTATAAGCGATTGCTCAAACAAAGCCCCGTCGTTTTCAAACATAAATCCGCTTGCGGTTACGTTTTCGCCAAGCCTTGCCGCGCCTACCGCGACGTTTAACGCTTTGCCCGAGTAATTGATAATTTTGCTGTCTATTCTGTTCAGTTTGCCTACGTTTAAATTATCTAACTCCATCGTGCAGTCTATACACGGGTTAGGACATACGCTTAATATCATTCAGTTTCTCCGTTTATTATTTTTTTGCGTTTTTGATTATCTCTTCGCTCTTTTCAAACGGGACTTCTTCGTATCTTACGAATTTTTCTACGTACGCGCCCCTGCCCTGAGTCATACCGCGCAGGTCTATCGCGTATTTTGCCATTTCGACCTTAGGTACTTCCGCAGTCAATACTTGCTTGCCTTCTACCGTTTCCATGCCCGTAATTCTGCCGCGACGTTTGTTGAAGTCGCCTATTACGTCCCCCGTATACGCGTCGGGTACGGTAACCTTTACTTCGTCGACGGGTTCTAATATAACGGGTTTTGCTTTGGGCATCGCTTCGTCGTAACTGAGTTTCGCCGCGCATACGAAAGATATTTCGTTACTGTCTACGGGGTGGCTCGATCCGTCGTAAAGCGTGCATTTTACGTTAACTACGGGGAATCCCGCAAGCACGCCCGATTTCATCGCTTCTCTGAGTCCTTTGTCTACCGCGGGAATAAAGTTTCTCGGTACCGCGCCGCCGACTACCGCGTCTACGAATTCGTATTCGCCGTCCGCCGCGCCCGGTTCGAATCTTACTTCTACGTCGCCGAATTGTCCCGAACCGCCGTTCTGACGTTTATGCCTGCCCCTTGCAGAAGCCGTGCCTTTTATCGTTTCTCTGTACGCGATTTTGGGTTCTTTGAGTTCAGCGTCTACGCCGAATTTCGCTTTCAGTTTCTTGCAAAGAACTTTAAGTTGAGTTTCGCCTTGTCCTTTTACTACCGTTTCGCCCGTCATCGGGTCTTTTTCGATTTTAAAGGACATATCTTCTTCGGCAAGTTTGTAGAATCCTTGGAAAACCTTGTCTTCTTCGTCGTGTTTAGCGGCGGCTATCGCCATAGCAAGGTTCGGTTCTTCAAATTGAAGTTGCGGATACGTTACCTTGTTGCCTTCCTGATAAAGCGTATCGCCCGTTTTGACGGAAGCCATTTTCGCCACCGCTCCTATGTCGCCCGCGCACAGTTCCGCAACCGTTTCTTGTTTCTTGCCTTTCAATATATAAAGTTGGTTTATTCTTTCCTTGTCGCCCGTTCTGCCGTTTATAACCGTCATACCGCTTTGCATTACGCCCGAATATATCCTGACTATGCTCAACTTTCCTACGAACGGATCGGCTATCGTCTTGAAAACCTGTCCGCTGAACGGCGCGTCTTCGTCGCAATAAACGTTTATAGGATTGCCGTCTTTATCGAGCGCGACTACGTCCGTTCTGTCTATCGGAGCGGGCATAAGGTCTACTATTTCGTTAAGCAAGTTGATAACGCCCCTGTTGTAAAGCGCGCAACCCGAAACGATGGGTATACAACTGCCTTTGATGATACCTTTTTTGACACCGAAAATCACGTCGTCGCCCGTCAATACGCCGTCCATGAAATATTTTTCCATCAACGTGTCGTCGTTTTCCGCCGCCGTTTCCATAACTTCGACTCTCATCACTTCGACGTCGCCCGACATACCGGACGGTATTTCGATTTGTTTCGCGCCGTTGTCGATAAACTCGAACGCTTTGCCGGAAATCAAACTTACGTACCCTTGCATTTTGCCGTTTTCCATAATAGGCGCCTGAATGGGAGCGAGTTTTTTGCCGTACTTTTCGCGCAATGCCGAAACGGTACCCGTATAATCGGCGTTATCTTTATCCATACCGTTGATAAAAATTATCATCGGTTTTCTTCTCTTCAAACAATATTCTATCGTCTTTTCCGCGCCGACCGTTATCTGACCGTTCGCGTCCATAACGAGAACAGCCCCCGCGCACGCGGTGAGAGCCGCCGTTTCTTCGCCCGAGAAATCCAAAAATCCCGGAACGTCGATTATATTTATCTTCGTATTTTCCCAAACGACGGACGCAATCGAAAGAGATATGCTCATCTTTCTTGCTATTTCTTCTCCGTCGTAGTCCATGACGGTGTTGCCGTTTGCAACGGTGCCTTGTCTTTCGATGGCTTTGCCGTTAAACAGCATCGCTTCCGCGAGCGTGGTTTTGCCTTCGCCGAAATTACCGACTATGGCGATGTTTCTGATGTTGTTGCCGCTAAATCTTGCCATATTGTTTCCCCTTTAATCCACTGTCGTGGTTTATTTCGTTAGTAACATTATAACCTATTTGTAAACCGTTTTCAATAGGTTTTTCAAAAAACAATGCAAAAAAATAGCGGTATTTTACTACCGCTACCTTTATTTCGCTTATAAAAGTATGCAAATTACCCCGCCGTTGCCTTCGTTTACGATTCTTCCGACAGTTTTCACGAGTTTTTCGGAAGCGTCCGTCTGCAAATTGTTCAACTTGTTTCTGATACCGTCGTATACTATATCCGACAACGGTTTCCCGAACAGTTCGCTGTTTAAAATGTCGCCGTCGTTATTGTTTTTCAAATACTCGACCATTTCTTCGCAACGCTTTTTGTCCCCGACGAAAGGCGTAACTTCCGCGCTCACGCCCACGTTTAAAACGTGCATGCTTTCGGTTTTGGCGTTTATTTTGACTCGGCAACCACCTTTCGTTTCGACGATTTTCGGCTCGTCGACAGTAATGTCGACGCTCGGCGGAATAACCACGCCGTACCCGTTCGCTTTCGCGCTTTCTACCGCGTCTTTGATTTTGTCGTATTCCCGTTTCGCCGTCGCCAGCGTTTTCATATAACTCAAAAGGTGGTAGTCGTTTTTAATCTCCGCGCCGCATTCCGTCGACACGACGTCGTAAAACACCCCGTCTTTCACCCCCTGACCGCACTTTATCACGCCGTTTGACAAATTGACTTCTTTTATCTCGTACCCCTTCGTCTTGTCGCCATCTTTCGCCCCGACGAATTCGCCGAAGTCTTTCATTTTAACCACGCGTTCGGAAACGGCGAGCGCGCGTTCTTTTATCTCGGCGATAAGCGGGTTCTCTTCGCTTAACGTTCTCACCCATTCCGGCACGTCTATATCTATTCTTTTAACGTTAAAGTTCAAAAGCGTTTCGCCTAAAATCTCGGCGACGTCCTTTTCGTCTATCTCGACGGCGTTTTTAACTATTACGGGCGCGCCGTACTCTTTGTACATTTCTTCTTTCAGTTCGTTTACGCCTTTCGCCTTAACGTCCGCGACGTTTAACAACACGCAAAAAGGTTTATCTCTCTTTTTGAGTTCTTTGACTATCTCGATTTCTTTTTCTTTGTAGGCGGCTCTGTCTATCCCCGTAAAACTTCCGTCCGTCGTTACCATAACGCAGACCGTCGAATATTCCGTTATTACCTTTTCCGTGCCTATTCTCGCCGCTTCGGAAAACGTGGTTTTTTCTTCCTGCCACGGCGTTTGAACGAGCCTGTCTTTGCCGTCTTCCTTGTCGCCGTTTGCCCCGTCTACCATATATCCCACGCAGTCTATAAGCCGCATGTTGGCGACGACGTTGTCCCCTAAATTGACCCTAACGGCTTCTTGCGGAATAAACTTCAACTGCGTGGTCATTACCGTCTTTCCGTCGGCGGACTGCGGGGTTTCGTCTACGGCAATCTTTTTCGCAAGTCCGCTTTCCACGTTAGGCAAAATGAGTTTTTCCAACACTTTCGCCGAAAAGGTGGACTTGCCCGTTCTCACCGTTCCCACTACCCCTATAAAAATATTGCCGTCCGTACGTTCCGCTATATCTTTATATATATCTTTTCGCTCCATAAATAAAACCCTCCATATATCCTTGACCGGCATACCTAGTTAAGTATATGAAAGGTTTCTTTTCGTTATGATTGATTTTGTTTGCTTTTTTCCGCTTGTTTTTTATCTTTGAGTTTTTGCACCATACTTTTTATGCTGGTCGGATGCTCTTCGCCTTGAAGCATTCTTTTTATATTTGCCCTATGCGCAAACCATGTCAAAAGGCATATTCCCAAAATCAGCATCGCGACGGCTACGGTATAACCTATCTCTATGTCGCTGTTATAATACCTTACGTAGTTTCTCACGAGTCCGCCTACCGCAGGCGGAGTTATCGCTATAAACGACCCCATCGCGCCGAACTCGGTAAAGTAAATAAACACCGCCGCCATTATCAGCGAAGCGATTACCACCAACGCCCAACTCCAACTGCACACGCTTTCGGACGCAAGGAACACGCCTATCGAACTTGCGATGCCCTTGCCCCCTTTAAACTTGTAAATGACGGGGTATATATGCCCTAAAACGACCATAAAACCGCAAACGTATTTTGACAATTCCGCATATTCGAAACAGCCTGCCATAACGCGTTTTTCGTAGAACACGAAATACCCTACCAGCGTGGGAACGGCTCCTTTGAGAACGTCGAGAAAAAGCGTTAAAAGTCCTAACTTTAACCCGAAGTTTCTCGCCATATTAAGCGTTCCCGGATTTCCGCTGCCCATGCTTTTTATATTCTTATGTTTTATTTTGGATATTATTACCGCAAAGTTGACGTTGCCTATAAAATAAGAACATATAGCCAACACCGCAAGCACTATCCACTGAACGGTCGTCATGTTTCGTCTTCTTCCCTCGTTCTTACTACCAGCCTTATCGGCGTACCCGAAAAGTCGAACGCTTTTCTTATACAGTTTTCCAAATACCTTTTATACGAAAAATGCAGCAATTTCGTATCGTTTACGAAAAACACGAACGTCGGCGGGCGTTCCCCCGCTTGCGTAACGTAAAAGATTTTCAGCCTTTTGCTTTGATAAGTAGGCGGCTCGTTCAGCGCGACGCTTTCCATAATAAGATTGTTAAGCGCGCCCGTCGGCACTCTCTTTTCGCTGTTTTCGTACGCGGATTTCGCTAAGGATAAAATCTTGTTTACCCTTATTCCTTCCTTTACCGAAACGAACACCGTCTTGACGTAATCCATAAACTTCAAGTCTTCCAGAACGTCTTTGTTGAACTTGTTTACGGTATTCGTGTCCTTTTCTATCAAATCCCATTTGTTGACGACGACGACGCTCGGTTTGCCCTGTTCGTGAACGTACCCGCAAATCTTGGTGTCCTGTTCGGTGATGCCTTCCTGCGCGTCTATCATTATAACGCAAACGTCCGCCCGTCTTATAGCCGCAAGCGACCTTAAAACGCTGTAATACTCGACGTCTTCGTCGACGGCGCGTTTCTTTCTTATGCCCGCCGTGTCGATGAGCGTATAATTCACCCCGTCTACCGTTATGGGCGTGTCTATCGCGTCTCTCGTCGTACCTGCAACGTTAGATACTATCGTCCGCTCGAATCCCAAAAGTTTGTTGCACAAACTCGATTTGCCGACGTTAGGCTTTCCTACCACCGCGATTTTTACGTCGTTCGATTCTTCCGCGTTCCCTTCGACGAAACTTGAACATACTTCGTCGAGCAAGTCGCCTATGCCGAGCCCTAATTCGCTCGAAACGGCGAAAGGTTCGCCGAGCCCTAATTCGTAAAAGTCGAACACTTTATCGGGCGTGTAGTTATCTATTTTGTTGACGGCAAGCACTACGGGTTTGCCGCTTTTACGGAGTTTATCGGCGACTTCGTAGTCGTCGACGTTCAGCCCCGTTTTGTAATCTACGACGAAAATTATTACGTCTGCCGTTTCTATCGCTATCTCGACTTGCGTTTTGATGTGTTTCCACATAACGTCTTCGCTTTTAAGTTCGAGTCCGCCCGTGTCGACGAGCGAAAAAGGTTTTCCGCACCATTCGGCGTCGGAAAAGATTCTGTCTCTCGTTACACCCGGTTTGTTTTCTACGATAGAAATCTTTCTGCCCGTTATTTTATTGAAAAGCGTCGATTTACCGACGTTCGGTCTGCCGACTATCGCGACTATCGGATTTGCCATGTTATATTTTTTCCTTTTCTATTTTTCTTAATACTTCTTTGAAATATTCGGGAAGGTCGGCGGTAAACTCCATAACTTCGCCCGTTCTCGGATGAGTCAACACGAGTTTTTGCGCGTGTAACAGTTGCCCGTCGAGTTTAAACCGTTGATTTTTGTACCCGTACTCGCCGTCCCCGACGACGGGGTGTCCCAAATATTTGGCGTGTACCCTTATCTGGTGCGTTCTGCCCGTTTGCAGGCTGAACTCCGCAAGGGTGTTGTTTTTGTATCTTTGAATTACCTTATAATCGGTTATCGCCGCTCTGCCCGTGTCAGATACCGCCATAAGCGTTCTGTTTTTTCTGTCCCTGTCGATTTTCGTTTCTATTCGCCCGCCGTCCGATTTCAAAACGCCTTCGAGCAAAGCGACGTAAACTCGTTTACACTCTTTGTTTTCTATTTGTTTAGCCAACCTGACGTGCGCTTCGTCGTTTTTCGCGACGACTAAAAGTCCCGAAGTGTTTTTGTCTATTCTATGCACTATACCCGGGCGCAACTCGCCGTTTATTCCCGACAAATTGTCGAGTTTATAAAGCAACGCGTTGACGAGCGTTTCGTCCCCCGTACCCGCGCCCGCGTGAACGGTAAGTCCTTGCGGTTTGTTTATCACCGCTATGTCGTCGTCCTGATACGTTATTTCGACGGGTATGTCGACGGGTTTTATTTCACATTCGCGCGCGGGTAGTTCGTTGTATCTTACAACGTCCCCCGCTTTGACTTTATAGTGCGAACTGACGGGTTTGTCGTTTACGTCGACAAGATTAAGTTCTATTGCTTTCTGAACGTGCGAACGGGTTTTGCCCGTAACGGACGATAAATAAACGTCTACCCTTTCGCCGTCGTACAAAGCGGATACCGCGTAAGTTTCACTCATTTTCGTTGCCGTAATACTTTTCACGTATTTTCGCTTTATATTTTTCTTTGCTTTTCTTCGACCTTAAAAGCGCGTCTTCGTCGATGAACAAAAAGTGTATGACGACGAGCGCGACGCCCACGCACAGACAAACGTCCGCTACGTTGAACACGCCGAAAACATCTTTGCCGCCTACCGTGATTTTGAACATATCCACGACTTTACGCATGGATACCCTGTCGATAAAGTTGCCTATCGTTCCCGAAATCATCAACGCTACCCCGTATTTGGCAACGAAATTGTACGGTTTTATAAGATAGAAAAACACGAAAAACATTATCAGCGCGACCGAAGTCAACGCGATGAAAAAGTCCTGCGCCCACGCCTTGCCTTTAAGCACGCCGTACGCCGCCCCTTCGTTATACGTCGGAGCGAAAGAGAAAAAACCTTTTATTACCGTGTATTCTCCCGTCATGCCGTATTTTACCCTGAAAATCGTTTTGACCGTCTGATCGATTATGATGAACAATATCGCAATCGCCATAGGCAAAATTATCGAAAACAAAACGTTAACTTTTAACTTATTCCCAGCTCTTTGCATAATTCCTCCAAATTAAGTTCGCTTTCGTCGGGGTACAATACTTCGTTCATATCGAATCCGCTTTCGCTTTGTATGTATTCCTGAATCTTCGATTTAGGATCGAATCCGCCTTTCGGCAAAACCGCAACCCCGTCGATTTCCGAATATATACTCTCGATTTCCGCCTTGTCGCTTTTTGTTCTGCCGAAAAGCCCTACGAGTTTTTCGCGTATCTTTTTAACCTTTTCCGTCAACCGATAATTAGGGTACGTTTCTATAAGATAATTAAAATACGACTGCCATTTCAAATAAAACAGTTTTAATTTCTGCACTTCGTTTTCGTACGCTTCGGCTAATTTCACCGCGTACTCGTCCGCCCGCTTTTTAGCCGCCGTCAAAGCGTCCGTTACTTCCGCCTGCGTGTTTTTATATTTAGAGTTTTCCTTTTTAAGTTTCTCGTTTTCGCGCAAAGCGTCGCCGAGTCTGTTTTTCAACTCTTCTATTTCCGCAACGAACGGCTTGCAGTTGTTTTCAAGAAGTCTTTCGACTTCCTGTTTCGTGTACTTTCTCTTGTCTAACACCAAATCACTTACTCCTGATTTCTTCAAGCATACTTGTTTTTAATTCGTAAAGCCCGTCGGATAAGTCAACTTTATACAAGTGGGGTTGGTCGAGTCTTTTATACTCGTCCCAAAAAGTATCGAGTTCTTTTTTCGCGTATTCTTTTATGTCTTTGAGTTTGGGCAAATCGTAAACGAGTTTGCCGTCCTTGATAACGGTAACGGGGAGTTCTCTCAGCGTGTAGTTCTCCACGATCATACTCTTCCACCGTTCCGTCGGGTGGGTGAGTTTCAAAGGCTTGTCGGTATCGATTTTTTCGCCGCGCAACGCAATCAAATCGGCAACCGCTTTCCCTTCCGAGTCGTAAACTCTGTAAAAGGTTTTAAATCCCGGATTAGTGATTTTCGCCGAGTTGTCGCTCACTTTGATTTTCGGCACGACTTTCCCGTTTTCTATCTTGGCGGAAAGTTTGTACACCCCGCCCAAAGCGGGCATATCTTCGCTCGTTATAAGTTTAGTGCCTATTCCCCACGAATCGATTTTCGCGCCCTGACTTTTAAGCGACGCCACCGACCTTTCGTCCAAATCTCCGCTTGCGCAAATCTTTGCGTCGGGATACCCCGCCTCGTCGAGCATTTTTCTCGCTTTTTTCGTCAGGTAAGCAAGGTCGCCCGAATCTATTCTTATGCCTTTCGGCTCGTACCCTTTCGCTCTCATTTCGTCGAACACCTTAATGGCGTTGGGTATGCCTTGTTTTAACGTGTCGTACGTGTCTACGAGCAACAAAACGTTGTCGGGATACGCTTCCGCATACGCTCTGAACGCTTCTATTTCCGAGTCGAAGTTCATAACCCAACTGTGGGCGTGAGTCCCCGCGACGGGAATGTCGAACATTTTACCCGCAAGGACGTTCGAAGTAGAGTCGCACCCGCCGATAACCGCCGCTCTCGCGCCGTAAATACCCGCGTCGGGACCTTGCGCGCGCCTTAGTCCGAACTCCATAACCAAATCGTTTTTCGCGCTGTAACGCACTTTCGCCGCCTTGCTCGCAATCAAAGTCTGGTGGTTGATTATGTTAAGGAGCGCGGTTTCGACGAGTTGCGCTTCCATAATGGGCGCTTTTACCGTCAGAATGGGTTCGCCCGGGAAAACTACCGTTCCTTCGGGTACGGTGTACACGTCCCCCGTAAACTTTAACGTTTTTATCGCGTTTAAAAACTCTTCGCCGAAAATGCCGAGCGATCGTAAATACTCAACTTCTTCGTCGCCGAACTTAATGTTTAAAATATAATTTACGGCCCGTTCCAGCCCGCAAGCAAGCGAATAGGTTATCGTTCCGTTCTGGCGGAAAAACACGTCGAATACGGCGATTTCGTCTTGTCTTTTTTGTCTTAAATACCCGTCCATCATAGTAAGTTCGTATAAATCGGTAAGTAACGTTAAGTTGTCCATGATTTCTCCTGATTTGCGATTGAAATAATTAGTCATTATATAGTATAACACAAATCCGTTATTTTTTAAAGTTTTTTTGAGATTATTTTCTGTTTCTCCGACGACTTTATATAAAAAACGGCTCGACGTTAAGTCAAACCGTTTAATTTTTTCGTCAATGCCCGCCGAATCCCAAACTTATTAAAAGGGCGTCGTTCACTTTGTTCATCATAAAATCGGGCAATTCGCCTATTCTTTCTTTAAGTCGCCTTTTGTCGAGAGTGCGTATCTGTTCCAAAAGTATAACGCTGTCTTTGTTAAGCCCGTATTCCGTACCGCCGAGTTCTATGTGGGTAGGAAGTTTCGCTTTGTTTATCCTGCTCGTAACCGCCGCGGCGATTATCGTAGGACTGTACCTGTTTCCCACGTCGTTTTGTACGATTAAAACGGGACGCACTCCCCCTTGTTCGCTGCCGACTACGGGACTTAAATCGGCGTAATATAATTCTCCCCTTTTTATATTCATATAACCACCTTCGTAAAACAACCACACTAAATTATATGTATTTTTAGGTTGTTTTGATATGGTTATACCCGAAAGAGAAGATTTTTAAACCCCTTCGTTCCTTTTTTATCGCCGCCGCCGAAATATCCGCGACAAAACGACGAGCAAACCGTTTTTTGCCCTAAAAAGTTTACGCGGGGTTAAAAAGCAACTTTTCAATCATAAAGTCGGTACGCTCTTAAAAACCGCCTTTGATTATAACGTCAATCCGCCGTCTACCGTAAGCGTTTGCCCCGTTATGAAAGAACTTTCTTCGCCGAGAAAGAACGCTACGGCGTTGGCTACGTCTTCGCCCCGACCTATTCTGTTCAACGGGGTTTCTTCTTTAAGTCCGTCCATCGTTTCTTTGCCAAGCGATTCGTTCATAGGCGTGTCTATAACTCCCGGCGCGACGCAGTTTACTCTTATTCCGCTCGGCGCGAGTTCCTTGGCAAGCGCTTTGGTAAAAGTAACTACCCCGCCTTTCGTCATCGAATAAGCCGTTTCGCAAGACGCCCCGACAAGCCCCCACATCGACGATACGGTAACGACGTTGCCGCGTTTGTTCCTTATCATCGGCATAGCGAACTCTTTCGCCGTAAGATATACTCCTTTTAAGTTTACGCCGATAATATCGTCAAGGTCTTGTTCCGTGGTGTCGTTGATCTGTTTTATAAGACTTTTGCCCGCGTTCAACACGACGGAGTCTACGAATCCCAACGCTTTTTCACATTCCGAAAACATTCTTTTTACGTCGTCGCCTTTTCTTAAATCGGCGCGGACGGTTATGCGCTTTACACCGTACGCCGAAACGATTTTTTCGAGTTCTTTAACCCTTTCGGCGTGTTCGTTGTAATGAAGGGCAAGGTTATACCCTAGACCCGCCAACTTTTCGGCAACGGCAAATCCTATTCCGCCGCTCGCGCCCGTAATCAAACAATTTTTCATAACTTTCCTTATAAAAATACGGGCTTGAATATCAAGCCCGCGCACTTTTTTACTCTTTAACTCTTTCCATGTATTCGCCCGTTCTCGTGTCGATTCTGATAAGATCGCCTTCGTTGACGAACATGGGAACCTGAATCTTGGTACCCGTTTCCAGAACAGCGTCTTTCAACGCGTTGGTTGCCGTGTTGCCTTTAACGGACGGATCGGATTCCGTAACTCTTAATACTACGAAGTTTTGACATTCTACGCTGAAAGCCTTGCCTTTAAAGAACTTAACGATTACGGGATCGTTTTCCTTTATCCAACGAAGCGCGTCCGCAACCTGTTCGTAGTTAAGCGGAGTCATTTCGTAAGCGTCGTCCATGAAATAATAAAGTTCGCCGTCGTTGTACGAATACGTCATGTTTTTCGTTTCAATTACCGCAAGAGTAAGTTTTTCCGACGGGTTGAAGGTTATTTCGAGTACCGCGCCCGTAACGATATTTTTAAGTCTCGTTCTTACGAAAGCCGCGCCTTTGCCCGGTTTTACGTGTTGGAAGTCTACGCATACGAATATACCGTTGGGAAGTTCTATCGTAACTCCTTTTCTGATATCACCTGCTAAAATCATAAATGTTTCTCCTTGCCTTTTCGTTTATATAATTATTTTTTTATATCGATTTTTATCAAAGACTTGTCGTCCGTCATAAACCTTTCGACTTTGCCGTCTATCAAAGCGACGGTGTCTTCTATTCGTATTCCGTAAAGCCCGTCTTTGTAAATACCCGGCTCTATCGAAAATACCATATTGTTCTTTAAAACGTTGTCCGCATACATGGAAAGTCTGGGATATTCGTGAATGTTTACGCCTATTCCGTGTCCTAAACTGTGCGTAAAATACGAAGCAAGTCCCGCCTTTCCCAAAACATCTCTCGAAAACGCGTCCGCAACCTTGCCCGTCATACCGTCTTTAACGTTGTTTTCCGCGTTCTTGGCGGAATCGAGCACCGCGTTGTAGTCCGCTACAAACTTTTCGTCGGGTTCGCCGTAGAAAACCGTTCTCGTCATATCCGAGCAGTACCCTTTGTACAAGCACCCGAAGTCCATCAATACGACCTGATTTTCGCAAAGCGCGGTGTCGTCCGTTTCGTGATGAGGTACGGCGGCGTTCGCGCCGAAAGCGATAATCAAATCGAAACTTACGCCTTCCGCTCCCTTTTTCTTCATTATATGCTCGAATTCGGTAGCGATTTCCTTTTCCGTTATTCCCGTACGCAACAATTTTATAACTTCGTAGAAAGATTCTTGCGCGATTTTACAACTTTCGCGAATGACGTTCAGTTCGTCGTTCGTCTTTATCGACATTACCTGCGCCAACTCGCCCGAAACGTCGCAAACGTCAAGCCCCGTGCTTTTAAAATCAACGTAGTCGGAAACGAAAGTTACCGTGTAATCGATGGCTAACTTTTTAAATCCGCCGTCCGCTATATATTTTTTAACAGGCTCGAAAGAACTTGCTTCTTCTACCTTGACGTCAGTGCCTTTAAGTCTTTCTTTTACCGCCGAAAGGTACCTTAAATCGGTGTAATAAATATTTTCGTCGTCCGTTATAACGAGATACCCGAAACTCGACTTAAATCCCGTAAAGTAAAATCTTTGTTTCTCGTCCGCGATAACGTATATCGTATCTTTGTTCGGTTTTATGCCTTTTAACATTTCTTCGCCTCTTTTATCTTTCGTTATTATAACATACCGTCGCGTTCGTTGTCAATTATGTGTTATGACATTCAAAATATATTCTCTTCATTTCCATCGCGTCTTTGAGTTGCGTACCCGCCGATTCGCAAATTACCACGGGTTCCAACTTCAATTCTTTCAACGCAGCGGCAAGCGGAGCGAATTCGGGGCCGAACGTTTTGTCTTCAAACGTCAGATGCCTTACTTCCCCTTTGCCCGTGTACTGTATCTTTGAAAAATGAACGTGAAAATGCTTCATTTTTTCGTACCCGAGTTCCGCTATCATATACTCTAACCGACTTTTGTAGTCTTCCGCGGTTTTCAGACTGCCCTGCTCTCTCGCGTTGACGTGCCCGAAATCCACCGTCGGCAAGAACACCTTGTCGATTTTGCAAAAGTCCGTTATTTCTTCGATAGTGCCTATCTGCGCGAGTTTTCCCATCGTTTCGGGACAAAAATACATATTCTCGTACCCGTTAAGGTAAATGAATTCGCAAAGTCTTTTGAGCCTTTCTTTCGTCAGGTTCACGGCGTCTTCTCTCGTGAGTTTTCCTTGCGTAGACGGGTGAAAAACAACGCGGTTGCCTTTCATCGATTTCATCTTCGCCGCGCTTTGCAGAACGTAATTATACGACTTTAAAGCCATTTCTTCGTCAGGGTTGGCAAAGTTTATGAAATAAGGCGCATGAACGGTCAGTTCTATACCGTTTTCGCCGAACGCGTCGCCTAAAATCTCCGCTTTTTCGTCCGAAATAGTAACGCCCCTGCCGAAAGAGTATTCGTATACGTCTACCCCCATCGACTTCAACCAAGGCGCGCTGTCTTCCGTTTTCTTGTACCCCGACGAGTAAAACTCTTCGGAGTTGCCGCTCGGTCCGAACTTTATCACTTTAAACTCTCCTTATCTTTCGTGAGTTGTTTTTTCAACTCGTCTAAACTTTCAAACTTTTTTATATCGCGTAAATATTCGCAAAACTCTACGCGTAAAATCTTTCCGTAAAGCCTTTTTCCGAACTTGTCTATATACGCTTCAAGGCTGATTTCGTTATCGCCGACCGTCGGTTTGCCGCCGTAATTTATAATGCACGGATATTTTTTCCGACGATATACGGCAACCCCTTTATACACGCCCTGTTTGAGTTTGCAGTTGCCTTTCGGCACGGTTACGTTAGCCGTCGGGAATCCTATTTTGCGGCCTATTTTATTGCCGTGAATTACTTCTCCGCTTATCGAGTACGGTTGTGTCAACAGTGCGTTCGCGCCGCGTACGTCCCCGTCTTTCAGCATTTTTTTAATTTCGCTCGCCGATACCTTTTTGCCGTTCCTTTCGACTTCGTCCACGACGTAAAGTTCTAGCCCCTTCTCGTCGCAAAAGGCTTTTAGCGTTTCCGCGTTGCCGCTTTTGTCTTTGCCGTAAGTAAAATCGCGCCCGCAAACATACGCCTTGACGTTGTAGCGTTTCGTAAACTCGTCGATAAACTCGGCGGCGGGGGTATTCTTAAACTCGTCGGTAAAATTAAAAATCCGAACCATCTTGACGCCGACGCTCAACATTCTCGACGCTCTTTCTTTCGAGTCGAATATGCAGTCGGGTTTACCGCTGAACGTAATCGCTTCCGACAATGCGTTTTTTTCCTTAGCGACTTCCACCGCTTTTTTTATGACTTGTTCGTGTCCGATATGCACCCCGTCGAAATAACCGAGCGCCATTACGCTATCTTTCGTCAACATAAGTTTTTCCTTTCAAAACCCCGTCTTTCACTTCGCCTATACACAAAATGCCCGTCGGGGAATAAACCGTATAAAGTCCTTCGGGTTTTTTACACCATCTGGGAAGCCCGTCTTTCAGCCGTTTGGCGTTCTCCGCGTCAAGCGTTATTTTGTCGAAATCAAGCGGAAAATCGCTCGGCAAAACGTACTTCGTTTTGTTTTCCGACGCTAAAAAGTCGTCGAGAGTTACGCCGCTGTCGTAATCGAACGCACCCGATTTAGTTCTGTCAAGGCTTTCCATAACGGCAAGCGTGTTCAACGCGTACCCTATATCTCTGCCGAGAGAACGGACGTACGTACCGCCCCCGCAGTCTATTTTCAGTTTAAGCACGGCGTTTTCGTATTCGAGCAAAGTAAGGCCGAAAATCTTGACTTTTTTGGGTTTTAATTCAAAATCCACGCCCTTTCTCGCTAATTCGTACCCCTTTTTGCCGTCTACGCATTTCGCCGAGTATTTGGGAGGAATCTGGTTTATTTCGCCGATAAACACGGGCAAAACCTTTTCTATTTCTTTTTTCGTCGGGATAACGGACGACGTCGCGGTAACTTTGCCCGTCTTGTCCAAAGTGTCCGTTTCACAGCCGAAACGAAACTCCGCGACGTAAGTTTTTTCTTTGTCCAACAGATAATCGAAAAGGCGACAGGTTTTACCGAGCGCAATCGGTAATATTCCTTTCGCCATAGGATCGAGCGTACCCATGTGTCCGCAGTCGCATTTTAAAGCGCGTTTTACTTTGCCGACGACTCCCGCCGAAGATATTCCGCTCGGTTTTATAACGTTTATAAATCCGTTCACCTTAAAACTCCGTATATTGTTTAACCGTATACACAAGCCTGTCGATAACGTCTTCGAGATACCCGTTCATCATACATCCGCTTGCCAGAACGTGTCCGCCGCCGCCGTAGACGTTAGCCATTGCGTTGACGTCCGCGCCTTTGCTCCTGAAACTTACTTTATACGATTTGTCGCCCGTTTCCAACAAACATATTCCGACTTCGACGGTGTCGATAGCCATAACGTTGTCGATAAACCCTTCCGTTACGTCCGAAGAAGCGTTCGCGATTTTCAGGTTTTCTCTGCTGACGACGATTATTCCCAGCTTGTCGCCGAGATAATATCTCGTTTTTTCCATCGTCATCGCAAGAAGTTTAGCCCTTTCTTTGCTTTGCGCTTTAAACATATAAAATATTATACCGTTCAAATCGACGCCGTAATCGAGAAGTTCGCTCGCCGTCCTTAACGTTTCGCTCTCCACGTTTTTGTGGTAAAACGCGCCCGTGTCCGTAACGATGCCCGTCATTAAAAACGTCGCTATCGTCTTGTCTAACGGGACGTTCATTATCTTTAAAAGTTCGTAAATATTTTCCGAGTTCGCCGCAACGTCTTTAACGAAAGAATACTTTGCGAATCTCGGGTTCGATATATGGTGGTCGACGACGATGCAGTCTTTTTTCGACGCGAACTCGCCCGTAAACTTACCGAGCCGAGTCAAGTCGCTTACGTCGACGGCAAAATAGCAGTCGTAATCGCCGTCGAGTTCCGTTTTGATCTCGCCGAACCTGCTATCCAGACGAAGAAACTTTTCGGGAGCGGGTTCGTCGCAAAAGACTTCCGCCGTTTTGCCCGTTTTCATCAACGCGTATTTCAACGCAAGCGCGCTGCCCAACGTGTCTCCGTCGGGGCGAACGTGCGAAAATATCGCGATTTTCGTCTTATCTTTAAGTTTGTTTGCTATTTCCGTTAACGTTACCATTAGTTTTCCGAGTCGGGCGTAATGTTAAGCCCGTTTAAAAGTTTGTCTATTTTCGCGCTGTATTCCATGCTTTCGTCCCGTACTATATGCAGTTCGGGTACCGTTCTTATAGTGAGTTTGTGCGCAAGTTCGTACCGTATGATTTTCGCGCTGTCCTTAACGGCAAGGAAAGTAGCGTTTTCTTTTTCCTTGTCGTTAGAATACACGCTTACCCAGACTTTGGCGTTTTTAAGGTCGGGCGCGCAATCTACTTTGGTTACGCTGACCATCGCCGTCAAGTCGGGGTTCTTTAACTTTTTCGTTATTATTTCGTAAACGGCTTTCTGAATCTCGCCGTTTAACCTGTCCGTGCGATTGACTTTCATTATGGCTCCTGTTGTTCAACCTGATAACTTTCGATGAAATCGCCTACTTTGATATCGTTGAACTTTTCTATCGAAATACCGCATTCAAATCCGACGCCTACTTCTTTTACGTCGTCTTTAAATCTCTTTAACTGACGAACGTTACCTTCGCAAATCATAACGTTGTCGCGGTAAATACGGAGTTTGCTCGAACGCAAAATTTTGCCTTCCGTAACGTAACAACCCGCAACCATACCGACGTTTGAAATGTTGAATACGTCCCTGACTTCCGCTTTGCCCAGATAAATCTCTTTGAACTTGGGCGCAAGCATTCCTTTAAGCGCCTTTTCGACGTCTTCTATCGCTTCGTAAATGACTCTGTACAGTTTAACGTCGACTTTGCTCTTTTCGGCAATCGCTTTCGCTTTCGCGTCGGGACGAACGTTAAACCCGATGATAATCGCGTTCGACGAGTCCGCAAGCATAACGTCCGACTCGTTGATTGCGCCCGCGCCCGCGTGGATTACGTTTACCTTGACTTCTTCGTTGGAAAGTTTAAGCAAGGATTGTTTTACCGCTTCTACCGAGCCCTGTACGTCCGCTTTTACCAAAATATTGAGAACTTTGAGTTGCCCTTCCGCAATCTTGTTGAATACGTCGTCAAGCGTAACTTTTTGCATCGCTTTGATACGTTCTTCTTTCTCTTTGTTCTTTCTTTCTTCGGCAACCATTTTGGTGAGTTTGCCTTCTTCTACCGCGTAAAGAATGTCGCCCGCGTTGGGTACTTCGTCCAAGCCCATAATCGATACGGGAGTAGCGGGGCCGGCAGAGTTGAGTCTTCTGCCCTTATCGTCCGCCATCGCTCTTACTTTACCTACTACCGTTCCTACGACGATGCTGTTAGTAACTTTAAGAGTACCGTTTTGTACGAGTATGGTAGCGACGGGTCCTTTGGACTGGTCGAGTTTCGCTTCGATAACGACGCCTTTCGCCTTTCTGTTCGGGTTGGCTTTAAGGTCCATTACTTCCGCCATAGTCAAAATGTTTTCAAGCAAGTTTTCTATGCCTTCGCCCGTCTTTGCCGATACGGGACAGAACATTACGTTTCCGCCCCATTCTTCGGGGACGAGTCCGCGTTCCGTCAACTGAGTCTTGACTCTGTCTATATTCGCTTCCGGTTTATCTATCTTGTTTACCGCGACGATGATTTCTACGCCAGCCGCTTTCGCGTGGTTAATCGCTTCTACCGTCTGGGGCATTATGCCGTCGTCCGCAGCGACTACTATTACCGCGATGTCCGTTGCCTGCGCGCCGCGCATTCTCATCGCCGTGAACGCTTCGTGTCCCGGCGTGTCAAGGAAAGTGATTACCTTGCCGTTGAGCGTTACCTGATACGCGCCGATGTGTTGCGTTATTCCGCCCGCTTCGCCCGATGCGACGCTCGTCTTTCTTATTCTGTCAAGTAAAGACGTTTTACCGTGGTCGACGTGTCCCATAACCGTAACGACGGGGGGACGGGTAACCAAATCTTTTTCGTCGTCCGCCTTGCCTTCAAACGCTTCCGCAAGCGAATCTTCCGCCGTCTTGTCGAGTTTGAGTTCGAGTTCTATTCCCAAATCGCTGGCGATATACGCCGCCGTGTCGTAGTCGACGCTGTCGTTTATCGTCTTTAAGATGCCTTCCTTAAACAACTTTTTTGTGATTTCGATTGCGGATATACCCAACTTTTCGCTGAGCGTTTTAAGAGGAATGATTTCCGTCGTAATAACCGCTTTCTCAATCTTTATCGCTTGTTTGACTTCTTCTTTTTTGTCCTTTTTAACTCTTAACTTTCTGTAACCCGTCTTGTTTTCGTCAAAGTCCGAAACGGAAACCTGCCCTTTCATCAAAGCGCGTTTGTTCATTTGTTTCTTGTCGTCGTAGCCTCTTTCCGAGCCTTTCTTTTTGCCGGAATCGCCTTTTCTCGCTCCCGTAGGCGCGACGTATTCGGGAAGGGGCGCGGACGATTGTTGTCCCGCGGGTTTCTTTTTAAAGTTGGGGTTATTGCCGCCGGCGTTCCTGTCGAACTTGTTGTCGCCGTCGTTTCTTCTGGGACGGTTGTTGTCCCTTGCGATATATTCTCTCGGCTTGCCGTTACCCCTTTCCGCCGCTCTCTTTTCGCTTTCCGTTCTGTTGTCCCTTATAACGTACTCTTTCTTTTGGGGTTTCCGGTCGAATATGTTATATTTTACGATAGGAATCGCGGACTTTTTATCGTCTTTCTTTTCGTCTTTTTTATTTTCCGCTTTCTTTTCCTTTTTAGGTTCTTCGGGCGGTTCTTTTTCAGCCTTGACTTCCGTCTTTTCCTGCTTGATTTCCGCAGTCTCGGCTTTTTCTTCCTGCTTTTCGGTCGCCGCTTCTTTTTCGGCGGGTTTTTCTTCCGCCTTTATTTCGACGGCGGGTTGTTCCGTCGGCTTTTCGTCCGCTTTCGTTTCGACGGCGGGTTGCTCTTCGGGCGTTATCGTCTTTTCTTGTTTGTCGGAAGGTTGGATATTTTCTTCCTGCTTGCCCGATTTCTGGAACTCTTTCGCTTTTTCGTCAAGACTACCCTTTATCTTTTTCATCGAAGCGGTCGCGTTTTTAATTTCCTTTAAAAACCCGTCGAGTCCGCTTTCGCTTGACAAAAGTTCGGTTAATCTTTTTATATTCTCATTCTTTATATCTTTCTTTTCAGTCATTATCCGTGCCTCCGTTATGGTTTGTGAAATTACCGCCGAGATTTTGTAAAATCCCTTTGGCTAAATTATCGTCCGTTATCGCTATGACCTTGCAATTTTTGACGTGCGTATAGTTCTCTATCGGTTGAACCGTGCCGATCAGCGGACATTTCAGCCGTTTTGCGGTGATTTCCGCTTCGTGCAGACTTCCTTTGCCCGCGTTTTCGTCTACTATCAAAAGACTTGCGCGTTTCAAAAGTTTGATCGAGTATATTCCCCGAACGAACTTTTTCGACTTGACGGCAAACCCTATATACGAAGCGACTTTGTTATCCCTTACGTCCATTTATTGCCTCCGCGACTCTTTCGTATTCTTCGACGCCGACTTTCTTTTTGAACGCCCGCTCCAAACCTTTCTTTTTAACGAGCAAAGCGTAACACTCCGCGTCCTTACATATATACGCGCCCCTGCCGTCAAGGTTGCCTTTTTCGTCGACGACGATTTCGCCGTTTTCTCTCTTGACGAGCCTTAGCATATTTTTCTTTTCTTGTTTTTTTCTACACGCAACGCACGTGCGTAACGGTTGGTATTTTTCCACTAAATCAAAACTCCTGATTATTTAGACTTATTCGCTAATCTCTTCCCCGTTGTTTTCAAGTTCGGCAAGTCTTGCGTTCTCGCTGGATTCCGACTTAACGTCTATCTTCCAACCCGTAAGTCTTACCGCAAGCCTTGCGTTTTGTCCGTCTCTGCCGATTGCAAGAGAAAGTTTATCGTCGGGCACTATCGCTCTCGCCGACTTTTCCGCGTCGAGCGCGGTAACCTT
Source organism: uncultured Clostridia bacterium (assembly GCA_934271255.1). GTDB lineage: Bacteria > Bacillota > Clostridia > Christensenellales > Borkfalkiaceae > CAKQSC01. The sequence goes on from CAKQQS010000007.1 coordinate 51,174, forward strand.
GATAACCTTTGCGGGGGACAACGCTTTCGCGATGAATTCGAGCGGATCGTCGCTCCACGTAATAATATCTATCTTTTCGCCGCCGAGTTCGGATACGACCGAGTTGACTCTCATACCTTTCGTACCGACGCACGCGCCGACGGGGTCGACTTGCGGATCGTTGCTCGTAATGGCAATCTTCGTTCTCTGTCCCGCTTCTCTCGCGACCGCTTTGATTTCTACGACGCCTTGTTTGATTTCGGGTACTTCTTCTTCAAACAGTCTTTTAACCAGACCGCCCGCCGATCTCGAAACGAGTATCTGCGCGTTCTTGCCCGCGCTTCTTACTTTTTTAACGAATACCTTTATCTTTTGGTTAAGTTCGTATTTCTCGCCCGGCACTTTGTCTTGTCCCGCCAAAAGCCCGTCTATTTGGTTGTCGCCGAGTTCTACGTAAACGGAATCCCCTTCGATTCTTCTTATAACGCCCGTCATAAGTTCGCCTTCTTTGTCTTCGTACAAACTCATCGTGTTCTTGCTTTCTATTTCGCGAAGTTTTTGCATGATGACCTGTTTGCCCGTCTGAGCGGCTATTCTGCCGAAATCTTTGGGTACGATTTCTTCAACGACTTCGTCGCCGACGTTGTAACTCTTTTTGATTTCTCTCGCTTCTTCGAGCGATATAGCCTTATCGTCTTCGCCGACTTCGTCGACTACCTTTCTTACGCTGTATATCTTTATGCTTTTCTTATCCGCGTTTATCTTAACTCTTATCTCGCTGTTGATGTGCGAATGTTTTTTATACGCAAATACGAGCGCGCCTTCCAACGCGTCCAAAAACACCTGTTGGGGTATGCCTTTTTCTCTTTCCAAATCTTCTAGCGCGGAAAAGAAATCCTTGTTTACCATAATTGTATTCTCCTTATTCGTTTATCAAAAATCTATATATTTATTTACTTTTTCGACTTGTTTTTTAATATCGAGCGTAAGCGTTTTGTCTTCTTTCACTTTAAGCCTTATTATCTCGCCGTCGTAAAACACGAGTTCGCCGTCGTATTCCTTTTCTCCGCCGACGCTCTTTTTAAGCCACACTTCGACTTTTTTTCCGAGGTTCGCCGCGAAATCTTCGTCCGTTTTAAAAGGTCTGTCAAGTCCGGGCGACGAAACGTTCAACGTGTACGGCGCGCCGTACGTCGGATCGAGTTCGTCAAGCGCGACGTCTATCGCGTTATGCACTTTTTCGCAATCGTCGAGAGTGATTCCTTCTTCCTTGTCGATAATTACCGTAAGGCTCGGATTCTTGCCTTGTTTAAACTCGACTTCTACGAGTCTTACGCCTTGCTCTTCGACAATCGCTCGTATGCCGTTTTCGATTTCGGCATTCGTTTTTACTTTCATAATTTTCTCCTTGTACGGTTTCGTCGTACTTAATTTTAGGACGCGTTACGATCGGAATCAAACCGAAAACGCAACGTCGCATAAAAATATGAGAACGGGAACCCGTTCTCATACTAGTCTTTTATCCTAAGTTGCCTTAATTATACCATATTTTCACAACTTTTGCAACTGAATTACCCCATATCCGGCAAACATTTTTTAATCTCGATGAGTTTAATGAATATTTGCGCCGTAGCGTAAGCGTCCGCAAGCGCTCTGTGGTGGTGGAACTCTATTCCGAACTTGTCGGCTATCGAGTTGAGTTTGTAGTTCCCCAGCCCCTTTACGACTTCCGTCGCCAAAGGATAAGTGTCTATTATCTTATTCTCGAAATAATACCCTTCGGGGGACGCTTGCGCTTCCAACATCTTTATATCGAACCCTAAAATATTATGTCCTACGAGAACGGAACCTTCGCAAAACTTATAAAAATCGCCTATTACCTGCTCAAAAGTTGGTTGTCCGTCCACCATTTCCTGCGTAATGCCCGTAAGGCTTATGTTCTTTGCGGAAAGTTTGAGTTTCGGATCTATAAGCGTTTGAAAAAGTTGAGTGATTTTTCCTTTTTCTATTTTCGCCGCGCCTATCTCGGTAATTCTGTCCGTTCCGACTTCGAGTCCGCTCGTTTCAAAGTCCAACACGACGAAATCGTTGTTGACAAGACATTCGGGCAACTCTTCTTTTTCGGTGAGCATATCTATCGTTTCGACCGTTTCGTCTTTAAACGGGCGCACTACCGAATATTCTTGCGGCGCGGTCTTTTTCTTTTTACGTTGCGGAACGAAATCTTCGGGGAACACGCACCTGTTTATCTTGTCGAGTTTAAGACTCAGTTTGTCGTTGTAATAGTCCTGCGTACAGTTCGCTATAATTGCGTCGCCGACTACAAGACTTTTCACTCTGTCGAGCGTAGCGGGTTTTGAAAAGTACATTCCCGTGGCGTAACCCGTTTTGTCCGTGAAATCTATTATAAAGAAAGGTTTGCCGTTCTTCGTTTGTTTTTCGATGATTCTCGTGATTTTTCCGCACAGCACGAACGCCCCCGCGAGAGTAGCGTCTTCTATATACGTAGCCAAATCCGTCGGGTTTCTCGTTTCGTCCATCGGCACTACGTTTTTGACTTTTATGTACCGTCTTTCTATATATTCGGCGTGCGTAACGGGTTCGTCTTTAAGTATCGAAACGTCGATTTCCCCTTCTTTAAGTTGACATTCGCCTACAAACCTGTCGCAAAACCGAGTTTGCAAGTACGCCGTTATCTTGTCTAAAATACCGTTGCTTTCGACGTATCTTAAATTATCGTCGAGCAGTCGCAACGTATACTTGACCATTCCGTCGTGGAACGTCGCCGTAACGTCGTCTTTTTCAAGCAAATACCCTATCGACGTATATTCTTTGCGCAAGAAATCACGCACCGCTTTTTCGACGCTTTCCTTGTCGCTGACGACTTTCAGCACGTCTACCCGAACGTTTGCGAAACATTGCGGCGTGATTTTATCGCACTTGTCCCTTATCTTATCTATAATATCTTCCGGAACGGGTTTGTCGCATATAAAACTGAACACCACCGTCTTTTCGTTTTTTTTCACGTCGACGTTTTGCAACCGTATTCCGGAAACGTCCGGCGCGATTGCTCGTATTTCGTGTACGAACGTTTTCATTTCTTCCATTTTAGGCATTTGTACAACTCCTTAAAAAACACCTCTTCCGCTTCAGAAAAGTTAAGTTCCGCCACTATTTCCCCTTTCTTGAAAATTACCGCTTTGTCTTTACCGCCCGCTATTCCTACGTCGGCGTGTTTGCCTTCTCCGACTCCGTTGACGACGCAACCCATAACGGCTACGGTGAGTTTTTCGTTAACGTTTTTCGTTTCGTTTGCGACCTTTTTCGCAAACGCCATACAGTCCCAGCAACACCTTCCGCAAGTAGGACAGGCAACCACGTTCACAAAATCTTCGTCGATACCTGCGCTGCGTAAAATGGTTTTTGCAACCGCGACTTCCCGCAGGGGATCGTCGGACAACGAAACGCGCAACGTATCGCCTATGCCGTCGAGCAACAACGAGCCGATTCCTATCGCGTTTTTCGTTTCGCCCATTTCGCCGCCGCCCGCTTCCGTTACGCCTATATGCAACGGATAATCGCAGATTTTGCTCAGTTTTCTGTAACTTTCGACGGTCAACTTAACGCTTGACGCCTTGACGGACACGACGATATTCTGAACGCCGAACTTTTCGAGCAGTCTGACGTTGTTCATCGCGCTTTCGACGAGCGCGGTCGCCGACACGCCGTATTTTTTCAGCAACTCCTTTTCTATGCTGCCCGAATTCGCGCCCACTCTCACGGGTACGTTATGCGCCTTTACGCAATCCGCAACCGCTTTAAGTTCCTTTTCTCCGCCTATGTTGCCGGGGTTTATACGCAACTTATCCGCGCCGTTTTCAACCGCTTTTATTCCCAGCCGATAATCGAAATGCACGTCCGCGACAAGAGGAATACTCGTTTGCGATTTTATCCGCTTTATCCCCTCTGCGTCCTTTTCGTCGGCAACGCAAAAGCGTACGATTTCGCACCCTGCGTCCGTCAGAGCGCGGATTTGATTTATGCAGTTTTCCGTATCTTTGGGCGCGAAAGTCGTCATCGACTGTATAAGCGGTTTGTTGCCGCCGCCCAAGATTAAGTTTCCTATTCGCGTTTGTTTGCTCATTTCAGTTCAAGTTTGTTTTTATTGTTGCCGACGCTTACTATCGCCGCTTGCTCCAAATCGAAATTGCTCTTTACCACTCTGTTCACGTCGCTAAGGTCGAGTTCGTTTATGTCGATTATCTTGCGTTCGAGATTGAACACGTCCCCTTTGCGTAAAAGGTTAAGCCCGTAAAGTTGCATTTGCGTGGAAGTGGATTCCTGCGACATTATAAGCGAAGATTTGACTTGCTCTTTACCGCTTAAAAACTCTTTTTCGGTAAGTCCCTTGTCGCGTATTTTTTTGATTTCGTCGACGACGGCGTTAAAGGCAACGTCCCTTTTCGCGTTTGATACCCCCGCGTACACGCACAGCGTTCCCGCCTTCATATACAGCGACGCGAACGAATAAACCGAGTATGCAAGCCCGAGATTTTCGCGTACCGTCTGATACAGTCTGCTACTCATACCGCCCCCGAACACCGCCGTTATTATATTGACGGCGTTGACTCTCGGCGACGAGATATTGCACGTCGGCATAGCGATAGCAAAATGCGACTGCTCTACGTCTTTTACGATATTCACGTTCCCTTTTTGACTTTCTCCGCCCGGTATATACAGATTCTCCGCGCCGAACCGACAAAACTTATCGTCGAACAGTTCCTTGACCGTCTTTTCTATATTGTCGAGATCGACGTTGCCCGCAATCGATATTACCACGTTTTTAGGAACGTAATACTTGTCCATATACTTCAACACGTCCGCGCGGGTAAACCGTTTGACGTTTTGTTCCGTGCCGAGTATCTGCGCGCCGTACCCCGAATCGCCGAAATAACTTTCGCTCATTTTGTCGAGCGTCAGGTCTTCGGGGGAGTCGTTCGTCATCGCGATTTCCTGCAAAATGACGTCCCTTTCCTTGTCGAGTTCGTCGGGCAAAAACGTCGAGTTAAAAAACACGTCGGAAAGTATGCCGAGCGCGGAATTGAAATGTTCACTCGTGGCTTTTATATAATAACACGTCGTTTCTTTGCTCGTGTACGCGTTGATTTGCGCGCCGAGTCTGTCTATTTCGTCGCTTATGTCGAACGCGGAACGATTTGTCGTTCCTTTAAACACGCAGTGTTCTATAAAGTGCGATATGCCGTTCTCTTCGGCTGTTTCGTTTGCGCTGCCGCACTTAACGAACACCCCCGCCGATACGGACATCAGCCCGTTCATTTTCTTGACGATTAGTTGTAATCCGCTGTCGTATTGTTTGTAAATAATCATTTGCTTGTTTCCTTTTTTACATAGTTTGCGTAACGCTCGAAGGTTTTAATCCGAGTTTTTCCAAAACGGTAAGTATTTCGTCCAACGCGGCAACAGTAACGTCTTTCGGGTGCATAAGAATAAAATCGCCCCCGCCGACGCCTTCGGTCGCCCGTTTGATAATCAGTTTTTCGTCCGAGTCCCGCCAGTCGATCGTGTCCTTGCTCCACATAACCACCGTGTAATGAAGTTCCGCGGCGGCTTTCAGCGTCGTTTCGCCGAAACTTCCCGACGGCGGAGCGAATAATTTCGTTTTAACCCCGCAAAGCGCGGTAACGATTTTTTCCGTCAACACGATTTCTTCCTTGTTCTTTTCAAGGCTTAATTTTTTGTGGTCTTTATGAAAATATCCGTGGTTGGCGAGTTCAAACCCGTTCCCGACGATTTCGTTAAGCGTTTCCGAGTTATCGTCCGCCCAACACCCACCCACGAAAAAAGTGGCGCAAGCGTTATGCTTTTTCAAAATCGCCATGATTTTTTTAACGTTGTCCGACCGTTCGTACACGTTAAACATTATCGCGACGGCGTTCTTCGACCTGTCCCCGCTGTATACCGCGGAATATTCGCTGCCCTTTATAGACACCGCGCCCCCGCCGTAAAAACTCACGACGCTCACGCTTGCTATTATTAAAATTATAGCGGTATTGACCAAAAAAGTCAACATACTTTTCCTAATTTGCTTTTTCATAAGAAAAACCCCCGTATTATAAATGCAAATACGAGGGTTTTTATTCCACCGACCTACTTCGTTGTCGAAAACACGGTTTGCCGACGTCAGTTCGTTTTTTATATTGACGCGGCGGAAACGAAATCGTTTCCGCCGCCCTTTTTAATTTGTTTTAAAAGTTTTTCGTCAACTTTTTTAATTTATTTTTAAAGCCTTCCGACGCGCGTCTTTATTTATTGCGCAACTTCTTCCTTCCCGAATAATTCGCCTTGCTTGTTCGCCCTTTTCTTCAACGCAACGTGCGTTATATTAAGCCCGAAGCCTATCAAGGAAATAATACTTCCCGCTATGTACGGCGCGATGATTTGAACGTCTCTGGAATAATAAACAAGGACGTACGCGCCCGCCTGCAACAACATTCCCAAACAAGAAAATATCAACGCAAGCACGTTACTTTCCGTAGATTTGAGTATTCCCGCAGATATTGTCGATGCGAAACCGACGATAAACAATGCAAGCCCGTACCCCGCGAACCCGCCTAAAACAGGCAGGTCGGCGTATGCCGACAGCAAGCCGACGTTGACGCCAACGGAACCCTCGGTCAACGACGTTTTATAAGCGAAAAATCCGAACGCCAAAACGCTTATTCCCGCAAAGACAATCGTAGCCGATTTGAACGCTTCCGTCAAAACGCGTAATTTACCTTTGGACGCCTTTTCGACGCAACTAACAACGGAAAGCATACCGACGAAAACGAACGCGAGAACAATCATTGCAATCGTTTCGTCCGAGAAAGATTTTGCCAGATACGACCCTTGATTGAAATACGCCGAGAAAAACGCCGCCGCCGCGATATATACAAGCATGCTTATATTAGCGTATTTACCGACGTCCGTTCTTTTTCTCGCGAATTTAAGCGCAGCGGCGAGAAGAAGCGAAAAGGTTATTATTATCGACGAAACGTGTAAAATAATCGTTAATATTTCTAACGTAAGCGCGTTTGCGTACAAATAATAATAGTTACCGAGAAGAGTATGCGGTTGTTTGTGATAGTTCCACCCCAAAACGAGCGTACCTGCAAACGCGATAAGCATTATCACGATCGCCACGCTGTTTTTAAGATAAAAAAAACTCGCTCGTCGCCCGTTCTTGCGTCGGGACGTTCGGCGTTTTTGACAATGCCGAGATGAGCGGCGTTCATACCGCAGGCGATAAGCGAAACGCTTATACCGATGACGTACCCGACCGCAACCGTTTCCGACATACTCACCCCCGAACTCAACCCCGCTTTCATAAAGGCGAACGCCGTTATTTCGAGCCATACTCCTATGGCGGACAAAACAAGAGAACTTACGTTTTTGTTAAAAGCTTTTAATATGCCCGACGTTACGGTTATAAACAACCCCGCAAAAAACAAGATTACCGCGATAACGCTTAACGCCCGCTCGGTAAGACCGGGCGTAACATAAACTAAAAATCCTACGTCGCCGATAAAACCGTCGTATGCGTAAAACCCGAAAGACAACACCGACACCGCCGTAAGAATCAGCGCGCCGCCTTTAAATATTTTGGCAAGCGTCGATTTCTTATCTTTTCTTCCCGACCGGATACAACTCAACGTAAAAGCCGCCGCCGCGAATACGAACACGAGCGAAAGCATCGCTATCGTCGCTCCCGATAAAACGATTGCACTTTTCAAACGGTTAGCCATACCGCACGCGACGGGCAACACGTAGACAAGCAGCCCCGCGAACATGTATTTGGACACGCTTTTCTTTTTTATACCGAACACCAACGACGCCGCAAACAGTAATCCGAACGTTACCGCAATCGAAACGATTTGCAAAATCATCGTCATGATTTTTATAAAACCGCGGTTTGAAAATATTTCGTCGTAATTGCCGATAAACAATCTCGTTACGATACTCAAATTGTCATCCGAATCGTAAGTCTTGATTTTTACGCCGATAACGAACGAGCCGATAAAAGCAAGCAGCAGCGTGGCGAGCGCAAGTCCGTTTTTGACGTAAAACAACACTTTGTCCGTTACGTCTTTGTTTTTCTTTACAAACTCCTTTTCGGGCATTTCGTCGACGACTTTTTCTTTACCGCCCGAGCACGGTTCTTCGTCGCTTAAACCGTTTCCGCACTGCAAACAAAACCTTGCTTCGTCAGGATTTTCCACCCCGCATTTGTTACATTTCATAATTGTTCTCCCCCTAAATATCGTAACAGGGTATCGACCTATCGCCGATACCCCTACATTATATCATTATAATTATACTTCGTCAATAGTCGCCGTTATTTTGCCGTCGACTTTTTCAATACCATATGCGTTATATTAAGCCCGCAAGCGATAAGGGTGATTACCATACCGATTATATATTCGGCTCTTATCTCTATATAATAGGTAGCGGCAACCTTAGAAATTTCGTTATATACGCCGTAAAACATAAAGATAATTGCCGCTAATTGCAGCGCGAGCGCAATAAAACCGACGACTACCGAACTTACGTTAACGTTAAAGGCTTTTAATATGCCCGACGTCGTAATAGCCGCAACGCCCGCCAAAAAGCATATCAAACCGATTATCGCAAGCGGTTCTTTCTGCGCGTCGAAAAACGCGGCGAATACTCCGCACTTTACCGACAAAGAACCCGAACTCGACCCCGCAACCGTTTCTTTGAATACGTAATACCCGAACGAAACGACGGCGATACACGTGATTAAAAGCGTCGCGCTCTTCAAGATTTCCGTCAATAATTGTTTTTTATCCATCATATATGCTCGTACGCATTGCAAACACATTACAGCCGTTACTATAATAAAGCATAATACTGTCATCGCGATGGTTGCGCTTGTTAACCGAATGGAAACGGCGCCGTTCATATTGCAGCAATACAACGAAAGAATTAACGCAACAAGCATTAAAAACACCGCTACGCCCGAAATCATATATTTATAAACGCTTCTTTTCTTTATCGCGAACATTAAAGTCCCCGTAAGCAAAAAGGCGAATACGCCGAGTATCGACAGAATGTGAAATATTAAGGTTAACGTTTTCGCCGATTTGGGTAATGCAGTTATAGCCGCCGACGAATAACTTCCGATAAGAGTAACGTCAACCCCTAACGTTTGAAATCCTATGATAAACGTACCTATAAACGCGAAAAGCAGCGCCAGAAGACCAAGCCCGTTGCCGACGTAAAACAGCACGCTTTTTTGCGTTGCTTTGTTCGCGCCGGTTCTAGGGTTTGCGCTTTTTTGCGGAATTGCAGAATATCCGCATTGCGAACAAAACCGTTCTGTTTCTTCCATAAGTTTTCCGCAGTTAGGACAAATCTTTTTGCCGTCTACCCGTTTGCCGCAATTACTGCAATAAACGCTGTCTTCCTTTATTTCCGCGTTACAAAAACGACAAACCTTTTTGCCGTCGAGTCTGGTTCCGCATTGCGAACAAAACTTTGCTTCGTCAAGATTTTCCGCTCCGCACTTGTTACATATCATGTCTTTTCTCCTTTTTAATCTTTCATACATTATTTCACACGCGATTTTTCAATCGCGTAAGTTTTTCGGTTTTGTTTTCCTTTTTTATTATACCCCCCCCCCCGTACGATTTTGCAAGCGTTTTTTTAAAAAACCGTCCGCGCGCGGCAATTTTATAAAAGCGGGGCTGTAAGGTTAAAAAATTACGGTGTAGCGACAATCCGTCGCTACGCCGATATATTGCGTTTGTTATCAGTTCATTTTTTCGAGAAGTTTAAGGTCGATGCCTTTGTCGCCTATCTTGATGATTTCGACTTTGACTTTGTCGCCGATGTTCAATACTTCTTCAACGCTGTTTATTCTCTTTTCGCTCATTTTGGAAATGTGTATCATTCCGTCTTTGCCCGGAGCAAGTTCGCAGAACGCGCCGACCTTCGGTAATATTCTTACGACTTCGCTGATGAACATATCGCCGACTTCGGGATCTTTCGCAATGGAAAGAACTATCGCTTTCGCTCTTTCGGCTGCCTCTACCGAGCCGACAGACGCTATCGATACCATTCCGTCGTCTTCGATGTTAATCTTCGCGCCCGTTTCTTCGATTATCTTGTTGATGACTTTTCCGCCGCTGCCGATAACTTCTCTTATCTTGTCGGGGTTAATCATGAAACTGATGATTCTCGGAGCGTATTTGGAAAGTTCCGCGTTGGGCTCGGGTATGCAAGCGAGCATCTTTTTCAAGATTTCTTGTCTGCCTACGTTCGCTTGCGCTATCGCTTGACGCAAAATCGCTTCGTCGATGCCTTTAATCTTGATGTCCATCTGAATAGCCGTAATACCTTTTTCGGTACCCGCTACTTTAAAGTCCATATCGCCGAAGAAGTCTTCAAGCCCCTGAATGTCCGTCAATACCGAAACTTTGCCGCTTTCGACGTCTTTGATAAGTCCCATAGCGATGCCCGCAACGGGACGAGTGATGGGAACGCCCGCGTCCATAAGCGCGAGAGTCGATCCGCAAACGCTTGCCTGAGAAGTCGAACCGTTAGAACTCAAAACTTCGCTTACTACTCTTATAGCGTACGGGAAGTCTTCGATGTTGGGAATAACGGGTTCCAACGCTCTTTCAGCCAACGCGCCGTGGCCTATTTCACGACGACCGGGGCTTCTTAACGGTTTTGCTTCGCCCGAAGCGTAACCCGGCATGTTATATTGATGCATATATCTCTTTTCATCTTCGTTGTCAAGCCCTTCGAGTCTTTGCGCTTCGTCCATAGTGCCGAGCGTACAAGTGGTGAGAACTTGCGTTTGTCCCCTTGTGAATACGCCGCTGCCGTGAACTCTGGGAAGTACCCCGTGTTCGCACCAGATAGGTCTGATTTCCGTCAGTTTTCTTCCGTCGGGACGAACGCCGTCTTTCGTTATCTTCGCTCTTACCTTTTCTTTGGTAAGGTAATACAACGCGTCTTTGATTTCTCTTTCCATATCGGGATATACGTCCGCGAAATGGTTAAGAACGTCTTCGGTAACTTTGTCTTCCGCTACCTGACGGTCGTGTCTGTCGTAGTTGTTAAGCGCGTCGTCGAGCATTGCGCCCGCATATTCTCTTACCGCGTTGTCGATTTCTTCGGGAACGTGGTACAAATCCATTTCTTTCTTGGGTTTGCCGATTGCTTTGACTATTTCTTCCTGGAACGCGCATTGTTTTTTGATTTCTTCGTGTCCGAACAAAATCGCGCCTACCATTTCGTCGTCGCTGATTTCTTTCGCGCCCGCTTCAACCATCATTATAGCGTCTTTCGTACCCGCAAGGTTTAACGCAAGCGTGCTTTTTTCTTTTTGCGCAAGCGTGGGGTTGATAACGTATTCGCCGTCGACAATCGCTACTACTACGCTGCCCGTAGGTCCTGCGAACGGTATGTCCGAAATCGAAAGCGCAACCGAACTGCCTAACATTGCAAGCGGTTCGGGAGCGACGTCGGGATCAACCGACAAAGCCGTCGCGATAACGGATACGTCGTTGAAAAGTCCTTTCGGGAAAAGGGGACGGAGCGGTCTGTCGATAAGTCTTGACGTTAAAATCGCCTTGTCGCTCGCTCTGCCTTCTCTCTTTTTAAACCCGCCGGGTATTTTGCCGATTGCGTACATTTTTTCTTCGTAGTCTACGCCGAGCGGGAAGTAGTCCATTCCCGGACGGGGTTCCGCGCCCATGGTAACGTTTACCATAACCGCCGTTTCGCCGCATCTTACGACGCAGGATCCGTTCGTTTGTCCGCAGTATTTGCCCGTTTCGATAACGACTTCTCTTCCGCCGATGACGGTCTTAAACTCTCTGTAAGTGTCTGTCATTTTTCTTTTCTCCTATTTCTCTCTTTGTTCTATTAGTTACTTACGGCAACCTACCGTAAGTTTTTGATACGCTTGTATTTCCCCTTATCAGACGCGTCGGTTCTCTTTACCGACTATTTAGGCGGCAACCCGAAGCGTTTTTCACCCCGACCGCGCCGTTTTCAAAAAAACAAGGCGACAAATGTTAAATTGTCGCCTTAAAAATAGTTTTATTATTTTCTCAAATTCAAAGCAGCAACGACGGCTCTATAACGCTCGATGTCAACTTCTTTCAAATAGCCGAGCAAGCGCTTTCTGTCGCCGACCATCATCATAAGTCCGCGTCTGCTGTGGTTGTCGTTCTTGTTAACTTTAAGATGTTGGGTTAAATGGTTGATTCTCTCCGTTAAAAGAGCGATTTGTACTTCCGCGCAACCCGTGTCGCCGGGGTGTCTGCCGAACTGCGCTATGATTTCCTGTTTTCTTGCTTTATCCATAATTTTTATCCTCCTATATGGTGTAATTCGCCTTTCACAATGCATACCGTTGAGTATTCGGTAAACTTTGTTAAGGTATCAAAGCCTTACTATTATACCAAATATATTTATATTTGTAAACTGTTTTATTCAAAAAGTTTTGCTTTATCTTCTATAATCTTATCGATTTTGGCGATATACGTCGCGGTATCTTTGGGATTTGCGTATCTTTCTATCCTGTTTTCGTCTTTGAACACGCGTTTCGTGATTGCGTTCGCGCCGACGGCGACGTTGTTTGAAGTTTCTTCCATAACCGCTATATTATACACGCACGCCTTGCCGTCTTTGCAATACCCCGTGTTTTCAAGATTACCTTTCATATACTTTTGCCGATACAGATAATACGGTTTATACCCCTTTTCTTTAAGCGTTTTATGAGCGTAGTCGACCATTTCGCCTATGTCGCCCGAATCGAGCCGTTCCGTTTTTTCTTTAAGTTTCGACCCCGCTTTAAGCGCAAGCGTATGCACGGTAATATCTTCGGGGCTCAATTCTATCGCCTTGTCGAGCGAATACTTAAAGTCCGCAAAACTCTCGCCCGTCAGCCCCGCTATCAAATCCATGTTTATATCGAACTTGCCTTTCGCGAGTTCGTACTTGTCGATAACTTCCTTAGCCGTATGTTTTCTGCCGATGATTTCAAGCGTTTTGTCGTTGAACGTTTGCGGATTTACGCATATTCTCGTAACGCCGTACCTTTTCAGCAAATCAAGGTTTTCTTCCGTTATGGCGTCGGGTCTGCCCGCTTCCACCGTGTATTCTACTTTTTCGTTCCCGATAACCGACCTTACCGCTTTAAGCACCCGTTCTAAATTGTCGTTGCCTATCGACACGGGCGTTCCCCCGCCGATATACACGCTTTTCAGGTTCTTTATATACGGTTTCGCGGCGTCGAGTTCTTTTATCAACGCGTCGATATATTCGGGCAAAATATCTTTTATCTTACCCACTTCGACGGATATAAACGAACAATACTCGCACCTTGTCGGGCAAAAAGGAATCGATACGAAAAGTTCCGTATCTTTGCTGTCCTTGTCGTAAACGCCCGTTTGCGTTTCGAGAATGTCCGCGACGAGTTTCGTTTTTTCTTCGCTTACTTTCATCGTATCGACGAAAAAATCTTTAAACTCGCCCGTTTCTTCGAGTTGCGTATACGCAAGTTTGGTAGGACGTATTCCCGTGAGCGCGCCCCAAGGCATACTCTTGCCCGTAACCCCGCTTATCGCCTTATACAGCGAAAGTTTGGCGTAACGTATTTTAAGCCTTTTTTCTTCCGTTTCGTTTTTATACTCCGCAAGGTTGCCGTAACATTTCGCCTGCCCGTTTATAATAACCGTGTTTACGAACTTGTTCCCCGCAACTTTGCATTTGTGTTTTATATTAAGCCCGTCGCATTCGTCGAAAAGATTGATAACTTCTTTCAACCCGCTTTCCGCTTCGAGCATATCCGTTTCAAACATTTTACTTTCCTATCGTCGTGTTTTCGCCGTGCCCCGTATACACGACGTATTTTTTGTCCGATTTCAACAACCGTCTTAAACTCTGCATCATCTCTCTGTAATTACCCGTAGGCAAATCGCATCTTCCGTACCCGTCCGCAAACAGCGTATCGCCCGAAAAACACGCGTCCCCCGTGAAATAACAGCACGAACCTTTCGTGTGTCCGCTCGTTTTAAGCACCTTAAAATCAAGCCCGATAAGGTTTACCGTTTGCCCGTCCGAAAACGTTTCGTCGACGTTAAACGGTTTAAAAGGCTCTCCCTCGAACATATACGCCACGTTGCCTTCGCCGTTGCACAACTCTTTTTCTTCGTCAAGACAACAAATCTTAACCCCCGCTTTTTGCAGTTCGCTACACGCTCTCGTATGGTCGAAATGCCCGTGCGTCAAAAGACAGTATTTCGGGGTAATATTTTTGCTTTTCAAAAAGTCGGCTATTTCCCGATAGGGTAGCCCTGCGTCTATTAAAACGCCTTCGCCGCCGTTCTCGACGACGAAAGTGTTGCATGCGAAACAATCGCTTTGCTTGTCAATTTTAAATACGTTCATTTTATGTTGCCGTCCTGAATACGTCCGTTATTTTCGGTTCTTTTTTAAGCGCGTTTATCAAATCGTCAAGGTCGTCTTTGCTCGTAAGCCTGATATTGATATCGACGACGGCTTGTTTCGTTTTAGAGTCGATTCTGCCGTTTACCGACGTTATGTCCATCTTCATCTGAACGGTTTTCGCCGTAACCGTGGTCAGAATAACCGCCTGATTGTCGCCTATTACCTTGATGCCCGCGGTGTACGAACTTCTGCCCGTCTGACTAGCCCATTCGACTTCTATAAGTCTGTCGCTTTCGACTCCTTTCATATTAGGACAGTCCGCTCTGTGAACGGTAAGTCCCCTGCCGCGCGAAATAAACCCTATTATCTTGTCGCCCGGTACGGGGTTGCAACAGCCCGCAAACCTTACGAGAACGTCTCCCGAAAGCCCTTTTACGACGACGCCGTTGTTCGCGCCTTGCGACATCGAATAGTGGCGTTCCGCCATTTTCGGCCTTGCTTTAAGATAATAGTCGATAAGTTTGACGAGTACCTGATTAGTCGTTACCGCGCCGTACCCTACCGACGCGTACATTTCGTCTATGCTGGCAAAACTCATACGGTTTGCGATACGCTCGAAAGACGTTTCCGTCAACAAATCGCTTAAAGCGTACCCTTTTTTTCTCGCTTCCGATTCGAGCATGCTCTTTCCCGTCTTGACGTTTTCGCTTTTCATTTCGTGCTTGAAGTACTGTTTTATTTTAGCCTTCGCGCCCGAACTTTTTACTATTTTAAGCCAGTCCCACGACGGGCCTTTGCTGTTTTGAGAAGTTATCGCTTCGACGACGTCGCCGACGGAAAGAGTCGAATTGAGCGGGACTATTTTGCCGTTGACTTTCGCGCCCGTACATTTGTTACCGACAGCCGAGTGGATTGCGTATGCAAAATCAAGCGGAGTCGCGCCTTTGGGTAAACTGATAACGTCCCCTTTCGGCGTGAATACCAGAACTTCGTTGCTGTACAAGTCCCCTTTCAACGTGTCCAGAAACTCTTTGCTGTCCTGAAAACTTCCTTGCCATTCGACTACTTCTCTTATCCACGACAAGCGTTTGTCGAAATCGTTTTCGTTAGACTTGTTTTCTTTGTATTTCCAGTGCGCCGCGATACCGTACTCCGCCGCGACGTTCATGTCCGCCGTGCGGATTTGTATTTCAAAAATCTTGCCGAAGTTGGTTACTACCGTAGTGTGCAGACTTTGGTACCCGTTCGGTTTGGGAGTCGCTATATAATCCTTGATTCTGCCGGGAATGGGTTTCCATAAATGGTGAATCTTGCCGAAAACTTCGTAACACTCGTCGACAGTTTTGACGATTACGCGTACCGCCGTAAGGTCGTATATCTGATCGAGCGTTTTGTTTTGGTTTTTCATCTTTTTATAGATGCTGTAAAAGTGTTTCGGTCTGCCGAAAACTTCCCCTTCGATACCGCTTTCCGTCAGAATGTCCTGCAAATCCTTGACGACTTCGTCGACGAACTCTCTTCTTTCTTTCAACTTTTCGTTGATGTGCGTGGTAAGATATTCGTACGCGTCGGGATCGAGATATTTAAGCGACAAGTCTTCGAGTTCGCATTTTATTTGCGAAATACCCAGCCTGCCCGCTATCGGCGCGTAAATGTCCAGCGTTTCTCTCGCCATTCTCTCCTGACGTTCCGCCGACAAAAAGTTGAGCGAACGCATATTATGCAATCTGTCCGCAAGTTTTATGATGATGACTCTGACGTCTTTCGCCATCGCGACGAAAATCTTACGGAAGTTTTCCGCCTGCTCTTCTTCGAGCGAATGGAACTCTATTCTTTCGAGTTTGGTTACCCCTTGAACAAGCCCCAAAACTTCGCCGCCGAACGCGTTGGATATATCCCCTTCGCTGACGGACGTGTCTTCTATTACGTCGTGCAGAAACGCCGCCGCAATAGTTGGCGCGTCGAGTCCCAAATCCATTAAAATGTCGGCGACGGCGCACGGGTGAATAAAATACGGCTCGCCCGACGCTCTTTTTTGTCCTTCGTGGGCGTTTTTGGCAAAATCGTAAGCCTTCTCAACCAAAGTCAGTTGAGCGCCCGTATATATTTCGCTTAATCTTTCATATACGTCCGTCATCTTGCCACCTTCTTTGCCGCGCGGTAGAACGCCGAGTTTTCGAGCGACGATTTCGCCGTCGGGTTAACTCTTAACACCCCGCCGTCATAATAGAAAAATCCGAGTTCCAAAAACGTTTCGTACCCTATCGTAAACTCGACGACGCTGTCCGTCGACTTTAACGCCGTGTACGCGCAAAACGCGTTTGAAATTATTTTGCCTTTGAGCGTTTTTATTTCGCCGTAAATCTTTACCATGTTTTCCCTTGAAAGGTCGACTCCGTCAAGATACTTTTCGGGGTTAAACCCTTTCGCCAGCACGACTTTTTTGCCGTACGGGACGGGAAAATCGCCGTAAGGTCTGTCTAAAAACACGAACGTTTCGTAGTCTTCCAGTTCGCTCGAATCGTACGGCGCGACGAAAATCGCCGTTTTAAGATTCCTTTTCGTCGGCGCGAACGCGTTCGTTTCAAGCCCGACGAGTTCGGGATACTTCTTCAATTCTTCTTTATCGTACACGATAAACGCAACTCCGTATTTCACGTTGGCAAGTTCCGTCAAATCGTTTATTTTTTCTCTTTTTGCGTACCCGAACGCGTCGCCGTTCGACAAAGTCGCCGCCGACCCGAATTCGCACGCAAGTTTAAACTCTTCGTCGTCGAACTCTGACGGAAACACGTCTTTAACGATGCCTTTAACGTATTCTTTGCCGCCGAAAACCGAATATGACGGCTCGAAAAGCACTTGCTTTATCGTCGGGTAATTGAGCGTTTTTACGCTTGCGACGGCGTTAAACCACAACATATCGCACGCGTCCGTTCTGAACGTTACGTGCGGGGAGCCGCCCTTTAAAGGGGCTACGTTCGAGCAGTTGCCCGTCGATAACAAAACGGGTTTTCTGTTGTCCGCTCCGCACGGTTCTATTCTTTCGAGTTCTCTTGCGATTTCGGGCGTGAGTTGTTCTTTCAGTTCCAAATCGCAAAACGCCGCGTCTTCGACAAAATCCGCGGAATAGTCCGTTTCGACGACCGAACAAAAGGCTTCTTTAAACTTTCCGTAGTTTTCTTCCGTAACGCTTACGCCCGCCGCCTGTTCGTGTCCGCCGTATTCGACGACGTATTCTTTGCATTTGCCTATCGCTTCAAAAATATTTATATTATTATACGACCTGCACGAGCCTTTGTACAGCCCGTCGCCTACGCCCGCGAAAACTATCGACGGACGACAGAACTCTTCGGTAAGTTTTGCCGAAACTATGCCGGCAAGCCCTACTTTCCACGACTTGTCCGCAACGACTATCGCGCCCCTGTAACAGCCGAGCCGTTTGAGTTGCGCTTTCGCGAACGAATACAGTTTTTCACATTCCGCCTGCCGTTCTATATTGTAATTAGTGAGAAGCACCGCAAGGTCTGTTATCTTTCCGCCGTCCCGTTCCATAAAAAACCGTAAAGCGGAGTTTGCGTCCCCCATTCTTCCCGCCGCGTTGATTTTCGGCGCGAGTAAATACGCAAGGTTAGACGCCGTTACGCCCCGTTGCGCGCTTGCTCCGAGCAGTTCTCTGTACTGCGGTCTTAACTTTTTCGAGTTGAACAACTTCAACCCGAAGTACACTATTGCCCTGTTTTCTTCCGTCAACGGCATACTGTCGGCGACGGTCGCCAACGCCACGACGTCAAGGTAATCGTCCGCCTTTTCGCCGATGAGCGCGTACGCCACTTTGTACGCGACGGCGCAACCGCACAGCCCCGCAAACGGATATTCCTGATCTTTCCTTTTGGGGTTTACGACTAACGCGTCGGGCAATTCGTCGGGGATTTCGTGGTGGTCGGTAACGATGACGTCCATACCGAGATTTTTTATTTCTTCGATGACTTCTTTATCGCCCACGCCGCAGTCTACGGTTATCACCAAATCGGGATAGGAAAACCCCTTTTCCGTCCATTCGTCGACGGCGCGTTCAAGAACGCTCGTCGACAAGCCGTACCCGTCTTCCCGTTCGGGAATAACGTATATCGAAGATACGCCGTATTCCGTAAGGCCGTTATACAAAACAGTTACCGCGCTTACGCCGTCCGCGTCGTAGTCGCCGTATATAAGCACCGTTTCGCCGTTCTCTTTGGCTTCCTTAATCCTTTGTACGACTTTGTCCATATCCGCTAGCAAATAGGGTGAATTGAAATCTTTTTTGTCGGGTTGTAAAAAAGCCTTTAAAGATTTTTCGTCTTTATACCCCCTGAAATACAAAATCTCCGCAAGTACGGTCGAAATATCGCACGCGAAAGCCAACCTTGAAATATTTTCAAGGTCTTGTTTATTCGGTTGACATGCGATATTTATTTTTTTCATATTTTCTTTCCTTTTTAACGGTTTGGTTTTTCGGGGTGAGCAAAAGGCGTCTTTTACGCAAAAAGCGGGCTTGTCAAAAAAACCCGCTTTGCTTTTAATGTTATTTAATCAGTTAGCAGAATCGCTGCTCGCTATTACTTTGGGAGTGTAATCGTTCTTTTTGTATATGCCGCCTTTACCGAGATACGCGTAAAGAGTGGGAGCAACCGTAATCGCTACGGCAGTCGATACGACTACGCCGACGATAGCGGAAATAAGAACGAACTTAACGGGTGTTGCCGCGAATATTACGCCCGCGGCGAGTATTACGACAGCCGCGATTGCAATCGCGAGAGTCTTAACGAAAACGTTAGACGCGGCAGCGTTCGCAATATCTATTCTTGCGACGCCTTTGTATCCCGAACTTCTTACGAACTCTTTAACCTTATTTATATAATAAAGAGTAACGACGCCCGAGAATACGAACGTGAATCCTATCGCCGCAACGTAATTCGTCCCGACGGGAATACGGCAGATAGCAGTTAAGCAAATGGTCAGATATACGGAAAGGAGTATCGAGCCGATAAGCGCGAGCGCTCTTCTCCATTTATATCTTATAAGCGCGTAGATAAATACCGCAACCGCGCTTACGCCGAACGCCAGCAACGCCCACAAAGCGGGAGCGTTGGTCGTAGACGCTTTGGCTTCCGCAACTTTTACCGCAGGCGTGCCGAGCCAGTTTTTGTGCGCTTTCAAAGCCGTTTCAAGGCTTTCTTTAAGAACGACGTTTACCAACCTGGTTTTAACTTCGTACATGTAAACTTGTTCGCCCGCGACTTTGCGGGAAACGACGGTTATGCCGTTGTCTTTAAAATACTTTTCGGTGTCTTTTTTAATATCTTCCGCCGCAACAGTTGACGCAACGTTTACCGTAACTTGCGTATAGCCCTTGTAACTGCTGTCTTTGTTTAATCCTACGATGCCCCAGACGACTGAACCCGCAACTATCAGAACCAGAACGGCAACGAGCCATAATTTCATTTTTTCTACGATTTTTAAATTAGCAATCTTATTCATTTACTTCGCCCTCCTCTCTTTTGAGATTAAAGAACTTTTCGTTATTCGTAAGGGGAAGTTCTAATTTTATCAAAAGTCTAAGAAGCAGTTGATTTACGAGAGCCGTTACTATAACGCCGATACCGAACGTCATTGCAAAACTCTTTAACGAGCCCGAGCAAACTATGAGCAGGAATATCGCGACGATACCCGCAAGTACGGTTATGTCGAGCATCAAGAAAGTCGCTTTCTTATAAGCGTGTTTATACGCCGCGCCCAAAGTCTTGCCCGCCGCGTATTCTTTCTTTATAGCGTTAAGTACCGTAATAACGCCTTCGACCGCAAGTACGGCAACGGCAATCAAGCCTACCAAACCGCCCGTCGAAATACTTATTCCCGGAATTACCGCGATAAAGAACAACGTTAAAAGCACGGACGCGAGTACGGACAAGTCGCCCGCTATCGCAAAGCCCCTGTATAATATTGCGATTACAACCATAAGAACCGCAACCGCAACTACCAACGCGATTACCGTCGCGCTTACTTTACCGTAAACGGGGGTAACGCTTTTAGCGTCGCTTACTTTGTATTCGACCGCAAGACCGCCCGTGGATATTTCCAAAGCGTAACCCTTGAATCTCGCTATCGTTTCGTCGCTGCTGTCGTTGCTGCCGAGAACTATCGTGGAATAATCGTCTTCGCTTATGAGTTTTTTAATATCCGCGCCTAATATATCCGTTTCGCCGAGATAGACATGAACTTCATTTTTGTTTTCAGTGTCGCCTTTGATTGCCGCTTCGAGCAACTTTGCGCCTTGCTTGGTAAGTTTAACGGTTACGAGCGCCGCGTCTTCGGATCTCGAAAACTTTGCGCTTTTGATTTGTTCCTGTCCCAAAATGACGTTCTTGTCTTTGTCCTGGAAAGTAACTTCGCCGTAAGCGGTAACTACCGAAATGTCGTTGGCGATAGTCGATTTAGCGTCTGCCAGAATCGAAATGCTGTCGTCGCTGTACGCGGTAACTACCGCGCTGTCGTAACCTAAAACGCTGAGTCTTTTTCTGATAACGTTCGCAACGTGATCGATGGTAACTTCTTCCGTTTCGTACGCCGTTTTGTCTATCGGAGTCAATTCGTAATAAACTCCGTTAGAAAACTCTGCCGTAAGTTTCGTGTCGCCGATTTTGTTCGTTATGGAAACGAAATCGTACGTGCCGTTTTTATAACCTGCAATCGGGAAACTGGCAAAAGTTATAAAAGTTAATAGCGCTATCAAAACGGTTATTACCGCGAGAAGCGCGATTGAGAGTACCTTTTTCTTTTTCATCTCTGCCTCCAAAAGTTGAAAGTATGACGACTACCGATATTTTCGCAAATACCGGCAATATATACTTATACGCTTATTTATTATAAAATAAATAAGGCTATTAGTCAATAAGTTTACCGACTTTTTTCAATTTTTTTTATACTTTTGCCTGCAAAAACGGCAAAGCGCAACCGCTTTGCCGTTTATACGATTTTTATTTACATATTTTTACGCTTTTACTTTCTACTCTTTTCTTTTGACGTTTAAAATACCGCCGCTTATCAATCCCGCGGCCGCCGACGCGATAAGGTCTATTCCCGTTTTGTAACTCATGGAGAAATCCCCGCTTATTATCGAAAACAACAAATACGTCGCTATCGTTACGAGCGCGCCCATAAGCGCGCCTTTAAGTCCTTTTTTGTTTCCGCTCAGCCCGAAAACGCACCCCACGAAAATCGCGAACACCTTGACGAACTCCAAAATAAACTTGACCGCCGTACCGCTAAGCCCCGTCTTTTTTACCGCGAATGCAAGAAGCAACACGGACGATAAACTCAAAATCACGGACATACCCAACCCCGTTACGAACTTTGCAACGGGCTTTTTACTTTCCTTAGCCATAAAAAACCCCTCCCCGTTTTTAATCTATTCGGGGAAGGGCTTGTTTATTACTTTTTATTATTCTTTGTCTTCTTTTGCGTCGTCGCCTTTTTCGGGAACAGCCGTTTCTTCCTTTGCAGGAACGTCAACGGGCGTTTCTTCCTTTGCGGGCGTTTCTTCCGTCGGCTTTTCGTCGGCAGGGGTTTCTTCCGTTACGGGAGCGTCCTTTTTGCCGTGATGACGAGCGGGTTTTTCTTCCTTTGCGGGAGCCGCCGCGTGTTCCTGAGCCGCTTGCTCGAAAGATTGATTCGGCTTAGCCGTCTGATATACAGCCGCCTTGTCGAACTTGGTATACGTCTTGTGGTTTGCCGTGCCCGATTCGAGTACGAACGTGTTTTCGTCGTGGTTGATTTCTACTACTACGCCGCATATTCCGCCGATAGTCTTAACTTTATCGCCGAGAGCAAGGTTGTCGGCAACGCTTTGAGCCTGACGTTGACGTTTCTTGTTCGATCTCGAAGAATATACGAATATACCTACGATGAGAAGAGCCGCGACTATAAGGAATATCCACGTAGTCGGGTTAGTTTTCGCTTTCGCTACCTTGAAAGAAAACGAAGTTGCCGCGGACGCGTCGAGTATCGCCGCGCCTTTTTTAACCGTTACTTTCAAAACGTAGTCGCCCGCGTCGAGCGAAGTCGTGTCAACGGTAATTACGTTGCCGCTTTTCTTGCACGCTTTGCCGCTCAAATCGTCTTCGCTGCCGTTCTTTACCAACTTTACGTCGTAAGTAAACTGAAAAACAAAACCGTCGTCAACGTAATCGGTTATCGTTGCGTAGGTCGTTCCGTCGGCTAATAACTTTTTAACTTCTACCGTATACGCAGCCGAAGTTCCTTTTGTTATCGATTCGGGATGCGTGGAAAAAGATACGCTGTAAGGTTTAGCGGGTTCCGTTGCGCCTTCGTCTGCAAAAGCGGACGCCATGCCGAACGAACACATAACCGTGATAATCGCTATTATCGTCGCGAATAAAACAAATCTTTTTTTCATCTGATTTTTATCTCCTTAATTGTCTTAATAATATAATATAGTAAAAAAACTGTTTTTGCAAGTGTTTTTTTACGGTTTTCAGCATTTGCCGAACTTTTCGTAGAAACTTTCGACGAATTCCGTCAAATTGTCTTCTAATATCGCTTTTCTCATGTTTTTCATCAAATTGTTCAAAAACGTGATGTTGTGAATAGACAGCAACATTCCGCCCGCCATTTCGCCGACGTTTATCATGTGGCGCAAATACGCCTTGCTGTAATTTTTGCAACAATAACAGTTACATTCTTCGTCAAGCGGAGAAAAGTCTTCTTTATACGCGCCGTTTCTTATGACGACTTTGCCTTTCGACGTAAACGCCGTGCCGTTTCTCGCTATTCTCGTCGCAAGAACGCAGTCGAACATATCGATTCCCCTTAAAACGCCTTCCACCAGACAGTCGGGAGAACCTACTCCCATCAAGTATCTCGGCATGTTCGTCGGGTAATACGGCAACATTTCGTCAAGCAATTCGTACATCATGGGTTTCGGCTCGCCTACCGACAATCCGCCGATACCGATACCGTATTTCGCGTAAGGAACGGTTCTTTTCAAACTTTCGACTCTCAAATCTTTAAAGAACGCGCCCTGAACGATAGGAAACAACGCCTGATTGTCCGCGTCGTGCGATTTTACGCACCTGTCAAGCCATTTAAGGGTGCGTTCCATAGCGTCTTTGCCTTGTTCGTGAGTTACGCCGTACGGCGAACACTGATCGAACGCCATCATAATGTCCGCGCCGAGATTGTGTTCTATTTCCATCGCTTTTTCGGGGGTTATAAAATGAAGACTCCCGTCTACGTGTGAATTGAAATATACCCCTTCGTCGCTTATTTTGTTTAATTTTGCAAGAGAGAAAACCTGAAATCCGCCGCTGTCCGTCAAAATGGTTTTGTCCCAGTTCATAAACTTGTGCAGACCGCCCGCTTTTTTAACGAGTTCGTCGCCCGGACGCATATACAAGTGATAAGTGTTGGCAAGGACTATGTCCGTACCCGCTTCTTTAAGGTCTTTGGGCAGTACCCCTTTGACCGAGCCCTGAGTGCCTACCGACATATAAGTAGGCGTTTCTATATCGCCGTGCGGAGTGTGGAGAATCCCCGCTCTCGCGCCCGTTCTTTTGTCTTGTTTTATCGTTTCAAACCAAAAATTGTCCATTACTTCCTTTCCGTCCGAGTCGTATTTTATCACGTCAACCTTTAAACTTCCTTGAAAAACAAGCGTTTTGTCGCCGATTTTCGTTTTTTACACGTTTTCTCGCCGTGAAATCAAGCGATTTTCGTACCGTTACAAAAACAAACACGCGTCGCCGAAAGAGAAAAATCTGTATCTTTCCCTGACCGCCGTTTCGTATACTTTAAGCGTTTGTTCCCTTCCTACGAACGCGGACACGAGCATAATCAACGTGCTTTTAGGTAGATGGAAATTAGTTATCAACCCGTCTACGCATTTGAACTTGTAACCGGGGTAAATGAATATCGACGTGTCGCCGCTGCATTCTCTTACCATACCGTTTTCGTCGGCGACGCTTTCGAGCGTGCGTACCGAAGTCGTTCCCACCGCGATAACGCGTCTGCCTTCCCTTTTCGCCTTGTTGATTTTTTCGGCGTTCTCTTCGTCGATTTTATAAAACTCCGTGTGCATATGGTGTTCCGTTATCTCGTCCGCCTTGACGGGGCGGAAAGTCCCCAACCCGACGTGCAGCAACACGTTTGCGAATTCGACGCCTTTATCTTTTAATTTTTGTATAAGTTCGGGCGTGAAATGAAGCCCCGCCGTAGGAGCCGCCGCCGAACCGTCCGTTTTACAGTAAACGGTCTGGTATCTCGACTGATCTTTAAGTTTTTCGTGTATGTACGGGGGAAGCGGCATTTCGCCCACTCTCGAAAGAATGTCTTCAAACACCCCGTCGTAGATAAATCTTACGACTCTGCCGCCTTCCGCGTCCGTCGTATCGATTATCTCCGTTTTAAGTTCGTCGCTTATTTTCCAAATCGCGCCTTTTTTGGCTTTTCTGCCCGGTTTTACCAACGTTTCCCACTCGTTTATGCTACGGCGTTTAAGCAAAAGTATTTCTACTTTTCCGCCGTGTTCCGTTTCGCCGTAAATCCTTGCGGGTAATACTTTCGTGTCGTTTACGACGAGCAAATCGCCTTTTTGCAACACGTCGCAAATATCTCTGAAAATCTTATGTTTTATACTTTCGTCTTTCCTGTCGTACACCAAAAGTCTTGACGAATCTCTCGGTTCGACGGGCGTTTGAGCGATAAGTTCTTCGGGAAGATAATAATCGAAATCACTCGTTTTCATTTTGTTGTCCTTCAAACAGTCCTATTTGATAAATCGCGCTTTTAGGCGGTTCTTTGCCCATGTGTTCGTACCCTTTTTTCAATACGATTCTGCCGCGCGGCGTTCTTGCGATAAACCCGAGTTGCATTAAATAGGGTTCGTAAACTTCTTCAATCGTGCCGACGTCTTCGCCGACCATTGCGGAAAGGGTTTCGAGTCCGCACGGACCGCCGTTGTATTTGTCTATCATCGCGTCAAGCAGTCTTTTGTCCGTAGCGTCCAGCCCCAACGGATCGATTTCGAGCCTGTCGAGCGCAAGTTTAGTATCGTCGAGAGTTATCGCGTCGTGGCGCAGTACCATAGAAAAATCGCGTACCCGTTTAAGCAGTCTGTTCGCTATTCTCGGCGTACCCCTGCTTCTCGTCGCTATCTCGTAACTTGCCGTTTCGTCGATGGGTATGTTAAGAACGTCCGCCGATTTTCTTACTATCAACGCAAGTTCGTCGTGCGTGTACGGATCGAGCCGACATAAAACGCCGAATCTGTCCCTTAACGGGGAAGCGAGCATACCCGCTCTCGTAGTCGCGCCGACGAGCGTGAACTTTTTTAAAGGTATCTGCACCGAACTTGCGGAAGGTCCTTTGCCCAAAATTATGTCGAGCGAAAAGTCTTCCATTGCGGGGTATAAAATCTCTTCGACGGAATGGTTGAGCCTATGTATTTCGTCGATAAACAAAACGTCCCCGTCGTTTAAGTTGGTGAGTATCGCCGCCAAATCCGCCGCCGATTTTATGGCGGGGCCCGACGTTACTTTAAGCATACCCCCCATTTCGTTCGCGATGATGTGCGCGAGCGTGGTTTTACCGAGTCCCGGCGGGCCGTAAAGCAAAACGTGGTCGAGAGTTTCGTTCCTTATCTTTGCCGATTGCATAAACACGGCTAAATTGTTTTTGACTTTTTCTTGACCGACGTAATTTTCCATCGTCTTGGGACGCAAAACGTTTTCGACTTCGCTGTCGTATAGATTCTGCGTGCTGACGACGAGTCTTTCGGAATCGTTATCGTAACCGTTCATTTCATACTCCCCTTAACGCGAACAACACTATCTCTTCCGTAGTCTTCGCGCCGTTTGCCATTGCCCTTTTTATACGCTGAACGCTTTCTTGTCTGTTTAACCCGTAGGCGATTAACGCCGTTACGATGTTTTCGTCTACCGTAAAGTCGTCTTGCGGTTCGGTCTGAACGTACTCGGCGTCGGGCGCGTCCATAGACGTTACCTTTTCTTTGAGTTCGAGTATAATTCTCTCCGCCGTCTTTTTGCCTAACCCTTTTATCTTTGAAAGCGTTTTTATATCTCCCGATGCGATTGCGACGGCAAGCCCTTCAAGACTGATGTTCGACAATACGCCTATGCCCATTTTAGGCCCTACGCCCGAAACGGTAATGAGTTTTAAAAACATGTTCTTTTCGTGCGCGTTGTCAAATCCGTAAAGATACACCCCGTCGTCTCTGACCGCCATATAGGTGTATATTCCGCCGCATTTTTCTCTGTTCAGTCTTGCGTAGCACGAAGAAGAACAAATCACTTCGTACCCTACGCCGTTTACGAACAGGAGCACCGTGCCGTTATAAGAATCTATTACTTCGCCTTGTAAATAACCGATCATTTTTTCTCCTTATACCTTGAACAGTCCCGTAAGTCTGTTCGTTTGCGCGTGAGTTATCGCTACGGCGAGCGCGTCCGCCGCGTCGTCCGGTTTAGGTATTTCTTTAAGCCCTAAAAACCGCCGTACCATTTCCTGTATCTGGTGCTTGTCCGCTCTTCCGTAACCCGTCAACGCCTGTTTGATTTGCAACGGGGTATACTCGAATATCTGCCCGCATTCTTTTACCGCCGTCAGCAAAACGACTCCCCTTGCGTGCGCGACGTTGATACCCGTGGTTACGTTCTTTGCAAAAAACAACTCTTCTATCGAAATCTCGTTCGGTTTGAACTTGTCGATAACCTTTTTCACCCCTTCTTCGAGCAGGCAAAGTCGGGTGGGCAGGTTTTCTTCTTTCGGAGTCAACACGACGCCGTAGTCTATAACCCGTATTCTGCCGTTGTTGCTTTCTATGACGCCGTATCCGAGCGTTGCGAGTCCCGGATCGAAACCAAGTATTATCAACTCGGATACACCCCCTAGTTTAATATATCTATCATTATATTGTATTTTCAAAATATTTGTCAAGTTTTTTGCATTTTTTTAAGTTTTTCAAGCAACTTTTAAGATTCGCGTTGTAAAATAAAAGAAAAAAGCGAATATTTTCATAGGGTTAACCCTATCGGGAGTTTTTTATGAAAAAAAGTTTTTTGAAAAAGACAATCTCGTTACTGCTCGTTCTGGCGGTTTGCTTGTCCCTTACGGCTTGTACCGTCAGCGGTTCGGTAAACGACAACGGCTCGGACTCTTCTAAAAATGCCACGTTCTACGTCAACGACGACGGACATCTCATAATGACGGAAAACGGCGCGCAGATAGATTTGGGGCTCGTTCGCGGACAAGACGGCAAGGACGGTTCCGCCGTCGAAAAAGGCGACAAGGGCGACAAAGGCGAGTCGGGCGACGTGGCTATCGAAAAAGCGAGCGAGAAAGGACTTCTTTCGGTTGTCAGCGTTTTGTGTACTTTCGATTACACCGTAAGCAACCGCTATCACGGAACGACCTACACGCGCGAAGGCAATCAGGAAGGCGCGGGCGTTATCTATAAAGACGATAAAGAAAAAGGCGACGCGTATATAATAACCAACTATCACGTCGTTTACGAAAGCACTTACAATAACGATATAGTCGACAATATTTACGTTTACCTTTACGGCAGCGAAACGATGCTTTATTACAGCAGCAACCTTTCTTACACCGATCAGGCGAACGCCGACGACAAAGCGATTAAAGCGACCTTTATCGGAGGCACTCTTACCTACGACATAGCCGTTTTGAAAATAAGCGATTCCGAAGTGTATAAGTCAAGCCCCGCAAAACCCGTAACGGTACGAAACAGCGACGAAACTTCCGCGGGCGAACCCGTAGTCGTTATCGGCAACCCCAAAAACGAAGGTATCGCGGTAACGAGCGGAGTTCTTTCGAGAACGAGCGAATATATAAGCATGTACGCCGCGGACAAGAGTTCCGTAGTTACGTTCAGAGTCATGCGCACGGACGCGGCGGTCAACAGCGGGAACTCGGGCGGCGGACTGTTCGATAAATCGGGTAACCTTATCGGCATAGTCAACGCAAAAACGACGAGCGACGGCGTGGATAATATGGCTTACGCCATTCCTACGGCTATCGCGGTAAGATGCGCCGACCTTATAATAGAACGCAACACCAAACAATCGGGTATAGATTTGCCGAAAGCGGGCGTGGCGTTAATCATTTCGGACTGCTATCTCGAAGCGGGAGCGGACGGCTCTTTAAAGCAAATCGAAGAAGTTGCCGTCGAGTCCGTTTCGGAAGGATACCCCGCGTACGGCAAACTTCAAGCGGGCGACAGAATAGTAAGCGTAACCCTTAAAGGAAAAACGACCGACGTAACGCAAAGATATATGCTTTTCGACATTATGCTCGAAGCAAGAATAGGCAATACTTTGACTTACAATATCGTAAGAAACGGCAAAACCGAGTCTGTCGATATAGTTTTGACGAAATACGATACGGTAGCCTGACAACCGACGGATTTCCAAGTTTTGAAAATGCTTTTTCTCCCGTTCGGCGGTACAACACAACGACCTCCGTGTTCGCCGAACGTCCCCCATATTATGCCAACCAAGAACAATGCGAGCCTTCCGAATCGTCGATATTGAGCGATTCTCGGCAAACACTCTCTTAATGTACGCTTTGTACGTTTGCCTTCTCCTTCCCCCAAATAAAATATCGAAATGACGACGGTTCGGTTGACTTTAAGTCATGTCTTTCGTTTTAAAACTAAAACCATGCTCTCCTTTTTTGCTGACAATTCACGCTTTCGGGCGTAATTCGATTTTAGTAAGCCCATAGCGAAAGGCAAAGGCTCGCATTGTTCTTGGCTGGCAGTCAAAACTAAAAAGACGCGTTTTTACGCGTCTTTTTAGTTTGGGTTTTATTCGTTTGATTTAATAACTATTGCGGTTGAACGGCAATTCCGCCTGCGCGGTTGCGAAAAACGGAAACGCCTTTCGCCCGACGATTATTTACAACCGCAACCCCCGCCGAGTCCGCCGAAGCCGCCGAATCCGCCGTTTTTGCAAAGACAACATACAAGCCCTACGATGAGCGGCAGGCAGTAGCAATTGTCGGTGATGTGGTCGAGTATTCCCGACTTGCAAGCGCAAAGCATTAAAAGGATAATGAGTATCCAAAGACAACAGTTATTGTTTAAGCCTAAACAGTTCATACCGATCCTCCATTGTTTAATAAAAGGTTTCGGGTATGTAGTGCGTAAAGTCCCGAAATACCTTCTACTTAATGTTATTAAATCTTACGAAAAAATGTTACAATAATTTGCATTTTTTTCCGCTTGTTGATATAATACTATTAGCGGGTATCTGTTGAACTCGACTTTTATAACAAGGATTCCTTTTTAAGGACGGGTATCGCTGTTGCGAACTCGATCGGTTTTATCATGGAAGAAGAAAACTTAACCGCGACGGAAAACGTCGCCGAGCAAAAAGAAAAGTATTTTACGGCGAGAAGAATTGCGTATTTCGCAATATTTCTCGCTTTAATCGTAGTCCTGCAACTTTTCGGCAGTTACTTTAAAGTCGGCGCGACTACGCTCAGTTTCGTACTCGTCCCGATTGTTTTGGGCGGTATGTTATTAGGCGTTATCGGGGGAACGGTTTTAGGGTTGCTGTTCGGTATACTCGTAATTTTACTCAACGGCGTTCTTATGCCCGACGGGTTTACCAACCTTTTGATTGCCGAAAACCCTGCGGTTACCGTGCTTACGTGTCTTGTAAAAGGCGTTATGGCGGGGTTCGTTCCCGCGCTCGTCTTTAAGTTGCTGAAAGGCAAAAACGAGCTTGCGGCAACGATAGTCGCTTCGCTTCTCGCGCCGATTATGAACACGGGATTTTTCATCTTGGGCATGCTTTGCATGTCGGGAGTATTGATAAAAAACTTCGTGCCGAGCGGTACGAGCGTTTTGTATTTTTTGGTTATAGGTTGCGCGGGAATAAACTTTTTGGCGGAGTTCGCCATAAACATAGTGTTGTCCCCCGCCGTTTACAGAGTAATTAAAGTAGTAAGGAAACGTTTTTAATATGATTTTAGTCATCGATATAGGAAACACGAACATAAAATACGGCGTTTATAAAGACGATAAACTTTACGCGTCGTTCAGAGTCAAAGCGGAAAAAGGCGGCATTTCGGACGAATACGGTCAGGCGTTGATGAACTTGCTCAACACAAAATCCGTTTTGAAAAGCGATATAGAAGGCATTATAATTTCGTCCGTCAAACCCAGCCTTAACTATACCATTTCGCATATGTGTTCTTACTTTTTCGGTATTCAGCCGTTAATGGTCGGCAAAGGAATCAAAACGGGCATCAACATTAAGGCGGACAATCCGAGAGAGGTCGGCGCGGACAGAATAGCGAACTGCGTTTCCGCTTATAAAAAATACGGCGGGACTAACCTTATCACGATAGATTTCGGCACGGCTACAACCTTTAACGTAATAACGGCGAAAGGAGAGTTTATCGGCGGCGTCATCGCCCCCGGTATAAAAGGCGCGCTCGAATCGTTGGTGAACGGCACGGCTCAACTGCCTATGATAGAACTTAAAACGCCCGACAGCGTTATCGCGAAAGACACCGTTACCAACATGCAGGCGGGAATTATTTTCGGCTGGGCGGGACTCGTGGAAAATATCGTCAAGAAAATCAAAACGGAACTAAACGACTTCGACGCGAAAGTCATCGCGACGGGAGGACTCGGCGAAGTGCTGAAAGGCGAACTTAACTGCGTAAACGTATACGACAGAACCCTTACCCTGGACGGATTGTATTACATTTATCAATTAAACAAATAACTTTTACCCCACCCTGCGTCGGTTTTTTCGGCAACCTTTTTAAAAAACACGCGGAACGAACTTACGTCGGCGGTCGAGTCAACCGTTTTAGGGTAACTTACGTTATAAAAACTTTATAAATTAAAACGGCGGGGACGCGTTATTAAACGCGTCCCCGCTTTTTTGTTCTTTGACGATTGCGTTGTTTTAACGCAATCGCGTTTTTTTGCCGTTTATCGGTTTGGCATATAAAAAAGCGTCGTTTGCTTTTTTGCATATTTAAACGAAAAACCGTACCGTTTTAATATTTTCAAAAACTCACGGACGACTTTCGTCGCCCGTGTAAAATCTTTTTTGTCGTTTTGACAAAACTCGATATTAAAACATTTTGCTGAACTCTATAAAGTCGGCGACGGACAGACTTTCGCCGCGAATCATTTTGTCTTTGCCCAGCCTTTCGACCATACCGTCCGCCGTTGCTCTGTCCGTTTTAAAAGTCGACATTATGTTGTTCGACAGCGTTTTTCTTCTGTTGTTAAACGCGCATCTTACCGCCTTGTCGTATTTTTCGACGTCTACGCCTTGATATTTTTCCCTGTCGATATCTATTCTTACCACAGCCGAATCGACTTTCGGGGGCGGTAAAAACTTGGTTTTGTCCACGTTTTCTATGATATACGCGTTGCCGACGAGCCCTACCGTAGCCGTTATCGCGCCGTAGTCGACGCTGCCTACTTTCGCCGCAAGTCTTAACGCGACTTCCTTTTGCACCATTATTACAAGGCTTTGAATGTTTTTCGCTTCCCTTACGAACTTTAAAATTATAGGCGTAGTGATATAATACGGCAGGTTAGCGACGACTTTGTATTTCGTTCCGACGCTTTTTTCAAGTTCCGCCGTCGGTATTTTCATTACGTCTTTAAAAGTTATTTCGACGTTGTCTTTGTTTGAAAACCTGTCCGTCAAAAGGTTTTTAAGCCCCGAATCCACTTCAAACCCGTAAACTCGGTTTGCAGATTCGGACAGTTTTTCGGTGAGCGTACCCGCCCCGCAACCTATCTCGACGACGGTATCTTCTTTCGTGATGCCGCCCTTTTCGACGATAGCGTCTAAAACGCCTTTGTCCGACAAAAAGTTTTGCCCGAGCGATTTTTTCAACGTAAATCCGTATTTTATCAGCAGTTCTTTTAACGCGTAATCCATTTAACTATCCTTTATGGTTTCCCTGACTTTAAGTTTAAGTCCGTTGCTTTTTGCAATCTCGTCGCACTCTTTAACCGCTTTACTTCCTATGCAGTCGACCACGGACAACACGACGTCCATTCCCTTGCCCTTGCACTTTTTTGCAAAATCTATCAACTCGTCGTACGCCTTGCCGCCGAAAACAGAATGACAAATGTTTTGGTATTTTTCTTTGTTTTCGGCATTTAAACTGACGTTGACCTTATCGACGCATCCGGAAAGTTTTTCCGTTACGTCGTATCCGTTAATCAAATTGCCTTGCCCGTTTGTATTAAGCCTTATTCTATACCCTTTTTCTTTCAGCGCGCGCGCGACTTCCAGCAAGACGTCCAGCCTGTAAGTCGGTTCGCCAAACCCGCAAAAGACGATTTCGGTATACTTTTTCGCATAGTCGATACTGTTTAAAACGTCTCGGGCGGTTGGCTCGTAGTCCAACTTCAAGTTGTTTCCGTAATAGGAATCCTTGCCGTTTCTTACGCAAAACTCACACGCGTTGGAGCATTTGTTGGTAAGGTTTATATATAAATTGTTATCTAATTCGTACGTGAACGTTTTCGCCATTATCTTATCCTGAAAAACAATCTTTTCGCGTTTTCTTCTACTTCTTTCTCAACCGTTTTAAAATCGACTCCGCGAAGATAAGCCAACTTTTCATAAACGTATTTAACGAACGACGGTTCGTTTACCCTGCCGCGCATCGGTTCGGGAGCCATATACGGGCAATCCGTTTCCGCCAGATACCCGTCGCTCGGAACGAACGAAGCGACTTCTAATAAGTTCCTTGCGTTCTTAAAAGTAACCACCCCCGAAAAACTTATATAAAAGCCCATATCCAAATACTCTTTCGCCGTTTCTTTGCTGCCCGAAAAACAGTGCATTACTCCGCCCGATTTAAGAAGATTTTTGTTCGATTTGATGATTTCCGATAAATCTTTCGCCGAATCTCTGTTATGCACGATTATCGGCAACCCCGTTTCGCACGCAAGTTCGATTTGTTTTTCAAACGCTCTTTTCTGACCTTCTTTGCTGAACGGTTCGTAGTGATAGTCAAGCCCTATTTCGCCTATCGCGACGCATTTTTCGTTTTTCGACAACTCTTTCAACTCTCTTATCGCGTCGTCAGTTACGGTAAACTCTTTATCGGGATGAACCCCTGCCGAAAAATATACGCCGTCGTACTCGTCGGACAACTTTTTCCCTAGTCTGCTCGACTCTGAATCGTACCCTACGTTTACAACGCGCGTAACGCCCGCTTGTTTAAAGCGGGCTACGACGTCTTGCGTGATATTTTCAAACTTTTCGTCTGTTAAATGTACGTGAGTGTCTATCATAATTCCTTTTCGCGCAAAGGTTTAACCTTTCGTCGTCTTTTATATCAACCCCGTAAAATCAAAATACGGGACTGCCGTCTTCGATGTCGCTCATCGGCGTTAACGCGGTTACGTTGCCCGCTTCGTCTTCGGCGCAAATAATCATACCCTCGCTCGTTATTCCGCAAAGTTTAACGGGTTTTAAGTTAGCGACTATTATCAGTTTTTTGCCTATCATTTCTTCGGGCTTATAATAATTCGCTATTCCCGAAACGACAACCCTTTCTTCGTCGCCGACTTTTAAAGTAAACTTCAACAACTTGTTGCTCTTGACGACTTTTTCGCAAGCAAGCACTTTCGCGACTCTCAAATCGACTTTCGCGAAATCGTCAAACGCCATTTCGGGTTTCTTCGCGTGGTCGTGCCCCGTCGATTTTTTCTCTTCCTTTTTCGGTTCGGGTTTCGCCGTTTCTTTTTCTATGTCCGCAAGAACGACTTTCGCGTCTATCCTTTGGAACAAAATCTCGGGTTTTTCCGTTACTTTCGTGTCGTCGGTAAGTCCGAAAACCGTCAAGTCCGAAAAATCTCTCAACTCTTCGCCGAACTGACTCGCCACCGCTTTCGCCGTGTCGGGCATAAAGGGTACGAGTAAACTCGCGCCTATCATTACGCTTTCTTTCAAATTGTACAACACCGTCGCAAGCCTGTCGTGGTTTTTCTCGTCTTTATACAGCACCCACGGCGCGGTTTCGTCGACGTACTTGTTCGCTCTTCTGAAAAGCGATATTATTTCTTCTATCGCGTCGGCGACTTTAAACTCGTCTATCGCCTTTTTAACTTTGCCGAAAGTCGACGTAACGACGTTTTTCAAATCTTCGTCGACGTCTTCGGTAACTTTTTTGTCGACAACCGCCCCGCCGAAATATTTGTTGCTCATAGCGACCGTTCTCGAAACAAGATTGCCGAACACGTTAGCAAGGTCGCTGTTTATTTTGTCGATAATGCTTTCGTAGGAAATCAGCCCGTCGCTTTCTTGCGGCATCGCGGTTAAAACGTAATATCTTACGGCGTCTTTGCCGAAACGGTTGACGAGTTCGTCGGCGTAAATAACGTTACCTTTGCTCTTGCTCATCTTGTCGCCGTTTTGCAACAACCAGCCGTGTCCGTATACCTTTTTCGGTAACGGAAGCCCTAACGCCATCAAGAATATCGGCCAGTAAATGGTATGGAATCTTATTATGTCTTTGCCGATAACGTGAACGTCGGCGGGCCAAAGTCTGTCGAACTGTTCGGTAGAATTGCCGTCCGCGTCGTAACCGATGCCCGTAATGTAGTTGGTTAAAGCGTCAAGCCACACGTATACGACGTGTTTAGGATCGAAATCTACGGGAACGCCCCATTTGAAAGACGTTCTCGAAACACATAAATCTTGAAGCCCCGGTTTCAAAAAGTTGTTTACCATTTCGTTTTTACGCGAAACGGGGGTGATAAACTCGGGGTGTTCTTCGTAATACGCCAAAAGCCTGTCGGCGTATTTGCTCATTTTAAAGAAATACGCTTCTTCGCTCGCTTTAACGGCGGGCGTGCCGCAGTCGGGGCATTTGCCGTCGACGAGTTGGCTTTCGGTAAAAAACGATTCGCAAGGTTTACAATACCAACCTTCGTACGAACCTTTGTATATATCTCCTTGTTCGTATAATTTTTTGAATATTTTCTGAACTTGTTTTTCGTGGTATTCGTCCGTCGTTCTTATAAACTTATCGTACGAAACGCCTACCATATCCCAAATATTTTTAATGATTCCGGCAACGCGGTCGACGTATTCTTTGGGATTGACGCCCGCGTTCTTCGCTTTGTCTTCGATTTTTTGACCGTGCTCGTCCGTTCCCGTCTGGAAAAACACGTCGTAACCTTCGCTACGCTTAAATCTCGCTATCGCGTCGGCAAGAATCGCTTCGTAAGTGTTGCCGATATGCGGTTTGCTCGAAGTGTACGCAATCGCCGTCGTTATATAATATTTTTGTTTGTCAGTCGCCATATCTTTCTCCCGAAATTACTTCGTTTTTTCCATTCTACCACGAAATCGCCGAAAAGTAAAACATAAACCAAACTATTCGCGCATAAAGTTTAATATGAACTTGATTTTTAGCGTAATCATAGTGGTTTCGAGCGTAAGTTTGCTTATTTTTAAACCGCTTGCTTTCATCTCGGCGCTGGAAAAAGGCGGACAAACAGCGTTCGACGTGTCGATAAAACTTATCGTCGTGTACGCCATATGGCTCGGATTTTTTGAAGTGTTGAAAGAAACGGGGCTTAACCGCAAACTCGCAAAACCGTTTAAACCTATAAACAGGCTCCTTTTCGGCTCTCTCGACGGCGAAACGGGGTCTTTGCTTTCGTTAAACGCTTCGTGCAACCTTTTAGGTCTAGGCGGGGCGTCCACCGCGCTGGGACTCGACGCTATGGAAAGACTTGAAAAGTACGGCTCGGACAAGCAACGGTGTACCCTTTTTATCTTCAACGTTTGCGCGTTGCAACTGATTCCATCAACCGTGATAACCCTTCGCGTCAAATACTCGTCCGCTAACCCGACGGGCGTTATTCTCCCTATCGCCGTTACCGCTCTCGTCACCTTCGTGTTTGGTACGACGCTCGTTAAACTCTTTTATATAGGTGAAAAATGCAACTCGTAACCGCCCGACTAGTGCCGCTCGTTTTTATCGCGACCTTCCTTTTCGCAACCGTCAAAAAAATCAACGTGTACGATAAGTTCGCTTCGGGCGTCAAAAACGCCGTGCCGCTCGCTATGAACGCCTTTCCGTATCTCGTCGCGATTTTTATTATGCTCACCCTTTTCGACGTAAGCGGTATTTCAAAAGTCTTGATAGATTTTCTTTCCCCCGCGTTCTCTTTTTTAGGCGTGCCGAAAGAACTTACTTCGCTCATTCTGATAAAACCGTTTTCGGGAACGGGCAGTCTTTCCGCCCTGACCGAGATTTACGAGAAATATTCGCCCGATTCCTTTTTAGGCAGATGCGCTTCCGTAATTTATTCGGCGACGGACACCGTTTTTTATATGTCCGCGCTTTATTTTTCAAACAGCAAGTTTAAAACGTTGATTAAACCGCTGATTATAGGCATGCTTTCGCAACTTTTTTCCTGCGTGGTAGCCTGCGCCGTGTGTTTGATTTTTTAACCGGTTACCGTTAACTTATCCCGCTTTGCCTTTTTACGGACAATCTATAAAGCGGTGCCTTTTATCGTAAGCGCAGTATATAATACCCCCTATCCGTCGGCGAAGGCGGGGTATTCGTTATAAAAAATACCGTTGAATAAAAAAAGCACCTAGCCTGTCGGCTAGGTGCTTTTAATGGAAGTGGCAATTACATATCCTCCCGTGCAGTCACCCGCAAAGTACTTTCTGCGCAAGCGAGCTTAACT
>CAKQQS010000008.1 GCA_934271255.1 uncultured Clostridia bacterium
GTTGTCAAACATATTCAGATAAGGATCGGTTTTACTCCCGTCGTAAACGTTTTCCATTGCGACGCCGTCGATTTTAATCTTGGAGAACGTCGTAAGACCGCTGATATGTTGATAATTCTTTTGATTATTGTACGTACCGCCGCTAAGGCTAAAATCGGTATTTGTAAGTCCGATTCGCGGATATGTTGCCAGATCGGGATTTACGCTTAAACTTACGATAGAAGTGTTTTCATACTTAAACCATACATTGCCGCGTTTTTCAAACGTTACCGTTTCGGTTGTTCTGTAAACGGTGTTTCCCGTTCCGCTCCAAAGCGCGTAAGACGGGAATTCGCAACCCGCTTCGATTACCACTTCCGTTGCCGTATCGAATCCCTCATACTTGAATGCAAATCTGTCAACGCTGTTGTCAAACATATTCAGATAAGGATCGGTTTTACTCCCGTCGTAAACGTTTTCCATTGCGACGCCGTCGATTTTAACCTTGGAGAACGTCGTAAGACCGCTGATACGTTGATAATTCTTTTGATTATTGTACGTGCCGCCGCTAAGGCTAAAATCGGTATTTGTAAGCGTGATTCTCGGGTATGTTGTAAGATCGGGATTTACGCTTAAACCGATAGCCGAAGTATCCACGTAAGTATACGTAGTTCCTTCGTCTGCTTTCGCAACCGATTTTACGGTTCCGAAAGTGACGAACGCCGTCGCCACGCACAAGAGCGCAATCATTGTCAATTTGATTTTTCTCATCTTTTTTCTCCTTATAATTTAAAGTCTTTCGACTGTTTTTTTAATTTCAACCGTTTATCGGTTTACGTTATCGTTTTTTTGAGGAATTATAATCCCGTTTTTAAATTATAGTCACGTCTTTAAGGTATATAACGTTGTCTTTGGCAAGGATAATCGAAAATTCGGTACAATCCGATCCGTAAGAAGAAGCGTCGACTTCATAGGTTTTCCACTCTCCGAAAATTATTTTTCGTATCAGCCTTTAATTCCGCCCACGGAAGTGTTTTCCATTATCTTTCTGCTGAATATCGCAAAAAAGATAAGCGTCGGAATTATAACGATTGTGGAACCCGCGAAAATCTTAGGCCAATCGTTTTGCCTCTGATATTTAGAAACTATCATTTGAAGCCCGACGGCAATCGTCGGTTTCGCTCTCAAAAAGAGGTATTGAGTGAAATAATCGTTCCACGAGCTTATGAACGAGATAAGGAAAAAAGCCATAACCCCGCCCATAACTTGCGGAAGCATTATCTGAAAAAACACCCTCGCATGCCCCGCGCCGTCTATAAAAGCCGATTCGGCATACGTCCACGACACCGACTTGAAATAAGCGTATAAATAAAGAAATACTCCGCCGAAACCGCCTTGCATTAGGAAATTACCGATAAACTTGTTGAGCACCTTGATCTTATAAAGAAGATTGTAGGTTGCCGAGAGCGACCCCGTAGTCGGAATCATCATACAGACAACAACGACCGAATAGACGAACTTGCTGCCTTTAAAGGGGTATTTCGCTATAATATACGAGGTCATGCAAGAAAGTAGAATGCCTATCCCTACGCCTATCGTAACCAGAATAACGCTGTTTTTAAACATGCCGATAATACCGGTTTTCATGAACTTTATCCCGAATATCTCTTTATAATTCTCTAACGTGGGACTTTTCGGTATCGACCATATATTTTTGAAAAATTCGTTCGATTGTTTGAAACTGTTATAAAACATCATCACGAACGGATATATGAGCGTAACAGCGTAAAGAACGAACACCACGAATACGATCGTCAGCGTTATTCGTTCATTTTTCAGTTTTTTCATTTGTTCCTCCGCGCTTTTTAAAAACTATTGCAGCCGCGAAAATCATTGCTCCGAACAATGCGGAAAAAGAAACCGCCGAACTGCATCCGCTGCTTTGATTCTTATTTCCGCTATCGCCGCCCGTATCGATTGTCTTTTGTTCGTTCTTTATATCGACCGTGACTTTGATTTCTTCGCCGAATTGATTTCTTATATAGAAATATCTCGTTCCCGACGGGAATTTGCTTAAAAATTCTTTCTTAATCGTAACGGTGTTCGAAACGGAATCTACGACGAAATCGTTTTCCGAAATTTTAGAACCTAAAAGTTCGAATTCGTATCTGCCGACGTTTATGCCGAAAGATACGTCCTTGGGCGACGAAGCGTCGAATTTTATGCGGTCGACGCCGTTTATTTTAAGGTCGGGATAATTTTCCGCGCTATAATATTTATCGCGATTTTCAACGGAAACGTTGTCCACGGTAAAGTTAGTCCAGTTCGTCGAGCTGAACGACATATAACCCGCCGTATCGACGTTGCCGAACGAAACGACTTCTTTCCATTTATCGTCGGCTTCTTTTACAAGTTTATATTCTACCGTTACGGTCTGATTTACCGCCGTTATTCTTATCGATAACGGTTCGTCGACGGGCGCGTCCACGGGAACGACGACAGAGTCCGCAAACGTCGGAATTTGCCAACCGAAAAGAGTAAGTTCGGACTTATTCTCGCCCGCCGCTTTTCTTCTCGTCATCATAAGGCTGTAAACCGAAGACGCCGCAAACGTACTTTTATACGAGCCTTTATGGAACGAGAACCCGAACCAGATAGACGCGGGCGTCCACATATCGATGCCGTCGTTTGTTGTTTTTGTCGCTTCGTATTGATATTGAAGAAGATCGAAAGAAAATCTCCAATCTCCGTAAGAACGTTTGGGTCCGAACATCGCCGAGTCGCCCGTTCTGTCAAAACGCAATGCGCCGTTTTCGAATTTAACGCCCGCGTCCGCAGTATATCTAGGATAATCGGGATCGGGAATGACGTCGTTCGAAAGTTTCTGCGAGCCGCTCGTCTGGTAATACCACTCGTCGCTCGCCTTACCGTCGTCAAAGTTTTCGGTAAGAGTTTTCCCCGCGTATTCTGAATACGAATATCTCGCGAAATCAATATCGTCTACGCAAAACGTAGCGGGACTGTCCGAAAAGTTTCCTATCGCAAAATACCCGTTTACGTCGTTGCGACTTATTTCCGCGCTCGCCGAATATTTGCCGAACGAAACGGTTAACAACACTTTATCGTCGTCGACATTCGTTATTTTTATTTCCGTCGTTCCGTAATTGTCGTAAACGCATGCGAACGAATCGGACGCCGCCAACTCTTTTCCGCCTACGCAAACGGCGACTTTCGCACTTTTGTCCGTGATTTTCAAACCCGCGACGAGATTGTCGGACGTATATTCGCTTGTTTTTTCAAGTCCGAACGCCACGCCCGCGAATGCGTTATCCGTCGTCGCTGCCATCGTTATTCCGAACGAACCTTTGAAGGCGAGATCTGTTTTTTCATCGACGTCGAGTTTTATTTTCGAACCGAGCAAATCGGTTTTGTCCGTTTGGTTGAATTTGAGATCGGAAAAGTCTATATACGTAAGGCATTTGTCAGTATTTAGTCCGTAAAGTTGCATATTCGAGGGAAGCGATTTGCTTTCGAAATCGCATACCGCGATAACGGATTTTATTTCCGTTCCCTCCGACGAAATCTTTGAAAACTTAACGTTATCGATAATTATTCCGCCGCCCTTGTTTTTGCCGACGTCCTCGACGTTGATTCCGACGTATCCGTCGCCGATCGTGAAATTATTGAAGCCGTTGGCGTTAGCCCCGACGACTTGCGCCGCAGACGCTCTGTAACGCTTAACGGAATCCGAACTCCAATCGTAATTACCGTCTTGTGAAACGGGAAGAAGATCAACCTCGATTGCAGTTTCGTCGTTTACGGCGTTGCTTCTGTAAATCTGACGAATTCTGTAAAAGGTCGCCGATAAATCGAGGTTGCCTTTGACCGCCCTTACCCATTCGCCTTTTTCGTATGTTTCGGGATACTTATATTCGTCCGACTTCGCGCTCTCGAAAGTAAAAGATCCGGAACCGGCATAATATCCGAAAGTATTAGTATATCCGTAATTATAGTCCCATGCCGACATGTCGCCAAACGTTTTTCCCTGCATTACGCCGAAGTGAACGGTTTCGGACGTTACGCCGAGAATATCGTATTCCGCCATAAAGTCCTCGTCGCTTGCGAAAGTAATCGGCTTTGTCGTAGCGAAACAGTTGATATTGTTTCCGCCGGTCTCGTATCCGCTGAGATTTGCCGTCACTCCGCCCGACCATCTGTGCGATATGCCGCTGTTTTCTTTTGTTTCCCAATCGCCGCCTTTCAAGGTATTTGTCGTTACGTCGTCTTTTACAAGCGACGATTTAACGGTTGCGGCGTTTGCCGAAAAAATGCCGGGAACGATAACGTTTACCGCAAGACAAGCGACGAAAACCGCCGTCAATATTTTTTTATACGTCTTTCTCATGCTTTTTCCTTCCTATAATCGAATTTGAAATATGCCGCTATAAGTCGATTAACGGCTATTTTTGATTTTATCATTGAATTAAAATTCAACGTCCGGGACGAATTTGTCTATAACGAATTTACCGAGAAGCACGAGAGGCGTTCCGACGATTGCGGCACACCATCCTATGGTGGCTGCCTCGTTCAGATTTCCGCTCGAAACGCGGTTCGTTATAAGATAAGCTATCGTATACCCTTCGCCCGAAGGTCCGCCGTTTGTCAGAAGCATGGATGGCAAAAAATACGAAAACGATACGGCGATTCCCATCATAAACATAGTCGAAACGGTCGGCATTATTAGCGGAACGACTATTTGAATAAATTCTTTGGTCATATTGATACCGTCTATTTTTCCCGCCTCGAAAATTTCGGGAGGAATTCTTGCGATAGATCCCGCCGTCATTATGACGTTATAACCGATACCCGACCATAACGAAAACAGAAGAACCATCGGAAAAACCGTTTTCGAATCTCCGAACCAACCGTTCTTCGGAATTATTCCGCCGAGTCCTATTTCCTTTAAAATCGCGTTTACGGGACCGTAATTTGTGCTGAACATAAACGAAAAAAGCATACACAGCGCAACCGGCATGATTATCGACGGCAAATAAAATACCACCTTGAAGAAATTCTCGCCCCAAACTTTTTTGTAGAAATAGTATGAGCAAAGAAGCGAAATCGGCAAAAGCACAAACGTGTTCCAAATAAAAATGTACAGCGAATTTCTTATGCCGTATCTGTACTGAGGGTGTGCGTCCGCCGAAAAGAACGCCTTTAAAACGTTCGAGAAATTGTCAAACCCCACCCCTACGTAACCGCCTTTTTCGTAACTGTAAGTCTGAAACGCGAGTTTTATCGAGTCGATATTGACGAATAAAAAGAATACCAGCCAGTTGAGAACGGGGTATGCGAGGAAAAGAATTATAAAAACCGTCCTTTTCCACTTCCCGCCCGAAAAATCGAACCTCTTCTTTTTTCCGTCAAAATTGCCGTGTAAATCAACCGAATTAACATTTTTGTTTATCATATAAATCCTTTCAGTCCTTCACCGGTATAATGAAAAACGCGTCGCCCGCCTCGATTTCGCAAGAATATTCGCCGCCGTTAAGCGTAACGACTTTTTCCTCGTTGCGATAATAGACGATTGCTCTGTCGGCGTTATTGAATTTTATTTTTACGTTATTTTTTCTGTCGGCATATCCGGGATTTTCATAGTTCATAACGTAAAAACCGTCATATCCGTCCGCGTCTTTAAATATGCCCGCCGCAACATCTCTTTCGCTCGTGATCGAAGCGATTCTCGCATGTTTTTCAACGGGATTTTTAAGTTGTTTGAACGAAGTGCTGAGTTTTCCGCCCGAAGATTCGCCGACGTTCACCATTATTCCTTGCCAATCAAACGACATGAGAACGTGATCGAAACTCTTCACTTCGTGGTTAACCGTCTTTACGTCGTAATAAAGGTCGGTAACCGTTCCGTCGCGCAAAATCATCGCATGCGTCCGATCCGTTTCTATAACGGAATCGTAAGGTTGCCAATAACAGAAATGATTGACCCCGTCCGCACCGAACATCAGCGCGGCGTTAACCATAAATCTTAAATCGTAAATGCTCGGCTGACGAATCGCGGAAGTAAATCCCATCGTTCCGATAAATGCGTAGAACGGAATATCGTAAAGTTTCGCGTTTTCGGCGTAAATTTCGTAATCGCTCAGCAATCCCGTATATAAAACGGGTTTTTGCGCGCTGCCTTTTAACGGATAATAGTCTACCGAAAGAAGGTCGGGCGATACCCTGTCGATATAATGCTGAACGTAATACTCGTATCCCGAACTCGTTCCGAGGCTCTTCGCCGACGAGTACGACGGGTATAAATTAACGAAAAAACTCTTATCGGGGAACGCTTTCGCGTAAACCTTTTTAAGCGCGCCGATACTGTCGAACGCGTCAACGCCCGGTTCGTCGTAAGCGTGATGTCCTAAAAACGCGGGATGCTCGTTATAAGTCGACGTTTTTCTGAGTAAATCTTCAACGGTGATATTCGAATCGAAATTCTCGGGGCGAACGTCGTAATCCATAACGAGAAGTTTTATCCCCGCCTCCTCGGCAAGGTCCAAAGCGTTATAAAACTCTTCGGGGTATCTCGTTTTTTCTTCGTAAACGCAAATACCGACGTTTATGCCGCTTTCCGCCATTTGCTTATAGCGATCCGCCGTCTGAAAATCGTACGACGGATTATCTATACCCGTAGTATGTTTCGGCGGAGGAGGATTCCAGCCGCCTATCCACAATTCCTTTGTTTCTTCATAAGCGGAATAATCGGGCATCCCCTTAACAACGTTTTCGTCTTTCTGCGAACCGCTCGACT
This sequence comes from uncultured Clostridia bacterium, assembly GCA_934271255.1. GTDB lineage: Bacteria > Bacillota > Clostridia > Christensenellales > Borkfalkiaceae > CAKQSC01. The sequence goes on from CAKQQS010000008.1 coordinate 6,791, forward strand.
GACCCGAATTTCCTCCGCAACCGGTAAACGCCGCCACGCACGCGACAAGCACAAGCGCGAGTATCTTTTTTTTCATCGGTTTCCTCCGTTAAATCTGTTTTTGCCAACTATTCCAGTCGCTTACGACGTGGTTGTAATCGTATTGTACTATTTCTTTCGCGGTTTGACCTTGCGTAACCATTTCCGTTACCATTTTATACTGCCAGAAGTTCGCAAGTCCCATATACATAAGCGGCGAACTGCTTTCGGAATAGAATATCTTCCGTTCCGAGCGAAGAGAAAGCACGCTCTTGCCGAAAGCCGTAAGCTGTTCGGTATTCGCTTTGGCATAATCGATATTGAACACGCTCGTGGTATTAGTCTTTTCAAAAAAATCGAGCAAACCTTTTTCGCTGAAAATAAACGAAACGAATTTCTTAGCCGCGTCTTTATTTTCCGCAGCTTGCGGAATTATAAGCCATTCGTCTACGTGACCGTAAAGATTCTTTTCGCCCGATCCGCCTTCGATCGTCGGAGGCGCGACAAGAACCATTTCGAATCCTTCGGGAGTGTTTTTCAACATTTCAACTTCAAGCCACGAAGCATTCGGCATCATCAAAGCTTTGCCTTGAACGAAAAGCATCTGCGCTTCGAGATTAGTCGCTCCGATAACGCCCTCGGCGCAGTTTTTCGGACTCTTGTTACCGCCTATAAGCGTTAAAAGCGCGTCAACGGCTTTTTCTCTTCCCGACAAAAGATATACGGAAGGGTCTGCCATCTTTTTAAACGTCGAGATTTGACTTATTCCGCCGTAATCCGCCCACCACGTATTCATTACATAGTTCCAGTAATACTGAGATTCTACGCCGGACCACGCAAAAGCCGAAATATTGTTATCCGCGTCCGCGTCTTTGTTTTCGGGAAGTTGAGAAATCTTATTGATTATATCGAGCATATCCGCCATGGTTTCGGGAATGTCCCAACCATGTTCGTCGAAAAATCCTTTATTTACCGCTATGCCTGTCATATATTCGGAAAACGGCACGGCATAATACTTGTTTTTGAATTTAAGGTTATTCTTTATTTCGTTGTTAAGCGCGCCTTCAAGCGTTTTTCCGTTACCGAAATCCGCCGAATACACGTCTTCGAGAGGTTCGAGCCAGTTTTTGGAGGCATACTTTCTCCAAGTCATCGGCGCAACCATAATATCGGGAACAACACCCGTCATAAGTAAGTTTTCGACAGCCGATCCGTATGAACCGTCGCCGTCGAGAGTCAATTCGATTTTTTCGTTCGGATGCGCTTCGTTATAAAGTTTTTCCCATGATTTCCAATGAGTATCTAAATACGCACCCTCGAAATATCCGACAGATATAGTCTGAACTTCTTCGCCTCCGCCGTTCGGTCGATTCGTGCCGACGCCGCACGCCGTCAATCCGATAATCGACGCCATTGTCGCCGCGATTACCGCAATAGCTTGTTTGCCTTTAAAGAATTTTTTAATTCCTCTCACGATTTTGCCTCCTCGGTATTTTTTGTCGAAAAAATCGACAATTTTTAAAAAATAACTTTGTTAGTTTATTATGTAAACAAATGCACGTCAATAAAACTAACAAAGTTATTATATCACGTTTTTTGGATTTGTCAATACGTTTTTAAAAATTTCACTAAAAAATTTTGCCGAGATTATTTTGTCTCGGAAGTCTTTTCAAACTCTATAAAACTTTCGGCAATCGCGCCCTTGTAAATATTGTTGTCTTTACCGACGAATTTAACGTCGATTTGAGAATGCGTCGGGCTGTTTGAAAACATTTCGTCGAGTTTTTTTTCGACGAGCGTTTTAAGCCTAATGATTTCGCCGTCGAAAACGATATGCGAAACGTCGAGAAGTTCGGTAACGCTCCATAAAAATCTGCCGAGAACGGCAATAGAATCGTTAAGCGTTTTTAAAGCGACTTCTTTGCCGTTTATGCAATCCGATATAAATTTTTCTTTAATTTCGGCATACGGAATATCGTTTTCTCCTATCGCGCAAAGGTAACGGTCGGTTATGCTTTTAAGCGATAAAACGGTTGAAAATATTTTACTGTTTTCGTTCGGGAAAAAATCGGTCGCGTCGATGGGATTCATGCCGAAAAACGCAAATTCACCCGCCATTCCGCGCTCGCCCGAAAATATTTTTTTGTTAAACACGAATCCCCCGCCGACGCCCTCGTCAATATAAATGAATATAAAATTATCCGGAACGGCAGGCTTTTCGAGTTCAGCATACATTGCTGCCGACATATCGTTCGTCATACAAACGGGAACACCGAGTTTCCCTTCGAGGAATTCGGCGAAATTTTCGCCGTAAAACTCGGAAAACTTCCCCGCAAACGAAAATCTGTCCGTTTTACAATCGTATTTGCCCGCAAAAACGAAAACCGCATGATGAAGAGGCTTATTAAAAGTTTTAACGTCAAAAATCGCTTGTTCGAGTGTTTCCCGTTTTACAACGTATCCCGTCTCGTATTCTTTTCTGTACAACTCTTCTCCGACATAATCGTTGACCGTGACGGTAAGAATGTCACCGTATGCCAGTATAACGGCAAAATATCCGTATGAAGGATTCGGGGTAATTATTTCCGCTCTTCTGCCCGCGGTGGACGACGGAAGTTGAGTTCTTACGACCATTCCCGTTTCCGTCATAGACGAAATAATTTTAAAAATCGCCGCGTTTGAAAGCCCCATGATTTCTTCGAGTTCCGCAAACGTTTTGCCGCCTTTTCTCAACGCTCTCATAACCGCCTTAATATTCGACGAGCGTATATATTCTTGCCTTCTTCCTAGTTTCGCCATGATCTTTCTCCGTTTTTCCCTTACATTACAATATTATTTGCGAATTAACGCTTTATTTAATATTAACTTAATTAGTCAAAAAAGTCAAGGATTATTCTTTACCCAAAAGAATACCGCTTCTTCACTCGTGAAACGGTATTAAACAACATTACATTGATTTAACGGCTTAATTCGATATTACGTTTTGGGCGATTAAGTGCCTATATGTATTGACTAAAATAATGAATCATGGTATAATACCAAAAAGCAAATGTGCATCTATCCGGATATTTAATGCTCTTAAAGTATTTGATGATGTACATTAAAAAGATGAGAGACGATAAAAAAACAGCAGATATCGAACGCTCGATACCTGCTAAAAGATAATTATTCGGTTGTCTACGTTGTGATTAAAACTTAAATCTAACGCCGAAAAAGTCTTTTGAAAAGAAAAAAGCGAACTCTGTTTTTATATCAGAGTTCGTTTTTTTCAGCTGTGGTGGAGATAAGGGGATTCGAACCCCTGGCCTATGCGTTGCGAACGCATCGCTCTACCAACTGAGCCATATCCCCAAGCGTTTGTATTATATCACTACTTCGTGAAAAAAGCAATTATTTTTTATCAATTATTTTCCCTTTCTTGAAATATTATTTTCTAACCCCGCCTTTCTTCGCCTTTTCTTCGGTTTTTCTTTACTTCTTCGCTCTCGAAATGCCCCCCTTTTACCCTATCCGTCCTTTGCTTTTGCTTTCTCTCGGTTTACGGCGGCGTTTTCGCCCGCCGCCCCGCCTAAACGCGCGCCGAAACCTGCCGAAAAAAAGTCGATGATTTTTTTTGAATAATTTTTTCAATCGGTTGCGTTTCCGCTCCCTTTTTGCTATAATCGTATTTATAAAAAATCATAAGGAGATTTTATTATGACGAAAAAATTATTAAGCGTTTTTGCTTGCGTTTTAATTGCGATAACAACTTGCTTTTCCTTCGCCGCGTGCGGCGGTAATTCGGGCGGTAACACGCCTACTCCCCCGTCTCACGACAGTACGAAATGGTTTACGGAAAAAGAACTTGCCGCGAAAGGACTTTCGGGCTTGACCGCGCCCGTAAATCTTACGGGAAAGATGCAGTCAAGCGATTACTGGTTTAACGACGGCTACTCTTTCCATCAACCTTGTCCGAACGAAGACGTTTTCTATGAAAACGCGAAAACGTATTTCGATTATTTCAAAACGAATTACGACGGATTGTTCGGCAAAACGTCGATAACCGCATTAAGTCTGGAAACAGACGAAACCTGGTACAATATCACGCAAAAAATAAACATTGACGAGTATTTCAGCGATAACCCGAGCAAACTTTACAAGTTTTATTACGTTACGAACAATACTCTCGAAGACGGTTATATAGTAAAAGGTTCAGTCTTCACGTTTGAAATACGGTACGAATTCAGCACGAACGACAACTGCTATTTGTTCAAACTTTTCATCGAAAGCGCGGACACTAATCATAACGGCACGTCAAGGAATTATTATAAAATGAAATAATTTTAAATAAAACCCCCGCCACGCTTTTCATAGCGTGGCGGGGGTTTTAATTTTTACGATATTTATTTTAACTGCGAAATCGCGTCGGCTATCGTTTTTTCAAACGCTTCTTTGCCGTATTTGTCGACTTCGGCTTTGTTCTTTTCGCCGTGAGTAAGACAGCCCGCGCCGCCTATACACCCGCCTACGCACGCCATACCTTCGATAAAGTTGGCTTGCAATTTGCCCGCTTTCTTTTGGAGCAACGCTATTCTGCACTGTTCTATGCCGTCGCACGAACAAGGCTTTAACACGAATTCGAGATTTTGTTCTTTGATGCCTTCCGCAACGGCGTCCGCAAGTCCGCCGCAACGGGCGAATATTCTTCCGAAATAAGACGCGTTATCCAAAACGCCTTCTTCGAGCGTGGTGATATCGATATCTCTGCTGTCAAACAACGCCTGCAACTCTTCAAACGTCAAAGCCGCGTCTACGTACGGTTTTACGCTTTCTTTCTGTACTTCCGCTTTTTTAGCCGTACACGGGCCTATAAACACCGTTTTGCAGTTTGTTTCCGTGCCTTTGATGTATTTCGCAATCGTCGCCATAGGCGAAAGATTATGCGAAACGAATTGTTTCAAATCGGGGAAGTTTTTGTCGATATAATCGACGAACGCGGGACAACACGAACTCGTTAAAAACCCTTTTTCTACTAATTCCTTAGATTCCGCCTGCGCTACCATATCCGCGCCCAAAGCCGCTTCTATGACGGTATGGAAACCTAATTTTCTCAGCCCCGTGATTACCTGACCTAACTTGGCGTAAGTGAACTGGCTGGAAATAGACGGCGCGACTATCGCGTAAATCTTGTAGTTCTGGTTGCCGTGGCTTCCTTTCAGCATGTCTATTACGTTCAGAATATACGATTTGTCGTTAATCGCGCCGAACGGGCAAGTGTAAACGCACGCTCCGCACGAAATACATTTATCGTTGTTTATGCACGCTTGTTTTTCGTCGCCCATATAAATCGCGCCTACTTTACACGCCGTTTCGCAAGGACGCTTATAGTTGTGAATCGCGCTGTACGGACAAACTCTCGAACACGCTCCGCATTCTCTGCATTTCGTTTTGTCGATATGCGCGACGTGGTTCTGATCGAACGTTATCGCGCCGAACTTACACGCGTCTTCGCAGCGGTGCGCAAGACAGCCCCTGCACGCGTTGGTTACTTCGTAACCCCCCATAGGACATTCGTCGCACGCTATATCAATAACTTCGATGGGGTTGGGATTTTGCTTGTTGCCGCCCATAGCGAGTTTGACGCGTTCGGACACAATCGCGCGTTCTTTGTACACGCAACAACGCATAGTCGGGATTTTGCCCGGCACTATGATTTTGGGAATATCCAAAAGGTTGTCTTGTAGCGTGTCGTTCCACGCCTGTCTTGCTACTTCGCGCAAAACCTTATATTTTAAATGTTGTACTTTCGTATCGAATTTTCTCATAAAAACTCCGCTTAAAAATAACTGACCTTAATCTTTTTGCCCATTTGCTTTAAGCACGCCGACAAGTCTTCGACAAGGTTCATTTTAATGTTAAAGTTTATCGGTAAATCGGGGTTTTGGTGCGCGGGATTAACCGCTCTGCCGACGAAAAAGTTGATGTCCGTCGCTTCTTCAAACAACATTCTGCATATAAGCGACGCGCCGTCTCTGCCGAAACTCCATTTTTCGTAGAGTTTGTTTTCGCCGAGAACGTCGTGGGCGTATTCGACGACTTTGTTTATCGTGATTACCCCTTCCGTAACCAAATCGACGCCTTCTATCTTCGCGATAGGCGGTACGTCCGACTGTACGAAATTGACGTCTACTTCCACTTTTTTACCGAGATATTTGGCAACTATCGACGACGTGGTTCCGCCGCATACGATATGTTTGCCTTCTTTTGAAAAGAACAACGCCATCATACGGTTAGCGTCGTCCCTGTCCCTGGGCGGTCCGAACAAAATGTTCATCGGTTCGCGTTTTCTTATCTTGATAACGCAAGCCGTAGCGTCGTCGCCGGGACGATTTCCGTAAAGTTTGTTTACTTCGTCTATAAGCATTGCGGACATCGTTTTCGCCGCGTATTCGCCCGCTACGACCGCCTGCATAAAGCCTACGATTTCGTCTCTTTTCCAACCGAAATTATACGCAAGCCCTATTCCCGCGTGCGGACACCCGTCGCTCATCGCGACGAACACGTCCCCTTCCTGCAACTTTATTACCGAACGGTAAATCTTTTTGCCGTCGATGTTCGTTTCCGTCATAGGATAGTCGTAATTTTCGCCGTTTCTGATTAAAATCGTCAACGGGTTGTCGTACTGTATAAGTTCCATTTCGCGGTTCTCGACGATATGCATAATGGTAAACGTCGAGTACGCCACGCCCCTGACCGAACATATAGGCAACGTTTTGGCTATCGTTTCCACGCAGTCCGAAAGCGTCAACCCTTCCGACATCATCGTCGAAATGATTTTGCTCGTAAGCGTCGAAAGAATGCTCGCTTTAACGCCGCTGCCCAACCCGTCGGCTAAAACGACTACGACGGAATCGTCGTCCCGTTCAACGACGTCTATATGGTCGCCGCACAGTTGTTCCCCCGCGTGGTTTATGCTTTTGTAACCGATATCCGCGCAAAGATTATTCATCGGAAATACTCTCCTTTAATTTCGTGAGCGCGATTTTCGTTTCCGCCGCCGTTTCGCCGAGCAAAGAAGCGATTTCCTGTACTATTCTCATTTGTTTGTCTACTACGTTATCCGCCGTTTCTATCGTTTTGCTACGCAGTTCTTCGCGTTTTTCACGCTCGTTTTCCTGTTCCGTAACGTCTCTCATTATACATAAAAGCATATGATAGTTGGTATCGTAGATAATCGTTTGTTCGACGTACCTGTTGTATTCGGCAAGATACGTTCTTTGATTTTTTATACTCTTTTTGCTTTCCAAGACTTCAAGGAACGGTTTGGGATCCAAAATACGCACCAACTGGTCGCCCAAAACGTCCGAATTATATCGAATGTTGAGTATCTTACGCGCGGCGGGGTTGATTTGCTGTACTTCCAAAGCTTCGTTTACGACGATTAAAGCGTTGGGCGTGTTCGATACTATACAGTCCGAAAAACTCTCCGCTTTTTCTTTTAAGTATGGCAAACACATCGAAATCTCCGCTTTGCCGTGATATATTGCTATCGCTTTTTCTCTGCACGTATCGTAACCGCAAGAACCGCAGTTAAGTTCGTCTTCCGGCGTGTTTTTGCCCATTTTTTTGAGTATTTCTTTAATTTCGCTTTCGGACGGCGTGCCGTATCTTCTCTCGATCGGCTCGAATCTCTTCGCCAACGCCATCGAATCGGGTTGGTCTACCTTAAAGTCCTTATCTCCCGCGTAACTTGCTACCGACTTGTAGTCGATTACGGGCGAACGGTGATATTTTTCCATAACGGGACCGCCTACGCAACTCCCCGCGCACGACGACATTTCTATGAAACAGTTATGAACGTTTCCGCTCTCTATCTCTTTCAGCGCGGCGATGCAGTTCTCCACGCCGTCTATCGCAAGATAGGTATATTTCGGGTTGCGTTTCGTCATCGTTTTCAAAATACCGCTCGTCGTCGGGAAAAATCTCGCTCTGCTCTCTTCCGTGTCGTCCATGTCCGGTTCGAGTTCGATTTTCGCTTCTTTAAGCCATTCGGTGAGTTCTTCGTACGTCAATACCGCGTCGACTATTCCTTCGTAATACTGCGCTTCGTCCTTTTTGGAAACGCAAGGACCTATGAACACCGTTTTCGCTTCGGGGTGTTCTTTTTTAATTTTCGCGCAATGCGCCTGCATCGGCGACATTACGTCGGCAAGGTAAGGCAAAAGCGTCGGGTAGTATTTCTGTATAAGCAGATTAACGGAATGACAACACGAAGAAATAACGATATCTCTCGTGTCGTCGGCAAGCATTTTTTCGTATTCCGTTTTTACTATCGTCGCGCCGACCGCGGTTTCTTCGATTTCCGTAAAACCGAGTTTTTTCATCGCCTTTCTCATTCCGTTTATGCCGATTCCCTGATAGTTGGCGATAAACGACGGGGCAAGGCTTACGTACACGGGCGCGCCCGACTGTATCATAACCTTGACTTTTTCCGTTTCGTCTACGATTTGTTTTGCGTTTTGCGGACAAACGACGAAACACTGACCGCAAAGTATGCATTCGTTGCCTATTATATGCGCCTGATTGCCCGAAAACCGAATGGATTTTACGGGACAATGACGTATACACTTATAACAGTTTTTACAATTCGATTTTTTCAGAGTCAAACATTCCGACACGGTTAGTTCTCCTTTTTCTTTTCGACGGCGGGAATGACGGTGTTCGTCCAGAACTCGCCGAATCCTTCCGGCGTTATACCCGTATAAACCACGTCGTCGACGGTGATTGTTACCCCTACCCTGTTGCATCTGCCGGAGCAGAACGCTCCGGTCAGCACTATCTCGTCTTCCAGACGATTTTCTTTAATTTTTTCCTGCAACAGTTCAACTATTCTCGGCGCGCCTTTAAGGTAACACGAACTGCCGACGCACACTTCGATAAAAATCATTTTTATACCTTTGCTTTAATTTCTTTTTCAAAAAAGTCTTTTACCGTTTCGGGCGTTACCGAATAAAACTTGTCGTCTACCGTAACGCATACGCCGAGTTGGCATTTGCCCATACAAAACGTTCCGCCGAGTTCGACTTTGTCGCCGAGCCCCGCTTCGTTGATGTAATATTGAAGTCCTTCGACTACTTTACGCGATCCTTTGATGTGGCACGAAGATCCGATACAAACTGTAACTTTCATTTTCCATTTTCTCCTTTTTATTCATAATCGACGACGTTTACCCACGAAAGCAGGAATTCGCGTTCTTTTTGATTGCCTTTAACCGTTTGCGAAGCCGCTACGATAGGCATCCATTTTTGTACGTATTGTTTTTCCGTATGACTCTTAGCGCAGAACAAATCAAGATATTTTTCCGCGCCGTCGATGTCGCCGTTTAACCAGAACAACAAATACGTTCTTGCGACGTCCGCCGAAGCGTTGCCTTGCGTTGCGTGCGACCAGTCGAGTATATAAGGCGTGCCGTCTTCGGCAATGATTATGTTGGACGGGTTGAAATCTCCGTGGCAAAGTTTGTTGTGCTTGGGCATACCGTCAAGACGCGTCAAAAGTTCGTAACGCGTGGTTGCGTCAAGATCCGAAACGGATATTTTACGGTTCATTTTGTCTTTGAGTTTGGTAAGTAAAGGACACGTTTTCGATTGTACTTCTAATTGAAGGTTTACGAACAGTTCGAGATACTCGTCCTTTTTGTCGGGGTTCTCCGCCATTAACGTCGCGAGAGTTTTGCCCTTTATATATTCGGTAATAATCGTCCATTTTCCGTCGATTACCGTTACTTCGTGGATTTTAGGTATATGAAGCCCCGTTTGTTCTACGAGCGCGTTGTTCAACGCTTCGTTCAATACCTGCGCCTTGGAATACGTGCCGTCGAACACTTTCAGACACGCGTCTCCGTCGCGATACACGGTCTTGTTGTTTCTTACCGCTATAATTCTGTCAAGATTCATCTTTCTTCCTCCTTACGCCTTTTTGATACCGTGTTTTTCTCTACGGTAAACTTGTTTGAAATTATGCGCGTCGTCAACGACGGTGTCGTCCGTCGCGGTAGGCATTTCGGGTTCGACGAAATGTTTGCCGTAATACGCGTTAAGATACATTTGTTTGATTTCGCTCATCAACGGATATCTCGGGTTTGCTCCCGTGCATTGATCGTCGAAAGCCTGTTCGGTCATTTCGTCCAGGCGAGCAAGGAAATCCGCTTCGTCGGGTACGTAATCTTTAATGGTGGGTTTAATACCGACTCTCGCTTTAAGGTCGTTGACCGCTTTGATAAGTCTTTCAAGTTTTTCTTCGTCCGTCTTTCCGCCGAGACCGAGCGCGTCAGCGACTTCCGCGTAACGGCTGAGCGTATGCGGGTGGTCGTATTGAGAGAACGTTCCCATCTTAACGGGCGCTTCCGCCGAGTTGAAACGAAGAACTTCTTCGAGCATCAACGCGTTTGCGACGCCGTGCGGAATGTGGTGGAACGCGCCGAGTTTGTGCGCCATCGAGTGGCAAACGCCCAAGAACGCGTTTGCGAACGCCATACCCGCCATAGTAGCCGCGTTAGCCATCTTTTCACGCGCTTCGACGTCCGTCAAGCCGTTGTCGTATGCGCGGGGAAGATAGGTAAATATCGTCTGCAACGCTTGTTTAGCAAGCCCGTCGGTGTAATCCGTCGCCATAACCGAAGCGTACGCTTCCAAAGCGTGGGATACCGCGTCGATACCCGAAGCGGCGGTAAGCCCTCTGGGCGCGCTCATGTGGAAATCGGTGTCGATAATCGCCATGTTCGGCAACAATTGATAGTCCGCAAGTGGATATTTGATTCCGCTGTCCTGATCCGTTATAACTGCGAAAGGAGTAACTTCCGAACCGGTACCCGCAGAAGTCGGGATAGCGATGAAGTACGCTTTTTCGCCCATTTTCGGGAAAGTGTAAACTCTTTTACGAATATCGATAAATCTCATCGCCATATCCATAAAGTCTACGTCGGGATGTTCGTACATAACCCACATTATCTTGCCCGCGTCCATAGCCGAGCCGCCGCCCAACGCGATAATCGTATCGGGTTTGAAAGAACGCATGAGTTCTGCGCCCGCCTTAGCGCAAGCAAGCGTCGGGTCGGGAGCAACGTCGAAGAACGTTTCGTGAACGATACCCATTTCGTCGAGTTTGTCTTCGATGGGTTTCGTGTATCCGTTATTGTAAAGGAACGAGTCCGTTACGATAAACGCGCGTTTCTTGCCCATAACGCTTTTGAGTTCGTCGAGAGCGACGGGCAAACAGCCTTTTTTAATGTAAACTTTTTCCGGAGCGCGGAACCAAAGCATGTTTTCTCTCCTTTCTGCCACAGTTTTTATGTTTATTAAATGTTTTACCCCGACGTTTTCCGAAACGCTGTTGCCGCCCCACGAGCCGCAACCGAGCGTGAGCGACGGAGCGAGTTTAAAGTTGTAAAGGTCGCCGATACCGCCTTGCGAAGACGGGGTGTTGACCAAAATACGACAGGTTTTCATACGAGCGGCAAACTCGTCGAGTTTAGCCTTTTCCGTCATAACGTTAAGGTAAATGGACGAAGTGTGTCCGTAACCGCCGTCGGCGATAAGATGTTCCGCTTTTTCAAAAGCGTCCTGAATGTCTTCCGCCTTATACATCGCGAGAACGGGCGAAAGTTTTTCGTGCGCGAACTCTTCGGAAAGGTCTACGCTTTGTACTTCGCCTATCAGAATCTTTGTTCCCGCGGGTACTTTAACGTCTGCGAGTTCGGCAATTTTCGCCGCTTTTTGTCCTACGATTTTCGCGTTGAGCGCGCCGTTTATGATAATGGTCTTTCTTACCTTTTCCGTTTCTTCGGGATTAAGGAAATAGCAACCCCTTGCGGCAAACTCTTCTTTAACCGCGTCGTAAACGTTTTTATGGACGATAACGGATTGCTCGGAAGCGCAAATCATACCGTTATCGAAAGTTTTTGAATGAATAATCGAGTTGACCGCAAGCAATATATCCGCGGTTTCGTCGATGATTGCGGGTGTGTTGCCCGCGCCTACGCCGAGAGCGGGTTTACCCGACGAATACGCCGCTTTAACCATTCCCGGACCGCCGGTTGCCAAAATTATGTCCGCTTCTTTCATCAAAAGATTCGTCATTTCGAGAGAAGGAACGTCTATCCATTCGATAATGCCTTCGGGCGCGCCCGCTTTGACAGCCGCGTCTAATACGATTTTAGCCGCTTCGATAGTAGATTTCTTTGCTCTCGGATGCGGGCTGATTATAATAGCGTTTCTCGTTTTTAAAGCGATCATCGTTTTGAAAATCGCGGTGGAAGTCGGGTTCGTGGTCGGAATAACCGCCGCGATGACGCCGATAGGTTCGGCAACTTTCTTTATGCCGTAAGCCTTGTCTTCTTCGATAACGCCGCACGTTTTCGTATTCTTATAAGCGTTGTAAATATACTCCGCTGCGTAGTTGTTCTTGATAACCTTGTCTTCTACCACGCCCATGCCCGTTTCTTTTACTGCCATTTTGGCAAGCGGAATACGCGCTTGGTTAGCGGCGATAGCGGCAGCCTTAAAGATTGCGTCGACTTGTTCCTGCGTGTAAGTCGCAAACTTTTTTTGCGCTTCTCTTACTCTCGCAATCGTCGATTCCAACGCTTCTACGCCGTCAATGATTTGTCGTTCTTTGTTTTCCATAAAAACCTCCTGTAATTGCTACGCGTTTTTTAATTTAACCTGTTTTGCAAATGAGCCAGCGAAAGAGCCAAGTCTTCGTACTGGACGATAACCCCCGAAGGGACTTTTAAGCGCGATGAAGAAAAACACCATATCGCTTTGATACCGCACTTTACCATTTCGTCAACAGCCGCCTGCGCGGACGAAGGCGAAACGGTCAGAATGCCGAGTTCTATTTGATGAAAAGAACAGTACGATTTGAGTTCGCTCATATTAAGAACGTTGCCGCCGCACTTCTTTTCGTCGACGTCAAAGGCTTTGGACACGGTTATGCCGTACTCCGCAAACCCCTGATACCCCAAAAGAGCCGTACCGAGTTTGCCCGCGCCGACGATAATCGCTTCTTTTTGCGATTTTGAAGACAACACCCGCTCCATACTGCGGATAAGGTCGGTTACCCGATACCCTATCTTCGGTTTACCCTGACCGCATACGGACGCAAGGTCTTTACGCACCTGCACTTCGCCGAGCCCTAACTCTTTTGAAAGCCCCGTCGCCGAAATCGTTTCCGACTGCGCCGACACCGACTTTAAATATCTCAGATATTCGGGGATTCTTTTTAAAGTCGCTTTGGATAACATCTTTTCACCTCGCTTACGATAACAGTATAGCACCTTTGAAAAAATTACGCAACTGCTTCTTTTTTATATCGGTAATGTTTTTATCGATATAACTTATAACGATTAACTCCGCCCCGTTTTAAAAGTGTAAAAAACCCGAGAAAAACTCTAATGTTTTTCTCGGTTTAAAATCAATTTTAAGATTTGAATAATTCTCTTCTTACTTCGCAAAGTTTCGTGATGAAATCTTTGTCGAGTTCCGTAAGTTTATAGTCTTTTTTGTAGATTAAAACGTCCTTATAAACCCTGCGGTTGTCGACGCAATCTTTTTGCACGAGTCCGTATCTGTCGAGCATTTCTTTCGATACGGCGGACACCCACATAAACGCGTCCGTGTTTTTTGAAAGCAACTCGAATTGACTTGCGCGCTCGAACACGAAAATACGGCGATCCATATCGGGCAGTTCTTCCTTTTTAACCTGCGCAAGCGGTAACGCGGGGACGTACGGATCGGCGTGAGCGATTTCCGTTTTGTCCATAAGGTCGGAATAGCGTATCTCTTTCAAACCCGCAAGAGGCGAATTCGCGTTCATTATAAGTTTGAAACGGAACGACGTTATAAGTTCGCCGACCAGTCCTTTCGCTTCCAGCATATCTCTGTAATAAGTATCGTAATGTTCGGCAAATCTGATTATTCCCAGCTTATAATCGGAATCGAGAATATTTCTTACGGCGCGAAGAGAGTTCGTTTCCTTGTAAAACAACTCGAACGTTTCGTCTTTACCGAGTTCGCTCGCAAACGACGAGAACGCGTCTCCTATATAACTCGCTCTCGGAACAGATATCGAAAAGGCTTTCTTTTCCGCAACGCCGTCTTTAAACATGTTCTCGACGGTATCGACTTGTTTAAGTATGCTTTTGGCGTACTTTAAAAACTCTTCGCCTTTCGGCGTAACTTTGATTCCCCTTGGAGAACGCTCGAAAATAATTATACGTAAAGACGTTTCCAAATCCTTAATGCAACGGCTTAAATTAGATTGATCCATGTACAGCGCTTCCGCCGCCTTGTTGATAGAACCCGTATTAGCAACTTCAACCGCGTATTTCAAATATTGTAAGTTCACTTTTAAAGCCTCCGTCTTATATTATAACTAATATAACACTTTTCTAAACGGTTGTCAATATTTTTATCAAAACCCCGCCGATAAAAGATATTCTCGTAATTTACGGCTTAAAAACCGCGAAAAAGCCTTTTTTTCGGCGCACGCGTAAGCAAAACCGTTGTTTTTCAACCGCGCGTTAACAAATCGTCGAAAACAAAAAGTTTCGCCGTCCGCTGATTTCAGCGGACGGCGAAGTAATTTACTTAACTTTTACGGTACCGATTATTTTGTTTTAACCCGAGTTCTGCGTCGCTCATTGTACGGTTAATTTTACCGTATATATGGACAGCGTTCCGGTATACTCGATCTTGAAATAGTACGTACCCGTCTTGGGAGCGGTGAAGTTCACGTTGGGTTTTATCTCGAACTTTTCAATGTCGGGATCGTACGCGCTGACCACCTCCACGTTCGATACCGGTACGCCGCTTTCGGATAATATATTGACAACATATCTCGTGCCTTTATTAAACGTAACCGAATAATGGCGTTCCTTACTTGTCGCAGAGAACGTTACCGTCTTGGTTTCGCTCAAAGTTATCGGGTCTATATACGAACTTAAACGCGAATAAGACACCGTAACTTCTTCCGTAAGATTATCCAAGTATGTTATAACAATGTAAACGCGCTTTACGCCCTTAAAGTTATCTGCGGGTAAGTAGAAACTGTCGCCGGCATCGTTTTCCACGTACGCCATGCTAATTCTATTATAGTTTTCGTCGTACAATTTTACTCCGTTCTTTTTAATAGCGGCGTTCTTTTTGCTGAACTTAGCGAGTCTCCAACTGTACGGCTGTAAGTTCTTCGCCAAATCGGCTGTCAGAACCATTCCGTAATTTCTGCCGTTTTGCTCTAACGTTATTACTTCGGTATGCCCGATAGTAACGTTTTCATGGCGATACGCGGACAACGAGCCGCTATCGTACGAAGAATTAGAGTTGTTGTAAAGTTTGAATATGTAGTCGCCGCCGTCGGCATAAACAAGGTCGCCCATCATATTGATTTTTTCTCCGCCGCCCGTATACACGGTAACGAATTGCGCCGTATTACCGCCGACTCTTACCCATTCGTCTTCGAGCCACGTCGTGTAATATTGCGTATCGCCTATACTGAGCGCAGTAACCGTAATGTTTTCGTTAATATTGAAATCTATCAACTGCGTTTTCTTCGTAACCGTTAAGTCCAAATAGATTTGAGTTTCTTCGCAAATCCACCGACCGTTCTCATCGGTAACGTCCGTAACGTTTTGGTAAAGGTCGAATATGAGTTTCGAGCCGTCCGCGCTGCCGCCGACGTACGAATATTCCAACTCGCCTCTGTTGAGTCCGCTGCGAACTATTTTCGCAATTTCCGAGCCGCCGAACATAACGCTGAGAGTTACTTCGTCGTCGTTCGTAAAGAGTTGAGAGAAGTTGCATCTTGCCGTATCGACGGTAAACGAAGTATGTCCTGCGTCGACAGGTAATACGGTAAACGTGTTGGCGGGGTTGCTCTCGACGCGGCCTTCTACCGTAGTCGCCACGTCAACGTCCGTTACTACGGCGGTGGCAATCGTTTTACCGCCGCTCACCACGATGAGTTCCTGTCCTACCCAAACGGGCGTTGCCGAAACGAGTTCTACCGACACGCCTTCACGCTTTTCGCCTTTTAAGATACCGTCGCCCGTCCAGGACAACTTACCGCCGATTGCTCCCCTGTATTCGTAAGCGTACGGCGCTCCGCTCGACAGTTTCGTTCTGTACGGACGGATTTGAACGGACGTACCCGACGTTATTACGGCAGGCGACGAATCGGTCGTCGCTAATTCGACCGTAAAGCGATACGCGTCGTCCAAAGTATCCTTGCTTAAAATCATACCTTGTCTGACTTCTTCTTTCGTTACGCCCGATACGGTGATTTCTGCGTACATTCCTTTCCACACGTAGTCGTCGCTATCGCCCGTGATAGACAATATATTTACCGTTTTGCCTATTTCGGATATATACGCCGTCGTGTCGATTTCGATTTGACTTTCGTTGACTAAGCCTTTAAGAACTACGTTGCCTTCCGAATTCGCCGCAACTTCGTTTATATACATATAAAAGTTAGTATTGTCTACGACGTTGAGTTTGATTACGCTCTCGTTTGTGTCGAGATCTCTTATGCTGTAATGTTCGGTGTCCGAAAGGGTAAGATTTTTAGCAACGAGCGTGTACTCGCCGAAAACTTCTACGTCCGTAGTCGGGCTTATCAACCAGACTTCGCTGGGATAATTTTTGAATTCGTATACGCCGTCGATTCTCTTGTCGTTTGCAAAACGAAGGAAGTTAAGGTCTTCGGGCAGTTGGAGTTCGACTCTTACTATTTCCGCCATAAGAATGTAGAAATAAGAGAAATCGTAGTTGCCTGTATCGTTGCCGAGAACATCTCTGTCCGGTTCGTCGTCCGCAACGCCTACGTCGGAACCCGAAAGAAAGATTTCTACGGATACGTCGTCGCCCGCAATTATGCCTGCGCCTAATAAAAGTTCGTGATTTGCATATAAAGTATAAACGCTTTCACCCGACCAAGGCACTTCGACCAACAAATCGTCTATTATTGGTTTGGCAGTGATGCTTGCCGTAACGTCTTTTACCGCGATAACGTAGTTATCCGCGTCCGCTCCGCCGAGAGAAACGCTTTCTACCGCCGCGCCGACGTTTTTGCTATTCATCGTAACGCTTGCGTTTACCGTATCGCCGCTTACAAGATCGTTAAGAGTTACGTTGTTCAATACTTTTCCGCCGTCGTAAACTTTGGTCGCCGTTGCGCTAATCTTTTTCACGGTGATGCTTGCCGTAACGTCTTTTACCGCGATAACGTAGTTATCCGCGTCCGCTCCGCCGAGAGAAACGCTTTCTACCGCCGCGCCGACGTTTTTGCTATTCATCGTAACGCTTGCGTTTACCGTATCGCCGCTTACAAGATCGTTAAGAGTTACGTTGTTCAATACTTTTCCGCCGTCGTAAACTTTGGTCGCACTTGCGCTAACGCCTTTTTTACCGATTGTAAAATTAAACGTCTTTTCGAGTTCTTTCCATTCGGCGGTACCCGCTACCTTTACTTTTACGGTATAATCGCCCGCCTTTGCGGGAGCCGTAGCCGAATACGTTTCGTCGCCGTCGGCTTGTTTTTTATAAGCAACCGTAATTTCGCCGTCGCCGAGTCTTACTATTTGTTCCGCGTCGACTACGACCGCGTCGCCGTCGTAAACTTTGTCGAGAACGACGCCTTCTTTCAAATCTATCGAGTTGTCTTTCGCGGAAAGACTGCTGCCGCTGTTAAACGTTTCGCCGCCCTTTACTCCGCAAACGCACGATTTGTAATACTTCGCCGCTTCCGTGTACGTCGCTTCCGCAGCAAGATATTTCTCGTTTACCACTTCTTTGTCGTAAACGTGTTCCGCCTTGTCCGAAACCGCTTTGCATTTTTCGTCTTTGCATTTGTGCCAGTGATACGTTTCGTCCGTCGTCCACTCGATTTCAAAATCGTGTTTGTGTCTTAACGCAACGGGAATCGCTATCGCGCAAATCGCTCCGACGCCTACCGCGCACGCAAGTATTATTGATAATACTTTATGCGCAAGAATCCAACTTTTCATAATCATTTCTCCTTTTTATGATTTCTCGTTAAAGTGTTTTTCTCGTTGTCGACGAGAAAGGGGCCACCCCCGTATCGTTTGCGTTCCCTATCGCAATCGCTTGCGATAGGGAACGTTTACTTTTTAATTGTTCGTCGCCGTTTGCGCGTATTTGGCGTAAACGTACATATCTTCGTTTACCGTAAAGGTATGCGTCGCTTCCGTCGATATAAGCGTTTCCGTCTGGTCTGCCGCGTAATAGTACCAGCCGACGAACTCGTAGCCTTCGACTCTTACGTTAGCCGTAATAGTGATGCTGTCGCCTTTTTCCATTCTTTTGCCGTTGCCGAACTCTATTTCCTTACCGTTTTCGTCGGTAATATAACCCGCTTCGCCCGGATACGCTATAAAGTTGCACGTTTCTTTTTCGTTGAATCTGGCGAAAACGAACAGGTCGCCGCTCAACGCGAACGTATACGTCGCTTCCGTCGATATAAGCGTTTCCGTCTGGTTTGCCGAGTAGTAATACCAACCTGCGAACTCGTAGCAGTATTCCGCAACCGCCGTAAGCGTTATCGTCGTACCGCGTTCATACTTCTTGCCGTTCATTCCGTCCGTCGGGTTGCCTTCCGAGTCGGTTATATAACCGCCCCTGTCAGCCGAGTAACCGAACGTTACTCTGTCGAGAACTTGTATCGTAATCGTCGCTTTGAGTTCGGGGTTTTCAATATAAACGTACGTTATTTTAAAAGTACCCGCTTTGCTCGTGTCGAACATGCCGTTTTCGGTGTAGTAAATATCGCTCGTTATTTCGTATTCGATATTATATAACAAATCGACGAACTCTTCGCCCGATTTGCCGAGCAAGCGTATTCCTTGCGGAATCGCGTAAAACTCTTCGTTTAAGTCAACCGTATACGACGTAACGAGTTTACCGTCTTCCGATAACACAAATCCGTAGTCGCCGCTGTCTTCCAACCTGACTTCCGTAACCGTTTTTCTGAACAACGCGGTAACGTGCATGTTGCCCGTCGATTCGTTAAGAACGAAAGTGTGTTCGAGTTCTTTGGACAAGAAATGCTCTTCCGAGTATACGTCGGAACTAACAAACCAACCGACGAAAACGTAACCGTCGTTTGCCGTTACTCCGATCGTAACTTCCGAGTTTTCGGGTAAGTCTTCTCTGTAAAAGCCTTCTTCCGCCGACGAGCCGTTTGTAAATCTTCCGCCGTTTACGTCTTCTATGCGCGCCGATATAAAGAACGCTTTTTCAAACCTTGCGTAAACTACGGCGTTTTCCGTTACCGTGAACTCGTGCAGCGCTTCTTTGGAGATAAGGTTTGCGTCTTCGCCTTCGCCGTCGAACCAACCCGCGAACTTAGTATACGAGTAGGATTCCGATGCCGAAACTTTAACTTTCGCGCCTTCGGGCACCGTGTAAACGATGCTTTCTTTGGGTTGCGACGTCCCTTCCGGAACGTATTCGTAAACCTTACCGCCTTCGCCCGCTATTACCGTAAAGGTAACTTTGTCTTTTTCAACGAACTTAGCGTAGATATACGTTGCGTCCGTTATTATGTCGAACGTTTCGGTCGCGTTGTCCGAAACGTATCTTAACTCCGTTCCGAAGTCGTTTCGCACGAACCAACCCGCAAACTTGTAACCATCGTTTCCTTCCGCGCTGAGCGTTATCTTTCCGCCGAGATCCATATATTCGGGATGCCCTTCGGGAGAGTTTACGACCACGTTGCCGTTCAGTTTGATAACCCCGTTGATGCTGCCGTCCGACTCGCCCATAATATATGCGTATACTTCTACGGTCGGGACTTCTACGACGAGATGACATTTTACGGCGTCGTCGTATTTGTACGTTATCGTTATATTATATTCGCCCGTCTTCGCGTAATTTACCGCGCTTGCGTCTACCGTGTAATCGGACGGGTTCAATATCGTGCCGCGTTCCGTTTTGACGACAAGGCTCGTTAAATCCGCTTGTTCTTTTGCGGAAACGTTATAAATAAATCTGCCGTCTTCGAATCCGCCGCATTCCGCCGTTATCTTCGTAACGTCTTCTACGAACACCGCTCTTACGCGTAGGTCTACGCCTTGTTGAACGAACGTATATACCTTGTCTGTCGAAACGGGTTTTTCGGAAAGGTTGCCGTTTTCGTCTTCCGAATACCAGCCCGAGAACTTATATCCGTCGTCCGCCACCGCTTCGAACTGTTTTTCATTCCGGAGATAATCCATCGGTATTACGTAACCGTGACCTTCTCTTTCGTAAGCGAGGTCGGGATTTCCGTCGGGGATTATTTTACCGTATCCGTAAAAACCTACGTCAAGCGTAGCGTGTTGCGAAGAAATATGTATATCGAGCAAAAACCGCGCGTCGTTGACATAGAACTTTACTTCGTATTCGCCTTCTTTTGCGAAATCCAACCCGTCGTAATCTACGGTATAATCGTCGTAATGAAGGAGAACGCGTTCTAATTCCTTGTCATCGGCTGTACGACGAAGCCCTTTTATTTCGAGTTTTTGAAGATCTATCGAAGCTTTATCCGGCCTTAAATACAAATGGTGCACTATTTCGCCGTTTGCTTGTTGAGCGATTCCCGATTCTCCGGGATATATCCATAGTTGATACACGCCTTTTTTGTTGGAATATTGCGGTTTGATTTTAAATCTTGCGACGACCGTGAAGTCGTATTCGCGGCGAGTAAGTTCGTAAACAGGTTCGTCGGACAATTTGTCGCCGATTACTCCGCCGTCGCCGTAAACGTACCAACCGTCAAAGTCGTGTACTTCGTCGGGAACAGCCGTGAGTTGAACACGACTCGTCATATCGCTTACGAAAAACTCTTTATGCGTAAACAAAACTTTATCGTTCTCTTCGATATAGAACTTACCGCCCGTCAGCGCCCTTGCCGCAAGGTCGCCGTTCTTCTCGGATACGCAAAGTTCTATCCAGTTACTGTATTCTTTGCCGTCTACCGTCGCTTTAAACCATACTGTGTAATTGCCTTCTTTATCGTAGTCGATTTCGTCGACTCCCGTCATAACGTATTGATCGGGAGCAAGTCTGACGAAAATCATATCTCCGCTTTTGTTTCTTTTAAGCCCTACGACTGCTATCGCGCCTATATCGAGGTTTTTCGGGTTGCCCGGTTTTACGTATATCGTTTTCGGGGTGCGCCCGTCCTTGTACTGCGACGGCAATCCCGATTTGCCGGGGAAAGCCCATACCTGATAAACGCCTTCCATATTCGCTTTAAACTTAGCGACTAACGAGCGTTCGCCCTTTATTTCCAGACTTAAAAACTCTTCCGTAGAAAACGGTTCGTCCGCCGTTACGCCGTCCGTTTTTTCATACCAGCCCAAAAAATCGTACCCGTCGTCCGGCCTCGCCGTGAGATTATAATATTTTCCTTCTTCTACGTAAACGGTTGCCGATTCGTCCTCATAAACCCAAACCGTTTTATCCAGCGAACGCCAAAAACCGTAAGCCGTTTTTGCGGATACGGCGCCTTTGCCGTACCCTTCTACGCTAATAGTTATTTTTTCTCCCTTGTTGGCGTCGCCGAACACGAACTTGGAAAAAGAATCCGTTTCAAACGTCAGTTTGCCTTTTTTGTACTCGCAAGGAAGTTTTTCCGATTCCGTTTCGCTCTTGATATGGTAAACCAAATACTCGCTGACGCCTTTTATCGGCGTCGGAACGGACACCTTGACTTTGCCGTTCGGCTGTACTTTCACCCCGTCCGACGTTACGGAAATGTCCATAACGACCATATTTTTCGCTTCGTACGCGGGGAAGTCGTCGGGCAACGCTTTCAAGGCTTGCTGAACGTCTTCGTTAAGGACGTCCAACTTCTCGGTTACGAGTTTCGCGCCTTTGTCGAAACTTCCGCCGGTAAGAACAACTCCCGCTTCGCTTTTCAGCGTGCCCTTGTCTTTGTTACAGCCGCAACCCGCCGCCAAGCAGATGCTTACGACGAGTATGGAAAGTAACGCAACGTAAAGTAATTTCTTTTTCATCCTTTTTCTCCTTATATAATGTTTTCGGGGAATATTATAGAATCCGATGTTTTCGCCCCTTGTTTTCTCAACCTTTCGTCTGATTATTTCGTTACCGTGCAAACGTTTTCGATTTTAACAACGGAAACCGACTGCGTATGCGTTAAAGTCGTTTTATCGTCAGACAAAGTTATCGTCGCGCCGACAAAAAATCCGTAATTGTAAGCGGGAATGCCGTTTTTCATATCTTCTTCGTTTTCGTAAAACACGATTAAATTACCCGATATTCTATATAATACCACGGGATTGTACATATCGTCGCCCAGTCCGAACTTAGCCGACGCCGTTTTCCCGTCGTCGTGGAATATGAATTCGACGACAAGCGATTCTGCCGTCGCTCTATATTCTTCTTCCGATACGTCCATTTCTTTGAGCATTGCTTTTTTCTCTTCTTCCGTGCCGAGCCAGGTAATGCGCGTAGCCGTTTTCTTAAACGTTTTGCCGTTTATGTTTACATCGGCCCATTTTGCGTAAAGAGTAAAACTCTTTGCGGGCATATACGAAAACTCGAACGGTTTATCGGAAAGCGTTTTGCCGTTATCCGCGCTTTCGTACCAACCTGCGAAAACAACACCTTCTTTCGTCGGTTTTTCGGGCGATTCGATTTTTGCGCCCGCCGTCGCTTCGATAGCGGATACCGCGCTACCGCCCGTACTGTTAAAAGTAATGGTGTAAGTTGCGGGGGTTTCTTCGCCGCCGGGGTTTTCCGCTTTTTTGCCGCAAGCGGTAAACAAAGAGAGTGCCGATACCAGCAATAACGTCGCTATGACGATAATCGTTACGGTTTTTTGTTTGAAGTTTTTCATGTTTTTCGTTTCCTTTTTTTCGTTTATTTTTTCTACGACCGACAACCGACGGTCGTAAGAGTGCCAGACAAGTGCGTTTGCCGACGTATTTTCTTTTCAAGATTTTTATCTATGCTCTTTACTTGACGAAACGTTTATGTTATAATATCTTTTATAAAAAGTATTCTTTCGTCAACAAAGTTTTTGCGTTTCGGCGTAGCGTCGGGAGCATAACGACCTATCTTACGCGTCTTATTATACGAAAGAAAAAGCCTTTTGTCCTCCGCCCTAACCCCGAAAAGGTGGGGAAAAAGTAAAAATATTTAAAAAAATTTTTTGTTTTTCGACGTAAAATCCGTCGCCGAAAAAGGAGCGCCGAATGAAAAAGATACTTTATTTATCACTCGTTGCCGTTCTTTCTTTAACCGCTTTGGTCGGTTGTAACAAAAACGGCTCTTTGCTTAATTCGAAAAAACCCGTAACGCTCACGATGTGGCACGTTTACGGCGAACATTCCGATTCGCCTATGGACAGGTACGTTACCGAGTTTAACCGTACCGTCGGGAAAGAAAAGGGAATCATAATCAATATCACGGACAAATCGAACGCTTCGGAAATCGGCGAAAAACTTTTGAACGCTCAAAAAGGCAAGGCGGGGACTACCCCTATGCCCGATTTGTTCTTTTGCCATACGAGTAACGCAATAGAACTGGGCATAAACAATCTCGTCAACTGGAAAGAAGTCTTTTCGCAAACCGAACTCGACAAGTTTATCGGCGGGTTCCTGAAAGACGGGACGGCGGAAAACTCTCTCGCGGTTTTGCCCGTGTCTAAATCGACGCATCTTCTCTTTTACGCGGGCAGCGTGTTCGAGCGGTTCGCCAACGCGAAAAACGTTTCAGTAGACGACCTTAAAACGTGGGACGGATTCTTTGCCGTTGCGGAAAAATATTACGAGTATTCGGGCGGAAAACCCTTTTGCGCGCTCGATTTCTTTATTCGTTCGGTCGAACTCGACGCGATAAGTCGCGGGGCGAACGATTTCTATACCGAAAACGGGTGGTACAAGGAAAACGCGACGTTGCTCGCTTCATACAAAAAGTTCGCTTCGTCTATCGCCAAAGGGCATATCGTCGTGTCCGACGAGTTTTCAAACACGCAGGTTATGACGGGAGCGACGCTCGCGGGAATTTCTTCGTCCGCAGCCGTTCTGTATTATAACGACGTGATAAACTATCCCGATACGAACGTAGTCGAAGAAATGAATCTTAAAGTATTGCCCGTCCCGCAAGCGGGAGTCGGCGTAAAATACGCTACGCAGGCGGGCGTAGGACTTTGCGCGTACAAAACGACTGCTCAGAAAACGGAAGCCGCGTCGATTTTCGCTAAATGGTTTACCGAAGAAAAACGCAATCTCGATTTCGTCGCTCAAACGGGATATATGCCCGTTAAAAACGGCGCGTTCGATAAACTCGCGACGTACAATTTTAAAACGGCAGCGTTTAAAAACACGTACCTTGCGTTAAACGACACGAGATCGTCCTGCACCTTTTTACCCGAGCCGTCCATAAACGGATACTACTCCAACACTTATACTTTATATAACGAAATACGCGCGTTGCAAAAAGATATTCAAAAGAACGGGTACAATGGCAAAAGCGCGCAGGACGTAGCGAACGAAATCGTAGATTTTTTCCTTAACATAGGCAAATAACGATATGAACTTTTTGGCTAAACTGAAAAACCGAAAAACATCTATGCGACGCAAGTTGTTCCTTTATATGCTTGCGCTCGCAATGATAGTGCTGGCGTTTTTGGCGTGCGGCTTGTTTTTCTTCGGGCATTTTTCATCTGCCAAACAACGCGCCGCGAACACTTTGTCTTTTCAAATGAGAACGTTCGACAGGCAGATTTCCAAATATTTTGAAGACGTAACGAGAATGGGCGAATCCCTTTCGGAAAGCGTCGCGCAAAAAACGGACGATTTTTTGGCGGGAGAAGGCATTTCTTTCAGTCAACTAACGAACGACGGCGCGCGCATAACCGCCCTTCAAAATCTTCTTTTCGACAAACTCGGCGCGGAACTTCTCAAAACGGACTGTTCGGGAGTGTTTCTGACGCTGAACGCTACGACGAACACGCACGCGTACGGCGCGGATAAATCTAAAACGGCGATATATCTGAAACGGTCGTCGCTTAACGAAACGGACGAAAAGTTACGATTGTATCGCGGTGTTCCCGACATTGCTTCCGACAGAGGCATTCTCACTCACCGTAAATGGCGGCTCGAAATGCAAGTCGAAGAAATACCCGATTACGGCAGGTTTTTGAAACGCATTTCGCCGATTTTGAACAAATCGCCTTTCATAACGAGCGTTTCCGTTCTTCGCGGTACGTCCGAAAGGACGATGCATCTCGTTCTTCCCGTAGTCAATAAATCCAACGTCGTTTACGGGCTTTGCGGATTTGAAATCTCCGCCGATTATTTCAAAAAATATTTTGCTCAGCCCTCGCAGTTAGAACATCTTACTTGTATGTTCTTCCCTAAAAACGGGGATTATTTCCACACGGACGACGGATTTTCGGCGGGAGTTTACGGCGGATATTATCTTCCCCCGCAAGGAAAACTTACCGTCAAAAGCATCAGGGACGGACTCTCTTTTCTTAACGGCGATTCGTCTTACATAGCAAAAATCCAACCCGTAAGTCTCTGCGGGGACGATTACGTTCTGATTGCCGCGTACCCCAAAGAAGAGTATAACAGGTCTGTTGTCAACAATACCGTTTCCGTCGTTTTGCTTGTGCTTTTGTTAGTCGGAACGACGGTTGCAATATGCGTATTTTTCAGCAGACGGTTTCTTAGCCCACTGCTTAAAAGCATCGAACAAATACAAACGAAACAACACAAAACCGCAGAGTCGGCGTTCGTCGAAATCGACGACCTTTTCGGGTTCCTTGCCGAGCAGGACAGACTACGCGACGAAGAAGAGGCAAAACTCCGCGACCGTTGCGACGAGCAAGGCGATTTGTTAAAACAAAACCGGACGGATATCGACCGACTTGCGTATTCGCGCAAAACCGAAGTTTCTCCCGACGACTACGAAATGTTCAAAAAGGGAATCAAAACGCTTACCAAAACGGAACGGCAAATATTCGGGTTGTATCTCGAAGGAAAAACCGCCGAAGAAATCATGCAAACTTTCAATATACAAAAAAGCACGCTTAAATACCACAACCATAACATTTTGGGTAAACTCGGCGTATCGTCGCGAAAACAAATGCTTCGCTACGCAACCCTTTTGAAACAAGAAACGGAACAAAAATAACTTTTGCGATTAAAAAACACGCCCCCTTTCGTATAAAAAACGGTAGCGAATATATTTTGGAGAGAAAGTATGACTCGGACGGAATTAGAAGAATATATACTGACGAATTACGGTATCGAGCCGGATTATCCGTGGTCGCAATATTCAAGTTACGCGGTATTCCGTCACGTCGGTAACAAAAAGTGGTTCGCCGTCGTTATGTCCGTGCCTGAAAACAAGTTCGGACTTGCGGGCGCCGAAGAAATAAACGTCGTCAACTTAAAATGCCCGCCGATACTTTCGGGCGGGGTTCTCGGCTAAAAGGGAATCTTCCCAGCCTATCACATGAGCAAGGCGAATTGGATTAGCGTTTCGCTTGACGGAAGCGTCGACGACGACAAAATCAAAATGCTTTTAGACGTAAGTTTTGACGCCACCGCGCCCAAAATCGCAAAAAAGAAAAATTAAATCGCATAAAGAAAAAGACGAACGACAGTATATCGTTCGTCTTTTTTATGTGGGGAAAAGTCAATAATCGAAACCTTTTTATCGTTTATGGTTTATTTGACCTTTTTAAGGAATGACGGGATAGAGTTGAATCATATTGCCGCAGTCGACCGTGAGTTCCGCGCCCGTGGTGTTCTTTGCGTGAGCGACGAAATACCATACTGCGTCGGCGACGTCGGAGCCTTCCGCTATCGAGCCTAGCGGCGAATACGCCGACGGCAACGTTTTGTAAAACTCGGGATTTTTGTCCGTTCTGTCCGTATGAATCATACCCGGCAAAACGGCGTTTACTCTTATTTTATATTTGCCCAAATCCAGCGCAAGCGCGCGCATCAAGCCGAGTTGCCCGCCCTTGGACGCGGAGTACGCCGCCCTTTCGGGTATTGCCCTGTAAGCGGTGTTCGAGTTGATGAAAGTAATACTTCCGCCCGTCGCGGTCATTCTTTTCGCGGCGTGTTGAATTATACAAAAGTTCCATAAAACGTTAGTGTTCATCACGCGTTGAAAATCGGAAAGCGGACTGTTCAGAGCGTCAAACCCGACTCCCAAATCCGCCGCGTTAAGCACCAGATCGGTGATGATTATTCCGCAGTCGTCCAACTCGGCAAAAACGCGTTTTACGCATTCTTCGTCTACTTGTCCGTGTTCGTCGAGCGCGTTGAGAGTCTTGCCTATTATTCGTACGTTCGGGTGTTTTTTACGGTAGTTTTCTTCCGCAATCTTAACCTTGTCGGCATTTCTTCCCGTAAAAACCGCGTTTACGCCTTCACAGGCGAACTTTTCTATTATAGCCGCGCCCGTGTTGACGCACGCGCCCGTTACAAATGCCCATTTTTCGTTCATATCCGACTCCTAAAAATAAAACTCTGTTTTGGGCGGACGGATATCCGTAAGAGCGCCCGTATAATGCCGTAAATTATGTTCCGCGTAAGGATGTTTCAGACATTCTTCTTCGTTGAGTTCTATGCCGAGCCCCGCCTTGTCGCTTATTTTGATTCTGCCCTTTTCGTAAACGAGATTTTCGTTCGTTACCTTTTTACGATAATCCACGTCGGAATACATTATCTCTAAAATGCAAAAGTTCGGACAACACGCGGCAAGTTGGAGCGTTGCCGCGTTAGCCACGGGGCCGCTGGGGTTGTGCGGCGCGAACGGAATATAGTTCGCTTCCGCGATAGCCGCTATTTTTTTGAGTTCCATTATTCCGCCCGCGTGCGAAACGTCGGGTTGTATGTAATCCGCCGCCCGTAAAGCAAAAAGCCCGTTGTAGTCAAACCGCGTATACAGTCTTTCCCCTGCGGAAATCGCTACGGGGGATTTGTCGCGCACCGCTTTGAGCGCTTCGAGATTGTTGGGCGGGACGGGTTCTTCAAACCACATAGGTTTGAATTGTTCGAGTTCTTTGGCTATCTTTATGCCCGTCGGAACGTCGAATCTTCCGTGTCCTTCTATAAGCAAATCGACGTCGTTTCCGACCGCTTCTCTCACTTTTGCCACGCATTCGAGAGCAGTGTCCAAATCCTTGTTGGATATTTGCAGATAACTTTTCCCGAAAGGATCCCATTTCATCGCGGTAACGCCGCGTTGTACGGCGATTCGGGCCTTCTTTGCGAACTCGTCGGGAGTTTTCGCGCCCGAAAACCAGCCGTTGACGTATATCCGACAGTCTTCGTTTACCTTGCCGCCCAAAAGTTGGTATACGGGTACGCCCAAAGACTTGCCTAATATGTCCCAAAGCGCGCACTCTACCGCCGAAAGCGCGCTCATAAGCACCGCTCCGCCACGCCAGTATGCGTCGCGATAAAGGTCGTGATAATGCTTTTCTATCGTTCGGGGGTCTTTTCCTATCAGATAATTTTTAATATGTTCCACCGCGCCGCATAGCGCTTTTTCTTTATATTCCAGCGTGCCTTCGCCTACGCCGCAAATCCCGTCGTCGGTATACACTTTGACAAAAACCCAGTTCGTTCTGAAACAGTCTACCACAAAAGTTTTTACGTCGGTTATTTTCATTTTAATACAATCTCCTTATATATTTCGGGAATTATCGCGTTGTCGCAATTCAGTTCTTTCCCCGTCATATCGTCGAACATTCCGAAATGCGTCGGAACGACGTTACGAGCGTTTACGCGCTCAACGAATCTCGCCGCGTCGACGGCGTTCATATTGTTACCGCGCCCGTTTATCGGTAAAAAAAGCGCGTCGAACGTCGTATTCGGTAAACTGTCGAACACCCTTTCGCTATACAAAGTATCCCCCGTAACGTACAACTTTTTATCTTCGCAAACAATCACCGAACCTATCGCTTCCAAATCGGAATGTTCGGCTTTTACGGCCGTAAAAACCGCGTCTTTTACGCTGTAACTCGTACCCGCCCTGAAACACACGCAATTATGTTCGGGGTATCTTTTTTTCGCTTTGCAAAATACGGACGGGGGAGCAAGCAAGGTCGCTTCGACGTTAACGCCGAGCAGTCTGTCGAGCGTTTCTTCGTCGTAATGGTCCGCGTGAGAATGAGTTATCAGCACGGCGTCGGGTTTTATACTTAAAAACCGTTCGTCGATTTTTTGTCTGCGGTAGTTTTGCGGTTCCGTTTTCGCCACCGAGTCCGAAAGATACGGATCGACGACGAATGTTGATTTCTTACTTTCTATTAAAATGCCGTTTTGACCTAAAAATGTTATTTTCATAAGAACTTTATCGTTTTTTTGTGTTTTTATTGATTTATTCGTTATAAAATGGTATACTTGTTTTAAGAATATTTTTTGAAATATTATCTTCGGGGAGAAAATACATGGAAATATTATCGCGTTTCGAGTACATAGACGCAGGGTACTTCGATTCCGTACAGTCGGAATGGATTCACAAAAAAGTTACCACCACGCCGCCGAGAATATGTCAGCACTACGAAATCGAATTATATCTTTCAAAGTCGGGCACTACGTTCATAAACGGCAAAAAGCACGATATAGAACAGTATTCGCTAATAATTTGCAAGCCCGGCGACGAACGGTATTCCATAAACCCGTTTAAGTGTTACTATCTGTATATTTCGGCGAACGACGGACGAATCAAAGAAATACTCGATTCTCTGCCGTCGCAAATGCAGGCGTTCGGAGCAAAGGTGTTTCTCGACCGATTTTTCTCGCTGCTGAAATACCCCGCTCAATCGACGGACGACGCGTACGCCGAACTTCGTATAACCGGACACATAAACGAAATTATTTTCAGGCTTGCCGAAAACCGCGATTTTTACGAAAAGCAAAAGTTCGTGAACGGGAACGCTTCAAAAGCGATTGCCGAAGCGAAAAAGTTCATAATTAAAAACTACAACCGCAACATTCAGTTGAAAGACGTTGCGAATCACGTGTTTTTAAGCCCGAATTATTTTCACAAACTGTTCACGCAGGTTACGGGCATAACGCCCCATCAGTACATAGTCAAACAAAAGATAAACGCCGCGAAAAAAATGTTGCTCGAAAGCGACGCGACGATAACGGATATCGTCATCAATTGCGGGTTCAGTTCGCAGTCGTATTTTAACGCGATTTTCAAACGCGAAGTCAAAATCACGCCGAACGATTACCGCAGAAGCATGAACAAGTTTTATAAAACATGACGTTTACGCCCCGACGTCGGGGCGTAATTTTTTTATAATCCGAAAGCGTCTTTGTTCGTAACGAAGTTCGCTTTTACTTTTTTGAGCCGTTCTAAAATCTCGGTTAAAAGCCCCCACTTTTTCAAAACGTCGAATTCGTAGGTGTGTCCCCAGATATATAAAACTTGCCGTTCTTCGCTTTCGGGAAGCGCGTCGAACTTTTCTATCAGACTGAAAATCTCGGCGTTGGAAAAATGACACGTACCCGTATATTTCATCAAGTCGCCCGTAACGGAAAACTTCATACTCGTCCCCGCCGTCCGCGCGTACTTTATACCTACGTCGCGGGCGATTTTTATCACCCTGTCGTCGTAAGTCCCGTAAGGGTAAGCCATTCCGACGACTTCGCTGTCGAATATTTCTTCTATGTTTTTCTTGTCGTAATACAACTCGTTGTAAATAGTTTCTTCGTCGAGTTGTTCCAAAAAAGGATGAGTGAGCCCGTGCGCGGCGACTTCGTGCCCCGCGTACAGTTCTTTAAGCCCCTTAATGTTCATACGGCGTATTTCGACGCCTTCGTTCACCCAACGATTCGCGCGGGTTTGTATGCCCGTGTTTATGTTGAAAGTCGCCTTGAATCCGTATTTATTCAACTCTTTAACGAAAGGTATAT
Organism: uncultured Clostridia bacterium; assembly: GCA_934271255.1. GTDB lineage: Bacteria > Bacillota > Clostridia > Christensenellales > Borkfalkiaceae > CAKQSC01. The sequence continues at coordinate 37,770 of CAKQQS010000008.1, forward strand.
CCTGTTCGACTCCGTCGTCAAAACTGAACGTTACAAACTTCGGCATGTTTTTACCCCTTTTTTATGAAAATCACCGCGCCGTTTTTCAGCGTAGGAATAACCGTTTTCTTTTTGTTTCCGCAAACGGAAACGGGCAGTTCCGCGCTCTCGTTTCCGCTTACCATAAGACAAGTTTCGCCTTGCACGTCGGCGACGAAAGTAATTTCCAGATTTTTTATTTCGCGGTCATCTTCCGCAAAATCTATCACCGAAACGGCGTATTCGTTTTCGTCTTCCAAAAACTTTAAATCGACTTTTTTATCTTCGACGGAAGCGATTTTCACCGAATACGAGTCCGCTATTTCGTACGCTTCCAGCCACTTGCCGCAAAAATCGAACGGTTTGAAAGCGTCGAGATACTCGTCGTAATAAAACACTTCGCCGCCTGCTTTGCGATATTTTTCTATTTCTTCGTTTTCTTCGTCGGAAAGCCCTTTTTCGGCGGGAATAATCAACGCGTTCAACGAAAACGGCAACACGTTAAGTTCGCTTGCCCTTACAGCAAAAAGCGAAACGAATAAACGTTTAAACCGTCTGTAAACGCCCATAGCCGCAAACACGTTCGACTCGCAACCGCTCCAAGCGTTTTCGTTGTCGCCGTTGCACGTCGCGTCGTAATACGCGTTGGCGCGTTCGCTGAAAAGTATACCCACGCCCTGTCTTACTTTCTCTTTAAGCACGATTCTGTCGCTTAACCGATATAACATTTCGTGCATTTTCATAGCGGAAGAAAACTTTTCGGTCGGCGTACGGTCGTTATACAACATTCCGAATCCGTTCGGTTCGGGAGAGTCTTCAAAAACGTAATCGCCGCGCCATTGATAGTACATTATTCCCTTGACTCCGCTGCCTATCGCGGCGTAAGTTTCCACTTCGAAATCTCTTGCCGACATACTCGTTCTTGCGTCGTATTCTATCAGCCAGTAATGTTTCCCGAAAGCCGCCGCCGCGCTCTCGGCGTAGTCCATAATACGGGAGTGTTCGTAGTAAAACGCCCCTTTACATTCAAGATACAGCGTTATTCCGACTACGTCCATTTTTTCGGCGATTCTGAAATAGTCCGCTCCGCGCATACTGCTGCCTATCTGAACGGGGCAGCTCGTCATGCACGTAAACGTTTCCGCGGCGGGCTTGACTTTTTTAGCCGTGTTTGCCAGAAAATTAAGATAATCGTTAAACCTTTTCGTATTGAACAACCGCCACGCAACCCATTTTTCGGGCGATTCCGTATACGTCGGGCGACGGCGCGGCGGAATTAAGTCTTCGCCGCTTTTGCCTTCTTTTGCGCGCTCTTTCGCGTACTCTTCGACCGAATGAGGGTTATAGTCGTAAAAACCGTTGTACGGAAAAGCAGGTTCGTTGAAAATCTGAAATCCCACGACGTTGTCGAACTTTCCGAAAAACTCTGCGCCCGTTTCGGTAACTTTCGCGTTGCTGTCCTTCGCGCCGTTATGACAAACGCTGTTCGTGATGAACTGCAACCAACAGTTTGAAATGGGTTCTCCCTTTTCGTTAAGCATTTTTTCGTCCGAATACTCTTCTATTCCGTTATCGTAACCGTTTAACCGAACGGTCAGCGCGATACCGAGCCTCGAAAGTTCTTCGGCGATAGCCTTGCCCAAAGGGAAATCCCCTTTAATCGTTTGCCCGTCCGCGTAAAAGTTGCCTAACGCCGCCGTGCGAACTATATTTATTCGCGCGGCTTTCATATCGGCAAAATCCCGTTTCATTTCGCCTATGCGATCCCCGTTTTCGGGTACGGGCACTTTTTGCGAATGATACGACGGATAATAATGGCTGCCTATTCCGAAAGCGGCTTTGCCGTCAATATACAATATTCCGTTTTTTAAGAGATAAGCAGAAGTGTTTTTCATAATCTCGTTTTATTTTTTCAACTCGGCGTACGCGAGTTTCGCTTCTTCGTACGCTTTTTTGTATTTCGATTTGAGCGCGTTGAGTTCTCTCGTCAAAGACGTGTCGTAATAAATACCCGTAATCGCTTTTTCTTCAAACTGTTTCATTTCCTTTTCGAGTTTCGTGGAGTTCTTCGTCCACTCTGCCGTGTAAAGACAGAAACAGTTTTTGATAAACGTATATTTGCCGTTGCCGTTCTCGTCGCCAAGCCCTAACGCGTCGTAGAAAAGTTTATCCGTTTCGGCAAGCGAATCTACCGAGTTGCCGTTGAAAACGTACTGTAAATACGCGTCTTTCGAGAAACGATAGTTGAACGACTCGAAAAGCATTCCCGCTTTACGCGCCGACTCGAAGTTGGCGTATTCTTTATTTATAACTTTCGCGCCGTCTACGACGGTATGGTGTACTCCTTCTATGCCGTAGTTCAGAAGAGTTATGCCGTCCCGAGTGTAAAACCAGTTCATAAACCGTACTATTTCACGCGCTTTTTCCGCGTTTACTTTGGACGAAATCATAAAGTTGTTTTCAAAACCGCCCGCGCTTTGTACGCCCGAATACCCGTCGGGACCTTGTACGGGGCTTATTCCTACCCAAGTGCCTTTGGTGTAACCGTTTTTACGCAAATCTTCGGTGGCTTTTTTAGCGAATTCCGAATAATATACCGTGCAACCGAGCGTGTTGTTGCCCATTATGTTCTGTAATCCCGAATAACCGCGTTCGTAATAACGGTTGTCGAGCAACCCTTCGACGAACAATTCCTGCAACGATTCAAGATATTTTTGATATTGAGAATGGTACACGGTAGGAACGTATTCGTCCCCGTCCATAGCGAAAAAGTATCTCGTGTCTATGCCGAAAGCATATCTCATATTAGTTATGTCTTGTACGGAGAAAGGTATTTCGTCGTTTTTGCCGTTTCCGTTGGGGTCGCGTTCTTTAAACGCTCTTAAAACGGCCTTGAATTCGTCCCACGTTTTGGGAACGGACAAGTTCAACGCGTCCAGCCAGTCTTTACGAATAAGGAAAGAAAGTTGACATTCCGGTTCGCGAATATTCATCATCGAATATATCTCGAACGTTTCGACGTCCGTAAGTTCGAGCAACATATTAGGATCGTTGTAACTTTCCACGACGTCCATATAGTTAGGAGTGTATTGCATTAAAAGGTCGTAAAGCGGATAAGCCGCCCCGTCTTTTATAAGCGCCTGACGGTTAGGTACGCGGCAAAACAGTTCGGGAGTGTCCTTTCTTCCCAGCGCGGTAACGAGCCTGTCGGGATACGCTTCTTCGGACACGAACTCGATGTCGAGTTTGGTGTTCGTCGCTTGTTCTATTTGCGGTATTAAATTGTCCGTTTTGCTGTATTTCGTTTCGTTTATCGGCGCGATGATTTTAATCGTAAGTTTTTCGCGCGAGTTGAAATCGTAGTCGTAGTCCTGAACGTAATTTTCTCTCGGCGTTCTTTCTCTGCGTTCCTTTTTGCCGCCGTTCGTTTTATAACGGCAACCCGTAAACATAGTAGCCGCCGTTATTACGGTCAAGGCAAAAGTCAAACATTTTAACATTCTTTTTTTCGTCATTTTATTCCTCCGATAAAGGTCTTTTTATTCTTTAACCGCGCCCGTCATAGTCCCCGCGATAAGGAACTTCTGGAAAAACGGAAACGCTATAATTATAGGTAACATCGTAAACATCAACGCGGCGTTACGCAACTGTTCTATACTCAAATCGCTTCCGCTGATATCGAAGTCCAACGACCCCGCCGAGTTTACTACGGAAGCAAGCACCTGTTGCAAAACTCTTTTTCCGTCCGACTCTATGTACAAAAGCGGGTTCTGGTACTGATTCCACTGCCCTACGATTGTCCAAAGCCCTATCGTAGCGAGTATGGGACCGCAGTTCGGCAATATCATTCTGAATAATATTACCATATCGTTTGCGCCGTCTATCTTTGCCGATTCCACTATGGATTTTGGTATCCCGTAGAAAAATCCGCGCATTATTATTATGTTGTACGCGCTTAACGCGGAGCAAAGTATAAGCGACCAGTGAGAGTCTATAAGTCCGAGTTGTCTTATAACCATATAGTTTGGAACGGTTCCCGCCGAAAACCACATCGTTATAACGATAAACTGCGTGTACAATTTTTTAAACCTTATGTTTGAAAACGCCATCGGGTAAGCGGCGAAAGCGGTAAGTATCAACGAGATAAGACAACTGAAAAAGCACACCTTTATCGTATTGATATATCCCGTATAAATCGCCTTGTTGTTCGCAACCATTTTATAAGCCGCCCACATCGCGCCGACGCGGTACCGCTTGCCGTCGTATATTTGCGGCAACAACGTAACGGAGCCGCTTCTTACGGCGGACGTGTCAGAAAGGGATATCGCTATCATGTTCAGAAAGGGATATATTATCGTAACCGCCAGAAGAGTAAGTATTATCAACAGTGCGGCGTAACCTATTTTCGACGAAACGCTTCTTTTTGTTTTTCTATTCATAACCGTACTCTCCTTACCAAAGCGACGTTTCCGTCAACTTTTTGCTGAAAACGTTCGCTATCGTTACAAGCACGAGAGCAACGAGCGAATTAAACAATCCTACCGCCGTCGACAGTCCGTAATTGTATTCGTTGAACGCCATTTTATAAACGTACGTTGCGATTACTTCCGATTTGTCCAGATTGCCGTTGTTCTGCATAAGATAAATCTTTTCAAAGTTACTGCCCATTATCGCGCCTATTTGCATTATGAGCATTATGACTATCGTCGGGAAAATGGACGGTAACGTTATGCTGAATATTTCGTGCCGTTTTTTCGCGCCGTCGATTTCCGCCGCTTCGTATAAACAAGGGTCTATCGAAGTGAGCGCGGCGCTGTATATAATCGAGTTCCACCCGACCGTTTGCCATATGCCCGAAACTACCTGTATTCCGCGAAACGCGCTTGCCTGATACAAAAGCGAGTTTCTGTACTCTATGCCGAAAAGGTTGCATATCTGCCCCGCAAGTCCGCTGTCGGGATCGAGAAAGGAAGTTATAAACCCTACGAGCGCCGCAGTCGATAAAAAGTGCGGCAAATAACTTATTATAGCCAAAGTCTTTTTATACGCTCTGTTTCTTACTTCGTTGAAAGCAAGCGCGAGAACTATCGCCGACGGAAACAAAAAAACGAGCGCGAGCAGGTTAATTGCAAGCGTGTTCCCCAAAAGATGAAAAAAGTCGGCTTCGAAAAAGTCGATAAAGTTATTGAACAGAACGAACTCGCTGCCCGCAAACCCTTTCGTAAGACTGTAATCGTAAAACGCCATTCTTATCCAGGTAATCGGCCAGTAGCAAAAAATACCGAACCATACGATGACGGGAAGCATCATAAGATACACGTATTTGTTGTCGTTCAAATACCGTCTCAAATCAGCCATTCGCTTTTTAAATGTTACGCCTTTCGTCGACGCCGTTTTACCCTTGATACGCATTCTTGCCTCCATGCCTTTTTTCAATAATTATTTTATTATATAACCCCGAATAACGATAGCCTTATTTTTATCTTTTTTTTTAGTTTTCTTCTCTTCGTCCGCGGGAAAATTGATTTTTTCTTTTATATATGTTACTATTACGACGAGGTAACCCTTATGAAAAAATTATTGTTTATCTGTTTGACTCTTTTACTCTCGTTCACCTTTCTTTTCGGCGCGGCGTGTTCTTCAAACAACCCCTCCCCGCCCAAACCGAACGGCGGCGGAACGACGGACGGCGGCGACGCCGAACTGTGGGACGTTTCCGACGTAGACGTTTCTCATATAGGACGAAATAACAGGCTGATAGCCTTCACGTTCGACGACGGACCGACAGAAAAAACAACCGCCCTTCTCGACGCGTTTGAAGAGTTTAACGGGAAAAATCCCGATTTTACGGCGCACGCTACGTTGTTTACGTTAGGCGTTAAAGTAACTGCGCAAAACTCCGACGTTTTAAAAAGAGCGGTTAATATGAACTTTGAACTCGGCAACCATACCTTTACGCACACGAATCTCAATACGCTTTCCGACGAAAAAGTCAAAGAAGAATTGCGTTCGACCGACGATATACTTAAAACAATCGACGGTAAATCCGTTCATCTGGTAAGACCTGCGGGCGGACACGCCGACAGTCGCGTTTTGTCATTGTATAAAACGACGTTTATCAACTGGACCCTTACTCTCGACACGAAAGACTACGACCCGTCGACAACCGAAAACGACGTATACAACACCGTTATGGCAAACGTTCTCGACGGTGGCATCGTCCTTATGCATCAAGGTTACGACAAGTCCGTATCCGCGGTGAAACGACTTCTTCCCGACCTTAAATCGTTAGGTTTTCAGGTGGTTTCCGTTTCCGAACTTATTAAGTTTTATAACGTAAAAGCCGAAATCGGCAAACTTTACAATTCCTTTATCTGAAAAGTTTCTTGCGGCGATTCGAGTATTTCGCCGTTTGTTTCTATCACCTTTTTATAAAAATAGAACGAGTCTTTTTTAATTCTTTTTTGCGTTTCGTAGTCGATGAAAACAAGACCGAAACGTTTGGCAAATCCGCGATTCCATTCGAAATTGTCGGTAAAAGCCCAGTGATAATAGCCGTTTACGGGGATACCTTCGTCGACGGCTTTTTTCATTTGTAAAAGATACCTTGCGGTGTGGTCGATACGATACGCGTCGTGGACTTTTCCGTCAAGACATATTCTGTCGTTCTGCGCCGTTCCGCTTTCCGTTATCATAATGGGTTTTTTGTATCTTTCGTACAAAAACTTCAAACCGTAATACACCGTTTCGGGAATATCGTCCCACCCCATATCGCTTTGCGGCGATCCGTCTTTAAAGGGCGTAACGTTTCCGTTGCCGTCCATATAGAATCCCGAATAAATATTTTGACCTATGAAATCGATCGGCGTTGAAATAAGCGCAAGGTCTTCCGCCGTTATTTCGGGTAAATCGTCTTTGAAATACTCGTAATATTCTTTGGGGTACTCGCCTAAATAGACGGGATCGGCAAGCGGGGACATACAGTTCATAGGTTGTTCTTTCCATACGGAGAAAAAGTTTTCGTAAGCCTTTTTCTCGCTTTCTTTCGTTCCGTCGGCGGGGCAGGTTACCCAACCGCAAGTAGAATATCCTATTTCCGCGTCAGCGACTTTTTCCCTTAAAACTCTTACCGCTTTGCCGTGGCACAAAAGTAAATTGTGCGCCGCCGCAAGAAGTTCTTTAAGAGTAACCTTTACTCCCGGAGCGTGCGCGCCGGAAGTCAGTCCGCCGTCCAGAACGCATTGCGGTTCGTTTATCGTTACGAAAGTCTTTACCCTGTCGCCGAATCTTTCCGCGACGACCGAAACGTAATCGGCGAAATATTCGGTAATTTCTCTGTTTAAAAATCCGCCCCTTTCATACACCCACACGGGCATATCCCAGTGGTATAACGTCATCATCGGTTTTATTCCGTTCGCGACGAGTTCGTCGATAAGCCGATTATAAAACGCTATTCCCTTTTCGTTGACTTCCCCGAAAGACGGACAAATCCTTGACCAGGATACGGAAAATCTGTACGATTGCAGTCCGAGTTCTTTCATAAGCGCGACGTCTTCTTTATACCTGTGATAATGGTCGCAGGCAACGTCGCCCGTCTGCTCTCTGTAACATCTCTTATCGTGAGCGAAATCGTCCCATATACTCGGACTTTTGCCGTCTTCGTTCCACGCGCCTTCTATCTGATAGGAAGCCGAAGCCGCGCCCCATATAAAATCTTTGTTCATTTTTTTCTCCTTTTTCGCCTTTTTTATTATTATATTGCAATTTTAAGCCGTAAAGCAACTAAAATCAATACGTTTTCTTATCGCCTTTTTTAGATTTCTTCATTTTAAAAACCTTTCGCATTTACACGCGCGCGATAATTTGTTATTATGTAGTCGCAATAAAGCAATAAGGAGCCTTTTAGAAAATGCAATTCGGATATTTCGACGACGAACGAAAAGAATACGTCATAAATACGCCGTACACCCCGCTGCCGTGGATAAATTATCTTGCGGGAAACGACTTTTTTTCTCTCATTTCAAACACCGCGGGCGGTTATTCGTTTTACCGCGACGCGAAGTTAAGACGAATTACGCGTTACCGTTACAATTCGCCCGCTACCGACAACGGCGGAAGATATTTTTACATAACGGACGGCGACACGACTTTTTCCCCCGCGTTTCTGCCGAGCAAAACACCGCTCGACGACTATAAATGCAGGCACGGACTCAATTACACGATTTTTGAAAGCGAGAAAAACAAACTCCGCGCTACGCTTACGTGTTTCGTTCCGCAAACAGACGCCTGCGAAATCAACCTTCTGACGATTCGCAACGAAAGCGACGAAACGAAAAGGTTGTCCGTGTACGGCGGAGCAGAGTTTTGTCTGTGGAACGCTCAGGACGACGCGACGAACTTTCAGCGCAACTACAACACGGGCGAAGTGGAAATCGTTACGGAAACGAATTACGGAGCGGTTTACCATAAAACGGAATACCGCGAAAGGCGGAATCATTACGCGTTTTTCTCGGTAAACGCCCCCGTGGACGGGTACGACACCGACCGCGATACTTTTTTGGGAAAGTTCAACGGATTCGACAGTCCCGAAGCGGTAAGACTTAAAACGTCTTTCAACGAAAAAGCGAGCGGTTGGTCGCCCGTAGCGTTTTTAAGAAAAGACGTTACCCTTAAACGCAACGAAGAAATATCTCTCGTTTACGTTTTGGGTTACGTCGAAAACGACAACGCGGACAAATGGGAATCGCCGGACGTTATAAACAAAAAGAAAGCGGTGTCAGTGATAAACAAATACCGCGACGAAAAAATCGTTCTCGAAGAACTCGAAGAACTTAAAAGACAACGGGCGGCGTTGCTCGGCAACTTTTACGTTGAAACGACGGACGAAAAGTTCGACCGCACCGTAAATATATGGAATCAATATCAATGCTTTATAACTTATCTGATGAGCCGTAGCGCAAGTTATTACGAAAGCGGTATCGGGCGCGGAATGGGTTTCCGCGATTCTTGTCAGGATTTACTCGGACTCGTTCATATGTTGCCCGAAAAAGCGCGCGAGCGTATTATCGACATTGCGTCCATTCAACTTCCCGACGGCTCGACGTGGCATCAGTACCAACCTTTGACGAAACGCGGGAACGCGGACGTAGGCGGCGGGTTTAACGACGATCCGCTGTGGCTTATCGCGTGCGTTTACGCTTACGTTGCGGAAACGGGCGATTTTTCGATTCTCGACGAAAGCGTTCCTTTCAACAACGACGAAACGAATCGCGCGACGCTTATGGAACATCTTAAACGCTCTATCGATTTTACAATAACGCACAAAGGACCGCACGGACTTCCCCTTATCGGCAGAGCGGACTGGAACGACTGCCTTAATCTCAACTGTTTTTCCGAAACGCCGGGCGAAAGTTTTCAGACTTGTTCAAACTTTGAAAGCGGAAAGGCGGAAAGCGTGTTTATAGCGGGTATGTTCGTAAAATACGGCGAAGAGTACGCAAAACTTTGCGATTGCCGTAACGACCGCGCGGAAGCCGACCGTGTACGCAAAGAAGTTTCGCTTATGACGGAAGTTACCGAAACGGCGGGCTGGGACGGAGAATGGTTCATCAGGGCGTTTGACGCCTTTGAACGCCCCGTAGGCAGCAAAACGTGCGACGACGGAAAGATATTCATCGAACCGCAAGGAATGTGCGTAATGGCGGGAATAGGCTCTCGGAACGGCAAAGCGCGCGCCGCTTTAAACAGCGTAAAAAAATATCTCGATACGAAATACGGAATAGTGCTTTTACAACCCGCTTACAAAGAATACAGGTTAAATCTCGGCGAAGTTTCTTCGTACCCGCGCGGATACAAAGAAAACGCGGGTATCTTTTGCCACAACAACCCGTGGATAAGTTGCGCCGAAGCGACGCTGGGCAACGGCGACCGCGCGTTTGAAATATACCGTAAAATATGCCCCGCGTATCTCGAAGAAATAAGCGAAATACATAAAACCGAGCCGTACGTTTTCAGCCAGATGATAGCGGGCAAAGACGCGCCCGATTTCGGCTCGGCGAAAAACAGTTGGCTTACGGGTACGGCGGCATGGACGTTCGTCAACGCGTCGCAATATATTTTAGGCGTAAAGCCGACTTTGAACGGACTTTCGATTAAACCGTGTATGCCGAGCGAAATAAACGAGTTCCGTCTGATACGGCGGTATCGCGGCGTTACTTACGAAATCACGGCAAGGCGCGGCAAAAACGTCGGCGTTTACGTAAACGGCAACAAATGCGACGGCGACGTTCTGCCTTTAACCCAAAAAGGAAAAATCGTAAAAGCAGAGGTTATTTACAAATGAATCAAAAGATTTACAGACTCGATACGCAAAACACTTCGTTGATTTTTTACTGCGACGGACAAAGCGTAACGTACTTGTACTACGGCAAAAAAACAGGCGAAATAACGCCCGAAGTCGCGATACTGAAACAAGACGATATAGGCACGGATTTAAGAAACAAGTTGTTTTCGTGTTTCGGCGACGACGACCACCGCGACAAGTCGATACTTCTGTTCAACCCGGACAACTCTTTTACGAACGAGTTCGTTTTTAAAAGGGCGACCGTTTCAAAAGGCAAAAAAGCAATCCCCTGTCTGCCGTCTTCGTTCGGCGCGGAAAAGACGCTCGGTTTCGAGTTCGTCGACGAAACGGAAAAACTGTTGCTCACGATAAATTATTCCTTTTATCGGGAAAACGACGTCATCACCGTTCGTTCTTCGCTAAAAAATATCGGCGACGAAACGGTAACGATAAAAAAATTCGCGTCCCTTCAACTTGACGTTTCCGAAACGGACTTCACCGTAAGCACTTTCGACGGATGCTGGGCGGGAGAAAGATACCGCCACGACACGCGGCTTAACGCGGGGCTGTTCGTAAATCAGTCGCTCGCGGGCGCGTCGTCGGCGCAACACAACCCCTTTTCGTTGATAAAAAACGGCAACGGCGTTTACGCTTTCAACTTAGTATATTCGGGCAACCACAAAACGTCGTACGAAACGGACTCTTTCAACAGAACGAGAATCGTTTCGGGAATAAACGATTTCGCGTTTGAATACAAACTTGTCGGCGGGCAAACCTTTTACGCCCCCGAAGGCGTGATGGCGTTCGCCGAAAACGAAGACGCGCTTTCTTTAAGTTTACATTCGTTTGTCAATAACCATATCGTTCCCAAACGGTGGCAAAACAAAAAACGCCCCGTAGTCATAAACAACTGGGAAGGCACGGAGTTCGATTTTTCAAGAGAGAAAATACTCGATATGGCGGCGGCGGGCAAAAAAGCGGGAGCGGAATTGTTCGTTCTCGACGACGGTTGGTTCGGAACGCGAAACGACGACAAATCTTCGTTGGGCGACTGGTACGACAATACGCTTAAAACGGGCGGCATCGACCGTCTTGCCGACGATATACGCGCGACGGGGCTCGATTTCGGAATATGGATGGAGCCCGAAATGATTTCGCCGGACAGCGACCTTTTCTGCGCTCACCCCGAATACGCTATGACTATTCCGAACAAAACGCCCTTTTTGCACCGCAACCAAATGATGCTGGATTTAGTGAACGACGAAGTGAAAAGTTTCGTCGTAGAAAGCGTGGAAAAGGTTATATCGCTCGTAAAACCGAGTTATATCAAATGGGATTTCAATCGGGTTATGAGCGACTGCCATTCAAATAAAGTCTTTATAGGCGAATATTGTTACAGATACGCGCTTGCTTTATACGATATAATGGAAACGCTTACCGACAGACACCCCGATATACTTTTTGAAGGGTGCGCGGCGGGCGGAGCGCGATTCGACCTCGGTATACTGTGTTACTTTCCGCAAATATGGACGAGCGACAACACGGACGCGTTCGACCGCGCAACGATACAGACGAACACTTCCGTCTGCTATCCGCAGTCGACTATGACGGCGCATTTGTCGGCTTCCCCCAACCGTTTTACGAAAAGAGCCTTTTCGTTAGAAAACAGATTTAACGTAGCGTGTCTTTTCAATTTCGGTTACGAACTCGATTGTTCTTCGTTCTCGGACGAAGAACTTAAATACGCTGCAAAATTATCCGATTTCTATAAAAAACGGCGCGATTTCATTCAGTACGGCGAGTTTTACCGACTAGGCGACGTCAACGCCGTTTGCGGATTTCAGGTCGTTTCCGCGCGCAAAGATAAATCGCTTGCAAGCGTTATCGTTACAAAAAGAGAAAACGGCGTATCCAACCGCAGAATATCTTTCAAAGGCCTTGTTCCGACGGAAAAATACAAAGCGACGGTCTACGATAAAACCCTTTCGGCAGCGGACGAATTCGTCGCGAGCGGCGAACAACTTGCTTACGGCGTTCCGATTGAAAAATATCGCTTGTCCGAAAATATTTGTTCCGACGCGTATTTCCGCTCTTTCCTTATCGAGTTTGCGAAAGTCGACTAAACTTCGTCGGGCTTATAACTCGTCGTCGATTGTAAAACGCCGTTTTATAGTCGGGCGGCAAAACTTCATCGGGCAAAAAACCGAATAAAAACCAAACGGCTGGCGAAAAAAATCGCCAGCCGTTTTTAAGTTTTAAAAATACGGGGCGAATTGTTTCGTTCGCCCCGATATTTATTTTGTTTTAGTCGTTACGTTTTCTTTTTACGATTACGAACGCGCCCGCAAGAGCGACAAGGCATATAATACTCGTCGCTTTTTCAAGCGTACCCATACAACCCTTAGAATCGGGTTTGGGAGCAGGCGGAGTAACTTCGCCCTTTTCTACGTTGACCGTAATCACGTACGCTTCCGTCCTGTTGCCCGCAGCGTCTTGCGCGTAAAGTTTTACCGTATGCTCGCCTTCGTTGAGTTTGCCGTCCGTTACGGCGTTCTCCGACCACTCGACGATGACCTGAACTTCTCCGTCGTATTTGTCGTACGCCTTTTCGTTTTCAAACCTAGGAGCGTCGTCGCCCGCCTTAGCGGTTATCGTCATCTCGCCCGAATATTCGAACTCGGGAGCGGTGGTGTCTACGACTTTCGCGGCGTCTTTGTCGCCGTTCCAGTTGACGGAAACGTCGACGATATCGAGCGTTCCTTCCGCTTTCGACTGAATCGCAAAGCCTACGATTTGATTAAAGTTTACTATGCCCGACATGTCCGACGTCCAGAGCATTCCGTCGATTTCGCCGTAATTAAGCGCGATATCGAAGTACATGGTATGCCATTCGCCGTCGGCTACGATATAACCCGAAACGTCCGCGTTATGGTATCCGAGATTCCATTCTTTAAAGTTTGCAAGACCGAAATTGACAGCCTTGTCAAACGTGGAGTTCGTTCTGTAAGTAATCGATACCATTGCGTTGTAACTTTCGTCTTCGTAAATATTTCCGAGTTTGTAATCCGCAACCTGGAACTCGAATATTCTCGTTGCGTAATTGTTAACGTCAAAACTTGCGGTTATATAATAACCTTTCTCGTCGTCTTTCGGCGTAACCATAACGTTCGCCTTGTCGTCGTCGCTTAACTTGTCGTACTTTGCTTGCGAAGTAAGCGATTTTTTTCCTACTACCGCTTGCCAACCGTAACTCGGCTCGCCGTCTTTTGCAAACGCTTTGTTCGTAAGCGAAAGCGTGTTTTCAAATTGCGCTACCGTAACGTTTACTTTGGTCGTCGTTCCGTTGTACGAAAGTTCGATCGACGTCATATCCGGCGTAATCATTCCTTTATAGTATTCGTAATCGGTAATTTCTACTTCGGTGCCGTCGCTCTTGACCGCGGCTACTACCATACCGTCTTTTTCAAACTTTTCGCCCGCTTTATAATTCGTTTTCGTCGGTTGAGTCTTGACTACAAGCGCAGAGTATTCGGAGATAACGTTTACGGCGATGTCCGTCGTGTACGTTTTTCCTTTATAACTCCAAGATACTACGACGTTTTCCGTGCCTACTACGAGCGTTGCGGGATCGTATTTATAATTTTTAACTTCTACTTTGCTTTGATCGTCGAAAACGACTTTTACTACAAGGCCTTCCGTTTCAAACGCTTCGCCCGAATTATATTCCGTTTTCGCGCCTTCCGCTTCGATACCGACGATGGCTTTTTGCGTAAAGTCGACGATTTTTACGTCCGCGAACGACGCGACGTTGTCGCCTTCTCCGGCAGAACCCATCGCGATGCCCATTCCTATGAACTTCGTCCAGTCGAACACCTTTGCCGCGGGATTACCCCAAGTGGACAGCGGAGCGCAGGCGACGTTAAGCGTCGTCAACGCAACGGAATACTCTTTCCATTCGCCCGCAACGTAACCGGTTAAATCTGTTTCGACAAAGGACGCTTCGCCCCATTGTCCGCTTTCGTAATAAAGTCTGATTTTTGCGTATCTGCCTTCTTCGCCGGCAAAATCGAGTTTCGCCTTAAACTTCAATACGCCGCCGCCTAAAAGCGCGGGGGTTATATCCGTCATAGCAATCGTTGCGCGAACCGCCGTTTTCGCGTTCGTACCCGAAACGTAATACGTTCCGTCTTCCAACGTGCCGAAAGCAAGCGCGCTTCCGTCCGTCATGACTTTACCGTCAACCGTTCCTTTATAAGTTGCCGTCCACGCCGTTTGTTTATCGTTTAAAGCAGGCTCGCCGACTTCGGTAATACCCGTAAATATATCGCAACTCGTTACGGGCGCTTCCTGTTCGTGTTTAACTATCGTAAGCGTTGCCTTTTCGACAGTGTATCCTGTACCCCACATTCTCAACTTAACGTCGCCGACGTAAGATCCGTTAAACGTATATTCCCATTCGGCGGTTTTGGAATAAATGTAATTTTCTTTGGTGTCGCCGTTAAAGTTAATCGCAACGTCGCCTACCCACATATCGATAGCTTTACCCGATTCGGGAACGTCTATGTCGACGTTAAGCTTTATTTTTATCTTGTCGCCCTTCTGAATATTGTATTCGGACGGAATAACCGCTTCATACCCCCACGTAGTCATGTTTTGTACGGAAGCAACCGCTTCGGTTATAAGTTCGTAAGTGCCTTCCGTAGTCGGCTTGGTATCTTCCGTATAATCGGGGTTAGGATATTCTATCCAAACTCTTTTGATAAGGAAAGTCTCGCCCGTCCCGAGTGAAAAACCTTTAAACTTTGCAAGTTGCGCGTCCGTAAGCGGAGAAAGGTCGTATCTTTTTACGGTGTATTCTGCCGCCACCCCGACGCTATCGCCATTGCCGTTGCCGTTAAGAACAACGGGTTCTTTCCAGTAGTTAGCATACGTTACCACACCGACTTTCGCCCACGATTTTTCTCCCGTAAGTCTGTATTCGAAACAAAGTTGCCCGTCTTTTGCTTTCGTAAGGTCAATCGTGTCTTGAAGTTGTATTAAACCCGACCACGCGTTTGAAATCGATATTGCCGTAACGCCGTTGTCGTCGACGACCGTAGCCGTTACCTCGCCTTTTTGATTAGTAAAATCGAGTTCGTTCGCATTGCTGCCGTCGAAAATGTTTACGATAACCGTTTTCGGAACGGACGCGGGTTCTTCCGCCGACGCCAAGAAAAGCGGCATTGCGAAAGATACGACGAATATCACCGACAATATCGTCAGTAAAATGCTTCTTTTTTTCATTTTTATCCTCCCTAAAATATAATTTTTTAGTTTATTTCTGCGCTTTTTTGCGCTTGATAACGAAAATCGCAACGCCCGCGCCGCTCGCAATCGCTGCGACGGGGATTATTATGCCGAGTATCAGCCCGACGTTCGTTCCGCTCTTTTTCGCGTCCTGAACGACCGTAAGTTTATAGACGTAATTTGCCGCTTCGCCTCTCGTGATTTCGTCCGTCGGTTTTACGTCGGCAAGTTTCGCCTTGTCTATCATATTTACCGAAAGGAGCGCGGCAAGAACGGTTTTATCTTCTTCGCTCCAACCGTTCGAGTCGACCGCATGGGGCAGAGAAACGTTTTCGTTTACCTTTACGCCTTTTGCCTTTATCGCGTTGTACAGCGCGAAATACGCGGCTTTACGGTTAAGTTTATCGTACGCCTTTATTTGCAAGCCGTCTACAAGACCGTACTCACGCGCGGTTTTGAATTGTTCGTACGCCCAGTGCAACGAATTCGCGTCCGCGTACGCTCTGTTTCCGCCCGTAAGTCCCGAAGCCTTTACTACCGCGCCGATAAAGTCGCCGCGTTCGATTTTTTCTTCGGTAAGGAACAGCGTATCCGTTTTGCCCGGCATATATTCCTTAACCGCTTCGATTGCGTTTTTATATTCGCCGTCGACGTCGCGGTAACTGCCGAAAGTCGGTTTGGTTTCCGAAACGACGGTTCTTACCACTTCGTAATACGTGGTTTTGTCTTCTTTTCTTAAAGTAATTACGGTGTAACCGTTTTCGTCCTTTTCAACGGCTGCGGTTCTGTCCCCTACGCGAACGCCCGAACTGTTCAATATATACACTTCGAAATCGTCGTAAGTCTTTAATACCACTTTACCTGTTATCGGCTGAACGAGTATCGGCGAAGTGCCTAACGCAGTTATCGTCGTTCCGTCGGAAGATATTTCCGCGCCGGAGTTTCTCGATTGACCTACCGCGGTAATAAGCAGTTTGCCCGCGTCTGCGACGGTGGGATTCTTTCCGTCGGCTTTTTTCGCGCCGAGCGCGCTGACCGTTACTTGCGCGTAAGCCGTTTCGATATACATATCTACGTCGTTAAGACGAACGGCTTTCCCGCCGATATACCCTACCGCGCCTTGCGTGGATTCGGTGTTTACCGTGAACGTCTGCTCCGCCTTGTTCCATATCAACTCCCCGCCTTCGTTTACAAGTTGAGAGTGAAGGATTTTTTCCAGGATTTTAACGTCGCTCTGCGCCGAAGATATATCGTAATCGCCGCTTTGGAACATAAGGTTGCCGTCTTTGTCGGCAAAGTATACGCCCGTTTTTCCTACGACGTACGTGCCTTCCTGCAAGCCCATAAGTTGGTTTTTATAGTCCGTTGCGTCGTCTACCGTGATAACGCGGTAATACCCTACTTTGGCTTTGCTTATTTCCGCTCTTTGGTAAAGCAAAGACGCGGAAGTTACCGTCGAAAATCTGCCCGGATGGTCCATTATGATAAACGAGTTGTTTATCTGGTTCGTTCTGTTGTCGAGATCTTTATTCATATAGGTGAACGCAGTAAGGCTCCAACCCTGATACGAATAAATAGCCGACGCGATAAGATTGAACTCTACGCTGTGAACGTTGGGTTCCGCCACAAGCGATTCGGTAACGATATAAGGAAGTCCCATAACCTTTCTGAACGACGCGTTCGCAAACGTGTTGCCGCCGACGTCGCCGAGAGTGCTTCCGCCGTTCGGAACGGCAGTGCCTACCTGATATTCCGTGCCGGTAGTCGGGTGAGATTGATAAGTATGGCGCGCGATATAGTCGTAATGCGCGTTAAGGAACAAGTCCGAACGGTCTTTCGCGTCGAAGTTCGTTCCGCCCGCGATAGGACATTCTATTCCCAGCCCGCCTTCCTCGGTCGGTTTTTTAGCCCATGCGTATATATCCGAATAGAACTTTTCCATAAGGGTATAGAAAAACTCGAATCTGTCCGCGCAACGTTTTGCCGTATAAGGCGAGTCTGCCGACGAAAAGTCGCCGTTTATCTTTATGGTCGCGTCTTTAAGACTTTCCGTTCTCTCCATTCCCGTTTTGTCGCCTTTCCAAGCGGCTTTGATAGCGTTTTCCGTTTGTTCTACGGTCAAACTTCCGTCGGGGTTGTATTTTTTGGTGAGGAACTCGGCGAACTTAGTTTGCGCCATTTTCAAATATTTTTCCGATTTGAACTGATAAACCGCAAGCGAGTCGTACAACGTCATAAGGTTGGACTCGTTGGTGATTTCCACGATAGCGAGAGTCCTGTCTTCGGCGAGTTTCGTGCCGGTATAAGGATTTTCTACGCCTATTACCTGTTTAAGAAGCGTTTTGGTCGCTTCCTGTAACCGCTCGTCGATATAGACTTCCATTTTGAAGCCCTGCGATATGTCGGATACTTCTTCGTCGGTCAATTTTCCGACGACGGTGTCTTTCGTCGCGTAACGTCCGCCGAGCAACACGAAGTCGAGATAAATGCCTTTTTCACGACATTTCGACCATAAATAATTGAATTGGTCGAGTTGTTCTGCGGCTACGTCTTTGCCGTTGCCGTTATAACCGAATATGTTGGGATAATAGAAAGACGAATCCCAGTCGAGAACTCTTATAAGGTTATATCCGCCCGCCGCTATCGAATCTATCAGCACGTCCGTTTTTTCGTGAGATTGAAAGAGCGAATAAGCGTTGATGTTTACGCCCCAGAAATTCGCTTTCGTACCGTCCTGGAACACGAAATCGTCGCCGCCGGTCGTTACCTTGCCGTGATTCGTCTTGTCGAGAAGATAAGAAACGTCGAGCGGAGTGCCTATCATCGCTTTAAGGTCGGCGAGAGTGTAAGCGTACCAGTCTTCCGTGTCGGGCGAATAGATGTTTTCGCGCGCCGCCATGAACATTCCCTGTCCGCCGAAATACGCCGCCGTTATGCCCGAAATCATGCAAGCCGCTTCTTCGGACAATATTTCGCATTTGAGCGACGTTACTTTCTTGGTCGGTTCGGGATTTACGAACGCGAACATATTAAGACTTATGCCTAATCCGAACCCCGACGCTTCGGGCGTCGTGCCTTTCCATATTATCGGATTGACGGGAGATTCCCCAAAGCCCCACCATTCGTAAATATGTTTATCCATAGATATGACAACGGGGTTGGTCGTGCCGTCTTCGTAACACCAGGTGTACGTTGCGACGTTTTTAACGGTGCTTGCCCACGCCGCGTTGTGGATTATGTATACTCCGTCCACCATTAGATTCAAAGGAATCTCTACGCTTTCGACGAATTGTTTGCTTACCGTCGCTTTTTTGCTTCTTAACCCTATTACCGATTTGTTTCCGTTGTCTTTTTGCACTATCATATCGAACGGAACGCCGCAAAACTCTTGTTTCCCTTCGAGATCGAAACCCGTAAGTTCGTTGTCCGTGCCTTGTCCCGTCCAACCGACTCCGCTTCCGCCGTAATAACCCGACGTCGCGAGCGATCTGATGTCGATCGGCGTGAACGTTGCCGTCTTTTTGCGTTCTTCGTAATCTTTCGCGGGTACAATCGTAACGCCGAGATTTTCGTCGTCCATGTTACCGTATACGAACTTCATGTCGGCGTACTGAACCGTCGGATTCGGAACTGCCAACCCGTCGTTGAACATGTGAGCGAAACCTATCGCGCATACCTTGCTTAAATCTACGGGCGCGTTTGTTACTTTTACGCCTTTTTCGTTGACGTATTCGCCCATCGAAGAGAAAGCCGTCAAAGGAACCTGCGCGTACTGCCATTCGCCTAAAACGGTCGTGTCGACGTACGTTTTTAACTGAACGTTACTTCTGATGTACCGTTGGTTTGCGGGGCTTTCCGAATATTCTTTTCCGCGCGACTGAAAGAGATAAATATTGAAAAAGCTCATGGGAGTCGCGTTGAGTTTTATCCAGAACTCGAATGCGGTTTTTTTATAAAAACCGTCGAGCGTTTCGGCAGAAAACCCTTTTCCGCTATAAATATCGTATTCCTTGCCGAAGTCGAGGTAGAACTCGGTATTGATTTCTTTCGTGCAGTCCAGCGCTATGTGTTTGCCCGGTTTTTGTTTGTCCGAAGCGTCTTCGTATGTAAGATTAGCGTTAGCCGTTCCCCAAACGAGATTCACACCGTCGCCGAGTTTACCGTCGTCGTATAAAGACAAAAGAGTCTTTGCATCGTCTTTTATCGGCGCATCGAGCGCGTGAGTAACGACGTTAAACGAAACCGCAACGCCGATACATGCTATGAACATAAACGATAAAACTACAATAAGCGTATTTTTTAACCTTTTAGCCATATTTTCTCCTTTAAATCGGGTGTTATAATTGAAAAACCCGTTCGATTCGACGCGAAAATATTTTAAAGCCGTCGCCGAATTGCCTATTTTCGATTATAAGTATATAGGTAAGCCCCTTTTAAAGATAGCGGAAAACTTATTGCATTTTTTTGAAATCTTATTTTTTAGCCGTCATTATAGGCGCAGTTTTTTATTTTTCTTCCTTAAATCACCTTTCACCGCAACAAAATCGTCTGCCTTACGACCTTTCCTTTCTTCGCCCGTCGCAGTCGTTAAAATCGTCCCGTCAGTCCCGACTTTAACCCGTTTTTATTCAACTCGTTATGCTTCTTCGCGGCTTCGCTTTTTAAGTTCGGCAAAAAACATTATATACTCTTTAACGGCAACCGTTTTTCAAGGCACCGCCCCCGCCGAGCGTTTCATCGCTCGGCGGGGGCAATTTCCGTTTTTTATTTTTCGCCTAATATAAAAAATACGAACCCTTTGCGGTGTTCGTATTTTTAATACCTGGCGGAAGCGGTGGGATTCGAACCCACGAGCCCGTGAAGGCTACCTGATTTCGAGTCAGGGCCGTTATGACCACTTCGATACACTTCCGTTTATTTGTTCGCCGTAAACAAAATCTCTCCGCTTCCCCGCCGTTTTAACGCCGTCGGAACAGCCGCTTCGTTTACTCGCTTATATATTCTACTACATTTCGTTCTATTTTTCAAGTTTTTTTAAACACATTTTTAAAATTATGCGGAGAGAAAATAATTCCCTCCGACTAATTAAAGAAATCTTCTATTTTTTTCTCTTCAAATCCGATAGTGATATACCCTTTCCTTAATATCTGAAACATATATCCGCTATAACCTTTGTCGCCGACGTCCCCCATCTTTTTGTTAGGTTTGGGAACTATCTTGCCCGTAACGAGTTCCGCCGCGACGTTTACCGAGTTGTCGTACCCTTCGTCGGTTGCAACGTATTTTAATTCCGCTCTCATTCCCAGTACTTTTAAATCCGCCGTGGTTTTAACGTATAAAACCGCTTTCTCTACGGTTACGAGAACGTTTTCTCTATCCTTTTTCTCGACGCTCTCGACGTACGAGTTAAGCGTAAACTTGAAAATAACGTTTCCGTTCGTTTCGCGCTTTTCAATCTTGTCCGCGCGTTCGGGAAGCCCCCCGAAATCGACCTTGTTCAAATATTCGTCTATATACTCGCCCACGACGGAAACGCTTATCTTCGCCCTGCCCTGCATTCTCGGATCGGACGATTTCGTATTTCTGACCAGACACGGCGATTCAAGATACAATACTTTGTCCCGCAGTTCTTTTACTTGCGGATACATATACATATTGAACTCGTCGCCTTGCTCGTCCTTGCTTTCTTTCGTAGTCGTTTCGTAAGTTATCGACAACGAATCCTGCCCGTCGTAATCGATTTTTGCGTTTAAAGTCTGATTCTTATACTTTGCCGTTTGAGTTTCCTTTCCGCTTTTTACGTCAAAAGAAAAGCCTGCGCCGATAAGCGAAGTAACTTCCCGCGTTTTGATATTGCCGTAATTGACGCCGTCCAAAGCTTCGGCAAGTTTATTCACTTCTTCGTCGTTTTTAGTCGTTTCGACGTACTCGCCGTCGTAACTCGCCCCGCCGCCTTGACCGCCCGAACAGGACGCAAAACACGAAACGGCTACAACCGACGCCATAAATATCATTAAAAATCTTTTCATTCGTTTCTCTCCGTACTTTTGTATTATAACATACGTCAAACCGTTTGTCAAGCGCAGTTTTTTTCGTTACTTCGCCTTCATTTTCTCCACCGCGCTTTCGGCTCGGTAACGCTCGACCGCCTTATGGTACGCTTCGGACAACTCCAAAACGTATTTTTGTTTTTCGTCGTACCCTAGCGTATCGTAATACGCCTTGTCCGTCAGATACCCGATAGCGTTGCCCGCTTCGCCGAACGTTTGCAAATACTCCTTTACCTTTTTATAAAACTCTTCGCCGAGATTAGAACTGAACACCTCGTTTTTGGCGTTCTTGTAATAATAACCGACTATCTTGGACGTGTTCGTTTCTCCGCTTGCCTTAACCGTAGTTATACTGTCGTAATACCTGCCCCAGTACCCTTTTGCAAGCCTTGATTTGGCTTGTTTTGCAACTCTTTTGAGTTCGTCGTTTTCCTTTTTTTGCATACTTTTCCCCCTAAAAATCGTTTATCGCTGCGCCGCCCTCCCGAAAAAACAAAAAATCACACGAAAACTTTCTTTCGTGTGATTTCTTTTCGATTAACCTTTAATGCTTCTCTTTCTAGCCGCTTCGGACTTTTTCTTCTTTTTAACGGAAGGTTTTTCATAGAACTCCTTACGACGAAGATCTCCGATGATGCCGTCTCTCGAACATTTTCTCTTGAAACGACGAAGCGCGCTATCGATATTTTCGTTTTCACCGACTCTGACCGTACTCATTCACATTCACCTTCCTTTGCCCTTGGCGTTTTTCATAGCCTATTAAGTATACCAAACCTGAACGCGTATGTCAAGGTTTTTAACTTATTTTTTCCATTTTTTAATCGCCCAAAGTTTTTCTTACCGCCGTTTTCCAACCCGTTATTTTTTCGATTCGTTCTTTTCGTTTTATCTCGGGTTTATATTCGGTATCCCCCGTTTTGTTGGCGATAATCTCGGACGCGTCTTTATAAAACCCGCTCGTAAGCCCCGCAAGATACACCGCGCCCGAAGCGGTGCTTTCGATAGATTCGGGTTTAATTACCGATACTCCCAAAACGTCCGCCTGAAACTGCGTCAAAAATCCGTTCACGCTGGCTCCGCCGTCCACCCTTAATCCGCGTATCTTTTTACCCGAATCGCATTCCATAGCCTTTACCACGTCGTACACCTGATACGCTATGCTTTCGAGCGTCGCTCTTACTATATGCGCGGAAGTAGTCGCTCTCGTGATTCCCGTTATAATCCCCCGCGCGTTGCTGTCCCAGTAGGGCGCGCCGAGTCCGACGAACGCGGGAACGACGTACACGCCGTCCGTATCTTTTACGCTTTTCGCGACGGCTTCCGAGTCTTTCGCTTCTTTTATAAGTCCCAAACCTTCTTTAAGCCACTTGACCGCCGCCCCGCCGACGAAAACGCTGCCTTCCAACGCAAACGGCGGTTTGCCCGTAGACGCGCCGAGCGTGGTAAGTAACCCGTGTTTGCTGTTTATACGTTTGTCGCCCGTGTTCATAAGCAAAAAACAGCCCGTGCCGTAAGTCGTTTTGCACTCGCCTTCTTTCCAGCACGTTTGACCGAACAACGCGCTTTGCTGATCGCCTACGAGCGCGCAAACGGGTATTTCCGTACCCAAAAAACTTGCGTCCGTTACGCCGAAATTATACCCCGACGGTTTAACTTCGGGCAGTATCTTTGCGGGAACGTCGAAAATGCGCAACAACTCTTCGTCCCATTTAAGGTCGCGAATGTTAAACAGCATGGTTCTTGAAGCGTTGGTATAGTCCGTGTAATAAGATTTTCCTTTCGTCAGATGCCACAGCAAGAACGTGTCGACGGTGCCGAATAAAAGTTCTCCCTTTTCAGCCCGCTTTCTCGCCCCTTTGACGTTGGATAAAATCCAGTTTATTTTGCTAGCCGAAAAATAGGCGTCGACTTTAAGCCCCGTCTTTTTATATATCTTTTTACCGTATTCTCTCTCTATCTTTTCGCAATAGTCGGCTGTTCTTCTACATTGCCACACGATAGCGTTATATACGGGTTTTCCCGTCTTCTTATCCCATATAATCGTCGTTTCGCGCTGATTCGCTATTCCTATGCAGTCGATGTCGTTCGCGTCGATTTCAGCCTTTAAAAGGGCTTCTTTCATAACGCCGATCTGAGAATCCAAAATGTCGCGCGGGTCGTGTTCCACCCAACCGTTGTCCGTATATATCTGGTCGAACTCGCGTTGAGCGATGCTTACAATTTTTCCGTTTCTGTCAAATATTATCGCTCTCGAACTCGTAGTCCCCTGATCGAGCGCCAACAAGTATTTTTTCATCTCAGTCCCCTATCGTGTATTTATATAACTCGCTTTTGGCAACGCCGCGTTCTTTGGCTGCCTTTTTTAAAGCGTCCATTTTGGACAACCCTTTGTTTACGTAATAGTCGATATGCTCTTTCTCGCTTAAATCAAGAAGCGGGTTTTCTTTTTCCGCCGCCCCGTCGACTATCAGAACGAATTCGCCCCTTTCTTCTACTTCGGGAAACTCGCTCAAATTAAAAGTTACCGCCTTTTCGTGTATCTTCGTTATTTCTTTCACAAGACACGCCTTTCTCTCGCCGAACACGGAAAACACGTCCTTAACGTCCTTTCTCAAATTGTGCGGAGCGACGTAAAAAATAACCGAGCAGGTAACGTCTTTGTATTTTTCCAGATTTGCTTTTCTCGATTTGTTTTCGTCCAAAAAACCGTAAAAGCAAAACTTGTCCGCGTTCATGCCCGAAAGCACCAACGCCGAAAGTCCCGCGTTCGCGCCCGGAACGACGGTAAAGTCCACGTTGTTTTCCCTTAACAGTTTCGTGAGTTTGTTGCCCGGATCGCTGATTACGGGCATACCCGCGTCGCTTACCACCGCGACCGTTTTGCCTTGATTTACAAGTTCCATTATCTTGGGCGCTTCCGTGTTCTCGTTGAACTTATGGTAAGAAATAAGCGGTTTTTTTATATCGTAAAAGTTAAGCAGTTTTAACGTATGCCGCGTGTCTTCGCACGCGATGACGTCCGCCTCTTTCAGCGTTTCCAAAGCCCTTAACGTTATGTCTTTCAGGTTGCCGATAGGCGTCGCTACAAAATAAAGCATATCAGTTTATCACGGTCTTTTCTATCTTTAAACCGCTTTTACCCCCTTTTACCCCTTCGACGAGTATCAGATAAAGTTTTTCCCCGCCGTACACGAGCGCAAGTCTTTTCGGTTCGACGTTGACTTTTCTCATTTCGACGAGTACGTCGGTAAGTCGTTCGGCTTTATGGCACATTGCGAATCTTCCGCCGAACTTCAACGCTTTCGCCGCCGATTTCGTAATGTCTGCAAGCGTCAACTCTATCTCTTTTTTGCAAACGGCTATTTCTCTGTTTTCTATGTCTATCCCGCCGTTTTTCTTCTCGTACGGCGGATTGCATAAAATAAGCGAAAACTTTTCGTTGTAGCGGTCGGGTACGTCTTGCAGTCTGACGTTCTCGCCGAAAAACTTGTTTTCGAGTCCGTTGAGTTTAACGCTTTCCATACTCATATCGAACAAGGATTTTTGCATTTCAAACATAGTAACGCTCGATATTTTGTCTTTGTTGAGCGCGTAAGTATGAATACCCACTATACCGCTTCCCGAACAAAAATCCGCAACTGCGTCTTTGGGTTTTACCGTTGCGAAACGCGACAAAAGAACGCTGTCCGAAGTAAATCTGTAAAGCGCGTCGTCCTGTATTATTTTTAAGTTGTCGATACCTAACTCTTCTATTACTCTCATATTCTCTTAACGTCGTTTCGTTTATCGTCGTTTAAACGAAAAAAGGCACGGCAAAATACCGCGCCTTAATTTCCTTTAATCTTACTCTTCGCTGATAGCGTTAACCGGACAACCCGCAGCGCAAGAGCCGCAAGAAATGCACGTATCGGCGTCGATTTCGTAATGAGTATCGCCCATAGCGATAGCGCTAACGGGACAGTTTTCCGCGCATGCGCCGCATGCTACGCAATCATCACTTATTTTGTATGCCATAATCTTTTACCTCCGCTAGTTTTTACTTTTCTATTGTATCACACTTTTATTTCATTTTCAAGCCTTAATCCAAGATTTCTTGAATTTCTTTTGAAAGTTCGTCGTTTGACGGCAGTTCTTGTTTGGTTTTGAACTTAACGTCTTTAAGCGCAAAGTTTTTATACACCATAGACCCGTCGTTTTTCTCTATTCTCACGCTCACTTCGAACTTTAACATATTGTTGGCGATAACCATACCCTTTCCGTCGGGAGTATCCACGACGCTGCCGAGTTTGGGCATTTTTTTATACGCTTCGCTATAATACCCGTCTTCGTATTCAAGACAGCACATAAGTCTTCCGCAAAGCCCGCTTATCTTACTCGGGTTAAGCGAAAGCCCTTGCGTTTTCGCCATTTTTATGCTTACCTTTTTGAAATCGGGCATACACGACGCGCAACAACATTCTCTGCCGCACGGCGCGATTCCGCCGAGCATTTTCGTTTCGTCCCTGATGCCTATCTGACGAAGTTCTATCCTTATATGGAACACGGAAGCGAGTTCCTTTACCAAATCTCTGAAATCTATTCTGCCGTCCGCAGTGAAATAAAACACCACTTTCTTGCCGTCGAACGCGAATTCGCACCCGACGAGTTTCATTTTGAGTTTCAGTTTAGCAACCTTTTCTTCGGCAAGTTTCATCGCTTCGGGAACGCGGGCTTTGTTCTTTTCCATGTTCTCGTAATCTTTCTTCGTAGCCTTTCTTATAACAGGCTTTAAAGGTTGAATTACGTCTTTATCGTCCACTTCTTTTACGTCGAATCCGACGGTGGCGAACTCCGTTCCTTTCGCCGTTTCGACTATTACGCCGCTCCCTTCTTCGTAACTCACGCCGTTTGCCGGCGCAAAGTAATATATCTTGGAAGAATTATTAAATCTTATTCCTACGACTTTTGTCATACATATCTCCTGAATGTCCGTTTAACTTATTTTAAACCGACGACTTGTTTCCATTTAAACTTGGTTTCGAGTATTTTTAAAAACAACGTGTCCGCAACCATTTGCGCGTTTGCGTTGTAAAACATTTTTTTCTCCGCGTCGGATATTTCCGCTATCGCCGAAAGTATCGCGCCCTGACAATACCCCGATTCAAGACTCCTTTCTTCGTCTTCGAGCAGGTTGTAATACTCTACCTTTAACACGGACAAAAACTCTTTGAAATCGTTTTTAAACCCCATCGCCTTGTCCGAATAATACATAACGTCCGTGCTTTTCAGCATTTTTTCGATAACTTCTCTTGCAAAATCGAAAAGTTCCGTCAATTTTTTGTCGCCGTACAACGACTCGACTTTCCCGACCGTTCCGTCGGCGCTGTCTATCGCAAGTTTAAGGCGTTCGCCGTCCGTACACTCGCCAGTAAGCGCGTCGAACAGTTCTTGTTTGCCGAACTCCCCTATCTTCAACGTTTTGACTCTCGACAATACGGTTGACAAAAGGGTAAACTCACTCGTTACGCCCGTTAGCACGATGACGTTTTTAGGCGGCTCTTCCAGCGTCTTCAAAAGTTTGTTCTGGCAAACGGACGACAAGTCCGCCGTCCCGTCGATAATAAAAACTTTTATATCGTTCTCTACGGGTTTTATAAAACTTTCTTCTATAAGATTTTCGACGTCTTCGACTTTGAGTTTATCGCCCGCTTTCGTCGGGTATATTTTCAAATCGGCGAAGTTTTCCGCGTCGACGAGTTTACAGCGTCTGCAATCGTTACACGCGGTTTTCGTTTCGCACAATACTTTCTTTGCGAAAAACTTTAAGTATTCCCTTAAATACGCTTTGTCGGGGCATACCAAAAGATAGGCGTGCGAATACCTGTCGTTCGTTATATCCGCCGAGAATATTTTGTACGCCGGCGTATTTTGTATAAGCGAATAACCTTTCATTACTGCAAAACTCCGACTTTCTTCAACGCGTTTATTATTTTTTCGTGCGTTTCGTCCCGACTGCCGCTGCAATCTACGTTTATTATTCTGCCCTTGTCGTCGTCGCGGAGCAGTTGCAAATACCCTTCGTATACCTTTTTGTGGAACTCCATTCCCGAAAGTTCTACTCTGTCGTTTTTGTCAACCCCGCCTTTACGCTTAAACGCCGATTCCGTATCGAGATTCAAAAATATCGTATAGTCGGGCATAGCCTTTTCGATAGCGTACGAGTTGATTGATTTCACGAACTCGTATCCGAGTCCCCTTGCGTACGCCTGATACGCAAACGACGAGTCTATGTATCTGTCGCAAAACACAATATACCCTTCGTTGAGTTTGGGGATTATCAACTCGTCTATTAACTGAACGCGCGCCGACGCGTATAAAAGCGCTTCCGTGTGATCCGTCATTTCCGAGTTGGATTTAGATAAAATAATTTCTCTTATTTTTTCGGAAATACGCGTGCCGCCCGGTTCTCTCGTCATTATATATTTGATTTTGTGCGAATCGAGATATTCTTTAAGCATGGAAATCTGTTTCGATTTGCCTACGCCTTCCCCGCCTTCGAACGTTATAAACTTACCCTTCATCTTTCGCCTTCAATACGAGTATTTTGTTATCTTTAAGCCCTATTATTCTCTCTTGCGATTGCAAGTATTCAGTCATTTCGCGGGTTATCTTGTCGCCTGCGATGAGTATGCAAAACTCTTCCGTTACGGACGATACGTTGCGCGCGGCTATTCTTCCCGCGGCGTTGTCAAGAGTTACGTATTCGACGTTTTCGCTCGTTACCGTCGATATATACGATTTTTCTTTCTGCCCGAACACCACTTCTTTTCTGTCCGCGTAAGTGTGAGCGTATTTTCTTATCCGAAGCAACCTTTTAAGGTAAAACTCCAAATATTTCATGCTCATAACTCCCGTGAACGGCGATAACCTGAACGCTATATATCTGCCGTCGCTGAACTCGGGGTATATGCGTTTTTGCCGCAAATATCTTTCGGCAAGATTAGTGGACACGTCCGCACCTTTAAAGTCTAACACAAGACAAGTAAAGTCGGCGTTGTTCACCACGAAATAGTTTAAAGCGGAAAGTCTTTGTTTCAGCAAAAGCACTTCTTCTCTGAACTTTTCCGTTTTTTGCAAGCCCGTCGCGGACATATACGTTTCGGCGAACTCTATCGACGACATAATGCCGTAAGACGGCGTTTCGCATCTGAACAGATTAACCGAATCTTTGACCTTTTCTATAAGATCCTGATTGCCGACGTTTACCAACACGCCCTGATTAAGACAAGGCATCGTTTTATACACGCCGTCTACCCATATATCCGCGTATTTACCGCCGTAAACCGTTTGGTCGTCAAACCGAAAATGCGCGCCGTACGAACAGTCAAGCAACAAAAGTTTGTTGTTGTGGCTGACCGCTTCTCTCGCTTTCGCCAAATCTATCGCCATGCCGTATTTGTCGGGGTACGACAACAACACGCCTATCGCTTTTTTGTTGTTCGACTGCAACGCGTTTTTTATGTCGTCTACCGACGGGGGCAAAAGCATTCCGTGTTTAAAGTTCTGGTTTAAAATAATGGGCTCTATTCTGAAAAGTTTTAACGCGGCGTACACGACGGGGTTCGCGTTTCTGTTTATGATAAGCGAACTGCCCTTGTCTTTTACGGCGTGAATCATGGAAAGTATGGCGGCGTTGATACCGTCCGTCATAAAATAACTTTCCTTCGAGCCGAGTATTCTCGACACGACGCTTTGCGCTTTAAGTATTCTTTCTTTGGGTTCTTTGTAATTGTCCCCGAAAGGCATACCCGCGATGTCTTCGCGCGCTTCCTTGTAGCGTTTGCGCAAAACCTTATCTCTCTTGTTCAAAGGCGTGGAAAAGTTGAATATTTTCTTTCTTTTAAACGAGTCCATGCAGTTTTTCAAATAAAACTTCTGATTGTCCATATTTTCCCTTTATATCGCTTGCGATTATGCCAAAATCGCGTCGCAATTCATATACGTATCGAATATATATCTTAAAAAACTAACCGTTTCGTACTGCAAATCGGGTTGGTATCTTCTGTAATCGAACACGCATACCGTAACGCCGTCCGCGCCGCTGCTCGTTTCGGGAATCGTTTCGTACACCCCGTTGTCCGAGTACACCTTGTAGTCTTCGCCGACGCGTCGGGTTTCTTTATATACGCGTTTGCCGCCGACGACGATTCTGTCTATACCGCCGAGATCTATTCCGTACGTCTTTAACGTTTCCTTTTCGTACGCTTCTTCGTAAGCCTTTTCTTTAAGGTTTCCGAAATACGAATACTCGAACTTTCTGTAATTCGCTCTGAGCGGATTCGTTTCAAACGTATAGATACCGTCCAAAGCATGCAGCACTTCGTATACCTTAATCGTATCGGTTTTAAGCCGAACAAGCCTTTCGACGTCCTTTTCCGCGCCGCTTTTATACTGCGCTTCCGTTTTATACGCGTTGTCTTTCTTTTTTCTTTTCTTGAACTTTTGCAACACTATATCGCGGTCTAATATTTCGTTTTCGGCGTCCGCTTTAAGTTCGGCTGCCAACGCGTCGAAATCCGTTATTTCGTCCGTTTTGTCGGCATATTTCGTCGTGAACGACGCGTAGTAAGTCAAAGCGTCTTTCAAAAGTTTGTCTATATCGTATATCGAATACCCGTCCACCGTGGTTTGAAAACTGCCGAAAACGTATTCTTTTTTGTTTTCGCCTTCAAAGACTATTTCTCTTTTGACGGTGTTCTTGTCCAAAATCAAAATATCCCCTTCGTGCGTAGCCGCTCTCGTAGACATAAGTTGACCGATATACTTTTTTTCAAACGTGGTTACGTTAAGTTGCAACACGTCGTAAGAAAGCACTTTTTCTTTTTTAAGTTCGTCGTACAGTTTGTCCGAAGCGTTCCCCCTGACGGTAGCGTAAGTAAAGACGGAAAAGTCCTGCCCCGCAAGAAGCCTTGGCGCAAGCACGTCGAACAAAAGCACCCAAAAAAACACTGCCGCGGCAATCGCTCCGAGCATTTTTATCCAGTCGTACGCCCACATGTCGGCGAAACGTTTTTTCGTAATTTTATTATCCATATAAAAATCTATTGCCGATATCCGAAAACGGATATCGGCAATCTCCGTTATCAGTTATTTTTAAGCGGTTTCATCGTCGGGAACAGCAATACGTCTCTTATAGTCGCGCTGTCCGTCAAAAGCATAACGAGTCTGTCAAGTCCGAATCCTAATCCGCCCGTCGGGGGTAATCCGTATTCGAGCGCGGTGATGAAATCTTCGTCTACCTGCGCGTCTTTACCGCCCTGCGCTCTTTTCGCTTCGACTTGTTTCGTAAACCTTTCGAGTTGGTCTATCGGATCGTTAAGTTCCGAAAACGCGTTGCCCATTTCCCTTGCGGTAATGAAATACTCGAATCTTTCTGTGAACGCCTTGTCGTCTTTCTTTCTCTTAGCCAAAGGCGAGTTTTCTACGGGGTAATCGTAAATTATCGTCGGTTGAACGAGTTTTTCTTCTACGCACGCGTCGAAAAACGCGATTAAAACGTGTCCTTTCGTAGCCTTGTCTTCTTGTTCGACGGGAACGTTATGCGCCTTTGCGCAAGCGCGCGCCTGCTCGTCCGTTTCCCATTCGTAATAGTCGACTCCCGCGTACTTTTTAACCGCTTCCGCCATGGTAAGTCTTTCCCAAGGGGAACCCATATCTATTTCTACGCCCTGATACGTTATCTTGTACGTGCCGCAAACTTTAAACGTGATTTCCTTGTACATTTTTTCAATCAAGTCCATCATATCTTTGTAGTCGCTGTACGCCTGATACATTTCTATCGACGTAAACTCGGGGTTGTGCGACGCGTCCATGCCTTCGTTTCTGAATATTCTGCCTACTTCGTATACCTTGTCGAATCCGCCGACTATCAACCGTTTAAGGTAGAGTTCCGTTTCGATACGAAGATACATATCCATATCGAGCGTGTTGTGGTGCGTCTTGAACGGTCTTGCCGCCGCCCCTATTTCTATGGGCGTCAGAACGGGCGTGTCTACTTCGATGTATCCTAAATTATCAAGGTACTCTCTTATATACTTCAAAATCAACGACCGTTTTATGAACGTTTGCTTGACTTCGGGATTAGCGATTAAATCGACGTATCTTTGACGATACCTTAAATCGGTATCTTTAAGCCCGTGATATTTTTCGGGGAGCGGAAGAAGCGATTTGGCAAGGAGAACAAAACCTTGCGCGTGAATGGATACTTCGCCCGTCTGCGTTTTGAAAACGTAACCCGTAACGCCTACTATGTCGCCTATATCGTCTTCCTTGAATCCCTTGTACACGTCTTCGCCGACGTCGTCTCTGCGAATGTAAAACTGAATGGTGCCGTCGCCGTCGAGCAAATGCGAAAAACTAGCCTTGCCCATAACTCGTTTAGAGAGTATTCTGCCCGCAACGGAAACCGTTTTTCCTTCGAGTTCGGAAAAATTATCGATGACTTCTTTGCTCGTGTGCGTTCTGCCGAACTTTACTATTTCAAAAGGATCTTTGCCTTGTTCCTGTAAGTTTTTGAGTTTTTCTCTTCTTACTCTTAAAATCTCGTTTAAATCCTGTTCGACCGCTTGTTGATTGTTTACGTTGTCCATTGTCTGCTCCCGAATTATTTTATGCTTTTAACCGTTATGTCGTATCTGAAATTGTTAGGCGCTTCAACCGTTACTTTTTCGCCTTTCTTTTTACCTAAAAGCGCTTTGCCGATAGGCGACTCGTTGGAAATCTTTACGGGAACGCTGTTGATGTCCGCTTCCGTAGTACCCGTAATCTGATAAACGCTTTCTTCGCCTAAATCTTCGTCGAAAACGGTTACTACCGAGCCGATCGTAACTATTCCCGTCTTTTTATCGCTTTCGTCGATAATCGTCGCTCTTTTCAGTTTGTCTTCGATTTCTAAAATCTTGCCTTCTATCTGAGCCTGTTCGTTTTTAGCCGCGTCGTATTCCGCGTTTTCCGAAAGGTCGCCTTGCGATCTCGCAAACTTGATTCTTTCGATTATCTCGGGACGTTTAACGAGTTTTAACTCTTCGAGTTCCTTTTTTAATTCTTCAAACCCTTCTTTACTTAAAATTACTTCTTCCATTATATCCTCCGATTACTTACGCTATAAATCTATACGCGAAAGACCGCTCTTTGCTTCGGACGATTTATAGTTACAGTTATTCATTATAATACTTATGTATTATACCCGAAAACCACCCCGTTGTCAAGAAACTTTTTCAAATACTTGAAAAGGACGGAAAAACGGCGCGGTTTTCCGCCGCGCCGTAATATTTTGTTCGGCTTTTCGCCGTTTCGCGATATTCGGCTCGGATTAATCCGAGCCGTCAACGTTTAACCCGCGTTTATTTGCGGAAAAAACTTCCGCAACAGGTACAACTTTCGCTCCCGCAAGTAACTTTGATTTTGTCCAACTTACAGTTGCAACCGCAGTTATGCGCGCATTCGTGAACGTCGCATTCGACGCCGTAGTTTTTGTTCGTTTCAAACTCCATAATAAAAAATCTCCTTTCGGGGTTCACCCAAATAAAGTTTGCCCCGAAAAGAGAAAAATATAACTATCGTTTTTTAAAATCGCGGATTTTCGGGTAATCTTTTCCCTAAAACCCTTTAATTGTTCTATATACTATATCATATTATACCACTTTGTTTTTTTAAAGCAAGCGATTTAGTAAAATACTATAATTATTATCAGCAGTTGACAAATAAAACGATTTATAGTAAAATGTATATTTAAGGAGAATATGTTATGAAAGTTATTTTGCTTAAAGACGTTAAAGGCACCGGAAAAAAAGACGATATTGTCGAAGCAAGCGACGGGTTCGCAACTAATTTTTTGTTAAAAAAAGGTCTTGCCGTTCCCGCTTCCAAACAAGCGGTGAACGAAAACGTTCAAAAGAAAGAAGCCGCGGCGTTCCATAAAGAAGAACAAAGAAAAGCAGACAAGGAACTCGGCGATAAACTTAAAGGACAATCGGTGGTCGTTAAGGTTAAATCGGGCGAAAACGGTAAAATATTCGGCAGTATCACCAACAAGGAAATAGCCGAACAACTCAAAACTATGGGCTACGATATAGAAAAGAAAAAAATAATCGTACC
The DNA here is from genome assembly GCA_934271255.1 of uncultured Clostridia bacterium. Taxonomy (GTDB): domain Bacteria; phylum Bacillota; class Clostridia; order Christensenellales; family Borkfalkiaceae; genus CAKQSC01. The sequence continues at coordinate 71,601 of CAKQQS010000008.1, forward strand.
CGCGCCTATCAAAAATACCGGCGTTTACGATATTTCCGTAAGAATATCCGCCGAAGTTACGACTAATATAAAGGTAGAAATCGTTAAGTGAAGCCGCGTGATGACTCACAATTGAATAACGATTCGCGAATAAACTCCGACGAGTTACGCTCCGTAACCGACAATCAGGAAAACGACGCTGCGATAACCGACGAACAAACAAGCGGCGTTGAAACGGACGAGCAAACGAGCAATACCGACGTTCAAGCGAACGACGTTGCAACGGACAATCAAGACAACGGGCAGACGGGCGCGTTTATAGAACCGCCGAAGCCGTTGACGTCGATTAAAGAAGAACGCGATAAAAAGAAAAAGTGGTTAAAAATACTTGCAACCTGTTTGTTTATAGGCATAATCGCGGGGACTATCATCTACACCGCTATACACGATTTTGCGGGCGAGAAGGTAGATTTCGGCGAAATTATGTCGCTTATCGGCGAACACTGGTATTATCTTTTGGTGCTTGTTGGGTTGTTCCTTTCTATGCACCTTTTAGAAGGTATAAAAATCTCGATAATGTTGCACAAAACGACGGGGAAGTTTTCTTTTATTAAAGGGTTGAACTGCGCCGTGCTGGGCAAGTATTACGATTACGTTACCCCGCTCGGAAGCGGCGGACAGCCTTTTCAGATGTACTATTTAGGCACGCACGGGGTACCCGTAGGACCTGCGGGCGCTATTCCTATCAGTTGTTTTTTCTTAACGCAATTTTCGTTTTTCGCGTTTGCGTTGGTTTCTTTCATCATGGGCACGTCGCTCGTACCCGTAAGCATTAAGATAGTCGCTTATTTCGGCGCGGTGTTTTACATTATAGTACCCTTGTTTTTGGTAATATTTTCGTTTATGCCCAAAGCGGGATATAAAGTCATCGCGTTCGGCGTTAAAATCCTTACTAAAATCAAGATTTGCAAAAAGCCCGAAAAGTGGATTGAAAAAGGCAACGCGGCTATCGATAACAACAAAAAGAATCTGGCTATCATTTCTAAATCTAAAATGATTATTCCGTGCTTTTTGCTCTCCCTTTTATATATGCTCGCGCAATGCTCGATGCCCTATTTCACCTTGCTCCTGTTCGGCGAAAACGCGACGGGCGTTACGGTGTCTTTCGCAAGTTACGTCGAAATAACGAAGGTTACTTTCTTTATTTATTCGGCGATAACGTTTATACCCACCCCTGGCAACTCGGGAGCGGCGGACGGAACGTTCTACGGTCTGTTCAAATCGATTTTGCCCGTTGCGGGCTCTTGTTTCATCGGTATGACGATTTGGAGAATGTTCAGTTTCTATATGTTCCTTTTGTTCGGCGTGGCTTTTTCCGTCGGAATCAAAATCAATCAAATAAAAAAGAACAAAAAAGAAAAATTATTAAAATAACTTGTACGGGTTTTGCCCGAAAAACTCACGGCGAGCAATTTTTATTGCTCGCCGTGTATTTTTTATTTAAACTTTGTCGCGTCGCCTTTTTTCGTTTGCCGACGTTATACTTCAAAATATCTGACGTATCTTTTTACCGATTTCGTCGCGCCGACGGGGACTTTGAACGCGCCGTCTTTTTTGCTCATCTCGACGCTTGCGCCGTTTTCTTTGTCGGGCAGGTTGCTCCAAGGCTCTATGCAAATCATCTCGGAGCCTTCGGGGTGCCATAACAATAAATTAGAGTAATCTTCAAACCCCACTTCTACGCATTTGCGGTCGGCGGCGTTTATAAGGGTAACTTTTCTCGAATTGACGTTGCCGAAAACGACGGTGTTTGAGTTTTCCAGCAATGCAACGGGCATCTTCAACGTTTTGCCGTAACCTATGTTGACTTTGCCGTCTTTGACTTTTCCTTCGCCGTTCAGCAATATATTGTCAAAACTTTCGTCCTTTTCAAACTCTAACCGATACCCGTCGAGCGCGCCGAACGTGTTGAAAGAGTCGTGTCCGCCGCACGCAAAGTACACGTCTTTATCGTCTGCGTTCTCCACCTTATACTCTACGGCAATCGTCGTGTCGATAAGCGTATAAACGACGTATAGTCGGAACTTAAAGGGATAATCTTTAAGGGTGTCGGCGTTATAGTCTAACCTGAACACCGCCTTATCGTCCGTTTTTTCGGCAATTTCAAACTCGCTTTTTCTTGCGAAGCCGTGTCTGGGACGAGCGTAGGAAACGCCGTTTACGAACACTTCGTAAAGTCCCGCGTACGGGAACAATACGGGCGCGTGCCCCGCCCACGATCCGTTGTCGTTTTGCCAACTGCGTTCTTTACCGAACGCGATTACGCTTGTCATTTCCGCTCCGAGCGTGCTGAACGTTGCTTTTATTTTGTCGTTATTCAATTCGATTGTCATAATTATCCTTACCGTTTGCGTCGCCCTTTTACGGGCGATACTAAATTATTTTTCTTTGTAATACAACATGCAATGGCAATATCCTTCGTAGTTCGGATCGGCAATCTGCTCTCTGAACTCTTTGCACATACATTTGTTTTCTTCTTTTTTACCTACTCGGCACGGGCAGTAGCCGTCTTTTGCTTTCAAACCCGCCTGAACTGTTTTTACTACTTCTTCGTTTTCGTTAAGTCTTATTTTCATATTATTCACCCTTATTCAGTATAACACTTTACACGCGGTTTTTCAACAAAAAATCCCGATTTTTCAATCGGGATTTCGTTAATTATAAGTTTTGTTGGTCTGCGGTTATATCGTCGATGAACTCGTCGTCCGTTTCCGCGTCCCTGCTTGCGACGTAATGGGGCGTCAAACCCTTGTATTCGCCCATACCCGTACCTGCGGGAATGAGTTTTCCGATAATTACGTTTTCGTTTAAGCCGATAAGCGGGTCTACCTTGCTCTTTATCGCCGCTTCCGTCAAAACCTTTGCCGTTTCCTGGAAAGACGCAGCCGACAAGAAACTGTCCGTAGCGAGCGTCGCCTTGGTTATACCCAAAAGAATCTTCTTCGCTACCGCGGGTCTTCCGCCGTTTTCTACGACTTTCGCGTTCTCTTCGTCGTAAACGTTTACGTCGATTACCTGTCCCGGCAAGAAACTCGTATCTCCGCCGTTTTCGACCTTGACCTTTTTGAGCATTTGTCTGATGATGATTTCAACGTGTTTGTCGTTGATGTCAACGCCTTGCGAACGGTAAACGGATTGTACTTCTTTAAGCAAGTAATCTTCTACGCCGTTTACGCCCGTTATCTTCAAAATCTCTTGCGGGTAAGCCGAACCGTTGGTGAGTATCGTACCCAAAGGAACGAAATCGCCCGTTCTTACCGTTACGCCTTGTCCGAACGGAACGGCGTAGTCTTTCTTCGCGCCGTTTTCGGGCGTTATGATGATATGAATAACCTTGTTTTCTTCCTGAATGGTTGCCGTACCTTCGATGTCCGCGACAATCGCTTCACCCTTAGGACGACGCGCTTCAAACAATTCTTCGACTCTCGGAAGACCACGCGTAATATCGCCCGTAGACGCTATACCGCCCGTGTGGAAGGTTCTCATCGTCAACTGCGTGCCAGGTTCGCCGATGGATTGAGCGGCAATGATACCGACCGCTTCGCCGACTTCGACTTTCGAGTTGTTCGTCGACATGTCTTTACCGTAACATTTAGCGCATACGCCGTATTTACTCTTACAAGTAAAGATGCTTCTTATAGCGACTGCGGTTATACCCGCTTTCGTGATACGTTTAGCCGTATCTTCGTCAATCATTTCGTTGATGCCGACTATTATCTCGCCCGTTGCGGGATCGATTACGTCTTCCGCCGTAAATCTGCCGATAAGTCTGTCTTCGAGTTTTTCTATTACTTCGACGGTGCCGTTCGTGTTGGTGGTGATTGCGGAAACTTTCATTCCCCTTATCTTCTCGCCGCGACTTGCGAAACAGTCGTCTTCTCTTATAACTACGTCTTGCGCTACGTCTACCAAACGTCTGGTCAGATAACCCGAATCTGCCGTCTTTAACGCCGTATCCGCCAAACCTTTACGTCCGCCGTGCGAAGAAATAAAGTATTCCAAAACGGAAAGTCCTTCACGGTAACACGATTTAACGGGAACTTCTATCGTTTCGCCGTTCGGCTTGCTCATAAGTCCGCGCATGCCGACCAACTGTTTAATCTGGTCGATAGAACCACGCGCGCCCGAGTCCGCCATCATCCAGATGGGGTTGAACTTGTCGAGTTGTTGTTTTAAACTTTCGGAAACGACCGCCGTCGCTTTCGTCCAGACGTCGATAACGTTTTTGTACCTTTCCTGTTCGGTGAGTAAGCCCCTTGCGAACTTCTTTTGAATGTTGACTACTTGCGCGTCCGCGTCTTTAAGAATCTGTTCTTTTTCGGGGGGCATGTGCATGTCGAATACGGAAGTAGAAAGCGCGCCGATAGTCGAATATTTGTATCCCAACGCTTTAACGCTGTCAAGAACTTCCGCCGCCTTTTCCGCGCCGCCCGTCTTGAACGAGTTGAGTACGATTTTCTGCAACGTCTTTTTGCCGACGAGTTCGTCCATTTCGTACTTTAAGTAGTCTTCGTCCGTAACTCTCTTTGCAAATCCCAAATCTTGCGGAATGGCGTTGTTGAATATTATTCTGCCTACCGTCGTTTTAACGATGCCCGTAACTTGTCTGTCAGTACCCTGAACTTTAACCGTTCTTCTTACGTATATTTCGTCCTGAATGTGAAGTTGTTTGGTCTGGTAAGCCATTATCGCTTCGTCTTCGCTTATATAATAAGTCGGGACGTAAACCTTAACGCCTTCGCACATATCGCCCTTGTCAACGCCTTGAAGAATCATTCCGTTAGACATATCGACAACTTTTTCGTACGCTCTTTGTTTTTCGTCGTAATATTTTCCGTCGTCGCCGATGACGAATTCTTTAAAGAACTTGTCGTAGTATTTGCCTTCTTCGCGACGTGTAATAGTAAGATAATACGCGCCGAGTACCATGTCCTGAGAAGGCGACATTACGGGTTTACCGTCGGAAAGTTTCAAAATGTTGTGAGAAGCGAGCATCAGGAATCTTGCTTCTGCCTGCGCTTCCAAAGAAAGGGGAACGTGAACCGCCATCTGGTCGCCGTCGAAGTCGGCGTTGAATCCGCCGCAAACGAGCGGGTGCAGTTTAATCGCTCTGCCTTCTATCAAAACCGGCTCGAACGCCTGAATGGAAAGTCTGTGCAACGTAGGCGCGCGGTTCAACAGTACGGGGTGGTCTTTGATTACGTCTTCCAGAACGTCCCATACCTGCGGTTTCATCTTTTCTACCGCTCTCTTCGCGCTCTTTACGTTGTGGCTGATTTGTCTGGCAACGAGTTCTTTCATAACGAACGGTTTGAAAAGTTCGATAGCCATTTCCTTAGGCAAGCCGCATTGATAAAGTTTAAGTTCGGGACCAACGACGATAACCGAACGTCCCGAGTAGTCGACACGTTTACCGAGCAAGTTCTGACGGAAACGCCCTTGTTTACCTTTAAGCAAGCCCGACAACGATTTGAGTTCGCGGTTGCTTGCGCCCGTTACCGCTTTACCCTTTCTGCCGTTGTCGATAAGCGCGTCTACGGCGTCTTGGAGCATTCTCTTTTCGTTTCTTATAATCATTTCCGGCGCGTCGAGTTCAATCAACTTTTTAAGCCTGTTGTTTCTGTTGATAACGCGTCTGTATAAATCGTTTAAGTCGGAAGTCGTGAATCTGCCGCCGTCAAGGGGTACCATAGGACGGAGTTCGGGCGGCATTACGGGTAAAATCGTGAGTATCATCCATTCGGGGCGGTTTCCGCTTTTACGGAACGCTTCTACAATGTCGATACGCTTAACCGCTTTCAACTTCTTTTGCGTCGAATTGCCTTCGTTTATCGTCTTGCGGAGTTCTTCCGCTTCCTTGTCAAGGTCGATAGCCATAAGAAGTTCTCTTATCGCTTCCGCGCCCATTTTTGCGATGAACGAGCCTTCGCCGAACTTTTCGATAGCCGCCTGATATTGCGTTTCGTTGATTACTTCTTTATACGCGAATTCCGTTTTGCCCGGATCTATTACTACGTAGTTTACGAAATAAAGAACTTGTTCGAGCGCTTTGGGGCTCATATCGAGCATAATGCCTATTCTCGACGGAACGCCTTTAAAGTACCATATATGCGATACGGGAGCGGCGAGTTCGATGTGTCCCATTCTGTCCCTGCGGACTTTCGCTCTCGTTACTTCTACGCCGCACTTGTCGCATACGACTCCCTTGTATCTTATTCTCTTGTATTTACCGCAACGACATTCCCAGTCTTTCGTCGGTCCGAAAATGGCTTCGCAGAAAAGTCCGCCCGGTTCGGGTTTCTGAGTTCTGTAATTTATCGTTTCGGGTTTCGTAACTTCGCCGTACGACCAAGATTTAATCTTGGTGGGGGAAGCAACGCCTATTTGTATTGAATCGAAGTTATTAAGTTCAAACATTATCAATTACCTCCCTATTATAAATCGTCGCCGTCGTCCGCGTCTAAATCGAGATCGTCGTCAAGATCCAAAGACTCGTCTTCGTCATAACTGAAATCCAAATCGTCGTCCGTCGGAACGGTCGTGTCGAGATCCCCTTCGTCGTCGTCGAAGAAATCGTTCGAGTTGAACGGGAAATCGTCGTCGTCGAACATAACGTTTTCTTCTTCGATAGGTCTTTCGTCTTTCGCGGGTTTGAACAAGTCGACTTCTTCTCTTTCGTCTTTTTCTCTTACCTGATAATCGACGTCGAGATCGCCTTCGATAAGGTCCTTAATGTCGACTTCTTCGCCGTTTGCCGTCAATACTTTCATATCGAGCGCGAGCGATTGAAGTTCTTTAAGGAGTACCTTAAACGCTTCGGGAATACCCGGTTCGCTTACGTTGTTGCCCTTTACTATCGATTCGTAAGTCTTGACTCTGCCTACGACGTCGTCCGACTTAACCGTCAATATTTCCTGCAAGATGTGAGCCGCGCCGTACGCTTCCAAAGCCCAAACTTCCATTTCGCCGAAACGCTGTCCGCCGAATTGCGCTTTACCGCCTAAGGGTTGTTGCGTTACGAGCGAGTACGGTCCCGTAGATCTTGCGTGAATCTTATCGTCGACCAAGTGGTGCAACTTAATCATATACATCTGACCGACGGTCGTTCTGTTTTCAAACGGTTCGCCCGTTCTTCCGTCGTAAAGTTGAATCTTGCCGTCGACTTCCCCTTTCGGGTTCAGAATGTTGTTGTCTTGCAATAATTGTTTGATTTCGCTTTCGTCCGCGCCGTCGAATACGGGCGTCGCGATTTTCCAGCCGAGTTGTTTACATACGTTGCCCAAGTGTACTTCCAGAACCTGACCGATGTTCATACGCGAAGGTACGCCCAACGGGTTAAGCACTATCTGCAACGGCGTGCCGTCCGCAAGGAAAGGCATGTCCGCTTCGGGAAGTATTCTCGAAATAACGCCCTTGTTACCGTGACGTCCCGCCATCTTGTCGCCGATGCTTATCTTACGTTTCTGAGCAATGTAAACTCTTACGAGTTTGTTTACGCCCGGTTGAAGTTCGTCTTTGTTTGCTCTCGTAAAGATTTTTACGTCTACTACGATACCGCCTTCGCCGTGCGGTACTTTAAGGGAAGTATCTCTTACTTCTCTTGCTTTTTCGCCGAATATCGCTCTTAAAAGTCTTTCTTCGGGCGTGAGTTCTGCTTCGCCTTTCGGGGTAACTTTACCTACCAGAATGTCGCCGCTCGTAACTTTCGCGCCGATTCTTATTATACCTTCCGCGTCCAAATCTTTAAGAGCGTCTTCGCCTACGTTGGGAATATCTCTCGTGATTTCTTCGGGGCCTAATTTCGTATCTCTCGCTTCCGTTTCGTGTTCTTCGATGTGAATAGAAGTGAACACGTCGTCGCGAACGAGTTTTTCGGAAAGAAGTATAGCATCTTCGTAGTTATAACCTTCCCACGTCATAAAGCCGATGAGAATGTTTCTGCCGAGCGCAAGTTCGCCGTTGCTCGTCGCGGGGCCGTCCGCAATGACGTCCCCCGTCTTTACCCTGTCGCCCGTCGAAACGATGGGACGTTGGTTGATGCACGTGCCTTGGTTGCTTCTTTCAAACTTCTTTAATTTATAGTGTCTTTCAAATCCGCTGTCTTCCTGAATGACGATTTCGTCGCCCGCTACGCTCTTGGCTACGCCGTCCGCTTTCGCGGTTACCATAACACCCGAGTCGTAAGAAATCTTGCTTTCGATGCCCGTCGCTACGATAGCGTTTTCGGGCATTAAAAGGGGAACTGCCTGACGTTGCATGTTCGAGCCCATCAACGCACGGTTCGTATCGTCGTTTTCAAGGAACGGAATAAGCGCGGTTGCTACCGATATAAGTTGTTTGGGCGAAACGTCCATATAATCCATTTCGGACGCGCTCATAACCGTAATGTCTTCACGGCGTCTGCACGAAACGCGGTCGCTGACGAAGTGGTTGTTTTCGTCCAACGCTTCGTTCGCTTGCGCTACGGTGTAATCGTCTTCTTCGTCGGCGGTCATATATCTGACTTCGTCCGTTACCGTCGTTACGATTTTGCCGTCTTTTTCTTCGTGTACTATTTTTCTGTACGGAGTTTCGATAAATCCGAATTCGTTTACCTTAGCGTAAGCCGTCAAGGACGAAATAAGACCGATGTTCTGTCCTTCGGGAGTTTCTATCGGACAAATACGACCGTAGTGAGTGTAGTTGACGTCGCGCACTTCGAAGGTTGCCCTTTCTCTGTTCAAACCGCCCGGTCCCAACGCGGATAATTTTCTCTTGTGAGTAAGTTCCGCAATCGGGTTGTTCTGATCCATGAACTGCGATAATTGCGACGAACCGAAGAACTCTTTTATCGCCGCGCTTACGGGACGAACGTTAATCAAACTCGAAGGAGTTACTTCCTTCGCGTCCTGCGTGGACATTCTTTCTTTGATAACGCGCTCTAATCTCGCAATACCTATTCTGAACTGATTTTGTAAAAGTTCGCCGACAGACCTTACTCTACGGTTGCCCAAATGGTCGATGTTGTCGACGTGGCCTATCAAATGTTCTTTGCCGAGTCTGAGCGACGCGACCGCGTCAAGGTTGACGGATACCGACGCTACGATATCGTCCGCCGTGATGTGGTTGTGGTTTAATTTCAATACGAGCGGACGGATTTCTCTTCTGATTTCCGCCGTCATATCGAACGCTCCGTCCGAATCGAGAATCGCATAGAACGTCTTGCACGCAAGAACGAACTTGTTTCTCGTTTCTCTTCTCTTTTCGTCCGCTTTCTTGTCTTCTAATTTTTCGCTGTCCGCGTCCGCGACTTTTTCGTCGATATAGAAAAACTCGTTGATTTGTTTTTTATAATATTCCGCGGTGTCTTCTATACTGTAATTTTCCGCGTAGTTCGCTATTTCCTTGCCGAGTTCGAATACGGGGTAGTAAATATAATCCAAAAGTTCGTAATCTTTGGGATTTTTGCCCGTAATCGCCTTAAAATCGACTACGTTGTTGCCGATTATCTTGTGCGGTTTTCCGCCGATGTCTACGAGTACCGCGTTGATACCCGCGTTTTGCACCGCTTCCGCGCTTTGTTCGGTAAACTCTTCGCCCGCCATAACCAAAACTTCGCCGTCCGAAGAAATTACGTTTTCGTACGCCGTCAAGCCTTTGATACGAACGCCTAAACGCAAACGCTTGTTATATTTATATCTGCCTACGCCCGCGACGTCGTATTTTCTCGGATCGAAGAATATGCTCTTAAAGTGTTGACGTACCGCTTCCGCCGACGGCATTTCGCCCGGACGCAATCTGCGATACAATTCGTTAAGACCGTCGTATTCCGATTTAGCGGTATCTTTCTCGGCGGTCGCCGCGATTATTTCGTTGTTGCCGAACAAGTCCGCAAGCGCTTCGTCCGTACCGAACCCCAACGCTCTCAAAAGTACCGTTGCGGGTAACTTTCTCGTTCTGTCGACGTTTACCCAAAGAACGTTTTGAGAATCTTGCTTGAATTCGAGCCACGCGCCCCTGTTGGGTATAACGGTGATGTCGTATAAAGTGTTGCCCGATTTATCTACTTCGTTGTCTACGTAGATACCGGGAGAACGCACCAACTGCGATACGATCGCTCTCTCCGCCCCGTTTATGATGAACGAACCGTTCTTCGTCATCCACGGAATATCCCCCATGAAAACTTCCGAATCGATAGACTCGCCCGTAACCTTGTTGACAAGGCGTACCTTTACGCGCATCGGAAGAGATAACGTAGCGTCTCTTTCTTTACATTCTTTTTCGCTGTACTTAAACGGCTTGTCTTCTTCGTCGAGAAGTTCCTTCGCGTCGTCGAAGTTGATATGACGGAAATCCGTACTGTCGTTTTTAACCAAATCGCAAGCGCGTTTGTCGAAAACTTTCGCGCTTTCAAGCAAATCCCTTCCCTTTTTGTCAAGACCGAAATTGTAGTCTAAAAAGTAAAGTTCAAAGTGATCCGCATGGTCGATAATCGGCGAAAAGTCGTCGAATACTTCCCTGATTCCGTTAAAGATAAACTCCTTGAAAGACTTTGACTGTACTTCGACCAGATAAGGCATGTCCTTAACTTCGTTGATTCTCGAAAAAGTCTTTCTCGTAATTTTTCCGCACTGAATTTCCTTTAACTTGTTTAAATCGCGTGCCATCAAAACACTCCTTAAAAAAATTATTTAAACCGTAGCATACCGCTTGATTTCAATTAAAATTTGTTGTATAATTAAAGAAATTTGAAAAAAATCAGTAATTTTCTACGGTTGTTATGCTCAAAAACACCCCTTTTTACCTGTTTTTATAACTAAAAAACCCGAAAAAAGGGTATAAATGGCATAATAGCCTATTATAAAACATTCTATCATTTTAAAACATCTTAGTCAAGATGTCAAGCGTTTGAACGCTAAATTACAAAAAACTTTAAAAGAGGCTGCAATGAGAATAGACAAATACCTTAAAGTATCGCGTATTTTAAAAAGAAGAACGGTCGGCAAAGAAGCGTGCGAAGGCGGACGAGTTTCCGTCAACGGCAAGGACGTCAAGCCGTCGTTCGACGTAAAAGTCGGCGACGAAGTGTCGATAAGGCTCGGCGGTAAAACTTTAAAGTTCGTCGTTTTGGAAGTCAAGGATTTTGCCAAAGCGAACGAATGCGAAAATATGTACAGAATTATTACGGGGTGAAATTATGTTTACTTTGATTTTGACGTGCGCGGGGCATTCTACCCGCGCGAAAGAAGACAAAATACTTTTCAATCTTAACGGCAAAACGGTTATGGAGAACGCGCTTATTCCCTTTCTTACGGACAATCGCGTCGACAGAGTCGTGGTAACTTCTTCAAAAGCCGATTTCGACGCCGTCAAGGATATTCTGGCGGCTTACACGGAAAAACCCATAACGCTTATTTTAGGCGGCGGGACGCGACACGAATCCGTATCCAAAGCGTTGTCGCTCGTCGAAACGGATTACGTTATAATTCACGACGGCGCGCGCCCTTACGTCGATAAAGATATAATCGACGCGTCGATGGACACCGCTCTCGAATACGGCAGCGGCGTGGCGGCTATCAATTCGAGAGATACGATAGCGTCCGCAAACGACCACCGTATAGTCGACATTAAAGGCAAAGAGTATCTGTATCTTATACAGACTCCGCAATCTTTCAACACGACCAAGCTCAAATCCGCCTTTCGTCAGGCGAACAAGGTATACCCCGACGAAAGCAGTTTGTGGCTCGATTTCATAGGTCAACCCGCTCTTTCGCAAGGCAAAGCGAAAAATATCAAACTGACTTTTCCCGAAGATTTACGCCCCGCGTACAAAACGGGAATAGGGTTCGATTGCCATCGCCTTGCAGAAAACCGCCCGTTGATTCTGGGCGGAGTTAAAATAGAACATTGCAAAGGACTTTTGGGGCACAGCGACGCCGACGCGCTTCTGCACGCCGTTTCGGACGCCGTTTTGTCCGCGCTCGCTTTACCCGATATAGGACAACGCTTTCCCGATACGGACAAAAAATACAAAAACGCCGACAGCGCGACTTTATTAAAAGACGTTCTCAAAGAACTGCCCGCACACGGGTTTAAGATTTCAAACGTTTCGGCGGTCGTTATGGCGGAAGAACCAAAACTCAACCCGTACAGAGAACAAATAACGAACAGCCTTTCAAAACTGTTGAGTTTGCCCCCTTCCGACGTAGGTCTGAGTTTTACCACCACTGAAAAACTCGGATTCGTCGGCAGAGAAGAAGGCATAGCCGCCTACGCGACGGTACTCCTTTGCGCGGTCGACGACTGACTTGCCGTTTAACCGCCTCGGCGTAAGCCGTCGGTTAAACGAATCGAAGTTAAACGGTTGTCGTCGACGGATTTTACAAAATAAAACCGACGGGTTGTTTAACGTAGCGACCGTCGGCAAACACTCTTTCGCCCTAAAAAACTTTTTGTCGGGGCGAACATAGAAAAGGAAAGAATTATGGCAAAATCAACGTCTGTTTTCGTTTGCGGCGAGTGCGGATACAAGAGTCCGAAGTGGTTGGGAAAATGCCCCGACTGCGGAGCGTGGAGTTCGTTTACGGAAGAAATAACAGAAACAGAAAAACAAAAAACTTCTTTTTCGGGGACTTCGAGAACGTTCGTACGCCCCGTGCCGTTAAACGAAATACAAAAAGAAACTTTTAAACGGATAAGTTCGGGCATACCCGAACTCGACACCGCTTTGGGCGGCGGAATAGTACCCGCTTCTTTGATTTTAATAGGCGGCGATCCCGGTATAGGCAAATCGACGCTGCTTACGGAAGTCGCAGGCAACCTTGCGAAAAATTATAAAGTGTTGTACGTTTCGGCGGAAGAGAGCGCGTCTCAGATAAAACTCAGGGCAACGCGTCTTAACGTGGACGGCAAAGACCTTTTGATTATGAACGAAACGTGCGTCAATAATATAGAAGAATGTCTTGACGACGTAGACTTTTTGATAGTAGACTCAATTCAGGCGGTATACTTGGAAGAATTGAGTTCTACGGCGGGAAGCGTTTCGCAAGTAAGAGAATGCGCGGGCAGGTTTATGAAGATTGCCAAAAGCAAACGCATCACGACGTTTATCGTCGGACACGTTACCAAAGAAGGCGCGATTGCGGGCCCCAAAGTGTTGGAACACGTTATGGACACCGTGTTGTATTTCGAAGGGGACAAGGTGGAAAACTTCCGTCTTTTGCGCGCGGTCAAAAACAGATTCGGCGCAACGGACGAAATAGGCGTGTTTGAAATGCAGGACGACGGCATTTTCGGAGTAAAAGACTACAAGGGCATTTTCATTTCGGCAGACAGACAGCCGAGCGCGGGTTCCGTAGTTTTTCCGTCCGTTTCGGGAAACAGAGCGTTGCTCGTCGAAATACAAAGTCTTACGAGCAAGACGGCGTTCGGTATGCCCCGACGTATGGCGATAGGTATCGATTACAATAAACTGTCCGTATTGATAGCGGTCGGCGAAAAACGAGCAAGCGTGCCGTTTTATACGGAAGACGCGTACGTTTCGGCAATGGGCGGAATCAAACTCGACGAGCCCGCCGTCGATTTGGCGGTGATAGTATCTCTCGTTTCGAGCGTTAAATCCGCGCCCCTGCCCGCTACTCTGGCGGTTTTCGGGGAAGTCGGGTTAAACGGCGAAGTTCGTCCCGTAAGCCACGCCGAAAAACGAATAACCGAATGTATACGAAACGGGTTCGAGCAAGCAATTATCCCCAAAGCCAACTTGAAGTCGGTTGAAAAATACAAAGACAAAATCAAGTTTATACCCGTCAAATACGTGTATCAGGCGGTACAGTTTATAAACGAATATATAATAAAATAAGCGGGCGGTATACCGCGACGAACGCGGTTTGACGCGCCCTATTCAACGATTAAATTAAAAGGAACTTATTATGAACGTTAACGATTACAAAGAATATTATTTCGATTTGGCGAAGAAGATATTTTCAACCCCTTCGCCTACGGGTTATACTAACGAAATTATGCCCCTTATAAAACGCCTCGCCGAAGAAAACGGCGCGACGTTTACAGAGACGAATAACGGCGCGGCGATACTTACGTATAAAGGCAAAAAAAGCGAAAAGGCGTTGGGACTTTCCGCGCACACGGATACGTTGGGTCTTATGGTACGTTCCGTTTCGGCAAACGGCGAAATTAACTTTACCAGAATAGGCGGTATTCAACTCGCTACGATAGACGGCGAATACTGTACGATAATCACCAGAACGGGCAAAAGATATACGGGCACGATTTTGTCCACTTCCCCATCGTCGCACGTTTACGACGACGCGGACAAAAAAAGAGCGGAAAACTCTATGTATATCCGCCTGGACGAAGTCGTTAAAAGCGATAAAGACGTTTACGCTTTGGGAATAGACAACGGCGATTATATTGCCGTCGACCCCAAAACGACGGTAACCGAAAGCGGGTTTTTAAAATCGCGGTTTATCGACGACAAGGCAAGCGTATGCGATTTGCTTACCGTGTTGAAAATTATGAAAGACAACGACTTTATCCCCGAATACGACGTTAAGATTTTGATTTCCGTATACGAAGAAGTAGGACACGGCGCAAGTTTCGTTCCCGATAACCTTATAAGTATGCTTGCCGTCGATATGGGTTGCGTAGGCACCGACCTTAAATGCGACGAGTACAAAGTTTCCGTTTGCGCGAAAGACAGTAACGGCCCGTACAGTTACGACCTGACTACCCGATTGATAAACCTTGCCAAAGACAACGGCATCGACTACGCCGTAGACGTGTACCCGCATTACGGCTCGGACGTAGGCGCAATGTGGGAAGCGGGTTACGACGTTAAAGGCGCGCTTATCGGTCAGGGCGTACACGCGTCGCACGGTATGGAAAGAACGCACTTCAAAGGCATTGAAAACACTATTAAACTCATTTTGCTTTATCTCGGGTTCGAGTTATAACCCCGTTTAAAATAACCGCATACAACGATATACAAAAGGCGACGAGCAAGTTTGCTCGTCGCCTTTTTTGTTTTTCGTCGTTAAAAAGTTATTTTCTCTTTTTCTTTAAAACTACCGCAACCGCGCCGAGAACGACGAACATCGCCCCGCCGACGCTTAAATTACAGTTACTCGTTCCGCCCGTTTTCTTGTATACCGCGTTGACTACTTTGTCGCCGCCGTCAAGTACGTAATTCTCCCACGTTCCCGTATAATTTGCTTTTTCGGGTACTTGGGGTACCGTAATTTGAGTATTCTCTATCGTGTACGTTTGAGTGCCTACTACTTCGCCGTCCGCCTTGAACGTTACGGTGTAAGTTTTAGCCGTGTATACCGCGTTTACTACTTGGGTCTGGTTGTTTTCGAGAACGAACTCTTCCCATACTCCCGTGTAGTTCGCCTTTTCGGGTACTTGGGGTACCGTAATTTCGGTATTTTCTATCGTGTACGTTTGAGTACCGACTACTTCGCCGTCCGCCTTGAACGTTACGGTATAAGTTTCAGCCGTGTAAACCGCGTTGACTACTTTGTCGCCGCCGTCAAGTACGTAACTTTCCCACGTTCCCGTGTAATGCGACTTTTCGGGTACTTGGGGTACCGTAATTTCGGTGTTTTCTATCGTGTACGTTTGAGCACCGACCACTTCGCCGTCCGCCTTGAACGTTACGGTATAAGTTTTAGCCGTGTATACCGCGTTTACTACTTGGGTTTGGTTGTTTTCGAGAACGAACTCTTCCCATACTCCCGTATAGTTCGCCTTTTCGGGTACTTGGGGTACCGTAATTTCGGTATTTTCTATCGTGTACGTTTGAGTACCGACTACTTCGCCGTCCGC
>CAKQQS010000009.1 GCA_934271255.1 uncultured Clostridia bacterium
AAGAAGAATTTTCGGCAATCAGAAAAATACTGATAAAAGGAATGGTAAACGATGAAGTTAAATAAAATTTTGTCCGCCGCGCTTGCCGTGGGAATGATTTTTTCGCTTGCGGCGTGCGACGGAGACAACGGAAACAGCGATAAAGGAAACAATAGCGGAATGACTAAGATTATTTTACCCGATTACGATTTAAAACAAGACGACTACGAACTCACGATAAGCGGATGGCTTATTCCGTCCACCCTGAACGAATCCAACGTAAAATGGATTAAGGAATCGGGGTTAAGCGTATTGTTTGCCATCGGCGCGGGCGACGGAGTGCAAAGTTTTTATTCTTACGACGAAAAAGCCGAAAAAACTTTAACTCTTCTCGGAAATAACGGCGTTAAAGTTTACGTCAATCCCGGCATTTCCGACGGCACGGCGTACCGTAAGATTTCCGAATTCAAACAAAGCGACGCAGTCCTCGGAATATGCGTGGACGAACCGAATAAATCGCAAATGACGTCTATGGCGGCGCAAGTCGATTGGTGGAATCAAAATTCCGACGGCAGAAACTTTTACTCGAATCTGTTCCCTTCTTTCGCGCAAGTCGTTCAGAAAGAATTCGACGGCGTTTATTCCGATTATCTCAAATTCTATTGCGATAACGTGCTTTCAAAACTTACTTCCGGCGAAAAATGGCTTTCCGCCGACAGATACCCTCTTACGTACAACGAAAACGGCGAAAAGTGTCTTGACGATAACTGGCTTTTCGACGTGCAGACGTTAAAAAAAGTCGCGAATTCTTATGAAGGATTGAAAACCAATTTCTTTATTCAGACAATGCCTTACGGAATCGACGAGGACGGCAATGCAAGCGGCGCGATTTACGGTTCGAGAGACAGAGTTCCCTCTTACGAGGACATTCGTATGCAGGAGTACGCTTTGATGGCGTTCGGTTACGACGGTATTTCATGCTTCTGTTATGCAAGCCCGCTTGTCGGATTCGAATTTGCGGAAAGTCAGGAAGCGATGATAAGTCGTGCGGGCGAAAAAACGGATATTTACGAAAGCGTTAAAAAGGCGAACGGCGAATTGCTCGCTTTCGACCACGTTTTGCTTCAATTCGACTGGATCGGAACTTTCACTAACGACGCCGGACACACGACGACCGGTAAAGACAGAACGTCGAACACTTCGTTCCAATTTCTTACGAGATTGTCTTTGGATAGCGTTCCGTCCTTAAAAGAAGTTACGACTTCTCAAGACACCCTCTTCGGATATTTTAACGACGAGGACGGTAACGACGGAATTATGGCTGTAAATTACAACGAAACGTCGCTTAATCTTACCGACGAAATCGCTCTTACGTTCGACGGCTCGAAATACAACAAAGCCGTTTGTTATATCGGCGGAGAAAAGGTCGTAAAAACCCTCGACAAAGGAAAACTCGATTTAACTCTCGGCGTAGGCGAAGGCGTTTTCATTATCCCTTTTGCGGAATAACAACAGTCAAGTTCATTTTAGATATAAGCCCGTCAAAAGCGGTATAATCATTCTTTTGTTCTTCGTCGAGTATCGTTTCGGGTTCGGTTGTAATCTGCTCGTTAAGGCCGATTGTATTGAGCATAGGGCTCACGAAATTTTTAGCCAAGTATCTGTCGGCAACACTGAAACACGCTTATGACTTAAATTAACCGAATTGAACTGAATTGAATTGTAATTAAACCGAACTAACGGCAGAGTATGAAATTGTATGGTGTTTCGTATTCTGCCGTTTTTTATTAGCCTTTCGGCAAAGACGGAGTAGCACCGAGAAAAGCAAACGTAAGTGCGAGTTAAAGTCGCAATCCCCGAAGTCAACGAAAATGGACAAAATTGTTGCGTAAATAAAAAAAGAGCCAAACTCAATAGCGAGTCTGACTCTTGGTATGATTAAAGTTTTCAGCAGTAGCCGAGCGCAAAGCGCGAACGCCACGAAGCGAAGCGGAGTACAATTTTTCCCGTTTACTTCGGCTTTTAACTGTGCTACAACGGGGTGGCGAAAGGCAAAAAACCGGAGCGGTATCTTTATTGTTATGTCTATTGAAAAAACTGTTATACGGTCTTTCATAGCAAGAAACCTGTTTTAGAGCATAGAAAAAGCCGAGCGGTTAAACGCCCGGCTGATTCTTCTTTTTGCCGTCCAAATCGACCTTTATGCCGAAATATTCGTTAGAAAAGAATAATACGAACTCTAACTTATCGTCAGGGTTCGTATTTTTGTACTCTGGCGGAGAGAACAGGATTTGAACCTGCGATAGCTTTCACTATACACGCTTTCCAAGCGTGCGCCATCAACCGCTCGGCCATCTCTCCGTGCCTTTATATAATGCCAAAAAATCATAAAAAAAGCAAGTGTTTTTAACTACTTTCTTAACTTTTTTTAACTAATTCGTGAGAATCGATAAACTCTTGCACTAAAAGAGCCGCGTCGTGACACAATAAACCGCACGGTCTTTTTTTATAATACTCTTTCGTTCTCGGCTCGGCAACGGGCGAGTTTTCGGTTTTAGCAAGTCCCAAAAGGTTTTTACACACGATTGAGCCGTTTGCTTGCTCGAACTTGTTTATGACCGACTGAATGTCTGCATACAATTCGCTTTTCGTTTTTACGTCCATGAGCGCGTCGCCGTACAGGTAAGAAAGGGTTATCGTCAGTCCCGTAACCGTTCCGCATACTTCCCTTTTTCTTGCGACTCCGCCACCCAGCCCGCCTACGAGTTTCGCCAAAACGGTTTCGTCAACGCCGATTTCGTCTTTAAAAGCGAGAACGACCGCTTGCGAACAAGTGTACCCGCGCTCGAAATATTCTTTTGCTATTTCACCTTTGTTTTTCATACCATTATTGTAAAACGAATTAAACGCAATGTCAACGAAATACGCCGAATAACCCCCGAAAGGGGGATTTTTTAACAACTTTTTTATAAAAAAACGACGTTTTTTTCATTTGTCAAGATAGTCGGGCGAGTTTTGTCCATTTCGATATGATATAATATATACGTTAGTATTAGAGAGAAGAGGCTTTACGGTAAAAATAGTAAAATAATTTACTATAAAATGAAAAAACGCCGTAAAGACTAAATAAAATCACATTTTTTACTCAAAAATAGCACCAAGTGTAAAAACTTAATATAAAATCTAACAAAATCGATTTTTGCAAAATAATTTACCGCTGTTTTTTCTAAAAGTGAAAGCTTTAAACGATTTGCAAAAACACGATTTTGGAAGAAATAGTAAAATAGTCTTTTATATAAAGTGTTTTTTCATCGTTTGAAGTAATAACCGAAAAGGAAGTGAAGACAATGAAAAAACAAATTGCAAAAAAGACGATAATACTTTACGTATTGATTGCGCTGAAAAAGGGTTCTACGAGAGAACGTCCCGTTTCACAAACGAGCATCGCGAAGGTCTTAAACATGATAGGCGTAGAGTGCGACAGAAAGACGGTCGGAAGAAACATAGGTTACCTTATCGATTTCGGTTGCCCGATAATCAAGCTTAACGGCAAGTATTATTACAAAAACGAAGACGACACGATGTTTAATTTTTAAGGAGAAGAAAAAATGATATTTATTTCACTGATTATCACGGCGATTGTGTACAGTATTTTCCCGATTTGGCACAGGTGCACACACGGAGCGACGACAAAAAAGAAAGCGTGGAAAATGGCTATCATCAACTTTGTAGTGTGCCACGTAATTTTTATGATTGTAATTTTCGCAATCAATCCGAACGCAGGTTCTACGGCGGCCGCGCCTATTCTTTGGCTGTTTGTCGGAAAATGTATTCTGGGTAACAAACCCGAAGAAACTTGCGACGCAACACCCGAAGAAAACAAAACCGACCCAAAAGAATAATAACGATTGCGGTAAAAGGTTATATAGCGAATTCATATTTGCGGAATAAAAACTCAATATTTGTCTGAGAAAAGACTAAAATCCGACGCCCCGCACGAATAACGTGCGGGGCGTTCTTGAAAAAGTCGGTTTAGCGACAGATTGTTAATGACAGATGCAGACCGCCGACAAAAAGCAATCGTTTAAACGGACGATTTCAAGTTGTCGATAAAAACCGCCGACCGCATTAAATCGGTCGGCGAAAACGGAACGGCCGTTTATCACAAAAACTTTTTCAGGTTTTTTTCGTGTTGTTCTTCGATTTTAAGCAATTCTTCGGCGAACTTTTGTACGTCTTCGGGGACGGCTCCGTTCGTGCCGTTAAGCATAGCGGTTACGTCCGTTATACCCATAAGCGTACCTTTAAGCATAATATCCGCAACGTGCGTGTCGCAGGTATCGAATGCGGTGTTCATTTTCACCGCTCCCCACATCATCGCTTTTTTCATAGGGTTTATGTCTTTGCGTTCGATTTTGCAATCTTTCATATAATGCGAAAGTTCGCTCATATATTTTTCGTACCTTTCGTATTCTTCTTTGAGTTCGTCCTTAATCGTGTTTTTGTCGTCGTCGAGTTCGGGCATAAGGTTGCTTATCGACTGCAACGCCGTGTGCGCGTTTTTGTATAGATCGTTAAGTAAAACGTCTTTACTTGGGTTGTTTGCCATAAAAAATCTCCTTATAAACGGTATAGAGAAAGTTTGGGCATAATTCAAAAAAATATGTAAAAAGGAACAAAAATATTCTTGACAAAAAAAGTTTAATATAGTATAGTATACGGGTATCCGCTCGAAACGGGTTTTATAAGCGCGCTTAGTTGCGCCACCCAAAAACAATTTTCGGCGAGACAGGTTAGAGGAGGTAAAGTAACAATGTATGCAATTTTGGAAAACGGTTCCAAGCAATACAAGGCGGAAGTCGGCGAAGTAATCAAGTTTGAAAAACTCGATGCGGAAGTCGGCGCGAAAGTTAATTTCGGCGTACTTATGGTAAGCGACGGCAAGACCGTAAAGACGGGAAAAGCGGCTGCAAAATACACTGCGGTCGGTGAAGTCGTAGAACAAGGCAAGTTCCCTAAGATTATCGTTTATAAGTACAAAGCGAAAAAGAACGAAAGAAAGAAACAAGGTCACAGACAACCGTTCACGGCTGTTAAGATTTTGAGCATTTCCAACGAAAAGGAAAAGGCGGAAGCGCCCGTAGAAGCGTAATAAAGGAGGACGACTAATATGTTATTTATAAGTTTATTCGCTCACCACAAAGGCGGCGGTAGCACGAAAAACGGCAGAGACAGCGTAGGTAAACGTCTTGGCGCAAAGAAAGCCGACGGCGAATTCGCTCTTGCAGGCAACATTCTCGTTCGCCAAAGAGGAACGAAGTTCAACGCGGGCAACAACGTAGGTATCGGCAAAGACGATACGTTATTCGCTTTGGTTGACGGCGTAGTTAAGTTTGAAAGAGTAGGCAAAGACAAGAAACAAGTCAGCGTTTACGCGGTTGAAAACAAATAATCTGAATTAAAGGGGCTTGCAACAAAGCCCCCGTTTTTTTATTCTTACGCGGGAAAGGTGAATTATGAAAACACTTGTTTACGACTCGGAATACTTTAACGCAGGCGAAACGCTCGAATGCGGACAAATATTTCGGTTTAAAAAAATCGGCGACGGGTACGTCGTGTATTCGACGGACAAGGCGTGCTATATAGAAACCAAAAACGCCGCCACGTCGATAACGTGTAACGACGAAGACGAAGAATACTTCAAAAACTTTTTCGACGTAACCACCGATTATAAGAAAATAGTCGATTCGGCGCGAAACAGCGACTACCCCGTACTCAAAAAATCGGCGGAACTCGGCAAAGGCGTGCGAATACTCAACCAAAACAAAACCGAAACGCTTTTTTCGTTCATCGTATCGCAAAACAACCATATACCGAGAATCAAAGGAATCATCGAACGGCTGTGCGATAATCTCGGCGAAGAAAAAGAGTTCTGCGGCGAAAAGTACCGCGCGTTTCCGACGGCGGAAAAAATGGCGGAGAAAGACAAATCGTTTTATACCGCGCTGGGGCTGGGATACCGCGACGAATACGTGCTTAAAACGGCGCAAACGCTTGCGGGGGGCTTGAACGTCGACGATTTCGGCAGTTTAACGACGAGCGAACTGAAAAAGAAACTGCTCAATTTAAAAGGCGTCGGGGCAAAAGTTGCGGACTGCGTAAGTTTGTTCGGGTACCATCGAACGGACAGTTTTCCCGTAGACACGTGGATAGAAAAGATTTACAGACAAGACTTTAAAGGCGACCTTACGGACAGAACGAAGATTGCCGAGTTTTTCGTCGCGGAGTTCAAAGAGAACAGCGGGTACTATCAACAATATTTGTTTTATTATAAAAGAAGTTTGGAAGGAAAAGAAAATAAATGAACTTTAACGAAATGAACCTGCCCGAATATATATCGAAGGCATTAGACAAGAACGGGTTTGAAACGCCTACGGAAATACAAGAAAAAACGATACCTTTAATAATGAGCGGCAAAGACGTAGTCGGCAAATCCCAAACGGGATCGGGCAAGACGTTCGCTTACGGCATACCCGCGGTAACTCTTGCGGACAGCGAAACAAGACAAACGGAGATTTTAGTGCTTTGTCCCACGCGCGAACTTGCAATGCAAATCACGGCGGAAATACGCAAACTCAACGAGTTTAAAGAAGGGGTAAAAGTCGTACCCGTGTATGGCGGAGCGAGTATGGAACGCCAAATCGTCGCGCTAAAACAAAACGCGAAAATCGTGGTAGGGACGCCGGGCAGGATTATGGACCACATGAGAAGAAGAACTCTTAAACTCAAAAACGTTAAAATGCTCGTTTTGGACGAAGTGGACGAAATGCTTAATATGGGTTTTAGGGACGACATGGAAAAGATTATGGCGGACACCAACCCGTACAGACAAACGGTAATGTTTTCCGCAACGATGCCCAAACCTATTTTGGAAATATCCAAAACGTATATGAAAGAGCCTTTGTTCGTGGAAATCAACAAAACGAACGAAAATCTTCAAATAGCGCAAAAGTTCGCGTACGTCGCCGAGAAAGAGAAAAACAACGCGTTGCTGTATATCGTCGCCGATTTAAAACCGACGAGAGCGATAGTCTTTTGCAACACGAAAAAAATGGCGGATAAGGTACAAGGCGTTTTGAAAAAGGAAGGGTATAACGCCAAAGCCTTGCACGGCGATATGTCGCAGCCCGAACGAAAAAAAGTCATCACCGAAATGAAAGACGGCAAATTGAACTTTTTAGTCGCAACGGACGTGGCGGCAAGGGGGCTGGACATAACGGACGTAGACTGCATTTTAAACTACGACGTTCCCAAACAAACGGAGTTCTATACGCATAGAATAGGAAGAACGGCAAGGGCGGGAAAAACGGGCGTTGCGTATACGCTCATTAACAACAGGTACCAACTTACCGATTTGGATAATATAATAAGAGAAACCAAAAACGAAATAGACGAATATATTTGCCCGTTTTCCGTTACCGAATACAAAAAACAAAAAACGGCAAAACAAACCAAACCGAAAGGCGGAAAACCTTACGGCGACAAAAAGAAAAAAAGTTCGCCCAAACGCGTGAGAGAAGGTTTTAAATCGTTTAACGAATACAAAAAGGCTTACGGCGGAAAAGAAAGCAAAGACAGTCTTGAAAAAGCGCGGATAGACAGAAAGAAAAACGAATCGAACCGCGTAAGCAAGAACAAGTTTAATGCAACTAAACCGAATAAAAGCGAAAATATTCACAAAAAGCGTAAAAATATTCAAAAAAGAACCCCGAAACCGTAATTTTTCAGGGGGGGGGGTAACTTTTTTTGCAAATGGCTTGACAAAAATAGTCCTAAGGTACATAATATTATGGTATTATGGTTAAAGATTAAAGACCACTTAAAAAGGAGATTATTATGAAAAACGCAAACAAGAAAAAGGGCTTTACCCTTGTAGAACTCGCAATCGTAATTGCGGTAATCGCAATCCTTGCGGCAATTTTGGTACCCACATTAACGACGGTACTCAAAAAGGCAAACAAAACTAAGGACGATACCACTGTAAATAAGATTATTCAAAAATACGTAACCGATAATGCGGAAGATACTGAAATTGCAGACGCATGGGCTAGCGAAACGCCTTATTACGTTGTTTATAATGGAAATGTATTTAAAGTAGTTAATACTTCTTCTACAAAACTTGAAAAAGTAAAGGAAGGTGAATCGGTAGGCGAAGGTAAGTATTCTGTTACTGCTACTTCTGATTACACAATTGAAGCAAGTGGAAAAACGTATATTGCACCTGAAACACAAAACAAAACTAATGTAATTTTAGATGGTACTGCTGTTGTTATAACTAAATTAGTTGAAAAGGCTTAATTAAAACAAAAACATAACTCACCGAAACGAAAAATCGTTTCGGTGAGTTTTTTATATTCAAAGAATTGTTAAAAACGAAAAACAAAATACAAAACGAAACGGCTCCCCGATTTAAGAGAGCCGTTTGCCTTTTTTTAAGACTTTTTATATCTTACTTGACTAATTCTTTTCGTAGTGGTAAAATAAATTAAGAAAGTCTGAGAGCGGAAACGGACGCTTCGCCGACGGTGAGAGTATCGCCCGAAGTGTTGAGCAGAGTCAGTACGTCGCCGTTGTTAAGGTTCAGAATAGAAGTACGGTAAGCGTTGCCGTTGCTACCCGCCGCCGCGTATCCCGTAGCGGTTTCGTTTATTATAGGCGCTCCGTTGCGGTAAAGCGCGCCTTGAACGGTCGTTCCCGTACCGTTGCTGCCTTGAACGCCGTAAGAAACGAGATACGTTCCCGTAGTTCCGATTTGAATACCGTTTTCCGCCGACAGCATCGTCGTACCCGCAGTAGCGGTTCTTTGCGTCAGCGGTATAACCGCGTTATTCGCAATCGCGCCGCCCGTCGTCCCGACGTACATTCCGTCGTTAGTGCCGGCAGGCCCTTGCGGACCCGTTGCGCCCGTTAAGCCGATAGGACCTTGCGGACCGGTAGCGCCCGTAGGACCGGCAGGGCCTTGCGGACCCGTTGCGCCCGTTAAACCGATAGGGCCTTGCGGACCCGTTGCGCCCGTCAAACCTTGTTGACCTGTTGCGCCTTGCGGACCCATAGGACCCATAGGGCCCATAGGACCGCGCGGACCGACGGGACCTCTGACGTAGACTATTCTGCGATTGCAGTTGCAGTCGTTGTTGCAATTAAAAAAGCACATTTAGATATACCCCGTAGAAATTAGCGAGAAAAGTCGTTGCGTTCGCATAAAGCAAGGTTAAAGGAGAAAACCCCGCGAACGACAAATATTTTCTCACGTTACATAATATGATTCGGTAACCGAAAAGGTTACAAGGAGAAAAAATGAAAATAATTTTAAATAGAATAAACGAATACGATTCGGCGTTCGACGAGATGATACGCAGCGCGTACGCGGAAGAGCCGATTGTTTTGAACGCAAAAAAGAACACCAACGGGCTTGGTTATCTGGACGGAACGAGATACAACGAATGGTTGTCTTCCGACGACTATATTTACGAGTGCGAAAGGGACGACGGCGTTAAGATAGGCGGGGCGGTAGTCGGGTTTATCGACGAAAAAAACGCTTCGGGCATAGAGATAATCGACATGTTCGTGTTGCGCGAATACAGAGATCAAGGGTACGGCACGAGCATATTCGACAACGTGCAAAAGATTTTCAAAGACGCGGATTTTATCACTTTGAAAACGCCGTTGCAGGCGAGAAAGAACCACATTTTTTTCGTTGAGAAATGCGGTATGCGAGTAGTTAAAATGGTTGGAGCAAAAAAGATACAGGACAGTTTTTACGTTATGAGAAAAAATAAGCCCGTCGCAACCGACGGACAAGAAAATAAAGGAGAAAAACATGATTAGACAAGTATCGCATTTAGACCAAATCGTGTCGGCAAAACGTTACGCTTTGCTTGACGGGGAAGAAAAGGGGCTTGAAGTTCTGGATTGCAACAACGGTAAACTCAGATTTACGTTAAACGTTACGAAAGCGCTCGACGTAATGCAGGTTTATCATAAAGGAACCAACGTTTCGTTCGTATCGAAAAACGGTTTCTCGGCAAGAGAAACGGAGTTTTCCACGAGATTCGAAGGCGGAATGCTTTATACCGTCGGTCTTGACAACGCGGGGAACAGAGAAGGTTACGAAATGCACGGCAGTATTCACAACACGCCCGCAAAAGTTTTAAAGGTTAGTTGCGACGACGAAAACGGCATAGAGATAGTCGCCGAGATACGCGACACCGCTTTGTTCGGCAGAAATCTTAAACTCGTTCGTACCGTTAAATCGGCGGTAAACAGCGACAGCGTCGCTATTCACGACGAACTCTTTAACGACGGGTATCGCGACGAGAAATATTGTTTGCTTTACCACGTAAACGTAGGGTATCCCATGATTGACAGCGGAGCGGTAGTACAGTACAATCCGAGCATAGTCCTTCCGAGAAACGAATGGTCTAAGAAAAAACAAGATGGCATTTACGAAATAACCCGTCCGTTCGACAATCAGGAAGAAACGTGCTATTTCGTAAGAATGAAAAAGCCGCAAGCAAAAGTAACCAACGAAAAACTCGGCAAAGAGTTCACGCTCGATTATTCGCAGGAAACGTTACCCTATTTCATTGAATGGAAGAGTATGGCGAGCGGCGATTACGCTTTGGGTTTCGAGCCGACGACCACGCTTTTGGACGGCGATTTTAAATACAAAACGGTTTTGAAAGGCGAAAGCGTAACGTTTGACGTTAAACTCACCGTAAAAGACTTATAATCAAAAATCGATAAAGGGTTTGCTTAAAGAATAACTCGGAGTATGCCGATATACTAGATTTATAACGCGGGCAGCGAGTAAATTAAAGCGTTCGTGAGAAAACCGAAATCGTTTTTTTCCGGCGCGGAAAGTTCCCGCTTGTATCATAACCAAATAAAAGGAGACAAGATATGTACATCACCGACAGCATTAAATACGTAGGCGTAAAAGACCGCAAAATCGATTTATTCGAAGGTCAATATAAAGTACCCGACGGAATGGCTTACAATTCGTACGTTATTCTGGACGACAAAACGGCGGTTTTCGACACAGTAGACCAAAACTTTACACACGAATGGCTCGACAATATCGAAAACGTTTTGCAAGGAAGAAAACCCGACTACTTAATCGTTTCGCACATGGAACCCGACCACTCGGCGAACGTTTTAAAGTTTTCCGAAATATACCCCGAAACGAAAATCGTTTCCAACGCGAAATCTTTCGTTATGATGAAAAACTTTTTCGGCGTGGATTTTGCGGATAGACGCATAGAAGTTACGGACGGCAGCGCGCTCGAACTAGGCAAACACGTTTTGCATTTCGTAACCGCGCCTATGGTACACTGGCCGGAAGTTATAATGACTTACGAATCGACCGAAAAGGTGTTGTTCTCGGCGGACGGATTCGGTAAGTTCGGCGCGACGGAGTCAAGTGAAGAATGGCTCGAAGAATCGAGAAGGTATTATATAGGCATCGTCGGTAAATACGGCTCGCAAGTAATAAACGTGTTAAACAAAGCGGCTGCGCTCGATATTAAAATTATATGTCCGTTGCACGGCCCCGTTCTTACGGAAAATATCGGATATTACGTCGACGTATACAAAAAATGGGCGAGTTACACCCCGGACAAGGAAGGGGTATTTATTGCGTACACGTCCGTTTACGGGCATACTAAAAAGGCGGCGGAACTGCTTAAAGAAGAACTCGTCGCAAACGGCTGTCCCGACGTGAATTGCGTAGACCTTGCGAGAACGGATATGTCGAAAGCGATAGGACTTGCGTTTTCTTACGAAACGGTGGTTTTCGCCACGACGACGTATAACGCTGAGATTTTCCCGTTTATGGAAACGTTTATAACGGGACTCGTCGAACGTAACTTCCAAAATAAAACGGTCGCGTTCATCGAAAACGGATCGTGGGCGCCCGTCGCCGCAAAAGTCATGAAAGCGAAACTCGAAAAGTGTAAGAAACTGACTTATGCGGAAAACACCGTTACTATTCTTTCGTCGCTGAGCGACAAGAGCGTTGCCGCGATAAAATCGCTTGCAACCGAACTTTGCCAAAGATATATCGCCGCCGACAACGTAAAAGCGAACAAGAACGACCTTTCCGCGCTTTTCAATATCGGCTACGGACTGTACGTCGTAACTTCGGGGGACGGAACGAAAGACAACGGGCTTATAGTCAACACCGTGTCGCAGGTAACGGATGTTCCCAACAGAATAGCGGTTACGATAAACAAGGAAAATTATTCGCATCATATTATCAGACAAACGGGCAAAATGAACGTCAACTGTCTGACGACGGAAACGCCTTTTGAAATATTTGAAAGATTCGGATTCGTCAGCGGAAGAAACGTCGACAAGTTCGACGGGTTGACGCCGCTGCGCTCGGACAACGGGCTGATTTTCTTACCGAGATACGTTAACTCGTTTATATCGTTAAAGGTGGAAAATTACGTCGATTTAGGCACGCACGGTATGTTTATATGTTCCGTCGAAGAAGCGAGAGTTTTGTCGAACAAAGAAACGATGACTTACGCGTATTACCAAGCCAACGTAAAACCCAAACCGAATACGGAAGGAAAGAAAGGGTACGTTTGTAAAGTTTGCGGATACGTTTACGAAGGGGACGTTCTGCCCGACGACTTTATATGTCCGTTATGTAAACACGGCGCAATCGACTTTGAAAAAATAAAATAATTACGACGACGGCTTTCGCTTACGATGAATAAGCGAAAGCCGTTTTAACTTAACGGGTAAAGCGGTTTTGCGGCGACGTCGTTTTTATTGCGTCGAAAGACGGTCGAAACCTAAAACGCAAAGCGCGAAAAATATTTGAAATACGCGCGAAATAAACAAAGAAGCAAAAAATAAAAGCGATTGCGCTTAATTGCAATCGCTTAATTTTTCGTTGAGTCGTTTATTGAGTTTTAAAAGGGTAAATATTATATGTACGGCGGTAGCCGCGCCTGTTACGGCGGTTAATATCCAGAACACGACGTCTTGCGCGTTTCCGCTACCGATAAGAAATATAAGGTTGCCGCCTATATCGAAAACGGAATGTAAAACCACGCAATACCATATGTTTTCGGTGTAGTCGTATACGACGGCGAACATACCGCCTAAAAGGAAGGTGTAACCTACTTGGAGAAGAGTCGCGCCGAAGCCCGCTCCGAAAAACAAGTTGGTTATATGCCATAGCGAAAACACGGCGGAAGAAATTACGGCGGAGTAAAAACACCCGTTCTTTTTTTCTTTAAAAAAGTCTTTTACGAAATTGTGTATAATTCCCCTGAAAAGCAACTCTTCGGCAAATCCTATCGAAAAACTGTAAAGTACGAACAGCCATACAAGGTTTTTTCTGTCAACGGTCGCCTTTCCGCTTAAAAGCGACGAAAAGGGGAAATTGACTATCGCCACCAAAAAGCAGGGGATCAGCCACAAAAGAGTTTTTCCGATATTTTTAATATTGAATTGTATTTCGCGTTTGTAGTAACAAAGCATCAACGCAACGACGAACGCCGTTATCGTAAAATTACAAATGCTTTTCGTCGCCATAAGGTTTAACGTCTTGTCGGCGAACAACGTAACCAGGGGTATCTCGAAAGTAAGATTTACCGCAATCGTTACGACAAACGCGATAATAAGCAAGATTTTTCGCATAGTATTATGATACAACATTTTTGCTTGACAGTCAATATAAAATATGATAAAATGTTTATACTAAATTGAAAGGTTCGCCTGACAGTGAAGGGTTAATAAGTTTTTTAAGATTACGATACTATCGTCGTCTCGCTTTTTGTCCTACGCTTTCGGCGCGGGATTTTTTTGTTGAAAGGCGAATCGAAAGGAGTGAATTATGAAAAAGATTTTATCGTTAATCGTAGTTTTTGCGTTATCGCTCGCGATACTTCCCGCGTGTTCGTCCGGCGGCAACGAAAAAAACGCATACAAAGTATACGCCCCCGACGGCGCGCCCGCGCTTGCGCTCGGCAAACTTATCGCCGAGAACGAGCAGTTCGGCGAAGAAGTGTCTTACAATATCGTAACGGCTAACACTATCGGGCAGGAAATACTCAAAAACGCCGACGTCGGCATACTTCCCGTCAACGCCGCAAGCCTTTTGTTCGGCGACGGCTCGAAGTTTAAGGCGGTAGGAGTCGTTACGCACGGCAACTTGTATATCGCGTCGAAAGACGAAATCACGGGAATAGCCGACCTTAAAGGCAAAACCGTCGCGGTGGCGGGCAAAGGCAACTTTATGGACTTGACGTTAAGGCTCGTTTTAAAGAACAACGATATAGAAACGGACACCGACGCGGGCGTTAAGATAGAGTACTATTCCGCCGCGTCCGACATAATACCCGCAATGGTACAAGGCAAAGTTTCCGTCGCGTTGCTTCCCGAACCCGCCGTTTCGAGCGCGAAAGCAAACGCTAAAACGGGCATAACTTCCGTACTCGATTTGCAAAATATCTACGGCGGCGGATATCCGCAGGCGGTACTCGTAATGAGCCTTAAAACGCTTGAAAACAAAGCGTTCGTAACAGCGTTCGTAAACGCTTTAAATGAAAACGGAACGTATCTTACCGTTAAAGAAAACGTCGACAAGGCGGTTGACGCCATAAACAAAAACATGACGGACAAAGGGCTTACCGCAAGCCTTGACAAAACCAAAATGACGGTTGAAGTCGTTGCGAGAAGCAATATTCGTTTTTCGCCCGCAACTAGCGAAAAAGACAAAATAAACGCTTACGTATCGGGACTTAAAAGCATCAACCCCGAATCGGTAAAAGACCTTAGCGACGCGTTCTTTTATTTAGGGTAATAAACTTTTTTAACGAAGACTGCGACAGACGACGGTAAAAACAAAAAACGCTTGACGACCGTTGGCGGAAAAAGGTAAAAACGGACGATTGAATCAAAGGTATAAAATGAAAAAAAAGACGAGCCTTAATACGGTTTACAATTTAATATTCCCCGTTGCGGTAATAATCGTGATTACGCTCGTTTGGGTAATCGCCGCGAAAACGGTAAACGAAGAGATAATCGTACCCGACGTAAAATCGACTTTTAAGGAAATGGGCAAACTGTTTGCAACGCCGAGTTTTTACGTCAATTTCGGGTATACGATTTTAAGGGTGTCGGCGTCCTTTTTAATATCGTTTATATTTTCTTTGGGGCTTGCAATACTTTCGTACAAGTACGGTAACGCGAGCAGGGTGATAAAACCGCTCGTGGCGATAATCCGCGCCGTACCTACCGTCGCCGTTATATTGTGGTTCGTTTTGTGGCTCGACTCGTCGCTTTCGGCTATGCTCGTATCTATTCTCGTTATCTTTCCGAGTCTTTACGGGGAAATAGTCAATTCTCTTAACGAAATTGACAAAGACGTGGTGGAAATGCTCACCGTCTACAAGGTCAAAAAAAGCAAAATACTTTTCAAGTTTTTATTGCCGACGATAATGCCTTCGCTACTGCTGTCTTCGGGCAGCGCAATATCGTTGAACTTAAAATTGATGGCTTCGGCGGAAGTTTTGAGTTCTACGGCCAAGTCGCTCGGCGAAATGCTCAATTCGAGCAAAATATATTTCAATTCGGCTCGGCTTATGGCGTTGACGATAATAACCGTCGTTACCGCGTTGTTGTTTGAATTAGCCTTTTGGGCTGTTTCGCGTGCCGTATCGGGGAGATGGAAAAAATGAAAATAGAAAACTTAACGAAATATTACGGCGATAAAAAAATATACGACGGGTTTAATCTGGAAATACAAGACGGCGAAGTCGTCGGGCTTTTAGGCAGGAGCGGTTCGGGAAAAACGACCTTGCTCAACGTGTTGGCGGGGCTTACCGACTACGAAGGAAAAATCAGCGGGGTAGACGGCGTTTCGTTCGTTTTTCAGAACGACAGACTCGTTCCTAATCTTACCGTAAGAGAAAACGTAAAACTCGTATCGCCCCGAGCGGACGTAGACGCGCTTTTAAAAAAGGCAGGACTCGAACGGGACGGGGACTCGTACCCGAAAGAATTATCGGGCGGTATGGCGAGAAGAGTCGCCTTAATCAGAGCCTTTTCGTTTGACGGCGGACTTATGTTGCTTGACGAGCCTTTCAGAAATCTGGACGTGGCTTTACGACTCGGCATGGGCAAGATGTTCAAAGACCTTTTGGACGGGGACGGAAGAACGTGCATATTCGTAACTCACGACATCGAAGAAGCGCTTACTTTAACGCAAAGAATCATTATAATCGAGCAGGGTGAAATTATTTACGACAAGAAAGTCGAAGACGCCGGGAAAATGCACGAGGAAATAAAAGAAATAATGTTCAAACTGTATGAATAAACGTTGCAAATAAAAATTATAAATGGTATAATATGAACGAAAAAACGCTTTCGTTCATATTTTTTATAGGAGTGCAAGATGGAAAGAGTTTATACAGCGATAGACAAACTTATAAGTTATGCCGAGAGAAATCTCATGCTTGACGAAAGAAACGCCGATTACGTCAAAAACAGCGTTTTCGGAATCTTCGGGCTCGACTCGTACGGGCTTGACAAAAAAGACTACGACGAAGATAATTTAGACGTTTTGTTGTCCGGATTGTCCGACGCGCTTTTAGAGAATAAACTCGTTGAAGACTACGATTTGCCCGCCGTTTTAGACAGGGTAATGGGCGCGCTTTCAAAACAGCCCAAAGAAATAGAAGACAAGTTTTACGAAATAGAAAAAACGCAAGGATCGAAACAAGCGACGGAATGGTTTTACGATTATTCCGTAAAAAACGATTACGTCAAAAAAAGCAAACTCGACAAGAATCCAAGATTCGAAGTCGGCGATTTGGTAATTACCATAAACAAAGCGAAACCCGAGTTCAGGGACTCCAAAAAAGCGGCTAGCGGAAACGCCACGAAAGGCGGGTACCCCAAATGTACCATTTGCCACGAAAACGAAGGTTTTTATGGCAGACAAAAATGTACGTTGCGTACGATAAACGTAACGCTCGACGGTCAAAAATGGTTTTGGCAATTTTCCCCGTACGGTTACTTTTATCAACACGGTATCGCGGTAAACTACGAACATATACCTATGCACGTCGATAAATCGGCGTTCGTAAGACTTATGGATTTCGTCGACAGATTTCCGCATTACTTTATAGGCTGTAACGCCGCTTTGCCGAGAATAGGCGGAAGCGTGCTTGCTCACGACCACTATCAGGGGGGCGGAGAGATTCTCCCCATGCACAAAGCGAAAGCGTACAAGACTTTTAATATAGCGGGCGTCGACGACGCCGTAATCGAAGTAGTCGAATGGTACGGCAGCGTTGTAAGAGTCGTTTCAAAGAACAAAAAGTCGATAGTCGACGTAAGCGAAAAGATACGCGAAGCGTGGATAGATTACCGTAACGAAGAACTCGGAATTATCAATAAAGACAAAGAAGGCGTTCACCACGCGTTGTCGCCCACCGTCGTTAAAACGGACAGGGGGTACGAGATGAGTTTGATTCTCCGTTCCAACATAACGAGCGAAGAATATCCCGACGGCGTGTTCCACGCTCACCCCGAGTTCCATATAATCAAAAAAGAAAGCATAGGTCTTATCGAAGCGCAAGGCTTGTTCATTTTGCCGGGCAGACTCGAAGAACAACTCGAACGCGTTAAAGAAAATATAATAAACGGCGAACCGTTAAGCGACGATTTGTCGGACTTTAAAATGGTATACGACGAAACGGTCGCGTTGGTAAGCGGCGATTTTTGTAAAGAGAACGTCGACGACGCAATGAGAAAAGAACTCGCTTCGGTATGTTCGAGAATACTCGACAACACGGCGGTGTTTAAGGACAAAGAACTGCTCGTCGATTTCCTTAAAGGGGCAAAAATTATATGATAAACGAGAAAGACTACGATTTTAAAGTCAGCGCGGCAGGCAGAGTAAACATAATAGGCGAACACGTCGATTATTGCGGGGGTAAGGTTTTTCCCGCGGCGTTGTCCGTTAAAAACACCGTTTATATCAAAGCGAACGGCACGAACGAAATTAACCTTTCCTGGACGACGTTAAAAGACAAAGTTACGCTCGACGTAACTCGGCTCGAAGATTATAAAGACTTAAAATACGGCAACTATCAGGCGGGCGCGCTTTTGATGATGAAAAACGCGGGGCATAAAGTCGTCGGTTGCGATATGGTACAGGATTGCACCGTGCCTTTCGGAAGCGGACTTTCTTCGTCGGCGGCGATAGAAGTGTCTACTATTGCGAGCATGCTGACGTTGACGGGCGAAAAAATAGACAAAAAAGAAGTCGCGTTGCTCGCTCAGAAAGCGGAAAGAGAATACGCGGGGGTAAACTGCGGAATAATGGACCAGTTCGCTTCGGCAAACGGCAGAGAAAACACCGCGATGCTCCTTAACTGTAAAACGCTCGAATGCGAATTCGTACCTTTTGATTTGAAAGAATATTCGCTCGTTATAATAAATTGCAACAAACCGCATAATTTGGTTGAGAGCAAGTATAACGAAAGAAGAGAAGAAACGGAAGCGGCTTTAAAAGCGTTACGGCAAAAACTCGACGTAACGTGTCTTGCGGACGTAACGCCGGACGAGTTTGAAAAATATTCCTACCTTTTGCAAGGCAAAGTTTTGCGTAGGGCAAAACACGTCGTTTACGAATGTAAAAGAGTGGAAGACGCCGCCGTTTGCATGAAAAACGGAGACGTAACGGGGCTCGGAGAATTGCTCAGACAATCCCACGAATCGTTGCGGGACTTGTATGAAGTTACGGGCAAAGAACTCGACGCGTTGTACGACGCCGCCGTAACGACGGACGGGTGCGTAGGTTCTCGTATGACGGGCGCGGGATTCGGCGGTTGCACCGTTTCGATAGTAAAAACGGACAAGGCGGAAAACTTTAAAAAAGAAGTTCTGAAAAAATATAAAGACGAAATCGGTTACGACGCAACGTGTTACGATTGCGGAGTAAAAGACGGAATAATAGTAGAAAAATTATAGGAG
The DNA here is from genome assembly GCA_934271255.1 of uncultured Clostridia bacterium. Lineage (GTDB taxonomy): Bacteria > Bacillota > Clostridia > Christensenellales > Borkfalkiaceae > CAKQSC01. Next base: position 19,042 of record CAKQQS010000009.1, read on the forward strand.
AAAACATTATGAACATTTTAGTTACGGGCGGCGCGGGTTATATAGGCTCGCATACGGTAGTAGAGTTATTGAACAACGGACATAACGTAGTGGTTATCGACAACTTTTCAAACTCGTCGGCTGAAAGTATAAAAAGAGTAGAAAAAATCACGGGCAAATCGGTAACGCTTTACGAAGGGGACGTCAGGGACGGCGACCTTTTGGCGAAGATTTTCGCAAGCGTTAAAATCGATTACGTTTTGCATTTCGCGGGGCTTAAAGCAGTCGGCGAATCTTGTAAAATGCCCTTAGAGTATTACGACAACAACCTGAACGGCACTTTGGTGTTAGTCAACGAAATGAGAAAAGCGGGGGTAAAGAAGTTGGTATTCTCTTCTTCCGCAACCGTTTACGGTACTCCCGAAACGCTTCCTTTGACGGAAGACTGCCCCACGGGCGGTACGACAAACCCTTACGGCACGAGTAAATATTTTCAGGAAATAATGCTCCAAGACTTGTATAAAGCGGACGACGAATGGACGATAGTTCTTCTTCGTTACTTTAACCCCGTAGGCGCGCACGAAAGCGGGCTTATCGGCGAAGATCCCAAAGGCATACCCAACAACTTAACGCCGTACATCGCGAAAGTCGCTATCGGCGAACTCGAAAAGGTTCACGTTTTCGGTAACGACTATCCCACCAAAGACGGTACGGGCGTAAGGGATTACATTCACGTCGTCGATTTGGCGAAAGGACACGTCGTCGCGGTAGAAAAGATAAAGAACAAAGGCGTATACGTTTACAATCTCGGCACGGGTAACGGTTACAGCGTTCTGGAAGTAATAAAAGCGTTCGAGAAAGCGACGGGCAAAACTCTTCCTTACGTTATCGACGGCAGAAGAGACGGGGACATCGCGGAATGTTACGCGGACGCTAGCAAAGCGAAAAGAGAACTCGGCTGGACGGCGGAACTCGGCATCGACGAAATGTGCGCGAGCGCGTGGAAATGGCAAACGATGAACCCGAAAGGTTACAGAAAATAAAAATATTGTAATATTTTGTCGAAAAATCGCATAAATTAAACTACCGACGTTTCCGTCGGGCAGGGGGTAATTTATGCGGGAATATATAATCGAACGAGCGATCGGCGAAGGCGAATACATAGCGAAAACGGGCTCGACGGTAAGAGCCGCGGCTAAAAAGTTCAATTCGTCCAAGTCGACGGTACATAAAGACGTTACGGTTATTTTACGGAAAATCGACGTCGAACTTTACTATCGCGTAAAGGCGAAACTCGAACGTAATTTAAACGAAAGACACATTCGCGGCGGAAACGCCACCAGAGAAAAATATTTACATTTAAGAAAAGAAGAAGGGGCGGAATAGTAATTCCGCCTTTTTTCGTTTTTTTAATTGTAATTTTATTCGTTTTGTGTTACAATTACAATGTATTGTTTTATTCGGGTGATTTCAGAATGTTTATATCGAAAATCGGCGAGCAGGACGCTTTGAAAATGAGTTCCGTTACTTTGGCGTTTATAGGCGACGCCGTGTACACTTTGTACGTAAGGGAAAGGCTTTCGTTACAAGGCGACTATAAAGCGTCGGAACTTAATAAAATGACGACTTCGTACGTCAGAGCGACCGCTCAGGCGGACAAGATAACTGCGCTTCTCGATTCGCTTACGGAAAACGAAAGTTACGTTTATAAAAGGGCGAGAAACGCGCATAAACCGAGCAGGGCTAAAAGCGCAAGCGTGTCGCAGTACAATAAAAGCACGGGGTTTGAAGCGCTCGTCGGATTTTTGTATCTTACGGGGCAGGACGACAGGTTGAAAACTATTCTGAACTTTGGTGAAGAGAATGAAAATTGAAGGAAGAAACGCCGTAGCCGAGTTGGTAAAAAAATCGGCGAAGATAGAAAAAATATATATCGAAACGGGACTGAATAACCCCGAATCCAAAAGACTCGTCGAAGAGATAAAAAACAGGGGCGTAAGAGTACAATTCTTGCCTAAAACGGCAATGGACAAAGAGAGCGAAACTCACCGCCACCAAGGTTTTATAGCGGTAACGGAAGATTATAAATACGTCGATTTGGATGACGTTATCGACGGAGCGAAAGACAAAGACGGTCTTATCGTCGCGCTCGACGGTATTTCCGATCCGCACAATCTCGGGTCTATAATAAGAGTGCTGGAATGCGCGGGCGCGGACGGGCTTATCATAACGAAAGACAGGTGTTGTCCCGTAAACGAAACGGTTATAAGAGTAAGCGAAGGCGGTACGAGTTACGTCAAGATAGCGAGAGTAACGAACCTTACCGTCGCGTTGAACAAACTTAAAGACAACGGGTACTGGATAACGGGCGCGGAAATCGGCGGGGAAAACTTGTACGACGCGGATTTGACGGGTAAAACGGTTATCGTAATCGGCGGGGAAGATACGGGCATAAGAAGACTTACGAAAGACACTTGCGACAGAATCGTAACCATACCCATGCAAGGGAAAGTCAATTCGCTCAACGCGTCGGTTGCGTGCGCGGTGGTTGTGTTCGAAGCGCAAAGACAAAGAAGGGGAAAATGATAAACAAGACGGACGAAGAACTCGTAAAACTGTATAAAGAAGGGAACGAACAGGCGTTTTACGCGTTGCAGCAAAGGTATAAGAAGTATATCGAACATATCGTTCATACTTACTACATAGTGGATATGGATTGCGACGACGTGCGTCAATACGCCACAATCGGGCTGTTGAACGCGACGCAAGGATTTTCGGGCGATAACGCTTTTTTGCCGTACGCGCACAACTGTATAAAAAACGCGGTGATAAGCGAGATAAGAAAGAGCAACGCGGACAAAAGAAAAGTTTGTTTTATCGATATGATTTATTCGACTTACGTCGATCCGCTTGGTAACGTGGTCGATAAAGACGACGCGGAACGGGTGAAAAAGTTTATAGAAGAAGGGTGTTCCGAAAAAGAAAAGGAAATAATAAACTTGTTTATCGAAGACCATTCGATTAAAGAAATCGCGGAAAAAGTGAACGTAGATGAAAAAGCCGTAGACAACGCAATTCAGAGAGTAAAGAAAAAAATAAAAGCCGGATTAGGAGATTGAGATGTCTTATTTAGCAATATACAGACAATACAGACCGTTAGGTTTTGACGACGTATGCGGACAAGAACACATAGTCAAAACTCTTAAACGTCAGATAGAAACGGGAAGAATAGGACACGCCTATTTGTTTTCGGGGTCAAGGGGTACGGGCAAAACGACAACCGCGAGAATATTCGCCAAAGCGATAAACTGCCTTAACCCGAAAGACGGCAGTCCGTGCGGAGAATGCGCGGTATGTAAAGGACTTAACAACCCGTCGACTCTCGACGTGGTGGAAATCGACGCTGCGTCGAACAACAGAGTGGACGAGATAAGAAACCTTCGCGAAACGGTAACTTTTCCCCCCACGATAGGCAGATATAAAGTTTATATCATCGACGAAGTGCATATGCTTACGGATCAGGCGTTCAACGCGTTGTTGAAAACGCTGGAAGAACCGCCGTCGTACGCGGTGTTTATTTTGGCTACGACCGAAGCGCATAAAGTCCCGCAAACTATTTTGTCGAGATGTATGCGTTTCGATTTCAGACTTATATCGGAAGACCTTATCGCCGACAGAATCAAAGGCATATACGACGATTTGGGCAAACCGTACGAAGAGTCCGCCGTTCGCGCGATAGCGAGAGCGGGCAACGGATCGATGCGCGACGCGTTGTCGCTTGCGGATATTTGCGTTTCGTACGGCGCGGGCAAACTGACGTATAAAGACGTGTCGGAAGTTTTAGGCTCGTCGGACAAAGAGTCCCTTTATTCGTTGATAGAAAGCATTTTCGGAGCGGATAGCGGAGCCGCGCTCGAAACGGTAAACGCCTTGACGATGAAAGGCAAAGGTATCGGCGTTATAAACGGCGACGTAATATCCGCGCTGAGAGATATTTACGTCGTTTCGTCGTGCGTCGATTTCAACTCGATTTTACATTTACCCGAAAGCGAAACGGAAGAACTTAAAAGGTTGGCGGTAATGACCGTTCCGTCGAAAATCATCAGGTGCATAGAACTGTTTTCGGAAATCGAAGGGGAACTCAAATATTCCACTCATCCGAGAATTGCGTTTGAAACGGCGGTGATACGTGCTGCAAAACCCGAAACCGACTGGAATATCGAAGCGTTGATGGCAAGAATAGCAAAGTTGGAAAAAGAAGTCGAAAACGGCGAGTTTACCGTAAAGGAAGTCGTCCGCGTAAATCGTGAAGTCAAAACGGAAGAGATTAAACCGACGGTAAAGAACGAACCCGTTGCGGAGCAACCGACTTACAAGAAAATGACGGCGGAAGAGTTTTTCGCCCCCGACAAAAAGACGAAAGAATTGAGCGACGCAAAGCCTATGGAACTTTTAGGCATTTTAACGAGAAGACTGCGTCAAGGAATGCATACTGCGTTGTGGGCGGCTTTTCAGAACGTCAAGTTAAGGGTAGAAGGCAACACGCTCGTTGTGTTCGTCGAAACGGAAGGGGACAAGACGATGCTTTCAAGGAAAGACAACGTCGATATCATTAAGAAAATGCTCGACGAATACGGAGATATAGACGTCGAGATAAAAATCGCGGGCGATTCGCCCGAGAAAAAAGAAATAGACGACGGTATAGACGAATTGCAAAGAATATTCGGCAATATCGTAAGAACGGATTAAAAGGAGATATAATTATGGCAGGATTTAAAGGCGGATTCGGCGGCGGATTCGGCGGCGGCTCGATGCAAAATCTTATGAAACAAGCGCAAAAGATGCAGGAAGACATCAAAAAAGCGCAAGCGGAACTCGAAGAAGCGGAACTCGAAGGCGCTTCGGGCGGCGGACTCGTAACGGTGGTCGTCAACGGCAACAAACAAGTCAAAGCGATAAGAATAAGCAAAGAAGCGGTCGATCCCGACGATATAGAAATGCTGGAAGATTTGATAATGGCGGCAATCGGCGACGCGGGAAGCAAAGCGGACGCCTTGACGGAAGAAAAACTCGGCGCGTACAAAGGAATGGGCGGGGGACTCTTTTAATAAATGGAAGTAAACATTAAACCGATCGGTACTCTTATTACGGAGTTTTCGCGTCTTCCGGGCGTCGGACAAAAAACGGCGCAAAGATACGCGTACAGCGTGATAGATATGACCGACGAGCAGGCGCAAGCGTTTGCGGAAGCGATTATAAACGCAAAAAACAACGTGCATTACTGTAAAGTTTGCGGAAACTTTTGCGAAGGCGAAATATGCGATATCTGCGCTAACAGAAGTTCGGATACCGTTTGCGTCGTCAAGGACGCGAAAGACGTAATCGCCATAGAAAAAACGCACGGTTACAACGGTCTTTATCACGTTTTGGGTGGAGTAATATCTCCGCTTAACCATGTTTTTCCGAACGACTTGAAGATTAAAGAACTGCTTAAAAGAATAGGCGACGGCAACGTTAAAGAAGTTATAATCGCCACTAACCCCGACGTGGAGGGGGAAGCGACGGCAATGTATTTGTCCAACCTTTTAAAACCGCTGGGAGTAACCGTTTCAAGGCTTGCCCGCGGTATTTCGACGGGTACGGAACTCGAATACGCCGACGGCGAAACACTTTCGAGAGCGATAGCGGAACGAAGAACTTTATAGGAGATTTAACAATGAACATTTCGGTTTTGGGTTGCGGAAGATGGGGGTCGTTTATCGGCTGGTATCTTGCAACCAACGGACATAAAGTCATACAATGGGGCTTGGAAACGGAACCGAGTTTTCAAGTGCTTAAAAACACGGGAAGAAACGAGTACGTCGAACTGCATAAAAACATAGAACTTTCGTGCGACTTGGGTTACGCGATCGATTCGAGCGATATTTTGATTATTTCGATAAGTTCGCAAGCGCTCAGGTCGTTTATGAAAACGGTTACGGCGTTCGACGTTTCGGAAAAGACTTTCGTTCTTTGCATGAAAGGAATCGAAGAGTCGACGGGAAAACGTCTTTCCGAAGTGATGATAGAAAGCGGAATCGACAAAAATAAAATAGCCGTATGGGTAGGACCGGGGCATATTCAGGCGTTTACGCAAGGCAAACCCAACTGTATGGTTATAGACGGGTACAACAAAGAACTCGTACGCTTTTTGGCGGACAATTTAAGAAGCAACCTTATCAGATTTTATTACGGCGACGATATAATCGGCACGGAGATAGGAGCGGCGGCTAAAAACGTTATGGGCATCGCCGCGGGAATGCTCGACGGCGGCGGATACGAAACGCTTAAAGGTCCGCTTATGGCTCGTGGCGCAAGAGAAGTCGCTCGGCTGATATCCAAAATGGGCGGCAACGAACTGTCCGCTTACGGATTATGCCATTTGGGCGACTACGAAACGACTTTGTTTTCCGAGTTTTCCAACAACAGGAGATTCGGCGAAATGTACGTCAAAGGCGAAAAGTTTTCTAAACTCGCCGAAGGGGTTACCACCGCGAAAGCAATGCAGAAACTCGGGGAGATTTACGGCGAAGAACTGCCTATCACCAACGCGGTATGCAACATAATTTACGACGGCAAAGACCCCATGCAGGTATTTTTATCGTTGTTCGGCAGATCGGGGCGCACGGAGTTTGAAAAATGAGATATTCGGGTACGCTTATAGTAGTAAAAAACAAAGAAGAATCGGTACGCTTTTATACGGAAACGATGGGACTGTCGGTAGCGTGCGATTTCGGCGAAAGCGTGGTAATGTCGGACGGAGTGTATTTGCAAACCGCCGACAGTTGGAAAAAACTTCTGGGACTTAAACGCCTTTCGGTCGGCTCTATGAACGAACTCTATTTTGAAGAAAAAGATTTCGACGCGTTCGTTGTAAGACTTAAAAACGCAAAAATCAAATGCAAAGTCAAAGAAGAACGCTGGGGACAACGCTCGGTACGTTTTTCGGATCCTAACGGACACAGAATAGAAGTAGGCGAAAATATGACGAGCGTCGCGAAACGGTTACATAACGACGGTATGTCCGAAAAGGACATAGCCCTTAAACTCGACGTGCCTTTAACGTACGTCAGGCAATGTCTGAAATCCTGATTTCAGACGATTTTTGTCAGGCACTTACGGATTTTTCGTCGTGCTTTTTACCCCGTCGGTCGGTAAAAACGGCGGCGGCTTTTAAAACGTAAAGAATTAAATACGATTTACCCCTTTGCGATAATCGCAAAGGGGCTAGTTATATGCTTGTATACGGGTATTTTATACAAGTATAACTACAACTTATGAAAAATATTAAAACTTATTATGATAAAGGGGGTTTTACCCCTTTTTTTTTCTTGCAAAAAACGCGATATTTTGGTATAATGGTGTGGTTATAATGAGTAATTATAGCAAAAAAACGAAAAAGCCGCATTTTATGCAAAAAATCTTGCATAAAAGTTGGGTATTTTTGTGTTTATGCATAAAAATCTGTAATAAAAACTAGAAGGAATTAAAAGGCGACGAAGAATGAAAAAGAAGGGTATAAAAATATTATTATTTTTAATATGCGTTTTGTCCGTTTTTGCCGTGGCGGGGTGTTCCGAAGGGAATCGTTACGACGGTAAGGTCAAGGTTGTTTTTGAACTCGAAGGCGGTACTTATTCTAACTGCAAAGCGATAATTTACTATTACAGTTTCGAGAAAGGTACGGAGAACCTGATTTTCGAGCCGAGCAAGATTATTTCTCAAAAAGACAAGAAAGAAGAGATTGAAAACGGTAAGAAGGTTTTGGAAGGCTGGTACAGAACGAAAACGGAAGACGGCACGGATAAGAACGGTAACGTCAAGTACGCGTATTCGGATAAATGGAACTTCGATACCGACAAGGTTACGGACGAAGGGGTAACGCTTTACGCCAAATGGGTTAGTTACGCTTATGCCGTTTGTTATTATAACGACGCTCACGAAAGAGTGGAAGTCGACCGTTACCCGGTTTTCGGCGGCGACGGTAAAATCAACAAGATGAGCATCGACAACATTGCCAGAATGCGTAGCGGTTACACGGCTTTACCGGGCTATTACGATAAAGACGGAAACGTTTGGAACGACGATTTCGTTCATCCGCAAACGGAAGACAATTCGATAGTCGACGTTTTTGTAAAATACGTCGAGAACGTTAAAGGCTATTCGTGGACGATGGTAAGCGAAGCGAACGAATTCGTAAGTTGTTTAAGCAACGGCTCGAACGTTTATCTGTTGAACGACATAGATATGAACAACGAAGAAATAAAAGGGCTTAACGAAAACGTTTACGACGGAGTTATTTACGGCAACGGACACACTGTTAAAAACTTTGCCGTTAAATGCGAGATTAAAAAAGATTCGAGAACGAACGATTCGGTGTTCGGCGACAAATCGATTTTAATTTCTCTGTTCGGCAAATGCAACGACGCGATAATAAAGGACGTAACTTTTGAAAACGTAACCTATACGCTCGATTCGACGTACAGGAGTATGGACAGACTGATAGTCGCGCCGATGTGCTTGTCGATGACGGACGGCTGCGAGTTTACCAACGTTACCTTTAACGGAACGTATACGGTAAAGAGTTTGCATCAGGACGTGCTTAACAACAAGTTCTTTATAACGCAAAAGTTGAGTTATCTGGAAAACAAAAACGTTAACGAAGATACCGTAACGATAAACTTTACGGAAACGACCGTTACCGAATGATATGACAACATATAAGGAGTAAGATATATGAAAACAAGTTTATTGAAAAAAATCATCGCGGTTTCTCTGGCTGTGATGACCGTATTGCCGATGACGGCTTGCGGAAAAAAGACGAAAGAAGTTTTTGATAACGAAGAAAATCCTTTGGTATTTTCGACTCTTGAAGTCGACGGGGTATTTAACCCGTTCTTCTCGACTTCGGGTACCGACAGCAGCGTCGTCGGAAAGACTCAACTTTCGATGTTTGCGAACGACGAAAACGGCAAACCCGTTTGCGGCGACGAATACGATACGATAGTCAAAGAGTACGAGATTACGGATAACGGTTTAGAACAGGATAAGGGACTCGAAACGACTTATAAGTTCGTTTTAAAGAACAACGTACGTTTCTCCAACGGCTCCTACCTTACCATAAAAGACGTATTGTTCAATTTCTACGTATATCTCGATCCCGCGTACACCGGTTCCAGCACGATATATTCTACGGACATCGTAGGGCTTACGGAATACAGAACGCAGGCGGCGGAAGAAAAAGAACAAGAAGAGTTTAAAAAGAGATTCCAGGTAGAAGCGGAATCGAGAATAAGCGCGCTTGCGGAAGCGTGTGAAGAACTCTTGAACTTGTACGAAGAAGAAATCGAAACGAGCGACGATTTGAGAGCGTATTTGAAATCCGATTACGTCGACGTTGCGGGCGAAACGTCGCTCGACAGATATTTGGTAGAAGACTACGATAAGGCGCTTGAATTATTTACTCAGGAATTGAAAGACGACTATTCTAATTCGAGAGACTCGTACCAAGACCACATTTTCAAAGACGACGACGGCACGGTTTATAAAAACTTGTTCACGACGGACGTAGAAATGTTCTTGTACAACGCGGGTATAATCACGTGGGACGCGAAAGACGCTATTCTTTACGGACCTACGGGTAACTTCAAAGCAAAGAAGGGCGCGGACAACTCGAAGAGCAATTATGCAGAAATTACGAAATGGACGGAAGAAGAAGCAAGAAAGTTCGTTTACGACTACAACGTCCCGTCAAACGTGGCGGAAGTAGTTAGTTTCTGGGCAACTTCTGACACGTTGTACGATTACATTACGCTTGCGGCGATGAATAAATATTTGTCGGGCGTAGAAAGAGCGTATAAAAACATAAGCGGAATCAAGTTCGCCAATATGGACGAAGCGGTTACCGTAAACGGCAAAACTTACAACGCGATGTTCACGGACGGAGCGAAGAACGGCAACTGCTACGACGAAATAGGCACGGCTAACGAACACGTTAAAAGCGACTGTAACGAAGTTTTGTCGATAACGATAAAGAACATCGACCCCAAAGCAATCTGGAACTTCGCGATAGGCGTTGCTCCCATGTATTATTATTCGGACGCCGAACATATCGCTAAGTTCGATTACAAAGAAAACTTCGGCGTAGAATACATGAGCACGGATTTCATGACGAACGTCGTCAAAAATCCCAACAAGGTAGGTTTACCCGTAGGCGCGGGACCGTACCTTGCAAGTAAAGCGAGCGGCGGCGAAGCGAAAACGTCTTCCGATTTCCACTCCAACAACGTTATTTATTACGAAAGAAACCCGTATTTCATTATGGGCGCTCCCGTAATCAAAAAGATAAGATATCAGGTAGTATCCACCAACTCGATGCTCAACACTTTATATACGAAACAAATCGACTGGGCTGAGCCGAGCGCAAAACCCGACGTTATAAAAGAACTTAACAGCAAGAGCAAAAAAGCGGCGGGATTCGGCAACAAATCGATAAGAACTTCGGGTTACGGGTACATCGGTATCAACGCGGGTAAGGTGCCCGACATCAAAGTAAGACAAGCGATAATGCATTCTATCAACACGCAACTTGCGGTTGACTATTACGGAACGACCGCTTCGGCGATTTACCGTTCTATGTCCAAAGAAAGTTGGGCGTACCCAAAAGGTTGTTCGCCTTACTATCCGTTCGTAGGCGATAAGATTCCGGAAGACTTGACGGTAGTTAACCCCGATTACGCCGAATATATAAGATACCTTGACAGCAAAAACGCAATCGCGTCCAACAGAATGCTTACGGCTGAACAACAAAGCGAGTTTATCAAAGGTCTTATCGGCAGCGGTATCAAAGGCACTTCGATAACGGGCGCGGGTTACAGCGGCGGCGACAGAGGCGCGTGGACGAAGAACGGCAAATCATTGACTTTCGAGTTTACGATAGCGGGCGAAGAAACGGATCACCCCGCGTACAACGCAATGCTTAAAGCGTCCAACTTCCTTAACAAGAACGGGTTCTCCACGAACGTAAGACCCGACGCTAACGCTCTTAAAAAGTTGGCTAGCGGCGACCTTACCGTCTGGGCGGCTGCTTGGGGTTCCACGATCGATCCCGATATGTATCAGGTTTATCATAAAGAATCCAAAGCGACTTCCGTACTTAACTGGGGTTATAAGCAAATATTGAGAAACGCCGGCGGCAAGTACGACGCCGAACTTAAACTCGTAGAAGACCTTTCCGAACTTATAGAACAAGGAAGAGAAAGCAACGACCAAACGGAACGCGCTCAAATATACAGTCGCGCGCTCGATCTCGTAATGCAACTTGCAGTCGAACTTCCCACTTACCAAAGAGACGATTTGTTCGCGTACAACGCAAATAAGATAGACGAAAGCACGTTCTTTAAGAATCCTAGCGCATTCAAAGGACTTACGAGCAATATTTACAGTCTTTCGCTCGTTACCGAAAGATAAAAAGACAACTTGTCCCGACCGCGTGAAAAACGCGGTCGGGGAAAACCAAAATAAGAAGATTTAAGGAAAACAAATGAGTGTTAACGAAAACAACGCGGAAATGAAAGGGGGTGTAAGAAATGTTTAAATATATAGTAAAACGTATTCTTATATCCTTAGTAATCCTTTTCGGCGTTTCGATAATAATTTATACGATGGTACGCCTTATGCCGACAGACTACGTAGACGTAAAATATTCTTCGCAGTTACAAAACGGCACGATCACGCAGGCGGACGTCGATAACTTCAAAAAATTGTACGGACTTGACGTATCCGAAGCGTTTATGTACATAAACACGGACGGCGGCGCGGTAGCGGGAAAGAGTTTCAAGCGTTCCATCAACACGGCTACTTACAGAGATTTGAAAGACAAAGTAGCGACGGCCGATACTTTTCACGGTACTTATACTGCGGACGATACTTGTATTTATCTGACTAAAAACAGCGAAGACGAACAAACCTACCGCGTATACCGTTATACGGGCGAATATGAAATAAAAGAAATCGACGACCCCGTAGAACCGGGCAAAAAGAAAGAGATTAAGGTCGAAATCATCGAAGAAATCGAAAACGGCACGTACAGCGTAAGTTACGACGACGCGGGCAACCTTTCGTTCAGATTTTTAGGATCGGGATTAGACCCGCAAATCAGTTCGAGAAAAGCGACGACGGGCGAAAAAGCGAGTTCGATATTCAGGGGCTATTTCGGTTGGATAGGCAGATTGTTCAAAGGCGACCTGGGTACTTCGTTCAAATACGAACTCCCCGTCGGCACTGTTATAGCCAAATACATGTGGATATCTTTCGCGATAGCGGTTATCGCTACGATACTTCAATTTTTGATAGCGATACCTTTGGGAATATCGAGCGCGACGCATCAATATTCCGTCAGGGATTACACGGTAACCGTATTTACGATGATAGGCATATCTTTACCGACGTATTTCTTCGCGGCGATAGTCGTCAAGATATTCTCGGTAGATTTGGGTTGGTTTCCGCCGAGCGGACTGATTTACGCCAACTCGGACTACGCTAACACTTTCGCGGGGCAAATGACTAAACTCGGCGATATAATAGCGCACATGGTGTTGCCTATTTTCGTAAGCGTTATATTGTCTTTGGGCGGACTAATGCGATATACCAGAACTAACACGCTCGAAGTATTGAACGCCGATTATATACGAACGGCGAGAGCGAAAGGATTATCCGAACATAAAGTCATATATAAACACGCGTTCAGAAACACGCTTATACCTTTGGCGACGTTGCTTGCGGGCATTTTACCGTCTTTGTTCGGCGGTATGATGATAACCGAGCAGGTATTCGCTATACCGGGTATCGGTAACCTTGCGTATAAAGCGCTTAAAGACGGCGACATACCCTTTATCATGGGTTACAATATGTTTCTTGCTATTCTGACGGTTATAGGAACGTTGTTCTCAGATATAATGTATTCGATAGTCGATCCGAGAGTCAAACTCGGCAAATAGGAGTGAGTTATGGAAGAAAATAAAGATTTAAACGTTAAAACGCCTTCCGTCGACTCAACCGAAACAGTTGACGTATCGAACGGAAAAAGCGGCTTTGCTTGGGTTAAAAAGTTAGATCCGAGAACGTGGTTTAAAAAGAAGGAAGAAGAAGTTCTGGAAGCGGAAGCGTCCCGCGAAGAGATTTTGCTCGACGAAGAAACGGCGTGCGAAAAAACGCCTAACGACGACAAGGCTCCCGACGGCGAAGAAGAAGCGACCTATAAAGAAATGAGTCCCATGCGGTTGGTTTTAAGGAGATTTTTCCGTTCAAAACTTTCAATCGTCGGGCTTATAATGATAGTGTTCTTGTTTGCGTTCGCGTTTTTAGGTCCCGTAATTTATACGAGATGGGGCGAAACGCAACAAGACGAATCTACGGTAATCAAACGTACCGAAACGAGTATCAAGATAGAAGGCACGGACATTACGGTTTTGGAAGTTTTGGAAAACGAAACGAATCTTAACTTGTACGCTCCGCCTAGCGCGACGCACCTTTTAGGTACGGACAACTACGGTTTCGACGTATTCGTAAGACTTATGTACGGCGGAAGAATATCGCTTGCGATAGGATTTATCGTCGTAATACTCGAAACGCTGATAGGCGTACTGCTCGGCGGTATTTCGGGGTATTTCGGCGGTTGGGTTGACCAGATACTGATGCGACTCGTCGATATATTCAACTGTATACCGACGTTACCGATACTGCTTATAGCGTCCGCTATGATAGACTCGTGGAACGTTTCGTCAAGCGTACGAATATATTTGTTGATGGCGATGATAACGCTGTTCAGTTGGAGCGGCGTCGCAAGACTCGTCAGGGGACAGATATTATATTTGAGAGAGCAGGAATATATCACCGCCGCGGAAGTCATGGGGCTTCCCACGTGGAGAAAGATATTCAAGCACTTAATACCTAACGTTATGCCGCAACTTATCGTTTCGATGACGTTGGGACTCGGTAGCGTAATTCTTTACGAATCGACTCTGTCCTATTTAGGTTTGGGCGTACAGTTGCCGCAAGCGGCGTGGGGAACGATGATAGCGACTTCAAACGATCCCACCGTTTTGAACAACCATTTGAATATGTGGTTGCCTGCGGGTATTATGATAGTTATCGCCGTTTTGGGCTTTAACTTCGTAGGCGACGGTTTACGGGACGCGATGGATCCCAAAGCGAGGAAGTAATTATGGCTGAACAAAACAAGACCCGTAAAAAAGACAATAATTATATCTCGATAAGAGAAAGTCGCAAAATTATTAAATACAACATTAAACAAATGAAGTATTACGAATCTTTAAAACGCAAAAAAGCGAGTTTGGAAGAGTATACTTCGGTAATGAAAGACGAAAATAATATAATAGAGATTGACGGACTGAAAACCTGTTTCTTTACGGACAACGGCACGGTAATGTCGGTAAACGGCGTATCTTTCGATATACCCAAAAACAAAATCGTCGGCGTAGTAGGGGAATCGGGTTGCGGTAAATCCGTTACTTCGCTTTCTATTATGCAGTTGGTACAAGCCCCGCAAGGTCAGGTCGTCGAAGGGGAAATAAGATTCAATTCGACGGATTTGGGCAAAGACGAAAACGGCAATAAACTTGCGTATAACATCGCTAAAATGCCTACCAAGGAAATGTATAAGATTCGCGGTAAAGACATAACGATGATATTTCAGGAACCCATGACGAGTCTTAACCCCGTATTTACGATAGGGTATCAGCTGGACGAAGTGTCTTTCTTGCACACTCCCGAAATCACGAAAGAAGGAGCGAGAGATTACAGTATAGAAATGCTGAAAAAAGTAGGCATTTCGATGCCCGAAAGGGTTTATAAATCATACCCGCACGAATTGTCGGGCGGTATGCGTCAAAGGGTTATGATAGCGATGGCTTTGGCGGGCAACCCCAAACTTATTATCGCGGACGAGCCTACCACGGCGTTGGACGTTACCATTCAGGCGCAGATACTCGAACTGTTAAAAGACCTTCAAAAAACGGAAGGCTGTTCAATAATGCTTATCACCCACGATTTGGGCGTTATAGCCGAAATGGCGGACGAAGTAGTCGTTATGTACGCGGGCAGAGTTATAGAAAAGGGTACCGTACAGGACATTTTCCACCACCCCGTACACCCGTACACGATAGGACTTCAAAAGAGCAAACCGCTTATCGATTCGGACGCGAACGAGCCGTTGTATTCCATACCGGGGCAAGTTCCCAACCCGATAAACTTACCCAACCACTGTTATTTCAAAAACAGATGCAATAAATGTATCGGAAAATGTAACGGCGAATATCCGCCTATGGTAAACGTCAGCGACACGCACGTCGTATCATGCTATTTGTACGACGAAAACAAGGAGAAAGAAGATGGAAGAAAATAAGAATATTACAACCGAAAAAACTTCCGACCTTTCCGACAACCGAACGGAAAACAAAAAACGTTCGGCGTGGCTTGACAAGTTGAACCCGAAAAATCTGTTCAGAAAAAAAACGAACGAACCTAAGGAAGAATCCGTTGCAAACGAAAAACAAGATGCGGTCGAATTCAAAGAGCAAAAAGTAAACGCGGAAGGAAAACCCGTCGATAACATTCTGGAAGTCGAGCATTTGAAAAAGTATTTCCCGATAAAGAAAAACTTTTTCGGTAAACCCACCGTATTTTTACGCGCGGTAGACGACGTAAGTTTTTCTTTGGAAAGGGGAACGACGATAGGTATCGTAGGCGAATCGGGGTGCGGCAAAACGACGCTCGGCAGAACGATTTTAAAACTTTACGACATTGACGGCGGGAAAGTTACGTTCGACGGACACGATATTACTAAAATATCCAAACGCGCGATGAGAAAATATCGCACTTCGATGCAACTTGTATTTCAGGACCCGTATTCGTCCTTACCGCCCAGAATGACGGTAGGCGCGATTATAAGCGAAGCGGTCAAAGTACATAAAATCGTACCGAAAGACAAAGTACACGAACACGTTCGCGACATAATGAAAAAATGCGGACTTCAACCTCAGTATTACGACAGATACCCGCACGAGTTTTCGGGCGGACAACGTCAAAGAATATGTATAGCGAGAGCACTTGCGGTTAATCCCAAACTCGTTATTTGCGACGAACCCGTTTCCGCTTTGGACGTATCTATTCAGGCGCAAATCATCAACTTGCTCAAAGAACTTCAAAACACTTTGGGATTGACGTACGTTTTCATTTCGCACGACTTGTCGGTAGTCAAGTACATAACGAAACAAATAATGGTTATGTATTTGGGCAATATGATGGAACTCGGCGATACGGCGGAGATATTTAAAAATCCGTTACACCCGTACACGAAAGCGTTGTTCTCGGCGGTACCCGTTCCTAATCCGGACGTCAAAATGAACAGAATCATTTTGGAAGGTGATATACCGAGTCCCGCAAATCCGCCTAAGGGTTGTAAGTTCCATACGAGATGTAAAGAGTGTATGAACGTATGTAAGTTCGTCGAACCCGCGTACGTTGAAGCGGAGAAAGGACATTTCGTCGCATGCCATCTTTATAATAAAAATATTATGGACAATCTTGACGAATACGACAAACAGTGGGAAGAGATACAAAACACGCCCGTCGAAGTCGTAAGCAAGAAAGACAAATATTTCGGTTGGACGAAGAAGTTAAACCCCAAGACGTGGTTTAAGAAAAAGAAAGCGACGGAACAAACTGAAAATAAAATCGACACGACGGAATCCGACGCGAAAAAATAAACGGCGAACACGGAAAACATCGATGTGTAAGAAAAGAAAAAAGAAAAAAGCAATTTATATTGACGACGGACATACCGTTTACGATATGAACGGTTTGTCCCCGAACTCTGGTAATAAAAAGCAAAAAGAAGAAAGAGTACACCTGTCTTTCAAAGAAAAAAGGGCGGTTATACGAGCCGCGTTTGAAAGATTTTTACCTATACTGTTGTTAGTGATCGTGTGCTTTTCTGTTACTATGGTATTAGTTTATTTCTGGTTTAAATAAAAGGAGAAAGAATGCTTAAAAAAATATTAGCCGTTTTAATGATATTCGTAATCGCAGTATTATCGACGGGTTGCGGCGCGGATTCTTCCGTAAAAAATCCTACGGAAAACAATAACGCGACCACGCAACTTCCGTTTGAAGATTCGGGCGAATTGCAATTTATTAAAAGTGATTTGAAGTTTACGCAAGATCAGGTAAAATCTCAAATCAAGGCGGAATACTTACTTGAAAACAAAGGATATAAAGACACCGACGAAGTCGTTGCGATATTGTCCGTCGACGGGGACGCGTTGATAGACGATTGTATCGAAAACGACGTCAAAGTTTCCGATTACGTCGCTAGTTTCGGCGGCATAACGAAAAAGGAAAACATAAAAGGTAAACAAAACGGAATAATCGACAGACTTAAATCCTGCGGATTGATTAAAAACGTATTGTACAGATACTCTACGCTTTTAAACGCTGTTGCGGTAACGACGACGTACGGCAATCTCGATAAGATAGAAGGTGTCAGCGGCGTAACTTCCGTCAGCCTTACGGATACCTACAATTTACCCAAAACGATTGCAAGGGACGCTTCCGCGATAAGAAACGCCGTTGAAATATACGACACGGGTATTTATAATCCGGGCGACGTTCCCTTTACGGGCGAAGGCACTTCCGTTGCGGTACTCGACTCCGGTTTCGATTGCAGCCATACCGTATTTACCGAACCTTTAAAGACTATTTCGGAAGATACTTTGATGCTTAAACAAGACTACATCGAAAGTATTTTGGGCGAAACGAAAGCGATAGGGTTTACGAAAAACTTACAAATATACGACGTATACCAAAACGCTAAAATACCTTTCGTATACGACTATGCGGATAAAGATAAAGACGTTTACCCGCACGACTCCGAACACGGCACGCACGTCGCGGGTATTATCGGCGGCGCGGACGACGTAATTACGGGCGTAGCGAAGTATACCCAACTCGTATTGATGAAAGTTTTCCCCGATCTTGACGCAGGCGGAAGAACGGAAGACATACTTGCCGCTTTGGAAGACGCGGTATTGATCGGCGTAGACGCGATAAACATGTCGCTCGGTTCTTCGTGCGGATTTACGAGAGAAGGCATAGACGAAGATTTTATCAATATCGTTTACGATAAAATCGACGCAAGCGGTATCAGTCTGATAACGGCGGCGAGCAACAGTTACAACTCTGCGTTCGGTTCCGAACAAGGCAACACGAACATGGTTACTAATCCGGACACCGCTACGGTAGGATCTCCTTCGACGTACAGAGCGTCGATGTCCGTCGCTTCGATAAGCGGTACGATGAGCAACTATATGCTCGCGAACGGCGAACAAATAGTATTCTTCAACGAATCCAACGCGATAACGGGCAAACAAAACCATTTCTTCGATGAAATCTATGCGAAACAAGGTTGGAACAAAACCGAAAAGCATACGATAGAATACGTTACCATTCCGGGTATCGGCTCGACGTCCAACTATACGGGGCTCGACCTTAAAGGCAAAATCGCGCTTGTAAGACGCGGAACGAACACGTTTGAAGAAAAGGCGGCGGCGGCTAAGAAAGCAAAAGCGGCAGCGTGCATAATTTACAACAATATAGACGGCGACATTATGATGTCGATGGGTAAAACCGACCATATTCCCACTATTTCGATAAGCAAAGACGACGGTATGAAATTAGCCGACCGTTCAACGGGTACGCTGGAAATATCTTACGAGAACGAAGCGGGTCCGTTTATGTCCGACTTTTCGAGTTGGGGGCCCACTCCGAATCTCGAACTTAAACCCGAAATCACCGCTCACGGCGGAAACATTAAATCGTCCGTACCGGGCGGCGGTTACGACGAACTTTCGGGAACGAGCATGGCTACGCCCAACCTTTGCGGGTTAGTAATACTCATTCGTCAATACTTGAAAGAAAAGTTCCCCGACTACACGGCAAAACAAAGAACGGTAATGTGTAACCAGATGCTTATGTCTACCGCTACGATTGCGGTAAACGAACAAGGCAACCCATATTCGCCCAGAAAACAAGGCGCGGGACTTGCAAGCATTTCGGCGGTATCCAACACGAGAGCGTATCTGACGGTAGACGGTATCGACAGAACGAAACTCGAACTCAAAGACGATCCGAAGAGAACGGGCGTGTATACGATGAAGTTCAATATCGTAAACATTTCCGATTCGCCCGTATCGTATAATTTGGGAATAATCGGCATGACCGAAACCGTTTCTACGGCGGACGACAAACACATCGCCGAAAAAGACCAACTTTTGAACGATAATTACACCGCGAAAGTCAACGGAAACGGCAACATCAAAGGCAAACAAGTTACCGTAGACGCAAACGGAACGTTAAGCGTAGAACTCACTTACACGCTCACGAGCGCGGAAAAGAAAATGATAGATTCGTTGTTCCCGTACGGAATGTACGTCGAAGGATTCGTAACGCTCGATCCCGTAGACGCGAAAGACGTAAAACTCAACGCGCCTTTCCTTGCTTTCTACGGCGACTGGACGGAAGCGCCCATGTTCGACAAAACGTATTACGAAGTAGAATCGGAAGCGCACGACGGGTCGATCGACGACGACAAGAAGTTGAAAGCGGATTATTACGCAACGACTCCTTACGGCTCGTATTACTATAACTACATTATTCCTTTGGGAACTTATTTGTACGAAATGGGCAGCGACTACGATCCCATTCCCGCAAGCGAAGACCATATCGCGATATCCAACTCTCTCGGAATGATAGACGGTATTTCGGCTGTATACGCGGGACTTTTGCGTAACGCGAAAGAAATGACGTTCACCATAACGGACAAACAAACGGGCGAACTCGTATTTGAGAAAATCGACTACAACGCTCGTAAAGCGTACCCCAACGGCGCGACTCCCATTCCGTATTTCGAAAACTTAAAGATTAAATCCGCGGAACTCGGACTCGTAAACAACCGTCAATACGAATTCAAAATGTCGGGACTTCTCGACTACGGCGATGGCGGAGCGGACACCAACGTAAGAAACTCGTTCAGTTTTGATTTCTGTCTGGACGACGAAGCGCCCACGCTCGAATCGGTAAGTTACGAAAAGATTTACGACAAGACGTTAAAGAAAGACAGATACTATATCACTATGGAGATTTACGACAATCAATACGTAATGTCCGTAAGTCCCGTAATGTTCACGTCGAGTTCTTCTTATACGCTCCTTACGAGCAACCCCATTCCCGTATACAGCGAAAAGGGCGCGGTCAATAAAGTAAGATTTGAAATAACCGATTTCTTGGAAGACCTTTACGACGACGCTATAATAACGAGCGGTCTTGCGTTCTCTATTGACGACTACGCGCTTAACTCCAACATTTATATATGTCAACTTCCGGGAACGAGAGGGGACTTCAAGTTCACCAAAGACGGCGAAATCGACGGCGAGAAATACACGAGTTTGTCGATTTACGAAGACGAAATCGTAGACTTGACTCAATTCTTGGCAACTTCGGACGCAAGCGTCGATTCGGGCAAAGACTATTTGAAATATTTACAATGGTCGTCGTCTAACGAAGGCGTCGCTATCGTAAAAGAAGGTCAGGTTATAGGCGTTTCGGCGGGTAGGGCAACCATTACCGTAACGGAACAAATGGAACTGAAAAAAGCGGCGATTTTGATTAACGTCAAAGAGCGCGAAAAGAAAGAACCCGAAACGACGGCTACCGTAAGAACGAGTCTTATGTCGAACAACAACGTCGAAGACGTGAATAACGAAACGTTGAAATCCATAAGGTTTTCGCATTTAGACACGAAGTTCGCTTATTCGAGAGCCGCTCAGACGAGCAAGATAGGCAAGACGGGCGACAGAGTATTCGTCAACGAATACAAAGGCGCGCTTTCGTGCTATCCGGGCGAACAATTTACGCTTGCTTACGACATAGAACCGTGGTACGTTTCGGACAGATACACGGTAACTTATAAATCGTCAAGACCTAACATCGCGAAAATTGACGACGACGGAAGAACCGTTGTTGCGTTAGCGAAAGGCACGACGATAATAACCGCCGAATGTACGGACAAAGAAACGGGCAAAACTTCTAATATCATGGCGAAACTTTCGCTCACGGTAAACAGCGAGTTTATTATCGAAAACAGAATGCTCGTCGCTTATAAAGGGCTCGGCGGAACGGTAACCATTCCGGACGACGAAGGTATTTTGTATATCGGCGCGTATGCGTTCTGCTTGTACACGACGGATCAAACGATAGAAGTAACGGAAGACGATTACGACAAAAACAAGATTCCCGCGACCAACACTTCCGTAACGAAAGTAATAATACCCGAAGGCGTCGAAGAAATACAAAAATACGCGTTCTACAACTGTCAGCATTTGAAAGAAGTAGTAATGCCGGACACCGTCAAGTATATAAGAGAGTTTGCTTTCTATAACGACGCGAAACTTACGACGATTACCACTACGGGCGCGAAAGGCAACAACGTTCTGACGGTTGCAAGACAAGCGTTCGACGGCTGCGTTTCGCTTGAAGAATACCCGTTTACGAATGCTTACGCTTTGGGCGTTAAAGCGTTTAACGGATGTACGTCCCTTGCTTACGCGGATTTAAGAAAGATCAGAAACTCCGGTGAAAGAGCGTTCCAGGGCTGTACTTCGCTTACCGAAGTAAGCATGAATAAAGACACCAAACTTGCCGAATATATGTTCGCAAAATCTGGCTTGACGCAAGTAGACGTGTACCCGCTCGTAGGTATTCCCGAATACTGTTTCGCCGCGTGCGAAAACCTGACGACCGTCAATATTCATAACGGTAAAGACGAAGTCGCGGGGCTTAAAGGAAAGCCTATCGAGTATATAGGGCTCGGCGCGTTCTATCAATGCAAAAACCTTACGGAAGTAAATATATTAGGAAAAGTCAACGCAATCAACGACTACGCGTTCTTTGAATGCAGCGCGCTTACCGAGTTTACGTTACCCGACAACGCGGTAGAAATCGGTTCGGGCGTGTTCAAGGGCGCGACGGCATTGACGACGTTACGCTTTTTGAAAGACACGGACGTAACGTCTTTCGGCGGGGCGACGTTTGACGGAACAGCGTTAAGCAATTTCGTTATAGACGAGAACAACGCTATTTATTCGACGGACGGCAACCTTTTGGTTAAAGGCGGCAACACCGTTGTCCTTGCAAGTTTGACTCACGACTTCGGCAATTATTCGCTCGACGCCAAATACGGTAAAGTAGCGAACGGCGCGTTCAGCGGCGCAAGAATTACGAAGATTACGTTCAATTCTCAAACCGTCGAGATAGGCGACTTCGCGTTTGCAAGTTGTTCGGATCTTACCGAAATAGACTTCGGTACGGCTAGCGACGTAATCGTCGGCTCGAACGCTTTCAGACACGACAACGCGATAACGATAGTCAAAGGGCTTGAAAAAGTTTCCGAAATCGGCAGTTACGCATTCGCTAACACGACGATAAAAGACGTAACGCTTAAAAACGGCGTAATCGCAAACGAAGGCGCGTTCTTCGCGTCGGACGTTAAGAACGTAACGTTGCTCGGCGACGCAACTCTCGACTTCGGCGTGTTCCAGTCGTGCTTATCGCTCGAAAAGGTAATCATGCCCGAACAGGCGTCGAAAATAACGTTCGGAGTATGCTGTTTCGCGGGCGACACTAATTTGACTACGATAGATTTAAGCAAGATTGCAAGCGGAAAAATCGAAAAAGAAACGTTCTTTAATTGTATAAAACTCGCGGCGGCTAACCTTACGAATATAACGGAAATAGGCGACTACGCGTTCGCAAACTGCGCTAACCTTAAATCGGTAAATATGCCCGTCGTCGAAAGCATCGGCGAAGCGGCGTTCGCGCAATACGGCGACGATTATTCCGCTCCTACGTTTATAAGCGTAACTTTCCCCGAAACTTTAAAGAGAATCGGCGAAGCGGCATTCGCGAAATGCAAAGGGTTAAAAACGGTAGTTTTACCGTCGTCGCTGGAAGAAACGGGCGACTATACGTTCGTATACTGCGAAGCAATCGAAACGGTAACTCTTCCCGACAATTTCAAGAAAATATCGAAGTTTATGTTCGCGGGTTGTAAAAACCTTAAAGTCATCAACCTTGAAAACGTCGAAGAAATAGGGGACTACTCGTTCACGGACGACGAATCGCTTTCGTCGGTAACGTTGACGAGCGCAAAGAAAGTAGGACTCGGAGCGTTCGCGTCGTGTATGTTGTCTTGCAACATTACGGCTCCCGAATTGACAGAACTCGGTTCTTACGCGTTCCAGAACACTTTGGTTGCGGGCGCGGATATGCCTAAACTTCAAGTTATAGGCGAAGGCGCGTTCAACGACTGTTTGTTACTCGGCGAATTCGTATTCGGCAACGATTTGAAACAAATAGGACCTTTCGCGTTCACGGGCTGTACAAACCTTAACGACTACTATTTCGTTAAGGACGGCAAAAAGACGAACGACGGCGTTATCAACGACTACGCTACTTTAATAGACGGCGTGTTGTATACCAAACTTAAAAACGGCAAAACGCAACTTTCGTCCGTACCGCAAAACAAAAACATTAAAGAGTTGGTTGTAGCGGACGGCACGTCGAGAATCGACTACTACGCGGGTAACAAAAACGTGTACGTCGAAAAGATAGTCCTTCCCGACTCGATGAGAATTATCGGCAACTACGCGTTCTACGGCTATAAAAACCTTAAAACGGTCGAGTTCAGATCGGTAATCGCTCCCTCGTTGGAAGATTTCTACAACAAAGACGCAAAACTTTCCGAAACGGATCCCGGCTACGATATTTTACACAATCAATTCGGATTGTTCAAGTTGGAACTCTACTACTTTACGTTTATCGACATGGTCGGCAAAAACTCTCCGATCGAGATGGTGCTTCCGTCTAACGACGATATAAAAGGGTACGACTCGACGGTATTCAAAGCGTACTTCGGCAAAGTCGAAGACTCTGCGAGAAGCGGTTACGTAGCGCAGGAAAAAGTCATGATAGATTTCGTTGAATACGCCGGCAAAGTACTTGAAATCAAAAAGGTATCGCTGACGGACGAAAAGGTAATAACCAACGCGGTAAACGCGTATAACGCGGTAACGCAGAATTATAAAGATTACGGTATTACCGAAACGGAATGGAACGCAATGGTAACGGCTGTCAAATCGGCAAAGACGGAACTTGCTTCGCTTAAACTTAAAAACGCAAGCAAGAAAGTACAAGAGATTCAGAACAGAATCAACGAACTTCCCGACGTGTATACGCCTAAACTCAACGACGTTCTCGACGAATTGACGTTAGAGATAAACGAATTACAACCGAAGGAAAGAGAAATACTCGACTTGACTAAATATACAACCCTTGTCGACGCAAGAGAAAACTATCAGGAAAGCGACCACCCCGTTAAGAAAGGTTGCAGATGCGGTATCATAACCTTGTCAAGCGCGATTGCGATTATCGCAACCATCGCTTCGGCAGTTATACTTTGTAATAAAAAGGAAAGATGAAAATGAAGAAAATAATCAGTATACTATTAGTAGTATTTATGTTGTTTTCGGTTACCGGTTGCGGAAAGAAAAACAAAGGCGGTTTAACCGCGCCGACTAACGTTTCGGTTACTGCCGACGGCAAGGTAACATGGGACGACGTTAAGGGCGCAACTGGTTACGTGGTTACGGTAAACGGCGCGGAATATACCGCGTCGGGATCGCCTTTCACTATTCCCGACACGACGACGACCGCCGTTATAACGGTCAAAGCAACCAACGGTACGGCGGTTTCGCCCGATTCGGCAAACTGTATATTTACGGGTACGGGTAAAAAGTTGCAAGCGCCCACGGGCGTAACGGTATCGGACAACGGTTTGATTAGTTGGAACACCGTAGAAGACGCAACGGGCTACGTCGTATCCATAAACGGAACGGAATACAACACTTCCGGAACGACGTTCTCGCTCGAAAGTCTTTACGACGACGCTAAAATAACGGTCAGAGCGACAAACGGCAGAACGTTTTCCGCTCCGTCCGCGACGTATACGTACAAGGCGAAAAAACTCACCGTAACGATAAGCGGCAAAGATATGGTTCCCAGCGGAAAATCCATAACTCTTACGGCAACCGTTCAGGGCGCGCCGACCAGCGCGGTAAAGTGGTCGATAGTAAACGGGGGCGAATATGCAACCGTTTCCGCCGACGGTAAATTGAGCGCGAAAGAAGTTACGGAAAATCGTTCCGTAACGGTAAGAGCGACGAGCGTTGCCGACGGCAAAACTTACGCCGACAAAAAGATTGCCGTAAGAACGAAAACCCAACTCACGCAAGACATGCTCGACGTGTTTAACGGACTCGACACCATAGCGTTCGACGGGTATATAACGATTGATTTGTACGACATCGACAATTCTTCTACGAAAGTAGAAAGTTCTTACGTCATTCCCAACGTCAAAACGGCGATGAACGGAACGAACTGGTACGCGGAATACTCGGTAGACGCGAATTACGGCGTACAAAAGAATCTTTACATCAAAAACAACGGCGGATACGCTTGCGAAATAGGCGTAGACTTTATGAACAACGAAGAATACTTCCCGATAACCGAGTCCGACGGCTCGAAAATCGCTTGGGAAGATTCGGGTTATATCAATAATTTCAAAGACTTAAAACTCGAAAACTTCACGTTCGACGAAAGTTTGTGGGCTTGGAAATGGAACGGCGATATTTCGTTCGTACAAAAAGTCGTTACTTCCGCTAACCCGTACGATTTCGTACCGACGAATCTTTGCCTTATAGTAGAAGACGGCGAAGTAATGGGTATAACGTCCGTTTCCGAAAACGACTACACCCTTGCTTACGGGTACAGAGCGATTCAGGAACTCACCGTTTTGATAACGTACGATAAGACTAAGGTAGACGTACCTACGATAACGAAGTTCGAATACAAGGAAGACGTACACGCTCCTCTTAAAGAAGCGATCGAAAACATGAAGGCTTTAAACTCGTATAAAGTAGATTTCTTGTTAGACGATTACAACGTAATGGTCGGCGGAGAAACGGTTACGGGCTTTAAAGAAACGGTAACGCCCGACTTGTGTTATTTCGAAGCGTACGCGGGCGCGGACAAAACGCCTACGGGCGATAACTACGGATACAAAAAGATAAACGACAACTTGTACAACGCGTTCGTGAAAGGGGACGTCGACGGATTCAGAGCGACGAGAGCGTACGAAGCGGATTTCGGCGAAGCGAAACCGGGATTCGGATTCGTTTCCGAAATATTCACGGGCTACGCGTTACTTGAAACGCAAGCGGGATCGGGCGTATACGACGGAAGAGTATATTACGTCAACGAAGTAATGAGCCCGGTTGCAAGCGAGTTCTATTACGGGCTCGGCAACGACGTTCAACTTTACGGCGTGTTCGCGCAACAAGGCACTGTAAAAGGAATAAACGGCAGCCAACCGTTTACGCCGTTTTTGACGGTAGAACAAGTAAACGGCAAATGGTATATTACCGGCGCGTGTTTCCATTACTATTTAGGTTATATGTACGGCGTGGTATTTATTGAATACAGCGATTTCGACGCCGCTACGATAAGTACGAGCGTAACCGACAAACTTTCGGAACTTGCCGTACGTCAGACTCCCGTAAGTTACAACGAAATGGAAGTCATAGTATCCAACGATCCTACGGCTACCGCAGACTACAACCTTAACGCGCTCGAATATTTCGCTTCCGTATTCAAAGCGGACGAATACAAAGCCGCTAAGGCAATCGAAGACGAAACGGCAAGAAAGAACGCGATCGACGCGTTGAAAGAAGAAATGAAAGAAAAGATTCCTTTCTTCGGCAACGTACTCGGCGACACGTTCGGGCTTGCGATGACTCAACTTTATATGCCCGGCGGTCAAAACATAGCGAAATTCGCGCTTCAAATGTATTACGACGTACCGCTCGATACGAACTACACGATAGAATCGTCCGTCAAGAAGGTATGCGAATATCTTGAAAGTTTAGGTTTCGTTAAAGACGCTTACGGTTCGTATTATAAAGACGATATAGGCATACGTCCTATGGACAAAGATTTAGATATGATGATTTACGTCTGGAAAGTATAATCATACGATAATTTAAAGGAGATACAAAAATGAAAAAGGTAAAAAGCATAGTTTTCAGCGTACTTGCGTTGACAATCGCGGCGTTTATGATTTTTTCTACGGCTTGCTCGCAGAACTCGGGCAATTCTGACGTTGCGGTTAAGTTGACCGCAGACAAAGCAACGCTCGATTCGACGAACGCAAACGACGTAGCGACGCTTAACGTTTCTGTTACCGGAGCGAGCGATACGACGTATACGATTACGACGTCGGACGACAACGTTCTCGAAGTTTTCGACGGAAACAAGATAAGAGCGAAGAAACAAGTTGCCGCAGATACGATCGTTATCGTAACGGCAACGGCTAACGCTAACAAAAAGAAAAGCGCGTCGATAGCGATAACCGTTACGGCTACTCAAATCAAGGTATCCGTATCGATAGACAAAAACGTACTCGACTCGACGAGCGGCAAAAACGACACGGCTACTTTTACCGTTACCGTTACGGGCGCAAGCGACACGACGTATACGATTACGACGTCGGACGACAGCGTACTTGCGGTGGACGGCAACAAGATTACCGTTAAAAAAGAAATTGCAATCGACAAGTTCGTAAACGTAACGGCAACCGCAAACGCGGACAAAACGAAGAGCCAAAGCGTAACGATTAAAGTTAAGGCTCCCATTATCGAAGGACAAGTAGGCGATTTGACTTCCGAAAAGATTCAGGCGCTCGGCAACGAAAACATTACCGTAAGCGGTATCGTTACCGACCACTACGAAGACTTGAACGCAAGTTACAACAGCGGAAAGAAAGTCAGCGAGTTCAAGGTAGAAATGTCGGGAGATAAATGGAACAGTTCCTGGAACAGACAAGGCAGTTCCATTCACACGGTAAACCATTACCGTCGCGGCGAAGCGGAAGTTAAGTATACCGACATAGACGGCAAGATTAAAAACGGACACGCTTTACAAGAAGCGTACGTCGACAAAAACAACCAAATCGCTTTGAGATCGATTAAAGATTACAGAAGTATCGTATATGCGTGGGAAGCGCAACATTACTGGAACCATTTGGGACAACTCGACGTCAACAAGTTTGAATACGATCCCGCGGCAGACAACTACGAATACAAAATCAACTTACAGTCGGAAGACGACGTGTTCTTAATGGCTTATTTCGCTCAATCGCTCACGCCGTTGCTTAATCCCAACAACGAATATTTCGTTAAGTTCCGGTTGATTTTAAACGAAAACGGCGAAATCGCGGGCGCATACGGAAGAACGTCTACCGTTTACGACGGCGGCGAAACGGACGATCCGAAAAACGCGTCTTATCTCGAATACACGGAAGTAGAACTTACTTTCTCTAACGTAGGAACGACGGTTGCGACGGATCCCGCGCCTTATACGGTAGACGAAGACGACGCAGCGAACATCGCGGTTTTGCAAAGCGCTTTGGACAACATGGCAGCCGCTACGTCTTATCAATTCAAGGCGGTTGACAACAGCACGAAAGCGCCCAGCACGGATACGAGCGAATACTCTTACGAAAGCCTGAACGGTTCGGGTTCTTTAAAGACCCCGACGGGTACGATGCTTCCATTAGGCGACTACACCAGTGCGACGGGTCCGGTAGGCGTTCAGGGTTGGGTAACTCCCGAAGTAATTTTACTTGCGAAAACGGGCAAATACTCGGCAAGTATGGACGATAAACTTTACCACACCGAATATTCGGGTTATAAACAAATGACGAACGAATATTACGAGTATTTCGAATATGCTACGGCAAAGACGGACAACGTCGTTACAGACTCTTTCTTCCAAGGGAAGAGAAGAACGTACGGCAACATTGCCGATACGCTTCCCAACTTCGATTTCTCGGCGGATATGTTCACCTGCACCAACGCAAACAAGAAAACGGGTTTGTATACTTACGAACTTTTGAACACCGTAATAACGAGAGAAATCGCGTCGGCAGGTTCGCCTGTTGAAGGCAATTACGGTTACGACAGCCCCGAAGCGGTCGTTACGATAGTAGTAGACGCAAACAACAACGTCGTTAAATCTTTCTCGTTCCCGTACAATATGAACGACAACTATTACGGCACTTACGACGTTACTTACAGCAACGTAGGTTCGGGCGCGCTTCCTTACAGCAATTTGTTCGATAACTACGTAGCGAGAGTTTGGAGAGAAAGTTGGAACTTGTTTGAAACCAAATATTACTATCCCGACCACAGCTCTTACTATTTCGATAAAGACGGCAACAAAGTTTGGTACTCGGGCGTAGAAAATGCGGAAGTCGCTATGAAAGCGGTATACGGCGAAGACGGATACGCAAAATTACCTCAACCGGGAGTTTTGATGAAAGTATTCGGCGACCTTATTTACGGACCTTTCTTCGACTGGAAAGAAACCGGTACGGACGCAAGCGGCAACACGATTTACGTTGACTATTTCTCGATTAACACGGAATCTTCCGTATACGACGAAAACAGTCAGATTGACGAGGCGACGTACAACTCGCTTATCGAACAACTCAAAACGGAACTTGCAAAGACCGAAAACGGCGGATATATGTTCGACTCGGCAAACAGCCGTACGGACGGCGGTACGACGGGCAGACAAGACCGTTACGTAACCTTGTATAACGACAAGATTCAAATCGTTATCTGGAACAACTTTACCAGAAACTTCTCGATATATTTCTATCCCGCAGGAACTTGGACTTTAAAATAAGATAGAACGTATAAACCCACAATAAAGGGAGAATAGATTATGAAAAACTTTATAAAAGGTTTATTGATGCTATTCGTAACTTGCGCAGTGATTTTAGCGGGTTGTGAATTCGGCGGCGGGGGCAGCCCGTCGCCGAACGATCCCGTTTACGATTTGGTTTTATCTAAAACGGAAATCGAAGTAACGGAATCTTCCGCGCTTACTTACGACTACAAATCGTTGTTTACCGCAACGAAAAACGGCGTCAAATGCGAAATTACCGACGACATGATCGCTTCTACCGTCAAAGACGAAGCGGGCGAATATATGTACGTGGTAGTATTCAACAACTTAACGAAAACTTTAAAGGTAATCGTTACCGCAGAACAAGGTTCGGAAGATCCCGTTTACGATTTGGTTTTGTCTACGGACGAAATCAGCGTAGGAGAATCGTCCGCGCTTACTTACGACTACAACTCGTTGTTTACGGCAACTAAAAACGGCGTTAAGTGCGACATTACCGAAGATATGGTTTTCTCTACCGTAAAGGGGGAGTTGGGGGAATATACTTATGAAGTCGTTTTCCACGAAATAACCAAAACGTTAAAAGTAAAAATCGTACCCGATCACGTTATCGAAGCGGTACCCGCTTACAGCGTATACGAACTTACTCTTAACGAACTTGCCGAACTCGATTATACGACTTTATTCTCGTTATACGTAGACGGCGCGCCCGTTAAAGTAACGAACGAAATGTTAACCATTCCCGACGTTACGGGAGCGGTTGTCGGCAGCGAGTACGAAGTTACGCTTAACTACTCTTTGGGCAAAGTAACCGCCGAAAAGACGGCGAAAATCAAGATCGTAGAACAAAGCGGAATCGTCGTAACGGCTAAAAACATAGTAACGTATCCCAACGGCGGGAACATAGACTTAACCGCGCTTTTTGAAATTACGGACGGCGGAAAAGAAGTCGAAGTTACCCCCGATATGATAACGGGCAACATAAACTACTCGCAAGCGGGTATGAACGTCATCACGCTTAAATACAGGGGGCAAACTTATACCGCGCAAGTAGAAGTTACTATCGGCGCGATTATCAACTATGCAAAAAGCGACGTCGTCGTCATAAGAAAAGGTACGGACAAAGCGACCTATTCGTTCGGTGGCGATTTCGTCGTGATTATAAACGGCGTAAGATTTACGGGTTACGACGAGAGTTACTTTGAAGGGCTTACCGAATTGAACTTTAACGAAGTCGGCGACTACGAAGTAACTTTGAAAATACCTTACAACTCTAAACCTTTACCGCTTGGCGGCACGCCGAACTTTGATTATACGACAAAAACTATAACGTATAAAGTCGTTGCGAACGACTACGAAATGTCCGTCGAACGCGAACTCGTAACCTTGAATAAAGGTACGGACTCGTACGACGTAACGAGCAACGTCAATCTGAAAGTAAACGGCTGGATACAAAAACTTACCTTAAATAAAGAAGCGGTAGGTCCTTCGGCAACGTATTACGAAATAGTAAACGGCGTAGACTTTGACTTTAAAGGCAACCAGAGAGTCGTTCTCGACGTATACGTTTACGGCGTCGACGAAGATCCCGTAAGAATATCCTACGACCTGATTATCAAATCGAACGTTCAGATAGTCGCTCGGGACACCGTAATTTTCTCGGGCGGTAACGTCTATCCGTTAGACTTGTTCACGCTTACGGTAGACGGCAAAGAAGTCGCTCCGACGTTCGATATGCTTTCGGGCAGAATAGACGTCTTTACGGCGGGTAAATATAGCGTTACGCTGACTTACGAAGGGTTGTCCGAAACAGCCGAAGTACTCGTAATCGAAAGCGATATAGTAGGCGCCTACAAGACCGCGTTGTACACGATAGGCAAAGACGCGGACGAAGACGAAGAAGGGTATATCATCGAAGGGACCAAACCCGCGCCCATAGGCGATATGATAATAAACGCCGACGGAACGATGACTATAAACGAAAAGCCCGCTTATATGTTAAAGGGTATAGACGCCAACACGTTGCTTATAAAATATTTAGGCAACGAATACAAACTGTACTATATGGACGGCATTGTCGCGTTGGATCCCGACAACTCCATTAAACTTGCGTTTAACAACGCTAAAAGACCGTTGCTTTACGTCAAAGACGACCTTTGGGCGATAGAAGACAGTTTTACGGTAAACTCCACGAGTACGTACGTTTTGAACAACACGATAACGGCGTATTCAATCGACTTGTTCAAACTCAAATCCAAAACGGACGACAGATCGTTGTGGTACGGGTTAAAAGTAAGACTTACCGAAAAAACGTCAACGGACACCGTTTATGATGTGGAATGGGGCGAAGCGACGCTTTGCGACGGATTCCAAAAAATTAAGGGCGAAGAAGCGTCTTTAACGTTTAACGACGCGGAATATACCTTTATTATGACGACGAGATACGTTGCTAAAACGTATAAGCCGACGGATGACAAGATATTTGCAAACATGACGTTTAACGGTACTGTCGACGGAAAAACCGCAACTCTTTCGTTCGGTTCGTACGAAAACTTTACGTTGAGAGTAGACGGCAAAACCGTGCTTGAAATGGGCGCTTACGAACTCGGCAACTTAAAGTACGGCGGTATCGACCATACGGCGAAAACGGTAACGGTATATCAGGTTAAACAAAAGAACGCCTACGACGTTTCGGTTTTGTCTTATAAGTTTATACTTAACGTCAACACGAAAACTTTCACGACCGTGGAAAAAGACGGCGCGATGGGACAATACGAAACGGACGGCAAATACGTTTTCCTTGACGGTTACGGCAAAGGTATAGTAAACTACGACACCGATTTGTACGTAAGAACGCCTATCACGTATCAAAAGAACAACAACGAAATTACGATAAAATACGTAGATACGACGCCGTCGTTTAAATACGGCGAGTCCGCAACGTTCTATATCGACGACTTTATGAACGTTTTGACGGTAAAATCGTTTACGGGCGAAGACCTTACGGGCGTAACTTTCATCAACAACGAAATCGTCCGCGGCGCAATCGTCAAGATGAACCGTTTCAAGTTTTATCAGGGCGCGGATAGCGAAAGGAGAGCGGAACTGCTCAACGCTACCGATATTATCACCAAAGACGGAACTCTTACTTACGACCAAAAAGAACAATGGCGTAAAGACAAGATTATCAATTTCAGCAAAATTAAGTTCGGTACGGCGGGATTCTATCAATTCTCAATCGACTTAACGGTAGACGGAGAAAAGATAACGTCTTATTACGCTATTCAGATAATCTCGTTGTCCCATCAGGGCGACAAGTTCGCAAAAGACTACGGTAACGGGGTGCTTAACGGATACTCGTTCAGTTTGAACGAATACGGCGTAGCGACTCTCGTTGCGGCGGGCGAAACGTTTACGGGATATTATAACGTCGTTAGCGAAAACAAATTCGTCGCGAAAATGTACGATAAAAACAATCGTTACGAATGTATCGAAGGCGTCGTCGCGCAAGACGGTATAATAAAAGCGCAAGCGACGGGCGCGATAAGATTCAGCGACTACTACACGACGGGTAGCGTTAAGACTATCGGTTGCAAAGAAGAAATAAGCCAAATCGTTTTGAGAAAGATAACGGTAAACGACGCGGATTATTACGTTTACGCAACGTCACTCACAGATTTGGGCGAATTCGTAACGGTAGAACTCGTTTCGGGCGAATCGATTGACAAAAACGGCGCGATCGTTAAAATCACGAAAAGCGACGCTGTCGTTTACGCTAAACTTGCCGCATGGGGCGACGTTAAAACGGGAATAGTTTTCGCCGACTCCGTAATGGGCGAATATACCTACGCCGACGGAACGGACAAGTTGATTCTTGACGGATTCGGCAACGCGACTTTACGCGATATGTCGGGAACGTACACCGTAGACGGTAACAAGGTAACGTTCGCAACGACGGACAAAGCGTACTCGATTACTCTCGATAAAACGAGCATGACGTTCACGGTAATTCAACTGACTATCGACAACGGACTGGTTGAAGGGCGTACGTTTACGCTGAAACACATAATCACGGCGGAAGAAAACGGCGAACAAACGGGAGCGTATAGCGCGACCACGACGATTTGCTTTAAAGCGAACGGCAAAGTATCGATTACTTCGAGTTCCGAAGAATACGTGGAAGACTACGGCTCGTATAATTCCGTTCTTTCGGGCGAGGGTACTTTCTCGGTAAATATGTTTGAAATTACGATAAACATCAACGGATATACGATAGTTTTGAGAGCAAACGGCTTGAATTCGCCTAGTATGTTGACGGTAATTTCTACGACCGCGCCCGCCGATTCGGTAGGATATTTCGGCGCAAACGACAAATTCGGAATCGAATAAGTTGTAAAACGTAAAAAAATGTGATAAAATAAAATATTATAAAAAATTATAAAGTCGTTCCCCGAACGAGTTCGGGGAACGGCAAACACGACTAAAAATATTTTTCGGCATAGTCCGGTGAATAGAATAAGAAAAAGGAGAAAACAAAGAGATGAAAAAATGCAAATTACTTCTCATACTCGCGGCTGTCGCGACGGCAATGTTTGCGTTTTCCTGTACTGCGCTCGTAACGCATAATTACAGCGAATGGGAAATCACGAAAACGCCGACGTATACGGAAACGGGATGGGCGAAGAGAACTTGCACGGACGCAGACTGCGATTACGTAGACGAAACTGCTATACCCGCGTTGTCCGATCAGGATATTTGGAAACTTACTCAAATAGACGGCAACGACGAACAACACGTTTACAAATCGTCCTACGGCACCGTACAGGTAGAGCATGCTTACACGAAATGGACAATCACCACGAATCCTACTGCAAGCGACGTAGGCTCGGCAACGAGAAAGTGCACCGGCGACAATAACTTGGGATGCGGACACGTCCAGACAATTACGCTTCCCGTACTCGGGGACGAAACGTTCTGGAATCACGTTCATACCGACGCGTCGTACACAGCGGCGGGCAGCGACGTGTACACAGCAAAGGCGTTTGACGGAATAGTCGTCACCACCGAAGTCGAAAGACTCGTCGCTCCGTACGAAAACAAAACTTACGTAGCGGTAGAACTCGACTACGGCGATGCGGAAGACCTTTTGGCGACCAACAAGCATTACGCTTGGACGTGGACAACGGCTAGATTATCCGTTAACGACAAGGGCGAAGGCGTTGCTTTCGGACAACCGTTCCGCGGCAAAAACGTTATAACCATAATAGACGCGGCTACGGGCGAACTCAATATTAACATGGTAGATCCTACTACGTACGATCCTGCCGTACACGAAGGCGTACCCGTTTATAAAGACGGCGACAACGAATACGTATTCGTCGGCGCGGGCAGAAACGTCAAAGCGTACGTAGATTTCGTTACGGGTATTTTCATAATGCCCAACAAGTACAACGGTTCCTTTATGGACGTTTATATAGCGACTCCGTTCGACAACTTTAACGACGCAAATGCGTTCAAATCGTCCGCATGGGAAGGGTGCGTAGCAATTTCCTACACTCGCGGCGAAGACGTAACCAACGCGTTCGTAATCGACGGCAAAGTATACTTCGGCGTATCGTTCGTAGACATTAACGGCAACGCGGTTGCCGCAGACGACTGTTCGGGGAACGCAACGCTTTACGTTTTAGGCGCTGACGGCAACGTTATCGGACATTACGTTCACGACGGCGAAAGACTTGTCGTAACGGACGGATTAGAAGGCGTTTACACGGGCGAAGGCGAACTTGCTTCTCTTACCCTTAACGGTAACGGCGTAGCGAACGAAACGGGCAAATATACCGTAATCGAAAACAATCTTCTTGCGGTATACGTAAACGGTTGTTACTACGAAGTAACTATTAACGAAAACAAAACGATGACGGTCGATAAACCTATGGTTACCGTAACTTTCGTAAGCACGGAAGGCACGGCTCCCGCGGCGATTTCCGTCAACAAAAACATAGCGGTCGGCGAACTTCCCGTTATGACGAGCGCGGCTCGTAAGTTCAACGGTTGGTGCTACGACGAAGCGTGCTTACAAAAAGTAACGGGCGACTTCATACCCACGCAAGACGTAACTCTTTACGCGTACTGGGTAGACGCTATAACCATTCATATTTTCGACGACGTAAAAGGCAACGAAGACCTCGAAGTAAAAATAGAAGCGGACAAAACGGTAGGCGACTTGCTTGCCGCTAACAGAGACACTTCCGTCGACTATGCGAAATGCAAGATTTTCGCCGGTTGGTTCCTTGACGCAGACTTTAACGAAGCGTTGAGCGAAGAAGCGTGCTTAACCGTTGAAAACGACGGCATCGGCATTTACGCTAAATGGGAAGATATCCCCGCGGCGTACGGCAAGTTCTACGGCGGCGACGTCGGTTATTCGAATAGCGGCAGCAGAACTTATTCCGATGCGTTATCGATTGATAAAAACGGTAAGGCAAAAGAAACGGACTCTTTCGTAACCATTCAGAATTACGACGCGGAAACGGGTTTCTTCGATTACTATGCTAATGCGACGACTAAATACGTCGGCTCGTTCGACGCTAAATACGGCGTAATGGCGTATTTCAGAAGCAGCGGTTATTTCTTTATTTACGTAAGAACGGAGAATGCGGTAACGCTTACCAGATCCGGTTACTGGTCGGTAAAAGACGCAGTTCTTCAATGCGTTACCGTACAAAACGGCGACAACGAACTCAACGTATTGTATTACGCTCAAAAAGTATACGCGGGCGTTACGTTCGTTCTTAACGATACGACGGTAACGGACGTTAAAACGCTCAACGGCGGTAAAGTCGCAGGTATTTTAAAGGTACTTGACGATCAAGGTAAAGTTATTCTTACTCTCGGCAGCAAAACGGATAAGACCACGTTACAACCGCTTGACGGCTACGAAGGAACGTATTCGGACGGCAACGTCGTTCTTAACGGTATGGGCGACGTCACCTACGGCGACAAGACGGGTACTTACACGTTGGTAGATAAAGACGCTAAAACGTTCGACGTATACCTTAACGACGGTAAAGAATATTACTCGATGGTTCTCGGCGAAACGACGGCAACGTTAACGAAAGTTATGGTAACGATAACCTTTAACGTAGACGGCGGAGTCACTATCGACAACTTAATTACTAACAAAAATATCGCGATTGCGATTGCCGACGCAGAAAAAGACGGACACGTATTCCGCGGTTGGTATTCCGACGCTGCGTTTGAAAACAGCATCGACGCTAAAAATTACATTCCTACGGCGGACGCAACCATTTACGCTAAGTTCCTTGAACAAGTAACGGTAACCGTACACGCAAACAACGATACGGAAGATTACGTCAAGGTTTACGGCAAAGGCGAAACGTTCGA
Organism: uncultured Clostridia bacterium; assembly: GCA_934271255.1. Taxonomy (GTDB): domain Bacteria; phylum Bacillota; class Clostridia; order Christensenellales; family Borkfalkiaceae; genus CAKQSC01. Next base: position 56,404 of record CAKQQS010000009.1, read on the forward strand.
CGTTGCAAACCCGACGAAAGAAAACGCTAAGTTCGAAGGTTGGTACACGACCGCAACGTTCGACGAAGGCACCGAGTTTAACGGCGGAGCAGTTACCGCAAACGTAGAAATCTACGCTAAATGGGGCAAGCCGTTCGTTCAGGCAGGCGCTTATACGGGCTTTAACTTATACGGTACTAAAAACAACGCCGTTGCAGGAAAAGACAAAAAATTGACTATCGACGCCGACGGTAATTTCAGCGGAATAGTTTCGGGCAAACTCGACGCTCAATACGTCGAAGTAGTAGACGGCAAAATCGATATTACTAAATACGCTTATTTCAACAAACAAGCGGGTATCGTATGGACGGCGTACGGCTCTAATGCAACGAGCGTAGGAACGGATACGAACATTTTGTTCAGCGACAGAGTTACTAATATCGAAAAATATTCGGGTTCGGTAGTTTCCGGCAAATACGTCGCGTGGTTTACCATTACGGTAGACGGCAACGTTATGAACGTATTCTGTTACAAAGATAGAGTATATGCAAACGTAACTTGGGACGAAGGTATTACGGCAGGCGACGCGAACGGAAAATCGAACATTACTATTTACGCGGCGGACGGCACGCCTATCGCTGCGAAAGTAAACGGCTCGTTCGTTGAAGCGGACGGATATCAAGGCGATTACGACGGCGGTGCTTACGGCGTAGTAAAAGTTAACGGAGTCAGGGGCGTAACGTTTGACGGCAAGACCGCGTCTTACACGGTTAAGGCGGACGGCACGTTCGACGTATACGTTATGGAAGGCGGCAAAAAAGTTGCTTACTATACTATGACTCTTAACCAAGACGATATGACCGCTACGTTGGCTAAACCCATGGCAAGCATAACCTTAGATTACAACGGACACGGCGAAAACGTAACGGCGGAATACAACGTAAATATTTCGTTCGTACTTCCCGCAGTCGAAGACGTAGCAGGATTCAAGTTCCGTTACTGGTATTTGACCGAAGACAGCAAAATTACAACGTACACGCCTACGTCAACGGACGCGGTAACCTTAACCGCTAAATGGGACGCTATCTATACGTTCACCGCAGTATTCGGCAAAGGTCTTGCGGACTACACCGTAGGAATAGGCAGCGGCGACAAAGTCGTTGCAAGCAACCTTGTATACACCGGACTTATCGACGGTCAATACCTTAAAGGTTGGTACACTATCGGCGAAAACGCAGAACATATCGCTTGGGACGTTAACACCCCGATAACCGCAGAAACAACCGTTTACGCCGAATGGGCAGACTCCTACGCTCAATACGGTAAATATACAGGTATGGAAATCTGGGGCGCGGCTGAAAAGAAAGGAGCGATTGAAAGAAAGCAAACGTTAGAAATAGGCGCAACGGGTAAATATAGCGGAGCAAAGAGCGGACAACTCGATTCCAAATATAGCGCAGTTACGGACGGAGTAATCGAACTCGACAGATATACGTATTTCAACCAAGAAGTTGGTATGATTGTTTACGGATATAGTAAAATAGAGAACTCTTTCGGGGACGATATTTATATTTTATTCAACGCAGATCAAGTCGTCAGCGGAAGATATTCCGGTATCAACAAGACCAACGAAGAAAATAAGTATGTTGCATTCTTTACGCTTACCATGAAAGACGGTTCTACAAAGAACGCTGTTATCTATAAAGACAAGATTTACGCAAACGTTACGTGGAACGAAGGCATAACCGCTGAACAAGCAAACAGCGCGGCAAGTCTTGTAGTTTGCTCGGCAGACGGTACGCCTATTTTTGCAAGAGTTAACGGCGAGTACTTTGAGTCGGACGGAAAAGCAGGCACTTACACGGGTTCTATGGGCGAAATCGTGCTTGACGGTTACACCGGCGGTACGATGGACGGAACGAAGATAACGTATACGGTAGACGGCGACAAGATTGCGTTCGTATACAACGGCGTACTCGTATGTTTCACCTACGACGAAAATCTTCAATACACGTTGGTTACGGACGGCAACGAAGGTACTTACGCTCTTCCCGATAACGGCGGCAACGTAACGTTCGACGGCTTCGGCAACGTAACGGGCGCGATTACGGGTACTTATCTTGTAGAAGGCGAGCAAGTAGCGATTACGGTAGACGGAGTTGTTACCAGATACGGTTTCGACAAAGCAAACGGCGCGCTTCTCGGCAAGAGTATATTCGCAGGTTTGACGTTCACGGGTGAATACTATAACACGTGGGACAATGAAGAGCTTCCTTTGAGAATCGTATTTAACGACGGTTCGGCAATTTCGGGTACGATATATTCGAGCTACGGCACTAGTTACTATTTTGAGTTTACCGCAACGATGGAAGGCAACGTTATAACCGGAACGGTTACTCGTTCGATAAATGGTGTAAGCGATGTCGGCAGAGTATTTACGATGACGGTATCCGGCTCTTCGATTAAGTTTGAAACTTCGCCGACGACGGGTAACGCATACGGAGGAATCAAAGGGGCAACGGTTACTTGCGCAGACTTCGTATTCTGATAAAAACTAAATAAAATTAGTTTAACTCTTTACAGGCACGGGCAACCGTGCCTGTAATTTTGTGTAACGGGCGTGCTGTCGCATAAAAACTTTTTCGTTACTCATAATATTTTCAAAGGAGATAATTATGAGTGATTTTAAATCGGCAAGACGGCTTGACGAACTCGGGCGGGTGGTAATACCCAAAGAGATAAGACGCGCTTGTCGTATTCGCGGCGGAGATTTGTTGCAAATATCGATAATCGAAGAAAAAGTGTGTTTGGAAAAATATTCGCCTATAAAAGATTTAGGTACGTTTGCGAAAGATTTCGTCGACGCGTTGTCGAAAGCGACGTCAAAACACGTTTTGATTACCGATACGAAAGAAGTCATCGCCGTAAACAAACTTAAAAAAGAATACCTTAACAAACGCATAACGGACGAGTTTACGAACGTAATAGAAAACGGCAAGTCGTTGTTGCTGAACAAGGCGGACGGGGGAGATACCGTAAAAGTGTTCGACGGTTCGCCCGAAGCGTTCGCCGAACTTATCGTTCCCGTAACGACGGACGGCGCGGTGATCGGCGGAGTCGTGGTTTTTTCGGAAGATAAAGGCGAAAAAATCGAACGCCCTGACATCGTCGCGACGACTTTCGGAGCAAGATTTTTAGAAAAACAATTCGACGTGAAGAATGATTAAAAAAATCAACAAAAACACTTTTTTCGGCGGAGCGTTGATATTGACGGCGAGCATCACCGTATCGAAAATCATGGGAATGTTTTACCGATTGCCGCTTGCAAACGTTTTAGGAAGTTTCGGACTAGGCTTGTATCAAACGGTATTTCCCGTATACGCGCTTTTCGTGTGTATCGGCTCGTCGTCCGTAACCGTCGCCGTGTCGAGATGCGTCGCAAAATATAACGCGACGGGCGATTTCGTTAAAGTTAAAGGAACTCTCGATTCGGCGACTTTGTTTTCGTGTGCGTTTACGGTCGTTTCGGCAAGTTTACTGTTTGCCTTTTCGCCGCAAATCGCAAGGTTGCAAGGCGTAAAACAGGCTTCTACGCTGTATAAATGTATTGCCCCGTCGATTATATTCGCGGGGTTTTCGGGGGTTATAAAAGGGTATTTTCAAGGACTTATGGATATGACTCCTACCGCGCTGTCCGAAATAGTTTCTCAAAGCGCAAAGCCGCTTTTAGGACTTGCTTTGTCGACTTTTTTCAAGGATACGTTTATGAAAGCCGTTTTCGCCGTTTTGTCTATAACGTTCAGCGAACTGACGGCTTTTTTATTGTTGTTATTAACTTACGTCTACGACCGAAAAACCAAAAAAACGGTGGCGTTGACAAAGCGAGGGAACGTAGATTTTTATAAAACGTTGTTGCCCGTAACTCTTGGCGGGTTGCTGCTTCCGTTGTCGAACGCCGTCGACAGTTTTTTAGTAATAAACGCGTTGAAAACTTACACCGAACACGCCGTCGGACTGTACGGAATGTTTACGGGAGTGTGCCTGACGGTGCTTTCTATACCCGCTTCGCTGTCGTACGGGTTAGCGACGGCGATATTGCCGTCCGTAGCCGCTTTAAACGGCAACGGGCAGACGGCGAAAGCGAAAAAAGGCGAATATTTCGCGTTGACTTTGACGGTGTACGTCGCTTTGCCGATAGCGGTGTTTATTTACTTTTTCGCGCCGAACGTACTTTCTTTACTGTTTAAGGCGGGAGCGTTTTCAAGGTTTTCGGAAATCGTCGTAATGATAAAACTTGCCACGCCGTACGCGGTGTTACTGCCCGTTTTGTCTACGGCGAACGCCGTGCTGTACGGCAAAGGTAAAGAAAAAGTCCCGCTCATTTCTTTGTGCGCGGGCGTGTTCGTAAAAACCGCAACCGAGATAATTTTGCTGAAATACCCCGAATTAAACGTTTTCGGGTATATAATTGCGGTAGACGTTTGTTATATTCTTGCTGTTTTTTGCGATTTGGTGTATATTATAAGAGACGTCAAGTTTATAATTTTCACGTTAAAGACGGCGATTCTTTCGTTTATAGCCGTTTACACGGGCTATGCGATTACGGGACTTTTCGGGTTTGCCGTTTCGGTCGTCTTTACGGGATTGATATACTTGGCGGGTACGGTCGTTTTAAAACCGTACGGAAAACAAGAACTCGATTCTTTATTGAAAAGATTTGCGAAAAGGAACACCTGAATGACGCCAAAGACTTTGAAAATAGGCAATATCGTATTGCCTACGAATATAATTCAAGCGCCGCTTGCCGGTTACACGGACTTTAAGTACAGGAAAAACTGTTTAAAGTACGGTTCGGGACTTTGCTTTACCGAAATGGTAAGCGCGAAAGGGCTTTATTACGGCAGCGAAAAAACGGAAGAACTTTTACGGCTCGGAAACACGGAAACGGTCAAAGCAACGCAGATTTTCGGCAACGAGCCGGAAATAATGCGAGAAGTCATCGAAAGCGAAGTCCTTGCGCCGTTCGATATAATCGATATAAACATGGGTTGTCCCGTGCCTAAGATTTACAAAAACGGCGAAGGGTCGGCGTTGATAGAAAACCTTGAACTCGTCGGGAAAATCGTTTCGGCTTGTTCAAAAACGAACAAAATCATAACCGTCAAAACGCGAATAGGTATTCACGACGGCGACAAACAGGTTTTGGAGTTTTGCAAAGTCGTCGAAGGCAGCGGGGCGCAAATGCTCACCGTACACGGCAGGGTTAAAGACGCTTACTATTCGGGCGCGGTAGATTTCGATACGATAAAAAAAGTCAAGCAAAGCGTTAAAATCCCCGTTATCGCGAACGGCGGGGTGTTCGATAAAAAAAGTTGCGACGAATTGTACGAAAAAACGGGCGCGGACGGCGTGATGATAGCAAGGGGGTCGATAGGCAGACCTTGGATATTTTCCGAAGTTGTCGGTAAAAACGTAGAAGTCGACGTCAAGGGGACTATGCTCGACCACTTGTATTCTCTTGCCGATGCTTTCGGCGAAAAATACGCTTGCGCCGATTTCAGAAAGTTTTACGCGTATTATTTAAAAGGTATTCCGTGTAAAGAACAAAAAATCAGACTTATGACGAGTTCAACGCTGGAAGAAGCGACGAGTATCATAAACGAGATAAACTTTAACATAAAATAAATCGGTTACATACACTACTATTCGGGGGTGCGCGTATGAAAGTTGCGTTCGTAACGAAAGGCAGAGTGTACGATTTTTTAAGAAAACGTAAAAGTGAAGAACTTTCGGCAGACGTCGTCGTGTTTTCTTTTAACGGGCTGGGCGTCGTGAGTTACAAAAAAGAACTCGAAGGCAAAGAAGATAAGTTCGTGGAACTTGCAAAACTTTCCAAAGAATTAAACCGCCCCGTTCTTTGCGGTTGCGATACGGATACGTTCGGCGTGTACAGAAGAAGCGTAGCCGTCGCCGACGGCGGCAGGCTCTTAGGCGTAAGCGACTGTCTGAACGAGCCCGTTTACAGCGAATTCAAGTGCGGCAGCGGCGTCAACTCGTACAAAACGTCAAGGGGGCGGATAGGCGTTATCGTCGACAAGGACGTGTATGATATGTCGTTGTTTGAAAAACTTTCTCACGAAGAGTGCGACGTGATAATATGCGTTATGAAAAGCGTAACCGATCATCTGCCCGAAGTGATGATACGGGCGGGCGGAGTATACGCCGGCGTGAGCGCGGCGCTGTGTTCGCTCGGGTATTATTCGGTAACGAACGCCGTCGGAGAAATAATATTTTCGGGACATAAAGAAGAAGATTTTTGCGAAATCCCCGTAAATCGCAATTACGTCGTGATGAGTTATAAGAAAAGAAGCGCGATATTTTAAAAAAATGTCGAAAATAGGATTTTTTATAGAGTTAAACGCGGTAATAGCATATTCAAATGCTTGACTAAAATCTTGACAAAATGTACAATTAAAGAGTACTGCTGAAAATTCGGCTGTAATAAAAAAACGAACGAAGAGGATTTAATGGGCAACGGGATAATAGAAAATATATTCTACCTTTTGGGCGGAGTTGCGGTAATGATGTTCGGAATGCGCGTAATGAGTTCTAACTTGGAAAAAGTTGCGGGCAATAACATGAAGAAATTACTCGGAAAAATGACCACTAACAGGTTTGCCGGCGTCGGAGTAGGCGCAGTCGTAACCGCGATAATCAACAGCAGTACGGCAACTACGGTAATGCTCGTAGGTTTCGTTAATATCGGGTTAATGACTTTAAAGCAAGCGTGCGCGGTAATAATGGGCGCGAACATAGGAACGACTATAACGGCTCAGATAATGTCTCTTTCGGGCGTGGGGGCGTTCAACATATCTTCGGTATTCGCGTTGATATCGTTGGTCGGTCTTGTGTTTATAATGGTATTCAAAAACGACAAATTAAACAAAACGGGCTACATTTTAATGGGTATAGGTTTAATATTCGTCGCTTTACAGGTAGTCAGCGTAAGCGTCCCGTACTTGATTTACGAAAATCCTGTCGACGTCGACAAAAAGTTGTATCCTTTCTTTGAAACGCTGTTCAACGGCAATATGTTTCCTCTTCTTTTAATGCTCATAGGAATCGTGCTTACCGCTCTGGTACATAGTTCGGCTGCTATAACGGGTATTTTGATAGCGTTAGGCAGCGCAATATCTATGAAAACGGCAATGTTTATAATACTCGGATCTAATATCGGTACTTGCGTAACCGCGCTCGTTTCGAGTATGGGGACAAGCACGAACGCTAAAAGAACGGCGGTTATTCACTTGTTGTTCAACGTGTTCGGCGCGTTGCTGTTCATCGCTCCCATTTGGATTTGGGGCAACGAAATAGCGATGTTTTTGAAAAAACTCGGCGGAACCACGCAAAGACAAATTGCAAACTTTCACACGATATTCAACGTGCTTACGACCGTTTTGTTGTTACCGTTTTTGTCGCTCATAGTTAAACTCGCTACGAAGATAGTCCCCGATTCGAAATCGGAACAAAAAATCAAAACTTATATCGACGACAGACTTCTTGAAACGCCCGCTATTGCCGCGGCGCAGGTAAAGAAGGAAATTATAGAAATGAGCGAACTCGCAAGACTCAATCTTGATAAATCGCTCGACCAACTTCTTTCGGGCGATTATTCCGAAGAAGAAGAGATGAAGGAAAGAGAAATACTCATCAATCTGAAAAATAAAGAAATCGCAAGATTTTTAACTAAACTTATGTCGTGCGATTTGAGTAAAAACGACGACGTTGCGATATCGACGTATTTTCACGTCATAACCGACTTGGAACGCGTCGGGGATTACGCCGAAAACATTATGGAATACAGCGACAGAATGGCAGAACTCGGTTTAAAGTTCAGCAACGGCGCGATTAAGGAAATAACGCATTGTAAAAATCTTCTCGACGATTTGTATACGAAAGCGGTGCAGGCGTTCGCGAACGTCGACTACGATATACTTGCGTCGGTAGACGAAGTAGAAGAGCAAATCGACGACTTGACGCTGCAAATGGAAAACAGTCATATTCAAAGGCTTAAAGACGGCAGTTGCACGCCGGAAGTCGGGTCTATTTTTTTGCAGGCAGCTTCTAATATGGAGCGTATCGGCGACCATATGACGAACGTTGCGTTTAGTATTAAAAAATTGAAGTAAACGTTTGACAATATCGCGTTAAAAGTTTAAAATAAATATGAATATTTGGAGGTGTTTATTCCTATGAATAAAAAGTCAATCGAAGACGTAGTTGTAACAGGCAAAAAATGTTTGGTAAGAGTTGATTTTAACGTACCGATGAAAGACGGCGTTATCACTGACGAAAACAGAATTACGGGCGCGCTTCCCACCATTAAATATTTAATGGACAAGGGCGCGAAAGTCATTCTTTGTTCTCACATGGGCAAACCCCATAACGTGTTTACCGAAGGTTTTTCTTTGAACAAAAAAGAAAAGAAAGCGATTGACGCTCTTCCCGAAGAAGAAAGAGCGGCTGCAAAAGCCGAATATCTTAAAAAGGCGTTAAAAGACAGAGAAAAATATTCTCTTAAACCCGTAGCGGACAGGCTCAACGAACTTTTAGGCGGCAAAGTTACGTTCGCTAACGACATCGTCGGCGAAGACGCGAACGCAAAGGTTAACGCAATGAAAGACGGGGACGTCGTTTTGTTGGAAAACCTTCGTTTCGACGCGGGCGAAGAAGGAAGAGATTTGGAGTTTTGTAAAAAACTCGCTAAGTTTGCGGACGTTTACGTAAACGACGCGTTCGGTACGGCTCACCGCTCGCACGCATCGACGGCGGCTATCGTAGAATATGGTTTGGTAAAAACGGCTGTTTGCGGATTCCTTATCGAAAAGGAACTCAAAGTTATGGCAAACGCGCTCGAAAATCCCGTTCACCCGTTCGTAGCGATACTCGGCGGTGCGAAAGTAGCGGACAAACTTAACGTTATCAACAACTTGCTCGAAAAATGCGACTCGCTTATTATCGGCGGCGGCATGGCGTACACGTTCCTTAAAGCGAAAGGGTACGAAGTAGGCAAATCGATATTAGACGAAGAAAAAGTAGATTATTGTAAAGAAATGATGGCGAAAGCCGAAAAAGAAGGCAAGAAGATATATCTTCCCGTAGACTGCGTCTTGATAAACGATTTCCCCAACCCCATCGACGCGCCCGTCGATACCGAAATTGTAGACGTAGCGAATATTCCCGCCGACAAGGAAGGCGCGGATATCGGTCCCGAAACCTGCAAACTTTACGCAAACGTCATAAAGACGGCAAAGACGGTTATCTGGAACGGACCTATGGGAATATTTGAAAACCCGACTTTGGCTGCGGGTACCAACGCGGTAGCAAAGGCTATGAGCGAAGCGGTAGGCGCAACGACGATTATCGGCGGCGGCGACAGCGCGGCGGCGGTAGCACAACTCGGTTACGCGGACAAGATGTCGCATATATCCACGGGCGGCGGCGCATCGCTCGAATTGTTTGAAGGCAAAAAACTTCCCGGCATCGAATGCCTTAACGACAAGGAGTAACTTATATGAGAAAACCGATTATTGCAGGAAACTGGAAAATGAACAATACTTGCGCGGAAGGAGTTAAACTCGTCAACGAACTCAAACCGCTCGTAAAAGACGCTAAATGCGACGTAGTCGTATGCGTACCTTTCACCGCTATACACGCCGTAGGCGAAGCGATAAAAGGTTCTAATATCAAGTTGGGCGCGGAAAACGTTCACTTTGCCGAGAAAGGCGCGTACACGGGCGAAATATCGGCGGATATGCTTTTGGAACTCGGCGTCGAGTACGTTATCATCGGGCACAGCGAAAGAAGACAGTATTTCGGCGAAACGGACGAAACGGTTAACAAGAGAGTAAAAACCGCACTTGAAAAAGGGTTAAAGCCCATCATGTGCGTAGGCGAAACTTTGGACGAAAGAGAAGACAATTCCACCGAACTCGTACTTACCCGTCAGGTGCTTAAAGGACTCGACGGCGTTGAAGACGTATCGAAAGTAGTCATCGCGTACGAACCCGTTTGGGCTATCGGCACGGGCAGAACGGCAACGAGCGAACAAGCGAACGAAACGATTGCTTTTATAAGAAAGACGATTGCGGACAATTTCGGCAAGAAAGTTGCGGCTAACGTTCGTATTCAATACGGCGGCAGCATGAAACCGAACAACGCAAGCGAACTTATGGCTATGCCCGAAATCGACGGCGGACTTATCGGCGGCGCGTCGTTAAAAGCGGAAGATTTCTCGAAAATAGTTAATTATTAAAAATAAACTTTGCAGGGAAGTTTTCCCTGCAATATTTTTTGAATAAGGATAAAAGATATGAAAAACAGACCTAATTGTATTATTATAATGGACGGATTCGGCGAAACCGCCGACACCGTAGGCAACGCCATATTAAAAGCGGGAACGCCCAACGTCGACAGATATATGGCTAAATACCCGCACACTTATTTGGGAGCGAGCGGCGAAGACGTAGGTCTTCCCGACGGACAAATGGGTAACAGCGAAGTAGGACATCTCAATATGGGCGCGGGAAGAATAGTTTATCAGGAACTCACTCTTATCACGAAACACATTAAAGACGGCGAATTTTTCAAAAACGAAGAACTCAATTACGCTATGGACAACGCTGTAAACAACGGCAAAAAACTTCACTTGTACGGACTTTTGTCGAACGGCGGGGTGCATAGCCATATAACTCACTTGTTCGCGCTTTTGAAAATGGCGAAAGACAAAGGCGTTAAAGACGTGTTCGTTCACTGTTTTATGGACGGCAGAGACGTTTCGCCCACTTCCGGAGTAGAGTTCATTAAAGAATTGCAAGCGGAAATGCAAAAACTCGGCGTCGGCAAAATCGCGACGATATCGGGCAGGTATTACGCAATGGACAGAGATAACCGTTGGGAAAGAATACAAAAGGCTTACGAAGCGATGACGCTCAATGCGGGCGAGAGAACGGACAATCCCGTCGAGTATATGCTTAATTCGTATAAAAACGGCGTAACGGACGAGTTTATCGTCCCCGTATCGGTAACGGAAAAAGGCGAACCCGTCGCGAAAATAGAACAAGGCGATTCGATTATTTTCTATAATTTCCGTCCCGACAGAGCAAGACAAATAACGAGAGCGATGTCAGAACCCGAATTCGACGGTTTCGTAAGACAATCCGGCTTTTTAAATCCCGTATACGTTTGCTTTACGAGATACGACGCAACGTTTACCAACGTAAAAGTCGCGTTCAAACCGCAAACGCTCGACAATACTCTCGGCGAATACCTTTCCAAACAAGGCTTGACTCAATTGAGAATAGCGGAAACGGAAAAATATGCTCACGTAACGTTCTTCTTTAACGGCGGTGTGGAAGCGCCGAATAAAGGCGAAGACAGAGCGTTGATATCTTCTCCCAAAGTCGCTACTTACGACTTAAAACCCGAAATGAGCGCGTACGAAGTAACGGACAGACTGTTGAAAGAACTCGACTCGAACAAATACGACGTGGTTATTTTGAACTTCGCCAACTGCGATATGGTAGGGCATACGGGCGTATTCGACGCCGCGGTTAAGGCGGTAAAGACGGTCGACGAGTGCTTGGGTAAGGTCGTTGATAAAGTGCTTTCTATGGGCGGTTGCGCGCTTATAACGGCGGATCACGGCAACGCTGAAAAGATGTTTGAAAAAGACGGCGCTCCTTTTACGGCGCACACGACGAACCCCGTACCGTTTATAGTCGCTTGCGACAGGCTTGCGGGGAAAACTCTGAGAAAGGGCGGAATACTTGCCGACGTCGCGCCTACGCTTCTCGACGTAATGGATTTACCCGTTCCCGACGAAATGACGGGCAAAACGCTTATAAACAAGTAAAAAATATTTATAAAACGCTTGTATTATTTTAAAGATTATGATATAATAACCTTTGCAATAGTATTTTAGGAGAAAAATCATGAGTTTATTAAATAACATTTTGGCAGATAAAATTATAGCGTATGACGTTACCAGAATTATCAGTTACGTTTTACTTGCGATAATGGCTGTTTGCGCGTTGTTCGTAATAGTAGTGGTTCTCATTCAACAAGGTCAATCCAGCGGTTTAGGCGCGTTGGGCGGAACGACCGAAACCTTCTACGGCAAGAACAAAGGCAAAAGCATAGAAAGCAAGTTAAAGAAAGCGACTACGGCTTGCCTTATTATAATGGCGATTATAGCGATAGCGTACTTCGTATTTACGGTATGGCTCGGTAGTTTCGGTTCTTAAAACTAATTATTCGGCGACGGAAAACAAACTCCGTCGCTATTTTTTTGCGCGAAACGTCGGCGAACAAAGGACTTTAAAATGGCAAAGAAAAACGACTCGAACAACTTAATAAAAGGAACGGTAAAAGGCAACGCCAAAGGTTACGGTTTTTTGATTTGCGACGACGAGAACACGCCCGATTGTTTTATACCTCATATAGGACTACACGGCGCGCAACACGGCGACAAAGTAATCGCTAAGATAACGAACACCAAAAGCGGGGACAGAATAGAAGTGTCCGTCGTTAAAATCGTAACGCGGGGAATAACCGAACTCGTCGGCGTGTTTCAACCTTTTCGTTCGGGCGGATTCGTCGTTCCCGACGACAAGAATTATTTTAACGACGTTTTCGTCGAAAAGGCGAACCTTAAAAACGCCAAGAAAGACGATAAGGTCGTCGTAAAAATAACGAGATACCCGAAAGACAGAAAAAGCCCCGAAGGGGTTATAGTAAAAATACTCGGCAAAAGTTACGACAGAACTACCGAAACGGAATGTATATTGTTGAACAACGGCATAGAAACGGCGTTTAATAAACAAACGATAACCGAAGCGGACAAGGTTGCAAAACCCGTAACGGCGAAACAAAAACAAGGCAGGACGGACTTTACCGCCGATACGGTAATTACTATCGACGGCGAGTCGGCTAAGGACTTCGACGACGCGGTATGCGTTGAAAAATTGCAGGACGGCAACTATAAACTTTACGTTCATATCGCCGACGTGTCCGAATACGTAAGGCGTTTCGGCGAACTCGACAAAACCGCAATGAAACGGGGCAACAGCACTTATTTGCCCGAAAGAGTCGTGCCTATGCTGCCGCACGCGCTGTGCGACGACGTTTGTTCGCTTAAACAAGGCGTCGAAAGGTTGACGCTAAGTTGCGTTATGACAATAAACTCATCGGGAAAAATCGTCGATAAAGACATCGTCGAAGGGGTTATACGCAGCAAAGCGAGAACGACGTATACGGAAGTTTATAAAATCCTTTCGGGCGACGAAGAACTTTCGGCGAAATACGAAGAAATAACGCCTATGTTAACCGACGCTTTCGCGTTGTATAAGATTTTAAAAAAGAAACGGGACGACAGGGGTAGCGTCAATCTGGACACTAAGGAAGCGGAGATTGACGTTATAGACGGTAAAGTAGAAGTAACGCCGTTTAAACGCAACTTTGCGCACGAAATGATAGAAGAGTTTATGATTTGCGCAAACGAATGCGTCGCCGAATACGCCTACTTTTTAGACGCCCCGTTCGTGTATAGAACGCACGACAAACCGAGCGGCGAAAAGACGGAAAAATTACGCGCGTTTTTATCGGAACTCGGCGTTAGCGTAAAATGGAAAGACGATACTCTTCATTCTTCCGATTACGCAAACGTTTTGAAAAAGTTCGAGAATACCGAGTTGTACGGCTTGGTTTCGAGAGTCGTGCTTCGTTCTATGCAAAAGGCGGAATACAGCGAGAAAGACAAAGGACATTTCGGACTTTCCGCCGAACATTATTGTCATTTCACTTCACCTATTCGCAGATACGCCGATTTGACGGCGCATAGAATATTGAAAGAAATATTACACGGCGAAGGCGACAGATTGTGGAACGATTTCGGAACGGCGGTTTTAAATATCGCTAAGGAATGTAGCGAAAACGAAAGAAAAAGCGAACTTGCCGAACGGCAGGCGGACGATTATTATAAGGCGTTGTATCTTAAAGACAGGCTGGGTTTGGAGTTTGAAGGTATTATAAGCGGCGTTACCGATTTCGGCGTGTTCGTCGAACTCGAAAATACTTGCGAAGGGCTTGTCAGGATAGAAACGCTGCCTTTCGGAAACTACCGTTACGACGAAAAAAGAATGATGCTTAACGATAATTATTTAGAGTTCAAACTCGGGAAAAGGGTGAAAATTGTCGTCGCGGGGATGGATTTGACGAACAAAAAAGCGGAATTCGTTCTCGTAGACGTAGAAGACAGTTGCAAAAAACGTAAAAATGGTATAAAATAAAAGTATGGCTGACAATATTAAAGATATAACCGTCAACAGACAGGCTCGGCACGAATATTTCGTCGAAGACGTTTACGTCGCGGGCATCGTTCTCGAAGGGGCGGAAGTTAAGTCAATAAGAAAAGGCTCGGTCAACCTTAAAGACAGTTTTTGTATGGTGGTCGGCGGGGAAGTTTTCGTCAAGCAGATGCACGTAGCGACTTACGATAAGTCGGGCGCGTACAACACGCGGGACAGTAAGCGGGACAGAAAACTTCTTTTACGGCGCGAAGAAATCAACAAGATAGTCGGAAAGGTTAATCAAAAAGGATATACGCTGGTACCGTTAAAACTTTTTTTTCAGGGTAGTTTGGTCAAAATGGAATTAGGTCTTTGCGTAGGCAAACATACCTACGACAAAAAACGCAGTTTGATTGAAAAGGATATGAAACGAAAAGCGGAACGCGAAATCAAAAGTTACGGCGTGTAAAAAGGTTAGCGTAATGGAAAGGGCGAAACGCGGCTCGGTCGAAGTTTAAAACAACGCGGGGCGTAGTAAAACAGGGCAAGAAAAATATAAATAATCGGGGTAGCACCGGATTTGATTGTGCGGGGATACCGATGTAAGCATACCGAAGGGGCACGACTTCGTAAAAACGAGCAATTTAAATTTAAACGCAAATTCTCAAAACAGAATTGCTTACGCTGCTTAATTATTAGCGTACGTTTTTGCGTAGTTTTTCCGTCGGGTACGCAAAGGCGAAATTAAAGGCGGATGGATACGTCGGCGTTACGACGGCGTATTGAGAATAAGTAACGCACGCCCGTACGCGTTTGTTCGTTTAGGCATACGGAGAGAGGTAAAAAACGAAATAAGTATGTAGAAAGCACGGGGCAACCGCATAAGACAAGGGTTCAACTCCCTTCTACTCCACCAAAATAAAAAGTCGACATTTTTGTTGAAGTAGCGGTGTCGGCTTTTTTGTTGCTTGAAAATGTGTTATAATGTTAATGAAAGCAACAATTTTATATTGTTTAAGGAGGTGGGAGTTTGAAGTATACTAAATTAGTCAGAGAATATTGTAAGAACAATAGCGGTGCAATTTTTGATGTGTCAAAGTTAAAAGATACTGAATTTGCAGAAGTACCGTATAAAACTTTGTTAAAGATATTAAATAGGCTTGAGGAAGAGGGTTTACTTAAGCCTGTTTCTAAAGGAATATATTTTATAGGCGAAAAGTCGGTGGACGAAGAGTTGATTTTCGACGAATACGTAGACTACAGAAAAGGAATGTTTGTCGGGTATCAATTATTCAATGATGTGGGGATATCCGATTATGTCGATTGCAAAATAGAAATTTATACGAATAACATAAAGGCAAAGCAAAAGAATGTAGGTCAGTATCTTCTGAAAAGAGTTGATTTAGAGTTTGATGACGATATCGTAGATTTAGTTGCGTTATTGGAGATAATTGATGTAGGATATTCTATGAAAGGTTGTGATTTTATGTCTTACAAGAAAACGGTAGACATGCTATTAAAATCATATTCTGATAGTAGTTTTGAGAAAATTGTAAAAGCAATACATTACAAGTATTCTACTATAAAACAATTAAGTGAGTTGTTAGAGGCAAATAGTATAGACAACAGCTGCGTTGATATTTTTGAAAGCACATATAAAAATTTAATAAGATAACGATCAAACGATAATGAAAAAGTCTGAAACATCTGTTTTGGACTTCTTTCTATGTGTTGTCAAAACAACTTGAAAGAAATGACGAAATATGGTATAATAAAAATGACAAATAGTTGATGGCGTTTGAAATATCGGAATCGGGGGGTGTGACAGATGAAGATAAAATTATTTTGTGATAAATGTGAATGTTCTGCTTGTAGCGAGCCTAATAAAATAATGGTTGTAACTCCCCACGGTAAGCAATATTCTATTGAAATAACAGACAAACTTTTATATGAATTTTATTGTGAAAAGGGACATTTGAATAGGTTTTATATTACAAATCCTAAATATGAATTGCTGTTTGACATGGGACTTTGCGCTTATTTTAATGGTTTTTATAGAGAGGCAGTTTTAGATTTTGCTGCAAGTCTTGAAAGGTTTTACGAGAACTGCATTAATATTTTTCTTATAGAGCGATATCCTGATCAAAATGTATGTGGCGAAAAAATTGAACAACTTTGGAAACCTATAAAGAAGCAATCTGAAAGACAATATGGAGCTTTTCTAATCGCTTATATGATGAATAAAGGACATTTGCCTGAACTGTTTCCCGAAAATCAAACGCAATTTCGCAATAGAGTAACACATCAAGGATTGTTCCCGAATAAAGATGACGTCTTAAAATATGCGAAAGCGGTGGCGAAATTTATTATTGGTATTTATAGTGAGTTAACAGATGGTTTTAAGACTGACAAACTAAATCGTTTGCGATTTTTGGAGTTGATACAAAACAATAATCAACTTACAAGAGAGATAAGTGAAAAGGGTTTGCCGAGCGATGAGATGATTAACGGGTATCCAATTTTTTCATTTTTTAGAAATCATTATTCTCAAGAAGACTGGTTTGAGTGTATGTTAGAGGATTTTAAAAAAAATTATATCGAACATTACGAATCGTAGGGTAATTAAAAGTAGAGGCTGTGTTATGAAATTTTATATTTTTTCTTTTTGGGAAAAAGAAAACAAAAGAATAATGTGCTTTTTTGTTTCTTTACTAACAATCGCGTTAGTTATTGCTTTTTGTGTCATAAATAGAGGCGAAGCAATTTACGAGCAATTTGTGTTTATTGCTCCAATTGTGTATTCCCTACTACTGTTTTTTGTGGGTATTATACTTGACAAATCGAAGAATAAAGTCGATGAAAAACTATATGAAAGAGAGAAGTATTTTTTGACTTTAGTAGAATTGAGAAGCTTAACAAATTCTACTATTAATAAATTGACAAAAGATGATATTTCCGATATCAAATCTAAGATTATTTTATTCCAAATCATGACAGGTCGAGATGAAGAAACTATCAGAAATATAGCTAAGGGAAATAAATCTCCACATTTTTATGTTCAAGAAAATGGATTTGTTTATACTACAAAAATGTTAACTTTGGAGTCGGCTGCGTTGTCATACATAGATGGAAATGACAATTCAAAAGTACAAATTAGTGGCAAGCCAATTCAAAAGCTTTTTAGGTACTATAAAAAGCAATGTAACAAATTGGAGAAAAATTATCTGGAATTGAAGTCGGTGTATGGCGGAGCAATGCAACATTTGGTGGAGTACGATAATTTTGTTTTATCGTTGGATTCTGTTGTAAATGATATTACTACGAAAATAAGTAAATTATTAAACGAATTTGATGAATCAGGAACAAAGATTGAAATGATAGAAAGTAAGGTTGATTTGATTAAAGAAGATATAACAGAGTTAAATCAACAAGTGAATGATTGCTTTGATTACCTTACAGATATTGTCGAAAATTTTCATAAGGGATAAATATTTTTTGATTTCTATTCATTGTGGCTGCAGCTATTTCGTATTAGAAAGCCAGCACCCGCGGGGCAAGTCGATTTGACTTGCCCCGCGGATATTATATTGAAAGTAAAAGAAGGGAGTTGAACTGTTGCGACGCCCACAGGGCGAAAAAACAGTTCGGTGAACTGTTTTTAGCAGTGACCGAAGCGTTTTGCAAATCGAAAGCACGATTTTAGCAAATGATTTGCAAAATGCAAGAACAACTCCCTTCTACTCTGCCACAGATGAAAAAACGAACTCTGATATAAAAACAGAGTTCGCTTTTTTCTTTTCAAGAGACTTTTTCGGCGTCGGATTTAAGTTTTAATCACAACATATACAACCGAATAATTATCGTTTGGCAGGGGTATCCGCCGATTTTTACCGTTTCACGCTTTTTGGGTAACGGAGTTCTCTAAAAACGTAAATCGATTTACGTCAGTGATTTGTTATGTTTTTGCGCTTGACTTAATCTGTAACGCGTAGGGGTGGTTAGTCTGTATTTTTTAAATACTTTATAAAAATAATAAACGTCCGAAAAACCTACTTGCGACGCAACGGTTTTTATCGGTAAATCGTATTTTTCAAGCAGGGAACAGGCTTTTTTTATTCGCTCCAACGCAACGTATGACGAAAAGTTCGTTCCTATGTTTTTTGTAAACAACCTTGAAAAATATTCTTGACTTATATAATGTATTTTGCAAATGTATTTCACCGACAAATCTTTGTCGAAAATATGCTTGTTGATAGTGTTAAGTATCAATTGAAAATTGTTATTTTTGGTTTTCGTAAGCCCTTCGATGTTGTTTAAGTTTTCCGACACCAACAAGTTTATTACGTAATAAAGGGTGGAGTACGGCGAAAAGTTTTGCAGTATCGACTCGTTGCAGTTGTTCAGACACTCGAACAGAGTATTTACTATTTCTTTTTTGTGCAAAACGTCGATAACGTAAGATTTTTTAAACGCCGTCAGGTTTATCGCGTCGTGGCATTTTAATCCGCTGAAATTAAGCCACAAAAACGAAATATCCGTCTTTTTGGCGTTGTAATATTTTACTTTGCAGTTCGGCGGAATTAAAAACATCTGGTCTTTTTTAGCGTAGTATTTTTTATTGTTGATTTCTATACACGCCGTTCCGCACAAAATATAATGCAATAAAAAATAAGGATATTCTTCGGATATTTCCCATTCCTTGGATTTCGCATACCCGATATCGATAGGAATCAAATCCATAAACTGCGTAGTATTTATATGAAAATACAGATTATCGTTTTGACGGATTTTTTCTTTGATTGAGCTCGTGTTCATAAAACGTTACCCCGAACAAGGTTTTTCTTGATTTAATTATATACGAAAAGCGAAAAAATAGCAAGAATAAAAGTGCATAATATTACAATAAAATATCATAATTTTACATTGCTATTTCAATTGCGTTGAATTATAATAAGTGTAGGATAATAATTTTTGCAGGTGGTTTATGTTAAAAAACGAACGGAGTAATCGAATAATTCAATGTAAAACGGCATTGTTTGCGTTGGTTTTATTATCGATAATGGTTTTTTTGTGTTTCGGTATAAATAAAACTAACGCTTTATATGCAAATGCAGGCGATGGAAGGAGCGTTGTCGAGTTAGCGACTTCCGTAATATACGCAAACAGAGAAACGCAACAGCATTTTACCGTGTATTTTAATGAAAGCGTCGGGAGCGAAAACGCCGTTCACGTAGAAAGCAACGCGTCGATAAGCGATAATATTTTTATTAACGGTAAATCTATAACGGAGATAAATTTAAACGGAAAAAGGAAACCGGACAACAAAACGGATTTGAAAAACGGAATAACCGTTAACGTTTGGACGAACGGCGATGCGAATAACGAGAAATACGGGTTGCATTTTTTTATAGACGATAACTTGTATAAGGATTATAAGATAAGACTTGACGATACGGACGGTCTTGTTTTCAAAAAGGGCTTAAAATACGGCGATTTTACGGTTAAAAACGATATCGAAATAAAATATTACGCTACTATCGAAGACTGGAAAAAGGACGGCGATTTGATAGATACGGGTTATAATTATATAACGAACGTTACGTCGCCCATATACGCAAAAGAGCAAGACGTATATTACTTTTGCGTAGAGTTCAAAAATCTTCCTGCCGACAAATCGATTGCTTACGCCGATTACGATAATATTTTGTCTTGTATAAAATACAACGGCAAATCGTTTAAGCAATTGAATAAAGCGTACGGCGAGCATAGCGCTTACGTCAGATTTCAGGGCGGAGAGTTTGCGGGTTTACAATTCGAAGGCAACCAGATGTATATCACGTTAAGCGGCGAACTCGTCAAAAAAGAAGCCTTAAACGACAACGCGAGCATTTCTTTTTCCAAAGGGTTGGTTTTGCCGTCGCTGTACTCTTTGTCGCAAGACTATACGTATTATTACGACGTTAAAAACGACTACTGGCTTGTAAAAAAACAAAACGACAAAGAATATAACGAAATAAAACTATCGGAAGTCAGCAACGCCGTTTATGACAATTCAAACGGCAGTTACTATATAATTTTGTATTTCGACAACGACGTATCATTTCACTATTTACCGCAGGTGAACGCGGATATTAAATGGCTGGCTGCCGTTTATAATTTCGATAATCCTATATGCTATTATTCTTTTTCTTACTTGCAAGCGTTGATTTACGATGAGATAGCAAGTTCCGTAAAAGACAAGATATATATAAACGGCAAATCTATCGGCGAATTGTGCGATCGCGAAACCAAAATACAAAAAGACCAAAGCATCGCCGTGAATTATTGCGGAACGACCTTTAATTCCAAAGCCGTTCAGATATGTTTTAATTCCGACGGCGTCAACGCATATAATCCGAATGCGAAAAACGTTGTCGAAGTAAAGAAAGGGTTTAAATCCCCGTTATACGGAGAAACGCAACAAGACTATAAGTTTACGGTCGGTTTGGGTAACGGAAATCAAATCGACAACCCGTCCGAAGAAAAGCGCGGGTGCAAATCGTCGGTAATCGGCGCAAACGTAATTCTCGTAATCGTTACGGGGGTGTGGGTATCGGGGAAAGCGATTTTTAAAAGGAGAAAACCGCAATGAAAAACATAATAAATAAAATAATCGGCGCAGTGTTGATTCTTTCGTCGTTGGTCGGTTTTTCCGCATGTAAAAATAACGACTCAAACGCTACCGGAAACAAGTATTTTCATATAAAAAGTTCCGATAAAGATTTCGACACGTTTATCAACGAGTACTATTTACGCCACGTAAGAGAAGGCGAATGGGCAGTTAACGATTTGGAACTCGGGTACGGGTCGCTTTATATGAAAGAATGGGAAGCGAGAAGTCTGTCGTGGATGGACACGAAAAATCTTTCGGGCGACAGGCTCGGAAAATTAAAATATTATATAAACGATTTTCCCATCGATAAATACGGATATATGTGGTCGACGAGTTATTCGCTGGAAACGGCGGGGCCCGTCGGTTCGGGCGACGTGCATAACGCTTTCGCGCAAGGTTGGCCTATTCCTAATTATTTGCAAAGCGACGGAAAAAGTTTAGGGTATGAGTTTAACGAGAACGCAGGGGATTTAGGCTGGACGAGCAACGGCAAAACTTCGTTTACGTCGGGCGGACTGTTTTCGTCTACCGCGTATACGAACGATTTATGGTATCTTTCCCCCGAAATATCGTTAAATACCGAATACGCGCCCTTTTTAGCGTTCGATTTAAGAGTAGTCGACGTTGAAAATTACGAAAGCGTAAATAATATCGACGACGTGTACGTATCCTGGCAAACGGTTGAGGGCGGAGACGAATGGTTTGAAGTATCGCAAAAAGAATATTCGACGATTCCGCAAACAGAGATTTCTTCTTTTTTCGGCAGAAAAATGTTTTTCCCGATGTATATCAACGACAACTGGGCGGGCAAGACCGTAAAAAGAGTAAAAATATCGATAAAGACTACGGACGATAAACCGTTGACTTTAAGAGCAAACTTAAATTACGTGAGATTAGACGTAGACACTCGTCAAAGCAACAATAATACGGTGTTTTTGTGTTACGCAAACGAGTATTTCAGGTTTAACAACGACGAATCGTTAATGAGAGAACAGTTGACGAAGTTTAGGAAAATGACGGAGTTTTTGCTTGAATACCTGGACGGCAAATCGGGACTTTTGGATATTTCGTATCTGCAAGGACACGACGGGCTGGGGCTAACCATAGGACACGGCATAGGGAACGGGTACTGGGATATATACGCCGCGCCCCGATTCAATATAGACGCGAACGTGTATTTTTACAAAGCATTGCTGGCAATGGCGGAAATAGAAGAACGGGCGAATCTGTTCGGAGTCAACGTCGATAAAAAGGACGCTACGGTCGTAAGCAGAGATAATAAAAGCAAATACGTATATGCCGAAACCGCCGAATCGTTAAGAGCGCTTGCCGAACGGGTAAAAATAAAAATACAAACCACGTTTTGGAACGCCGAAACGGAAAGATTTTACTACGGCGACGTGGAAGGCAGAAAAATAGATTACGGTTACGTTCAGTTCAATTTGGAAGCCGTTACGGCGGGCGTCGCTACGAAAGAACAAGAAGAAAAAGTAATGAGTTGGATTAACGGGGACAGGGTGATTTCGGGCGACGACAGCGTTGCGGAAGATATATATCGGTACGTATTCGCTCCGAGAAGCACTACTAAAAAGAATCTGTACGATTATTCGGTTACGTGGTCTTCGCCGAACTTACCGTTCGGGGAACAAGTTCAGGACGGCGGCGCGATCGGCTACGTAAGTTATTACGATTTGATAAGCAGGGTAAAGGTGCTCGGCATCGACAATTCTTTCAACCGCGTCAAAAAAATCAACGAATGGTATCTTGACGTAAAATCGGCGGGCGGACAAGGCGCGTTCTTTTACAGCGATTATTACGTTATGTACGGAATAACTCTTCAAGGCGGCGGAACGACGGGCGCGATAGGGCTCGATTGCGAGTTTTTAGAAAACGCAATGGTCTATAATTATATTGCCGACGCGATTTTGAATCTGGACGCTACGACGGCGTATACGTTGAAAATATCGCCAAAACTCCCCGACGCTTTAACGCATATCGATATTTACAACTTGTATTACGACGGAGTCGTTTACGATATAAGGATAAGTCGAAAAAGCGTCGAAGTAACGAACGTCAGGGGCAATACGAAAGGGTTAAAGTTAGAAATAAGTTCTTTAAACGGCAACAAGAGAAGCGGAGATTTCAAGCCGATGAAAGTAGCTTGAAAAACGTATGAAAAGGAGATAGAAATGAAAAAAATCAGTATACTTTGCGCTATAATGTCGTGTTTATTCGTAATCGCGTCATGCGCTGTGGCGTGTTCGCCGAAAAAAACGGGAACGAATACGATTAAAATAGGCGTAAAAACGGCGGGCTCGGAAATGGCTTCGATAACGGCGATTATAAACGCTTACAAAGATAAAAATCCCGACGTTGCCGTCGAAAAAGTTAAGATTCCGGCAGATTACGATCAGTGGATGATGCAATCCAAGGCTGCTCATAATTTGCCCGACGTTGTATTTACGCAAGACGACACCGTGGCGTATTACGCTTCGCAAGGCGTGTTCGAGTCGTTGGACAAGTATATATCGAAAGATAAAATAGACACGTCGATGTATTACGATTCCATTATGAGCATAAGCAAACCGTTGCAAGACGGTAAAACGTACTTTATGCCGAGAGATTATAATAAGGTCGTTTGTTATTACAATAAGAAGATATTTACGCAGGCGGGTATCGAATATCCCGTCGAAGGGTGGACGTGGGAAGACTTTTTAAGCACTTGCGAAAGATTGAAAACGTATTTCGGTTCCGATTCCGCAAAATATCCCGTTGCGGCAGACGTCGCGTGGAAAGCCGTATACTGGCCCGTAATAGCGAGTTACGGTGAAAAGATTCTTGACGAAAACAACAAACTTTCGTTGACTGCAAGCAGTAAAGGATTGCAAGCGTTGATTTCGCTTGTCGAAAACGGATATACTTCCGTACCTACGACTTCGGGCGGTGGCGGCGGAGCGGCGTTTTTCAAAGTCGGCAACGTAGCGATGATTTTTGACGTAAGACCTAATTTGTCGAATTACGTTTCTTTGGATTTCGACGTAGTTTCATTTCCTGCGATAAATACGAACAATACGCCCAGAATCGGCACGGGGTGTTCGGGGTACGCAATCAACGCCGAAAGTAAAAACAAAGACGTCGCGTGGGACTTTTTAAAGTTTATGGCGTCGGAAGACGGGCAAAAAGCGTTTTGTAAAACGGGCAACTGCGTTCCTTTGATTAAATCGATGTCCGAAGCGACGGAATGGAAAAACATAACCGTTTCGGGGAAAGACTTGTCCGCAAAAAATCATAACGCGTTTATAGATTATCAAGAAAGAGATATCAAGACGAATTATATGATTAACGTTGCGCCCGACAAACAAAAGAACGTATATCAAGTGATAGACGATTTCATTCTTGCCGTATTCGGAACGAAATATAAAGGCAATTTACAAGGTTGTATAGACGCTTATTCAAAACAGGTAGCAAACGCGGTAAAATAGCGACAAGGGGCATATTTCAAGTATATGAAAAAAGACGTTCGATTAAAAAAGTTCATTAAAGACAACTATGCCGGATATCTGGCGGTATTACCGCTCGTTTTAGGAATAATAATTTTTTACGGCTATCCGGTAATTTGTTCTTTAATATACAGTTTTCACGATTACAACTTGTTTCGGGGAACGTTGGGTAAAGTTACTTTGGACAACTTTAAAGAAATGTTCACCGTAAACTCGTCGATGTTTTTTCAGTCGTTGAAAATTACGTTCGTGTATACGGCGGTTATGGTTTCCGTCAATATGTTTTTCGGTTTTTTAATAGCGTTTATGACGAACAGAAAATCAAAAGCAATGGTCGTATACAGGCTGTTGTTGTATTTACCTTGTCTGATTCCTACCGTCGTAAGCGGTATTATCTGGCAATACGTCGCCGATCCTTATTACGGAATAGGAAACGCTATATTAAAAGAGTTTAAATTGCCCGTCTACGGTTTTTTCAACAATCCCGACACGTCGTTGCCGTCGATAATCATGTTTTCGTGTTTCGGCGTTACGAGCAGTATTTTTATTTGGTTATCTTCTTTAAAGTCTATACCGACTTCTCTGTACGAAGCGGCGGAAATGGAAGGTTGCAACGGGCTCGCTAAATTAGTTCACGTCACTTTGCCTATGTGCACACCGTTTATAATATACAACTTATTGACGAGCGTAATAGGCGCGTTGCAAACTTTCGGAAGCGTGTTCACTATAACGGGCGGTACGGCGGGTATGGAAAACTCTTTGCTGTTTTTAGGTATTTATATTTACAAAGAAGCGTTCTCGTCCTTTAATATCAGTTACGCGTCCGCGCTGTCTTGGGTATTGTTTTTGATTACCGCCGTAATTTCGGGCATTTTGTTGAAGACCAGCAAATGGGTTTATTACGGAGAGGACGTGTGATATGGCTACGATTACGAACAAAGATATGGTGAATAAAAAACGCTTGTCGGCGAAAAGCGTTATAAAAACGACGGCGTTATACGTAGGACTGACGTTGATAACCCTTATAATAGCGTTCCCGTTTTTCGTATTGCTTTCCAGAAGTTTTATGACGGACGCGGAAATATCTTCTTTCGACGTAAAGATTTTCCCGACGGCATTGTCGCTTAATCCTTACAAAAAAGCGTTTGATACCGCGTTGTCGAAATATATTTTCAATACGCTTGTAATAATTTTATGCAACTGCATATTTATACCTTTCACGGCGGCTTTAAGCGCGTACGCTTTTGCTAAATTAAAGTTTGCGGGCAAAGAAATTATATTTTTCATCGCGTTATGTACGACGATGTTGCCTACGATAGTAACTCAAATCCCGTTATATACGATGTATACGAAACTGAACTGGCTGGATACTTATTTGCCTTTAATCATTCCGGGATTATTCGGCGGCGGGGCTTTGAATATATTCTTGATACGACAGTATATGAGAGTCGTCCCGAACAGTATTATGGAGGCCGCGCAGATTGACGGGTGCGGTTGGTTTATGTTTTTCGTTCGGTTTATGATACCTTTGGCAAAACCGGTTATCGTTTTGGTAGCGGTACAAACGTTTATGGCGACGTGGAACGATTTTACAAGCCCGCTCATTTATATAAACGACGAAAGCAAGTTTACTCTTTCCGTAGGCGTGTATATGAAGTTTTTACAAGACAGCGGCGGGGAGTTTTTACACAATCAAAGAATGGCGACGGGAGTTATTATGTCGATACCTTTGATAGTGATTTTCTTCTTTTTTCAAAAGCAATTGATAGAAGGCGTTTCGCTTTCGGGTATAAAATCATAGGATAGGAGAAAACGATGAAAAAAACAAGCAGACTATTTTTATTGTTAATCGCGTTTACGTTGTTGATTTCTTGCGCGTTGTTCGTTTTTGGCAGACGCGACGGTTCGGTTGCTGCGGACGCAAACGGCGTTATGAAAGCGACCTCTTTGCATTTTATCAACGTAAACACAAAACTTGCCGGTGAAAACGACTGTACGGCTAATTCCGTACTGATACAGCATAACGGCAAAAATATATTGATCGATACGGGAATATATTACGAAAGTTCAAAAGAAAAAGTCGTCGAATATTTAAAAAAACAAGGCGTACAAAAAGTCGACTATTTAATTTTGACGCATTTTCATAACGACCATATCGGGGGTGCCGACGCGGTCGTAAAGAGTTTCGATATCGGTAAAGTATACTTTAAAATGACGGATAATTTGATTAAATCGAATACGTATCCGAAACACGACTACGACAACGTTATATTGAGTTTGCGGTATAAAGTCAATTCCGACAAAACGTATCCGAGAACGATCGAACCTAAAAAAGAAGGGTACAGAGTTCAGGTAGATAAAGAAACGTATTTCGAGTTTTATAACTGTACGGAAATGTTTTCGGACAAGAATATGGGGCTTGACGCTAACTATTACAGCCTTATGGTGCTGTTCGCTCACGGCAATGCAAAAGCGTTTATAGGCGGGGACGCCGCAGATTTAAGCGACAAGTATATCGTCAATAAAATCGGACACGTAGACGTTTTCGGGTTGCAACATCATGGTACGGATTTGCCGTATAATTCGCAGGTTATTTTCGACGAGTTAACGCCTACGTACAGTATAGCGACCACTTATTTTTGGGACGAAACGGTACCGGGTTTTAATCATATGATTTATTTGCCGGGCAAAGGTGTTTTGGAAAGAGCGAAAAAAGTAAACTCCACCGTGTTGCTTACGGGCGATTTGGATCATATAGTTTTTGACAGCAACTCGCAAAACTTTATCATCAGAAACAAAATTACGATAAGCAGATAAATAATAATATAATTATTAAGGAGAAAATTATGGGAAAAATCAGAAAAACAATTATTACGTGTTTGTCGGTATTGCTTGCCGTTTTGTGTTGCGTTTCCGCGCAAAACGTTTTCGGCAAAGAAAAGACAAAACGTCTGCGCGTTTACGCTGCGGACGAAACCGTCGCGCCGTTGTATTCTATTACTGTATGGCATAATTACCCCGCGTCCGGCGAAAACTTCGTGTTTACTTTCCACAGCGGAGCAGACGTTGCCATTTACGAAACGTTTAACGCAACCGAGTTGTACGACGCCGTAAAAGGAAAAATACGCATCAACGGAAAAACGCTTGAAGAAATCAATGCCGAAATAAGCGGAACGGTAACCGTTGCGGATATAGGACAAACTCATAAACTGACGTTAAACGTCGCGCGCAGTTACTTGAAATGGGACGGAACGGACACGTTCACGATGGAAAGCGGAATATATTTTCCGAACGGAGCAAAGACGGACAGAACGACGAGCAAAATAATGTACGAAGGAACTATTGACGAAAACGCGTATTCGCAAAGCGGTTGTAAGTTTAAAGAATACGTAATCGCGAACGGGGAAATCGCGCCGTTCAGAACGTTCGTATTGTATCATAACTCGTTCAACGCCGGCTACGATACGTTGATAGCGATATTCAACAACGGAAACGCGGACGTTCCCGTATTAGTAGACGGAATGAGTTCGTCAACCTTAATGGAAATCGTAGGGGACAAGATAAAGATAAACGGAGTCAAAATAAGCGAGATAACAAGCGGACTGTCTTTTTTGAATATCGGGTCCGATGCGAAGATAGCGATGAACGTATTGCAAAGCGCGAATATATTGAAGAAAGACGGAACGGACGTTATCGAAATAGAAGAAGGGCTGGTATTACCTAACGGACTTACGATAGACAGAGGCGTAAAACAAGTATTGTACGAATACGTAGGCGGCGAAGGCAGCAATTCCGACAGTTTGTTCTGCGACGACATCAAGGTAAACTTTTACGGGAACGGGGCAGACGGAAATATGAACGGCATATCGGTAACGTACGGAACCACCGTAACTTTACCTAAAAACGCGTTCGGCAAAACGAGTTGGATTTTCAAAGGCTGGTCGACCGAAGAAAACGGAGAAGTCGTATACGGCGACGAAGCGGAAATAAAATTCGTTATCGGAGAAGGTATAACGGAAGTCGGCGAACTGAATCTTTACGCGGTATGGGAAGCGATAACGTATACCGTAACGTATAAGAGCGAAGACGGTAGCAGAGTATTAGGCGTCGTAAACGTATTAAGCGGAAACGGCGCGGTATATTCGGGCGAGAAACTCGTAAAGGACGGAACGGACGAGTATTATTACAGATTTGAAAAATGGGTAACCGTAGCGGGCGGGGACGAAGAAGCGGATCTCGGCTCGGTAACCGAAGATAAGGTTGTGTACGCAAAGTTTATAAAAGAACAGAGAACCGTCGCGCCGTTGTATTCTATTACTGTATGGCATAATTACCCCGCGTCCGGCGAAAACTTCGTGTTTACTTTCC
>CAKQQS010000010.1 GCA_934271255.1 uncultured Clostridia bacterium
AACCGTCGCGCCGTTGTATTCTATTACTGTATGGCATAATTACCCCGCGTCCGGCGAAAACTTCGTGTTTACTTTCCACAGCGGAGCAGACGTTGCCATTTACGAAACGTTTAACGCAACCGAGTTGTACGACGCCGTAAAAGGAAAAATACGCATCAACGGAAAAACGCTTGAAGAAATCAATGCCGAAATAAGCGGAACGGTAACCGTTGCGGATATAGGACAAACTCATAAACTGACGTTAAACGTCGCGCGCAGTTACTTGAAATGGGACGGAACGGACACGTTCACGATGGAAAGCGGAATATATTTTCCGAACGGAGCAAAGACGGACAGAACGACGAGCAAAATAATGTACGAAGGAACTATTGACGAAAACGCGTATTCGCAAAGCGGTTGTAAGTTTAAAGAATACGTAATCGCGAACGGGGAAATCGCGCCGTTCAGAACGTTCGTATTGTATCATAACTCGTTCAACGCCGGCTACGATACGTTGATAGCGATATTCAACAACGGAAACGCGGACGTTCCCGTATTAGTAGACGGAATGAGTTCGTCAACCTTAATGGAAATCGTAGGGGACAAGATAAAGATAAACGGAGTCAAAATAAGCGAGATAACAAGCGGACTGTCTTTTTTGAATATCGGGTCCGATGCGAAGATAGCGATGAACGTATTGCAAAGCGCGAATATATTGAAGAAAGACGGAACGGACGTTATCGAAATAGAAGAAGGGTTGGTATTACCTAACGGACTTACGATAGACAGAGGCGTAAAACAATTATTGTACGAATACGTAGGCGGCGAAGGCAGTAACTCGGATAGTTTGTTCTGCGATTATATAGAAAAGACGGGCGAAACTGTCAACGTTATCGGTTGCGGAGTGTTTAAAAACGCAAACGACAGCGGTTACGACGCTATTTATTTCACGTTTGACAATCCCGTTGCCGACAAATATACCGTAATGACTACGCCGTACGTTATGAGAAATATTTTAATCAACGGCAGAACGCTCGAAGAAATCAACGAAATCACGGGCAACGTTTCGATTATCTGGAACCCGAACGAGGGGAAACATCAACTTTTGGTATTCAACAAACAAAACGCCGTTACGAGTCTGAACTTCGACGACAAGGACAGAATCAAGATTAAGGCTGGTACGCTTATGTTGAACGGCTCGGTTACGGAAAACGATTACGACGTTATAATCAAAAAATCCGATTCGGGATTGATTGCCGTAAACGTCGGCGCGTTGGTCAACAACTATATCGTTTTCGATTGCGTCGATAAAGGAGATGCGATCGAGTTGTCGATATGGTTTGAATTAGCGAACCCCGAAACGGCGGGAGCGATTTCTACGGATAAATTGTCGTTTAAAGGTCAAAGCGTTTCTGCGGAAAGCGTTCAATGGAAAGTCGTAGGCGACGAAACCGTTTTGTCGATAACGTTCAACAAAACAGAACTTGCTACGGGCGACGCGATAAAAATATTATCCGAGTTCCGAATTGCAGGCGACTTGCAAACTACGGAAGAAATCGAGTTGGTGTATAGCGAAAAGTACAACTTCTGGATAGAAAGACAAGAAGGCGAGTTTTCGGGCGAAAAAATATCGATAACCGAACTGAACGCTCCGAAAGTAATTGCCGACGGCAGCCTGATGATAGAATTGAACTTTAACAAGATTTTAACGCCTATGCGCGACGATTCGAGTTACGTCAGATTGCAGGACTACAATTTGAGTATATCCGAACTTATCGGCGGCACCAAGGCGGGTTTGACGGGCTATTACTACGATAAAACGATAATAGGAAACCTGATATTTTTCGACATTCCCGCTTCTACTATGGAGAACGTCTTCGTAAACGGTAAATCTTTAAAAGAAATAAACAATGATTACGCCGTTACCGTAGGTATGTACGAAAAACAAATATATATCGTCATTGCGCCGAATTCCGAAAATAAACTTTACGCTAATCCCGATACCGTAATAACCGTTGAGATAAAATCGGGAGTAAGGTCTTATATGGGCGGAAATACGACGGAAGACGAAAAGTTCTATTACGATTATAAAAACGGAAAATGGAGCGTAACGAAACCCGCAATCGAAGAAGATCCCGCGCCGTCGGGCGATAAAGACAAAAATAACGGGTGTCTTTTGAGTATCGGTTATAACGCGTTCGGCGTTTGCTTCATGGTTGTTTGCGCCGTTGCGGTAATAATGCTTAAAAAGAAAAGAGGTAAATAACTTTATGAAAAGAATAGGAATAATTATTTTAGTCTTAATTATTTTGTTTACGTTAGCGGGTTGCTCTAAGAAAAACAATAACGGCGGGGGAAACGGAGGAACCCCGCCCGCAGACAACGATTACGAAGACAAAGAAGACGAAAATAACGAACCTGAAATCATAGTTCCCGTCGGTTTTGAAACGATTTATTCGGATTTTAACCCGACGACCGACGGCAAATACAACGTTCCCGACGTCGAAAAGGAAAATATTATGTGGAACACCGACGAGTTGTTCAAAAGAACCGTTGAAATTAAAGACGAAAAAGATTTGTCGGGCGGTATTCGTTCGTTTAAGTTTAAGTCGGAACCTTATGCGGATAAACCGGAAACGTGGGTTTACGCCGCGTTGGGCATGCCCGACGAAAACGAATACGCAAAACCGAAAAACGGGTATCCCGCCGTCGTTCTCGTGCATGGCGGCGCGGGGTACGTGTTTACCGAATGGATAACCTACTGGACTGATAAAGGGTTTGCGGCTATCGCGGTAGATATGTTCGGTAATATGCTGAACGATGCGGGACAAAAGACGTACAATCCGGAAGGCGGAGCGGGTGAAAGAGACGGTATGAACTTCGACGATCCCGACGACGAGAAAAACTCATGGACGTACCATTCCGTTACGAACGTTATTTTGGCGCACAATCTTTTGATTGCAAACGAAAATATAAACGCAGATCAGATAGGCATCACGGGTATTTCGTGGGGCAGTACGATAGTCGAAATCGTATCGGCGGTCGATAAACGTTTTAACGCGTTCGCTCCCGTTTACGGTTCGGGGTATTTATACGAAGACAGTTTATGGGTTGACCGTAAAGGAGAGTTCGGCAAAGAAAAACGCGACGAGTGGATAGAAAAATACGATCCGTCGTCGTATCTCGAATACTCGACAAAACCCATTTTGTTCGTGTCGGGAATCGACGACAACTGTTTCAACGTCGTCAACAGAACGCGTTCTTACGGTTTGGTAAAAGGCAAAGCCTTTTTCTCGCAAAGAAGCGATTTGCCGCACGGCAATTCTTGGGAAAAAACTTACGAGATTTACGCGTTTTTCCTGCACGTTTTATTAGGGCAAGACACTTTGTCCGACGTCAATCCCGAAACGAAGATAGAAAACGGCAGAATCTATTTCGGGTTTAAAACTCAAAAGTTTAATTCCGTTCAACTCGTGTATACGACTTCGACGGACGAAGACAGTCACAAATGGAAGTTTAAGACGAGATTAGTAACAATTAAAAACGGTTGGTGTACCGCTCCCGACGGCGTTACCGCGTATTGTTTCGAGTTTATTCACGGCGAAATAGATCCCGGGTTCAAACTGTCCACGTCGGTTAAGATTTTAATTTGACCGCATAATTTTAAACGACTTAACGAAAAGAAATTACCGATATGAGATTTGATATTGAAAAACACATAAATAAAAGCGTTGAAAGACTTGGCGGGAAAGATTACGCTCTCGCCAAGGTTTTTCAAAACAGCGCGTACGAATGGCAGGGCGATTACGAAGGAAGGTGTCTGTTGGCGTTTTGCAATTTGCATACGCTTACCGACGGCAAGTTCGATAAAGACGACGAATTGTTCAAAGAGATTCCTTCGCGGTTGAACGAGCGCGGTTACTTTGGAACTTTAACGGACTCCGTAACGGAAGAACAAAGACTTGCTGGGCACGGTTGGCTGTTAAGGGGACTTGTGGAATACGCGAAACTGCACGACGACGATACTGCGATTATGATCGCTAAAAAAATAGTAGAGTCGCTTTACCTTCCGGTTATCGACAAGTTAGATTTTTACAAGTTGGACAAAAATACGACGCAAGGGGGCGTCAGCGGTAACAATTTAACGGAAGCGGACGGTTGGAGATATTCGACCGACGTAGGCTGTTTGTTTATATCCGTCGACGGACTAACGGATTATTATATCGCAGCGAAAGATAACGACGCGTTGACTTTGATAAATAAACTTATCGAAAAATATGTTCGGATTGATTTTGTCGGGAACAAGATGCAAACGCACGCAACGTTGACCGCTTTGCGCGGAATATTAAGACTGTACGGCGAAACTAAAAACGACGAGTATCTGGAAATCGTAAAGAACGTGTTTGAAACGTACGTAAAGTATGGCATGACGGCCACTTACTGCAACTTTAACTGGTTTGGCAGAGAAAATACGTGGACGGAACCGTGCGCGATAGTCGACAGTATGATTATTGCCGTTTCGTTGTATAAAATCACGAACGACGCAAGTTACAGAACTCTGGCAAGGAGAATATGTTTTAACGGCTTGACTCATTCTCACCGCGCGAACGGCGGAGCGGGACCCGACAGTTGCGTTACGCCCGACTCACCCGTTTTAAAAACGGAGATGTACGAAGCGCCTTTTTGCTGCACGATGAGATATTGCGAAGGGCTTAAATACATATACGACAATCAAGAAGTTTTCGCGGACGAAGACGCCGTTGAAAAATTAAAAGACGGCAGGACGCTGATAGGCGACGTACTTAAAGTTAAAGAGTCTGCTACGGGAAAAGAACTCTTGTTGACGGACGTCGCTTTTCCCGATAACGACGATACGAGATATTTGATTTTTGAGAAAGAAGATGACAGATAAAGGCATGTGGATAAAAACAAAAGGCGGCGATATGAACGTTACTTGCTTGTTGATAAACAAAATAGTATGCGACGCCGAAACGGACGCCCGACTGAAAATCGGCGCGGTCGATTGTTTCAGAATATACGTAAACGGCAACGGATTGTTTTACGGACCTACGAGAACGGCTAAGGATTACGCCGTCGTCAATACGTATTCGGCTCGTTTAATCAAAGGAGTAAACACTATCGCCGTTTTAGTAAACTCGTACAACGCGGCAACG
Organism: uncultured Clostridia bacterium; assembly: GCA_934271255.1. Classification (GTDB taxonomy): domain Bacteria; phylum Bacillota; class Clostridia; order Christensenellales; family Borkfalkiaceae; genus CAKQSC01. The sequence goes on from CAKQQS010000010.1 coordinate 5,154, forward strand.
TATTGCTGTTCTGAAAAAGCCCCGTTTTTTTATATAAGGCTTGACGCAGGCGGCAGAGTTTTTACCGAAAAGGATTTTAAAAGTTACGAATACGAACAAAGAGAAAAATACGCGCAGCGATATTCTTTTCAAAGAGCGTTCGTCGAGAGTTATGAGTTTTGCAAGGATTTCAACGACTTGATCGAAGACTATTATTATAACAAACAAGTTGCCGAAACGTACAGCGTAACCACTCCCGAACTGATTGACGAACCGTATGCCGTCGACGAAACGGATAAGTCGATAAAAGCAAAAAAGATTTCAGACGGAACGTTTGACGTAGACTTGAATAAAACGGTGTGGAAAGATCGCTCCGTATTTTTGGTAGGAAACAAGTTCGACGGGTATTATAAAAGTCAATTAAAAGAATGTATAAGCGATACGGTAAGCAAGTTTTCTTATAGCGACGAAAACGGGAGCCGCCCGTATGCCGTTTACGACGTGGGAAGAAACGTAAGCGGATTTATCGTGCTGAAAGTCAAAGTAATAGAAGATTGCGAGTTGTATTGTACTTTTGACGAACGATTGCATGAAAACTACGTGGACGCGTTCAGACTATGGTGTTGCAACGTCGTTAAATGGAAATTGAAAAAAGGCGAATACGTTCTCGAAACGCAAGAAATATATACGTTGAGATATCTTCAAATCAACGTTTTAAAAGGAAAGGTAGCAAGCGTCGAAGCGGAGATAAAACTCGCCGAAAACAAACGAGCGTATAATATAGATTTTAAGTGCGAAAACGACGAAATAACGAACGTTTTTCACGCCGCGCAAAATACTTTGGCTCAAAACTCCGTGGACTATCTGACGGACTGTCCGTCCCGAGAAAGGGCTATGTGGCTTAACGACGTTTATTATTCTTCTCTTTCGTCCGATTTGTTGACGGGCGATTACCGTATTACCGATTATACTATCGAATGCGTGCTTTTATCCGGGCAGTTGAAAGAGTTACCCGCAGGTATGCTTCCCATGTGTTACCCTTCCGAACACCTGAACGGCGAATATATTCCTAATTGCCCCGTTTGGTTTTTTCTTTTGGTGTTAAAAAGATTAAACGAAGGGGGGCTCGCAAAATACGAAAAGGTAATAAAAACAAAAATATACGAACTCATAGAATATTTTAAAAAATATATCAATTCCGACGGATTGCTTGAAGATTTGGACGGTTGGATTTTTGTCGAATGGTCGCAAGCAAACAGCGCCGAGTTCGTGCGCGGAGTGAACTACCCGTCTAACATGCTGTATTACAAACTTATTTACGAAACGGCGCGGTATTATAACGATACGGCGCTTGCCGAATTGTCGGATAATATGAAAAAGCAGATAATTAGGCAATCGTTTAACGGTGAATATTTTGAAGACAACAGAATACGGGAAAACGGCAAGTTGACTCTTAAAAAACATATAAGCGAAACGTGTCAGTATTACGCGTTTTTTTCGGGCGTCGCAACCGTTGAAGAATACGGCGGATTGTTTAAAGAATTAGTAGATAATTTCGGCTGTTTCAGAAACTCGAAATACAAAAAAGAGATTGACCGCGCAAACATAATAGTCGGTTTACTTATGCGCGCGGACATAATGAACGACGCGCGGCTGTACGACGACGTCGTTAAAGAAGTTATAAAAATATACGGCGTAATGGCGAAAGAAACGGGTACGCTATGGGAAAACTCATTGCCTTTTGCGAGTTGTAATCACTGCATAGCCTCTTATGCGGCGGTTATACTTTTACGCGCTTTGACGGGCTGTAAAGGGCTTGAAAACGGCATTTTGACTTTTGACGACGCGTATTGCGAAAAATACGATTGCGACGTTACGTTAAAAGATAAAAACGGCTCGGTAAGAGTCGTAATCGACAAAGGCAATCGCACTATCGAAAGAATAGTATGACAACGAAAAATATTTACGGAACGGCAGGTATCGAACGCGGATACCTGTTGTTTTTTTGCGTTCGAGTCGTCGACGGGCGATGAAAAGGACGGTGAAAAAGCATCGAAAAAGAATATTATAAGACTTTCGTAACGGTTTGGCGGGAAGAACCGATATAGTTAGTTAAATAAAAACGTAACGTAACGTAACGGGCGTGAATTATGGTTGTCTTTTAATTTTATTTATGTTATAATGACAAAAAAGGGGAAAGAGGCGTATTGTTTTTACAACAACAGGCATATTTCTTAAAATGAATATCATGTCGATATGTTTTTATCGACGACGTTTTTAAGCAATAAAAATATATTTTTTTGTGTAAAGGAGAATCAGGCATGATTAACTCGTTTTGTAAGTTCCCGATATGGGAATGTACCCGCAAACTTTCCGCCGTTGCGCTCGGCAAGGAAAAAGCCGATTTAGTAATTAAAAACGCAAAACTTATAAACGTTTGTACGCGTGAAATCCTCGACGGTTACGACGTAGCGGTCGCTATGGGCAGAATTGCCGCGATAGGCGACGTTTCCGCTTCGATAGGGGACGACACCGTCGTTATAGACGGCAAAGGGAAATACCTTGCGCCCGCTTTTATGGACGGACACATGCATATAGAATCGTCTATGCTTACTGCGGGAGAATATGCGAGAGCGGTCATTCCGCACGGCACTTGCGGTATCTTTTTCGATCCCCACGAGATTTGTAACGTAATAGGACTAAGCGGCGTAAAATGTATGCTTAAAGACGCCGAAACAACCCCGCTCAAAGCAATGCTTACCACTCCTTCGTGCGTACCCGCGGTACCGGGTTTTGAAGACACCGGGTCGGAGATTCACCCGAAAGACGTTGAAGAAACGATGAAGTGGAAAGAATGCGTAGGGCTCGGCGAAATGATGAACTTTCCGGGGATAGTCGGCTCGGACGAACATACTCACGACATAGTAGGCGAAACTCTTAAAGCGGGCAAAACCGTTACGGGGCATTTCTCCATTCCGGAAACGGGCGCGATGCTTAACGCTTATATCGCCGCGGGAATAACTTGTTGCCACGAATCGACGACTGAAACTTCCGCGCTCGAAAAAATGCGCAGGGGCATGTACGCTCAACTCAGAGAAGGCTCCGCTTGGCACGACTTGGAAGAAGTAGGCAAGGCCGTTACCGATCACGAAGTCGACAGCAGGTTTGCTTGCCTTGTTTCGGACGACTCTCACCCGCATACGCTCATCGAAAGCGGACATCTCGATCATATAGTCCGCAGAGCAATAGAAGAAGGGTTCGATCCGATAACGGCTATTCAGATGGTTACGATAAATACGGCGGAATGTTTCGGTTTATCGCGCGAACTCGGTTCTATCGCCCCGTCGAAATGCGCGGATATGGTGCTGATTTCCGACCTTGAAAAATGCGTCGTAGACGAAGTGTTTATAGACGGCGAACTCGTTGCAAAAGGGGGTAAAACTCTCTTTGAAAACAAAAAATATACCTATCCCGAAGAATACAGACGTTCGATTAAACTCAACAAGGTAGACGAAAGCGCGTTCAAAATCAAAGCGGAAGGCAAGGTTAAAGTACACGTTATAGAAGTAATTTCCGCAAAGACGAGTACTATTGACAAGGTTGTCGAAATGACCGCCGAAAACGGCGAACTCAAAGCGGATACGACGAGAGATATAATGAAAGCGTGCGTGTTTGAAAGACATCACGGAACGGGTAACGTAGGCAAAGGATTTATAAGCGGCTTCGGTATCAAGGAAGGCGCGCTTGCTCAATCCGTCGCGCACGACGCTCACAACTTATCCGTAATCGGCACTAACGACAGCGATATGGCGCTTGCCGTCAACACTCTTATCGATTGCGGCGGCGGGCTCGTCGCGGTGAAAAACGGCAAAATCATCGGGCTTGTCGAACTCCCCGTCGCGGGACTTATGAACGACGTTTCCGTCGAAAAAGCGGAAGAGAACGTCAAGGGACTTGAAAAAGCGTGGAAAGAACTCGGTTGCGCGTTGCCGTCGCCGTTCATGACGATGTCGATAGTATCGCTTGCGTGCTTGCCCGAAATAAGAATTACAGACAAGGGGCTTGTCGACTGCCGTACCTTTAAGTTTCTCGATTTAATCGAAAAGTAATTCAATACGACGAAAGTCGGTTTGACGACCGGATATATGCGGTTTTCTTTCGATGCGGAAAAACCGAATCGTTTTGTCTTACGGCGAAATTGCGAACAAAACGTAAACCTATATTGAATATCGTATAAAAAAACGCCCTTGTTTGCCAAACGTAGCAAACAAGGGCGCTTGTAAATTAAATTATCTTTTAAGCACGTCTTTTGAGGTAAACCCGTATTTTTTAAGCGACTTTTCGCGTAAAGCGAGCAATTCTTCTTTCTCGGTAATGAGCGTTTTCGTTTTCTCTTCGTCTTTGTCGAATTCGGCGTACGCAAGTTCGAGTTCGATTGCGGGCAATCTGTCTTCCGCGCGTTTGAAGTTTTTGTTTTCGAGATACAACTTGTCGTAGTTTTCTTTGCGACGCTCGTTTTCTTCTTTAACGCGTCTTTCGTCGTCCGTGATTTTGACTTCTTCGATAACTCCGACGGAAGCGGGCGTGAACAGATTTTGGTTTTTCCACGCTCCGAGAGTTGCGCTTATGTACGGCACGGGGCTGGACTTACCCGCCGCTTTATTCGCCGCGATTTCAATCATTTCGTCCGTAAAGTTCCAACTCTTCCATAGTTTATAATTGTTTTTGTCCCATGCGGTAACGGAACGTTTCGTGCCCGTCAGGTTAAGAACGTGTTGAATGAACTCCGTTTCTTTCGCCGCGGACTTAAAGTACTCGGCTAATCCTTCGTCCGTAATATAACCGCCGTCGGCAAGTTCTTTTACGACTTTATCCATATCTTCAAAAGAGCGATTGTTCTCGTTGAAACAAAACTTTGCAACCGTCAATAACGCGTTGGGAGAAAATCCCATATTGTACCAGTTTACGGTATAGTTGTCGGCGTACGGAGCGACGATTTCGATATATTTACCCAAAAGTTGAGCGATTGCAAGGGTATTTTTGTACCGTTCGTCTTTTTGGCTGACGTACGAAGAAATCTCTTCTTCGCTGAACTTGTGGCTTGAATACAATTCGCCGATAAAATCGTCGAGTTTTTGCATGTCTTTCTTTTTGCAAGATTTCGCGACGTATTTGACGACGGAAAGGGTATAACCCATTTTTTGCCATTTTTCAAGCAATTCGGTATCTTCTATTTCGGGTTTTCTCTTTAAACCCAAAGCCTCCAACACCTGAACGACGTCGTCGTTTTTACTGTAATGGGACGAAAGGGCTTCGTCGATTGCCGACGCCGTTAAGAGTTTACGCGCGCCGAAGTCTTTCGCAACTTGCGAAATGTATCTGTAACTTATGTTTTCGCCCTTGATGTCCACGCAGTATTTGACTATCATAAGCATCGCTTCCGGTTTAATTGAATAAACTTCCATAATGTTATAATATTCGGTAAACTCGTGCGTAGAAATCATTCGGTTGGGTATAAGAGCCTGAATATCTTTTGAAAAATCCGTATATTTTTCGGGGTTGTATTTTCTTGGTTTGCCCGTGCTCGTCGATAAAGGCAAAAATTGTACGGCAAAGGGTGTGTGAGAGATGATTCTTACCAAATCGAACTCTTCCCAGAACTTAAAACAATCGACTACTTCGTCTTCGCCTAGGTTTATGCCTTCCGCAAAATCTTTTAAAGTAAACTCAACTTCGCTTTGGCACAAAGAAAGCCCGTAAAGATAAACTTTTACGGCGTTTCCCGTCGCAAGGGGCAAATATTGCGAAATAAACCCGTTGTCAACGTTGGTTACCGCTTTTGCGAAATATTCTTTTGAAAAACTCACTACCGACATAATTCACCCGAAAGTTAATTTTGTAGGATAAGTTTACAATAAAGCAGACAATAAATCAAGAGTTTTTAAAAGATTTCGGTAAAATAGGTTTGATTTTTAATAAAAGTTCGATATATTTTAAAAAAGTTTTGGACTTTATACTTACCCGTGTGATATAATAATATAAATATATTTAAAAAGGAGCATTATGGAAAATCGTATTTTCACTTCACAAACGTTATGGAACGACATAAATATCGACAGCGACGGGAAAAGCGAAACTTTGCTCGAAATAAACGCAGACGGTTTAAGATTGTCGAGAATATATTTTAACGGCAGAACGACGGAAGAAGGGAACGTCGTAAAAATATTCGCAAGCGTTTTGACTCCGCCCGAAATTAAAGAAAAGAACGCGCTTTTGGTAGTCGGTAATATACGCGATCCCATAAGAGAAAACTTTTTAAAACATTTAGCGAAAGATTTGAACCTTTGCGTTATGGGAATAGACGTTTATTCGTCCGCCATAACTTCCGACAAAACGAAATATCCCGACGAAATATGTTACGCAAGACGCGAGAACGCCGTAAACGATTTGTACGACGTCCCCGAAGATTGCAGAAAAACATGTTGGTACGAATGGATTATTTCGAGTTTGTACGCCGTAGATTTTTTGTTTAAAAACGGGTTGAAAAAAGTAAGCGTTTTAGGAATAGATTCCGGCGCGAACGTTTTATGGAAAACGATAGCCGTCGACAAACGCGTTACTTGCGCTTGTATGATAAACGGCGTCGGCTGGGAAATGTACAAAGGGAAGTTTAAGTACGGCGAAGACAACGAACCCGAGTTTAACGAAAGCGTTTACAGATACCTTTCTTGTTACGACGCGCAAACTTACGCGAAACAAGTGCAGGTACCCGTAATGATTGTAAGCGAAACGAACAACCCGAACTTTGACGCCGACAGAGCGGTGGACACTTATTTAAGACTTGCGTCCAAAAACAGTTGTTCGTACTACGTCGTCGGGTCGGATTGTTATCTGGACGAAAAAGCGTTCGAGAACGTCGAAACGTTTATAATACAACAGTTTGCGGGGAAGGAAGTCGAAAAGTCTTTTTTACCCGAAATAAAAACGCAGGCGGGCAAAGACGGTATTATTATAAAGATAACGAACTCCGACAACGCGAGAGTATTTGCAAGTCAAGGCAGAATAAACCCGTCTTCGAGATACTGGGAAGAACTTTTCGGTGACGGCGAAAAATATCTTTACAAAAAACAAGGCGATTCCAAGTATGCGTTTATTATTGCCGAAACGACTCTTAAAGACGGTCTTTCGATAGCGTCGGGAATCAACGCGGTCAAGTTCGACGAAGACGAGAAAGGCGCGGACGAACTTGACAGAATAATTTACAATTCGGACGACGAGTTTATTCCGTTCATACCCGAACTCAAAAAAGAAAAGTTGGCTTACGCCACGCTTTTGGACGAAGAAGACAAGGTAGTTAAAAAGAAAGGACCTTTCGGCATTTACGGAATAACTTCGCAAAACGGGTTAAAGACGTATAAAGTAGGTTTGGGCAAGACCAAACCCGACGACGAGTTGTCGTTGATGATGGACGTTTATTCCGAATGCGGCGCGACCGTTACGATAAGTTATACCGAAAACGTCAACATGAAAAACGAAAGAAGATATTCCTGCGATGTAAAACTGCATTCGTCAAAAGTTTGGGAAAAGGTAATCGTCGACATAAAAAAATGTTTCGACAAAGACCATATCGCGCTTACAAGTTACAAAAACATAGAAGCGCTCACCATAACTTATAGCGAAGAATGTCTTTTTAACAATATTTTATGGATTTAATAATTTTTCACTTTAAAAAAGCAAAAAATTATGGTAAACTTAAACTATGTATAACGTAGGGGACAAGATAAAAAGCAAAAAACCGCACGCGTGCGGCGGAAACGTCTGGACGGTTGTCAGAACGGGTTCGGACTATAAACTGAAATGCGATAAGTGCAGCCATGAAATATGGGCGGATTCTACCGCATTAAAAAAAATGATAAAGGAAATAATTTTCTTAAACGAAGATGGGCAAAGGAACTAATCCGCAAAAAGGCGTAACGGTAATGTATATCGTGATAGCCGTCATAATAGTATTGCTCGTGTTGATGCTGATAGTCAACAACGTGGTTTTCATGCGACTCGAAGTTTCGGGGAGTTCTATGGAAACGACTTTACAGGACGGCGACGTCGTTGTCGCCTCAAAAAAGGCTAAGGCTAAACGCGGCGATATAATTATCATCGATAAGGTAAAGGAAACGGGTACGGACTCGAAAGGCAACGTAACGTACGCTTATCTTATAAAACGGCTTATCGCTACGGAAGGCGATACCGTTCGGTTTGAAACGGACGGGCTGTATTTGAAACAAAAAGGCGCGGACGACTTTAAACTCGTATCGAAAGCGACGGTTTCGACCGTTTCGGATTTAAGCAAACCGCAGTATGACGGCGACGCGATAAAATATTTCATCGTCGGAAAAGAAGAAGTAATAGGCAAAAATCAAATACTGTATATCGGCGATAACGTAACGAACAGTAACGACAGCAGATATTACGGGACGACGGACAAAAAGAATATCGTAAGCGTCGTGCCTAAATGGGCGGTAAAAACGAAAAAAGCAACGACGTTTATCGTCAAAAAAATAATTTCGCCCGTGAAAGCGTTTTTTCAAGGAAAATCGTGTAAAGGGTAAAGGACGTATCGGGAAAATATGAGAGTGAAATTCGGACTCTTTTGGGGTATAATTGAATCGATTTTGCGATTTTTGGCAAAGGTGGTGTATACCGTTTTTGCCGTGTTGCATCTCGGTCCGTTATTCGTATACGCTCTCGTCGGCGGAATCGTTCATCTGATATGGAACGTTTTTGAAAAAGGAACGTGGGCTTTCACCGCTTACCATATCGTCGGGGCGATTTTGCTCGTTTACGCGGTGATAACCACGCTTTGTTCTATTCTGGGAATAGGCAAGGTGCGTAAAAAAGACAAGCGCGATTCGAGAATGAACATAGTCGAGCGCGGCGACGAAAGAGAAGAATACAGGGAAAGGGAACGCGAAAGGGAAGTCGACGTACCCGAGAGAAATGAAAGACCGCGTTACAAAGAAAAAAGAGCGAATAAAACGTATCCGATATATTCGACGGTAAAACAAAACCCGTCCTACTTTATGGCGGAATACGAAGACCGATACGAGTTGTATTACAAAACGTCGGAAGGTTATAAGCATATAAGAACGGATTACAAAAAGGAGTAAAAGACGCAAATGACGGAAGTATACGAAGAGAAAGATTTTATTAAAGCAAAGAAACAAAGGCAACTTGTTTTAGGAATATATTTCGCTGTTTTGGCGGTGCTTTTGGCGGCGGGATTTACCGTGTTGGGCATTTATACCACGCAACCGTACGCAACGCCTTTGAAAACGCCGATGATTTTAATCAACGCGGCGATAAGTATAGTGGGAGTCGCCTTTTCGTTCGTGTATTTGGGAATAAAAGACAAACGTACCAAAGCGTATTATAAATTGACCAAGGCGCTGCAAACAGGTATGAAAGAAACGAGCGAATGTATTTATTACGAAAACGGCGCGCAAGACGTTAAAGACGGTTGTGATTTTAACACTTTGGTTTTTTTGTCTTGGTTTGAAAAGAAAAAGAAATATTTTAAACGCAACGTTTTGGTGGACGTCGAAAAACCGTTGCCCGTATTTAACAAAGGCGACGTAGTCAAGTTCGTAACGCAAGGCAACGTATTGCTTTCTTACGAAGTAACGGGACGTTACGAAAAAGAAATAGTTTTGGAGGAAGAAGAATAATGAAAAGAAACGAAGTAGACAAGAAGTATTTATGGCACGTACAAGATATATACCCGACGCTTGAAGAATGGGAAAAAGATTTTAAATACATACAGGACAACTCGGATTTTTCGGGTTATGAAAACAGACTTAACGACGCAACCGTACTGCTTGAATATTTACGCAAACAAGACGACCTTATGAAGATAATCGAAAAGGTATATTGTTACGCGATGCTCAATCACGACACGGACCTTGCAGACTCGGATTACGACTCGATGATGGCCAGAGTAAGGGGCTTTCTCGTCAAATACGACGCGGCGACGTCTTTCGTCGTTCCCGAACTGACCGCAATGAGCGACGAACAACTTTCCGCGCTCGTAGATAACCCCGATTTTTCGGATTACGACTATATGCTTTCGGGAATTATTAAAGAAAAGAAACATATTTTAAGCAAAGAAGTCGAAAACGTACTCGCGCTCGGCGGAGAAGTCTACGGACAATTTCAGGACGCTTTTATGAAGATTGACAACGCCGACCTTCCCATGCCGGAAATAGACGACGGCAAAGGCGGTAAAATCAAGTTAAGTCACGGCGTTTACGGTCTTTTAATGCAGGACAAAGACAGAGATTTGAGAAAAAGAACGTTCAAAGCGTACTATAAATCGTATATGGATTTTACCAACACTATTACGTCCATTTACAACGGAAACGTCAAGAAAGACGTGTTTTTGGCAAGAGTGAGAAAGTACGACTCGTGTCTTGACAAAGCGCTTTCGGGAGAAGACGTAGTACCCGAAGTTTACACTAATTTAATCAACGCAGTACACGACGGATTCCCCGTCATGCACGAATATATCAAAGCGAAGAAAAAAGCGTTGGGGCTCGAAGAGATGCACATGTACGACATGTACGTTCCCGTAGTCGAAAACGCAGACATTTCCGTAAGTTACGAAGAAGCGTGCAAAATCGTTCTCGAAGGGTTAAAGCCGTTGGGAGAAGAGTATCAGACTCTTTTGAAAAAGGCGATGAACGAAGGGTGGATAGACGTATGCGAAACGGAAGGAAAGAGAAGCGGAGCGTACAGCATGGGCGTTCACGGAGTACACCCGTTCGTGTTGCTTAACTATCAACCGACGACTCACGACGTGTTCACCATCGCTCACGAACTCGGACACAGCATGCACTCGTATTTTTCGGCGAAAAATCAACCGTACGCGAAAGCGGATTATAAAATATTCGTCGCGGAAGTCGCAAGCACGGTAAACGAAATGTTGCTCGTTATGCACTTTTTGAAAACGGTCGAAGACAAAAACGTTAAAAAATACATATTGTCTTATTTGATGGAAATGATAAGGACGACGATGTTCAGACAAACGCAGTTTGCGGAGTTCGAGTATTTTGCGCACGATTTGGCGGAAAAGGGAATGCCCTTGACCACGAAAGTGTTAAACGAAAAATATCTTGAAATAAACAAAGCGTATTACGGCGACGGAGTCGTTTCGGACGACGAAATCGCATACGAATGGTCGAGAATACCCCATTTTTACACGGCGTTTTACGTATATAAATACGCAACGGGTATAATCAGCGCGATGGCTATCGTAAACAGAATATTGACGGAAGGAGAACCCGCCGTCAAGGATTATTTCGCGTTCCTTTCGAGCGGCGGCTCGGACAATCCCGTAAATCTTTTAAAGATAGCGGGCGTCGACCTTACCGAGAAAGAGCCGTTTGAAAAAGCGACGGAATTATTTAAAAACACGTTAGAAGAATTCAAAGCGTTAAACTAAACGAAAAAGGAAACAGGTTATGGCAAAACTTCCGAATGAAGTACCTCACAATTTAGAAGCGGAACAATCCGTCCTTGCGGCGATGCTTTTGGACAACGACTCGCAAACGGACATACTGTCAACGTTAGGAGTTGATGATTTTTACACGGACGCTCACCGCATGATATATCAGGCGATGAAAGATTTGTCGGGGGCTAACAAGGTTATAGACTTCGTAACCGTAACGGACGAACTCGAAAGGACTGGTAAACTCGCTCAGTCGGGAAATATAACGTACGTTGCCGAACTCGCGAAAATCATTCCGTCTACGGCTAATTACAGGTATTATCTTCAAATAGTCAAAAGAGACAGTCTTTTAAGAAGACTGATAAGGGGATCTAACGATATAATCGAAAAAGCGTTGTCGGGTACGGAAGCGGAAGCGGCGGTTGCGTTCGCCGAAAAAACGGTGTTCGATATAACGAAAGAAAACGATACGAGTACGGTAGTACCCGTAACCGACATAATACCGGACGTAATAGATATGTTCGACGCCGTAACGAAAGACAAAAACGCGTTGAGAGGCGCAAGCACCGGTTACAGAGAAATAGACTCGATGCTTAACGGAATACATAACACGGACTTGATGATACTTGCCGCTCGTCCCGCCGTAGGTAAAACTTCGTTTGCGTTGAACATTCTCGAAAACGTCGCACTTGCCGATAAAAACAGAGTTTGTTTGATATTTTCGCTTGAAATGGGTAGAGAACAGCTGGTACAGAGAATGCTTTGCTCGGTTGCCAACGTAAGCAGTCAGGACGCAACGAAAGGGCAACTCGATAAAGACAAATGGTTAAGACTTCTCGCTGCCAGAAAGGAAATAGAATCGTCAAAGATATTTATTGACGACAGTTCCTTGATAACCCCCGTCGAAATGCTGTCGAAATGCCGTAGAATGAAGAGAAAATACGGCAGGCTCGACTTCGTCGTAATCGACTATTTGCAGTTGATGACGAGCGGCAGAAGGGGTAGTAACGACAGCAGACAAAACGAGATTTCGGAAGTTTCGAGAAGTTTGAAGATTTTGGCAAAAGAGATAAACGTTCCCGTTCTCGCCCTTTCGCAGTTATCGAGAGCAAGCGAACAACAGGGCGGAAGAAGACCGCAACTTTCGGATCTTCGTGAATCGGGCGCGATAGAACAAGACGCGGATATCGTTATGTTCATTCACCGTCCCGACAGGTCGGCAAGCGATAAAGATTTGCTCGAAGGCAAAGTCAAAAAGAATGTCGCGGAGATAGTGATAGAAAAACACCGTAGCGGACCTACGGGTACGATAGAATTGTATTTCAGGGGAGATTGCACCAAGTTCATAGAAATTCAAGAAGCAAAACAAAGCGGTTTCATGGACGCTCCCGATAAAGAACAGGAACAGAACGACGAAGAGTTGGTTCAGGTAAAAGACGAAGGCGAAAGAGAATACAAGCGCCTTAAAACGCCCGAAAAAGCGGACGTCGACGACGAGTTGTTTGGCGGCTAAAATGAAAACCGAAATTATGAAAATCACCGGCGAGAGTCTTGCTCTCGCCAAAAATATAATGCTGAATCACGGGATTGTGGCGTTTCCTACCGAAACGGTGTACGGACTCGGCGCGATTGCGACGGATCCCGTTGCGGTTAACAAGATTTACGAAGTAAAAGGAAGACCCGGCGATAACCCGCTCATCGCTCACGTTCACAAAGATTACGACATTACGAAACTTGTGAAAATAAATGAGAGTTACGTCGAAAAACTACAAAAGGCGTATTTACCCGGACCGCTTACAATGGTGTACGACAGTTTGGGCGTAGTATGTAAAGAAGCGACCGCGGGTGGCGATACTCTTGCGATAAGAGTACCTTCGCATAAAGGCGCGGAAAAGTTTTTACGGTATTTGAATATGCCCGTCGTCGCCCCGTCGGCAAACGTCAGCAAGCACGTAAGCCCCGTTACCGCCGAACAGGTGTATAACGACCTTAACGGTAAAATAAGTCTGATTTTAGACGGCGGAAGATGCGGCGTGGGAATAGAAAGCACCGTGTTAGACGTAACCGCGAGCGTGCCGCGAATACTGCGTCCGGGGTTTGTAACGAAAGAAGATATCGAAAAAGTAGTCGGCGCATGCGAAATAGCGGCTCACAAAGAAGGGGACAGAGTGCGTTCGCCGGGCGTGAAATATAAACATTATTCGCCTAATTGCAAAACGGCTTTGTTCTCCGACAAACAGTTAAACGAGATACTTGCCGCTTACGAACAAGCAGAAAAAGAAGGTAAAACGCCGTACGTTTTATGCGAGCAAAAAGTCGCTGACGCGCTCGGCGTCAAAAACGTGTTGAACTTGGGAAAAACACCTGAGAAAATGGCGAAAAACCTATACAATTTATTGCTTGACGGGGAGAAAAAAGCGGACTTGATAATAGGCGTCGAGCCGAGCGATAAGTCGGGAATACTATTAGGAGTCGTTAACCGGCTTTCCAAAGCGTGCAGGAGCGACTGATTATGGCTAAACCGATTATACAAATGATGTTCGTTTGCGACGGAAATACTTGCCGAAGCCCTATGTGTATGTACGTTATGCGTAAAAAACTTAACGAACGGGGGCTTAACGTCAAGGTAATTTCAAGGGGGCTTAACGCCGACAACGACGCGCCCATCAACCCGAACGCCGGAAAGGCTTTAAAAGATATAGGCGTCAGGGTGGGCAACTTTAAATCGAAACGAATCGAAAAAAAAGACGTCGACAAATCGAACCTTATAATAACAATGAATAAACGCGCTGAAAAACTTTTTAATTCGGTAAAAGTTTTTTCCGCCGACGAAATCATAGGTTGCGAGATTTCCGATCCTTACGGTAAAGAACAAAAAGTATATAACGAAACGTTGTCGCTTATCGAAAAGATGTGCGACAGAATAATAAAGGAGTTACAAAAATGAAGATAGCGATAGCAAACGACCATGCGGGCATTAACTTAAAACCGACGCTTATAAAATACTTGACTGAACACGGCTACGAATATTGCGATTTCGGAACGTACACGACGGACAGTTGCGATTATCCCGATTACGCGCTTAAAGCGTCCGAAGCGGTGGCGAGCGGCGAATGCGACAGGGGAATACTTATTTGCGGAACGGGTATAGGTATGAGTATCGCCGCAAACAAAGTAAAAGGAATACGTTGCGCGCATTGCCACGACGTATTCAGCGCGAAAGCGACAAGACACCATAACGACGCAAATATGCTTGCTTTCGGCGAAAGAGTTATCGGCGCAGGCGTTATGCTCGAAATAGTCGAAGCATTTTTAACGACGGAGTTCGACGGCGGAAGACACCAAAAGAGAATAGATAAAATAACTGGTATAGAAAACGAATATTTTAAATAAGGGGAAATTATGGAAGTAAAAAAAGGCATAATACCTGCGGCAGGGCTCGGAACCAGATTTTTACCGGCAACGAAAGCGATACCCAAACCCATGCTTACGGTAGTAGACAAACCGATAATTCAGTACATAGTAGAAGAAGCGGTAAACTCGGGAATAAAAGATTTGATGATAATCATATCGCCCGATAACGACGATATAGTCAAGCATTTTACGCCGAACGTGAAACTCGAAGAAGCGTTGAGAAAAGACGGAAAACTTTCGTTACTTAATCTTGCGACGTCTACTACGTCGGGCGCGAAAATAACTTTTGTCGTTCAACGCCGGCCGAAAGGTCTTGGCGACGCGTTGCTTTACGCGGAAGAATGGCTTGACGGAGAACCGTTCGCGTTGCTGCTCGGCGACGAACTCATATACACGAAAAAAGGCGAAAAGCCGTGTATTCGTCAACTTGCGGACAATTACGAAAAGAACGGAACGAGTACGCTTGCGACGATGGAAGTCGAACCCAAAGAAACGGCTAAATACGGCAACTTAAAAGTCGAAAAATCGTACGACAAGTTTTTTCACGTACTCGATTTGAAAGAAAAACCGAACGAAGCG
The DNA here is from genome assembly GCA_934271255.1 of uncultured Clostridia bacterium. Classification (GTDB taxonomy): domain Bacteria; phylum Bacillota; class Clostridia; order Christensenellales; family Borkfalkiaceae; genus CAKQSC01. The sequence goes on from CAKQQS010000010.1 coordinate 20,626, forward strand.
GAACGTTTTTCAAACTACGCGATTATCGGAAGATACGTTCTTTCGTACGACGTGATAAAGTTTTTGAAAAAAGCGACCGAGCAAGACGGCGAATTGTATTTGACGGACGCGTTTTTAAGCCTTATTAAAAGCGGCGGTTTGGACGCTTGTCTGTTCGACGGCGAAAGATACGACGCGGGCGATAAAGTAGGTTACGTCATCGCTAATTTGAGTTACGGTTTATACCGTGACGAAATGCGGGACGAAATAATGAAATATTTAGAAAAAATCAGGAAATAAAGGGAAGCAGGTTTGAGCAAAGTTTGTCCGAAATGTAAAAGAAGCGTAGACGAATTCAAGGAAACGGGGTTACTCGGTTGTCCTTATTGTTACACGGTTTTTGAAGAAGAAATAACAGAATATTTACTTAAAACGCAAGGCAAACTTCTCCACGAAGGCAAATGCCCTAAACTCACCGACGACGACAAGACTTTAATCAACGAGTACAAGCGGTTGATAAAAGCAAAACAAGACGCGATTTTGTCGAAAAGGTTTAAAGAAGCCGGCGCTCTCGACGAAGAAATTAAAGTTTTGAACGACGAACTCGTCAGAAGGGGGCTTAAAAAATGATATTCGACAAATACGACGCGAAAAACGTAGGAGCAACCGTAATCTCGTCGAGAATCAGACTTGCGAGAAACGTTTGCGGTGTTCCTTTCGTCATAAAAAACGGCGACAAAGCGTTAAAGTTTGCCGTTGACGTTACAAAAAGTTTAAACAGAATAGAAAACTTTACGTTGTATAAAATGAAAGATTTGTCTTATACCGAACGGGCGTCTATGGTAGAGAGATATTTCATAAGCAAATACTTGTTTTCAAACGTTTCGGGGGGCGCGGTAGCCATTTCGCAGGACGAACGCGTTTCCGTTATGATAAACGAAGAAGATCAGATAAGAGCGCAATGTATTTTAGGCGGACTGCAACTTAAAGAATGTTATAAAAGGCTGTCAAAGTTGGACGATGAATTGTCTAAATATTTTGATTTTGCGTTCGACGACGACTTCGGGTATCTGACGGCATGTCCCAGTAACGTCGGTACGGGATTACGCGCTTCCGCTATGATGTTTTTGCCCGCGCTTACCGAAAGCGGACAAATACAGGGCGTTATGGAAAAAGCGAAAGAACTAGGGCTGACGTTCAGGGGAATATACGGCGAAGGAAGTAAAGCGGACAGTTACATATACCAGATAAGCAACGAAGTAACTTTGGGCAAAAGCGAAGAATATATTATAGAAGAAGTCGAGAAATTCGTAATGTCAGTATCGTACAGCGAGGTCGAGATTCGTGGCGAAATATACCAGAATAAACCCATTGAACTTAAAGACAGGTGTATGCGCGCGTACGGTGTTTTGACTAATTGCGCGTATTTGGAGTACGAAGAGTTTTTGAGTTTGATAACTCTCGTTAAATTAGGCATAACTTTAAACTTGTTTAAGTTTAAAGACGACAGAGAAATAGATAATTTGATAGTGAGCGCAAGACCGAACATTATAAAACTTATGAACGGCGACGACATTTCCTTAACGGAAGAAGGCATCGCAAGAGCAAAATACGTCGCGAAAAGTTTGAAAGAACTGACGGAGAGATGATTATATGACCGAGTTTGATTTTGAAAAGAATAATTATTACACGTCTTCGGTAAGGCGAATATTAAAAGAAATGGTAAGGGTTGCCGACGAGTACGATACGGGTTACGTCGGTACAGAACACCTTTTGTTCGCTTTAATATCCGTAAACGATACGAAAGTATCAGACGTTTTGTTTGAACAAGGGGTAACGCTCGAAAGATACGTGCCTTATTTCGAGAACGTAATTCGGTTATATCCCGTACAAAGCACGCACGGAATATCGCCGTCCGTCAGAGAGATTTTGTGCAAAGCCAACGAAATCGCTTATAAACGAAACATGACGTTCGTCGGCCCCGAACACGTTTGCTATGCGATGTTGCTGCGCGAAAACGCTATGGCGTGCGAAGCGTTGGCGGAAATGGGCGTTAATTTCGACGAGTTGTTTAAAAGACTTAACGACATTTTAGAACCGCAAAACGCTACCGAACAGGAAACGGTTTTGGAAGAACGAGCGGGCGAAAACATAAGAATGACGAATGTTCCCGACGACGATTATAAGACGTTGATGCAATGGGGCGTCGACCTTACGGAAAAAGCAAGGCTCGGTAACGTCGATCCCGTTATAGGAAGAACGGAAGAAATCGCAAGAATCATACAGATATTGTCCAGAAGAACGAAAAACAACCCCGTACTCGTGGGCGAGCCGGGAGTCGGTAAAAGCGCAGTCGTAGAAGGACTTGCGCAAAACATCGTCGCGGGCAAGATACCCGATCCGTTGCGCGGAAAAATAATATACGCGCTCGACTTGGCGGGGCTTGTCGCGGGAGCGAAATATCGCGGTGATTTTGAAGAAAGAATGAAACAGGTTCTCGACATCGTAAGGCGCAACGGCAGTATAATTTTGTTTATCGACGAAATACACAACCTTGTCGGATCGGGTTCTACCAAAGAAGACGGTATGGACGGCGCGGAGATTTTAAAACCGCTGCTCGCTCGGGGCGAATTACAGACGATAGGCGCGACGACTATCAACGAGTACAGAAAATATATAGAAAAAGACCCCGCGCTCGAACGCAGATTCCAGCCGATAACGGTAAATCCGCCGACGATCGACGAAGCGATAGAAATAATAAAAGGCTTACGCGGCAGATACGAATCCCATCACGGAGTAACGATAACCGACGAAGCGATAGAGAGCGCGGTTAAGTTAAGCGACAGATATATAACGGACAGATTTTTGCCCGACAAGGCTATCGACGTCATCGACGAATGCGCGTCCAAGGCGAAGTTGCAAGAATATAATTTCAACGAAGAAGTCGTAAAGGAAGAAGAAAAATTAAACGCGCTTAAAACGGACTATAAAGAAGCGGTATGTTTCAACAACGTCGAAAAAGCAAGACAGTTGTCCGAATCCGTTCGCGTTCTCGAAGACAAAATCAACGATTTGAGAAGAAAAATCAACTACGCGAGAGAAAGAAAAGCGTTGTATATCGGAAGAGAAGAAGTGTCGGGCATAGTCGCCGAATGGACGGGTATTCCGCTTGACAAAATAACGGAAACGGAATCCGAAAGGCTTATAAAACTCGAATCGGAATTACATTCGAGAGTTATCGGGCAGGAAGAAGCCGTTTCGGCGGTCGCAAGAGCGATAAGACGCGGAAGGACGGGGCTTAAAGATCCTAACAGACCTATCGGCTCGTTTATTTTCGTCGGACCTACGGGCGTAGGAAAAACCGAACTGACGAAAGCGCTTGCGGGTTCTCTTTTCGGGAACGAAAACGCAATGATAAGAATAGATATGAGCGAGTATATGGAAAAACATTCCGTCGCGAAACTCATCGGCGCGCCGCCGGGCTACGTCGGATTCGACGACGTCGGCGGGCAACTTACGGACAAGGTTAAAACAAAACCTTATTCGGTAGTTTTGTTCGATGAAATGGAAAAGGCTCATCCCGACATATTCAATATACTTTTGCAAATATTAGACGACGGCAGACTTACCGACAGCAAAGGCACGCTTATAGATTTTAAAAATACTGTTATAATAATGACTTCCAACGTCGGCGCGAGCGAAGCGGAAAAGAAAACTTCTTTCGGTTTTACGAGCGAAGACGCAAGCGCGGAATACGACAGAATGAAAGACAGAATAATAAGCGCGCTTAAAGAAAAGTTCAAGCCCGAGTTTTTGAACAGAGTAGACGACACGATAGTCTTTACACGGCTTTCAAAAGAAGACTGCTCGAAGATAGTCGTGATACTTTTGAAAAAACTCGAAACAAGGCTTAAAGAGTTAGGCGTGGGCTTTCACGTTACGAGAGCGGCTGTCGACGCGTTGGTCGACGAAGGCTATGACGAAGTCTACGGCGCAAGACCGCTGAAAAGGACTATTCAGAGAAGAATAGAAGACCGACTTTCCGAAGAGATTTTAAAGAAAAACGTAACCGCCGGCGAAACGGTAACGGTAGACGCTAAAAACGGAAAAATAGTTTTATCGGCGAGGTAAGTATGAAGTTCGGAATATCTACCGCCTGTATGTTTACGAGAAAATATACGGAAGACGCTTTTTCGTATCTTGTAGACTCGGGCGTTAAAACGGCTGAAATATTTTTGGGTACGTTTTCCGAATATACGAAAGATTTCGCCGAAGAGTTAACAAAGAGAAAGAAAAACATCGACGTTCATTCGGTACACGCGTTGAACACGCAGTTTGAACCGCAGTTGTACAATAAATATATAAGAGCCAAAGACGACGCGTTTAAAGTGCTGGAAGACGTGTTGACGGTCGCCGAAACCGTCGGGGCAAAGTTTTTGACTTTTCACGGCGTCGCGAGATTAAAGAAAACCCCGATTGCGATGAACTTCGATTTTATAGGAGAAAGGACGAACGAGATAATCGAGCGTTGTAAAGGGCATAACGTAAATCTGTCCTTTGAAAACGTTCACTGGGCGTACTATAATTACCCGGGGTTTTTCGGCGAATTGAAAAAGAGATGCAACGATCTTTACGCTACGCTGGACGTAAAACAGGCAAGACAAAGCGGATATTCGGTAGGGGAATATATAACCGATATGGGTAATAATATTTCCACCGTACATCTTTCGGACGTCGACGAAAACGGCAAAATAATATTACCCGACAAAAAGGGCAAACTCGACTTGTTCGACTTAAAAAACAGGCTTACGGACGTCGGTTTCGACGGCGCGGTGATTTTGGAAGTTTACACGGACAACTACAAAGATTTGAGCGAACTTACCGACAGTTTGCAATTTGTGGAAGAAGTTTTTACAAAATAGTCGTTATTAGCCAAAAACAATACTTTTTCGCAACTTTTTTCGTAAAAAAGTACATATTTTTTATTAACCGCCTTGACGAAAACCGTTCGGGCGGTTATAATATATATATGCTTTACAAGTACTTAAAATATAAGGAGTTATTACGACTATGAAAGCAAAGTTTTATGACAAGAGTTGGAAGAAATCGATGACGATAAGTCTTGACTACAACAACATGACTGCCGACTTCGTCGGGGCGGAAAACGGCATAACCGACAAAGAGTTGAGCGCGTACAAATCGATTGCGAAAAAAGCGCACGAAAGTTTTACCGCAAAACGCGGAAGCGGTATGACGGGTTGGGTAAACTTACCGTACGAGCAGGACGAAGTCGTTAAAGATATTACGGCTACCGCAAAAGATATAAGAAAACGTTACGACTATTTCGTCGTTTTGGGAATAGGCGGTTCGGCGCTCGGTCCTATCGCGATTTTTCAGGCTTTATGTCATTTGCATTATAACGATTTGCCGAAATCGGTAAGAAAGGGACCTAAGTTTTACGTTGAAGACAATATCGATCCCGAAAGAATGTCCGCGTTGTTTGACGTAATCGACCTTAAAAAGACGATGTTTAACGTCATCACGAAAAGCGGCTCGACTTCCGAAACGATGAGTCAATATCTGATTATATACGACGCGCTTAAAAAACAGTTGGGCGACGACGCGAAAAATCATATTATAGCGACCACGTCCGAAACGAAAGGCAACTTGATAAAAATCGCTAAAAACGAAGGGTTTAAAACGTTCTATATTCCCGAAAGCGTCGGCGGAAGATTTTCCGAACTCTGCCCGGTAGGACTTTTGCCTGCGGCGGTACTCGGCGTCAATATTAAAGAAATGCTCGAAGGGGCGAAGTATATGGACGCGCTTTGTAAACGCCCGTCGCTCGAAACGAATCCTGCTTTAATGCAGGCGGTACTTCTCGATATTTCGATGAAACGCGGCAAAAATATTCACGTAATGATGCCTTATGCCGACAGTTTGAAATATATAAGCGACTGGTACGCTCAACTTTGGGCAGAAAGTTTAGGCAAGAGAACGGACAACGACGGCAACGTAATTTACGCAGGGCAAACGCCCGTTAAATCTTTGGGTGTAACCGACCAACACTCGCAAGTACAACTTTATACGGAAGGACCTTTCGATAAAGTCGTAACGTTGATAGGGGTAGGCGGATACAGAAAAGAAGTCGTTATTCCTGCGGGTTGCGAAGACGTTCCCGACGTTGCGTTTTTGTCGGGACACACGATGAACGAACTTATCGGTTGCGAAATGTTCGCAACGGAATACGCTCTCACCGTCGCAAACCGTCCTAATTACAGAATAACTCTTCCCGAAGTAAATGCGTTCACGATCGGAGAATTACTGTATATGTTTGAACTTCAAACGGCGTACGCGGGCGAAATGCTCAATCTCGACGCGTATAACCAACCGGGTGTAGAAGGCGGCAAGAACGCCGCTTACGCGATGCTCGGAAGAAAAGGATACGAAAGAAAAGCGGAAGAACTTAACAACGCTCCCGCAAAAAAAGATAACTACAAAATAAACTAACGAGGAATCATGACGGATAATTTACCGATATATCTTTATCATAACGGAGAAAACTTTCGCTCGTACGAATTTTTAGGCGCGCACTTTACGGAAAAGGACGGCAAACGGGGCGTAGTGTTCAGAGTATGGGCTCCGAGAGCGGAAAAAGTAGCGGTAACGGGCGATTTTTGTACTTGGGATTTGGCTGCGTATCCTATGGAAAGGATTTCTACGGGCGGTATTTACGAAACGTTCGTAGCGGGGCTTAAAGACTACGATATGTATAAGTACGCTATAACGGCAAACGGAAAAACCGTTCTGAAAGCAGATCCCTTTGCATTTCACGCCGAAACGACTCCCGATACTTCGTCGAAAGTTTACGACCTTAGCGGATTTGAGTGGACTGATGAAGATTATTTAAAAAACAAAACGGACAGTTACGACAAACCGATGAATATCTACGAAGTCAACGCGGGTTCTTGGAGACGGTACGAAGACGGCAACTATTACAGTTATGAAAAGTTGGCGAAAGAGTTGATACCTTACGTTAAGAAAATGCGTTACACTCACATAGAGTTCATGCCGTTAACCGAATACCCGTTCGACGGTTCGTGGGGGTATCAGGTAAGCGGATATTTTGCCGTAACGTCAAGATTCGGCACGCCTAAAAACTTTATGAAATTCGTCGATAAATGCCACGAACAAGGCATCGGCGTAATACTCGACTGGGTTCCCGCACATTTTCCGAAAGACGAATTCGGGCTTTACGAGTTCGACGGCGCTCCGCTGTACGAGTACGGCGATCCGTTCAAAATGGAACATAAGGGTTGGGGTACGAGGGTTTTCGATTACGGAAGAAACGAAGTACAAAGTTTTTTGATTTCGAGCGCGATGTTCTTTTTCGATAAATATCATATCGACGGGTTAAGGGTAGACGCGGTCGCGTCAATGCTTTATCTTGATTACGACAAAAAAGACGGCGAATGGCAACCGAACGTTTTCGGCGGCAACTATAATTTAGAAGCGATAGACTTTTTAAAGAAATTAAACGTCGCCGTGTTCGGTAGTTTTCCCAAAGCCTTAATGATAGCGGAAGAATCCACCGCGTTTCCGATGATAACTAAGCCCACGAACGTCGGGGGGCTCGGATTTAACTATAAATGGAATATGGGGTGGATGAACGACACTCTGAGTTATATGTCGGTAGATCCGTATTTCAGATCGGGTTGCCACGACAAGTTGACCTTTTCGATGATGTACGCTTTTTCGGAGAATTACGTTTTACCCGTATCGCACGACGAAGTGGTTCACGGCAAAAAATCGTTGATAGAAAAAATGGCGGGAGATTACGACGACAAGTTCGCTAATTTCAGAATCTTTCAAGGATATATGACGGCGCATCCGGGCAAAAAACTCAACTTTATGGGTAACGAGTTCGCTCAGTTCATCGAATGGGACTACAAAAAAGGACTAGACTTTTTGTTGCTTAACTACGATAAACATAAACGGACTTTAAACTATACGAAAGAGTTGAACGGGTTTTATCTTACTCATCCGAGTTTTTACGAAGTCGATTACGACTGGCGCGGGTTCGAGTGGATATCTTGCGACGAAAGAGACAAAAACGTAATAGCGTTTAACAGATACGACAAATCGGGAAATGCAGTTACGGTACTGATAAACTTTTCGGGTTGCGATTACGCAAAATACCGTTTAGGAATGCAAAAAGGAAAATATAAAACAGTATTTTCGTCGGACGACGTCAAGTTCGGCGGAGAAGGTAAACTTCGTAAAAAGGTTTACCAAACGAAACGGGGAAAAGTTCACGGCAAAGACGATTTTATAGAAATAGACTTGCCGAGACTTACTTGTTTGTATATAGAAAAAGTTAATTTATAAGGGGAAAAACATTATGGCTAGAAAAAAGAAATGCGTTGCAATGTTGCTTGCCGGCGGTCAAGGTAGCAGATTATACGCCTTGACGAGCAAAATAGCGAAACCTGCTGTTGGTTTCGGCGGAAAATACAGAATAATCGACTTTCCGCTGTCTAACTGCGTAAACTCCGGGATAGACACCGTCGGCGTTTTGACTCAATATCAACCGTTGATTTTAAACGATTATATCGGCAACGGACAACCTTGGGACTTGGACAGGTCGTTCGGCGGCGTTCATATTTTATCGCCTTATCAGGCAAAAGAAGGCTCCGACTGGTTTAAAGGTACTGCCAACGCAATATACCAGAATATTCATTTTTTAAAACAATTCAATCCGGAATACGTCCTTATTTTGTCGGGCGACCATATCTATAAAATGGATTATAGCAAAATGCTCGAATACCATATAGAAAAAGGCGCGGATTGTACTATTTCGGCAATCGACGTACCGCTCGAAGAAGCGTCGAGATTCGGTATTTTGAACACCGAGCCCGACGGCAGAATCTACGAGTTTGAAGAAAAGCCCAAACATCCGAAAAGCACCAAAGCGTCTATGGGTATATACATCTTTACCGCAAAAAAGTTATACGACTATCTGGAAGCGGACGACAAAGACGAGAACTCTCAAAAAGACTTCGGCAAAAACGTAATTCCCGCAATGCTTAAAGCGGGCGAAAAGATGTATTCGTATAGTTTTAAAGGATACTGGCGCGACGTCGGAACTATAAACTCGCTGTACGAAGCGAATATGGACTTGTTGTCCGACACGCCCAACTTCGACGTCTGGGACGACAACTGGGTAATTCAATCGAGAAGCCCGCTTGCTCCGCCTTTATACGTAACCGACGGAGCTACCGTACATAACAGCATAGTGTTGTCGGGTTCGGAAATATACGGCAAAGTCGAAAACTCAGTACTTTCGAGCAACGTCAAGGTAGGCAAAGGCGCAATCGTTAAAGACAGCGTTGTTATGAACGGCGCGGTAATAGGCGACGGCGCGGTCGTCGAGTATTCGGTGATTGACGAAAACGTTACGATAGGCGCCGACGCGAAAGTGGGCGAAAACAAATCGACCGCAAAAGGAATAACCGTTATAGGCCGTGATTCGATGATAGAAAACGGCAAGACGGTAGAGAGCGGAGCGATGGTGGACAAATACGCGATAGGGGGTAACAAATAATGAGAACGTTAGGTATAGTTTTTGCAAATATGCACGACGCCGATACGCCGGAACTCGTAGCGAAAAGGACTTTCGCGTCCATTCCCTTCGGCGGAAGATACCGTCTTATAGATTTCGTTTTGTCTAATATGGTAAACTCGGGAATCGACACGGTAGGCGTTATCACGAAAAGCAATTATCAGTCTTTAATGGACCACGTGGGCAACGGCAAAGACTGGGACTTGGCAAGAAAAAACGGCGGTCTTATATTATTACCGCCTTACGGCAACGTCGGTAGCGGCGGACTCTACACTTCGAGAATAAGCGCGTTGAAAGGCGTTTCTAATTTCTTGAACAGAGCGGACGAAGAGTTCGTAGTTATGACGGATACGGACGTCGTATGCACGCTTAACTATTCTGATATAGTAAACGAACATATCGCTTCTGGCGCGGACATAACGATGGTTTACGGTATAAACAAAAACACGTTCAGCCCGCTTAAAAACCCGATAGAAATCGTCGAAGACGAAACGGGCAGAATAACGAAGATAAGTTACACCGACAACGCCGAAAAAGATACGAAATTGTTTATGAACATATTCGTTATGAGAAGGTCTACCCTTCAACGCTTAGTAGCGGATTCCGGCGTGTATTTAGGCAGTCATTTCACTACGGAAATACTTGCAAGTTCGGTAAAAAGTTTAAATATCAGGGGCTACGCGCACGACAGTTACTTTGCGTGCATAGACTCATTGCAAAGTTATTACGATTCGACTATGGCATTGCTGAAAGACGACGTAAGGGCGTCGCTGTTTAACGAATCGAGCGTTTACACGAAAGTCAAAGACTCCGCGCCCACAAGGTTCGGGTCGGCGGCTGTCGTAAAGAATTCGCTTATTGCCGACGGTTGCGTTGTCGAAGGCACCGTAGAAAACAGCGTGATATTCAGAGGCGTAAAAATAGCAAGGGGTACCGTAGTTAAAAACTCTATTTTAATGCAAAACTCGACAGTCGGCGAAAACGTAAGTTTAAACGCGATAATCGCCGATAAAAACGTTATGATAAAGGACAAACGAGTATTGTCCGGCGACGTAACGCATCCTTTCTTTATAGGAAAAGGCTCGATGATATAAGGAGAACGATATGGCGGAAACAAACAAAACAAACGTAAAAAAGACAACTGCGACTAACAAAACCGTTACGGCGAAGAAACCGACCGAACAAAAGAAAACGACGGCGGTAAAGAAAACCGCTACGGCAAAAACGACGGCTACCAAAAAAACAACGGCAACGACGAAAAAATCTGCCGCTCCGAAAAAGGCTGCGGTTAAAAAAGTTACGCCCGCAATAAAGGTGGACAAAAAGAAGGAAGTGATTTTCATCGCTTCCGAAGGTCAACCGTTCGTTGCGACGGGCGGACTTGCCGACGTAATCGGTTCGCTTCCGCAAGCGATTGCTTCAAACGGAAACTATAAGGTAAGCGTAATACTGCCGTTGTATTCGCAAGTAGACGCGAATTATCGCCAGTTATTTAAGTTTGTCGGCAACTTTGAAGTATCGTTATCGTGGAGAAGAGTATATTGCGGCGTGTTTACGTTCGAATATAAAGGGGTAACGTATTACTTTATCGACAACGAATATTATTTCAAGAGAGATAACGGGTTGTACGGTTACTACGACGACGGCGAAAGGTTTGCTTTTTTCAGCAAAGCCGCGCTTGACGTAATAGGCTTTTTGGGAATATATCCCGACGTTATTCATTGCCACGACTGGCAAACGGCGTTGTCCGTCGTATATCTTAAAACGGCGTATAAAGACAGCGGAATGTACAACAAAATAAAAACGGTATATACGATACACAATATAGAATATCAAGGCAAATACGGATTTGACGTTTTGGGCGATTTGTTCGGCTTGTCGGACGAATACAGGGGCGTTTTGGATAACGACGGCTGTATAAATCTTATGAAAGCGGCGATAGAACTTTCCGACAAGGTAACGACCGTCAGCCCGACTTACGCAAACGAGATAAAAGACGATTATTACGCGCACGGCCTTGCGTCGACGATCAGGAGAAACGAGTTCAAGATAACGGGCATACTCAACGGTATAGATACGGATTTTTATAACCCCGAAACGGACAGAATGATTTTTGACAACTACTCCGCTGCGGACGTAAGCGGAAAAGCGGTTTGCAAAAAGAGTTTGCAAACCATGCTCAATCTTCCCGTGAGAGAAGACGTTCCGATTATCGCGATGATTTCGCGGCTCGTCGGACATAAAGGGCTCGACCTTGTAAAACAAGTCGCTAACGAAATACTTCTCGGCGACGTTCAACTCGTTATTTTGGGTAAAGGGGACAGCGTTTACGAAAACTTCTTTACGGATTTGCAAAGATACTATCCGGGCAAATGCGCTACGATGATAGCGTACAATCAAGATTTGTCGAGAAAGATTTATTCGGGCGCGGACATATTCCTTATGCCCAGTAAAACCGAACCTTGCGGACTTTCGCAAATGATAGCGTCGAGATACGGAACGGTTGCGATAGTAAGAGAAACGGGCGGGCTTAACGACACGATAAAAGCGGGCGCAGGCGGAAACGGATATACGTTTAACGCGTATAACGCTTACGATATGCTTTACGTTATAAGAGAAGCGGTAAGAGATTTCGCCGACAAAAACAAATGGAAAGAAGTACAAGAACGCGCTATGACGACGGATTTCAGTTGGAAAAATCAAGCGCAAAAATACGAAGAATTATATTGACATCAAGGAGCGACGATGAACAACGATTTTACTAAAAACGACGCAATAGACATGGTAACGGGAAAACTTTCCCGTTACTATGGCGTAAGCCTCAAAGAAGCGAGCAAAGAACAATTATACAAAGCGGTTGTAATGGTTGTAAGAGATTTACTTCTCTCAAAAAGAGAAAAGTTTTACGAACAATACCGTTCTCAAAACGGAAAAAGAGTATACTATCTTTGCATGGAGTTTTTGTTAGGGCAGTCGTTAAAGAACAACTCGTACAATTTAGGCGTGCAGGACGCGTTGAACGCGGCTCTCGGCGAAGTAGGGTTAACCTTAACCGACTTATACGATTTGGAGCCGGACGCGGGACTCGGCAACGGCGGCTTGGGAAGACTTGCCGCTTGTTTTATGGACGCTCTTGCGACAAACAACTACCCCGCAATGGGTTACAGTATTTGTTACGAGTACGGATTATTCAAACAAAAAATAATAGACGGTTGGCAAACGGAACTTCCCGATGACTGGTTGCCGGGCGGAGAAGTCTGGCTTACTCAACGTACGGATAAGGCTGTCAGAGTCAAGTTCGACGGACACATCAGGGAAGTGTGGACCGAAAACGGAATGAAGATTTTGTACGACAATGCGACGGAAGTAGAAGCCGTTCCGTACGATATGATGATTTCGGGTAAAGACAGCAACGCCGTTTCCGTTTTAAGACTTTGGAAAGCGAAAGGCGTTAAAACTTTCGATATGAACACCTTTTCGCAAGGCGATTACACGAAATGCATGCAAGACTCGATAGACGCGGAAATGATAAGCAAGGTATTGTATCCGAGCGACAATCACAGCGAAGGTAAATCGCTCAGGTTAAAGCAACAATACTTTTTGGTTTCGGCGTCGTTACAAAACATTTTCAACGACCATAAACGCAGATACAAAACTTTGGACACGTTGCCAGACTACGCGGCTATACACATAAACGACACGCACCCGACTTTGGCTATTCCCGAAATGATGCGTCTTTTAATGGACGAAAACGGTTATTCGTGGGACAGCGCGTGGAGTATCGTTACCAAGACGGTCGCTTACACGAACCACACAGTATTAGCCGAAGCGTTGGAAAGGTGGGACGAAGACCTTTTGGCGAGAAAAATCCCGAGAATACACGCTATCATAAAAGAGATAAATCAAAGATTTTGCGCCGAAATGTGGAACAAGTTTACGGGCGACTGGGACAAGATTGCGAGAATGTCTATATTAGAACGCGATCAGGTTAAAATGGCTAACCTTTGCGTCGTTGCGGCGCATAAAGTAAACGGCGTATCCGCTCTTCACAGCGATATCATCAAGAACAGCATATTCAAAGATTTCAACGACGTGTACCCCGACAAGTTCACAAACGTTACCAACGGTATAGCGCACAGACGTTGGCTTTGCCAAAGCAACCCCGAATTGTCAAGTCTTTTGACGGAATGTATCGGGGACGGATTCGTTAAAAACGCTTCGGAACTCGTCAAGTTCAAAAAGTTCAACGACGACAAAACGGTGCTTGACCGCATAAACGAAATAAAGTTGTTAAAGAAAAAACAGTTTGCCGATTACGCTAATAAAACGCAGGGAATAATAGTCGATCCTAACACCGTGTTCGACGTTCAGGCGAAACGTATGCACGAATATAAACGGCAACTTTTAAACGTGTTGCACATTATCGACAGGTATAGCGACTTGCTCGAAAATCCCGACATGGACGTTCAGCCTACGACTTATATTTTCGGCGCGAAAGCCGCTCCGGGGTATTATTTTGCAAAACAAATAATAAAACTTATCTGGTGCCTTAGCGAAGATATCAAAAAGCACCCGAAGATTCACGAAAGGTTAAACGTCGTTTATATGGAAGATTACAACGTTTCCATGGCGGAAAAACTTATGCCGTCTACCGAAATAAGCGAACAAATATCCCTTGCGGGTAAAGAAGCGAGCGGCACGGGCAACATGAAGTTTATGATAAACGGCGCGTTGACGATAGGAACGCTTGACGGCGCGAACGTAGAAATGCAACAGGCGTGCGGAAGCGACAATATTTTCATATTCGGTCTGAAAGCGGACGAAGTCGAAAAAATGTGGAAGCGCGGTTATAAATCCACCGAGTTTTACACGGGCAACCGCAAACTCGAACGTATTATGGACGCGTTGAATCGCGGATTTAACGGCGTAAGTTTCAACAACATCGCAAACTATTTGTTGATAGGCACGCCGATAGCCGATCCGTATATGTGCCTTGCGGATTTCGGCGCGTATACCGATATGCACGCAAAAATCGACGAGATTTACAAAGATAAAACGAAATGGGCGCAAATGTCCGTCAACAACATTTCTACGTCGGGTATTTTCTCGGCGGACAGAGCGATTAAGGAATACGCCGACAATATCTGGAACCTTAAAAAAATAAAATAATATGCTTTTTTACTACAATTCTTTGGACGAAAAATGCAAATCTACGATCGGCGGAATCGTCGTCGACAAACCGATAACTTTCAACGTTTACACGACGGAAGTTAAAGATTGCTCGTTAAAAATAACGAAAGACGGCGAAAATACCGTCGCGTACGCTATGCAGAAAACGAATTTCGGGTACAGTTGTTCGTTAAAAATAACAAGTGTAGGGCTGTATTTTTACGGGTTTGAATTCGGCGGAGATTTTTACGGACAAGGGTACGACTACACCGCGGAAAAGAACTCCTGCGAGAAGTATCGTTTGACGGTATATCGCGAAGACTACGAAACGCCTGAACGGATAAAGGGCGGCATCATATACCAGATTTTTCCCGACAGGTTTTGCAGAGTCGGGGACGTAAACGCAAACGGAAGATTATTGCACGAAAGATGGGACGAAACGCCCGTCTGGAAGTTTACCGAAAAAGGCGAGATTTTGAACAACGATTTTTTCGGCGGTAACTTTAAAGGGATAGAGAGTAAACTCGACTATTTAAAAAGTTTAGGAGTAACCGCAATTTATCTTAACCCGATCACAAAAGCGTACAGCAACCATCGTTACGATACGGGCGATTATATGAAAATCGACGAACTTTTAGGTACGGAAACCGACTTTAAATCGCTTGTGGCGGCGGCGAAAGAAAAAAACGTCGAAATAATACTAGACGGCGTGTTCAACCACACGGGCGCGGACAGTAAATATTTCAACAAATACGGTTCTTATGCCGACGTCGGCGCGTATCAATCCAGGTCGAGCAAATATTACGAATGGTATAATTTTATAAAATATCCCGACGTTTACGAAAGTTGGTGGGGTTTTAAATCCTTGCCGACGTTGAACAAAAAGAACGAAGAGTACAGAGAGTTCGTTTCGGGCGAAAACGGGGTTATATCGCATTATATGGATTTCGGTATAAGCGGTTACCGATTAGACGTCGTCGACGAACTCCCCGACGATATGGTCGCGGAGATAAGAAACGCAGTCAAAAGAAAAAACAAAGACGCGATTCTGATAGGTGAAGTATGGGAAAACGCAACGGATAAAATTGCTTACGGAGTGAGAAGAAAATACTTTTTAGGAAACGAACTCGATTCCGTAATGAACTACCCGCTTTACAATTCGTCGATAGATTTCGTTTTGAACAAAAAAGGGCTTGCGTTTAAAAGGACCGTTTCGGATATGATAGACAACTACCCGAAACCCGCTCTGGACTGCTTGATGAACGTTACGGGTACGCACGATACGGTAAGGCTCGTAACAAGGCTTTCGGGACTTACGGCGAATAGTAGAGAAGAAATGGCGATTACGCGCATAGCGGAAAACGAAATGCCCGCCGTAATCGAAAAAGTCAAAAAGGTTTTGCTGATAAATTATACCGTTTCGGGTGTGCCGAGCGTATATTACGGCGACGAACTCGGTATGCAGGGGTTTAAAGATCCGTTTAACAGACAAACCTTTACGGGCGAAGACAAGTACGGGCTTTTAGAGTTCGTGCGGCGGTTGGGAAAAATAAGAAGAAGTATAGATTTGTTTAAAGACGGCGACCTTACGTTTGAATACGCCGACAACGAAACGGTTGCGTATTCGAGAAAACGCGGCGACAGAAAAGTTTATATTTTGATAAACCTTGCCGAAAAGGACGTGCCGATAACTTTCGACGGCGAACTTTACGAACTTTTAACGAACGAAAAACACGTAGACGGATATACGCTTCAAAAGGACGGCGTAGCCGTATTGTACGACGAACTAATAACTAATTAAAGAGGAACAAAATGGACATCATCAACAAACTTGCGGAAGAGTTTAATTTACCGCAAAATTACGCGAAGAATATAGTAACTTTAATCGACGAAGGGAACACTATACCGTTTATCGCAAGATACCGTAAAGAAATGCACGGTAATTGCGACGATCAGGTATTGAGAGAGTTTTCCGACAGACTGACGTATCTGAGAAACCTTGAAAAGAGAAAAGCGGAAGTAACGTCTTCTATCACTGAACAAGGCAAAATGACGGACGAAATCGCAACCGCGCTTATCAACGCCGTTACTCTTGCGGAAGTGGAAGATATTTACCGCCCGTATAAACAAAAGAAAAAAACGAGAGCGACCGTCGCTATCGCGAAAGGCTTGCAACCGCTTGCCGACGTTATATTTGCGCAAGAAATTACTACGGGTTCGGTCGAAGACGTCGCGAAAGACTACGTTAATCCCGATTTAGGGGTAGAAAACGTCAAAGACGCAATCGCGGGCGCAAGCGACATAATCGCCGAAATGATTTCCGATAACGCGGAACTCAGAAAAAAACTCCGCGCCATTTATTTTAAGAGAGCGGAAATATCGTCTAAGTTTGCCAAAAAAGAAGGCGAAGGGGTGAATACTTACGGAATGTACGCCGAGTACAGCGAACCCGTTTCGGAAATCAAACCGCACAGAGTTCTTGCATTAAATCGCGGCGAAGAAGAAGGGTATCTGAAAGTTAAGGTCGCAATCGACAACGAGTTTGCATACAGAATCGTTTGCGCGAGCATGGTAAAACAAGGCAGTATTTTTGAATCGGTTGTGGAAAACGCGTGTAAAGACGCCTACGACAGACTTATAGCCCCGTCGATAGAACGCGAAGTAAGGACACAACTCTTTGGCGACGCAAGCGAACAGGCGATAAAAATGTTTGAAGTCAACTTAAAACCGTTACTTATGCAACCGCCTTTGAAAGGCAAAACGGTACTCGGTTACGACCCCGCGTACAGAACGGGTTGCAAACTTGCGATAGTCGACGAAAACGGCAAGGTGCTCGATAAAACAGTTATTTACCCGACGGACGGACCGAAACAAAACGTAAACAAAGCGAGAGAAACTCTTGTCGCATTGATAAAAAAGTATAAGGTAGACGTAATATCGATAGGCAACGGCACGGCAAGTAAAGAGTCGGAGATATTCGTTGCGGATACGTTAAAGGAGATAGGCGGCGGAACGAGTTACATAGTCGTCAGCGAAGCGGGCGCGTCCGTATACTCGGCGTCTAAACTCGGCGCGGAAGAGTTCCCCGATTACGACGTCGCGGAACGTTCGGCGGTATCTATCGCAAGAAGACTTCAAGACCCTTTGGCTGAACTTATCAAAATCGATCCCAAATCGATAGGCGTAGGACAATATCAACACGACATGCCCGAGAAACGCCTTGACGCCGTTTTAGAAGGCGTTTTGGAAGACTGCGTAAACAAAGTCGGGGTAGACCTTAACACGGCTTCCGTATCCCTTTTAAAGTTTGTGGCGGGCTTGAACGCGGGTATCGCTAAAAATATCGTCGCGTATAGGGAAGAAAACGGCAAATTTACGTCTATACGACAAATTATAAAAGTACCCAAGTTGGGAGAAAAGGCTTTCGAGCAGTGCGCTGGATTCTTGCGTATTACCGACGGAAAAAATATTTTAGACAATACGGCTGTTCACCCCGAATCTTACGACGGCGCGGAAAAACTATTGAAACTGTTCGGTTACACGGATAAAGACGTCAAAGAAGGCAATCTTAAAGATTTGCCCGAAAAGATTACGAAATACGGCGAAGAAAAAACGGCGTTCGAGTGCGGAATAGGCGTTCCTACGATGAAAGACATAGTCGTCGAGTTGCTGAAACCTGGCAGAGACGTAAGAGAAGCGTTGCCGAAACCTATGCTTAGAAGCGATATAATGAAACTCGAAGACTTAAAGGTAGGGATGATTTTGACGGGGACGGTAAGAAACGTTATCGATTTCGGCGCGTTCGTCGACTTAGGCGTTCATCAGGACGGACTCGTTCACATTTCTGAACTTTCCGACAGATTCGTAAAACACCCGTCGGACGTATTAAAGGTCGGGCAAGTCGTAAAAGTAAAGGTAATCGGCGTAGACGTTAAGAAAAACAGAATTGCGCTTTCGATGAAAAATCTTCAAGAAAAGAAAGAAAGCAAATAAACGCTTGACAAAAAGTCAAATGTGATATAATATGTACGAAAAGGAGATAAACGTATATGAGTACTTTTGATAACGTAGCAAAAATGATAGCGGAACAACTCAACATACCCGTTGCGGAAGTAACGGGCGACAAAGAAGTCGTTAAAGATTTAGGAGCGGACAGCCTTGACATAGTCGAACTTTTAATGACTTTGGAAGATGAGAAAGGTATAAGAATCGACGAAGAAAAGGCGTCGCAAATCAAAACCGTAAACGATATAGTCAAACTTATTGACGAAGCGTAATGGAAAAACGATAACAAAAAGCACAACCCCCGCGTTTGCAAATCTTTCGCAAACACGGGGGTTTTCTTATAGTTAATTTATTTGTAGTATCATAAATCGTTTTAAATTACCGCAGGCAATATCGAAAACGCAATTCCGCAGTATACGAGCAACGATACGGCGTCTACAATCGTTGTAATGAACGGACTTGCGACGACGGCAGGGTCTAGTTTGCATTTTTTAACGAGCAACGGTAACGTTGCGCCGACGAGTTTTGCTATAACAATCGTTACGAACAACGAAAGAGATATAACGAGTGCGTACCAAACGTTCATTTCGGGGTTGTAAAGTTTATCGATAAGCAATAATTTGCCGAAACATACCAACGCGATAGAGAGTCCGAGTATAAGCGCGATACGAAGTTCTTTCCAGATAACGCGCAGTATATCTTTGAACTCGACTTCTCCCAAAGCAAGGCTACGAATGACGGTAACGGAAGCCTGACTTCCGGCATTTCCGCCCGTGTCCATAAGCATGGGGACGCAAGCGTAAAGAGCGGCGTAAATCATAAGTTTATCTTCAAACGTGCCTAAAATCAAACTCGTAAGCGTTGCCGAAACCATCAATATCAACAGCCACGGCAAACGGGACAAGTAGATTTTAATAACGCTCGTTTGCAGGTAAGGTTTGTCGGTCGTCGGAAGTATTGCCGCCATTTTCTGAATATCTTCCGTTGCTTCTTCCTGAATGACGTCGACCGCGTCGTCAATGGTGATGATTCCCGCAATGCAGCCTTCTTTATCGACGACGGGCAAAGCGAGTAAGTCGTATTTCGAGAAAATCATACCGACTTCTTCTTTGTCGGTCAAAGTGTTTACGGTGATGATATCGCTTTCCATTATGGTGTCGAGTTGCGCCGATCTGTCGGCAAGTAACAAGTCTTTAACGGAAACGATGCCGAGCAGTTTTCTTTTTTCGTCGGTAACGTAACAGGTGTAAATCGTTTCCTTGTTGACGCCCGTACTTTTGATTTTATCGAACGCGTCGCTTACCGTCATATAAGAACGAAGCGCGACGTATTCGGTCGTCATAAGGGTGCCCGCCGAGTCGTCGGGGTATTCGAGAAGTTCGTTTATAATCGCTCTGTCGGTAGGGCTTGCGCTTTTAAGTATTCTTTTGACGACGCCCGAAGGCATTTCTTCGATAATATCAACGGTATCGTCCATGAACATATCGTCGATAACTTCTTTAAGTTCCTTATCGGTAAACATTTTGATAAGGTTTTCCTGCATATCGCTTGGTATTTCTACGAAAACGTCCGTCGCCATATCTTTGGGCAACAGTCTGAAAAAGAACAGCAAATCTTTATCGGCGAGTTTATCTTCCATAAACAGCGCGATATCCTGCGGTTCGGTTTTCAGCATCAGTTCTTTAAGTTGGGCAAATCTTCGAGTCGTATAAAGATCTTCAAATTCGTCAAAACGTTGTTGCAATTCTTCATCTATCATAAATCCACCTCCGAACGTATTTAATAAAACTACCGCGCGAAATATCGCGCGGTAGGAAATTAGCGTTTGATTAAACGAACACCGTGTGAGCTTTAGCATCAAAGGGCTGTGTAATTACGTTAGAACACGCCTTGAATTCGACGTTTTCTGCTAACCGGCGAATAGTGTCTCCACTACTTTGCGGTAGTAACCCGTATCCCTTTGGTAGCCTTGCCTACCGTACGTATTTTACTGTAATCATTGTAATCTAAATCGGTTTGTTTTGTCAACAATATGACGTAATTTTTTTTATTTTAATTTTCCGTTTTCGTCAAGCTCTCTCGTTCCCGTCAGAACGAAAGCGTTGCGGTTAAGTAAATCTTCTTCAAACTCCGCAAACTTATCTTGCCGAACGAGTATTTTTATAGGTGATATTTCGCCGCGGTCGTTTTCGACGTAAAGGGTTAAAAAAGTGCCTTTTTGTTCCTTGACGGTATAAAGCCCCTTGATTTTCATATAGTCGTATTTACCGACGACAACGCCTATTCGTATAACGAACTTGTCTTTGTCGAAAACGTATTTAGAAAGCAACAGCGTCGAACAGCCTATGACAAGCAAAAACAGACAAACCGCAAGAAGAATTATGTACGGAATGATTTTCATCGCGTTGGTTTTGGAATATTCGATTATCGAGTAAATGCTCCAACCCGCTCCCGCAACGAACAGTAAGATAACGACTATCAATAAAGATAAAATTGTTTTCGTAAACGAAAGATTGTACTTTTTCATAACTTAATTGTATCACAAACGGGAAATAAAAACAAGTAATTCTATACACGCGTCGGAAAGCATAAAAATAAATATGAGTTTTTTGCAAGATTTAGAAACGAACGACAACGTAGACGTCGGATACAGATACGTCGTAAACGGCGAAACAGGGGGATATTTCGAGTGCATAACGGATATAGTCAGTTTTTCGCCCGAAAAAATTGTGCTGTTGACTAAACGGAAAAAGTTGATATTGTCGGGCGAGAAACTGCTTATACAAAAATATTACGGCAAAGACGTGCGCGTAAAAGGGAAAATAGACAAGGTGGAAACGGAAAATGTTTAAAGATTTGTTAGTCGCATATTCAAAGATATCCGTTTGCGGTATGAATTATTCTCTTTTCATAAAAAAACTCAAAAGGGAGAAAATAGAACTTTACAATCTTGAAATCGAAGAAAAAAGCCTTATTTTTTGCGTTAAAAAGCGGGAAATTAAAAAAGTCTTTGCAATAAGCGAAGAAATGTGTTATAATATACGAATAATAAAAAGTTACGGCGTTACCGAAACGTTGAAAAAGACGTTAAAGACTTGCGGGCTTACGGCGGGCGCGATATGTTTTTCGGTAATGTTTATACTCTCGTCTTTTTCGGTACGGAAAATCGAAGTAAAAGGCGTGCCTTACAACTATTCCCGCATGATAACGGACAAGTTGAAGGAAATCGGCATAAGGGAAAACGGACTAGCCACCAAAAGCAAAATTAAAAACGCCGAAAAAACTCTTTTAAGGTCGTTTTCTGCGTTTTCGTACGTTTCGGTGAAGAAAGAAGGTTTTTATTTACGCGTCGAAGCGAAACTCGCGTATAAAGAAAACGAACTCGTGGACAAAAACCGCACTTTTCTAGTCGCGCCGAAAGACGGCAAAATAACAAGGTTGGTCGTGTACAGCGGTTTTTCCGAAAAGAGAACGGGCGACGTAGTGAAGGCGGGGGACGTAATAGTTACGGGCGCGGGATTCGTCGGCGAAAAGGAATATTCTACTTACGTTTTGGCGGACGTTCAAATAGAAACGGCGTATAATTACGAATATATTTCCCAAAATGAAAACGAAGAAGACGTCGCGATTGCGTTTGCCGAACTGTCGCTCGGGGACAAGATAATTTCGGCAGAAGACGTATCGGTAGAAAAGACGGGCGATAAATACGTTTACACGGTAACGATAACTTATTTACTTAATTTATAAAGGAGAAACGATTGATAAAAACACGCATTTTTATTGACGCTTTTAATAACGAAAGGCTACAAAAACTGCTCGGCAATTTAGACGAAAACATGAACACTCTTGCGGACGAGTTGGGAATAACTTACGACGTCGTCGGTACGAGAATAGAGTTTTCGGGTAGCGAAGCGGAAACGAGCATCGCGCGACTAGTTGCGGAAAAGTTGTTGGAAATAATCGATCAGGGCGAGAGCATAGACAAATCGAGAATAGTTTATTCGGTAGAACTTGCGAAAGAAGGCAACTCTAACGACATATCCAAAATAACCAACGGCGTGATACTCGTCAACAGCAGAGCGAAACCCATCAAGTGCAAGACGTTGGGACAAAAAGCGTACGTTCGCGCGATAAAAGAAAATACGGTGGTTTTCGGCGAAGGTCCTGCGGGTACGGGTAAAACGTATCTTGCGGTCGCAACCGCCGTTTCGGCGTATAAATCCAAACAAGTCGAAAAGATAATACTCACTCGTCCAGCAGTCGAAGCGGGTGAAAAACTCGGCTTTTTACCCGGCGATTTGCAAACTAAGGTCGATCCGTATTTAAGACCGCTGTACGATGCTTTACAAGAGATGTTCGGGCTTGAAAACTACTTGAAGTTAATGGAAAGGGGCGTTATCGAAATCGCGCCGCTCGCTTATATGCGCGGCAGGACGTTGAATAACGCGTTCATAATTTTAGACGAAGCGCAAAACACCACGAAAGAACAAATGAAAATGTTTTTAACCCGAATGGGCGAAGGATCCCGCATGGTCATAACGGGCGACCTGACGCAAATAGACCTTCCCGAAGGAAAGAAAAGCGGGTTGAAACACGCGATAAGCATTTTAAAAGGAATTAAAGACATAGAAATTATAAGATTAACCGCTAAGGACGTAGTGCGTCATCCGTTGGTAATGCGGATAATAAAAGCGTACGACGAAAACGAAGGAAAATAATCTGATGACGAAAGTGAAACTCAATCTACATTCATATAAAACGTGGCACAGAAAGGAATACGTCAAAGCAACGCTTATGTTACTTGGGACGTTTATCGCTACCGTTTGTTTCTATCTTTTGTTTATAGCGCTGCATACCGTGTTCGACAAGGCTTGCGGCACAACGTTTAAAGGATATTTTACGGCAAACTGGAACGACTTTCTGTACTTGTGTTTTACGTCGCTGTTTTTGTATTTTACGATATTTATTTATATGGTATTCGAAAACACGAACGAGTTTATAAAAGTAAGAAATCAATTTTTGGTTTACACCGTTTTGTGCACGACGCTGCTTGTATCCGTCTTTATGGAAAGGTTCGTTCACATGTACGCAAGACCCGTCGTTTTAACGGCTTTGCTCGCGTGTTCGCTGTTCGGCAAAAAGAACGCTTTGTTCTTGAACACTATAATGTGCTTCTTTGTTCTTGCGCTCGATATGTTCGTCGGGTTAAAGTTTGTCGACGCGACGAAAACAGACGTGGTAAGACTCGAATACGTCGAGTTTTTAACCAACTTTATGACGGGCGTGGTGGCGGCGTATTTCGTTTCGATGGGAAAAACGAGATTCGGACTTATTGCGTACGGACTCTTGTTGACGCTCCCCGAAGCGATAGGCGTGTTCGCGTTGACGGGCTTTTCTAAGGTTGCTTGGCAACTCGTAATATTCAGCGTTTTGTCGGGAATAGTAGCGGTCGTTCTGACGACTATCTGCTTGCCTATCTTTGAAGTGCTTTTCAACTGCGTAACGAATTACCGTTTGGCGGAACTTACCGACCACGACAATAAGATAATGAAAAAACTGCGTGAAACGGCGCCGGGTACTTTCAACCACTCGATAGTAGTCGCTAATTTGGCGGAAGCGTGCGCCATCGCCATCGGCGAAAATCCCGCGCTTGCGAGAGCGTGCGCGTATTATCACGATATAGGCAAAATCGATAAGGTGCCGTACTTTTCGGAAAACCAGTCGGGCGAAAACATACACGACGACCTTACTCCCGAACTTTCCGTCAACATTATAAGAGATCACGCAAAAAAAGGGTATATGTTTGCTAAAAAGTTCAGATTGCCGGATGAAATCGCGGACGCGTGTTTGGAACATCACGGCACGTTGCCGATAAAATATTTTTACGCAAAAGCGATAAAAATGACGGAAGGGGATCTCGATATAAGAAATTATTCGTATCAGGGGCCCAAGCCGCAGTCTAAAATAACGGCGATTATCATGATAGCGGACGCTTGCGAAGCGATAGTCAGAACCCGCGCTCAAAGAACGAGAGATGACGTAGACAAAATCGTTCAGAACGTTATTGACGAAAGACTTGAACTAGGTCAATTCGACGAATGTCCCATAACGATACAGGACTTGTACGTTATACGAAACGCGCTCGACAACAGTTTGTCGGGGGTATACCATTCGAGAATCAAGTATCCGAGAATAAAAATAAGAAAGGAAAACGCTAATCGTCAGGAAGACAATCATGAAGAATCTTAAAATCAAATGCGATGACAAATCTTTCGTAAAACTGAAAAAATTAGCGAAATGCGTTTACGAAGAATTAGGACAAAAAGATAAACTCGTTGCCGAAGTCGAGTTCGTCGACGAAACGGAAATAAAACGGCTTAACAGAGAGTTCAGAAACGTCGACAAAGTAACGGACGTGCTGTCTTTTCCGACGCTTGACGGAATAAGGGGGACGGTCGTAAAAGCGGAAGATTTTCCGTACGACGCAGACTTGAAAGATCGGGTTATGATAGGATCGATCGCCGTTTGCGTAAGCAGGGCGAAAGAACAGGCGGCGGAATATAAACATAGCGAAGAAAGGGAGTTCACGTATCTTGTTCTGCACGGGTTGTTGCACTTGATGGGGTACGACCATATAACGGAAGAAGATAAAAAACAAATGAGAGATATCGAAAAGAGAGTTTGCGCGAAAATCGGAATAGGGGACGAAGAATGATGAGAAGCGGTACCGTTGCCGTAATCGGCAGGGCAAATGCGGGTAAGTCTACTTTGGTAAACGTGTTGGTAGGCGAAAAAGTCGCTATCGTATCACCGAAACCGCAGACTACGAGAGACAGAATACTCGGAATAAGAAACAGCGCAACTTCGCAAATCGTGTTTGAAGACACACCGGGGTTGTATAAAGCGTCGAGCGTGCTTAACGCGATGATGCAACGGCAAAGCGACGAAACGGCGGGCGACGTCGACCTTATAATGTTCGTGATTGACGGACACGAAGGGGTAAAAGAACGGGATTTGGAACTTTTAAAAACTTTTTTGAAAAAGAAAGTTCCGCTAATCGTCGTAATGAGCAAAACAGACATAATGCCGAAAGAAAACGTATTGACGGAACTCGAAAAGTTTTCGGAGTTCGGCGTTGACGTAATTCCCGTATCGGCGAGAAAAGGCAAAAACCTCGAAGAGCTTGTTTCGGTTATAGAACGAAATCTTCCCGAAGGCGAACCGCTTTACGGCGACGATATAGTAAGCGACAAATCCGAAAAGTTTATGATTGCCGAAATAATGCGTGAAAAGTTGCTTTTATTGTACGATAAAGAAATACCGCACGGTGTCGCCGTGGTTGTAAACGAGTTTAAGTTGAGAGAAGACAACAAAGTGTACGATATAAATCTCGACATAATTTGCGAACGGCAGGGACATAAGGCGATTATCATCGGCAAACAAGGCTGCGCGATAAAAAAAACGTCGTCGTTCGCAAGGGAAGAAATGGAAAAGTTTTTGGGTAAAAAAGTCTTTTTGACGACTTACGTCAAGGTTAAGGAAGACTGGCGCGAAAACAAGTATCTCATAAAACAGTTCGGGGTTGCCGAATTGAATCCCGACGTATAATCGGCGAAAAAATGCGTAAACTTATCGTATGAAAGATAAGTTCGATTTTAAAAAGCCCGAAGATTCCGCGTGGGAATTATTTGAAAAAACGGGTGAAGTAAGTTACTACTTGCTGTATAAGAGTTTAACGAAAGACGAAAAGTAAACGGAGTGGTTATGGAAATATTCAACGCCATAGTTCTGAAAAGTGTAGATTATAAAGACAACGACAAAGTGCTTACTTTATTCAGCGCGGAACGCGGCAAGATAACGGCAAACGCCAAAGGCGTAAAAAAGGCAGGGGCAAAACTAACGTTTTGCGCCCAGCCTTTTTGTTTTGCGGAATACGTAATGGCGGAAAAGAACGGTAGGTTTACGGTAACGCAAGCCACGCTTTACGACTCTTTTTTCAACGTTGCGGCAGATTTGGAAAAATATTACGCGGGCATCGTCGTTTTGGAATACGCCAACGCTTTTGTTTTAGAAGGCGAAGAAGAAAGCGAATTGTTCGCGCTCACGATAAACACGTTAAAAACGCTCGCCTACGAAAACGTCGCGCCGAAAATCGTGCTTGCAAAGTTTTTACTCGACGCGTTGAAGGTTTGCGGATTCGAGTTCGTAACCGACTCGTGCCGAAATTGCGGAAAAGATATTACTCAAAAAGTGTATCTTGACGAAAAATCGGGCGAGTGTCTTTGCGAAAACTGTAAAAAGGAAAAGGACGTCGAGTTTAATATCAAGACGTATAATTTCGTAAACGAATTGTCGAAATCCCGTGATTTAACGGGGCTTAGGTGCGACGAATTAGGACAAAGAAAAGCGTTAAGGCTTTTTTCGTACTATATGTATCTTAATACGGAAACACGCCTTGAAACGCTTGAAAAGATAATAAGGAACGAATTTTGAAAAAAATCGTCAAAGCACGCGTGAAAATAGTTGAAAAAAAGTTAGATTTAGTATACAATATACAAGTTAGATAAAACTATCCCGAATAAAATCACTCGGGGTATAATTTTTAGGAGGATACAAAATGACAAAGAAGTACGTTTATCTCTTCACCGAAGGCGACGCTACGATGCGTGAACTTTTGGGCGGCAAGGGCGCAAACCTTGCAGAAATGACCAAAATAGGTCTTCCCGTTCCGCAAGGATTCACGATATCGACGGAAGCGTGCACGCAGTATTATGAAGACGGTAGAAAAATTAACGACGACATAATGGCTGAGATTATGGCAAACGTCAAAAAGATGGAAGAAATCAACGGCAAAAAATTCGGCGATCTCAAAAATCCGCTTCTCGTTTCCGTACGTTCGGGCGCAAGAGCGTCAATGCCGGGCATGATGGACACGATTCTTAACCTTGGTTTAAACGACGACGTAGTTGCGGCGATGATAGCGGGTAACCCCGATCCTAAGTTCGCAAGATTCGTTTACGACTCGTACAGAAGATTTATTCAAATGTTCTCCGACGTCGTTATGGAAGTTTCCAAGAAAGAGTTTGAAAAACTCATCGACGCAAAGAAAGAAGAAAAGGGCGTAACGTTCGACGTAGAACTTACTGCGGAAGACCTTAAAGATCTTGCGTTGCAATTTAAAGCAAAATATAAAGAAGCCCTCGGTGAAGATTTCCCCGACGATCCCGTAGCGCAACTCAACGCTGCTATTCGCGCGGTATTCAGAAGCTGGGACAACCCGAGAGCAAACGTATATCGTATGGATCACGACATTCCTTACAGTTGGGGTACTGCGGTTAACGTAATGCCGATGGTATTCGGTAACTTAAACGACAACTCCGGCACGGGCGTTGCGTTCACGCGTGATCCCGCTACCGGCGCAAAAGGTCTTATGGGCGAATTCCTTGTAAACGCGCAAGGCGAAGACGTCGTTGCGGGCGTTCGTACGCCGATGCACATTCAGGAAATGGCTAACAAGTTCCCCGATGCTTACGCGCAATTCCTTGCGGTTTGCGATAAACTCGAAGACCATTACAGAGATATGCAGGATATGGAGTTTACCATTGAAAACGGCAAACTTTATATGCTTCAATGCCGTAACGGTAAGAGAACCGCTCAGGCGGCTATAAAGATTGCTTGCGACCTTATCGACGAGGGTATGATAAACGAAAAAGAAGCGCTTATGCAAATCGATGCAAAAACGCTTGACATGCTCCTTCACCCGACGTTTGACGTTAAAGCGCTTAAAGACGCAGACAAGAACAACGTCGTAGGTAAGGGTATCGCAGCGTCGCCGGGCGCCGCTACGGGTGAAATCGTATTCACTCCCGAAGATGCGGTAGAACTCGGTAAAGCGGGTAAGAAGGTTATCTTGGTAAGACTTGAAACTTCTCCCGAAGACATCGAAGGCATGAAATTCGCTCAGGGCATTTTGACCGTTCGCGGCGGACAAACCTCTCACGCGGCGGTTGTCGCTAGGGGCATGGGTACTTGTTGCGTATCCGGTTGCGGCGATATTAAAATGCATGAAGAAGAAAAATATTTTGAACTCGGCGGAAAAGTATTCCACGAAGGCGACGCACTTTCTCTCGACGGTTCTACGGGTAACATTTACGACGTAGAAATCAAGACGGTTCCCGCAGATCCCAACTCCGGTTATTTCGGAAGAATAATGAAACTTGCGGACAAGTATAAAGCGCTTGGCGTAAGAACGAACGCAGATACTCCGAAAGACGCTGAAAGAGCGGCTGAACTCGGCGCGCAAGGTATCGGCCTTTGCCGTACCGAACACATGTTCTTCGGACCGGGCAGAATCGACAAGTTCCGTGAAATGATTTGTTCCGAAACGGTTGAAGAAAGAGAAGCGGCGCTTGCTAAAATAGAACCTATGCAACAAGCAGACTTTGAAGGGCTTATGGAAGCGCTTAAAGGCCAACCCGTTACGATAAGATTCTTGGATCCGCCGCTACACGAATTCGTTCCGACGACGGAAGAAGACATTGCGTTGCTTGCTGCTGCGCAAGGCAAAACGATTGACGAAATCAAGATGATTTGCAACGCTTTACACGAGTTTAACCCGATGATGGGACATCGTGGTTGCCGTCTTGCGGTAACGTACCCCGAAATTGCGGTTATGCAAACAAAGGCAATTATCAAAGCGGCGATTGCCGTTCAAAAACGTCATCCCGAATGGCACGTTGTTCCCGAAATAATGATACCGCTCGTAGGCGAAGTTAAAGAACTTGCTTACTGTAAAAAGACGGTTGTAGAAACTGCCGATGCGGTTATTAAGGAAGCGGGCGTAGACTTAAAGTACGAAGTAGGCACGATGATAGAGATTCCCAGAGCGGCTTTAACCGCAGACGAAATCGCTAAGGAAGCGGAGTTCTTCTGTTTCGGTACTAACGACTTAACGCAAATGACGTTCGGATTCTCCCGTGACGACGCAAGCAAGTTCTTACCGTCGTATTACGGCGCAAAGATTTACGAATTCGATCCGTTCGCAAGACTCGACACCGTCGGCGTAGGCAAACTTATGGAAATGGCGGTTGAACTCGGTCATAAGACGAGAAAAGACATTCACTGCGGTATTTGCGGTGAACACGGCGGCGATCCTTCGTCGATAGAGTTCTGTCATGCAATCGGACTCGATTACGTATCATGTTCTCCGTACAGAGTTCCCATCGCAAGACTCGCTGCGGCGCAGGCTAACATCCGTAATCCGAGGGCGACCAAATAAGTCCGAAATCGGCTAAAAAACGCATAATTTATACTAAAATACACGAAAAGCAGTCATTCTTGCGAAAGAGTGACTGCTTTTTTCTCTGCATTTAGTTCGTCAAAACTCGAAAAATACCCTAAAAAACGGGGGTGGTCAGAAAAACTGAACACTTTCCCGTATATACGGATACAGGTAAAAGAGGGCGACAAAAGGAGCGTTTTTTATGGTAAAATACACGTTAATCATAGAGTATTTGTCAAAAGGAAATAATTTTTCGCAGGTTGCAACATTGTGTGGTTGTTCGAGAACAACGGTATGGCAGGTCTTGCAGCGCATTGATTTTTTGAATATTTCGCTTGACGAGATAAATGAAATGAAGGAAGAAGAACTTCGCTTTTTACTGTTTCCCGAACGGATAAAAAAGGGCAACGGTTATTTGATTCCCGATTTCAAATGGGAAGAATTTCAAATGCGAAAACATCAATCTTCACTTCGGTTATGTTGGCGAAGATATTGTAAGCGAGCTTTGAAACAAAATCTTAAAGCGTATAGTTGGGCAAGTTTTGTTTTCTTCTATGGTCAATTTCGTAAGCCGTGTTCTGATGAAGATGATCCAAAAGATAAAGTGAGAAACAAGTTGAAACACTACAATTTGATGTTGTCGTATTGCAATCCAAACGGCGAGCAATATCAAAAGTTAAAGAAAGAAAAGGAAGAGTGGCTTAAATCACTACACCTTGACGAAAGCAAAATGGTAGACAAAACCTATGAGTTATAGGATAGTCAATAAGTAAAAATGGAATTTATATATACAAAACGATAATAGAAAACACCATTCAAATGATAGCATAAACTCGGATATTCGTAAAAGAACATTCGACTTTATAATTTAATATAAGAAACATAAGAGAGAACAAGGATAAATGTTCTCTCTTTTTTTATGCCGTTTCGAGGGGTGATTTCCTATTTACGGTGAGAAAAATTATAATAATAACAGTAAATCGAAAGGAGTTTTCAATGAAATATAAAGATTGGTTAGACGTATGGTTTGCGAATTACATAGAGCCTTCGTCTAAAACGAAAACGTGCGAAAGATATTCGGAGATTATCGAAAAGCACTTGAAGGTAAAGTTGGGCGAGTACGAGCTTGAGGAACTGTCGCCCATAGTCATACAGAAGTATATTACCGAACTTATGCAGTCGGGCAATCTGACAACCGGAAAGGGGTTAGCGGCTAATTCCGTAAACGGGATTATTACGGTTATTCAGAACTCTCTGAAACTTGCGTATACGCTCGGAGAGCTGAAAGAGTACACGACAGACAAAATCAGACGACCGAAAACGAAAGAGAAAGAAGTATCCTGTTTTTCGCTTGCCGAACAGAAGAAGATAGAGCAGGCGGCGTTATCGAGTAAGAAACGGAAATTCATCGGGATCGTGATTTGTCTTTATTCGGGATTGCGTATCGGAGAATTGCTCGCGCTTACTTGGGCAGATATTGATTTCACGAAAGGAACGCTTGCGGTGAACAAAACTTGCCACGACGGACGAGATGAAAAAGGGAATCTCTGTCGGATTACGGACTTGCCGAAAACAACTTCTTCCAAAAGAATGATTCCGCTTCCGAAGCAGTTGCTTCCCGTTTTGAAAGAGTATAAAAGGAAAAGCATTTCGGAGTATGTTGTGGAATCGGAAAAGGGCGAGCCGCCTACGGTGCGATCTTATCAGAGAACCTTTGAACTTTTGCAAAAGCGTTTGCATATCGAGCATAAAGGTTTCCACTCGCTTCGGCATACGTTTGCTACACGCGCTTTGGAATGCGGAATGGACGTGAAAACATTGGCGGAGATATTGGGGCATAAAAACGCCACGGTAACGCTGAACAGATACGCCCATTCGCTTATGGAACACAAGCAGGATATGATGAATAAGCTCGGCAAAATTTTCAACTAAAAAAGCCGTCTGTTAAAGCAATAGACGGCTCAAATATTATGTTTATTATACCATAAAACGGTAGTAAAGTCAATGTACCTTGCTTTCGTGCGGTCAGAAAAATAATAAAATTCGTAAATACTCTCGATAGGTGTCCGAAGTCTATGGTTTTGTTCACCTATTGCTTTAATAGGCGAACAAAATTCTGCAAGATAATTCACCTATCGGGAGGCATTGAATTGGATATTTTTCGGGTTTCGTTTATAGGTCATAGAGTGGTGGATGAGTTTCGGCAAGTCGAAGAAGAACTTGACGAAGTAATCGAATTACTGCACCGTAAATATGGATTTGTAGAATATAATGTAGGTCGAAACGGCGAGTTTGACGACCTTGCCGCGCAAGCTATCAGACGATTTCGGAGAGAATGGGAGGAGTGGTGCGAACTTACGCTTGTCGAGCCGTATCCCGTGGCAAACTTGGATATTTTAGAGAAGTCTTACGATAACGTCATTATACCAACCGATAGGAAGTGCCATTACAAAGCGGCGATAGGGGAACGCAACAAATGGCTTGCCGAGAACTGCGATATGATGATCGTCTATATCAAGCGTGATTATGGCGGTGCGTATAAATGCTATAAGTACGCACAGGAACTCGGCGTGCCGATTATGAACATAGCGGATAATATCAAGAATAATTACGGAAAGTAAAAGTAGAGAAAAGGTATTGAAAATGAGTAAAAAGAAACGAATTGTGGGTAAACTTTTGAATTTTTGTAATTTCACACGAAGTTAGGTCAAAAACTTGATTTTTTCGGTCTGAACTGTTATAATCGGGTGGTAGTTTCAAAAGACTCGGAAGCGGTAAAAAAGAAGATTGTCAACGCAGGGGGGAATTTCGCCGATTCCGGAGAGGAATTCTATCCGAAAAGCGTATACGACGCGTTGCATATTCTGAAAGACGATTATAAGGTCGATATACCCGTAATCATAGCCGAAAACGCTTGTTGGGACGTAAGCGAAAAAACGGTTGACGGAAAAATACGCGACGAATACAGGATCCGTTATATCCGGGGGTTTCTCGAATGGATTCACAAAGCGATGGAAGAAGGAATAGACGTAAGAGGTTATTATCTCCGGTCGCTGATCGATAATTTTGAGTGGATCGCAGGCTACGAATATAAATTCGGCATTGCGGCAAACGATCGCAATACGCAGAAAAGAACGTTGAAGGAAAGCGCCTGCGCGTATAGCGAAATTATAAAGAATAACGGATTTTTAATCAACTGAAATAATACGTTAAGGAGGGAACTTGCAAAAAATGGACGAGGCATTGCGGAAGAGACTGGAAAATCCCGAGGCGAAATATCTCGGGAAACCGTTCTGGTCATGGAACGGCGATCTGCGGAAGGAAGAACTTCTCCGGCAGATCGAGGTGATGAAAGAAATGGGTTTCGGCGGATTTTTCATGCATTCGAGAACGGGACTTATCACCGAGTATATGGGAGAAAAATGGTTTTCGCTCATCCGTGCGTGCGCGGAATACGGAAACAAACTCGGAATGGAAGCATGGCTTTACGACGAGGACCGTTGGCCGAGCGGGACCTGCGGCGGACTCGTGACGAAAAACCGCGAATATCGCCTGCGGTTTATTTCCGAATACGACGACGAGGAAAAGGCGGCGCAAGATGAGAACGTCGTCAGGATTCTTCGCCGCTACGCGTTGCTTTTCGAGGGGGGGAAACTGAAAGACGCGCGGGAGGTAAACGGGAAGGAGGAAGTGCCGACCGGCTACGAATATAAGGTTTACGCCGAGGAGTTGATGGCGGAAAGCGCGTTTTATAACGGTGCGGCGTATCTCGATACGATGAACGAAGAGGCGACGGAAGCATTTTTTCAAAGCACGTTGGATAAATACGGCGCGGAATGCGGCGATCTTCTCGGAAAAGAGATTTTCGGCGTATTCACCGACGAACCGCACCGAGGAGCGATTTTTTCGGGGTTTGGTATTTCTAATGAAAATAAGGATAAAATGACGCCGTATACGGGGGATCTGTTTACCGCCTATCGCAACAAATACGGGAGGGAACTCTGTATCCCCGAACTCTATTATTTCCGCGAAGGAGAAGACGAAAACCGTACGGCGGCAGAATATATCGACGTGCTCGACGATCTGTTTACCCATAATTTTGCCGAAAAATACGCCGAACGTTGTAAACGGCTGAAACTGAAATTTACGGGACATATTCTGCACGAGGACAGCCTGGATTTCCAGACCGCCGTCTCGGGGTCGATGATGCGCTTTT
This sequence comes from uncultured Clostridia bacterium, assembly GCA_934271255.1. Lineage (GTDB taxonomy): Bacteria > Bacillota > Clostridia > Christensenellales > Borkfalkiaceae > CAKQSC01. The sequence continues at coordinate 54,898 of CAKQQS010000010.1, forward strand.
ACGAGTATATGGATTATCCCGGAATAGATAATTTAAGCGCGCACAACGGTTGCTATTGGGTAGCGATTCAATGTGCGTCGGTAGCAAGGCAACTGAACAAACCTTTCGTGCTCAGCGAGTTATACGGCTGCACGGGGTGGGATATGCCGTTGAACGAGTATAAAAGGATCGGAGATTGGCAGGCGATTTTCGGCGTCAATCTGCGCTGTCCGCACCTGTCATGGTATTCGATGAAAGGGGAGGCGAAACGCGATTATCCCGCGAGTATTCTGCACCAGAACGCCTGGTGGCGGGACTGGAAAGAATTGGAAACGTATTTCGGCAGGATCGGTCTTATCCTGAGCGAAGGGGAAAGAAAAAGCGGATTACTCGTGATTCACCCCGTTGAAAATATGTGGAAACGGGTGCGTAAGGGCTGGCAGAAGAATTTTGCGCCGACGGACGGGGAAACCGTGCGCCTGAACGAGGCGTTTCAGCGACAATGTCTCGACCTTATCGCCGCGCAGCATGAGTTCGATTACGGCGACGAAGAACTGATGAAAAAATACGGCTCCGTCGGCAAAGACGGAAACGGCGCGTTTTTGAAAATCGGCGGGGCGATTTACCGTATCGTACTCGTAGCCGAGGGGCAGGAAATCAGGGAAAGCACGAGGAGACTGCTCGAAAAATTCCGAAAACTTGGCGGAAGAGTCGTTTGCAGAGTCGACGAACTCGCCTGCGGCGAGGTGGTATCCGCGCCGGAAGGAGTTGCGTCTGCTATCAGACGCATCGCGGGAGAAACGTGGCTGTTCCTGATGAACCTAAGCGAGACGGAAAAGAGCTGCGGAAAAGTCGAACTGAATGCGGAACTTTCCGCGCTGTACGCCGAAGAATGGGATATGGTTGACTACTACCCGAGGGGAACGGCGGATCTGAACAATTTGTCGTTCGAAGCGGGAGAGATGAAGATTTTTCTCTTAAAGTGGGAAGGGGCGGAAGAAAGAGAAGGACCTTTCGCTTGCGCCTTGGAAATACCCGAAAAAACGTCTTATGCGTTAAGCGAGCCGAACGTGCTCGTCTTGGACCGTGTTCGCTGTCATGCCGATATCGCAGGCTTTGAAGAGGATGAAACCGACGTGTTGCTACTCGACAGACGCCTGCGCGAGAAATTCGGGCTTGAACCGCGGGGCGGGGAAATGATTCAGCCCTGGTATGCCGAAAAATTCGGCAGTTCGGCGGAAGGCGTTTTGGCGCGATTACGGCTAGAATACGTTTTCGATTCGGAAATCGAAGCGGAAGTCGGCATTGCGGCGGAATACGACGCTTTGTCCGTGAACGGGATTCCCGCTACACTTACCAATCGGTTCTGGGTGGATACGTGTTTCAAAGTATTTTCTGCGAAAATCAAAAAAGGCAGAAACGTCGTTTCCGTCTCGCTTAATTTTCAGCAGAGCGAAAATTTAGAGGCGGTTTACGTTCTCGGCGAATTCGGGGTAAAGTTGCCGAATACGGTAACGGCATTGCCGAAAAAAATATCCTCCGAAGCAATCGAAGGACAAGGCTTTCCTTTTTACGGCGGCGCGATCTCATTTTACACGGGAATCAAGGGAAAAAACGTAACGGTTGCGGTGGAGGAACTGCACGGCGCGGACGTGCATATCTCCGACGGGAGGCAAGAAAAAATAATCGCTTTTCCGCCTTATACGAAGACTTTGAATTTGCAAGGCGAACTGATCGTCACGCTGAATTGTACGAGAAGAAATACGTTCGGGCCGCACCATCTCGTCCCCTATCCGCAGTACGCTTACGGTCCGGACGCCTGGGTGAGCGAGGGGAACAACCGTACCGAAGCGTATACTGTCGTGCGACAAGGCGTTCGTTTTACAGTCAATCGCGTCTGATCTGCGGTGATTTTCTGAGTTTTATCGGCGTAACGTGATAAAGTTTCTGAAACTCTCTGTAAAAACACGGTTTGCCTCCGATCCCGATGTAGTTGAGGATATCGTGAATGGACATATCGGTAGAGACGAGCAGCGTATATGCCGTGGAAAAACGGATCTGATTGATATACTGGGTGATGGTTTTGCCTGTGTATTGTGAAAAAACTCTGCTGATATAAGCCTGA
>CAKQQS010000011.1 GCA_934271255.1 uncultured Clostridia bacterium
CTTATACTTTCCAACTTCCGTATTCCTACTTCCGTCGTCAGCATAATCTCCATAACTATGCAGTTGTCAATCTTCATAAAACGGCATAAGCCGCCCGCCACCTTTTTTCGCGGTAGCCTACATATAATACCATTATTAAAAATGTAAGTCAAGCATTTTTTATCACTTTATCAATATTTTTGTAACTTTTTTTATTTTTCAATACACGATTTTTTCAAACGCGTTTTTGATGTTTTCAAGGCGTATTTCTCCGTCTTTTTCGTCTTTTGCCTTAACCGAATAATACACTTTGAGTTTCGGCTCGGTGCCGCTCGGTCTGACGCAGACGAATCCGCCGCCGTCAAGTTCGTACAGCAAACAGTTTATGCCGTCGTTGTCGAGCATTTCTATCGCGCCGTCGTCCGTTCTTCTCGTACCGCGTTCGTAATCTCTCGTCGCGACGACTTTGACGTCCCCGATTTTATCGACCGTCTTTTTTCTCAACTTTTCGACGACGGCGTTCATTTCGTCCATCGCGTAAAGTCCCGAAAACGCCTTGCTGACGTTTACGTCTTTAAAATACCCGTATTTAGCATATATCTCGGTAAGTCTTTTATACACGCTGCCGCCTATGTAATTATAATAACAAACCATTTCGGCGAACAACATGCTCGCAACGACCGCGTCTTTATCTCTCGCGTGAGTACCCCTTAAATATCCGCAACTTTCTTCAAACCCGAAAACGAAAGTATGTTTACTGTCTATTTCGCTTTGGTGAATCTTTTCGCCGATAAACTTAAACCCGACGGGTACGTCGAAAAGTTCGACGCCGTAATCGTCCGCTATCTTTTTCGCAAGCGCGGTCGACACAAAACTCTTTACCACCATAGCGTTTTTCGGCAACGCGTTTTCTTCTTTAAGTCTTCTCAAAACGTAATCGAGCAAAAGGATGCCCGTCTGGTTGCCGTTCAGCGCGATAAACTCTCCCTTATCGTTTCTTACGGCGACGCCGAGTCTGTCGCAATCGGGATCGGTGCCGAACACGACGTCCGCGCCGAGTTTATCTGCAAGGTTTATACCCATCGTAAGCGTTTCTTTAAACTCGGGGTTAGGCAATTTTACCGTAGAGAAGTTTACGTCCTTTTTCGTTTGTTCTTCGACAACGGTCGCGTTTATTCCGAGTCTTGTCAAAATAGTCGTTACGGGGACGAATCCGCTGCCGTGAACGGGCGTGTAAACCAACTTAATATCTTTGCCTACCCGTTTAACCGCTTCGTCCGAAAGAGTAAGTTTTAAAAGTTCGGCGTAATATTGTTCGTCCGTTTCTCTTCCTATAATATGAACGAATTTGTCGTTGATGCCGTTTACGCTTTCAAACCTTTTGTATTTTATATCGAAATAATCTTCGCACGAGTTTATGTACCCGACGACCTTGTCGGTTGCCTCGGGCGACATCTGAGCGCCGTCTTCTCCGTACACCTTGTACCCGTTGTATTCTTTGGGATTATGGCTTGCCGTTATCATTATGCCCGCCGTCGCTTTGTGATTTCTCACGCCGAACGAAAGCATGGGAACGGGACGAACGTCGTCGTAAATATAAACCGTAATTTCGTTTTCGGACAAAACGCCCGCCGAGCACAGCGCGAACAACTCGCTGTTCTTTCTCGTATCGTAAGAAATGACGACGCCTTTATCCATAGCCGCCTTTCCCAACGTTTTGATATAATTCGCAAGTCCCTGCGTCGCTTTTATTACCGTGTAAACGTTCATCATGTTCGTACCCGCGCCGAGTATACCGCGCATACCCGCCGTGCCGAAATCGAGAGTCTTGCCGAAACGGTATTCTATCTCTTTATCGTTGCCCTTTACCGAAATCAAATCGTCTTTCAGTTCCTGATATTTTACTCCGCCTAACCATTTATCGTATTCTTTTTCAAACATTTTAATCACCCGTTATATATTTAATGTTATTCGTTTCTGTTAAAAGTTTCGTTGTACCCTGCCATTTTTTTCACTAATTCTTCGGTGAAATATTTGTCGCTTATTCTTACCGACCAGTTTTCGTCCCCGACGACTCCCGGCGTGTTTATTCTGTACTCGCCGTCCAAAAGCAACAAATCGTGCATAGGTATAATCGCTAGATTTGACTCGCTTGCAAGCGCAAGTTCGAGCATACCTTCGGCTACCGACTTGTCCGAATTGAGCCTTTTGGTTATTTTAGCGTAATCGAGTTCTTGCCGAACCATTCTTATATGGTTCTTCTTCAACTCTCCGTCAAGGCTTTTTACAAGTCCCAGCAAAGTGTCGTTATCGTGCGTACCCGTATAGCAAACGCTGTTCTCTTTGATGTTTTCCAACAAATACGGGTTGTCCCCGTTGCCGTCGAACGCGAACGAAATAACTTTCATTCCCCTGAACCCCGTCGACTTCAACAACGCGTAAACCCCGTCGTCGAGCGTGCCTAAATCTTCGGCGATAAACCTGTCGCAAGGGTAAATCTTTTTAAGTTTATTGAAAATGCTTTTGCCGACGCTGTCTTTCCATTCGCCGCCAACCGCCGTCTTTTCACCCGCTTTAACGCTGTAAAACCTGTCGAACGCCCTGAAATGGTCGAGGCGTACCACGTCGTACAGTTCGAGCGATTTCGTGATTCTTTCTATCCACCATTCGTAACCGCGTTTCGATTGATAATCGACGTCGTAAACGGGATTGCCCCAAAGTTGTCCGTCTTTACTGAAATAATCGGGCGGAACCCCCGCGACTTCGGTAGGCGCGTAATTGTCGTCGAGTTTAAAGTTTTTGGGGTTTGCCCAAACGTCTGCGCTCGCGTAAGAAACGTAAAACGGAATATCGCCTATTATCTTGACGTCGTTATCGTTCGCGTACATTTTGAGTTTAAGCCATTGCTTTTTAGCGATATACTGAACGAACAGCCAGAAATCCACGTCTTTCGCGTATTTTTTTCCGACGCTTTCCATAGCGAAAGGAGTTCTCGTTTTAACGCGGAGTTTCCACTTTGAAAAGTCGTCGCCCGCTTTCGTATGCGAAGAAATCGCCTTGAACAACGCGTAGTCCGTATACTTGCCGTTTTCTTTAAAGGTTACGAACGCTCTTTCGGTAACGTCGAAATTGCCGAACGCCTTCCTTAAAAGTTTCATTTGCTTTTTACGAACGGTCGTGTAGTTTATCTTTTTATAAAAATGGCATTTTCTCTCGTCTAAATCTTCCCGCGTTACGAGTCCGCGTTTAAACAGGTCTTCGGGATCGACGAACAGCGGGTTTATAGACGTCGACGACACGGACATATACGGCGAATTACCCGTTCCCGTTTCGACGAGCGGTAATATTTGCCAGTAACGCCAGCCGCTGCTTTTCAAAAAATCCACGAACGCGTACGCCTGTTTGCCAAAGTTCCCTATGCCGTAATCTCCGCCTAGCGAAAATATCGGCATCAAAACCCCACTTTCTCTCATATTTTACTCCTTTGTATCAGCGCCTTTAATCGGTCGACTGCGATTTTCGTATCTTCGTAACTCGAAAAGGCGGTCAGCCTTAAAAAACCTTCTCCGCTTTCACCGAACCCTACGCCCGGCGTGGTTACGATATTCGCTTCATATAAAAGTTTATCGAAAAACTCCCAAGATGTCAAGGGATACGGGCATTTCATAAAAATATACGGCGAATTTTCTCCGCCGACGTACCAGACGTTTAACTCTTTCAGCGTTTCGGTTATCAATTCGGCGTTCCTTAAATAATACGCGACGTTGTTCGCCACCTCTTTTTTGCCCTTTTTACTAAACGTCGCCTCCGCTCCGCGTTGTACTATATACGATGTTCCGTTACTTTTGACGCTTTGTCTTTTTTTATACAGCTCGTTTAACGAAAAGCCGTCTCTTTTCAACTCTTTCGGTATGGTAACGTAACCGCATCTGACTCCCGTAAACCCCGCGTTTTTTGAAAACGACGAGAACTCTATCGCCACTTCTTTCGCCCCGTCGATTTCGTAAATCGTTTTAGGATACTTACCCGTTATATACGAATAATACGCTCTGTCGAAAAAAATAACTCCGCCGGTTTCTTTTGCGAATTCAACCCACTTTTTCAATCCTTGTTCGTCGTAAACCGCGCCCGTAGGGTTTGCGGGCGAACAAAGATAAATTATATCTCCCGCCGTGTTTTCGTCGGGCAATGGTAAAAAGCCGTTTTCGTAAGTCGCCCGTATTTTAAAAATCTTTCTTCCGTCGACGACGTTCGCGTCTTCGTAAGCGGGGTAATCGGGATCCGTTATCAAAACGGAATCGTCTTTTGAGAACAATTCCAACACGGCTGCCAAATCCGACTTTGCCCCGTCCGACACGAACACTTCGTCCTGCTCCGTTTTTACTCCGAACTCTTCGTACTCGTTAACTATTTTTTCTTTTAAAAAAGAATACCCGCCGTACGGACCGTACCCCCTGAACGTCTTCTTTCTGCCGAGTTCCGCGCTCGCCTTTTTCATAGCCTTTACGCACGATTTGGGAATGGGTAAAGTTACGTCCCCTATCCCCATTCTTATAACTTTCGCCGTAGGGTGAGTTTTTTCGTACTCTTCCACCCTTTCAGCCACTTTGCCGAACAAATACGTATGCGTTAAGTTTTTCAATCCTTCGTTTAATTCAATCATAATCTATGCTCCCGCAAAACACCTTCTTCGCTTCGCCCGAAAGGTACGCTCTGCCGTTGTCGATACGCGCTTTCAGCACGCCCCCTTTAAACTTTAAAACGTACTCTTTTTCCGTCGCGCCCGTCTTTTTCAACGCAACCGCGACGGCTATGCTTCCGCTCCCGCAGGAAAAGGTTTCGCCGCTGCCTTTTTCGTATACTCTTACTTCTGCGTTTCCGCCCGCGCCTTTAACGACGAACTCAACGTTAACGTTCCCGCAAAAGCGTTCGCTTTCCCGCGTCTTTTTTGAAAGTTTTTCGATATTAAGTCCGTTCAGGTCGTCGACGAAAGTTACCGCGTGGACGTTGCCGACGTCGACTACCGTATATTTCCTTTTACCTACAATAAAATCGGGCAGCAGTTCGTACTTGCCCATATCCGCCGTGAACAGCCCGTTTAATTCTTTATAAACAACCCTTTTGCCGACGCTCGTTTTTATTACGGCGGTATCTTTTCCCGTCCCGTCGGTAACAAGTTTACCGACGCACCGCAAAGCGTTTCCGCAAATGTTCCCCAAACTTCCGTCTGCGTTGAACATCGTCATTTCCGCGTCGCAGTCCGTTGTCTGCGATATAACGACCAACCCGTCCGAGCCGATGCCGAATCGTCTGTTAGAAAGATTTCGGGCGAGCGTCGGTAAATCCAAACCCGTAACGTCCGTTTGCCCGACGTAGATATAGTCGTTGCCCGCGCCCTGCATTTTTACGAAAGGTATTATCATAGTCCTTTAAAAATTAAAGGCGGGTTTTTAAACCTGCCTTCATTAGTTATATATCCATTTTGTTTAGCAGTTTCTCTTCTTCGCGAAGTTCTTTCGGAACGACGATGTTGTCGTAGGAAACGTAGAACTTTTTCTTTTCCACCGTATAATAATGCACGAACTGTAAAGATACGAAATAAAGCGACAGTATGGGAATTAAAATCAAAAGCCCTACGCCGAAAGTAAAAATAGCGATGCTTACGATGAAATACATTGCGAAAATCTCCGCGATCAGGCAAACCGAAAATATCGTCAGAAAGTCCGAAAAACTGCTTTTGAACATTCTCTTGATGCCTTCTTTTACCGAGCCTTTCGTGATTACAGCCGGTACGCAATTAGATAAAAATCCTTTTGCGGTGGCGTCGATGGCGAAAAATACCGTCGTTGCGATGAATATCGCAAACAGCCCCAACGACGAGCCCGTAAAATACATTATGACGAAAATTACCGCTATCTCCAAAATGTTTACGAGCGTAATGACCGCCGCCAAGAAAAGTTGCGAAAGCATGTTCATTTTCACGTCTTGCATCAAGCACATTACGAACCCGCGATGAGTAAGGCTGGACATATGATCGTTTATGACTTTACCGAGCGCGTAATCGCCCATTCCCGAAAAGAATCTGTAAAGCAACAGTCCTACTGCCAAAATTATCAGAATACACGTTAAACTGCTTATATGATTCGCAATGTAGGTCGACATGACTTTAACCGAATTACGGAACGTTTCTACGCTTATATCGACGTCGACGAATACGTTTTTGATAAGCAGATACCCGTTATGCATAACGTCGGTAATACCCGCTTTTTTCAAAATGTCGCCGTAGCCGATATGCAGTCCCGCAATGCAGCAACCGAAAATTACTACAAGCCATATAAGTTTATATAACAGCAATTTATACACTTGTTTAAAGTTGGCAATCAATACCTGAATAGCATACTTAAATCGCATTTTTAACGCTCCTTGTCTTTCGTCTTTACCCTAGTAGTTTATGTAAAGACGATTATAAAGTTTCGAGAATATTTTTTAATTCGTCAAGATTCGTAACCGTTTTTATCTCGTCGATTATTTCGTCGCTTTCCGCTTCGCCTTTTATTATCTTCTTTCTTATGTTTTTAGCCGCTTTATACACCGCTTCGTCCATAAGTTGTTTTTCGTGTCGCGACGAACTGTCTATAAGGTCTATCGCGGGGTACGTTCTTATCGACGCAAGATATTTCTTCAAGGCAAGTTTCCAACCGCAAATGGACAGAATACGTTTTGCGAGAACTTTGTAGTCGTCCACGTCTTTGAGAGTACCGATAACCGTAACGCTCCCCTTTTCGCAGTTTCTTGCGTAACCGAAATATTTGACTATCTCTTCAATCGCTTCGTCCGCAGTCAGGGATTTGTTGCCTTTGCTTATCGCTTCGAAACACTCGTTCACCGAGTCGATTACGACTACCACGTCTTCGCCTTCGCTAGACAACCTTTTAGCCCTGCCGAAAGCGATTTTCGTCGTGTAATAGTTGTTCTTTTGTCCGAGTTGCATCGACGAATAATAACATTCGCAGTCAAGATTGTTCTTTATATAGTTGTATTCGTCGCCCCTGCCCGAAAGCAACGCGACTATGACTTTCGTGTTCGGGTTGTTTTTGTTCACGCCTTTAAGAATACTCGCTACGGCGGTGGTCAAACCCGTTTCGTCCCCGTCGGCGACGATTACGCCCCTTGCTCCTTTATATAACGGAACGAACGTGTCGATTATAAACGACATCGCGTCGCCCCCGTTTACGTTGATTTTTTCGGGGGTTAAAAGTTGAGCCGTTTCGCAATACTCTACGATTTTTCTCTTTTCGGGTTTCTCTCCGTTTATTTCCAGAATGTCTACGACTACGGGAACGGCGTTGTCTTTTATCTTAGCCACGTTCGCTTTTACCACGTCGCCGTCTTCCAAATCCGTAACGGAAGTTATGAGTTTCGGAAAAATGTACGGCGCGACACCCGTCGACGCGTAATCTTCGTCGCTTAAAAATCCGCCCGTTTTATCACCGCAATAAACCCCTGTGAACTCATATTCTTTTTCCGGATCGCTGTAATCGGCGGGCGGCGCAGATAACGTTACCGTATCGTTTTTAGTTTCTATAACCGCATTCTTTCTCGGACGACCGGGACCTTTTTTCCTTTTAGGAGCAACTTTTATGTTGCCTTCCTGCACGTCCAGAACCAGCCTTATCAAATCTTCTTTTTTCATCGTGCTGGGGCTCGATATTCCGAGCGACCCCGCATACACCCAAATGGCTCTTACGTTAGTATTCAATAATTCTTCGTAAGTGTAACCCTTATCTTTGATTTCTTGCATAATAAACTCCTGTCGCAGGTTTTTTTAGCCGTTGCGAAAAACAAAACCACCCGATTATATACATTATAGCACAAAGCGGTAATTTTGTACATTATATTTAGAGAATAATTATTTTTTTATTACGGCGCGTCAGAAAAAATGACATAAACGATAAAAAAGCATTGACAACGGGTTGCTTTTGTTGTATAATAATTAGGCTTTTAACAAAGAAACGGCAACCTTCGGTTCCTTATCATTCCACAACTTTATATTTTAATTTACACATCATTAGCGATGGCTCGATAGAGCATCGGTCTACGGAACCGCGTCAAAGTACGCTACACCCTGCGCAATTGCCGCAGACGGCATTTGCTCAAACGTTTCGCGACTTTTCCTTTTCCCAAAAAGTTTTGCAAGCAAATACTTTTCGGGAGCCCTGATATAACGGCAACCTTCGGTTCCTTATTCATTCTACAACTTTATATTTTAATTTACGCACCATTAGCTCAACTGGATAGAGCATCGGTCTACGGAACCGAAGGTTGGGGATTCGAACTCCTCATGGTGCACCACGAAATAAAAATCCGAACCGTCGGCTCAAACGAGCAAACGGTTCGGATTTTTTTTACTATACAATTAAAGTCCTTATGCGTTACATAACTCAATTAGTTGCATTTTTCTTAAACCTTAGGTTTAAACCGCTTGGCGAACGTCTTTTTAAGCAGAGCTTTATTTTCACAAGAACGACCGCTATATTATTTCGATTTCTTTCGGGGCGGTAACCTGCGTTTCTATTCTTTCGCCGATTCGGGTGTGCTTTATAACGATAACCCCGAAAGGCGTAGGGTACGCGCCTTTGACTTCGTTTATTCCGTCGGGTAATACGGGAATGATTTTTACCTTTTTGCAACCCGCCGACAATACGTTTACCCCGAGCAGATGTTTCGTTACGAACCCGACAACGCCCGACGACCAGCCGTGGCACAAACTATGTCGAAAACCTTTATAACAATAATCTCCCCTGTCGCCGTGCACGTCTTCTTCGCCGTCTTTCGGGAACTCGTCTATTCTGCCCGTGCCGTTTACCCATTCTACGTTAAAATCTTACCAGAACGTAGTCGCGCCTTTATCGAGCATCGCCCCGTAATATTCTTTCGCTATCGCAACAGCCTTGTCCGTACCGCCGCAAGCGGATATAGCGTCCAACAAATAATACGTCATAAACGTCGAAAATCCTTTCGCGCCGCCGTCCGTCAGTTTTTTCAATACTTGTCGGTTAAAATCGTTTTCGGCAATCGCTTTAAACGCCGTCGCCTGCTTATTGTCGGGCTCGGGCAAAACCCCTTTTTTAAGTCTGTCTTCGAGCGAAAGCAATTTGTCGGCGTTTTTACCGAACAGTTCGTACATCTTAACCGCCCTTTGTAAAGCCATTATAAACAACGCCTTAACGCCGTTTTTACTATTATTCGATCCCCCGCGTTACTATTCGAGTCGGGGTGCGACGTCTTGTTTATGGTATTTCTCCATATGGCACACTAAATATGAAATGGTGATTTGCCTCCTGAAATTTGTTTTTATTCTCGTTGAGCAAAGTGTGTAGATAATCTCTGCCGACTGTTTTATTAGTGGATTCACAGCCTCGCAGAGCCCACGACTTCGCCTGCGAAGTATAGTGAGCCTACACTTATGGAATAAGTGGAACACACTATACGATAAAATAGGGCTCCCGAAAAAAATTTGCGTAGCAAAGATTTTTTGGGAAAAGGAGCAACCGCTCAAAAGCCCACACCGCCGAAAGGCGGTGCGGATAAAAGGGCGAGTTGCGACGCAGTGGGCTACACTTTGCTCAATGGCTGTCTGTTTTTCTCCGCTTTTTCCTCAAAGTTTTTCTCTACGTCATGCATTGAACAACACTCTTAAAAATACATTTTCAACTTGTATCCGACTTCATTTTTCTGCCTCCTTCTTTTTCTTCTCCGTTTTTGTTCTTACAAGTCCACGAAAGACAAATTATCTCTCTATCTTATATTGGAAAGTTTTAATCTCTTTGCGGGGGTGTTTTGCAAAAGTTTTTTACCACTCACTATAATTGGAAAGTTACGAGCCGTTTGTCGGGGTATTTCACGAAAATTTTACAAAAAAATTGCCGAGAATTTTTCTCGACAATCGCATATAAAAAGGAAGTCCGATATTACTCAAACTTCCTTTTACTTTTTTGGTTATTTTGTCAAATGATTTTTGACACATCGGTCTCACGTTCAATACGTAATATAGACTCAGAGACCGTATATTTGTAAGTTGCGCTAAATGTACCTGAGAAAGTTTTATCATAAAATTCTCTTTTATAAATGCAAACACAAAACCATCCTTCGGAAGAATTAAAAAAGCTTGTCGGTATACTGTATTTCTCTGTAAAATTAAAAATTTCTTTATTGTTTTCATCTGTTTTGTAAGAATATTTATCAGCTGGATACTCATTGATTTCATCCCACAAAAGAAACAAATCGTCTACATTATAGGGATGAATTTTTGCTATTCCCCAACCATACACTAAATTTTCGGAATATTTTTTGTCATAGTCGTTTTCCAACCCCAAGCTAAAAGTAGCCTCGACTTGATTAGTGACTGCTAAATCCACAACATCAGAGAAAACAACATTAAAAGAAGTTTCTTCAGGATAAGTGTTTTTTTGGGGCGTACAAGACAATAAAGAAAAAGTCAAACAACAAACAAACACAGCGCTTAATGCTTTTAATTTCATAACAACGACCTCCAAAAACATTATTTTATAAAGCAATTATAACAAAAACGAGATAGTTTTACTCTCCGCTTGCAAGCACGATTTCAACGCTCGTTATTTCTCCGAACGTTGACGGTTCGAATGCAATTCTGTGCGTTTCGTATTTGCCGCCTGTTCCGCCGTAATTTCCGTCATATTCCGTATTGTTTCCGCCGCGGCGGTAAATGGTTGCAAATTTCTGCGTTTCTTCGTCCACCGTTTGTATGCCGCGGAAAACAAATTCTTTCGTTCCGTTGACAATCACCTTAATGTCGTTTACGGTGCTTGCAAAGCATAAACTAATCGAGAATCTGTTGTTTTTAAGTCGGTAACTGCCGTACATTTCAGCGTTTAGAAGGTAATCGTTCTCGCCCCAGTCCATAATTTTCGACTTAAACTTGATGTTTTCGCGGGTTAAAGCGGAGTCGCCTCTCATATAATCTTCTACACCTTCGGCAAAATCAACGTCGTAACCGTCCGCTCGTCCGTTTTGGTAGGCTGAGGGTTTATCGAGTTCTATATACCAACGTTTATCCGTTTCGTTATAGAAAAATTTGTCGTCTGCGGTTTTGCCGTTTACCGTAACTTTTTTGTACTTTTCGGCAAGGTGACGCACTACCGCATTATCGTGAAGCGGCACGTAAATTTTGCCCTGTGTATCATAAAGCGCTTGCAGCGTTTCTATCCAGTTGAAATCGCCGTCGTATACGCCCCCATCCAAAATCGTTTTGTCGGTATATACGCTACGAGAATACGATTGTCCGGTAGGGCTGAGACGCAGTTGTATTTCCACGTTCGACAAAACCGCAATCTCCCAAGTTTTTACCTGAGTATCGCCGACGATTTTAGTCTTGTATTCAATAATCTGACTAACTCCCGAATATCGACAAACAACCATAGTGTTATCGGGAAAAGCGATTTCTCCCGTGTGTGTAGCCGTTATGGTGATTTTCGTGCCGTATTTCACTTTTTTTACGTCCGAATTGATTTTATCTTTCAGTTCCGCAAGAGTATTTGCTTTTATAGGCTCAGATTCTTCCGTTCCGAATACGTATTTCAACTCATACGAAAACTCTTCCAAGATTTGCCCACGATCGTTGTCGCCGCCGATCGCCGTTACGTTGTAACTTTTTATTGCGGGCTTGCCCGTAAAAGTAATGTGGACATCGGAAGTCGGATACACTTCGTAATCGACGACGGTTTCGTTGTCGTTTATAATTGACGCTTCCTTTCCGTTGGCAAATATCTTAAAGTCGCCTTTATCGTAACCGTCTTTAAACGTAACGGTCACAAAAAACGAGCCGCCTTTACCCGAAGTAAAATAGATGGTTGCGTCGTTTCCGCTTCCACTTAACATAGTTCCTTGTCCGTTTTGGATACGCTCTACGCCTTCGGGCAGCACGGACAAGTCCTGAAAGGTTATTTTATATTTAGTATCCTTGTTGCAGGCAGTAAACAAGCATACAACGCAAACGAGCGATAATAAGCATAAAAGCAGTTTTTTCATGGTTTTAATCCTCCTGTTTTTTAATTTTTTAAAACGGTTTATAAGTAAAAGTATTTCCGTTTATATCGTTATATTAGTTAAAAAGTAAAAAAAAAGCGCAAGGGAAAAGTCTTTTCTCTGCGCTTGTAATCTAATTGGTTTCATAGGCGGTTACCTCCCGTCGAAAGTTTTTGATTTTAATAATTTGTTGTTTTTTCTGCCTCTTTATCTTGTTCTTGATGTTTCAGTATCTCTATACCGAAACTATTTAATATATTATAGCACAAAACTCTTTATTTTTCAATCTTTAACGCGCTATGCTATGTGAAATATATAAAAATTATCTCTTTATTCTGTTTTGAAACGTTTTGCCGCCACTTTTTCGGGTAATTTTATCACTCTTTTTCTATTTAATTTTGACTTGTCCGTTTCAGCGCATCCGCTTTTTGTTTTTGTTCTCCCTATGGAACATAAACCTTATAATATATAAAAACGCGAAAAAGGATACTCTTATGCAGAAAAAGCCGTATTCGACCGAAAAATACAGGACGTTGCTCTTACACACCCTGTCTTTGAATAATTTATTGACGCAAATCACGTCGAAAAAACCAACGGAACGACTCCGTCCGCAATAAGGCAAACTCAGTCGAATAAAAAATAATTTCATATACACCCGACCTGTCGCAAACTTTAAAAAACAATCGCCCGCGCGTTCTTCAAGTCTATTCGCAGCGTCGGTTTTTAAAGCGTAAAAACGGGGAGCCTTGTCGCTCCCCGTTTTTAGTTTACTTAAATTGTTACGTCGATTGAAAAAATCGCAATACTCAGTTACGTCTTTTCAGTTCTTCATCGAAAAAACTTTCCAAATATTTTGCAACTTCTTCTTTCGGTTTGTTTAATTGCACCTTTTTATGATTGCCGTCAGGCCCTTCGACAAAAATCGTTCTGCCTTTTTCGGTTATCGTTACGTTGCCCTTTTCGGAAGTAAAATACTCGTTATCGCCTTTTATCGCATACAAAACGGTTAAAGGATCCCAACTGTGTCTGGCTCCGTTTTGATACAACTTATAACAAACCGAAACAGGATATTTTTCGTTATAGTTCGTAGAAAACTCTTCAAACGTCAATACGTCGACGCCAACGTCGAAATCGCAAAAAGTTATTTCGCACGTAACCTTGTTCATTACGGTATGCGCCGAGTCGAGATCCGTTACTATGTTATATTCGCCCGGCATTACAAAACCGCAAAAAGAATGATTTTCGCTTTCTTGATTAAAATAACCGCCCATTATATACAGTTCTTTAACCTTTCGATTAAATATTTCGCTTCCCGAAACGCCGTTAAAGTCGCTGTTTAAAAACGTTGCGATATTTCTAAGTTGTCCTATACAAATTACGCTTACGCTTTTATTTTCAGCGTCAATCA
Source organism: uncultured Clostridia bacterium (assembly GCA_934271255.1). Lineage (GTDB taxonomy): Bacteria > Bacillota > Clostridia > Christensenellales > Borkfalkiaceae > CAKQSC01. The sequence goes on from CAKQQS010000011.1 coordinate 13,451, forward strand.
TTTTTTCATAATACAAGTCGTTTGCGTTTTTAAGTTTACCGAAATCTTTTTTGACCTTTAATATATCGAGCGCTTTATCCGCAAAATCATTGCCGTATTCGATTTTTAATACGTTGTTTTTGAGTATGCCCATAGGGAAATTATTCCCATAATAACCATTGATGGCGTCCGTTAAAAGCGCGCCGCTTGCATTATTGTTTGAATACGTCATTGCCAGAACGTTCGCTTCCTTACGATTGTGAAACTTGTTTGCCAGCGCTATTGCGGAAGCGTCGTCGCAGTCGCCGCCCAAATCCGTGTCCAAAATTATATTTTTCATTGCTCACCCGCTTAAAATCTAAGTATTACTTTTCCTTTTTCAAAGTTTAATATTCTATATTTATCGTCTAACGGCGGTCCGCACGAAACGGAACCGCAGCCACGTTCCGCAAACCCGACGTAAACGTACAGTTTTCCGTCTTCTTTGAGTTCGTAATCGTGTTTTTTGTTCATCAATTCGTCCACGCTATACGGTATAATCTGAAAATAACCTTCGTTCAAATATCCTTTTATAGTGTTTTTTCCGACAATGCTGAACTCGTCGACGCCCTTATGCGTCCCGAACTCTTGCGGAATTAAATACTGACATTTTATATCGTCCGTCAAGCCGTCAAACCGCCCGTAATACGCGCCCGCGCACTTATCGGCATAACTTTCGCTCGGTCCGTATCCCAAATAACTATATCGTTTGTATCTGTTTTTGCGCAACGCAAACTTAAACCCTATTCTCGGTAATTCTTTAATAAACTCGCCGTATTTACCCGACAAGGTGATTTCAACGACGTCATCCGAATAAAACTTATATTTCAAAGAATATTCAAAAACGGGACTGCGATATTGAGCAACGCTTACGGCGCAAATATCGACTTCTGCGTTGTTGCCGTTTTTTGTAACGTTTATAGTCTTTGAATAGGATTTTAAATCAAACAACCCCTGTTCTTTCCAAAAAACATAATCCGAATCATTGTCCATAGGCGCTCTGACCAAAGCAAGCGATAACGGCGTTGCAAATCGTTTATTAAACAATTCTCCGGAAGTCTTGTCTATGATAAACTCATTGCCGTTCGTCTTGACGATAACGCTTCTATCGTTCTCTTCGACGATAGGCGCGTTTTTGCTTTCAATCGCAACGCTTTCGACGTTATGCCTGAACGAAACGATTCTTTCTCCGTATTCCTTTGTGAACATCGTTATTTTTTCAAAATCGCATTTTTCATTCGCCGGAATGCTGAACGTCTGATTAGGTTGCAACACGATTTCCCGAACGCTTTTGTCTGCAAGATTATTCTTTTTATAAAGTTCGATTTGTATTTTAACGACGATTGCGACAAAACTCAGATTGCTTTTAAAAACGTGCCTGTCCTTTATCGTGTCGACGGATATAGGATAGTATGCCGCGATTACTTCTTGTTTGGTGCTTTTTTCGTGATTATAACAAAATACTCCGTCTATATTAAAATGCCCGTCCGTTATTCTTTCGTTAAAATCTCCGCCGTACCGAAGTTTACCGTCTTTGCACAAAATAGGTTGATCCCATAACTGCCACAAAAACGCGCCGCATATTTTTGCATTATCGTTAATTAACCGATTATATTCAAAAACGTCTCCCGGGCCGTTTCCCATTGCATGAGAATATTCACAAATAACGAACGGCCTCGTTTCCCCGTCAAACGGATAATTTTTACATTCTTCAAACGTAGGGTACATTCTTGAAACTAAATCGATGGCATTGTTTTTAAATATTTCTTCGCCCTTTTTATGCCACATGCCTTCGTACTGAATCGGTCGCGTAGCGTCTGCGTTTTTAACGAATTCGGCGCATTTGATAAAGTTCTTTCCGAACCCGCTTTCGTTACCGAGCGACCATACGACTATCGACGGTCTGTTTTTATCGCGCTCGACCAAGCACTCTTGCCTGCGTTTCAATTCTTCGTAATATATCGGATTATCAGCAATCTCATCGAACAATTTTTCGTCGGGTATACCGCTTCTGGCAATTACGCCGTGCGTTTCGATATTCGCTTCCGCCATTACGTATAAACCGTATTCGTCACATAATTTCGTAAAGTCGGGAGAGTTAGGATAATGCGCCGTTCGTACCGCGTTGCAACACAACGATTTTATAAGTTTAATATCTTCGACCAAATCGTCGTAAGACAGCGCGTTGCCTTTATCGGATCTAAAATCATGGCGACATATTCCCCTGAACTTTATCGGCGTTTTGTTTAACAACAGAACGCCGTCTTTTATCGTTATGCTTCTGAATCCGACTTTTTCATAAATATATTCGCCGTTTTCTTCAATAATCAAATCGTACAGGTCGGGTGTTTCCGCCGTCCATAACCTGACGTCTTTTACATAAAAATCAACGATATCGCCTTGTAATACCCGCTTCGTTTCACCGTTAAAAATAACGTTGCAATTTCCGCGAATTGCGGTAAACGATAAAACCCCTTCGTCGTTTGCCACTATCTTATAATCGTCGATACGATTTTGCGGTCTGCTTAAAATATAAACGCTTCTGTTTATTCCTTTAAACCGCCACGTATCCTGATCTTCCATATAAGACCCTGCCGTAAACTTTATTACGTAAACGTCCAACTTGTCGTTTTTATAGTTTAAGTATTCGGTTATATCGAACTCTACCAACCTTTTTGAAATCTGGCTAAACCCGACCGTCTTACCGTTTACTTTTACGTAAAGTCCGCCGTCTACCCCTTCAAAAGTCAAAATCTTTCGCAAATCGTCTTTCTTTACCCGTATTCTTCTCGAATAACGATAAACGGGGTTTTTAGTATATACGTATGGCGGCGCAAACGGAAACTCATATTTAAAATTCAAATACGTAAAGTCTTCGTATCCCTGAAACTGAACTGTCGACGGAACTCTTATTTTGCCGCTTTTTACAGGCTTATATTCCGACGTTTCCGACAAACCGACGTCATCTATTTTTTCAAAATCCCATATTCCGTCCAACAACGTAAGCGCTTTTGACGAAAACTTGTTCTTTTTACAATTTTCCATACTGTCAAAAGGCACGTAATAAGAGCGAAGAGGCAACGCGCCGAACTCCGAATTAAACTTGTTTATATATTCTTTAATCATATCTTATCTATAAGGGTTAGGCTTCGGATCAGAATTATACGCCAAATCGAGCAAACCGTTGCCACCCGCTTGTTTTTGAAATGCTTTCGCGATACTCTTTTCTTTCCCGTCGCTATATAGCGGATCTTTAAAAAAACCATAGGACGTCAACTGTATATTATTACCCCAAGAATACGCCTTGCACGAATCGAACAGTCTGAAACAATGCATCGATTCTACGTACGGCATTTTTTCTTCTACCAACTTATATGCTTTTAATATCCATTCGGTATTCCGTTCGATAGCGCCGTCGGGATTGTTTATATCGAGCGTATGCGGATAGCCGAATTCCGTTAAATATACTTTTTTATTTCTCTTTTCATATTTTTGAGAAACGGCATACAACTCGTTATTTACTTCCACCCACCTGTCGTCCGGTTCGGACGTATAACTATACGGATGCCATGCCAAATAATCAAAATATTTATCGGGATTCGTCGAAGGCCACTCGCCGCTTTTTATATTCATATATAATTCATTCAAAAAACTAACGTCTTTGCCGTTATAAAATCCCGTACCGTTCGACAACCCGCCCATAATGGTTTTCGCTTCGGGATTTCCCCTTTTCACGCCACGCGAACCGTAATATAACATATCCGTCGCTATTTGCGCTTTTTGTCGCATCGAATACGTTAACCCGTCCGAATTATACGTTTCGGGATGAATAAAATCGTCGTTGTTTAATTCGTTTCCTATTTCCCAAAGAGTTACTTCGCCGAACTCTCTCGCAAGCGTTTCCCATGATTTGTCGTAATTCAATAACCATTTTACGTAATACGACCCGTCCGTCATATCGCGTTGCGGCACGTACATATACGATAACGTTCCCGTAAACCAGTTGTGCGACATACCGATGATTTGTATATCGTACTTTTTTGCTTCCGCCAGAATATTGTGCATGATTTCACAGTTTTTTTCGTTTATTTTCGTCGGCGATTCCAACAGCCAGTTCGCATGCATCCAGTTTCTGCAACTTCTGACACCCATGTTATGCATAAGTTCAAAAGCTTTTTCATAAACGGAAAAATCTTTATTTTCCGTTTCCCATTCCAACGCAAGATAGCACACGCCGTATAATCTCGATCTGTCTACGACGTCGTCTTTTACCGTTTCTTGTCCGCAACCCGCTATCGATAAAACCGAAACGGCAAACAATAATCCTACTATAATTCTTCTTAATTTATTCATTTTTTTACCATTTTTTCAAATTGCTAAGCGTTTTTATTCCGTCCGTTTTACAAGCATAAACTTTTGCGGCTATCGCCTGTTGAAGTTTTTTCCACAAATTGTCAAGCCCGCTCGTCCCTTCATAGGAATTGCCCGTTATCATACAAGTCGCATAAATCGAAACCATATCGTCCATTTCCGCCGTTTTTATCGAAAAGTCTTCGGACCAACCGCTAAAATTAAAAATTATCTGATTCAACTCGTCGATGGGTTTTAAGTTATCGTTTGAAATCTTCGCGGATTCGATTGCTAATCTTTTTTCATGTTCTTTATAGCCTTCAAACGTATCTAATACCGTTATCTTCTCCGTCGTAAACTCGGAAATCGGCAAAGTAATATAATTTGCCCAGTAAACGTACCCTATGTTCACTTCTTCCCCTTTTTCGTTTTTTGCTTTTGAAAAAGTATTTTCGGGTTCTTTGTTTCTCCCTTCCAGATTAACGATTATCTCGTCGTTTTCGCCTAAATCGTAATGCACCCCTTCGATTCCGTAATTTATTAACCGAGAGCCTTCCTTACTGTATATATAATCGAACAATTTTAAAGCGTTTTTTACGTTTCTGCAATTATGCGAAATAAAAAATCCGCCCCACCAACCGCCAAAGTTCATAAATCCGCCGCTACCGTTTCTGCCTACCTTTTCCGTACCTTTCGGCGGAGCAATAAACATAACGTCGTCCGCGTCAAAAACGGCGTTAGACATAATCCATGGAACAAACGACCCCGTGTTTGCTATAAGCATACCGTATTTGCCGCGTTGGAACTTCGAGACTTTCGCTTCGTCCGTCGTATTCTCGTAATACGTCTTGTCTATATAACCGAGCCGATACATCTCTTCCATCCAACCTAAATATTCTTTAAACTCGTCCGTTGTATAAGAATACGTCAAATCCTTATCGTTTTTCGTTCCCGTAACCGTCCAGCCATAATCGCAAAACGCATACATAATAGGCAAACCCCAGAACAATTGTTCTCCCAACGTTAAACCGTAAGTGTCGTTTTTACCGTTATTGTCGGGGTCTCCGAGAGTAAACGCTTCCAACAAGTATTGAAAATCTTCTATCGTAAACGTTCCGTCGTATGCCGGATATTTTACGTCGCTGTATTTTCCGCCCTTGTTTTGCAAGTTTTCTATCCAGTCTTTACGCATATAAATACCCCAGTTGTTCGACATAGTCAATCTTGGAATAAAATAATGCTTTCCGTCAGCCGCCGTAAGATTTTTATATTGATCGGAAGTCAATAACGTATTTAAATTAGGATAATCTTTCAAATAGTCGTCAAGAGGCACAATCAACCCTTCTTCCGCCCAGTAGTTTACGTTTGAAGTATCCGTGCCTGCCGCATAAAAGAATACTTCCGGCGCCGCGCCCGTATTTATATTCATTTTAAGTTGTTTATTATAGGCGTCCTGACCGTTTATTCCCGAGAAATAAAAGTTTACGCCCGTCTTTTGTTTTAAAGAACTCATTATACTGTCTTCTTTCGCGCCGTCGAAGATAGCCCAGTCAAAACACTGAATCTCTAAATCGTAGTTGTTCTTTTTATTTTCCTTTCCGCATGCCGCTATCGGGAAAACAAACGTAACTGCCAAAATCAACAAAATAATTTTTTTCATTTTTCACTCCTTTACAGAACCCAACATAACGCCTTGAATAAAATATTTTTGTACAAACGGATAAATGAGCAAAACGGGAATCGTCGCTATTATTATCGTTGCCATTTTAATATTCTCCGACAAGGCAAACAATTCGTTTTTACCCTGCCCGGAAGGATCGTTGACGGACGATTCGCTGATCAGCATTTGCTTTAAAATGTTTTGTATCAACAACAAATCCGGATTCCTTATATACAATTCCCCGGTAAACCAGTCGTTCCATTTGCCAACGGCTACCCATAACGCCAGCACGGCGAGTATAGGTAAAGATAACGGAACGTATATCGACAAAAATATTCTGAAATGCCCTGCCCCGTCTAACTTTGCCGATTCTTCCAGACTATCCGGAATAGTCATAAAAAAGTTTTTTGCAATAATTAAATTATACGCGCTTGTCGCCGACGGAATAATATACACTAATATACTGTCTATCAACTGCAATTCTTTTATCAGCAAAAACGTCGGAATCAGACCGCCGCTAAACAAAAACGTTATCAGAATATAAATATGAATGACGTTTCTTCCTTTTAAATATTTTCTCGACAGCACGTAAGCGCCCATTGCGGTAACTATAAGATGCAACGTCGTTGCGCTGATAACGACGAATACCGTAAGCAAAAAACTTGAATATATTTCTTTTTTTGCAAAAACGAAACGAAACGCCGCCGACGAAAACTCGGGCGCTAGCACTCCGCCTACGTTTTTGTATACGGTAAAAGAATCTTTTACGACGATGATAAACGGGTAAAGCATAATAAAAGCAAGTAAAATAAAAAATAAATAATTTACGACGCTAAATATTATATCGCCTTTTGATTTACCGAAAATATTTTTGACGTTCTTTGATTTTACCATATCCCTTCCCCCGTAATTTTTTTAGACGTAAAATTACCGATAAGTATTAAAATCAAACCCGTTAACGACTCGAACAGTCCTAACGCCGTCGTAACTCCGTATTGCCTGCCGTTGCCTATTCCTACCCTGAATATATACGTTTGAATAATATCCGCGTCGTCGTACAACAGTTTGTTATACATGTTCCATATCTGGTCGAAGTTGCCTTGCATCAAACCCGCAAGACTCAAAATCAACGTAATGGCTATCGCAGGTCTTAGTCCCGGCAAAGTAATATGAATTATTCTTTTCATTCTGCCCGCGCCGTCTATCGTTGCCGCCTCGTACAAATCGGGGCTTATCGACGTAACCGCCGCCAGATAAATTACCGTTCCCCAACCCGCTCCTTTCCAGACGTTGGAAAAAATAATCAATCCGATAAACCACTTTCCGTTGGAATAAAACGGTATAGGCTTCCCGAAGATTTTAGCGATTAGCATATTGATGTTTCCGTCTTCGGCGTTAAACAAGGATTTTACTATTCCCGCCAGAACAATCCACGAAATAAAATAAGGAAGGTAAAGTATAACTTGAAATACTTTCTTGATTCTGTTGCTGTACATTTCGTTCATCAATATTACAAGCAATATAGGCAACGGATACCCTATTATTAAGTTTAAGACGGATATTTTGACTGTGTTTAACAAAACTTTTACAAAATACGGATCTCCGAAAAGTTTTTTAAAATTATCGAGTCCGCACCACGGGCTGCCCATTACCCCGCTTAACGTCTTATAGTTTTTAAACGCCAGCGTTAATCCGTAATACGGTATATAGCTGAATACGAAAAGCACGGTAAGACAAGGGAGAAGCATTAAATACAACTCCCCGTCCTTTTTTAAATATGCACAAATGTTCTTTACAGCAGTCCGCTTCATTTATTTATCCTTTAATTTGCGTATCAATCTTTTTTCTTTATGAATAAAGCCCCTATCGTCAATGCAATGAAAACGGGTACGATATTGCTTATTTTCATAGCGTTACACGTTAGCCCTTTGTCTTGATTTCCCGGTTTGTCGATATCTATATCGCCCGGCGCGTCTATATCCGGCTTTTTATTTCCTTCGTAAGGAAAATCTTCCACGCTGTTTGCAAAACAATATTCGCGTCTTGTATCGTTATATTCGTTTACTAAAACGTCAAAATTAAAATCAATTCCTACGTTTGCGTACTCACAACCCGTTATGGTCGTTTCGCCTACCATTCTGTAAATGAAATATACCGTGTCGCCCGCTTTTCCGTCAACGTCAAACGCATACTCGTTACTTTGAATATTCGATACTATATTCTTTATCATAATATTAGTAGTATTGCCTTCGCTATCCGTTTGAATTACGTAAAACCTTGAATGAGTCGCCCAGTTTTCCCAGAAACCCGCGCCGTGCGTTACTCTGAGTTTTGCGTTTTCTTTAAAAACAAACTTAACGACTGCGTCGTTGTCTTTCGTACAACCTATCTTATATCTGTTAAAATAGGTTGCAAGTTCCATGCCCGAACCGTTTTTAGCCAAAGATTTTGAATCGCTCACTTTATCTTCGTCGTGCGTTGCGTTTCCGCCGTCTTCTATCGCGTTATAAAAGGTGTCGAAGTTTTCATATTTTCCATAAACCCCGTGCAACAATTCGATATCCGCGACGGCTCTTTCGACCCGACCTTTTCTCACGACTTCGGATACTACCGAACTCATCGAATGACGTTCGTCTTGCAATTCTTCTTTGTAAATATTGTCGACGACCAACGCTTGCGCGCGTTCTTCTTCGTTAAAATCCTTCTCTTTTAAACAGAACGTATAATCAATGAACAGATTCGCATACTCATGACCGATAATCGGCGTATCTTTCTTCATTCTGTAAATAACGTAAACCGTATCGCCGACTTTACCGTTCACTTCCCCGCTGAACATATTCGCAACGACTTTATCAAGCGCGACCGTTTTCTTGACGATATACGCTCCGTCCGACGTTTCCTGTACTATCAAAAAACTAGCGTGCGTTGCCCAGTTATTGTCAAAATCACCGCCGAACGTTCCGTGATTTATATATAATTTTGCATTTTGCTTAAACACAAACTTAAACACCGCATCGTTGTTTTTCGTAGCGGAAATCATATATCTGCCTATATACGTTTTCTTATCGGTTTGCTCCCCGACCTGAACGATTGAATCTTCGGCGATTACCTTATCGTTATCTATCGCTCCTTCGGCTATCGACGCGTTATACTTTTCTTCAAACTCTTTATACTCGCCGAACTTACCGTGCAACAATTGAACGTCGGCAATCTTTTTCGTCAATACGGAAACGGATCCTTGCACGACTTCGCTTACCAACGCGCTTTGCGTATAACTCTCTTCGATATCGATTTTCGGGCTTATTCCGAAAATCCTGTCCCTTTCGCTCAAAGAATAATCCGCCGTTTTAAATATAAACGAACAATCCATGAACATATTAGCATAATCGTGTCCAGGCACGGTCGTTGCCCCTGCCATTCTATAAATAATATAGATTGAATCTCCCTTTTTGCAATGCGCGTCGCAAAAATACATATTATCTGCCGTAACGCTTTGCGTCGGCATTTCCTTGATAACGACAGCGCCGTTTTCCGTTTCCTGCACTAATAACCAACTTGCGTGAGTCGCCCAGTTGTTATTAAAATCTCCGCCGAACGTACCGTGACAAAGATAAAATCTGGCATCTTCTTTAAACGTAAACTTAAATACCGCGTCGTTGTTTGTAGTAGCGCTTATTTGATAACGTTTTATATAAGTGGATATGCCTTGCGTATCGCCACGCTGCGCCGTCGAGTCGTTTGCGTATATTTGGTCTTCGTCGTCGGGCTCAACGTTGTACATACCGTCAAACGCTCTATACTCGCCCCATTCTCCGTGAAGAAGTTGGGCTTTCACCAACGTTTTTTCGAGTTCTGCGCCGTTTACTCCCACTTCTTCGGATACTAACCCGCTCATGCTTAAAACTTCTTCGACAGGTTCGGCGTAAACCACGTTGCCGCTGTTCACGAAATTGCTTATCGCCACAATCGCGCTTATCGACAACAATAAACATAAAAGTAAACTTGTTATTCGTACGTTTCTTTTCATAAAAATCTCCTTTATCATATATAATCTTACAATTATTTTACAGTATATTTATATCAACGTCTATACTTATATTTCTCAAAAAACTATAAAATCTTCCCGCGTGCGGATTTTAAAACAACTTGACAAATTGTAAAAACCTAATATAATAATATAAAAGAGGATTATTATGAAACTAAACGTAGATTTATACAAATTAAGACAAATACTTAAAGATTTCCACACTCTGACCGGCGCGTCGATATGTATTTTCGATAGGGATTACACGCCCATTACGGCTTTTCCGGACGATCCGCCGGCGATATGCAAACTGGTTAAATCCACACCAGAAGGATTAAACGCATGTAATCTTTCCGACAGAAAAGGTTGCGAATTATGCACCAAAAGCATGAAAACGATTTCCTACGTTTGTCATGCCGGTCTTATCGACACCGTTACGCCTATTATTCACAACAATATTATATACGGTTATATAATGTTCGGGCAAGTAACGAATAAAGAACTCAATAAAAAACAAACGTTAAACAGAATAATCGAGAGTTGTCAAAAATACGGCTTGCAAAAAGAAGAAGTTCGTAAAATATTTAATAATTTAGAGTTCCTCGATGCAAAAAAATATCAGGCGGCGACAAACATTATGGTTGCATGCGCTAATTATATTTTTTTATCCGATATGATTAAAATCGACAACGATTTGATTATGACGCAAATAGTCGACTATCTTGAAGAACGTTACAAGGAAAATATATCGATTAAGGATTTGGAGAAAAACTTTTATATTACAAAAAACAAAATATATCAATTGTTTGAAAAAACTTACCATACCACGCCTATGCACTACCTTAACGGATTGAGGCTGAACAAAGCGAAAGAAATGATACTTTACAGCGATTTAACCATTACCGAAATAAGCGAGCAGTGCGGTTTTAACAATTACAACTATTTTATAGCGCAGTTCAAGGCAATGTTCGGCGATCCGCCGCATAGATTCAGAAAGAAAATAAATTACAGAGCATAATCTTTTTTATAAAAATCCAACCCCGCCCGAACTTTCAAAACCGCGACAGTCATTAAAAAACAAAACCATAAAACCCCCGAGCCAAGCGGTTACCCGCTCGGCTCGGGGGTTGTCGTCTATATTGCGCTTAAAATTATCTGTTCTGCTAAGCAAACCCTTTATCGATTTTTGATTATGTTTTAGAACATAGAAAAAGCCGAGCGTTATTCGCCCGGCATTATGGTGTTTTATGGTTTTGGTTCGGTGTCTGTTGTTCGGCACTATAACGCGACGTAATACCTTGTTTTTCGCTCTGCCGGCGTCGCAAAAACCTTGCGGGGTTAAAGGTTTTAAAAATCAATTAAAAATCATAGGAAAATCAAAAAATGAAATACATAGAATGGCTGAATATTTGGCTTAACAATTATATAAAACCAAGCGCAAAAGAACGCACTTATATCCGTTACGAGCAACTTATACGCACGCACGTTGCCCCAAAAATCGACGGTAAAGACGTAAACGACCTTACCCCTATCGTTTTACAATCGTTCGTGACGGAATTATTAAATAGCGGCAATCTGAAAACCGGCAAGGGCTTATCCGCGAACACGGTAAACACAATTATATCGGTTTTGCAAAATTCGTTACGCACGGCGCATTTGCTTGGGGTAGCCAAAGATTATACGGCAAATATGATTAAACGCCCGAAACTAAATGAACGCAAAATCGAGTGCTTTACGCTTGCCGAGCAAAAGAAAATAGAATCGGCTGCACTTAATAGCAAAAAGACAAAAATGTTCGGTATCGTTTTATGCCTTTATACGGGCTTGCGTATAGGCGAATTGATTGCTCTGCAATGGAAAGATATTGATTTGCAAAAAGGGTTGTTGACCGTTTCTCGCTCCTGCCACGATACAAGCTGTGGAATTGCCTTTGACGAGCCGAAAACCGCTACTTCACGCCGAGTGATACCGCTCCCTAAACAACTTTTGCCTAAACTAAAAAGCATAAAGAAAAACAGCAATTCGGACTTCGTGGTGTCTGTGGGCGGCAACGCCGTTTCCGTGCGTTCCTACCAACGAAGTTTTGAATTACTGCTTAAAAAACAGAATATTGTTCACCGCGGTTTTCATTCGTTACGTCATACGTTTGCAACGCGCGCCTTGGAGTGCGGAATGGACGTAAAAACCTTGTCCGAAATACTCGGTCATAAAAACCCGACGGTTACTCTGAATCGCTATGCTCATTCGCTTTTAGAGCATAAAGTCGCTATGATGAACCGCCTTGGAAAACTGCTGTGAAATGTACATAGAATAATCTAATTGATGTATTTTATTATACAATAAAAGTTTATTTAAGTCAATGTTTATACCGTTTAATGAACAAAAAAGAAAAGTTTCAGCTATTCGCGACGCTAATTGACGTATTTTCGCCGTTTGCTTGTTCGCCGAATAGATTATTCGATGAACAAAATCAAATATAGTTTGTTCGTCAATTATTCGAAAGGAGGAAACATGTGAGAATATATTAAAACGCGTTGGAGCAAATGACAAAAAAATAAAAACAACAGGAGGCATTTTTTATGAAAAAGAAATATTTACTTTTATTTTTTAGCGCCATAATGATTATCACAACGTGCGCTTTAATGGTCGGGTGCGGAAAAAAAGACAACAAACCCGGCAACGGAAAAGAATATACGATATCTTTTTACGTGGACGACGAGTGCGTTAAAACAGTCAAATCCAAAGGGAACGAAGAAATAGAGTTTCCCGAAAACCCGACAAAAGACGGATATACGTTTGCGGGTTGGTCATGCACGTTTTCAAACGGCTATACCGAACCGTATTTTTCCTCGTCATATTATAAAACCATACCTATGACAGAAGACGTAAAAGCGGTTGCTCAATGGAAGAAAAGAATCACCATTCACTTTGAAATGAACGGCGGTACTTGCCTGAATAGTAATGATTCTCTTCCCGACGAAATCATATCGGAAGGACAAAAATCAGACCGCATCAACACCGTAATCGAAAAAAAGAACGCGGCTTTTTTAGGCTGGTACGACAACCCCGAACTCGAAGGCGACAGAATAACCGACCCGTACTACCCGACGGAAAGCGTAACGCTTTACGCTGCATGGCTTGAAGAGGAAAATACTAAAACAGATAGCGGCTATTCCCTTAGTTACGATAGTAATTTAGGCGGATATTCCGCATGGATGTATGAAGGCGACGAAACCGAACTCGTTATCCCGTCGTCTTATAAAGGCGTTCCCGTCGTAAAAATCACCTATCCGTTCTATTTCAAAAACTATCAGACAATCAATAATAAAATCACTTCCGTAGTTACGTCAAAAAATCTTAAAGTAATCGACGATAACGCATTCAGCGGATGTAACTACCTTACTTCCGTAACGATTAGCGATACCGTCGAAGAAATTGGCTCAAACGCCTTTAACGGTCGGATTCTCGAAAACCTTAATGTCGGCAAAAACGTAAAATATCTCGGCGATAATGCTTTTGGTGACGTTTACAGTTCTCCGTGGGCAAAAAATCTGCCCGACGGCGCAATTTATTTCGGCAATGTCCTTTATAGATATAAAGGAAAAGTAAACGGTGCTTTCTCGGTAAAATCGGGTACGACGGCAATTGCGGAAAACGCTTTTAACGGGCAGAATCAACTGACTTCGATAACTTTACCGCAAGGCTTTGAAATTATAGGCAAATACGCTTTCAGCGATTGCGCTCAACTTAAAACGATAAATATGCCGGATACGTTGACGGATATTTATGCATACGCGTTTTACAACTGCGCTTCGCTTGAAACTTTCATTATGCCGAATTCGGTTACCGAAATTAAAGACAGCATTTTCTATGGTTGTACAAGTATGAAAAGCGTAACTCTTTCGGAAAATCTCACCCGTCTCTCGTTCGGCATGTTTGAAAATTGCTCGATAACGGAACTTATTGTTCCCGAAAAGGTAACGTTCATCGGAAACGCTTTCTTGGGAAATACTACTTTGCAAAAGATAACGATTAAAAATGCAAGTATAGATTTCGGTGAGTTGGCTCTCGATTCTATTCCCGAAAGTATAACGGCAATATACGTGCATGCAGATCTTGTTGACTCTTTTAAAACTCAATTCCCCTCGTATGCCGATAAGTTTTTCGCAATAGCCGAATAATTATTTTGTTTATACTGCGAATTTAAATATTTTAGCCCGACCGAACAAGTCGGGCTATTTCTTTCCGCTTGTATCATATCAAAATGCGACGTATTTTTTGATTGCCCTACACAATTATTTCCCTGCGAGTATGGGTGTGTATGGCAAAAGTTGGGCATTGTACTTAAAGTTCTCTATTATATCCGAAAGTGTCGGGAAAAGTCCGTTACGTTTTATTTTTGCATTTTGTATAGTTGTCGCATAGAAACGTGCGACAATTTTCTGTTACTCTAAACCCATTAATTTTTTCGGTTTCAACGCCCGTCGCGGTAGTCGCTTTATTTTCGGCAACCCTATGGCAAACGACGGTATCCAAAGTTCCTTCATCGCCGCAGGCATCAAGCATTAAAACGATATCTTCTTCCGACACGGTTTCATTATCATCTTTCGGGTTTACCCCTAACAAACGCAGAACGGCATTTGTGGAAATGCTTAAAACCCAGATAATCGGTTTTAAGATGACTGTTAAAACCGTAATTATACCGCACGCGGTGTCTGCTTCTCCTTATGTTTCATTGCCCACCGCTTAGCCGAGAGAGATTTGAACCCCATCAATCCTTAAAGCCGTCTTTTTTGTCTGTTGCGGCAAATCTTTGCTTGAAGTACGTATAGTACGTCTGCGCGAGCCTTTACTCTTTTTTCGTTCAAAGATAGGATTGCAATTTCTGTCGCGGCAAAAAGGCATTGAGCAGAATAAGTACTAATTGCAAAAGCAACCGGTCAAATGTGTCAATGTAATATGTAAGTTTTCCTTATAATATGCAAACCGAATGTTATCTCGGCGGCTTAAATTCAATGTTTAATCGTCGATCTTTATCATTCTGTACCCGATGCCGACGTGAGTTTGAATATATTGCGGCGAATCGGCGGACGGTTCGATTTTTTTGCGCAAAGTCGCCATAAATACGCGCAGGGAAGCGACGTTGCTTTCCCATGCCGCGCCCCATATTTTTTGCGTAATGAAAGTATGAGTAAGCACTTTCCCGACGTTTTTTGA
>CAKQQS010000012.1 GCA_934271255.1 uncultured Clostridia bacterium
TACTTTTGTCATCTTTAAAAAATCGAGAATATAAGAGTTTTGTTTCTTTTCCAACTCCGCCAATACGATTGTCTGCCCTATAAGTATAGTCAGGTGTGATAATCACAATAACTTTGTCGCTTTTTGTGATACCATCAACGATCATAGTATCCAATTCTCCATCACCGCGAATTGTATCACAAGAAGCCTCAAAACCATATTTTGAACGCAAATCGTTTGTTAGCCGTGCCACCCACTTTTTATGTTCTTCATTATCCCACGAATACGAAACAAACATTTTTTTAGCCATTATTTTCTTCCTTAGTCATCAAACGTAATTCCTTTACTTTCACAAAAGGCGTAAATTTTTATATTGTAAAACTCTAATAAGAATTATTCAACTTGCTCGTAATAATAAGAGTAGTCAATCCCTTTCATAAAAATTTCGCGATTGTTTATATCATCGGTCAACGCGCTTTTTATAAGTTCGTAAATATGAGATGAATCCATAGGGCTTTCCTGCATTGCCATAAGGTATTCCTTCTTATCGATTTTACTCCAATCGGTGCATTTTTTAAGATTCTTTTTCAGAATCAAATCCAACCAGATACGAGTACTTCGCCCGTTTCCTTCCATAAACGGATGAGCGACGTTCATTTCAACGTACTTTTTTACTATGTTTTCAAGCGTATCTTCAGGCATTTTTTCAATCAACCGCAAATTATCTTGCAAATACATAGCTGGGGCAAACGCAAAGCCGCCTTTTGCAATATTAAGCGTGCGGATTTGCCCGGCAAAATCATATAATCCGCCGAACAAATACGCGTGAATTTGTTGTAAGCCTTTGACTGTTCCGACTTCGATAGCGTCTATAAAAGAAGTATCAAACAAAGCGTATGCCTTTTGCTTGCTTTTGCCGTCAATCGTATCGTCCGACTGCGTAAACCAGCCGATAAACTCTGCGCCGACCTTGCTCGGAAACTCTGCGGCAAGTTTAATAACTCCGTCAGAATCCAATGCGTCCGACATATACTTTTTCCCGTCGGCGGCAGTTAATTTCAGTTGGGTAGTGGCACTAACCAACTCGCTGTTTTCTTTTTTCAGTTTGGCTTTCAGATATTTCCAATAGTTACGGCATTTTTCGTAATTATCTTCATTTCTGATTGCCCCGATAATATCCAGAACGCTGAAATACCACTTGTTGTTTTCCTCATTCCAGGCGGCGCGCACTTCTTTATCGTTAAAAAATCTGATTGATATTTTCATACAATCCCCTTATATTCACATCTACCATAAAGCCAAAAGCAACGATTTTTATTTGTAAGCAATATTTTTCGCCTTAGTCTTCAAACGTGATTCCTTTACTTTCGCAAAAGGCGTAGAATTTGCCCTGCGAAACAATTTGTGGTTCGCGATTATCCTTTTCCCATCGGCAAATTGTTGCATAGGATACGCCGAGTTCTTTAGCCAATGCCTCCTGTGTTAAAAGAAGTTTCATTCTTGCATATTTTACTTTTTCGGAAAATTTCATTTTAAACCTCGTAGTTCGTTCAGGTTATCGGGTAATAAAGAAAATTAGTCGTATTTTTGAGATGTATTTCCCGATTTTATACCCTGATTTTTATTCGCTTGCGACCTTTTGATAATCTTTATTTTATTATAAAATCACATGGCTTGCAAAAAATAAATTTTTGCTATTTCTGTGCAAGCTATTATTTGCTGACCGCAAATAATAGCCGTTTTTGAAATATGTCGTGAAAAAGTCCTTGCGAGCAAACTTTTTCATTTATATTATAACATATTTTGACAGAAAAATCAACAATAAAGGTGGTTGCGCGCCGACTTTTATTGCAGTTATAATTCATTACGAAAAAACCATTTTTGACTAATAAAGTTAATAGCCGCATATCGTATTTTTAATTTTGTTTTTACTGATAGAACGCTTCATTATCAATCCAAATCGTTAATATTCATTTTGAATATGGAAATCGCTTTTTCGTATGAATCTCCGCGAAGGTAATTCGTAACCAAATCGGACATTGCCGAAATAATATCCGCCTGATTGCTTGCGGGAAAACTTAAATATATATCGGTTGCCTGATTGTATTCGATTTTGTATGAATATGCCGACATATTCAATTTGCCGTATTTCATTCCCCATTTATTCGTTTTATAATCCGCCATATCTTTCCTTATGGGAAGACATACCGACCCGCTGTCGGCAAGCGCGTCTTGTCCGTCTCTCGTAAGCATATACGAAAGGAACTTCCACGCAACCGCTTTGTTTCTGCTCAGCGAAGAAATACCGTATCCCGCAAGACCTGCGCCGATTTTCGGATTGTCGCCTATAAGCGGGAAAGTAACTACGTCGTAATCGTCTTTGAGTAAATCGTGATATTGATATACAGGCGCAGAGTGGAAAAGCATTGCGCCCTGACCGCCTTCGAAGTTGGCGGACGTGTCGCTGTTTAACGGCGCGATATATCTCTTGTCTACGAGATCTTTCATAAGGTTCAACGCGTTTTTCGTTTCTTCGCTATCGACCGTAACTTTATTGTTCTCACCGAAAAACTTTACGCCGAACGATGAAAAAATCGGGTATGCGACGGCTTCCCAGTTGATATACGAGTCTACCAAATATTTGTTGCTTCTACCCGTTTTGTCGAAATGCGCTCTTACGATTGCGCACACCGACAAGAAATCGTCCCACGTCCAACCGTTTTTTACGACGTTCATATCGACGCCCGCTTCCTGCAATATCGCTTTGTTGATATGCGTTACGACTCTGTCTGCGCTTCTGGGCAATACGTATTGATCGCCGTTAAGATTTTTTTGACCTAACTTCATGAAAAAATCATAAAATTGATCCATGTAGTTTGCGTTGGTCTGCTCTTCGTAAGCAACGTACGTCGAAAGATTTTCAAAAACGCCGTACGAAATAAAGGTATACGCGTTTTCAGAATTCGATAAAATAATGTCGGGCATCGTCCCCGGCGTTGACTTTTCGGCAATTCTTCTCGTGCCTATTTCTTTAACGAAATCGCCTGCAATCTGAACGACTTCGACGGAAACGTTGGGGTATATCTGATTAAAACTGTTTGCCAGACCTTCAATAAACGTCTTTTCTCTCGGATCGGTAGTAATGCCTACTTTTATCGTCGCTCTCGTATCGTAAGCAACGTTTAAATCAACTTCTTCTTCGGTATTGTTCTTTTTTCCGCACGATACCAACGCCGATAAAACAAATACCAAAGACATTATAATGCAAATTATTCCGATTTTTCTCATGTAAATTACTCCTTGTTTTTTATATAGTTCGTCGATTCTCTGAATACTGCCGTCGGTTTTATTACTTCTTTATATTTAGGATCCCATTCGTTGATTATTACGTTTGCCATACTCATGCCTTGCGCCTTCTGGTCAAACGTAATCGACGTTATAGACGGAACGTAATCTTTTGCAATAAACGTATCGTCGCAACCGACGACGTATACGTCCTCAGGCACTCTGTACCCGCAATCTTTCAATGCCCTGACAGCGCCTATCGCAGTAAGGTCGTTGGTACAGAAAACAGTATCTATATCTTTATTTTTCGATAATAATTCCTTACAACCTTCATAACCTATGTCATAAGACATTTTGCTGTTATCCAAATTGTAATAAATCAGATTGTCGGAACTTAACCCGTGCTTTTTTATTTCACTTCTATAAGCCAGACCTCTGGTGTCTATGTTGAACCGCTGTTCGTCGCTAGTCCATATATACCCTATATTTTTACGTCCGTCTTTTATTACTTTCTCGAATATTTCCACTATCGCATCCGTGTAATCCAACGTAAAATTAGGTCCTAAGCTCGTATCGAAATTGATGAGTTTAACCTTTTGGTTTTTCAATATCTCGATAAAACTTTTCGGATATTCGTTAGTCATTAAATTAACGAGCGCGGAAAGTCTTCTTTCGCAAATCGATTCCAACTTAAAACTACTGTTGTTATCTAATACGAACACCGAAACAAGATACCCCGCTTTCATCGCTACTTCTTCGATACCCCTGACGATATTCCAGTGGTAACTGTTCTCGTATTCATATATCGCAATGCCTATATGCTTACTGTTTTTACTGGCAAGACTTTTGGCGTTATGATTCGGTATATACCCCAACTCGTTTATCGCTTTATTAACTTTTGAAACTAGTTTAGGGTCAACGCTTTTCTTACCGTTGATTATATTTGAAACCGTGCCGGTAGATACTCCGGCATATTCAGCGACGTCTTTTCTTGTTATCATCTCTCACCTTACGCTCGTTTTTATACTTGATGACACGCGTCATCTAGGTACATTATATAGCAACGAAACTGCGTTGTCAATAGGTTTTTTAAAAAAACATAATATTTTTACAAAGATTTATTTTTTAAAAAAGCTCCCTTAAAAACTAAACCCCCGACCGCGAAAGCAGTCGAGGGTGTTTTTTAATAATATTTATTACCGTTAAAGATATTACAACAAACCGATGTATCTGTCTACCAAGACGTATTTGCAAATCACCAAAGCAAGCGCGAAAATAAACGAAAACGCAAACGCGCATTTGGCGAACGCGCTGTCGGGGTATCTCGCAAGTTGCACCGTTGCGAAAATCAAGGACAATCCGCCGATGAAAAGGCGTATAAAACTCGTAAAGTCTACGTTAAGTTTCGGGGCGATTGCCAAAGGTGAATATACGTATTTCAAAAAGTATTTTTCGACGTATCCGCACACTTGCATGGCGGTGGCGTTTGTCGAAGCAAACCGCTTTAAACACATATCTATCGCGGACGCAACGACTATCAGCATAACGACCGACGTGAACACCCACGACGCCGCGCCGAAACCTTTTCTTTCCCTTATGGGAACAGGTCTTTGACTCATAATTTTCTCCTTATCTCGTTTTGTCGGGAATTAACCCGTTAATGCTCGTTTTTTGTTTCAAAACACCCTTTTACCGCTTGCGTATCAGGGGGTAACTCTGTTTATATCTCTCGGGAACATGCTTGCGTAACGGACGTTTTTGAAACCCAGAAGGTTCATCGTAAGTCTTTCTAAGCCGAGCCCCAAACCGCCGTGCGGGGGCGCGCCGTATTTATGGAGCATAAGGTACGACTCGAAGTCGTCGGGGTTAAGACCCCTGTCTTTCATCTTTTGTACCTGCATGTTGTAACTGTGTATTCTTTGACCGCCCGTAGTTATTTCGACGCCCCTGAACAACAAATCGAAACTCAAAGTATATTTCGGATCTTCGGGATCGTCCATTGCGTAGAAAGGACGTTTTTCGCTCGGGTAATGCGTTACGAAAATAAAGTCGCTGCCGTATTCCTTTTTAGCCCATTGACCGATGAGTTGTTCTTCTTCCGGCTCGAAATCTCTGAAATCGGTAATCTTTTTATGGAACTTATTGATAATCAAGTCTTTCGCGTCCATAAACTTTATCGTGGGAATCTCCGTTATTTCGGGCATGTTCGCGTGGAGAAGTTCGAGTTCGGGCGCGTAGTCTTTTTTAAGCAAGTCGAAAATGTATTTCAAGACGTACGTTTCCATTTCCATTATGTCTTTGAAACTGTCGATAAAGCCCATTTCAAAGTCCATGCTGACGTATTCGTTAAGGTGGCGGGAAGTGTCGTGCTTTTCCGCTCTGAATACGGGACCTACTTCAAAAACGCGTTCGTAAACGCCGACCATCGTCTGTTTGTAAAGTTGCGGACTTGTCGCAAGGAAAACCTGTTTGCCGAAATAATCGAGCGTGAAAACGCCCGCGCCGCCTTCCGCGTTGCCGTAGTTGATTTTGGGAGTTCTTATTTCGGTGAACTCTTTTTTATAAAGCGCTTCTCTGAATCCTTTCGCGATGCCTTCCTGAATCTTGAAAACGGCTCTTTCGCACGGGTTGCGTAAAGAAATCGGCCTTAAATCGAGCGCGGTGTTAAGGGGAACGTTGTCGAGCGTCTTTTTGTTGATGACGATCGGCATTTGTTCGGCGGGAGTAGACAATACTTCCACGTCGTGTATCTGAACTTCGTATCTGTCGTTGCCTTTCGCGTCCTGCGATTTAGCGACTTTGCCCGTTACTTTAACGGCGCAACCTTCTACTATTTTATGATCCCATCTGAAATCGGAGAACTCGGGGGCGTAAATACATTGAATTACGTCCCTTTTCGTCCTTATCAAAACGAAACTGAATCCCGTCATTTCGCGTATTCTGTGAACGAAACCTTCTATCGTTACTATTTGGTCTTCTTTACCGGCAAAATCATTGTAATTAAACGTGGTTTTGCATATTCCGCCGATTTTTTCCATATACATTATCTCCTTATAAAAGTATTTATATTTTACTATACTTTCCTTTCTTTTGCAAGTGTTCTTCATAAGAAATTGCAAAAACCGTCCGGTTTTGCCCGAACGGTCGCTTTTTTACATCGAGAAGTTTTTGAAATAGTTTTGAATCAGAATAAACGGTGTGCCTTTGTCGCCGCTTCCGCTCGTCAAATCGGACAACGACGCGAGCAAGTCGGTAAGTTGACGGGG
This sequence comes from uncultured Clostridia bacterium, assembly GCA_934271255.1. Lineage (GTDB taxonomy): Bacteria > Bacillota > Clostridia > Christensenellales > Borkfalkiaceae > CAKQSC01. The sequence goes on from CAKQQS010000012.1 coordinate 6,531, forward strand.
AGTCGTTCCCTGACTTAACATATTGCCTTTCAAGTCCGCGTCTTTGTGTCTTATCATTTCTTTCATCGCGTTGACCGCGTCTTCGCCCGAAAGGTTTGCAAAGTCGTTATCCGCAAGATATTTCAATTTTATTTCGTTGGGTTTACCCGCAAGCCCTTGCGTGTAAGCGGGTGAACAAACGGGATCCGCAAGTTCCCATATTCCGCCGACGGGATCTTTGAACGCGCCGTCGCCGTACACCATTACTTCTATGTTTTTGCCCGTTCTCTTATACAGTTCGTCGTGCAAATCGTCTACGAACTTACGGCAATCTCTCGGGAAAAGTTTTACGCTGTTTTCCGTAGCAAGGTTGCTTCCCAAAACGCCGTATTGTTCGTTATAACCGCTGCCGTCTACCGATTTTGTCAATATTTCGTCAAGGCTGACGACTTTCTCCGCGCCCGCTTTCAAAAGCGTGTTCTTCGTACGTTTTCTGGTGTGAATATCTGCGTTTATAACGTATTTCGTGTACTTTAAAATCTCGGTCGGGTTGTTTGCGAGTATTACCTGACAATTTCCGCCCGCCTGCTTGTAATATTCGATATAATCTACGCCCGTAAATGTGTGTCTTACGTCGCCGAAAGTCGCTTTGAACTCTTCCGCCGTGAACACGTCGCTGTACGGATTGACGTTCTTTTCTATAATCTGTTCGGGGGTAACGAAACTGTTACCGACTTCGTCGCTCGGATACGCAAGTTGAATTATCAACTTTTTAACCCCTTTCGCGATACCCTTTAAAATCATCGAAAAACGATTTCTCGAAAAAATAGGCAGAATAAGCCCGACGGTGTTGTCGCCGAATTTGTCGGATACGTCTTTCGCTATCTGGTCGACCGTCGCGTAGTTGCCTTGCGCGCGAGCCACAACCGCCTCCGTTACAGCGACTATATCCCTGTCTTGAAGGTCGAACCCGCCCTGTTTTGCGACTCCTACGATACTGTCGGCGGCAATCTTGACGAGATCGTCGCCTTGTTTGATAATCGGCGCTCTTACGCCCCTTGAAATTGTTCCTTGATAATCCATATATTTTACCTCTTTTGAGTTTTTAACGATTGTTCGACGGTTGTCGCCCGCGTGGGGATTTCCTTATATTTTTCCTGATTTTATCCTGTCTTTCGTCAACGCCGCGACAACAAATCGCTTCCTTTCCCGCGACTTGTTTTCAGCAATAAAAACCGCCGCCGACCGAAAATATTAACCCTAAAAATTATAACAACGCTACTTTTCCTTGTCAACCCTTTTAGGTAAAAAACTTTGCTTTTTTAGGACTTTTTCAAAAAGGACGCGATAACCCCTGCCGCATAGTCGCTTATGCAAAAAATAAATAATCCTTTTTTAAAAAAACCGTTGCGAAAAAACCTTTTCTTTGGTACAATGTGTGTATTCTGTTTTAAGGAAAAGAATTATGCTTATTCTCGGTTTTCAAAAATTAACGCTACTCGATTATCCGAACAAAGTCGCCGCTACCGTCTTTACGGGCGGTTGCAATTTTCGTTGCCCGTTTTGTCATAACGCTTCGCTCGTAACGAAAATCGAACCCCAAACTTCGTATAACGAAAACGACGTTCTCGCTTATATACGTTCGAGAAAAGGACTTCTCGACGGCGTTTGCATAACGGGCGGAGAACCCCTTATTCAAAAAGATTTGAAAAACTTTATTATAGAAATAAAAAAAGCGGGGTTTGCCGTAAAACTCGATACGAACGGGAGTTTTCCCGACAAACTTAAAGAATTAGTTGCCGAAAACCTTATCGACTACGTTGCCATGGACGTTAAAAACTCGCCCGAAAAATACGGCGAAACGGCGGGACTTTCAAACTTCGATTTGTCCCCGATAAAAGAAAGCGTCGAGTTTTTGAAAACGAACGCTGTCGACTACGAGTTCAGAACGACTATCGTAAAAGAATACCATACCTTAAACGACGTTATCGCCATCGCCGAGTTCATCAAAGGCGCGAAAAGATATTTCTTGCAAAACTTCGTCGATTCGGGAAATCTTATTTCTTCGGGACTTCACTCCGTCCCCGTAGAAACGCTTACCGAAATGAAAGACGCGGCGCAATTCGTATTAGGAAACGCGCAAGTCCGCGGAGTTTGATTTTTAGTAGAAAATCTCAACGAAAAACGTATTTTAAGGAAAGAATTTTGAATTCTTTCCGTTTTTATTTTATACAATATATTGATAAAAAAGTTGAAAAAAACCACAAGATATTGTGTTTTTCTATTGACAAGGGTCATTTCTTATGTTACAATGACAAAGCAAAACACAAAAGGAGAAACATCATGTACAAAGTTACAAAACGTGACGGCAAAATCGTCGATTTTAATTTCGATAAGATTAAAACTGCTATTCAAAAAGCATTCGACGCTTGCGGAAAACAAACTCATTCGGACATCGTTGATTTCTTAACGCTTAAAGTTACGGCGGATTTCGAACCGAAGGTTAAAGACGGCGCGGTTGCCGTCGAAGCCATTCAGGACAGCGTTGAATCCGTTCTTATAAAAGCAGGTTACGACGACGTTGCAAAATCTTACATTCTTTACCGTAAACAACGCGAAAAGATTCGTAACGTAAGCACCACCATTCTCGACTATAAGTCGGTCGTCGACAACTATCTTAAAGTTGCCGATTGGAGAGTTAAGGAAAACTCTACCGTTACCTATTCGGTAGGCGGATTGATTCTTTCCAACTCGGGTGCGATTACCGCGAACTACTGGCTCAGCGAAGTTTACGACGAAGAAATAGCGAAAGCGCACAAGAACGCCGACATTCATATTCACGACCTTTCGATGCTCACGGGATATTGCGCGGGCTGGTCGCTTAAACAACTTATTCAGGACGGCTTGGGCGGAGTAGTAGGCAAAATCACGTCTTCACCCGCTAACCACCTTTCCACCCTTTGCAACCAAATGGTCAACTTTTTGGGTATAATGCAAAACGAGTGGGCGGGCGCGCAGGCGTTCTCGTCTTTCGATACTTACCTTGCTCCTTTCGTTAAGGTAGACAACCTTTCCTATAAAGAAGTCAAGCAATGTATTCAATCTTTCATTTACGGCGTAAACACGCCTAGCCGTTGGGGTACGCAATCTCCGTTTACGAACATTACCCTTGACTGGTCCGTCCCGCAAGACCTTGCGGAACTCAACTGCATAGTCGGCGGCAAGGAACTCGATTTCCGTTACAAGGATTGCGAAAAGGAAATGGCGATGGTAAACAAAGCCTTCATCGAAACGATGATCGAAGGCGACGCTAACGGACGCGGATTCCAGTATCCCATTCCCACGTATTCGATTACGAAAAACTTCGACTGGTCGGAAACGGAAAACAACAAACTTTTGTTTGAAATGACGGCGAAATACGGCACCCCGTACTTCTCGAACTATATCAACAGCGATATGGAGCCGAGCGACGTTCGTTCGATGTGTTGCAGACTCCGTCTTGACCTTCGCGAATTGCGTAAAAAGTCGGGCGGTTTCTTCGGCAGCGGCGAAAGCACGGGTTCCGTAGGCGTAGTTACCATCAATATGCCGAGAATCGCTTACCTTTCTCAAACGGAAGAGGAGTTCTACGAAAGACTCGATAAGTTGATGGACATCTCCGCGCGTTCTTTGAAAACCAAACGTACGGTCATCACAAAACTTCTCGAAAACGGCTTGTATCCTTACACGAAAAGATATCTCGGAACGTTTGCCAACCACTTCTCGACGATAGGACTCGTCGGTATGAACGAAGCGTGCCTTAACGCAAACTGGATAAGAGAAGACCTTACGCACAAGAAAGCGCAAGACTTTACGGTAGACGTTCTCAACCACATGAGAGAAAGACTCAGCGATTATCAGGAACAATACGGCGACCTTTACAATCTCGAAGCGACGCCCGCGGAATCGACGGCGTTCCGTCTGGCTAAGCACGACGTAGCGCGTTATCCCGACATTATAACGGCTGCGAAAAAGACGGGCGACACGCCTTACTATACCAACTCTTCGCACCTTCCCGTAGGTTATACGGAAGACATATTCACCGCTTTGGATATTCAGGACAGACTCCAAACGCTGTACACTTCGGGTACGGTATTCCACGCGTTCCTTGGCGAAAAATTGCCCGACTGGAAAGCGGCGGCGAATCTCGTCAAGAAGATTGCGGAAAACTATAAACTTCCCTATTACACCCTTTCCCCGACCTATTCGATATGTAAAAACCACGGATATATTTCGGGCGAATCGTTCACTTGTCCCGAATGCGGAGAAAAGACGGAAGTTTACAGCCGTATAACGGGGTATTATCGTCCCATTCAGAACTGGAACGACGGCAAGTCGCAAGAATACAGCGACCGTAAAGTATACGACATCGCTCATTCAAAACTTACGCACGACGGCGTGAAAAAAGACGACGATTGCGGTTGCAACGCCGTTACGACGGGAACGTTTTTGTTCGCAACCCCCACCTGTCCCAACTGTAAAGTAGCGGCGGCTACTCTCGACAAGGCGGGCGTTAAGTACGAAAAACTTTACGCTAACGAACACGCCGATTTGGTAAACGCGTTCGGCGTTAAACAAGCGCCTACGCTCGTAGTTGCCAAAGAAGACGGTACGGTAGAAAAATATCAAGGCGTTTCGGATATAAGAAAATACCTTAACGCGTAATAAGGATAAAACAATGATTTACGACATTATCGTCGTCGGCGGCGGTCCGTCGGGACTTACCGCGGCGATTTACGCAAGACGCGCGAACAAATCCGTTCTCGTTCTGGAAAAGGAAACTTTCGGCGGACAAATAACGAGTTCGCCGAAAGTCGAAAATATCCCCGGATTTACGAGTTTGTCGGGCAACGAGTTTGCGGAAAAACTCGTCGACCAAGCGATTTTTCAGGGCGCGGAACTCGAATCCGCCGAAGTTACGGCAATAAAGGACGGCGAAATTAAAACCGTCGTTACCGATTGCGGGGAATACTCGGCGAAATCCGTTATAATCGCCACGGGCGCGAAACATCGCCTTTTGGGGTTACCGAAAGAAGAAGAGTTCGTCGGCAACGGCATATCTTTTTGCGCCGTTTGCGACGGGGCGTTCTATACCGATAAAACTGTTGCGGTTATAGGCGGCGGCAACTCCGCGTTGCAGGAAGCGATTTTACTTTCCGACATCGCGAAAAAGGTTTACGTCGTTCAGAATCTGGACTTTTTAACGGGTGAAAAACAACTTGCCAACGACCTTAACGCAAAAGAAAACGTAGAAGTTATTTTAGGCGCGGTCGTAGACGAATACTTGGGCTGCGGCGAGTTAAACGGGCTTCTTATCAAAAAAACAGCGACGGGCGAAACAAGAGAACTTACCCTTGACGGCGTTTTCGTCGCGATAGGGCTGGTTCCGCAAAACGAAGCGTTTAAAAACGTTATAACTCTTGACGGACGCGGGTACGCCGTAGCGGACGATACCCTTAAAACGGCGGCGCAAGGCGTGTTCGTTGCGGGCGATTGCAGAGTTAAAAACGTAAGACAAGTCGTTACCGCGTCAAGCGACGGGGCGATTGCCGCGCTCGCGGCGTGCGATTACGTCGATTCGTTAACAAAATAAAAACGTGGCACCCCCACGATATTAAAAACTATTTAAAGGAGAATATTATTATGGCTAAATACGTATGTTCTGTATGCGGTTACGTTCACGAAGGCGATTCGGCTCCCGAAAAATGCCCCCTTTGCGGCGCTCCCGCATCTAAGTTTACCAAACAAGACGAAGGCTTGACCTGGGCAGCCGAACACGTCGTAGGCGTTGCTAACGGCGCGCCCGCAGACGTTATAGAAGGACTCCGCATGAACTTTAACGGAGAATGCAGCGAAGTAGGCATGTATCTTGCTATGGCAAGAGTCGCTTTCAGAGAAGGTTATCCCGAAGTAGGCGACTACTACACGAGAGCGGCTTTTGAAGAAGCGGAACATGCCGCTAAGTTTGCGGAACTTTTGGGCGAAGTAGTAACCGACAGCACGAAAAAGAATCTCGAACTCAGAGTCGCTGCGGAAAACGGCGCGACGCTCGGCAAAGTCGACCTTGCAAAAAGAGCGAAAGATCTCGGCCTTGACGCTATTCACGACACCGTTCACGAAATGGCTCGCGACGAAGCGCGCCACGGCAAAGCGTTCAAAGGTCTTTTGGACAGATATTTTAATAAATAAGGAGAACTCGATATGAAATACGTTTGCAACGTTTGCGGTTGGGTATACGACGAAGACGAACAAGGCGTTAAGTGGGAAGATCTTCCCGAAGATTTTACTTGTGAACTTTGCGGAGTCGGGAAAGATCAATTTTCCCCCGAAGAATAATTTTTAAAAGCGTTCGTTTTACAGCGGCGTTTGAAAAATAAACAGAGTTAAAAAGCAGTGGCTTTCAAGCCCCTGCTTTTCCTTATACAAAAAGTCGTCCCCGCCGAAATCGGCGGGGACGTAATAATTATTATTAACCTTTTTCAAAACCTACCAGAATACCGCCGTTTTCCGCGTAAAAACTGCATAACCCGTTAAGTTCGTGCGTTTCTATCAAAGCGGCGGGATATTCTTCCAAAAGCATTTTTTCGAGCATCTTCGCGCCAGACTCGTTTTGGCAATGTCCGATGCTTATCTTTCCCGAAACGTAACCGTCTTCTTTAAGTCCGTTTATCAGACTTTTAAATGACAGCCTTTCGCCTTTTAACTTTCTCTTCGTTTCAAGAGTTCCTTTTTCGCTTGCTCTGCCGGTAACGCAAATACCCATAATGCCGATAAGTTTTGCGATAAGGACGGATACTCTGCCGTTGTTGGCGAACGTTTTGAGCGATTTCAAAACGAAACCCAGCCCCGTCTTTTCTTTGTATTCTGCGATTTTGTCGCAAATCTCTTCGTAAGACAAGCCTTGCGATACGAGTTCGTCCGCTTTCCGTAATATAAGCGTCATTTCGGGACCTGCGGATAAAGTGTCCAGAACGAACACGCGTTTCCCTTCGTTTTCCGTTTCGTAAATCTTTTTTGCCGAACACGCGGAGTTGTAACTCCCCGAAAGTCCGCTCGTTATCGTTATGCAGATTACGTCGTCCGCGTCCCCGAACGCTTCAAGCCAGTCGCCTACGCTCGGACAGGACGATTTCGATTTGCCTTTGTACTTATTGAAATACTCGACCATTTCCGCTACGTTCAAGTTTTCGTCGTCGACAAACTCCTTTTCGTCGGTAATGACTTTCATCGGCGCGGAAGCGAAATCCGCGTAATCGAGTTTGAAAATATCGCATGAAGAATCGGAAACTATTTTAATTTTTCTCATGATGCTCTCCGTTACAATTTTATTATATTCGTTACGCAAACAACGTAACCGCTCGTCGCGTTTTTCTTCGGGTGCGTTCCGCGTTTTAAGCCGCGCTTGACTTTTCGCCGACGAAAAATTATTATTTTCGCTCCGAACGTTTCAAGTATATATTTGCGCGCCAAAAAACACAACCTACTTTGAAGGATTTGTTCTATACCCTTGATTTACCCGAAGTAGAGTTGTCTTTTACGATTTCTACCGCAAGTAGAATCCCCCGCGTTTTGCGCGGTTTTTGGCATAAAACCATAAATACACGACACAAGTATAATAAACGTCCATTAAATTGTCAACGGTTTTTGAATCTTTTACTTATTCTTTAAATTGCTAAAACCTACGTAGTTTTTGACCTTGCAATTAGTCGCCGCCGAATATTCCCATAATCACGATACCTATTACGGCTATCGCGATAGCGACGTAATGACGCCATGTGAGTTTTTCTTTCAGGAATATTCTTCCCCATACTACGGATACCGCGCAATAACAACAAATAATCGGCGCGGAAGCAACGGCGTTTCTTGCCATTGCGTAAACGTACGCGAGTTGTCCGAGCGTTTCAAATCCGCCGCCAACGAGTTTTGGCCATTCTCTCGAAACGTAAAATATTTTTTCTTTTTTAACGAACATTCTTATAGCGAGATATACCGCCGCTCCGAACGCCATCATGCAGAAAGTCAGACCGTACGCGACGTTAGCGACGTTTTCGTCCATGTGTTCGAGTATAAACGCGTCGGCTACCGTTCCGCCCGCGTCTAGTATAAGGTACAGTATGGGAAGAAGTAACGCCAGAATGCTTTTGCTGTACTTGACGTTCGCTTTTTCTCTACGCAAGGCTTTGAGTTCTTCGTCTTCTCTCGCGTCTACTATACCGAGCGTCAAAACGCCCGTCGCGCAAAACAAAACGCCGAGAATCGTTCCTACGAGCGTAAGTTTGTCCGTAATACCCGTCATCTTAAAGAAGAATATCAATAAAAACAACGAACTTGCCGCGCCCGAACAGTTGCATATAGGCGACGAAACGGACAGTTCTATGTACCTTAACGCGATGTACCCAAGTATCATCGACGATATGTAAAACGCCGATGCGGGCAAATATTCGATCAGGTCTTGAAGAGTAACTTTTACGCCGAAACCGAATATTTGTATCATTGCCTGTATGCCCATTATCATACCGACGGCTATAACCATTTTCCAGTGGCTGTGTTTATCTTCGGGCTTAGAGCCTACTTTTGAAAATATATCCGAGCCGCTCCAACAAAGCATCGCGACGATAGCAAATAAAAACCACATATTTTTATATCCCCCGTTCGATTAGTTGTTGTTTCTCTCGTACGCTTCCTTAACCGCTTTCGCAAGTTGGTCGGCGCAGGAAGTCGGACGCATTCCGCAAGTGTTACCCGCCAGAATGCTGTTTATTTCTTCTACCGTTTTACCGTTCACGAGTTTGGATATCGCTTTAAGGTTGCCGTTGCATCCGCCTTTGAAACTGACGTTCGTGATGACGTTGCCGTCTATGTCGAAAGTGATTTCGGACGAGCATACGCCTTTCGTTTTGTAATCGTACTTCATAATTGTCTTCTCCGTATTTTTTTAATATTGTTTTCGTCGTGTAAAATCTCTTTGCTGAAATATATCAGCGTTTTCTTTTCGCCTAAATACACCGAAAGGATTTCCGCGTACGTTATAACCTTATAAATAAAATCCAACGCTTTTTTCGTCGATTCGTAATAACTTAATTCTAAAAAATATCTGAACGTTACGGCAATGATTACTCTTTTCAACCGTTGAAAATCAAACCCCGCAACGTTTAGTCTTTCGTCGTTTAAACCGCTTTTTATGGCGTTTTTCAACTCCCGATTATAAATATCGCATTTCAAAAGTCGTTTCAGCAATTTTTTCGCGTTCGGCTTTTTTTGTTTCAATCCGCACGCGCGGTACGCCGACGTAAATATTTCGTCCGTCGTTTCACCCGTTGTTATTATTTTAAAAATCTCTTTTCGTAAAATCGCCGACTCCGAATACTTCCTCGCGTCGACGTCGTTTATCACGATTTCGCCGTCGTTCGTTTCGGTAAAATCCAAATCGCCGTCGAATCCAAGCAGCATATCGCAAACTTTCGGGCAGGAAAAAGAGTAAGTTATCTCTCTTACGTTGCCGAAATCTACGAAAAATCTCGGGTGGTTATAGCACACTTCGGACAAATAGTCTTCGCCCAGCCGCGATTGTACGTCGCACAGCCCGTTTTCGTTTAAAAAGGGACATTTTCCTTTTTTGTTTTTGAAAACGTATCCACGCTTATCGCGTCTGATTTCTCCCGTTATCCGTTTTGAAAACTCGTCGTTTAACCCGACGTATTTTTTATACGTTTCGTCGTCGACGGTTATCTCCCAGCCCTTGCAACACGTTTCTTCGCATTTGTCCGACAAACATCTGAACCCGTCGAAACAGTTTAACCGTATTTTTTTCATTCGTTTATTATATACAAAAGCCTACGATTTGTCAATCAATCATAAATATTTAACCGCGCTTAACACAATTTTTTAAACGGGCTCATCAAAAACGCCGTAATTTTTTCTTTAACGGTAAGTTTACTTTTAAGATTTTCACATTCGGACAATACCCTTTTCAAGTCTTTTTTAACGGCGTTTACGAACCCGACGTCTTCTTCCGCGACGCACTCTTCGATATTGTTACGCAAACTGCCGTAGTCAAGATTCATACTGCCCGCAATTACCCGCTTGCCGTCGACAAGTACCGTTTTTTGGTGAATAAATCCCCTTCCGTATGTTTTTACGTCGACGCCGAACATACGCAAAATATCGGCGTATTTCAGCGTTAAACAGTACACCGCTCGTTTGTCCGGTCTTTTCGGAATAATCAGCGTAATTTTTACGCCGTTTTCGGCAAGGCGTATCAATTCGCAAACGATTTTATAGGTAGGGACGACGTACGGCGTGGTTATCACGACGCTCTTTTTCGCGGCGGCAAGTTCTTTTTCTATCAGTTTTGTAACTTCTTTGTTTTCCGAGTCGTTTATATAAAGCGTTTTTGCGCCGTCAAGCAAGGCAGGGGTGCCGTTCCACAGCCCGTAAAACGATTTTTGAAGCGTTTTTGAAAGTTTTTCGTCGGCGAACAGACCGCTTTCTTTCCAGTGTCCGCAAGTTTCGATTTCGTTAACGTACTTGTCTTCGAGATTAAGTCCGTTAAACACGCACCTTTCCCCGTCGAACACGGCTGCTTTAACGTGCAGTCGGCACGTTTTCGGTAAACCGTTAACCGAGAAAAGTTTGTTGAACTTTTTGACTTCGATGCCCAACGCGGCGAGCGAACGCAAATATTTTTTCGACAGTTTGAATGCCGAACCGAAATCGTCGACGAGTATTTTTATCTTTACGCCGCGTTTGGCTTTTTCCGTCAACAAGTCGACTATTTCGCAAAACATTACGCTTACGCTTGCCGAAAAGTAGCATAACAGGATTTCTCGGTTGCTCGATTTTATGTTTTCGATTATTTGTTCGTAACATTTTTTAGACGAGTCAAGATACTTTTTCATCTTCGCTCCTTATCGCGATTATCGTGGGCGTCGGGCGGTAGACGTTCGAGCGGTAAAGTTTAGTGTACACTAGCTCGCCGTCTTTATAACACGAAAGATACGCTCTCGATACGGCGCCTTTCACGCCGTAAGCAAGTATTTTCTGTTCGCCTTGTTTCAACGTTTTGCAAACGTCGTCGTCTGTAACGTAAACGGGCGGTTGCGCGTCCAGACTTTGTACCGTTTCGCTAATCAATGCGTAGGAGTACTTTTGCCGTTTGCCGTACACTTTGACTGTAACGGACGTTTCGTCGCAAAAGGTTTTAAGATATATTCGCCCGCCCGTGTCGTTGACGAATTTCAAGTCGCACCCGACGGAGTTTACCATCGCGTCCGTCGACGGCGGAACGTAACTTACCAGAAGCGAATGTTGGTGGTGTTCGGTGATTTTCAGCCCCGACAGCACCGCCGCGTTGTACAAAGTCGTCGAAACCTGACAAACTCCGCCGCCGATTCCGTCGATAAACCGTCCCGAAAAGATAATTTTAGCGGGTAAAAATCCGTTTTTTTCGGTACGAAGTCCCACCGTGTCGTTAAAGGAAAACTCGGCGTTGTTTTCAATGATTTTGCCATCCAGTTTACTCGAAGCCAACCTGACGTTATGTTTTCGGTTTGCGCTTGACGAACGAAAATCGGTTTTAAAACTTGCGATTTCTACGAACGCGTAGTCGCCCGAATCTTTAACGGGCGAATAGCACGAACGTGTTTCGTCGAGATTCTGCGGATTGTATTTTTTATGCGTTGCGCCTATACTTACGCACGTAATAAAAACCGCCGTTACAAGCGCGGTAATGTCGATAAGGCGTTTCATATGCCTAGAATGTGTAATTTTAATTAAAATATATATAAAATCTTGACTTTTAAGTTTTTTCGCTATATAATTTAACAGTCAACGAAATAACCGCTTCCGTAGTTAAATGGATATAATAAACCCCTCCTAAGGGTTTGCTATTCCTAATATGACCCCTTGAAAACGGGGCAAAACTATGCAAAAACCGCTCAAAATCGTGCGTTTTGGCGATACGACAGACGGCTAAAATAAAATTTGGTGACCTAAATGGTTGCCACGGCGAAAAAAGTTCGCCAAAGTGGGTATTGCTATATCCTGTAAAATTTAATATATCTTTCCGTAGTTAAATGGATATAACGGCGCCCTCCTAAGGCGCAATTTCGGGTTCGACTCCCGGCGGGAAGACCAAAATTTAAGGCTACATTAATCAATGTGGTCTTAATTTTTCTCAGGAGTTATTTATGAAACAAGAATCTAAAAGACACCACTATATCCCTCAATTTATTTTGCGAAATTTCCAAGACGAAAACTCGCAGGTATCATACTGGGATATTGAAAACAGCAAACTAGAAAAACGCAATACCAGAAGCGTGTTTATGAATATGGATATGTATCGTGATGAAATAAACCATCAGAACGACCCTACCAGCATAGAAAGCACTTTGGCCGTTTTTGAACAAGAAATTGCGGAACTTATAAAGAGGAAATTTTTAACCAGTAACGAAGTTGTAATTACCCGTGAGGAACTTGAAAAGTTAAGAATTTTCTTATCTCTACTGTCTTTTCGTTCTAATTCTAGAATGGAACAATATCGTAATAAAAATTTTAACGCAAGCACTCGTAAAATTCTAGAAAACTACTCGCCTGAAGGGTTTGAAGATCTATGGAAACGCGAAGTTGAAGAACTGGCAAAATGTCGTTCCTACGCAGACGTGGAATCAAGCGAAGTTGTTGACCCT
>CAKQQS010000013.1 GCA_934271255.1 uncultured Clostridia bacterium
TCCATAGATTCAGACGCGGGAGTTTTTACATATAACGCGGAAAAAGTCGCATTGAACGCCTTTGCCATGGCTGCCGCCGTCTGAATTATTTTCGGATTTGAAGGCGCGGAAGACAAACAAACCAGAATGTGTTCTTTGTTGTTTATATACTGTTTTACCATTTGACCGACCCGTATCTCCTTCGTTTTTTATTTCCTATATTATAGCATATTTTTTGAATAAAATCTACTTGAAACGACTTTTGTAATCGTTTAAGGTGTCGGTCAACTCACGATTTTCTCCGTCAAATATAACAATAGCGACTTTTTTACGGCGTTTTTTGAAATTTTCGATCTCAGAAATCGTATTTTCATAGTTTTCTGTGTCAATGAATTCGAGCGGACTGTATTTTTCTTCTTGGTCCTTTTCAATTGCTTTTCTGTTTTCTTCCAAAAAGGCGTCAAGCCTTTTCATAATAAAAAAGCCGAAAATCATAACCGCTACTACTGCAATAATAAGTATTACGTCTTCCATAAAAGTCGCCCTCTTTTACAGCGGTTAAATATCAAAATATTTGCGCAAAGCCTTATAGTCTCCGAGAACCAAAAGCGTTTCGTCACCGGAAAGAATAGTGTCGGCGGTAACAACAGCATTGATTTTTCCGTTTTTCTTTGTGGCGATGATGTTTACGTTGTATTTTTTGCGAATATCTATCTCTGCAATTGATTTTCCCACCCATGCCTGCGGAACGGACACTTCAAAAATCGAACAGGAATCGCCGAGTTCTATGTAATCGAGAATGTGGTCGGAACTGTAACGGATTGCAGCCCATGTGGCAAGTTGTTTTTCGGGATAAATAATTTCGTCCGCGCCGTTACGCAGAAGAACTTTTGCCTGAACGTCCTGTTCGGCGCGTGACACAACCTTTTGCGCGCCCAACTCTTTTAATAGGCAGGTAGTTTCGAGAGAACTTTGAAAGTTGCCGCCGATAGTTACAATGCAGACGTCGTAGTTTTTTACGCCGAGCGATTTCAACAACGCTTCGTTCGTGCTGTCGCCGATTTGTCCGTTAGTCACATAAGGCATAGCGTCGTTGACTCTTTCTTCGTTTTCGTCTACCGCCATGATTTCGTGTCCTAATTCGTGCAACTTCATTGCGATGTATTTCCCGAAACGTCCGAGACCTATCAATAAAACAGATTTCGTTTTCATATATAAAACCTCCTTAACCGACTGCAATCGTATCCGTCGGCAACTTTGCCGCTTGTTTTTTATTTGCCCCGAAAGCGGCATATATCAACGTCATTCCGCCGACGCGTCCGAAAAACATAGATAATATCAAAATCAATTTGGACGCAATTCCGAGCGTCGGGGTAATTCCGAGAGTAAGACCTACCGTGCCGACGGCGGAAGCGGTTTCGTAAAGGCAGGACGTAATAGGCAAATTTTCAATCGCGCTTATAGCCATTCCGCCTAATAAAAACAGGGTTATATACATTATAAATATCGCCGAAGCCGTCTTAACCGTTTCATCGTCGATGCGCCGTTTCATAAGTTCCGCATTGTCTTTTTTTCTGAATACAGAAAAAGCGGAAGAAAATAAAACCGCTATCGTCGTCGTTTTCATACCGCCTGCGGTGGAACCCGGCGAACCGCCTATCAACATAAGAATAATCATCAGGTATAATCCCGTATCGCTGATCGCCGTAAGATTTACCGTATTAAACCCTGCCGTCCTCGGCGTTACGGATTGAAACAAAGAAGCAAGTATTCGCTTACCGACAGGTAAATCGCCGAATTCAAAAAAGAAGAAGTATATCGCGGGCAAAACAATAAGCGCGGCGGTTACAATCAATACCACTTTGCTTTGCGTGCGATATTCTTTGATTCGCCACTTGTGTTTGCAAACGTCTTCCCATACCAAAAAACCGATACCGCCGACAATGATTAACAGCATAATCGTAATATTGATAACCGGTTGTGCGGAGTAATGAGTCAGAGAAGTAAATTCGCCGCTTTTGGTTCCCATAATATCGAACCCTGCATTGCAGAACGCCGACACGGAATGGAAAATCGACAGCCAGATTCCTTCGGCGCCGTAATCTATACAAAATACGGGCATCATAACAAGCGCGCCGATAAGTTCAATCAAAAATATACCTTTGATTATAAATCCGGTCAGGCGGACTATTCCGCTCACGTTTGGCGCGGAAATTGCGTTTTTCATTGTTTCGCGGCTGAACAGTCCGATTTTTTTGCCGGAAATAACGGCAAGAGACACGGCTATGGTAACGACGCCCATGCCGCCGATTTGGATTAACAACAGAATAACGATTTGCCCGAATATCGTCCAGTGAGTTGCAGTGTCGAATACAATAAGCCCCGTTACGCATACGGCGGACGTCGAAGTAAAGAGGGCGTCGATAAACGATGTCCATTCGTGAGTTTTTGAAGATATCGGCAAAGTAAGTAAAAATGCGCCGAGCAAAATAACTCCCGCGAATCCTAGTAGTATTATCTGAAAGGATGATAGTTTCCTTTTTAGTATTCCCATGCAAAAGCCTCGATTCCGTTTATCGGTATCATAATATCATTTTTTTCATAAAGATAGCATTAGGATTCTCGTGAAAGGTATTAAGATTGTATAAAGATTACAAGCAATATATATTCATCTTTTCTTTATGACAAAAGGCTCTCGGATGAAATCCCGTGAGCCTTTTGTTATCGTTTGAAAGTGCAATTCTATAATTTAGTTTTAATAATTCCCTATAACAACACCGCATAATCGCTCGGCTTTTTCTATGCTCAAAAACAGGTGCTTGCCATGAAAGACCGTATAACAGTTTTTTTCAATAGACATAACAATAAAGATACCGCTCCGGTTTTTTGCCTTTCGCCACCCCGTTGTAGCACAGTTAAAAGCCGAGGTAAACGGAAAAAATTGTAGCCGAAAACTTTTATGTAACAATGTATTACGAATACAACGGACGGGATATCGAAGTCGAGTATTCTGTATGGTACAAGGCTGTATAGCAAAACCTATCGTTTATTTGTTTATCGCTTCGGTTCTTTCGGACGGGCAATCAAATATCGCTGACGGAAATCAGACGACGATAAATGTTAAAGTATAACGTAGGCTTCTCTCTGTAAGGAAGCTTTTTTTCTTCGAGTTCGTCTATCTTATCGATTTTGCCGTCCGCATATTCTTTCAGCCTTTCTTTACAAGAATTCAACCGCATTATCAGCCCGCCGAGGCGAGCGTCGTGTATTTCGAATCCGAACGGTTTGTTTTCGCAAAACCATAGGCTTTTAAATTTGTCATAGAATACCGAAACTCTTCTTTTTGTTTCGTCGATTTCAAGACAAATTTGCGTGATAATCGACTTTTCGGCAGACTTATATGCCTTTCTTATACGCACGCCGAGGTCATATTTCAATTCAAGGACAGAACAGAGCGCAGCCATCGTTTCGAAAATATATCCGTATTTGCCGACGTTTTTTTCGGCAACCGAAAGTTTTAAAGCGTATTCCCCGTAAGGAATTTTTCCTTCTTCCATAACAATATCGTCCAATATCCCCAAAAACGGATCGCAATAAAGCAATGCCTTGCAAGCCGTTTCGAGTTCTTCATGAGGAAGCGGCAACAAATTCGGAATATCGAGAAGTGTAAAATCGTCGAATTCGATACCGAAAAGACTTTTAAACCCTTGTTTAATTGAAGTTTCGTCGAAGTTCCCGACCGAATACTCTTTTATCGCGTACAATGACGGAATCAACGAGAAGAAAGAACATTCTTTTCCGTCGTCGCCCCACATCGTTACAAGTATGTTTTTAACGTCGAATTCCTTAGCAGCCTTAATCGCCGCTTTCATCGCTTTTAAAGTATAGCCGTTAAACGGCGCGAAACCGCCCCAGCTCCACGCGCCGCCCGCAAACCAAAAATCGTCGATAATCGACTTATGGGCAAACATCATTGCTTCATAGTCTTCTTTTTCGGTATGGTAATAATCCCAATAAACGAGCTCGACGTTTTTGGGTAAATTACGCTTAACGTCCGACGGCAAAACAATATCTTTTCCGTAATATTCGCCTTGATTTACGATACGGAAAAACATATCGCTCCACATATGCAAAGTTAATCCGTATTTTTCGGCAATCACCGCGACTTTTTTTAAATGCTCGAATAACAGTTCGTATCTGTCCTTGTATCCGTGAATATCAAGGTATTTGCCGAGCCCCACGTAATGAGCCTCATCCATACCGATATTGACGATTTTCGTCGAAAACACTTTGGTAAGCGTAGCGAACATTTTGTCGATAAGCGAGTATGTTTTTTCGTTATCGACGAGCAGAATGTCGCAAACGTCTATCATTTCTTCATAATGAGGAAGTTTTGCGAGATTATTGAAATGCGCCAGCGTCTGAATGGCGGGAATAACTTCTATGCCCTTGGTTGCGGCATACGAATCGACGTCTTTCAGTTCTTCCGCCGTATAACCGCCTCTTAAATAGCCGAAATACGGCTCGCCTTCGATTTTATATGTGTCTTCCATATACAATTCGAGGGTATTGTAGCCGATTCGGGCGATAATATCGATGAATTCTTTAATTTTTTCGGATTTTAAAACCGCGTTACGCGAACAGTCTAGCATAACGCCGAGTCGTTGTATTTTTTCCATATAAAACATAAATCCGGGCGGGGGATTTTCCTCCGCCCGACGTGTTAAAACGTTATCAATTTTCTTTTTTCTTAACCAAAAACGCCGCGCAAACGACAACGAGTACGGACAACGCGGAAATTCCGCTTACCACAGAACCGAAGCATCCTCCGCTTTTTCCGCTTTCGGTTTCCTTTTTAACCGCTTCGAATTCAGCCGTTAAAGTTAAATCGCTCGTAACGGTATCCGTTTCGAAATTCCAAACAACATCACCGTTATACCAACCTTTGAACGTGTAAGTATATCCTTCGTCTTCTTCCTTTACGGGATCGGTTTCGGGTTTTGTCAACTTCGAGCCGTACTCGACGTCGACGGGAGCGTTGTCGCCAATCGTAACGGAATACTTATTTACAGTTCTCGTTTCCGTGTAAGTTTTACCGTTTATGAGCGGAAGTTCGGTCGGTAAATCGTTTGTATACGTATACTGAGCGTCGTTCGTTCCGAGGAAGTTCTTAACCTCCGCAAGATTTTCGCTTCTGTTTTCGATTGTATAAGAAAATTCCTTTTCCGTTCTGTCGGCTAAGATCAACTTCGCTTTGTATTCGATTATTTTTTTGTCGAATTCAGCCGTTAAAGTTAAATCGCTCGTAACGGTATCCGTTTCGAAATCCCAAACGACATCACCGTTATACCAACCTTTGAAATTCTTTTCATAACCTTCTTCGGGGGGAATCTCCGGATCTTCGGGTTTTTCGATTTTAGTTCCGTAATTATATTTCACGGCTTCCGCATCGCCGATTTTAACGTCGAAAGTCTTAATTGTCTTTTTCAAGGTTACGGTAATGTTTTCCTCTTTGAGTTCGTCGCCCGTCCAAGTATAATCATACCCGACTTCTTCATCTATATCGGGATAAACGAGCGTTTCGTCGGCTACCGTAAATTCAGATGCGCCGAGAACATTTCCACTTTCGTCTACAAACGTAGCGACGAACACCTTATACCAACCGTCGTTTACCTTTTTGAATTTATAAGTTTCGGTAGTTCTGTAAACGGTGTTTCCCGTTCCGCTCCAAAGCGCGTAAGACGGGAATTCGCAACCCGCTTCGATTACCACTTC